>BSNO01000002.1 GCA_030160035.1 Rhizobium albus | reverse complement strand
GCGCTTCGCCATCCGCGAAGGCGGCCGCACCGTCGGCGCCGGCATCGTCGCCGCGATCACGGAGTGATTGCAGCGATGACGATGCCGAAAGCTGCCGATGCGCTTAAAGCTGCTGGAATGCGCGCAAGCGCGTTCCAGGGCGGCGCCGGCATCGTCGCCGCGATCACGGAATAACGCTTCCAAACAAGCTTCGGCGGGGAGAATTCGCTCCGCCGAAGCATTTTCATCTTGCCGCGTTGGTCGCTCCAAGTTAGATCAGCGGCACGGCGAAGCGCTCGAACGAGCGATCGTTTAGGGGTATAGCTCAGTTGGTAGAGCGGCGGTCTCCAAAACCGCAGGTCGGGGGTTCGAGCCCCTCTGCCCCTGCCATTTCGGGCTGGTCGGCCGGCGCCTCTGGCGGCCCGGCCGGTTTGCTATTTTGACGCGCCGGACGGATTTCCTCTTGTGAATTTGGGAATCGGTCTTTATGTAGAACCTCTAGATCAACGGTGCGCGGAGCCGCCTTGTCGCTTTGCGTGCCGTAATCGTATGGGCAGTTCATGGCTTCGAGAACCAATCCGATCACGTTCATCCAGCAGGTCCGCGCCGAAACGGCGAAGGTTACCTGGCCAAGCCGTCGCGAGACGCTGATCTCCACGATCATGGTTCTCATCATGGTGTTTGTGGCTTCGATCTTCTTCTTTGCCGCCGATCAGGCGCTGGGCTGGATCATCGGGCTTATTCTGAACATCGGCGCCTAACCGTAGCTGCCCTCGGGAGAATTTGAATGTCAGCGCGCTGGTATATTGTCCACGCATACTCGAATTTCGAGAAGAAGGTCGCCGAGTCGATCGAAGAGAAGGCGCGCCAGAAGGGCCTGTCGCATCTCTTCGAGAAAATCCTCGTGCCGACCGAGAAGGTCGTCGAAGTCCGTCGCGGCCGTAAAGTGGATGCAGAGCGCAAGTTCTTCCCGGGCTACGTTCTGGTGCGGGCTGATCTGACCGACGAAGCCTATCACCTGATCAAGAACACGCCAAAGGTCTCCGGGTTCCTTGGTTCCGATTCGAAGCCGGTGCCGATCCCAGACTCCGAGGCCGAGCGTATCCTTTCGCAGGTTCAGGATGGCGTGGAGCGGCCGAAGCCTTCGATCTCGTTCGAAATCGGCGAGCAGATCCGCGTGTCGGACGGTCCGTTCGCCTCGTTCAACGGCATCGTTCAGGATGTCGACGAAGAGCGTTCGCGCCTGAAGGTGGAAGTGTCGATCTTCGGCCGCGCAACGCCGGTCGAGCTTGAGTACAGCCAGGTCGAAAAGACCTGATTGCTGGATCGGTCCCTCAGGGGCCGGTCACCAGCGTGGGAGATCTTCCGGGTGAGCCAATCCGGGGTCGGATCGCACCACGCAAACGCAGCCGCCGGTTCGCCGGCACATTGAGGCCGGATTTCCGGTCTATAATTGGAAAAGGCAGAGAGTTATGGCTAAGAAAGTTGCAGGCCAGCTCAAGTTGCAGGTATCCGCGGGGTCGGCAAATCCGTCGCCGCCGATCGGTCCGGCACTTGGTCAGCGTGGCATCAACATCATGGAATTCTGCAAGGCGTTCAATGCCGCCACGCAGGAAATGGAAAAGGGCATGCCGATCCCGGTCGTCATCACCTACTTCCAGGACAAGTCGTTCAACTTCCAGATGAAGCAGCCGCCCGTCAGCTACTTCCTCAAGAAGGAAGCCAAGCTGAAGTCCGGCTCGAAGACTCCGGGCAAGGAAGTTGCTGGCAAGATCTCGCGCGACAAGATCCGCACCATCGCTGAAGCGAAGATGAAGGATCTGAACGCTGCCGACGTCGAAGGGGCAATGCGCATGGTTGAGGGCTCTGCCCGCTCCATGGGCCTGGAAGTGACGGAATAAGATCATGGCCAAGATTGCAAAGCGCGTAGAAAAGAGCCGTGAAGGCATCGATCGCAACAAGCTCTACGACCTCTCCGAGGCCGTCAGCATGATCCGCGAGCGTTCCGCCACGAAGTTCGATGAAACGATCGAAGTCGCCATGAACCTCGGCGTCGACCCGCGCCACGCCGACCAGATGGTCCGCGGCGTCGTCAACCTGCCGAACGGAACGGGCCGTACGGTTCGCGTTGCCGTTTTCGCACGTGGTGACAAGGCTGAAGAGGCCAAGGCTGCCGGTGCCGACATCGTCGGCGCCGAAGACTTGGTCGAAGCAGTGCAGGGCGGTCAGATCGACTTCGACCGCTGCATCGCGACACCGGACATGATGGGCCTCGTCGGCCGTCTCGGTAAGGTACTCGGCCCCCGCGGCCTGATGCCGAACCCGCGCGTCGGCACCGTCACGCCGGACGTCACCGCAGCCGTCAAGGCTTCCAAGGGCGGCGCCGTCGAGTTCCGCGTCGAGAAGGCCGGCATCGTGCATGCGGGCGTTGGCAAGGTTTCCTTCGATGCCAAGGCGATCGAAGAGAACATCCGCGCCTTCGCCGATGCGGTCATCAAGGCAAAGCCGTCGGGCGCCAAGGGCAACTACGTCAAGCGCGTGGCGATTTCCTCGACCATGGGCCCTGGCGTCAAGATCGACCCGTCGACCCTTTCGGCCGCCTAAGGCGCGCGCAGATTTTCGCGGCCTGCCTCAAGGGGCAGGCGGCATGAACCGATTTCCGGCCTTCGGGCCGGAAGTTGCCGGGAATTTCGGTTCCCGGCATTCCTGTCCGAGATTGCAGGTGGGCAACCTTAATCCCACACGGCCTGCATGAGACGGGTAAGACCCGGATTTGGCGGCTTTCATGCCGTTTCTTGCGGTTCGAACCTCGATTGCCTTGCGCCCGCCGGTCCCGGCGACGTGTAAGGGGGCAGGATCCTCAAGCGTCGCTTGGAGATCTTTCTGACGAACGGTCCCCTTGCGGCAAAGGCAAACCGACTGTGGTTGGCGCGAATGCCAGTCCGGTCTGCTGGAGAAAGACAGTGGATAGAGCGGAAAAACGCGAATTCGTCACAGAGCTGAACGAAGTCTTCAAGGCTTCCGGTTCGGTTGTTGTGGCCCACTACTCCGGTCTGACGGTTGCGCAGATGAACGACCTCCGGTCGCGCATGCGCTCAGCCGGCGGAACGGTCAAGGTCGCGAAGAACCGCCTGGCCAAGATCGCTCTTCAGGGCACGGAGTCCGAAGGGATCGCAGATCTCTTCACCGGCCAGACGCTCATCGCCTACAGCGATGATCCGATTGCCGCTCCGAAAGTCGCCGTCGACTTCGCCAAGGGTAACGACAAGCTCGTTGTTCTCGGTGGTGCGATGGGCTCGACCAATCTCGATGCCGAAGGTGTGAAGTCGCTTGCGACCCTGCCATCGCTCGACGAGCTGCGTGCAAAGCTGGTTGGAATGATCCAGACCCCGGCAACGCGCATCGCTCAGGTCGTCAACGCGCCTGCGGGTCAGCTCGCACGCGTATTCGGCGCTTATGCCAAGAAGGACGAAGCCGCATAAGGCGGAACTTCGCTGTTTAACTCTTAAAGTTCGAACCGAATAAAAGGACTATAACAATGGCTGATCTCTCCAAGATCGTTGAAGACCTCTCCAACCTCACCGTCCTGGAAGCTGCTGAGCTTTCCAAGATGCTCGAGGAAAAGTGGGGCGTTTCGGCTGCTGCTCCCGTTGCTGTTGCTGCTGCTGGCGGCGGTGCACCGGCTGAAGCCGCTGAAGAGAAGACTGAATTCGACGTGATCCTGGCCGAAGCCGGCGCAAACAAGATCAACGTCATCAAGGAAGTCCGTGCAATCACGGGTCTCGGCCTCAAAGAAGCCAAGGACCTCGTCGAAGCTGCACCGAAGGCCGTCAAGGAAGCAATTTCCAAGGGCGAAGCCGAGGACATCAAGAAGAAGCTCGAAGACGCAGGCGCGAAGGTCGAGCTCAAGTAAGATCATTCGTGATCTGACGGATCCGCGCCGTTCGGCGCGGGTCCATTTGTCGTTCGGAACAGATTATCCGGAGACCGGACGTTTCGGTCTTTCGATAATGGGTTCCTCGCTCTCGACTGGATGGAGAGCGCGCCCCCGACGGAGCCGACTGGCCAGCGGTCATCCGTCACATGCAGGCCCAGATGCAAGATTTTTGACAAGGAGCGACGATGGCTCAGACCATTTCATTCAACGGTCGTAGGCGCGTACGCAAGTTCTTCGGTAAGATTCCAGAAGTCGCAGAAATGCCGAACCTCATCGAGGTTCAGAAGGCATCCTACGACCAGTTCCTCATGGTCGACGAGCCGGAAGGCGGTCGCCCGGAAGAGGGCCTTCAGGCCGTCTTCAAGTCGGTGTTCCCGATCCAGGATTTCGCCGGCACCTCGATGCTCGAATTCGTCTCCTACGAATTCGAAGCGCCGAAGTTCGACGTCGAAGAGTGCCGTCAGCGCGATCTGACCTACGCAGCGCCGCTCAAGGTGACGCTGCGCCTCATCGTGTTCGATATCGACGAGGATACGGGCGCGAAGTCGATCAAGGACATCAAGGAACAGTCCGTCTACATGGGCGACATGCCGCTGATGACCATGAACGGCACGTTCATCGTCAACGGTACCGAGCGCGTGATCGTCTCGCAGATGCACCGTTCGCCGGGCGTCTTCTTCGACCACGACAAGGGCAAGTCGCACTCGTCGGGCAAGCTGCTCTTCGCAGCCCGCGTCATCCCGTATCGTGGCTCCTGGCTCGACATCGAGTTCGACGCCAAGGACATCGTGCATGCGCGCATCGACCGCCGCCGCAAGATTCCGGCGACGTCGCTCCTGATGGCGCTCGGCATGGACGCCGAGGAAATCCTCGAGACGTTCTACACGAAGTCGCACTATGCCCGTGACGGCGAAGGTTGGCGCATTCCCTTCCAGCCGAACGCGCTCAAGGGCACCAAGGCGATCACGGACCTGATCGACGCCGATAGCGGTGAAGTCGTTGCCGAAGCCGGTCGCAAGCTGACCCCGCGTGTGCTCAAGCAGATGCAGGAAAAGGGCGTCAAGGCGATCAAGGCGACCGACGACGACCTTTATGGCGCCTATCTCGCGGAAGACATGGTCAATCCGACGACGGGTGAGGTCTTCCTCGAAGCCGGCGACGAAATCGACGAGAAGACGCTGCCGGTTCTCCTGGAAGCGGGCTTTGACTCCATCCCGGTTCTCGACATCGACCACATCAATGTCGGCGCCTACATCCGCAACACGCTTTCGGCAGACAAGAACGAGAACCGTCAGGATGCTCTGTTCGACATCTATCGCGTGATGCGTCCGGGCGAGCCGCCCACAATGGAAACGGCGGAAGCCATGTTCAACTCGCTGTTCTTCGACAGCGAGCGCTACGATCTGTCGGCCGTTGGCCGCGTCAAGATGAACATGCGCCTCGACCTCGATGCTGCTGATACCGTTCGCACGCTGCGCAAGGAAGATATCCTGGCCGTCGTGAAGACGCTCGTCGAGCTGCGTGACGGCAAGGGCGAGATCGACGACATCGACAACCTCGGCAACCGCCGTGTTCGTTCGGTCGGCGAGCTCATGGAGAACCAGTATCGTCTGGGCCTTCTGCGCATGGAGCGTGCGATCAAGGAACGCATGTCGTCGATCGAGATCGACACGGTCATGCCGCAGGATCTGATCAACGCCAAGCCGGCCGCTGCCGCCGTTCGCGAGTTCTTCGGATCCTCGCAGCTGTCGCAGTTCATGGACCAGGTGAACCCGCTGTCGGAAATCACGCACAAGCGCCGTCTTTCGGCACTTGGACCGGGTGGTCTGACGCGTGAGCGCGCAGGCTTCGAAGTCCGCGACGTTCACCCGACTCACTATGGCCGTATCTGCCCGATCGAAACGCCGGAAGGCCCGAACATCGGTCTGATCAACTCGCTCGCCTCGTTTGCCCGCGTCAACAAGTACGGCTTCATCGAAAGCCCGTACCGCAAGATCGTGGACGGCAAGGTGACGCGCGACGTCGTCTATCTTTCGGCCATGGAAGAGTCCAAGCACTACGTGGCCCAGGCGAACGCCGAGCTCAGCGAAGACGGTCAGTTCGTCGACGAATTCGTCATTTGCCGCCACTCCGGCGAAGTGATGATGGCGCCGCGCGAAACCATCGACCTCATGGACGTTTCGCCGAAGCAGCTTGTTTCGGTAGCGGCGGCGCTCATCCCGTTCCTCGAGAACGACGACGCCAACCGCGCGCTCATGGGTTCGAACATGCAGCGTCAGGCTGTGCCGTTGCTCCGGGCCGATGCCCCGTTCGTCGGCACCGGCATGGAATCGGTCGTTGCCCGCGATTCCGGCGCTGCCATCGCGGCTCGTCGTTCGGGTGTCGTCGACCAGGTCGATGCAACGCGTATCGTTATTCGCGCTACGGAAGAGACCGATGCCGCAAAATCCGGCGTCGACATCTACCGCCTGCAGAAGTTCCAGCGTTCGAACCAGAACACCTGCGTCAACCAGCGTCCGCTGGTGACCGTTGGTGACCGGATCGAAGCCGGCGACATCATCGCTGACGGTCCGTCGACGGATCTCGGCGATCTGGCGCTCGGCCGGAACGTGCTCGTCGCGTTCATGCCCTGGAACGGCTACAACTACGAGGACTCCATCCTGCTTTCCGAGCGCATCGTCTCGGAAGACGTGTTCACCTCCATCCACATCGACGAGTTCGAAGTGATGGCGCGCGACACGAAGCTTGGACCGGAAGAAATCACGCGTGACATTCCGAATGTTTCGGAAGAGGCGCTCAAGAATCTCGACGAAGCCGGCATCGTCTATGTGGGCGCCGAAGTGCATCCTGGCGACATTCTCGTCGGCAAGATCACGCCGAAGGGCGAGAGCCCGATGACGCCGGAAGAGAAGCTTCTGCGCGCCATCTTCGGTGAAAAGGCATCCGACGTCCGCGACACATCCATGCGTATGCCTCCGGGCGCGCACGGCACCGTTGTCGAAGTCCGCGTGTTCAACCGCCACGGCGTCGAGAAAGACGAGCGTGCCATGGCGATCGAGCGCGAGGAAATCGAACGTCTCGCCAAGGACCGCGACGACGAGCAGGCGATCCTCGACCGTAACGTCTACGGTCGTCTGACCGACATGCTGTCGGGCCACGTGGCTGTTGCCGGTCCGAAGACCTTCAAGAAGGGCACCAAGCTCGACGCGGCCGTCATGGGCGACTATCCGCGTTCGCAGTGGTGGCTGTTCGCCGTCGAGGACGAGAAGGTCCAGGGTGGCATCGAGCAGTTGCGCGCCCAGTACGACGAGTCCAAGTCGCGCCTCGAGCAGCGCTTCATGGACAAGGTCGAGAAGGTCCAGCGCGGCGACGAGATGCCCCCAGGCGTCATGAAGATGGTCAAGGTCTTCGTGGCGGTGAAGAGCAAGATGCAGCCGGGCGACAAGATGGCCGGCCGTCACGGCAACAAGGGTGTCGTGTCGCGCATCATGCCGATCGAGGACATGCCGTTCCTCGAAGACGGTACGCATGTCGACATCGTGCTGAACCCGCTCGGCGTGCCTTCGCGCATGAACGTCGGTCAGATCCTCGAGACGCATCTTGGCTGGGCATGCGCTTCGCTCGGCAAGAAGATCGGAAACATGCTGGATGCCTACAAGCAGTCCGGCGACATCTCCGAGCTTCGCGCAACTGTCGATGATGTCATCGGTGGCGGCGTCAAGGGCGAGCCGATCAAGGACTTCGACGACGAGTCGATCGTTCGTGTGGCCGAGCAGACGCGTCGCGGCGTGTCGATCGCCACGCCGGTGTTCGACGGTGCGCACGAAGCCGACGTCAATGTCATGCTGGAAAAGGCAGGGCTCAACGTGTCGGGTCAGTCGACGCTGTATGATGGCCGTACTGGCGAGCAGTTCGACCGTCAGGTTACGGTCGGCTACATCTACATGCTGAAGCTGAACCACCTGGTGGACGACAAGATCCACGCCCGTTCGATCGGCCCGTACTCGCTCGTTACCCAGCAGCCGCTGGGCGGCAAGGCGCAGTTCGGCGGTCAGCGCTTCGGCGAGATGGAGGTCTGGGCACTCGAAGCCTATGGTGCCGCCTACACGCTGCAGGAAATGCTAACCGTGAAGTCGGACGACGTGGCCGGCCGTACCAAGGTCTACGAAGCGATCGTGCGTGGTGATGATACCTTCGAGGCCGGCATTCCGGAGAGCTTCAACGTTCTCGTGAAGGAAATGCGCTCGCTGGGTCTCAACGTCGAACTCGAGAACACGAAGATCGACGACAACGCCGACATGGAGCAGCTGCCTGACGCAGCGGAGTAAGCGGACAAACGGGATGCGCCGCATGCAAGGTGGCGCATCCGTTCCTCGATAGTGGGGAGCATGCACGCGCAGCGCCTTTGACGGTCGCGGCGCGTGCATCGCGGTTTCAGCCGGTAGCTTCTACCGGCCAGGATTTTCGAAGCGGAGACGGGGCGACGGCCTCCACGGACCGCATATGACGGGGCAGGGCCCCGCAAAGGAGACAGGCATGAACCATGAGGTCATGAATCTTTTCAATCCCCAGGCCCCGGCGCAGGTATTCGATAGCATTCGAATTTCCATCGCCAGCCCGGAGAAGATTCTCTCCTGGTCGTTCGGCGAGATCAAGAAGCCGGAAACCATCAACTACCGTACGTTCAAGCCGGAGCGCGACGGTCTCTTCTGCGCGCGTATCTTTGGTCCGATCAAGGACTATGAGTGCCTGTGCGGCAAGTACAAGCGCATGAAGTACAAGGGCATCATCTGTGAAAAGTGCGGCGTGGAAGTCACGCTCTCGCGCGTTCGTCGCGAGCGCATGGGCCACATCGAACTTGCGGCGCCCGTCGCCCACATCTGGTTCCTGAAGTCGCTGCCGAGCCGTATCGGTACGCTGCTCGACATGACGCTCAAGGATATCGAGCGCGTCCTGTACTTCGAGAACTACATCGTGACCGAGCCCGGCCTTACCTCGCTTCAGGAGCACCAGCTGCTGTCTGAAGAAGAGTACATGATTGCCGTCGACGAGTTCGGCGAGGATTCCTTCACCGCCATGATCGGTGCCGAGGCCATCTACGAGCTTCTGGCCGGCATGGAGCTGGAGAAGATCGCCGGCGATCTGCGCGAAGAACTGGCAACGACGACTTCGGAACTGAAGTCGAAGAAGCTGATGAAGCGTCTCAAGATCGTCGAGAACTTCATGGAATCCGGCAATCGTCCGGAATGGATGATCATGAAGGTGGTTCCGGTAATCCCGCCGGACCTGCGTCCGCTGGTTCCTCTGGACGGCGGTCGCTTCGCGACGTCGGACCTGAACGACCTCTATCGTCGCGTGATCAACCGCAACAACCGTCTGAAGCGCCTGATCGAACTGCGTGCACCGGGCATCATCATCCGTAACGAGAAGCGCATGCTTCAGGAGTCGGTCGATGCACTGTTCGACAACGGCCGTCGCGGCCGCGTCATCACTGGTGCCAACAAGCGTCCGCTGAAGTCGCTCTCCGACATGCTCAAGGGCAAGCAGGGCCGGTTCCGTCAGAACCTGCTCGGCAAGCGCGTCGACTATTCGGGCCGTTCGGTCATCGTGACGGGTCCGGAACTGAAGCTGCATCAGTGCGGCCTGCCGAAGAAGATGGCGCTCGAGCTGTTCAAGCCGTTCATCTACGCCCGCCTCGACGCCAAGGGTTATTCCTCGACCGTGAAGCAGGCGAAGAAGCTCGTCGAAAAGGAAAAGCCGGAAGTCTGGGATATCCTGGACGAGGTCATCCGCGAGCATCCGGTTCTCCTGAACCGCGCACCGACGCTCCACCGTCTTGGCATCCAGGCGTTCGAACCCACGCTCGTCGAGGGTAAGGCGATCCAGCTGCACCCGCTCGTCTGCACGGCGTTCAACGCCGACTTCGACGGTGACCAGATGGCCGTGCACGTTCCGCTGTCGCTCGAAGCGCAGCTGGAAGCACGCGTGCTGATGATGTCGACCAACAACATCCTGCACCCTGCATCCGGCGCACCGATCATCGTGCCGTCGCAGGACATGGTTCTCGGCCTGTACTATCTGTCGATCCAGAACCAGAACGAGCCGGGCGAGGGCATGGTCTTCGCCGACATGGGCGAGCTGCATCACGCGCTTGAGAACAAGGTCGTGACGCTGCACACCAAGATCAAAGGTCGCTTCAAGACGGTCGACGAGAACGGCAAGCCGGTCTCGCAGATCCACGAGACGACCCCTGGCCGCATGATCATCGGCGAATTGCTGCCGAAGAACGTCAACGTGCCGTTCGACACCTGCAACCAGGAGATGACCAAGAAGAACATCTCCAAGATGATCGACACCGTCTACCGCCACTGCGGTCAGAAAGAGACGGTCATCTTCTGCGACCGCATCATGCAGCTGGGCTTCGGCCACGCCTGCCGTGCGGGCATTTCGTTCGGCAAGGACGACATGGTCATCCCGGACACGAAGGCGAAGATCGTCGGCGATACTGAAACGCTCGTGAAGGAATACGAGCAGCAGTACAATGACGGCCTGATCACGCAGGGCGAGAAGTACAACAAGGTCGTCGACGCCTGGGGCAAGGCCACCGAGAAGGTCGCCGAGGACATGATGGCCCGCATTAAGGCCGTCGAGTTCGACGCGGAGACCGGTCGTCAGAAGCCGATGAACGCCATCTACATGATGAGCCACTCCGGTGCGCGTGGTTCGCCGAACCAGATGCGTCAGCTGGGCGGCATGCGCGGCCTCATGGCCAAGCCTTCGGGCGAGATCATCGAAACACCGATCATCTCGAACTTCAAAGAAGGCCTGACCGTGAACGAGTACTTCAACTCGACGCACGGCGCCCGTAAGGGTCTGGCGGATACGGCTCTGAAGACGGCGAACTCGGGTTACCTGACCCGTCGTCTCGTCGACGTCGCACAGGACTGCATCGTCACCCAGACGGACTGCGGTACCGACAAGGGCCTGACGATGACGGCGATCGTCGATGCCGGCCAGGTGGTCGCATCGCTCGGTCAGCGCGTTCTCGGTCGTACCTCGCTCGACGACATCAACCACCCGGTTTCGGGCGAGCTGATCGTCAAGGCCGGGACGTTGATCGACGAGAACGACGTCATCGCCATCGAAGCGGCCAGCATCCAGTCGGTCCGCATCCGTTCGGCTCTGACCTGCGAAGTTCAGACCGGCATCTGCGGCGTCTGCTACGGACGTGACCTGGCGCGCGGTACCCCCGTCAACCAGGGCGAGGCCGTCGGCGTCATCGCGGCGCAGTCGATCGGCGAGCCGGGCACGCAGCTCACCATGCGTACGTTCCACCTTGGTGGTACGGCAACCGTGGTGGATCAGTCGTTCCTGGAAGCGTCTTACGAAGGCAAGGTGCAGATCAAGAACCGCAACGTGCTCCGCAACTCGGAGAACGAACTCGTCGCCATGGGCCGCAACATGGCCATTCAGATCCTGGATCCAAAGGGCAACGAGCGTTCCTCGCAGCGCGTCGCATACGGCTCGAAGCTGCATGTCGACGATGGCGATAGCGTTCGTCGTGGCCAGCGTCTCGCCGAGTGGGATCCCTACACCCGCCCGATGATGACGGAAGTGGCCGGTACGGTGGAGTTCGAAGATCTGGTCGACGGTCTCTCCGTCACGGAATCGACGGACGAAGCAACCGGGATCACCAAGCGTCTGGTCATCGACTGGCGTTCGACCCCGCGCGGTTCGGATCTCAAGCCGGCGATCGTCATCAAGGACAAGAACGGGGAGATCGCCAAGCTTTCGCGTGGCGGCGAAGCCCGCTTCCTGCTCTCGGTGGACGCGATCCTTTCGGTCGAACCCGGCCGCAAGGTCAGCCAGGGTGACGTGCTTGCGCGTATCCCGATGGAAAGCGCGAAGACGAAGGACATCACCGGCGGTCTGCCGCGTGTTGCCGAACTCTTCGAAGCCCGCCGTCCGAAGGATCACGCCATCATCGCCGAAATCGACGGCACGATCCGGTTTGGACGCGACTACAAGAACAAGCGTCGCATCCAGATCGAGCCGGCGGAAGACGGTGTCGAGCCGGTCGAGTACCTGATCCCGAAGGGCAAGCCCTTCCACCTGCAGGAAGGCGATTTCATCGAGAAGGGCGACTACATTCTCGACGGCAATCCCGCTCCGCACGACATCCTTGCCATCAAGGGCGTCGAGGCGCTGGCTTCCTATCTCGTCAACGAGATCCAGGAAGTCTACCGACTGCAGGGCGTTCTGATCAACGACAAGCACATCGAGGTGATCGTTCGCCAGATGCTGCAGAAGGTCGAGATCAGCGAGCAGGGTGACTCCAGCTATATCGCTGGCGACATCGTCGACGTGATCGAGCTCAACCAGGTCAATGCGCGCCTGGAAGAAGAGGGCAAGAAGCCTGCCAGCGGCGAAGCCGTTCTGCTCGGCATCACCAAGGCCTCGCTCCAGACGCCGTCCTTCATCTCCGCCGCCTCCTTCCAGGAGACGACGAAGGTGCTGACCGAGGCAGCTGTTGCCGGCAAGACCGACACGCTGCAGGGTCTGAAGGAGAACGTGATCGTCGGTCGTCTCATCCCTGCCGGTACCGGCGGCCAGATGAGCCAGATCCGTCGCATCGCGACGTCGCGCGACGACCTGATCCTCGATGCCCGCCGCAAGTCGTCGGGTGCCGAGACGGCCGACCCGATGCTGGCCGACATGACGGCACGCGAGCGTGCGGCTTCGACCGCTGCGGAATAATCCGCGCTCATATCAATGACAAAAGCCGCCCCGGGAGACCGGGGCGGCTTTTTTCGTTTGAGGTCCGGGTGTCGTGGACGGGTGAAGTCCCGCCCAATCCCTATTTCAAAGTGACGATCGCCACTTCGCCTTCAAGCGCACCCTGATAGGCGGAGGCGTGCGGCTCTTCATCCGGGGCCTCGTGCAGCACGCCTATCTGATCGAGGTCCGCTTCCTCGTACCCTTCGTCGGCGAGCGCGTTGAGGGTCGCGCGGACCGCACTGTCGTCATCCGGGGCGCGGAGAAAAACGTGCAGCTCGGTTGGATCGCCATCCTTGTCGCGCCAGGCGCGGCCGACGATGATGAAGATCATCGGCGTCTCCGGTTCATTCTCATTGGCAGGGGTGTCGATCATCGAAGTGCTTCCTGATGCGAGTCGTTTCTGTCCGAGTGCCATCGTTCACGAAGGCAATTGACGGGCTTAATGGGACGTGGAATCGCTGCGGTCAACGCGGGCAACAGGCCTGCTGCGGACCTCTCTTCCGAGCAGCGCAACAATTCGCTCTGCCTAAGAACCGTTCCGCAATATTGTTTCGCGCCTTCGAAGTGTCCCGCTTCAGGGGAGGCGGGCAGAGACAAATCTTAAGGCCAGGCCTTGACGGAATGGGCTTATGCCAGTATCACCCGGCCACCAAAGCCGATGTGAGGCTGGCATCTTCGGGACGACCCGTCCTGGAATTCGCCTCAAACAAGGCTTTATACCGCAGACGACGAAAATGCTGTTGGCATGAGACGGGCAACCGTTTCCTCTGCATTTGATGAGCCATCCACCGTTCAATCGGGGACGGCTCGTTTCGCGCATGTTCGGATACTGCGGCGTGAGGGCCTCGTGAAACGGGCTTTGAGATAGATTTTTCAAGGGATGGTTGAATGCCTACCGTAAACCAGCTGATCCGCAAGCCGCGTCAGGCGCCCGTCAAGCGCAACAAAGTTCCGGCTCTGGAGCAGAACCCGCAGAAGCGCGGCGTTTGCACCCGCGTCTATACCACGACCCCGAAGAAGCCGAACTCGGCTCTGCGTAAGGTCGCCAAGATCCGCCTGACCAATGGCTTCGAAGTCATCGGCTACATCCCGGGCGAAGGTCACAACCTTCAGGAACACTCCGTGGTCATGATCCGCGGCGGCCGCGTGAAGGACCTTCCGGGCGTTCGCTACCACGTCATTCGCGGCGTGCTCGATACGCAGGGCGTGAAGAACCGCAAGCAGCGCCGCTCGAAGTACGGCGCCAAGCGTCCGAAGTAAGACCATTCTGTCGCTGGCCCGAGGCAATCATCGCCCGGGTCACGTGCAATCAGTGAGAGACGAGAAATATGTCGCGACGTCACAGGGCAGAGAAGCGTGAAATCAACCCGGATCCGAAGTTCGGTGATCTGGTCATCACGAAGTTCATGAACGCCATCATGTACCACGGCAAGAAGTCTGCCGCCGAGTCGATCGTCTATGGCGCATTCGACGTGGTCGAGCAGAAGACCCGCCAGGAGCCGGTCGGTATCTTCCATCAGGCGCTCGACAACGTCGCGCCGCACGTGGAAGTCCGCTCGCGCCGCGTTGGTGGTGCAACCTACCAGGTTCCGGTCGATGTTCGTCCCGAGCGTCGTCAGGCTCTGGCTATCCGCTGGCTGATCTCGGCTGCCCGCAACCGCAACGAAACGACCATGGTCGAGCGCCTCTCGGGCGAACTCATGGACGCAGCAAACGGTCGCGGCAGCGCAGTCAAGAAGCGCGAAGACACGCACAAGATGGCTGACGCCAACCGCGCGTTCTCGCACTACCGCTGGTAACTGAAATCGGAAGTGGCGCCGCGAAAGCGGTGCCTTCGCATTGAAAGGCTGCCCAAATGGCCCGCGAATACGCAATCGAAGACTACCGCAATTTCGGCATCATGGCGCATATCGACGCCGGCAAGACGACGACGACTGAGCGCGTCCTGTATTACACGGGTCGTTCGCACAAGATCGGCGAAGTCCACGACGGTGCTGCAACCATGGACTGGATGGAGCAGGAGCAGGAACGCGGCATCACCATCACGTCTGCTGCGACGACCACCTTCTGGAAGGGCCGTGACGGCAAGTCGCGTCGCTTCAACATCATCGACACGCCCGGCCACGTCGACTTCACGATCGAAGTCGAGCGTTCGCTGCGCGTTCTCGATGGTGCGATCGCTCTGCTCGACGCCAACGCCGGTGTAGAGCCGCAGACGGAGACTGTTTGGCGTCAGGCCGACAAGTACGAAGTCCCGCGGATGATCTTCTGCAACAAGATGGACAAGATCGGCGCGGACTTCTATCGCTCGGTCGAGATGGTCAAGTCGCGTCTCGGCGCGATCCCGGTCGTCGTTCAGCTTCCGATCGGCGCCGAGAACGAGTTTAAGGGCGTCGTAGACCTGATTGAGATGAACGCTCTCGTTTGGCGCGACGAGTCGCTCGGCGCCCAGTGGGACGTCGTCGAGATCCCGGACGATCTCAAGGAGCGTGCCGAAGAGTACCGCGAGAAGATGATCGAAACGGTCGTCGAAATCGACGAAGAAGCCATGGAAGCTTATCTGGAAGGCGAAATGCCGGACAACGATAAGATCCGTCAGCTCATCCGTCGTGGCACGATCGACGTGAAGTTCTTCCCGATGTTCTGCGGCTCTGCCTTCAAGAACAAGGGCGTTCAGCCGCTGCTCGACGCCGTCGTCGACTTCCTGCCATCCCCGATCGACATCCCGGCCATCAAGGGCATCGACGTCAAGACGGAAGAAGCCACGAAGCGCAAGGCTGCCGATGACGAGCCGGTCGCTCTGCTCGCTTTCAAGATCATGAACGACCCGTTCGTCGGCTCGCTGACGTTCTGCCGTCTCTACTCGGGCAAGCTCGAGAAGGGCACGTCGCTCCTGAACACGGTCAAGGAAAAGCGCGAGCGCATCGGCCGCATGCTGCAGATGCACTCCAACTCGCGTGAAGACGTCGACGTCGCCTATGCTGGTGACATCGTCGCTCTCGCTGGCCTGAAGGAAACGACCACCGGCGATACGCTGTGCGATCCGCTGGCCCCGGTCATCCTGGAGCGCATGGAGTTCCCGGACCCGGTCATTCAGATCGCGATCGAGCCGAAGACCAAGGCCGACCAGGAAAAGATGGGCCTCGCGCTCAACCGTCTGGCCGCCGAGGATCCTTCCTTCCGCGTCAAGACCGACGAAGAATCCGGCCAGACGATCATCGCCGGCATGGGCGAACTTCATCTCGACATCATCGTCGACCGCATGAAGCGCGAGTTCAAGGTCGAGGCCAATGTCGGCGCTCCGCAGGTCGCCTATCGTGAAACCATCACGAAGACCGCAGAAGTCGATTACACGCACAAGAAGCAGTCGGGCGGCACGGGCCAGTTCGCTCGCGTCAAGCTGGTGTTCGAACCGAATCCGGACTCCGAAGATTTCGTCTTCGAATCCAAGATCGTCGGTGGTGCTGTTCCGAAGGAATACATCCCGGGCGTTCAGAAGGGCATTCAGAGCGTCATGTCGGCTGGTCCGCTTGCCGGCTTCCCGATGCTCTCGGTCAAGGCAACTTTGATCGACGGCGCCTTCCACGACGTCGACTCCTCGGTTCTCGCCTTCGAAATCGCAGCGCGCGGTGCATTCCGCGAAGGTGCGCAGAAGGCTGGTGCCCAGCTGCTCGAGCCGATCATGAAGGTCGAAGTCGTGACGCCGGAAGATTACGTCGGTGACGTAATCGGCGATCTGAACTCGCGTCGTGGCCAGATCCAGGGTCAGGAACAGCGCGGTGTTGCCATCGTCATTAACGCGCATGTGCCGCTCGCCAACATGTTCAAGTACGTCGACAACCTGCGCTCCATGAGCCAGGGACGCGCACAGTACACGATGCTGTTCGATCACTATGCGCCGGTTCCTTCGAACGTCGCTCAGGAAATCCAGGCGAAGTTCGCGTAAGGCGCGGACTTCCCAAGAGACTAATTCCGTCCCGCGGGACGACAGTAGAATGGAGAGCCTCCAATGGCTAAAGGCAAGTTTGAACGTAACAAGCCGCATGTGAACATCGGCACGATCGGTCACGTC
>BSNO01000001.1 GCA_030160035.1 Rhizobium albus | reverse complement strand
GACGTGACCGATCGTGCCGATGTTCACATGCGGCTTGTTACGTTCAAACTTGCCTTTAGCCATGCGGCTTTCCTCAATTTATCAGCTTCGTTGGGATGGGCTGGAGCGCTATTAGGACGAAATTTCCTGAAGTTCAAGCGCGGTTCAACCACGCCACTCTCCGCACCGTCCGCATGTCCGCTCCGGCGTCGGGCCCTATGTGTCGATCGCCGACGCGCAATTCAAGCCGACGGTGCAGCACAGGATTGATACTAAAGCGATACGAAGAAATAATCGGCCGGCTGGAGCGGGTAGCGGGAATCGAACCCGCATATTCAGCTTGGAAGGCTGCTGCTCTACCATTGAGCTATACCCGCGGGCAGTCATCAGGCGAAGTGGTGGAGAGGGCTGGATTCGAACCAGCGTAGGCTAAGCCAACGGATTTACAGTCCGCCCCTTTTAACCGCTCAGGCACCTCTCCAAACTTCGCCGGCGCCCCGCTTGGCGGGTGGCCGGTGGAGCGACGATCGCTGCCTTGGGCAAGCTCCGTCGAACCGGGGCGGGTTATGCCGGTCGGGCCGATAGCTGTCAACCGATCCCCGCGAAATTAATGCGATACGGCCAAGTGGCCTTCAAACAGCTTCGGCGAAAGGCTTTGCGGCCACCTCGGCGCGGTCTATAAGCCGATCCATGACCTCAAAGAAAACAACCGGCGCAGCCGGCGGAAGCGGTGGCGGGCCCCGCGATGCGGGCTCGCCCAAAGACAGTCACTATGCGCGCCTGCGCCGGGCCTACCGCGACACCAAAGCGGATGATGGTGGACAGAAGCGTGATGCGCCGCGCAAGCGCAAGGAGGGCTCGGGCCCACCGCTGCCGCCCGACCGCGTCTATCTGTACGGCCTGCACACGGTGCGCGCCGCGCTCGACAATCCTGCTCGCACGATCCTGTCCATGCGGGTCACGCGCAACGCGCTCGCCCGTCTCGAAGTGGAAGACACGGCAAGCCTGCCCTTCCCGGTCGAGATGGTTGCCCCCGGCGCCATCGACGATCTGCTCGGCGACGATGCGATCCACCAGGGCGTCGTCGTCGAAGCGAACGCCCTGCCGCTGCGACGTCTCGCCGATCTAAAGGACAGCCCGCTTCTGCTGGTCCTCGACCAGGTGACGGACCCGCACAATGTCGGCGCCATCATGCGCAGCGCCGTTGCATTTGGGGCCGGCGCGGTCATCACCACCCAGCGTCACAGCCCGACCGAATCCGGCGTCATGGCCAAATCCGCCTCCGGCGCGCTGGAACTGATCCCCTATATCCAGATCACGAATCTGGCTGATGCGATTGGCGAATTGCACGCGCTCGGCTTCCTGACGCTCGGCCTCGATTCGGAAGCCGATGGTCCGCTGGAAGCCAAGCTCGCCGGCGAGCGGATTGCTCTCGTGCTGGGGGCAGAAGGCAAAGGCCTGCGCCAGAAGACGCGCGAGACGGTGAACGGCCTGGTGCGCCTCGACATGCCGGGCGCCATCAAATCGCTCAACGTCTCCAATGCCGCGGCCATTGCGCTCTATGCCGCGCACCGGCATCTGCAGGCATCTTGAGCTTCTGGCGCAGCGGAGATCGCTGCGCCAGTTTGGGGCCAGAACGTGCGCCAGCCTCAAAACTCGAAGATCTGCCGGAACACACCCGGCGCGATCGCCGAAATCGGGTTGACGGTCAACTGCGGCGCGCTCACCTGCCCGTCCAGGCGGAACGTGATCCCGATCAAGCCCCGGTCGCGCCCGTTGCCGAGCAACGCGCCGAACAGCGGTATTTCCGCAAAAAGCCGGTTGAGGCCATAGGCCGGCATGAACGTGCCGGTCACGGCCATGTTGCCGCTTGCATCCCTGACGACGCCCTGGAACGACAGTCCGATCTCCTGGCCGCGCAGCACACCGTTCGCAACGCCGACAGTGCCGTTGCTGATCTCGATATCCGTGTAGCCACGCTCGAATCGCATGGAATTGACGTCGACCGAACTCTGGATCGCGTCGCTGACCTTCCCCGGAGCGCCGGAAGCGCGTGCCGTCACCAGCTCCTTCAGGTGATTCTCGTTGATGACGGCGAAATCCGCGATCCGCACATTTCCACGGAACGGGCCGTCACCAGAACGCTGAAGTGCCACCTCGATTCGCCCGGCCGAGACTCGTCGGTAGAGATCGGCAAAGCGCGCAAGCGCGCCGGCATCGCCCGCCGTCAGATTCGCTCGCCCGATGCCATCGGTCTCGGCAAAGGTCAGCACAGCCGCCTCGCCGCTTCCTGTCACGCCTTTCAGGTCCACCCCGATCGGCCGGCTTCCCCGGCCGGAATAGCGCACCGATACGCCGGACAGCACCTCCCCGTCGAAACCGAGCACCTGTGCGACATCGGCAGAAACGGAGACCCGTTGCGACCCGCCACCGCCAGCGCCGCTTCCACCTTCGGAACCAGCCCGCAGCTTGCGGATCAAGGGCCGTGCATCGAAGGATCGGCCCCGAACATCGATGTCGAATGCGCCACCGCTGGCCCTTGCAATGGAAACATCGAAATCGTCGCTGGTCGATAGCCGCACATTGGAAAGATCCAGCGTGGCCAGTTGACCTGCGGTCAGGCGTGCAGAGCCCCTGGCAGCGATGCCGTCGCCCGTCAGCACGATGTCGTTCAGATCGAGACCGTCATCGCGGGCGCGCATCGTCAGGCTCACCGATGCCTGCGTGCCGGGTTCCTTCCGCCAGCCGATTGCGGGCGGAGTCAGCGTCGCGGCTGAGAGATCGATCTCGACTTTGTCTTGCCCCGGCCCGGTCTGCTCCATGGTCAAAGTGATCGGCCCAGCGAGAAGACCGGCAAGGCCCGGCAGCAGCTCCGCCCGTTCCCGGTCGCCGATCGTGCCACTGATCTTGCGGGCTGCCGTGACACCCGCTTCGGGATCGAGTGGGCGGGTCACAGTGATGTCGAGCGGCGCACCGTCGATCGTGGCCTTTCCTTCGAGCACCGCCTTTTGCGGGTCGACCGAGAGATTGCCGTTCACCGCCGACAGCATGCGCCCTTCCACGGGTTTTGAGACGGCAACGTCGGTCAGGGCCATGTTCACGCCATAGGCGGGCGCAGGCGGGTCCTGATCGCGGATCAGGCCAAAACGCGCTTGAACATGAGCGTCGATGGAACCGCTGAGATCCTCGGGCTGATAGCCGACCCGGTCGAGAACGGCGATTGGCCGATAGGAGATCAGCTCGGCCATGGCGTCGGCGCCACCGGCGAGCTGCAGGTCCATATCCGCCATCAACGGACGAAGATCAGTGCGTCTGATCGCGAATGTGCCGTTTTCGACAGCAACCGTCCGGCCCGAGGGGAAATAGGCCGTGGCCGCTTCGATATCGACTTCGAGGGCTCGCCCTCGAAAGACGACGTTCGCCTGCGTGTCGCGCAGCGGCGGAATATCACCCGCCACGTGCACCCGGGGTCCGCTGACCCGCATGGAGATCTGCAGCTGGTTTTCGTCCAGGTCCAGATGCCCGGGTTGCTCGGCCATGCGCCCAGCCGGGATGTAGAGCCTGATCTGCCCATTGGAGCCGATGCCGCCGACCACATTGTCGATCACCCATTGGCGCGGACGCACCGCCACCCAGTGAGGCCAGAGCTGCTTGAGAGAAGCCGTGTCCAGCTGATCGAACGCACCGGCGAGGCTGATTGCGGGTGAGGACGCGCCGAATTCGATGGCGGCAGAGGCGACGACGGTCCCCGGCCCCGTATCGAGCGCGATCTCGTCGAAGATCAGCTTCCTGTCTGCCCCGAGAAACCGAGCAGAGATTTTGCCGTCCACGGCAAGCGCCGCAAACTCGGTATCCGTCGGGTCGAACATCGCCTGATCCACGACGAGCTCCGCCGCGATCCCCGCAGCGGCATCGTCGCCGAGCCGAGACAGATCGACGAGCCCGCCACTGAACGGAATGGTCGTATCTGCGACTGTCATGCGCGACGGCAGCACCTCGATCTTGCCCTGTTCCTTGAAGTAGCCGAGCCCCAGACGACTCTCCCGCAGCGGCGAAACGATCCCGCCAAGCGTCAGGTCGCCCTCGCCAAACGACACCTGGGCCTTCAACATCGGCTGGTCGGGCCTCGGTGTCCGTCGCGCACTGAGCGAGATGTCCGTCTCGCTTTCGACGCCGAACCGTTGCCGCTGCCGCTCGATCGGCTCATCGTCCAGACTGTTCGTGAAGGCCTCGTTGCCGAAAGTGTGCAGGCCGGTGAGTCGAACGAGAATCTGTTCGAGCGTATCGGCCCGCTCGTGGCGCAGCGCCTGTCCGTCAAGCGCGATCGTCTGCCCTCCGATCATGAACGACCCGCTGAGCGTAACGTTCTCTCGATCGGACAGCGCGAGTTGCAGCTCCTCGATACGCGGAGCGTCAGCAGCCCCGGTATTCGCCAATTCTGCATTGGTCAGCAAGATCGACCGTGTGCGGCTGCGCTGGAGCAGCTGGAGAGCCCGGTCCAGTGCCGCGAACGCGCTTTCCGTCAGCGGCTCCAGCGAATCGACCCGCAGTGCGCTCCAGTCCGTCGTCGGCCCGCCGGCAAGCATCGTCGCGTCGAGCACGACCCCGGAAATCTCCACCTCGACCACTTTGATTTCGCCGCGCAGAAGCGGCATCGGATCGAGCAACAGCCGCACGGCCTCGACGGACGACAGCGCCTCGCCGAACGCATCGTCTCGCGCCCCGCTGGCTGCCGGCTCACGAAGTGCCAGGGGCGACCGCTGCACCGACACCGAATCGGCCTCGATCGCGATGCGCCCGTCCCGGCCGACGCGCACCGAGGCACGGTCGACCTCCACGATGGTTTCGGGACCTGCGATCGTGGCGAGCGCCGATTGGGCCCGACCGGCGAAGAGCGAATCAAAGGCGCCGAACTGCAGACCCGCGAAAACGGCGAGCAGAATGCCCGTCAAAACGCCGCTCACGAGCAGGGAAAAGCGCATCAGACGCCTGGCCCGGCTGCGTTTTGCCTTTTTTTCCGCCGCATCCACGGATGCCGTGTTCGGTGATGGGTTCATGCGCTCTGTGTTGCCGATCCGCTCGTTCCTGCCAGCCCCGTTGAACCCAAACCACGCCGATTGCCACCGGCGTTCCCTGCAATGTGGCCGAAAATGCCGCTTCGGGGAAACGCTTTCGACGCGAAGTGCGGCACCATCCAAATCGAAGCGTCTGGACGGCAGGCGCTTTGACCATATATCGCGTCCATCACGCCCCCTTTCAGCATTGGAGACCATCGATGAGCGAATTGTCCGAAGGCATGCAGGCCCCCGCATTCACATTGCCGCGCGATGGCGGCGGCGACGTTTCGCTCTCCGAATTCGGCGGAAAAAAGGTCGTGCTCTATTTCTATCCGAAGGATGACACGAGCGGCTGCACCACCGAGGCCATCGCCTTCACGGCCTTGAAGCAGGATTTTGCGGATGCCGACACGGTCGTCATCGGCATGTCGCCCGACCCGGTGAAGAAGCACGACAAATTCCGCGACAAGCACAGCCTGGATGTGATTCTTGCTGCCGACGAGGACAAGTCGACGCTCGAAGCCTATGGCGTCTGGCAGGAAAAGAGCATGTACGGCAAGAAGTATATGGGCGTCGAGCGCACCACGCTTTTGATCGATCGCGACGGCAAGATCGCCCGCATCTGGCCTAAGGTGAAGGTGCCGGGTCACGCCGAAGAGGTTCTGGCTGCCGCCAAGGATCTGTAGGCAGGTGACTCAAAATATCAGCCAGGCGACGCATGCTTCTGCTTCGAAAGGAGATTATGCGGCAAGATCGCTTCGCGACGGTGCTGCACGCGCCATCGCGGCAGCCGATCTCGACGAGAAAACCTGGCTGACTCAGGAAACGGCCCGGCGCTGGCATCAGCGTCGCCTGTCGCTCTCAAGCCCGCTCGATCTTGGCGTACCCGATCGGCCGGGCCGCCCGGATCGGCCCGAACTTGTGCCGCCGACGAAGGTCAAGAGGCGCTCGCTCAACTCGGAGCGTGGCCGCATCGCGCTTCTGCATGCGATTGCCCATATCGAGCTCAACGCGATCGATCTTGCGCTCGATATCGTGGCCCGCTTCGCCGGCGCCCGCATGCCGCAGAGCTTCTTCGACGGCTGGATGCGGGTCGCCTTTGAAGAAGCCAAGCATTTCAATCTGATACGCGATCGTCTTCGCGCATTCGGTGCGGACTATGGCGATCTGCCCGCCCATGATGGCCTTTGGCAGGCGGCGCACGACACGCGCAACGACCTGACTGCAAGGCTTGCCGTCGTGCCGCTCATCCTCGAAGCGCGCGGGCTCGACGTGACGCCCGCTCTCCAGGCCAAGATGCGCGAGTCTGGAGACATGGAAAGCGCCGCCGTCCTCGACATCATCTATGAAGACGAGAAGACCCACGTCGCAGTCGGCGCAAAATGGTTCCGTTTCCTCTGCCAGCGCCAGGGCCGTGACCCGACTGCGACCTTCCAGGCATTGGTGCGCGCGAATTTCCGCGGCCCGCTGAAACCACCATTCAACGATCTGGCCCGAGCCGAAGCCGGGCTCTTGCCCTCGTTCTATCGGGCTTTGACCGCGACCAGCATGTCCTGAAACACCATCCGGCCAAACTGCCCCGCCGGAAAGGGGGTGTTAACCTTAACATTGTCTAATAGCCGTCATTAGTCTGGCAGCGGCAGAGGCAGCACCTTGGCGCAATCGCAAAAAGTTTCAGCGTTCGGTCGGCGCAAGACGGAGCACACGCTCATTCTCGCGAGCGGCGAACGCATTCGCCACATGACGATCCGTCCCTGGGTCGTGGGCCTCGCTGGCTGCGCGGCCGCGCTTCTGCTTGGCGGCTACTTCGTTGCGACCACCTATCTCATTCTCCGCGACGATCTGATCGGCGCCTCCGTTGCGCGCCAGGCCCGCATCCAGCACGTCTATGAAGACCGCATCGCGGCATTGCGTGCCCAGATCGATCGTGTCACCAGCCGCCAGATGCTGGATCAGCGTATGATGGAAGACCAGGTCGAGAAGCTGATGGCGCACCAGGCGGCGCTTTCCTCGCGCCATGGCCGGCTCGATGCGATTCTGGAGCGCGCGGGCGATGCCGTTGCGCCCGAGATTGAAGCGCCCTTGCCGACCCCGCGTCCTGACAGTCCGGCACGCCGCGCTGCCCTTTCCGGATCGGGCGATGCGCTCGATGCGATCGCCATGATCACCGACAGCACGACCACGGCAACCACTCCGCCAAGCAGCAGGGTGAGTGCCTATGCTCCGACGGCGCGCAGCCAGGCGGATCGCTCCGACCGGCTGTTCCTCGAATTGCGCTCCTCCCTGGACGACCTCGAAACCGAGCAGATGCGGAAGGTGCGTGCCTTGGCGGCCAACGCTTCGGGCACCGCCGAAGCGATTGCCGGCATCCTGCGCAACACGGGCCTCGATGTTCCGCTGAACGATGAAACGGCCATGGGTGGCCCCTATCTGCCCCGGCGCGGCAGCGGCGCATTCGACGCGACGCTCGACGAGCTCGACCTCGCTCTGAATCGTTTGGACATGATCCGCGACCATGCAGCGCGCATGCCGCTCGGCAACCCGGCAGAAGGCCATCCCATCACCAGCCGTTACGGCACGCGGCGCGATCCGTTCTTTCGGCGCGCTGCCTTCCATGCGGGCATCGATTTCCGCGTCGCCAAAGGTGAATCGATCGAAGCTGCCGGCAGCGGCACGGTCATCGGCGCAGGCCGGCGCGGCGGCTACGGCAAGATGGTGGAGATCGACCATGGCGAAGGCGTCGTCACCCGCTACGCCCATTTGTCCGACATTCTCGTATCGGAGGGACAGACCGTTTCGCGTGGCGACTTGATCGGCCGTGCTGGTAGTACCGGCCGCTCCACCGGTCCGCATCTCCACTACGAGGTTCGCTTCCATGACGAGCCGGTCGATCCGGCGCGCTTCCTCCAGGCAGGCGCATCGCTGGAGCCGCTTCTGGCCGCACGGTAACCATCCGTGCGCCGAAAAGGCGCACGAAGTGCCTGCAATGCCTGCCTTCCTTGACTTTCCGCCCTATAGGGCCTATGTGCCCGCTCATCCAGGCGTCATTGCCGCTTGAGCGCTTAGCGCTGCCAGGTGCGAACTTCATGTGTTTGCGCCACTGTCCGCACACATAGATGTCAGCCCGATCCTAAGAGATCAGAACGGAAACAAGTTTCCCCTTGACCAAATTCTCCGAACTTGGCCTGAGCCAGAAAGTCCTCTCCGCAGTCACCGACGCGGGCTATAGCGAACCCACACCGATTCAAGAAGGGGCCATTCCACCGGCCTTGGAACGACGCGACGTTCTCGGCATCGCTCAGACGGGAACCGGCAAGACCGCTTCTTTCGTTCTGCCGATGCTGACGCTGCTGGAAAAGGGCCGCGCCCGGGCGCGCATGCCGCGCACGCTCATTCTTGAGCCGACGCGCGAACTGGCTGCACAGGTTGCCGAGAATTTCGAGAAATACGGCAAGAACCACAAACTCAACGTCGCACTCCTGATCGGCGGCGTGTCCTTCGATGAGCAGGACCGCAAGTTGGAGCGTGGCGCAGACGTTCTGATCTGCACCCCCGGCCGCCTGCTCGACCATTGCGAGCGCGGCAAGCTGCTCATGAGCGGCGTCGAAGTCCTCGTCATCGACGAAGCCGACCGCATGCTCGACATGGGCTTCATTCCGGATATCGAGCGCATCGTGAAGCTCATTCCGTTTACGCGCCAGACCCTGTTCTTCTCTGCCACCATGCCGCCGGAAATCCAGAAGCTTGCCGACAATTTCCTGCAGAACCCGGTCCGCGTCGAAGTCTCGACCCGCTCGTCCACGGCCACGACCGTCACGCAGCGTCTCGTTGCCTGCGGCAACAAGGATTTCGAGAAGCGTTCGGCATTGCGCGACTTGATCCGCGCCCAGGACGACCTCAAGAACGCGATCATCTTCTGCAATCGCAAGCGCGATGTGGCCGATCTCTTCCGCTCGCTCGCCCGCCACGAATTTTCGGCGGGCGCCCTGCACGGCGACATGGACCAGCGCTCCCGCACCACGATGCTGCACAATTTCCGGGAAGGAAAGCTGCAGCTTCTCGTGGCCTCTGACGTCGCGGCCCGTGGCCTCGACATCCCTGATGTGAGCCACGTCTTCAATTTCGATGTACCGATCCACGCCGAGGACTACGTCCACCGCATCGGCCGCACCGGTCGGGCCGGCAGGTCGGGCAAGGCGTTCACATTCGTCACCAAGCGCGACGCCAAATACACCGACGCCATCGAAAAGCTGATCGATCGGAAGATCGAATGGCTCGACGGCGACCTCTCGACCGTCGTGCAGTCGCCCGAGGAAGACGACCGGCGCGGTCGCGCCAAGTCTTCCGGCCGCAAGGAACGCTCCGGCCGCAAGTCGGACGGCCCGCGCACCCGTCCTGCCCGCGAGGAAGCATTGATCGAGGCCGCCGCCGAACTGGCAGCCGCCGGCACACTAGCTGTCCAGGAACAGGCGGCAGCGCCGGTTGCGGACCGGGCGCCGGCAGAACGCCCGCCTGTGGAACGGACAGCGGTCGCCGAAGACGCCCCACGCCCGCAGCGCCAGGATGCCGCCAACGACGATCGTCGCAACCGCGGTCGTGACAATGCCCGCGACAACAACCAGCGCCGCCGTTCGCAGCGTGACGACGAGTTCACACCCGTCGGCTTCGGCGACGACATTCCTGCGTTCATGACAATCGCCGCGCGCGCCTGAACGGCCGCGCTTCGATGCGAAGGGTCGCGCTTCTGGTCATAGCCGCCGGTTTGCTCGGTGCGGCCGGTGTCGCACTTGCTGCCGCCGCGTCGCATGGCGGTGAACCCCGCCTTCTTGCAAGCGCCGCTGCGCTGTCGCTTGCACACGCGCCTGCTCTTCTTGGGCTTGCTTCCCTTTCCGAAAAATCGCGCCTGTTGCTGCCAGCCGGCCTTCTGCTCGCGCTCGGCACCATGCTGTTTGCGGCCGACCTCACGCTGCGTGCCACGGCAGGCAGCGCGCTCTTTCCGATGTCCGCCCCCATCGGCGGCTTCGGGATGATCGCCGGCTGGGTCGTCGTTGCTATCGCCGGACTGGTGATGGCGACGCGCCGCGGCTGACAATCCACCTCTGGCGGTTGCGTCTGCGCCCGTGTCGGTCTATCGAGTGCCGTCAATCCGGGCGTTTGCTATCCGGATCGCCGGACCGGGCATCATGATGCAGGCCGAGGAGGAGCGGCTGCGCAGTTTGCCGCTCACCCATGCCCTACCGTCAAACCCGGTCTCAAGCTCTCAACTTCTTGGTTCAGAGGCTGAACTGATGTCGTTCCTAGCCGCGATCGTTAAGGCGATCGGCCGTTTCAACGGTTTTCTCGGTCAGATCCTTGCCTGGCTCTCGCTCGGCATAGTGCTGGTCTGCTTCACCGTCGTCGTCCAGCGCTATCTCTTCTCAACATCGCTGATCTGGATGCAGGACCTCTATGTCTGGTTGAACGGCGCCATGTTCATGGGCATCGCCGGCTTCGCGCTCCTGCGCGACGACCACGTCCGCGTCGACATCTTCTATCGACCGGCCACGATCCAGAGAAAGGCCATGATCGATCTCTTCGGCGTCGTCGTGTTCCTGCTGCCCTTCTGCTACGTCGTCATTCTCTACAGCTGGACGTATGTCATGCGCTCCTGGAGCCTTGGCGAAGGGTCGGCCAATTTCGGCGGCATGCCCGGTCTCTACATCCTGAAGTCTTTCATCTTCGTCTTCGCCGGTGTCGTCGCGCTGCAGGGCCTGGCGATGGCCGGTCGAAGCATCCTTGTTCTGTCTGGACGGGAAGAACTTTTGCCCGCAGATCTGCGATATCGCCTTCCGGGCGAAGGGGAGTAATCGACAATGGATCCTGTACTGATCGGCGAGATCCTCGCCGGGGCGATGTTCTTCGGCATCATCGGCGTGCTGATGCTGGGCTTCCCGGTCGCCTTCACGCTGGCCGGCGTCTCGCTGCTCTTCGGCCTGGTCGGCATGTTCTTCGGCGTCTTCGATCCGTCGAACTTCGGCTCGCTCGCCAACCGTTATGTCGGCTTCATGACCAATGAGGTTCTGGTCGCCGTCCCGCTCTTCATCTTCATGGGCGTGATGCTCGAGCGATCCGGCATCGCCGAACAGCTTCTCCTGACCATGGGCAAGCTCTTCGGAAATCTGCGCGGCGGGCTCGGCATTTCCGTGATCCTCGTCGGCGCGCTGCTCGCGGCATCCACCGGCGTCGTCGGTGCAACCGTCGTCACCATGGGCCTCATCTCGCTGCCGGCCATGCTGCGCGCCGGCTATGACCCCAAGCTCGCATCGGGCGTCATCTGCGCGTCCGGCACGCTCGGCCAGATCATCCCGCCCTCGACCGTGCTGATCTTCATGGGCGACATGCTGTCGGGCATCAACGCCCAGGTGCAGATGGCCAAGGGCAACTTTGCCCCTGCCCCCGTTTCGGTCGGCGACCTCTTCGCCGGCGCCATCATTCCAGGCGTCATGCTCGTCAGCCTCTATCTGCTGTGGATGATCTTCAAGGCGATCACGGCACCTGAAAGCTGCCCCGCCACACCGGTACCGGCTGAGGAGAAGAAGGACCTCTGGAAAGAAGTCATCACCGCGCTCGTGCCGCCACTGCTTCTGATCGTCGCCGTGCTTGGCTCGATCCTCGGCGGCATCGCCACGCCGACGGAAGCCGCATCGGTCGGCGCCATTGGTGCGACGATTCTCGCCGCACTGCGTTGGCGCCTGTCGTTCCAGGTCCTGCGGCAGGTCGCGATCTCGACTGCCACCATCACCTCAATGGTGTTCATCATCCTGCTCGGCGCGTCGGTGTTCTCGATCGTCTTCCGCCTCATGGGTGGCGACAATCTGGTCCACGATATCCTGACTGCGCTGCCCGGTGGCGTCTACGGCGCGCTCATCGTCGTCATGCTGATGATGTTCGTGCTCGGCTTCATCCTGGATACGTTCGAGATCATCTTCATCATCGTGCCGATCACCGCGCCGGTGCTGCTCAATCTCGGTGTGGATCCCGTCTGGCTCGGCGTCCTGATCGGCGTCAACCTGCAGACCAGCTTCCTGACGCCCCCCTTCGGCTTCGCGCTCTTCTATCTGCGCGGCGTGGCGCCGAACCGGGTGACGACCGGCATGATCTATCGCGGCGTAATTCCGTTTGTCGGACTG
The DNA here is from genome assembly GCA_030160035.1 of Rhizobium albus. Lineage (GTDB taxonomy): Bacteria > Pseudomonadota > Alphaproteobacteria > Rhizobiales > Rhizobiaceae > Georhizobium > Georhizobium albus. The sequence continues at coordinate 1,594,463 of BSNO01000001.1, read as the reverse complement.
CAGATCGTGGCGATCGCGTTGCTGTTCATCTTTCCGGAACTGGCAACCTGGCTGCCGCGCTGGATCTACAGCTGACCTTCGAGCTGCGGTCCTTCCGCCAAATACAAAAAAGCCCGGAGCAGAACGCTCCGGGCTTTTTCTTTTTGGTCCGGTGAGAGCGAGAACGTTCAGATCTGGAAATACTTTTCGCGTGCCTGGATGTAGAGCGAATCGGTGCCCTGCGTCTTCTGGCGAACGATGTTGAGCGCCGAAATGAAGCTCTCGGCGGTCTTCTTCGTCAGTGCATCGCCCGAATCGCGCAGACCCGTCAGGATCTCGGTTGCGGCCTGTGCACCGGCTTCCATGATCTCCTCGGGGAACTGGCGGATTTGGACGCCGTGGTCGTTGACCAGCGTCTGCAGCGCCCGTGGGTCGTTGGCGGCGAAGTCGGCCGCAACGGCATCGTACTCGGCCTGGCAGCAATCACGGATGATCGCCTGCAGGTCGGCCGGCAGTGCCGTGTACTTGGCCTTGTCGACGACGAGCTCGGTTGCGAGGCCCGGCTCGATGAAGCTCGGGAAGTAGTAGTTCTTGGCGATCTGATAGAAGCCGAGCGCGAGGTCGTTGTAAGGACCGACGAACTCAGCAGCGTCGAGCGTGCCCGACTGCAGCGCCTGGAAGATCTCGCCTGCTGCCATGTTGGTGACGGAAGCGCCGAGACGTTCCCAGACCTGACCACCGAGGCCGGGCGTACGGAAGCGAAGGCCCTGAACGTCGGCAACACCCGTCAACTCGTTGCGGAACCAGCCACCGGCCTGCGTGCCCGTGTCGCCGGACAGGAAGCCCTGCACGCCGTACTGGTCGTAGATCTCATCCCAGATTTCCTGGCCGCCGAGGTAGCGCACCCAGCCGGTCAGCTCGCGCGAGGTCATGCCGAACGGAACGCCGGTGAAGAAGTTCAAAGCCTGGCTCTTGTTCTGCCAGTAATAGGCAGCGCCGTGGCTCATCTCAGCCGAACCGTCGATGACGGCGTCGAGCGACTGCAGCGGCGGGACGAGTTCGCCTGCGGAATAAAGCTGGACTGTCAGGCGGCCGCCCGAAGCGGCGGTGATGCGGTCGGCGAGGCGCTGGGCGCCGACACCGAGACCGGGGAAGTTCTTCGGCCACGTGGTGACCATGCGCCAAGTCTGGTTTTCCTGAGCGATGGCCGGCGCTGCAAGAACGGAGCTTGCAGCGACGCTAACACCGGCAAAACCAGCCTTGGTAATGAAAGAACGGCGATCCATTGGGTTTTCCTCCACTGTCTATACCCGAACAGGTCGTCGGGCGACGTTGAAGTAACCTTCTGGATTCCGCCCTACGCTGTCGGTTCACATCGCACAGGAGGGCGGGATAGTCTAGCAGACCACATCCGATGGTCGTGCCGTCTGACGCTTGAGGTAAACGAGCGCTTTGCCGGTCAACGAAGAAGAAGAATGATGAGGACGACGACGATGACCAGTCCAAGTCCACCGGACGGGCCATAGCCCCAGCTGCGGCTATAGCCCCAGCGCGGCAATGCGCCGATGACCAGCAGTACGAGCAAGATGAGAAGGATCAGTTCCACGGCAATGTGCTCCTGTCACCACTCGGGCTGGACTGTTCTCGAAGCGAGCGTCCAGCGCGAAGTCTCGAGCTCTAGACGAGCCCAAGAAGCGAAAGGATGAAGCCGATGACGACGATAAGGCCGACGATGTAAACGATGGTATGCATGAGCGTGCTGTCTCCGCTGTTCAGGTCTCGAACAAACGGAAACATGACACTTTTGTTCCGGAGCTGCTCACGAATGCGTGAACGCGTGCGCTGCTCTCAAGCGTCGCCGCGAACCACGGCATCACCGCGCTTGGCAAGCGCTTCCAGGTCTGCTGGCTTCAGCTCGACCGACTCGCCGCAACCACAGGCCGACGTCTGGTTGGGATTGTTGAACACGAACCCCGAACGCAGTTTTGTGGTCTCATAATCCATCTGCGTGCCGAGCAGGAACAGCACGGCCTCGGGTGCAACGTAGACGCGCGCACCGTCCGCTTCGATCAGATCGTCCTTCGCCGACGGCGCGTCGACGAGCTCCACCGTGTATTCCATACCGGCGCAGCCACCCTTCTTGATGCCGACGCGGATTCCCTCGGCGGGCTGGTTGGCGTTGGCGACGATCGCCTTCACACGCTTTGCAGCCGCATCGGTCATGGTCATGACAGCGAACTGACCCATTCGAAACTCCTGCCCTGAAGGGCGTTTGCGCACCAAATCAGCTGCGCTTCGGTATCAACCTAATCACGGCCCGGGCCGGCCGCAAGACATCGGGCTCTCCCGTCAATACCAGCCGACGGCGACCTGAGCTTCTTCGCTCATGCGTGCAGGCGTCCACGGCGGATCGAAAGTGAGCTTCACGTCGACGCCCGACACGCCCTCGACGGTCCCGACGGCGTTTTCGACCCAGCCCGGCATTTCTCCGGCGACGGGGCATCCAGGCGCGGTCAGCGTCATGTCGACCTTGACCATGCGGTCGTCCTCGATGTCGATCTTGTAGATCAGGCCGAGCTCGTAGATGTCGGCCGGGATCTCAGGATCGTACACGGTCTTCAGCGCCGCGATGATGTCGTCCGTCATCCGCGCAAGCTCTTCCTGCGGGATGGCCGATACGGTCGACGAAGATGCCTCTGCCGCATCGACAGTGTCCACTGGCGGTGCAACGCTCGCATCGTCTGGCTTGGCGGTGGTTTCGGTCATCCTGGCAGTTCCTGTTCGTGGTTTCCGCGCTCAGGCGAAGAAGGCACGCGCTTTTTCAAGCGCTTCCACAAGGACATCCACTTCCTTGCGCGTATTGTACATCCCGAAGGATGCCCTGCATGTGGAGGTCACGCCGAAACGCTTCAAGAGCGGCTGCGCGCAGTGGGTACCGGCCCGAACCGCCACGCCCGAGCGATCGATCACCATCGACACGTCATGGGCGTGGATACCCTCGATCTCGAAAGAGAAGATCGCGCCCTTGCCGGGCGCATCGCCGATCACGCGCAGCGCGTTGACCGACTGAAGCTTCTCGCGCGCATAGGCCGTCAGATCCGCTTCATGCGCGGCAATCGCTTCGCGGCCGATGCTGTCCATGTAGTCGAGCGCAGCGCCGAGCCCGATCGCCTGGACGATCGGAGGCGTCCCGGCCTCGAAGCGATGCGGCGGCTCGTTGTACGTCACACCCTCTTCCGACACGTCGAAGATCATCTCGCCGCCGCCCTGGAAGGGCCGCATCTTCTTCAGCATCTCGGTCTTGCCGTAGAGCACGCCGATGCCGGACGGACCGTAGACCTTGTGCCCCGTGAACACGTAGAAATCGCAATCGATGTCGCGGACATCCACCGGCATGTGAACGGCCGCCTGGCTGCCATCGACGAGCACGGGGATGCCACGCTCGTGCGCGATGCGGCAGACCTCCTTGACCGGGATGACGGTGCCCAGCACGTTCGACATGTGCGTGATCGCAACAAGCTTCGTGCGCTCCGTCAGGCTCGCCGCGAACGCATCGAGATCGAAAGACCCGTCGTCACCGACCGGCACCCAGACCAACTTTGCGCCCTGCCGTTCGCGGATGAAGTGCCACGGGACGATGTTGGAGTGGTGCTCCATGATCGTCAGCACGATCTCGTCGCCCTCGCCGATATGCGGCATGCCGTAGCCATAGGCGACGGTATTGATCGCTTCGGTCGTGGATTTCGTGAAGACGATCTCGTCTTCGGACGCGGCATTGAGGAAGCGCTTCACCTTGCCGCGCGACGCCTCATAGGCATCGGTTGCAGCATTCGACAGAAAATGCAGCCCGCGATGCACATTCGCATACTCGTTCGAGTAAGCATTCGTGATCGCATCGATCACCGCCTGCGGCTTCTGCGCCGATGCGCCATTGTCGAGATAGACGAGCGGCTTGCCGTAGATTCCCCGCGAAAGGATCGGGAAGTCGCGGCGGATCGCTTCGACGTCATAGCCGTTCTGTGCGGGGCGTGCGTCCATCAAACGTGCTTTTCCAACCAGGTTTCGATCACGCCGTGCAGCGCGTCCGTTAACGTCTCATCATCGAGGTCTTCGACCACCTCATTGATGAAGGCCTGAACCAGAAGACGCCTTGCCACAGCCTCTGGGATGCCCCGCGACATGAGGTAGAAGAGGTGCACCGGCGCGATGTCGGCAACCGTGGCGCCGTGCGCGCACTGGACGTCATCGGCAAAGATTTCCAGTTCCGGCTTCGTCGAGAACTCGCCATCGTCGGAAAGCAGCAGCGTGTTGGACGCCATCCGCGCATCGGTCTTCTGGGCCTGCGGCGCCACGCGGATCTGGCCCTGGAACACGCCCCGCGCCCGGTCGAAGACGACATTGCGGATGATTTCCGTCGACGTCGTGTTCGGCACGTCGTGGCCGAGCGTCATCGTCACGTCCGTGTGGCTGTCACCGCCGAGCAGATTGACGCCGCGCAGCTTGAAGTCCGCGCCTTCACCGGCCGTCACCACATGCACTTCCTGGCGAATGAGCTTGCCGCCAGCATTGATGATGCACAGCGTCAGCCGCGCATCTTCACCGAGCGACACATTGATCTGGCCAAGATGGCTGTCCGCATGGCCCTGCCCCTGAACGATCACCCAGGTGACGTTGGCCTCCCGCTCGAGCTTGAGATTCGTCACGGCCGAGACGAGCGCCGGAGCATCGCCGGAATTCAGATGGCGTTCGACGAGCGTCACGCCTGCATTGGCGCCAACGTGAACCTCGTGACGCAAATGCGCCTGACCGCCATCCTGCACCGCCTGCAGTTCGATCGGCGTCTCGACCTTCGAACCGTCTGCGATCGTGATCGCAAAGCCAGTCTCCGCAAAAGCCGCATTGAGATGACCGACAGCATCGTCGTCACCCCGTGCGGCAAGTGTCAGCGATCCGTCGGAAAGGCGCGTCTGGAAATCGACCACGTTTACGCCGGCAGGCACGACGCCATCTTGGGCGCCCGATGCCAACACCGTAGCGCCGGCGATCAGCGGCTCGACCGCACGCTGCGACAGTCCCGCACCTTGCGGCACGTCGCGCAGCAGCGACCGGAAATCGGTATAATGCCAGCTTTCCACCCGACGCGTCGGCAGTCCACGGCTGAGCAACGCACCGAACAGCGCACTGCGCTGCGACAGCGCTGCGTCGCCACCCGGCAGGGATTGCTTTACCGCATCAAAATGCGTCGACAGGGCCTGTTCGCCGGCCGTCAGCGGCGGCTTCGTTTGAATGTTCATCGGCTTGCGCTCCTTTGTTCCAGGTGCATCAAGCGGCTGCGCCGATGATGTCCGCGTAGCCGTTCTCTTCGAGTTCGAGCGCGATGTCCTTGCCGCCCGACTTCACCACCTGCCCCTTGTAGAGCACGTGGACCGTATCCGGCACGATGTGCTCGAGCAGGCGCTGATAGTGCGTGATCACGACCATCGCGCGGTCCGGCGAGCGCAGCGCGTTGACGCCATCGGCAACGATCTTCAGCGCATCGATGTCGAGGCCGGAATCGGTCTCGTCCAATACGCAGAGCTTCGGCTGAAGCAGCGCCATCTGCAGGATCTCGGCCCGCTTCTTCTCGCCGCCCGAGAAACCGACATTGACCGGACGCTTGAGCATCGCCGTGTCGATCTGCAGGTCGGCGCTTGCCGACTTGACGAGGCGCAGGAAGTCCGGCGTCGACAGCTCATCCTCGCCGCGCGCCTTGCGCTGCTCGTTGAGCGCCACCTTCAGGAACTGCATCGTCGCCACACCCGGGATCTCGACCGGATACTGGAAAGCGAGGAAAATGCCCGATGCCGCACGCTCGGCCACATCCATCTCCAGAATGCTCTCGCCATTGAAGAGAATGTCGCCCTCAGTGACTTCGTAGTCTTCGCGGCCGGCAAGGATGTAGGACAGCGTCGACTTGCCCGACCCGTTCGGCCCCATAATCGCCGCCACTTCACCCGCCTTGACCGTCAGATTCAGCCCCCGGATGATCTCGGTTTCCGTATCCGCGATGCGGGCGTGAAGGTTCCTGATTTCAAGCATCGTGCGTCTTCCTGTTCATCGAGCGGATGGACCGAATGAACGGCCGCTTCCGCTTTGACTGTTATCGTGTCGATGTCCCAATCTTCCGAGGACATTCTTCTAAATCGCATCATCCTCGGGCTTCGCCCCAAAGATCTACCGGTCATCAATTGTAGTGAGGCCAATGCACAGTGCCGGGATGTGGCTTATAAATATTCTCGATCTCATCGATACGATCGTAGAGATCGAGCCATGTTGGATTGAGACCTTCTATGAGCCGAATTTTCCAATCCCTGCGATACCGCTTGAGAGACTTTTCTCGTTGGATCGCAAGGACGATGTTCGGATGGAGCTCAAACCACACCAGCAGTTTCGCATTGTACTTAGTTGTGTATCCCTTCCTCACCTCGTTTCGATGTTCCCATACGCGCCCCAGAAGTTCGCTGGTCACACCCGTGTAAATCACTCCGCGCGGCTTGTCCGACATCATGTAGACGAAGCCGGACATCCGAACCTAGGCATTCAGCCGGTAGATCCTCGGGACAAGCCCGAGGATGACGTCCGGGGTAGCTAATCTCACCTTCGCAGAGCACCCTATCAATCGATAGCTCCAGTCTAATTCCGTCATCCTCGGGCTTGTCCCGAGGATCTACTGGCCCATCAGCCCACTCTGCGTCGGCGACACCAACCTACCATTTTGCCTTGCCAGCGGATCAGCCGACGCTTCCCTCGAGCGAGATGTTGATGAGCTTCTGGGCCTCGACGGCGAATTCCATCGGCAGTTCCTGGATGACTTCGCGCACGAAGCCATTGACGATGAGTGCGACGGCTTCCTCTTCCGGAATGCCGCGCTGCATGCAGTAGAACAGCTGATCCTCGGAGATTTTCGACGTCGTCGCCTCATGCTCGAACTGCGCCGTGGCGTTCTTCGCCTCGATGTAGGGCACCGTATGAGCGCCGCACTGATCGCCGATCAGGAGCGAGTCGCACTGCGTGAAGTTGCGCGCGTTTGCCGCCTTGCGGTGCGCCGAAACCTGGCCGCGATAGGTGTTCGAGGAATTGCCGGCCGAGATGCCCTTGGAGATGATGCGGCTCGACGTGTTCTTGCCGAGATGGATCATCTTGGTGCCGCTATCGACCTGCTGATAGCCGTTCGAAACGGCAATCGAATAGAACTCGCCACGCGAATTGTCGCCACGCAGAATGCAGGACGGGTACTTCCAGGTGATCGCCGAGCCGGTCTCGACCTGCGTCCACGAGATCTTCGAGTTCTTACCGCGGCAATCGCCGCGCTTGGTCACGAAGTTGTAGATGCCGCCCTTGCCTTCCTTGTCGCCCGGATACCAGTTCTGGACGGTCGAGTATTTGATCTCGGCATCGTCGAGCGCCACCAGTTCGACCACCGCAGCGTGGAGCTGGTTCTCGTCGCGCTGCGGTGCCGTGCAGCCTTCGAGATAGGACACGTAGGCGCCCTCTTCGCAAATGATCAGCGTGCGTTCGAACTGGCCGGTGTTCTTCTCGTTGATGCGGAAATAGGTCGAGAGCTCCATCGGGCAACGCACGCCCTTGGGCACGAACACGAACGACCCATCGGTGAAGACCGCCGAATTAAGCGTCGCGTAATAATTGTCCGTCGTCGGAACGACCGTGCCGAGATATTTACGCACCAGTTCCGGATGCTCGCGGACTGCCTCGGAAAACGACATGAAGATCACGCCGGCCTTCTTCAGCTCTTCCTTGAAAGTCGTGACGACCGACACCGAATCGAAGACGGCGTCGACGGCAACGCGGCGATTCTCGACGCCGGCCAGGATTTCCTGTTCACCGAGCGGAATGCCGAGCTTCTCATAGGTGCGCAGAAGCTCCGGATCGACCTCGTCCAGGCTCTTCGGACCCGGCGTCTTCTTCGGCGCCGAATAGTAGTAGATGTCGTTGAAGTCGATCTTCGGATAGTCGACGCGGGCCCAGTTCGGCTCTTCCAGCGTCAACCAGCGCTTGTAGGCGTCGAGGCGCCATTCGAGCATCCACTCCGGCTCTTCCTTCTTGGCGGAGATGAAGCGAATGATGTCTTCGCTCAGGCCCTTGGGAGCCTTGTCGCTTTCGATGATCGTCTCGAAACCGTACTTATATTGATCGACATCAATCTTTCGAACGCGTTCGATGGTTTCCTGCACTGCAGGCATCGCCATACTCCGTCATTTTGTCACCACCGCCGAAAGCGGCGGATGGTTTCCCTGTCAGTTGCGACGCTGGCTAACAGAAAGCCGGCGCCGGCGAAATCAGTTCCGGTGCAAGGCAGCCATGCTAGGCCGCAACTCTGCGCCGTCGTGCCGCAAGCCGCGAAAACGCGTCGATGCAGCGATCTACCTCGGCTTCGTTCGTCTGCCAGCCGGTGCTTATGCGGATCGCTCCAGCTTCCGCGTCGAGCCCAAGCGCTTCGAGCACATGGCTTCGACCCACCTTGCCCGACGAACAGGCCGAGCCAGCGGATACCGAAAGCCCCTCGAGATCGAACCCGATCTGCATGGTCTCGGCCTTCATGTCCGGCAGCGCCACACAGGTGGTGTTGCACAACCGGTTGGCTCCCGACGACACGATCTCGGCGTCCGGAGCGACCTTCAAGAGACCCATCTCGAACCGATCACGCAGGCGGCGCAGCCGCTCCGCCTCCGACGTCAAGGCCTCGCCCACCATATGGGCTGCGACACCAAAACCGACAATGGCGCTCAAGTTTTCCGTACCCGATCGATGGCCGGATTCCTGCCCGCCGCCGGATACGAGTGGCGCCGGCATCAGCTGCTGGCCGCGCGAGACAAGCGCACCGATCCCCTTCGGGCCACCCATCTTGTGCGCCGACAGCAAAAGAAAATCCGCACCGAGCGCAGCAATGTCGATCGCCAGCCGCCCCGGAGCCTGCACGGCATCCACGACCAGCACCCCGCCCGCCTTGCGGATCACGGCAGAAATCTCGGCAATCGGCTGGATAATGCCCGTCTCGTTGTTGGCGAGCGCCACTGCCACCATGGGAAGCCCGAGCGAGGTATCGTGCGCGTCCAGAGCCGCCTCAAACCCTCCGAGATCCAGAACGCCGTTGCGATCGACCGGCAGCCGCTCGACCGCGTTCGAAGAAAAACGACCGCCCGACAGCACGCAAGGATGCTCGATCGCCGAAACATAAAGCCGCCCGATCGAAAGCGGCGACCGCCCCATGCGAAAATCCGGTGTCAGCACGTGGCTTGCCGCTTCGCTCGCGCCACTCGTGAAGATCACATTGGCAGCATCCGCGCCGACGAGCGTCGCGACCTTCAAGCGCGCATCTTCGATAAGCTTCCGCGCCTTTCGCCCCTCTGCATGGACGGAAGACGGATTGCCCACGACCGAGAAAGCGGCGATCATCTCCTCACGCACGCCATCGAGCAATGGCGCCGTCGCATTGTAATCGAGATATGAGCGTTCGCCCGGCATATCGGTCCAGATCGATGTGTGCTGCATAAATTCAGTTGGTTCTGATCGCGTCTCGAACTGCTTCTTGAGAGCCGCCACCGCATGAAAGCGGATGGGCCTCGCAGTTTCGAACCATTCTAAACTGTTGTAGGCCGCAGACCCCCGGGCGTCAAGGTTCGAGGTGTCAGGCGGTGGTGCTTGGACAGCATGACGCAAGCATTTTCCCGCCCGGCAGGGCTTTGCGCATTTTTGTTGAAACGGAAAGCCCGCTTGCCTTAAGAGAGGCGACCGATCATTCGCGGTCCGACGACGGATCGCAAGGCGAGCGTCTGCGTTCACCATTGCCCTGCTTCTGGATGCGCCATCTCACCCGGCGCCGTCGGATATGCTGATCCGGACCGGACAGCAAAGGGCACCGCGCCGCTTCGCGATGGAGTTACGATGCCTGAAGTCATCTTCAACGGCCCTGCCGGCCGTCTCGAAGGCCGCTATCAGCCGGCCAAGCAGAAAAACGCGCCGATCGCGATCATCCTGCATCCCCACCCGCAGTTCGGCGGGACGATGAACAACCAGATCGTCTATCAGCTCTTCTATATGTTCCAGCAGCGCGGCTTCACGACCCTGCGCTTCAATTTCCGCGGCATCGGCCGCAGCCAGGGCGCCTTCGATCATGGCGCGGGCGAATTGTCCGACGCCGCCGGCGCGCTCGATTGGGTGCAGTCGCTCCATCCCGATTCCAAGAGCTGCTGGGTCGCCGGCTATTCGTTCGGCTCGTGGATCGGGATGCAGCTCCTGATGCGCCGCCCCGAAATAGAGGGCTTCATCTCGGTCGCGCCGCAGCCCAACACATACGACTTCTCGTTCCTGGCGCCCTGCCCCTCCTCCGGCCTCATCATCCATGGCGACGCCGACCGCGTCGCTCCGGAAAAGGATGTTCAGGGTCTGGTCGAGAAGCTGAAGACGCAGAAGGGCATTCTCATCACGCAGAAGACCATGCCCGGTGCCAACCACTTCTTCTCCGGACAGGTCGATGCCCTGATGGGCGAATGCTCCGATTATCTCGATGCTCGCCTGCGTGGCGAGCTGGTACCCGAGCCCGCCGCCAAGCGCATCCGCTGATCGACGGGCGGGAACGGACGATGACCATCGCTCTCAACGCCCGCCCCTTCGAAGCAGCAGACCTTCCCATCTACGCCGCCTGGTTCGAGGACGAGGAACTGCGGCGCCGCATCGATCCGCCGGATGGGTTCTGGCTGGAGCACGTTTCGCGCACCGACCAGGGCAATCGCTGCTATTGCCTCACGCTGGTTCAGGACGTCGATCTGATCGCCGTCGTGCAGTATGATTTCGAGGATTTTGACCGCGTCTCGCTGCTGATCAGCGTCCGACCCGACAGCCGCGGCCGCGGTGTCGGTCGCGCGGCCTTGCTGCACACCATCCCGGAATTGGCGCCCGAGGTCCGCTATATCGACAGCTATGTCGAACCCGACAATCTGGCATCGCTGGCGCTCATCCGCCGCATGGGCTTCGAACCGATCGAAGCGGATATCATCGACGAAGGCTTCATGGGCTTTCGGCTCTATGTGGATAGGCCGTGACGCCACCTGTGACCGGTGCATCGACGCGCGTGGTGCCGGGAAATGTGAGCGCCAGCCCCTTCAGCGAGCGCACGGCAAGATAGGCCCAGGCCTCCGCCTCCATGCCATCTCCGTCCAGACCCAAATCCTCGGCCACCGCGACCTTCCCGCCGGATGCCGCCGCCATGGTGCGCAGATCCTCCACGATCACCCGGTTCTTCCGCCCACCGCCGCAGACGATCCAGCGCTTTGGCGGTGTGGGAAAATGATCGGCCGCCCTGATGATGGCGGCAGCGCTCACATGCGCAAGCGTACGCGCACCATCGGCGAGCTCCGCTTCGTGATCGGCCGGTGGAGGGAAATCGTTGCGATCGAGTGATCGGCGAATGTCTGCCGTGAAAAAGTCCGAAGCCAGATATCTCTCGGCAAGCGCCGCGATAACGCCACCCTCGCTGGCGATCGCACCGCCCTGGTCGAACGGTACACCGGCATGCCGCTCCACCCATTGATCGATCAGCGTATTGCCGGGCCCGCTGTCGAAGGCGACCAGTTCTCCGCTCTCGCCGACATAGGTGACGTTCGAGATACCGCCGATATTGACGAAAACCACAGGCCGCTCCTCGAGCGCGGCGGCGAGCGCCCGGTGATAGACCGGCACCAGCGGTGCCCCCTCGCCGCCATGCGCCATGTCATTGGCCCGCATGTCGTAGACCACGGGCACACCGAGCTCGTCTGCGAGCAGCTGCCCGAGACCGAGCTGCACCGTCAGCGCCTGCCCCGGCCGATGCAAGACGGTCTGCCCATGGAACCCGATCACGTCGATGTCGGAAAGCCGCAGACCGTTGTCCGTCACGAACCGCCGCACGGCCTCGGCATGGCGCAGCGTCAGGTCGCGCTCGAGCGCACCGAGATCCCCCGGCCGATCCTCGCGCTTAGTTATGGCCTTGGCCGTTTCCAGCGCATCCGCCAGGCGGCGCCGAAACGCGGGCTCGTAGGAATAGCCTGCCGCAGGTCCCCGCTCCACGACCGCCTCGCCATCCGTCGAGACGAGCGCGATGTCGATGCCATCGAGCGACGTGCCGCTCATCAGCCCGATGGCCGTCAGCCGGCTCTCAGCCTCGACCCGTCCCATCACGCTCGATTTCCAGTCCCGAAGGGGTGAACTTCACGCAAAAGCGTGCTAATCGCCCGCGCCATCGGCCCGCATGCCAAGTCGGCCGTCCCTCCCAGTCGCGTGGAACAGCCTGTCATGTCGAAGTTCAAATCCGATTTCCTCCGCACGCTCGACGAGCGCGGCTTCATTCACCAGATCTCGGATGATACCGGCCTCGACGAGCTTTTCCAGACAGAAACGGTATCAGCCTATATCGGCTTCGACCCGACGGCGCCCAGCCTGCATGTGGGCTCCCTCATCCAGATCATGATGCTGCACTGGATGCAGCAGACCGGCCACAAGCCGATCGCGCTGATGGGCGGCGGCACCGGCATGATCGGCGACCCCTCCTTCAAGGACGAGGCGCGCAAGCTCCTGACGGCCGAGGGCATCGACGAGAACCTCGCGGGCATCCGCCGCGCCTTCGCGCCCTACCTGCAGTTCGGCGATGGCCCGACCGATGCGATGATGGTCAACAACGCCGACTGGTTGCTTGGCATCAACTATGTGGAATTCCTGCGCGATGTCGGCCGCCACTTCTCGGTCAACCGCATGCTCTCCTTCGACAGCGTGAAGCTGCGTCTCGACCGCGAGCAGTCCCTGTCGTTCCTCGAATTCAACTACATGATCCTCCAGGCCTACGACTTCGTGGAGCTCAACAAGCGCCATGGCGTGCGCATGCAGATGGGCGGCTCCGACCAGTGGGGCAACATCGTCAACGGCATCGATCTCGGCCACCGCATGGGCACGCTGCAGCTCTACGCACTGACCTCGCCGCTGCTCACCACCGCCTCCGGGGCCAAGATGGGCAAGTCGCTCGGTGGCGCCATCTGGCTCAACGCCGATATGCTGAGCCCCTATGATTTCTGGCAGTACTGGCGCAACACGGAAGACGCCGACGTCGCCAGGTTCCTCAAGCTCTACACGACGATGCCGATGGACGAGATCGCGCGTCTCGCAAGCCTCGGCGGATCGGAGATCAACGAAGTCAAGAAGATCCTCGCAACCGAGGTGACGGCGATGCTGCACGGCCGCGCGGCCGCCGACGAAGCTGCCGAAACCGCACGCAAGACCTTCGAGGAAGGCGCGCTCGCCGACACTTTGCCGTCGATCGACATTCCGCTTCCCGAGCTTGAAAGCGGCATCGGCGTCCTGGCGCTTTACGTCCGCGCCGGTCTCGCCACATCGAACGGCGAAGCCCGCCGCCATGTCCAGGGCGGCGCGGTGAAGATCAACGACGTGCCGGTCGCCGACGACAAGCATGTCATCGGCGCGTCCGATCTCAACGCCGATGGCGTGATCAAGCTCTCGCTCGGCCGCAAGAAACACATGCTGGTGCGCGCCGCTTGAGCGTTAAGGCAAATACAGAAATTTGCAGCCCTCAGCCTCGGCCAAGGGCTACGATAGACACGGAAACGGCCATCCCCGGGACAAATCCGCGGATGACCGTGTGATTCTGATGATCAGCTGCTTGCGAGCTTCAACCCGGCGATGCCGAGAACGATGAGGCCGATGCTGGCGATTCGGGCCGGCGATGCCAGTTCCCCAAAAAAGAGAATGCCGAACGTCGCCGTGCCGACGGCACCGAGCCCCGTCCACACGGCATAGGCCGTGCCGAGCGGCAGATCGCGCATGGCGATGGACAGCAACCAGATGCTGATCGCCATCGCGCCGATTGTCAGAATGACGGGGGTCGGTCGGGAGAAGCCATCGAGACTTTTCAGCCCGACCGCCCAACCGATTTCGAAAAGTGCTGCAACAACAAGAATAAGCCAGGCCATGCCCGCCTCCATTAAAGGAAGGGGCCGTCCCCGTTCGGTTACATTGTCAGAGCTGGCGAAGTCGTCTTCGCACCCCCGATATCGGACGCCTAAACGCTCAAATCAAGTGCATTTGCCAAATTTTTACGCAGGATTGCGTCGGGGCTCCACGCCCGTGTCCGCGCCGCTCCGGAACTTCAGCCGCATTACGGTGTTGGACGACTATCGCCGATACAGGAGAAAACGATGTCGAAGGACGGGAATTCAGCGCAGCATGATCGTGGTCCGGCCCAACCGACAGATGTCGATCAGCCGGACACTGCCGATCGCACCATGGCAACCGAAGCGGCGGAACACGAAGTCGACATGCGCAAGGCCAAGAGCAAAGCAGATGGACGGCATGACAATGCGCTGCCATTGACGACAAGAATCCCGCCAGATTGATCCAGCGGAGGACGCCGACAAGCAATGTCTGGTGTTTTTTCAATATCGGAAAATGGTGAGCCCGCAGGGGGTCGAACCCTGGACCTACTGATTAAAAGTCAGTTGCTCTACCAGCTGAGCTACAGGCTCCCGCCGGGGCATTTCAGGCCCGGGGAATTGGCGCGGAACATAGGCAGGCGCCTGCCGGGGGTCAACCGCAAAAATGCAGTTTGCCGCGTCCAGAACCAGGACTTTTCATCTCGCCCCGGACGCGCCAAAACTTTGGGCTGAACCTTAGAGGTTACGAGCGATCGCGCCGCCTGCCACGGCACCACCGACGCCGCCAACGATTGCGCCGCCGGTGCCCGCAATCGCGTCACCGACGACCGCTCCGCCGACACCACCGACGACGGCGCCACCAACGGTCTTCTGGCCGGTCGTGCATCCAGCTGCGCCAAGGGTCGCGACCGCGACGAGCGAAAGCGTGGCCATTTTCTTCATCATCATGGAACTCTCCTATTCAAGGGATCGATCATCTAACCCGCAACGGCGGTTTGAGTTCCCGGAACTCCGATCGATCCCGTCAATGGGCTGTCCGAAGCACGAAGTTGAGCGTTTCGCGCCAGTCGATCATCCGGATCGGGGTGCCGTGGCTGCCGGTTGCGAAAAGGTGAAACCGTGTCGGATAGCCGCCGATCGAGCGCAGCCCGTCGAAGACGGCGCGCTGATTGCGCCAATCATAGACGCGATCGTTTTCACCATGCGCGAAGACGATCGGCAGCCTTGCGCGCGCTGCCGCGCTATCGACCAAGGACGCGTCCGGCATGCCGCCAAGCAGAACCAGCCCGCCGAGCCCAGCGGCCAGCGCTCCATCGCGCGCAGCTGCAACACACAGCGCGCTCCCCGTAGAGCCGCAGGCGAGCACGATCGGCGCTTGCGGCGAGACCTGCCTCGAATGGGCAAACAGTGCTCTGATCACCCCCTGCCCGCCAGCCTCGAAATCCGGGAAGCTCGGCACATAATAGGTGCCGCCATTGCGGGTCGCGAGGTTTTTCAGCCGGTTGAAGTTGCCACCGAAGCGCCAGTCGTCGGAACCGAGCCTGCGGTCGCCGTCGCGGCCGTGCACGAAGATGACGACGAAGCGTGCGTCCATCTCCACGCCAAACTCGTTGACGGTGATCTGCCCTGCCTCGGTTGCGATGGCGCGTTCGCGCGCCGCGCGATTGACCGAAAGATCGACATAGGCCCGTTTGGCGCGACGTTCCGGTATCTCGTCCCGGCCATTGATGTCGCGCATCTCCCGGTAGTCATAGCGCCGGAAATTGCCATCCGCACTCTCCTCGATCACCGCCGGATGGGCGAACAGGTCGTCCTTGAACGGCGCTATGTCAGCCGCCGCGGCGGGAGCCGCCGCCGCCAGCGCCATCAGGCATGTGAGCACCGCCCGTCCCACGATCGTCCACCACGTGATTGTCATGACCCGGCGTCTCCCCTTTCTCATTGGCTCGATATCCCCTATTCGTGCCGCTACCGGCCATCCTTTCATGTGGGCAACCGTGCGCAGGACCGTGAACACATAGAGAACACGGCTCGCGTGCCAGTACGCCATCTGTCACACTGCGCAGGTGATTCGGCCACAATTCACGCCTTGGGACTGAAGCATAGCCATGGACGACAGCAACGATCTTTTCGCAACAATCCCGAGCGCCGGTCCAGCGGCCGCTCCGGCAAAGCGGCCGGCCATTGCCGAGCCCCAGCGCCAGGCGCCGAAGGCGCAAAAGCCGCGGGATGGCGAAGGCGATTACTCGGCTGCGGACATCGAGGTGCTGGAGGGCCTGGAGCCGGTGCGTCGCCGGCCGGGCATGTATATCGGCGGCACCGACGAAAAGGCGCTCCACCATCTCTTCGCCGAAGTCATCGACAACTCCATGGACGAGGCCGTGGCCGGCCACGCCAATTTCATCGATGTCGAACTGTCGGCCGACGGCGTCCTGTCCGTCACCGACAATGGGCGCGGCATCCCGGTCGACCCGCACCCGAAGTTCAAGGACCGCTCCGCGCTCGAAGTGATCATGACCACGCTCCATGCGGGCGGCAAGTTCGACAGCAAGGTCTACGAAACATCCGGCGGCCTCCACGGCGTCGGTATCTCCGTCGTCAACGCGCTGTCGGAGGAACTGACGGTCGAAGTTGCGCGCAACCGCAAGCTCTACCGCCAGCGCTTCTCGCGCGGCGTAACGCTTGGGCCGTTGGAGGAAGTGGGCGAGGTCCAGAATCGCCGCGGCACGCGCGTCTCCTTCAAGCCCGACCACCAGATCTTCGGGCAGAACGCGCGGTTCGATCCGGCCCGGCTCATGCGCATGGCGCGCTCCAAGGCATATCTCTTCGGCGGCGTCGAAATACGCTGGTCCTGCGCGCCCGAGCTGGTTGCCGAAAAGCCCGACGTGCCGGAAAAGGCCGTCTTCCATTTCCCCGGCGGCCTGAAGGATTATCTGCAGGCCTCGCTCGGCCAGGATTTCACCGTCACCAACGAGATCTTTGCCGGCAAGACGACCAAGACCGGCGGACACGGCACCGTGGAATGGGCCGTGACCTGGTTCGGTGGCGATCCCTTCGTCCAGTCCTATTGCAACACGATCCCGACGCCCGAGGGCGGCACCCATGAGGCGGGCCTGCGCATCGCGCTGACGCGTGGCCTCAAGGCCTATGCGGAGCTCACCGGCAACAAGCGTGCCTCGATCATCTCCACGGAAGACGTGATGATCTCCGGCGCGGCCATGCTTTCGGTCTTCGTGCGCGAACCGGAGTTCGTCGGCCAGACGAAGGACAAGCTTGCCACTGTCGAGGCGCAGCGCCTTGTGGAAAACGCGTTGCGCGATCCATTCGACCACTACCTCGCCGACCAGCCGGCCGAAGCGGCGAAGCTGCTCGACTGGGTGCTCGACCGCGCCGATGAGCGTGTGCGCCGGCGCAAGGAAAAGGAAATCAACCGCAAGAGTGCGGTGAAGAAGCTGCGCCTGCCCGGCAAGCTCGCCGATTGCACGCAGACGGCGGCGCAAGGCGCTGAACTCTTCATTGTCGAGGGCGATTCGGCCGGCGGCTCGGCCAAGCAGGCGCGCAACCGGCAGACGCAGGCGATCCTGCCGCTCCGCGGCAAGATCCTGAACGTTGCGAGCGCCGGCCGCGACAAGCTCACGGCAAACCAGCAGATCGGCGATCTCATCCAGGCGCTCGGTTGCGGCACGCGTGCCAAATATCGTGACGATGACCTGCGTTACGACCGCGTGATCATCATGACCGACGCCGATGTCGACGGCGCGCATATCGCGTCGCTGCTCATCACGTTCTTCTACCAGGAAATGCGCGGCCTCATCGACAATGGCCACCTCTTCCTCGCCATCCCGCCGCTCTATCGCATGACGCAGGGCTCACGCACGCTTTATGCCCGTGACGACGCGCATCGGGTGGAACTGCTCGAAACCGAGTTCAAGGGTCGCGGCAAGGTCGAGATCGGACGCTTCAAGGGCCTTGGCGAAATGCTGCCGGCGCAGTTGAAGGAAACAACCATGGATCCGGCCAAGCGCACGCTCTTGCGCGTCGCCATCGATGCCGAGGATCTGGAGGGCACCGCAATCGCGATCGACGACCTGATGGGAACGAAACCCGAGGCGCGTTTCCGCTTCATCCAGGAGCGTGCGGCCTTCGCCGAAAATCTGGATATCTGATCAGGCTGCGCGAACGCTTGCGAGCGCAAGCGCGTCGGCGCGCGCGCACTGGCGGCGATGGGCGAGATTGAGCTTCTCGACGAGCGTCAGAAGCTCCGCCACTTCCGGATGCTCGGCCGCGTCGCGCTGATGCAATTTGATCAATGTGCGGGCGAGATGCGACGGCGTCGCGATCCTGCCTCTGCTCGAGGCGTCGCGCCAGACGAGCGTCGCTGAAATGAAGACGGTCAACAGGCGCCCCGGCAGGCCGATCGAACCATAGAGCGCCCGGATGGCCGGCACGCGCCCATCGACGACGATGGCGCGCACCCGGGCTTCGGGCTGTCCGGAAATTGCAACCACGGCGGCCACGAAGAAATCAAGCTTGCCGCTGGCGAGTGCGTGCATCAGCAAGGCGGGGGTCAGGCGCCCCTCACCGCGCAGATGCTCGGTGAGACCAGGCAAGGCAGCGGAATTGCCGTCACCGGCAAGCGTCAGTGTCGCCTGCATCTGCGTCTCCGTCACCAAGCGCTCGGCCCGCCGCTCGCCAATCACGTTGCGAACGAGATCGAACTGCGAGAGCGCGGTCGCAACAGCGCCCATCAACCGATGGCGGACATCGGCCGGAAGATCGTCCCGTTCCACGAGCAAAGCCCGTACGGCCGTATCGGCTGAAAACCGCTCGGCAATGCGGCGAAGCGAAAACGGCGCGATTGCGGCCGAACGATTCTGAAGGAGATCACAGATCGGCTCCGCACCGGCGACCTCGGCGATTGCAGCGGCTACGGAGCGGGAAAGACCCGTGCGCAAGGCGACGAGGCGCTGCAGATCCTCCACATCCTCGCCGACGAGGTCGACGAGATCGGCATCGCTGAGCAGCGGCGAGAACGCCACGATTCGGCCCGCCACCTCGATCTGGTCGCGCGACAGTGCGTAGATAATCGCCCGCGGCGCTTCGGTCGATTGCGCCATGACATCAGCGATTGCGAGCCGCACCTTGGGAGAAGGATCGTCCAGCAGATAGGTCAGCGCCACCTCGGCCGCCTGACGGTCGTCGGCGGCAAGTGTGCGCTCGACGAAAGCCCGCGCCAGCGAGCCCGCCGCCTTCGCCCGATCGGCAGCCGGCGCCGTTTCGGTCCAGCGGAGAAATGCGGCGATGATCATGGATGGCCCCAACCCAAAGACGATGCGATTCCCAGTGGAGACAAGGCTAGGCGCCAAAGGTTTACGTTTGGTTCACCATGTTTTCGCCGAACAGCTGGACGGACTTCGCTTTTCCCTGGCCGCCAAAGCAGTTAGGAGGAGCGCGGTGCGTAAGAGCAGCACCTCGATCGATACTGGGAGGAAATGGAAGATGCGGTCCTATCTGTTCGTGCCGGGTGATTCCGATCGAAAGCTGGAAAAGGCACCCTCCTCCGGCGCGGATTGCCTCCTGATCGACCTGGAGGACAGCGTATCGCCGCGCCGCAAGATCGAGGCCCGCGCAATGGCTGCCGCGTTTCTCAATGGTGCCGAGCGCGGCGAAGGCCACCCAAAGCTCATCGTGCGCATCAACGCCCTCGACAGCGGCCATGCCGAGGCGGATCTCGATGCCGTCGTCGGCGCGAAGCCCGACGGCATTCTGCTGCCCAAGGCCGAAGGCCCTGCGGCCATCCAGCACCTTTCGGCACTCATCGCCGTTCGGGAAGCCGAGAACGACATTCCTGAGGGCCAACTGCGCATCCACGCGCTCGCAGCCGAAACAGCGGCCGGCGTGCTCAATCTCAACGGCTACCGCGGCGCGTCGGCGCGGCTCGAGGCGCTGTCCTGGGGCGGCGAGGATCTGGCGGCCGATCTCGGTGCTGCACGCAACCGGGGCGATGACGGCCACTACACAGATGTGTTCCGCCTCGCTCGCTCCATGACACTGCTTGCAGCCGCTGCTGCGCAGATCATGGCGATCGACACAGTCTTCACCGATTTTCGCGATATGGATGGCCTTGAACGCGAATGCCTCGCCGCCGAGCGCGATGGCTTTTCAGGCAAGCTCGCCATCCATCCCGCGCAGGTCGAAGTGATCAATCGCGTCTTCACGCCAAGCTCCGAGGCGGTTCACCGCGCGCGGCGCATCGTGGAACTCTTCGAGGGTGCCGGCGAGGATGCGGGCGTCATGAGCCTCGAAGGCCAGATGATCGACCGGCCGCATCTGCGGCAGGCCGAACGCATCCTGAAGCGGGCTGCGGCCGCCGGCTTGAACGCTTGACGCTTCCGCACGTTCAGGCGCGCTTGACGGCGTCCCATTCCGGGCGAAACAGCTCGAACGTGTCGCCGCCGTCGCAATAGTCCATGTAGCCGAGACGTGCGAGCGGCGCGACGAGCGCCATGTCGAGCCGGCCGTTCCGGATCGCCTCATCGCGGATGCGGATCCCGACGACCTGCCCCAGCACCATCCAGTTTTCCGACGGCTGCCCGTCGAGGCCCTTCGGCCGGAAGACATCGGTGGTGCGGCATTCGAGAACCGCATAGGCCTCGTCCACATAAGGCGCGTCGACCAGATCGCCGGTCTTCGCCGTCAGGCCCGACAGCTCGAATTCGTCGACGCCATCCGGCGCATCCACCGAACTCATGTTCATCTGCTCGGTCAGCGCCCGACCGACCAGATTGGTGGTGAACACACCGGTCTCTTCCGCGTTGCGCGCGCTGTGCTTGTAGCCGGCAGACGAGAACATCAGAAGCTTCGGACGATCCGAGACCGCATTGAAGAAGGAGTAAGGCGCAAGGTTGAGCTTGCCATCCTTCGACTTCGTCCCGATCCAGCCGATCGGCCGGGGCGAGATGATGGCTTTGTATGGGTCATGAGCAAGCCCATGCCGGTTGGTGTCGGTCTTATAGAACATCGATCAATCCAGAAATGTGGTCAGTGCATCCACGTTGGGACGCGGACGGTCGGGCGGCGTCATCTCGGCTGTGCCGATATGGAGAAAGCCGGCGATCTGCTCGCCATCCTTGAGGCCGAAAAGCGGCCGGGTCGCCGCATCATAGGCATACCATTCCGTCAGCCAGTTTGCGGCAAAGCCGAGCGCGTTGGCTGCCATGAACAGGTTGAGGCAAACGGCACCGGCGGACAGCTGCTGCTCCCAGACGGGGATCTTCGGGTGCTCACCCGCCGTGCTGATGACGGCGATGACGACCGGCGCGCGTGCCAGCCGTTCGCGCTCGATCTCCACTTCCTTGTCCGAAAGATCGCCCCGTCGCTCGGTTGCGATCCGCGCGAGTTCGGCGCCGATGCGCGTGCGCGATTCGCCTGAGATCACGACGAAGCGCCAAGGCGCGAGCTTCCCATGGTCGGGCACCCGCGTCGCCAGCCTCAGCATCTCGTTGATCTGCGACCTGTCGGGGCCGGGCTCACTCATCTGCAGTGCAGGCACCGAACGCCTTGTATTGAGATAGGATTTCAGATCCGGGCGCGCGTTGAGTGCATGCTCCTGCATTGCGTGAAACCTCTCGCAAATTGGGGGAAATATGAGCAGGCCTTGAAATTGCCTAAGCTTTTCGGTTCAAGTGGCGCCTGTCTAGAAGCTTGTCAACAGTGACGATGCCATTGATGCCCTATCACGCATGCTACCGCCGGGCCGTCATTCTGGCGTGCGCCGCTTTCGCCATGACCTCCTCCGCATTCGCGCAAAGCGCCTTTGGCGAGATCGATCCGGACATGCCGGCAATCGAGCTTCCCGGGCTCAATCAATACGCCCCGACAGTGCCCGATGGCGCAATGGCGACCGATTTCCGTTCGGTGTCGCTCGACGCGCGGCTGGTCGAAGGCGGTGAGACGATCAGCGACGGCCTCGTCTGGCGTGTCTTCGATTCGGTGCCCGGCCGCGACGGCAAGTTGCCGTTGATCGCCAGCTCCGAGGGCGGCAATGCCGAATTCGCGTTCCCGCCCGGTGATTATTTCCTGCACGTTGCCTTCGGCCGTGCCGCCGTTTCCAAACGCCTTACTGTGCCGGCAAGCGGCCCTGTGCCCCCACAGTCGCTGACGCTCAATGCCGGTGGCCTCGTGCTCAATGCGCTGTCCGGCGAAGACATGCGCATTCCGCCGGAAGACCTGACGTTTTCGATCTACACCGCAACGCCCGATCTCGAAGGCGAGCGCGGACTGATCGTTGCCGATGTGCGGCCCGATACGGTGATCCGGCTGAACGCCGGCACCTATCACGTCGTGTCCGACTACGGCGCGCACAACGCCAGCATTCGTTCCGACATCCACATCGAGGCCGGCAAGCTGACGGAAGCCACGATCGAGCACCGTGCGGCGGAACTGACGCTGAAGCTCGTCTCCGAGCCCGGTGGCGAAGCGATCGCCGACACGGCCTGGTCCATTCTCACCGCGTCGGGCGACCCTATCGGCGAAAGCGTCGGCGCGTTCTCCACGATCATTCTCGCGGAAGGCGACTATACCGCCATTGCCCGCAACAAGGAGCGCGTGTTCCAGCGCGACTTCAAGGTCGAGGCCGGCCGCAACACCGACGTCGAAGTGTTGATGGCAGAATAAAGGGGCCGCGAAGGCCCCTCTATCGTTTGCTTGCCTGTTCCCGTTGGCGTCAGCCGACCGACTGCTGGCGCTCCGCACGGCGCTTGAGGTCCGGTGGCGTTGCCTCGTCCTTCAGCACCGCAATGGCATCTGCAAGCGACATCGCCGTCTGATCCCGGCTGCCGAGCCTGCGGATGTTGACCGACCGCTCTTCCGCCTCGCGATTGCCGCACACGACGATAACCGGCACCTTGGTGACGGAATGCTCGCGGACCTTGTAGTTGATCTTCTCGTTGCGCGTATCGGTCTTCACGACGAGACCGGCCGCCTTCAACTCGCGGGCAACCTCTTCGGCATAATCGTTCGCATCCGAGGTGATGCTCGCCACCACCACCTGCAGCGGCGCGATCCAGAGCGGCATGTGCCCGGCGAAGTTCTCGATCAGAATGCCGAGGAACCGCTCCATCGAGCCGCAGATCGCGCGGTGGATCATGACGGGCTGGCGCTTCTCGCTGTCGCGATCGATATAGAAGGCGCCGAACCGCTCCGGCAGGTTGAAGTCCACCTGCGTCGTGCCGCACTGCCATTCACGGCCGATCGCGTCTTTCAGCGTGTACTCGAACTTCGGTCCGTAGAACGCCCCCTCGCCCGGCAGGATGTCCGTCTTGATGCGGCCGCCGGACTGCGCCTCGATGGTCTTAAGCACCTCGGCCATCACGCTTTCTGCACGGTCCCAAAGCGCATCGTCGCCGACGCGCTTTTCCGGACGGGTGGAAAGCTTCACCGTGATCTCGTCGAAACCGAAATCGGCGTAGGTCGAGAGGATGAGCGCGTTGATGCGCAGGCATTCCGATGCCAGTTGCTCGTCGGTGCAGAACACGTGCGCGTCGTCCTGCGTGAACCCGCGAACGCGCATCAGTCCGTGCAGCGAACCGGATGGCTCGTAGCGATGCACATTGCCGAATTCGGCAAGCTTCACGGGCAGCTCGCGGTAGGACTTCAGGCCGTGCTTGAAGATCTGCACGTGGCCGGGGCAGTTCATCGGCTTCAGGGCGAACACACGCTCGTCCTCGGTCTCGTCGCCGGCGACCGTCACCTTGAACATGTTGTCGCGGTACCAGCCCCAGTGGCCGGACGTTTCCCAGAGCGACTTGTCGAGCACCTGCGGCGCGTTGACCTCTTCGTACCCTTCGAGGTCGAGGCGGCGGCGCATGTAGGAGACGAGCGACTGGAACATCCGCCAGCCCTTCGCGTGCCAGAAGACGACGCCCGGCCCCTCTTCCTGGAAATGGAAGAGATCCATCTCACGACCGAGCCTGCGGTGATCGCGCTTCTCGGCCTCGGCCAGCATATGCAGATAGGCGTCGAGATCCTTCTGCTCCGCCCAGGCGGTGCCGTAGATACGCGTCAGCATCGGGTTGTTGCTGTCGCCGCGCCAATAGGCACCGGCCACCTTCATCAGCTTGAAGGCGCCGCCGATCTGGCCGGTCGAGGCCATGTGCGGGCCGCGGCAGAGATCGAACCACTCGCCCTGGGCATAGATCTTGAGATCCTGGCCTTCGGGGATCGCGTCGACCAGTTCGACCTTGTAAGCCTCGCCCTTGTCGCTGAAGACCTGCTTGGCCTTCTCGCGCGACCAGATCTCCTTGGTGAACGCGTTGTTGCGCCCGATGATCTCGCGCATCTTCTTTTCGATGACGGGCAGATCGTCCGGCGTGAATGGCTCGGAGCGCGCGAAGTCGTAATAGAAGCCGTTCTCGATAACCGGGCCGATCGTCACCTGCGTGCCGGGCCAGAGCTCCTGCACGGCCTCGGCCATCACATGGGCCGCGTCATGGCGAATGAGTTCCAGCGCGCGCGGATGCTCGCGCGTCACGATCTCGATGGCGCCGGTTTCAACCGGATCGGAAAGATCACGCAGGTCGCCGTCGATGGTGATCGCCACTGCCTTCTTGGCCAGCGACTTGGAGATGGACTCCGCCACCTCCCGGCCCGTGGTGCCGGCATCGAAATTGCGGATCGAATTGTCGGGGAAGGTCAGTGCAATGGCTTCGACCATGTCGTCATCCTCTTCATCCAGTCCCGCCAACGGTCGCGGGTGGTTGCCTGTAAAGCGCTGCATCAGCGTTTCCAGGTGAAGTGGATACCGGTTCACCGTTCGGAAACGCCAAACTCATCGAGCGGCGCGCGGCCTCTTTAACGACTGGTGTGATGGACGTAAAGGCGGCAGGTGCGGCCAGACTGGCTCAATCGGCCTTTGGCGGCGGAACCGGATCAAAGCCCCGGCTTCCGAAAGGTCCGCAGCTTGCCACGCGCTTCAGCGCAAGCCAGCTGCCTTTGAACAGGCCGTGGCGGGCCACGGCTTCGTAGCCATATTCGGAGCAGGTCGGCAGGTGGCGGCAAGAATTGCCGACGAACCCGGACAGGGTCAGTTGGTAAAGCCGGATCAGGCTGGTGCCGAAAACGCGTGCCGGCGTGCGGGGCCACGGGCCTTCGTAATTCCGCGTGCGTCCCATCGGGACCGGCTTATGCTCCTCGCCCTGACACATCAGGCTGCAGCTTCGTCCGCCCGCTTCGCCGCAATCTGGTCAAGCGCATCGACCACAGCGTCGAAGGTCAGAAGCGTGGATGCGTGGCGTGCCTTGTAGTCGCGCACGGGCTCCAGATATTTGAGATCGGCGAAACGCCCGGAAGGCGCAGGCCCGTTATCTTTCAGCATGGCGCGCAGTTCGGCTTGGCCTTTCCGCACCTCGTCGGCAGTGGCGCCGATCACATTGCGTGCCATCACCGATGACGACGCCTGCCCGAGCGCGCATGCCTTCACGTCATGGGCAAAATCGGTCACGATTCCGTCATCCGTTTTCAGCCAAACGGTGACCTTGGAGCCGCAAAGCTTGGAATGTGCCATTGCGGTGGCATCCGCGTCGTCGAGGCGACCGAGCCGGGGTATGTTCCCAGCAAGTTCCAGGATCTTGCTGTTATAGACGTCGTCGATCATCGCTCTACCTATTGCGTGTGCCCGGCGGACGGCAAATCCCACATTTCGGGGCCTCGCCACTTTCTCTCACCAGGTTGGAACCTATATCGTATTTTGTGGCGCTTTTGACGGCTTTCAACGGCAAGAGACGGCACAATTAGGGAAACCGTGCTTGAGGACCATTCCGAGAGCCTCGGAACCTGCCTGCAAGACCCCGTGTTCGGTTCTCGGACATTTCGGCCGGCGGCGTTGGTCCGATAATAAAAAGGCACCGTAGAAGGTGAAAAAGCGGGAGTTCAAAATGGACGCAATTGTAAAATCCTTCCCCGGAAAAGATCAGGACGAAAAAGACGCCCGTCCCTCTCAGTCGGAAGTCGAGGCGGCTGTCCGTACTTTGCTCCTCTGGGTCGGTGACGATCCGGACCGGGAAGGACTTGTCGATACGCCGAAGCGTGTTGCCAAGGCCTACAAGGATTTGTTCGGCGGCTATGACGAAGACCCTGAAGATGTTCTCGGCCGCACCTTCGAGGAGGTCGCAGGCTATGACGATATGGTCCTTGTCCGAGACATTCCGTTCTTTTCCCATTGCGAGCACCACATGGTGCCGATCATCGGCAAGGCGCATGTCGCCTATCTGCCCGATGGCAAGGTGCTCGGCCTGTCGAAGATCGCTCGCGTGATCGACATTTATGCGCGTCGCCTGCAGACGCAGGAATCCATGACCGCCCAGGTGTCGAAGGCAATCGATGAAACGCTGCGTCCTCTGGGCGTCGCCGTCATGATCGAGGCAGAGCATATGTGCATGGCCATGCGCGGCATCCGCAAGCAGGGCTCGACAACGCTGACGACCACCTTTACCGGTCAGTTCAAGACCGACCCGCATCAGCAGGCACGGTTCATGACAATGCTGCGGAGCCACAACGGTCATTGATCTTGGAAGGCTCCCTCCTCCGGGAGCTTCCCCATGACGACTGCCTTTGAAAAACCTGCCAGCAAGGCCGAGCTTGAAGAAGGTTTGGTTTTGACACCCCGCTTCTCGGCGGACGGACTGGTGACCGCCGTCGTGACCGACAGTCGCGACGGCGTTTTGCTGATGGTTGCGCACATGAACGCCGAGACATTGGCGCTCACGCTCGACACGGGCATCGCCCACTATTACAGCCGCTCCCGCCAGGCGATCTGGAAGAAGGGCGAAAGCTCCGGCAATCTGCAACGCGTGACCGAAGTGCGCGTCGATTGCGATCAGGACGCGGTCTGGCTCAAGGTGGATGTCGATGGTCACGGCGCGACCTGCCATACGGGGCGACGGTCCTGCTTCTATCGCAAGGTCGAGACAGAAGCAGCGGGCAACCACCGCCTGGTCACCGACACCGAGGCGCCACTTTTTGATCCGACGATGGTCTATCAGAAATAGACGACATCCGCGTTATTTTCACCAAACCGAAACCATGTTTGCCGGATGATGAAACCGGGACGGAGCGTGTCGGGGAGTGAGACGCATGATGAACTGGTCTGGCAGACGAAGTGGGGGCGAAATCGTCCATGAGGCGCCTGACCGGGATTTCTCCGATCCACAATTGACGACACCTCCTCCCTTGATGCCACCTCATTCGCCCGAACCCGATCAGAAGCGCGCGCCGATCGCTCTTGCACTGGGCGGAGGTGCAGCGCGCGGCTGGGCCCATATCGGCGTGCTGCGGGCGCTGGACGAAGCCGGCATCCGGATCGGCATGATCGCCGGCACCTCGATCGGCGCGCTGGTCGGTGGCTGCTATCTCGCAGGCAAGCTCGATGAGCTGGAGGCCTTCGCCCGCAGCCTCACCATGCGGCGCATCGCGGGGCTGCTCGATTTCACGATCCGAGGCGGCGGCCTCTTCGGTGGCATGCGGCTCAACAACCGGATGAACGAGCACCTCGAAGGCATCGACATCCAGGATCTCGACCGCCCCTTCGTCGCGATCGCCACCGAGGTGACGACAGGCCACGAAGTGTGGATCACGCGCGGTTCACTCGTGACCGCCATCCGGGCATCCTATGCGCTGCCGGGGATCTTCGAGCCGGTCAAATGCAATGGCCGCACGCTGGTAGATGGCGCGCTCGTCAATCCCGTTCCGGTCTCCATCTGCCGCGCTTACGAGGAGCCGCTGGTCGTCGCGGTCAACCTGCATTACGATCTCTACGGTCGTTCCGCTGTCATCAAGCACAGCGCCTCGGCGCCCTCGCCCGACGAAGTGTCCCTCAGCCGCCGCCAGGCCGAGAACCGCACGACATTCACGGACCGCGCCGAACGCCGTTTCGGCATGACCGGCGTGATGGTGGAGGCCTACAACATCATTCAGGATCGCATTTCGCGCGCGCGTCTTGCCGGCGACCCGCCCGATCTCTCGATCCTGCCGAAGTTGTCCGACATCGGTCTTTCGGAATTCCATCGCGCGGACGAAGCCATCGCGCGTGGCTACGAGGACGCGCGAGCGCACATCCGGGAAATCGATCGGCTCCAGCGCGTGCTCGTGCGCTAGGCGACTGTCAGCGAGATGCCTCGACCGTGGCTGTCGCAGGCTCCAGCGGCGCTTCGAGCCCCAGTTCCCGCGCCACCATCTGCACCATCCGCAAAAGAAGCCGCCGGCTGTCGTCCGCCGAAAAGGCGTCAACTTCGAAGAGCTGCAGGCATCTCAAGCCTTCGATCGCAAGAAATGCGAGATGGGCGAGGTCCGGATCGTCGGACTCTGCCTTCAACCGCGCCACGAGCTCTCGCTGATAAAGCCGCATGGGCTCAATGAAGCTCGGATCTTCGGCAATCGCTGCGAGAACGCCGCTTGCTGGCTTTTGCTTGGACCCGCATTCCGCTAGAAACGTATCCACGACGGCGAGAGACAGCGCATTCGGCTTCCCGCGGTGCCGCAGCTGGGCGGCTTCGAGCGCTTGGCGATGCTGTGAGATGTGCATCTCGACCAGCGCCTCCATCAGCTTCGCCTTCGTCGGGAAGTTATAGAGAAGCCCGCCTTTCGACAGACCTGCCCGCTGGGCGACCGCATCCAGCGACAGATTGCCGGGACCGACGTCGCGAGCAAGCTCATTGGCGGCTTCCAATATGCGTTGTCTTGAATTCCGGGTGATGATGCCAATCTCCAAAAGATATCGTGCCGACGCTGCCTATCACGGCTTGACAATACCGTCCAGCCGGTACAGTTAAGCACAACATAAGACATAGTGCGGTGCAGCATCGATTTTGCGCGCCGCTTTTTCTGTGATTTTCAGCGACACTCCCCCGGAGCATTTCGAGCCATGATAAAAAGATTCCTGATCGCCTTCGTCTTGCTCGCGGTGGTCTGCGGGGGCTTGGTCTATTTCAACATCTTCCGCAATCAGGCGATCGAGAACTTCTTCGCCACGATGCAGCAGCCCGCCCTGCCGGTGCAGACCGTTACGGCAGAACCGGCGAGCTGGCAGCCCGGCATCGAGGCGATCGGCACCGTCAGCGCTGTCCGCGGTGTTGACCTCGCCGTTGAAGCCGGCGGTGTCGTTCGCGAGGTGAACTTCACGTCGAACGACGCGATCGAGGAAGGAACCGTGCTCGTCCAGATCGACGACCAGATTGAGCAGTCGAACCTGATCGCGGCACGCGCCAACCTTACCTTGGCCGAACAGACGCTTGCCCGTGCCCAGCAGTTGCGCACGCGCGGCGTCAGCGCCGAATCGAGCCTGGAAGAAGCGGAAGCGAACGCTCAGGCAGCACAGTCTGAAATCGCCTCGCTGAACGCAACCCTGAGCCAGAAGGCGCTGGAAGCACCGTTCTCGGGCACAATCGGCATTCCGCAGGTGGAAGCCGGCCAGTATGTCACCACAGGCACGGTCGTCGCCACGCTTCAGGACCTGTCGCGCATGCGCGTCGATTTCTCGGTTCCTGAGCAGCAGCGCAGCCAGTTGCAGATCGGCCAGACCATTCGCGTGGGCACGGAAAACGGCAGCTTCGATTATAGCGGCACAATCGTCGGCATCGAGCCGCGCATCGATCCGGCGACCCGTCTCGTTTCCATCCGCGCCGAGGTGGAAAACACCGAGGAAGCCCTCAATCCAGGCCAGTTCGCCCGCGTGCGTGTCGAGCTGCCCGAGGAGCCTGACGTCATCGCGCTGCCGCAGACGGCCATCGTCTCGAGCCTTTACGGCGACTTCGTCTATGTCGTGCGCGAAGCGTCGGAAGAGCAGGAGCAGGCTGCCGAACAGGCAGCGGAACAGGCCGAGGAAATGCCCGAGGCAGCAGCCGCTGCGCCTGCCCCGGCAGAAGATGCGGGCCCGACGATGGAGGCGCGTCAGGTCTTCGTGACGACTGGTCGCCGCAACGGTTCGCTGGTCGAAATTGCCGAAGGTCTCTCGGCAGGAGACATCGTCGTCTCGGCCGGCCAGAACCGCCTGTCCAACGGCGCGCTCGTCACCATCGATGAAAGCGAAAGCCCCCTGAACGGCGGCAATCCGCAGACAGCCGAGCAGGTAGCGCAATGAATATTTCCAACACCTTCATTCAGCGCCCGGTCCTGTCCACCGTTCTCGGCTGCCTGATCCTCCTGCTCGGCTTCCAAGGTCTCTTCAGTCTCTCGGTGCGTCAGTACCCAGAGGTCGAGGAAACCGTCGTCACCATCAACACGGTCTATCCCGGCGCCAACGCAGAGCTGATCCAGGGCTTCATCACGGCCCCGATCGCCGCCGCCGTCTCGACCACCGAGAACATCGACTACGTCACCTCGCAAAGCCGTGCGTCGAGCAGCACCGTGACCGTGCAAATGGAACTCGGTGCCGATCCCGATATCGCGCTCACGGAAGTGATGTCGAAGGTGCAGCAGGTCCGCGGCCAGCTGCCGTCGCAGTCCGAAGACCCGATCATCACCAAGGGCACGGGTCAGCAATTCGCGATCATGTACCTGGCGGTCCAGAACCCCAACATGACCGCCGAGCAGCTCACCGAATATCTGGAGCGCGTGGTTCGTCCCCGCATGTCCACCATCGAAGGTGTGGCCGAAATTCAGATCCTCGGTGCTGCAAACTACGCTATGCGCGTCTGGATCGACCCGATCCGGCTCGCTGCCCGTGGAGTGACGGCATCCGAAGTCACCCAGGCCATCAACGCCTCCAACTTCCTGTCGGCGCCGGGCCGCACTGAAAACGAGTTTGTCGCCCAGGCGATCACCCTGCAGTCCACACTGCAGACGCCGGAGGCGTTCGGCCAACTTCCGATCACGTCCAATGGCGACAGCGTCGTGCGGCTGACGGATGTCGCCGAGGTCGAACTGGCTGCCGAAAGCACCGACACGGTCGTCAACTTCAATGGCGAACCCGGCATTTTTATCGGCATCTTCCCGACCCCGTCGGCAAACCCGCTCGACACCGCCGATGCCGTTCTCGCTGAACTGCCAGCCATTAGCGACACGCTGCCGGATGGCATGTCCATCGAGATGGTCTACAACGCCACCGAGACCATCAGCTCCTCGATCGAGGAGGTCTTCAAGACGATCGCTGAAGCCGTCGTCATCGTGATCGTCGTCATCCTGCTGTTCCTCGGCTCGTTCCGCTCCACGCTAATGCCGATCGTGACGATCCCGCTGTCGCTCATCGGCGTCTGCTTCTTCCTTCTGGTGCTGGGATATTCCATCAACCTCCTGTCGCTGCTGGCCATGGTCCTCGCGATCGGCCTCGTCGTCGACGACGCCATCATCGTGGTCGAGAATATCCACCGCCATATCGAAGAAGGCATGGATCCGATGGCGGCCTCCAAGAAGAGCATGGAGGAGATCTCGCTCGCCATCGTGGCCATGACGATCACGCTCGCTGCCGTCTTCGCACCCATCGGCTTCACCGGCGGTCTAACCGGCTCGCTCTTCCGCGAGTTCGCGTTCACGCTCGCAGGCGCCGTCATCATCTCGGGCATCATCGCACTGACCATCACCCCGATGATGAGCGCCCGTATTCTGAAAGCCGGCAATCACAGCCGCTTCCAGCGCTTCATCGACCGCACCTTCGAACGGCTGGCGAACTGGTACGAGCGCATGGTCTCCGGATCGCTCAACTACCGGCCGATCACGATGATGGTCACTATCAGCCTGATGGCACTGACCGGCTTCCTCTTCATGCAGACGTCGAGCGAACTCGCGCCGGAGGAAGACGAAGGCGCCCTCTTCTCCCTGGTGACCGCTCCCCGTTACGCCACGAGCGAATACACCAGTGCCTTCGTCGACCAGCTGGCCGATGCGACCAGCGATATCGACGAAGTGCGTGCGCAGTTCTCCATCGTCGGCATGGGCGGCGAAACCAACAGCGGCTTCGCGGTCTGGGGCCTGAAGGACTGGGGCAGCCGCGAGCGGTCCCAGGCCGAAATCCAGCAGGACATCCAGGGCCGCATCGCACCGGTCAACGGCGTTCAGGCGCTTGTCTTCGCACCGCCTTCGCTCCCGGGCGCCGGCGGCGGGCTACCGATCTCCATGGTCGTCCAGTCGACCGGCGATCCGAGCCAGGTCTACGAAGTGGCCGAACAGATCCGTCAGGAAGCCCAGGCCTCCGGCCAGTTCATCATTGTGCAGAACTCGCTGTCCTACGACAGCCCGCAGATCACGATGACGATCGACCGCGACCGTGCAGCAGCGCTCAATGTCCCGATCAGCGACATCGGCAACACGCTGAACGTGCTCGTCGGCGGCGGTGCCGTTGCGCAGTTCGATCGCGATTCAAACAGCTACGACATCATCACCCAGGTGCCGCAGGAATATCGCGACAACCCCCAGGCGTTGACGGACTTCTTCATCCGCTCCACCACGGGCACGATGATCCCGCTGTCCTCGGTCGTCAGCGTCGAGACAGGCTCTGCACCTGCCTCCATCGAGCAGTTCAACCAGCTGAATGCAGCCACCATCTCGGCCCTGCCCCTGCCCGGCGTCACCACCGGCCAAGGCCTGCAGACGATCGTCGATATCGCCAATCCGCTTCTGCCAGACAGCTTCTTCCTGGAATATTCCGGCCAGTCGCGTCTGGAAGTCCAGCAGGGCAACACGATCCTGATCGCATTCGCGCTCGCCATCGTGGTCATCTATCTCGTGCTCGCGGCGCAGTTCGAAAGCTTCCGTGACCCCTTCATCATCATGATGTCGGTTCCGCTCTCGATCTTCGGTGCGATCCTCCCGCTCAATCTCGGGCTCGGCACGATCAACATCTACACTCAGGTGGGCTTGATCACGCTGATCGGCATCATCACCAAGCACGGCATCCTTCTGGTGGAATTCGCCAACCAGCGGCGTGAGGAAGGGCTCCCGATCCGCGAAGCGATCGTGGAATCGGCAAAGGTCCGCCTGCGCCCGATCCTGATGACCACCGCCGCTCTTGCGCTCGCCGTCGTGCCTCTGATGATCGCGTCCGGCGCCGGTGCAGCCGCCCGCCAGGCCATGGGTCTCGTGATCTTCTCCGGCCTGTGCATCGGAACGCTGTTCACGCTCTTCGTCGTGCCGATGTTCTACACCTACATCGCCAAGCCGGAATCGGCGATGAAGCGGCATGACAAGAAAGATGTGGCCACCGGCCACTCCCCTTCACCGGCTCCGGCCGAGTGAGGAACGGGCGCTGAAGCGTTTCCAGGCGAAGTGGATACCGGTTCGCCCTTCGGAAACGCGACAAACTACTCTCGCCCGTTCGGTCTGACCTCCCGAGCAAGACCAAAAAGAAACCCGCCGGATCGCTCCGGCGGGTTTCTTGCATTTCCGAGCAGTAAGAGAGCGACGCTTACTGCGGCAGCTGGTCGTCGATGCCTTCGACGTAGAAGTTCATGCTCGACAGAGCCGCATCGTCGGCGACTGCGCCTTCGGCGAGCCACTCAGTGCCGTCCTGCTTGTTGATCGGGCCGGTGAAGGGGTGGAACGCGCCGGAACGGATCGACTCCTCGGTTGCTTCGGCCTGTGCCTTAACGTCGTCCGGCATGTTGGCATATTCCGCCATCACGACGTGACCTTCGGCAAGACCGTCCCAGGTTGCCTGCTGCTCCCAGGTGCCGTCCATAACAGCCTCGATGCGCTCGACGTAGTACGGGCCCCAATCGTCGATGATCGAGGTCAGCTGTGTCTCGGGACCAAACTCGATCATGTCCGATGCCTGGCCAAAAGCGAAGATGCCGCGCTCGGCTGCCACCTGCATCGGGCCGGTCGAATCGGTGTGCTGCGTCAGGATGTCGACGCCCTGGTCGATCAGCGCACGGGCGGCATCGGCTTCACGGCCCGGGTCGAACCAGGTGTTGACCCACACGACCTTCAGCTCGAAGTCCGGATTGATCGACTGTGCGCCGAGCATGAAGGCGTTGATGCCCTGAACGACTTCCGGGATCGGGAACGAACCGATGTAGCCGGCCGAACCGGTTTCCGACATCTCGGCCGCGATCTGGCCGATGATGTAACGGCCCTGGTAGAAGCGCGAATCGTAGGTTGCGACGTTCGGATGGTCGCGCTTGTAACCGGTCGCATGCTCGAACTTGATGTCGGGATAGCGCGCGGCGACGGCGTTGGTGGCGTCCATGTAGCCGAAGGACGTCGTGAAGATGATGTTGCAGCCCGACCGCGCGAAGCGCTCGATGGCGCGCTCGGCATCGGCGCCTTCCGGCACGCTTTCGAGGAACGCCGTTTCCAAGCGGTCACCGAAATGCTCTTCGGCGAAGAGGCGGCCTTGGTCGTGCTGGTAGGACCAGCCGAAATCGCCGACGGGGCCGACATAGATGAAGCAGGCCTTGACCTGGTCCATCTGTGCGGCTGCGGGACCGGCGAGCATGATCGCGCTGGCCGAAGCGGCGAGAGCGAGGAGCGTTTTTTTCATGTTGTTGCCCTTGGTTGTTTGGAGGTTGAACTGGAATCCCGATCCGTCCTTCTGTGACATCGCCTCAACCTATCTTTCCGGAACGAAAGGCTGGCCGAGCGAGGCGGGACGGTTGATGAGCGTCAGGCGGCGATCCATCGAAATGAGGACGAGAACGACGATCGTTGCGAGATAGGGAAGCATCGATACGAACTGCGAGGGAATGCCGACACCAAGTGCCTGGGCATGCAGTCCGCCGATGGAGACAGCGCCGAAGAGATAGGCACCGGCAAGAAGACGAAGCGGCCGCCAGGAAGCAAAGACCACCAGCGCCAGCGCGATCCAGCCGCGCCCGGCCGACATGTTCTCTACCCATTGCGGCGTGTAGACGAGCGACAGATGCGCGCCCGCAAGGCCCGAGCACACGCCACCGAAGAGCACCGCAAGATACCGCACGCGGATGACTGAAACACCGAGCGCATGGGCGGAACCGTGATTGTCGCCGATCGCACGCAGCCTGAGGCCGGCGCGCGTCCTGAACAGGAACCAGGCGACACCGATCACCAGACCGATCGACGCGTAGAACAGAAGATCCTGCCCGAACACGATCCGGCCGATCACCGGGATGTCGCTGAGGAAGGGAATATCGAGAACCGGCAGGCGCACGCCCGGAAGCCCGATAAAGCTCTCCCCGATCATGCCGGAAAGCCCGAGCCCCAGGATCGTGAGCGCAAGACCGGTCGCCACCTGATTGGCAACGAGCGTCAGCGTCAGGAAACCGAAGAGCAGCGAAAACGCCCCGCCGGCGATCATGCCGCAGAGCACGCCGATAAACGGGGATCCGGAGATCTGCGCGCCGGCAAAGGCGCACACCGCGCCCATGATCATCATGCCTTCGACGCCGAGATTGAGGACGCCTGACCGCTCGACGACCAGTTCGCCGATGGCTGCGAGCACCAGCGGTGTCGCGGCTGTCATCACCGAGATCAGAACGGCTTCGTAAAAGCCCATCAGCGTGCCTCCACCGGTGCGGGGGACTGGACAGGTGCCGCCGCAACATTCGCCACCTTGGCGGTGGAGCGCAGGCGGATGCGGTAGTGGATCAGCGTGTCGCAGGCCAGCACGAAGAACAGAAGCGCTCCTTGAAAGAGCCGCGCGACCTTGTCGGAGACGCCGATCGAAATCTGCGCCGCCTCGCCGCCGAGATAGGTGAGCGCGAGCACGAGGCCTGCGGCGACGATCCCGAGCGGGTTCAAACGACCGAGGAACGCAACGATGATCGCCGTGAAGCCATAGCCTGGCGAGATCACCGGCCGCAGCTGCCCGATGGCTCCGGACACCTCTGCGATACCAGCAAGACCGGCCATCGCACCGGAGAAGAGAAAGGCGAAGAACACCATCTTGGTGGCCGAAAAGCCGGCGAAGCGCCCTGCCCGAGCCGATTGCCCCAGCACGGAGATCTCGAAGCCCTTGAGCGTGCTGCGCATCATGAACCAGGTCGCGAGCGCGGCGACGATCGCGAAGATCAGGCCCCAATGCGCGCGCCCGCCATCGAGGATCTCCGGCAGGATAGCGGAGGCATTAAAATTCCGCGTCTCGGGAAAGTTGAACCCTTCCGGATTGCGCCACGGCCCGCGCACCAACCAGTCGAGAAAGAGCTGCGCCACATAGACCAGCATCAGGCTCGTCAGGATCTCGTTCGTGTTGAACCGTGCCTTCAGAAGCGCCGGGATCGTGGCGTAAAGCGCGCCGCCGATCGCTCCGGAAATCATCATCAGCGGCAGCACGAGCGGCGATTCCCACCCGTGGAACATCACCGGAATGATCGAGCCGGCGATGGCGCCCATCACGAATTGGCCTTCGGCGCCGATATTCCAGTTGTTGGAGCGAAAACACACCGAAAGACCGACCGCAATCAGGATCAGTGGCGTTGCCTTGATGGCAAGCTCATGCAGCGACCAGCCGACGAGCAGCGGATCGATGAAGAAATAGAACATCGCCTCGGCCGGGTTCTTGCCGAGCGCCAGAAACAGCACCGCCCCGACGATCAGCGTCAGGCCGAGCGCGATGAAGGGCGACAGGATCGAAAAGAGCTTGGATCGCTCCGGACGCTTTTCCAGTTCAATGCGCATGGGCAGCCTCCGGCACCGTATCGGCCTCGGGCGCCGCACCGCCCATCAGCAGCCCGATCCGTTCGCGCGTCAATGTCCGGGCCGGCTCCGAAGCGCTCAGCCGCCCGTGATGGATGACGGCGATCGAATGCGCGATCTCGAAAACTTCGTCGAGATCCTGGCTGATCACCACCACCGCCGCGCCGGATTTTGCCAGATCGACGATCGCTTGACGAATGCGGCTTGCGGCGCCGGCATCCACGCCCCAGGTCGGCTGGTTGACGATCAGCACGGAGAGATTGCGGTCGAGCTCACGCCCCATAATGAATTTCTGCAGATTGCCACCCGACAGCGCCGATGCATGCGGATCGACGCCGGATTTGCGCACATCCATCGCCTTGATCACCCGCTCGGTCGCGGCCCAGACGGCATCGCGCTTCAACAGGCCAAGCCCGCCGCCGAGAAAGGTCTTCGCATCCGATGCATGGCGCGCCAGCACCATGTTGTCGGAAAGCTTCATCTGCGAGACGGCGCCGTGCCCGTGGCGCTCTTCCGGCACGAATCCGCAGCCGAGCAGGCGCCGCTCGGTGATGCCCTTGCGGCCGACATCCTGACCGGCGAGCCGCACGGCATCGGCGCGGCTGGTGGTCACCTCGCCTGACAGCGCATCGAAAAGCTCGCTCTGCCCGTTGCCCGCCACGCCCGCGATCGCGACCACTTCACCGCTATGGACGGTAAGATCGATGTCCTTCAGCGACACCGCAAACGGCGTGCGCGCCGGGAGGCTCAGTCTACGCGTTTCGATCAGCACCCTGCCGTCGCCGGCATTCGCCCCGATCGTCACGTCGGCCACATCCCCGCCGACCATCATCCGTGCCAGCGAAGCGACCGTCTCCTGGCGCGGATCGCAGGCGCCCACGACCTTGCCGTGACGCAAGACGGTCGCGCGGTCGCAGATGCGCCGCACCTCTTCCAGACGGTGGCTGATATAGAGGATCGAGCGGCCTTCGCT
The DNA here is from genome assembly GCA_030160035.1 of Rhizobium albus. Taxonomy (GTDB): domain Bacteria; phylum Pseudomonadota; class Alphaproteobacteria; order Rhizobiales; family Rhizobiaceae; genus Georhizobium; species Georhizobium albus. The sequence continues at coordinate 1,556,942 of BSNO01000001.1, read as the reverse complement.
GCGCAGCTTCTCCAGCGTCTCGAACAGCCGGTCCGCCTCCTGCGGTGTCAGCACCGATGTCGGTTCGTCGAGAATGATCAACTGCGGATCCTGCAAAAGGGTTCGCACGATCTCGATGCGCTGGCGTTCGCCCACCGAAAGATCCGCCACGAGCGCGTACGGATCGAGCGGCAGGCCGTACCCTTCCGACAGGGCCCGCGCCCGTTCGGCGATCTGGCCTATCGGCACGCTGTCATCGAGCGAAAGCGCGATATTCTCTGCAACCGTCAGAGCTTCGAACAGCGAGAAGTGCTGGAACACCATGCCGATGCCGAGATGGCGCGCCGCAAAAGGACTATTGATCGAAACAGGCTCGCCCTTCCAGACGATCTGGCCGGCATCGGGCGCCAGCACCCCGAACAGCATCTTGACGAGCGTCGACTTGCCGGCGCCGTTCTCGCCAAGCAGCGCATGGATCTCGCCGGGCGCGATTTCGAGGCTGATGGCGTCGCAGGCCTTGAGCGTGCCGAAAATCTTCGTGAGACCGGCAAGCGCGAGCAATGGCGCTGAAGATCGGGTATCGCTTGCCTGCACGCTTCAAGATCCTGACAGCACGATGGTTACCACTCTAGGCCACCGATTGTGCAATGAACGCAACTGCACAATGCTTCACCATTCCACCGGCGATTTCAAGGGATCAGCAGCGTCGTACCCGTTGTTTTCCGCGCTTCCAGATCACGATGTGCCTGAGCGGCATCGGCCAGCTTGTAGCGCTGGTTCACATCGATCTTCACCTTGCCGCTTTCGACCATGTCGAACAGCGCCTTGGCGGACGCCTCCAGTTCAGGCCGCGTCGCGTTGTAGGTGAAAAGCGTCGGCCGCGTCATGTAGAGCGAGCCCTTGCGCGACAGGAGACCCACATCGAAATTCTCGATCGGCCCGGATGACTGGCCGAAGCTGACGAAGAGACCGCGCGGGCGAAGGCAATCCAGCGAACCCGAGAAAGTGTCCTTGCCGACGGAATCGTAGACGACGTCGCAGCCGCGTCCCCCGGTGATCTCCTTCACGCGTGCGACAAAATCGTCGCTGGAATAATCGATGACGTGGTCGTAGCCGGCCGCGCGCGCCAGATCCGCCTTGGCGGGCGAGCTCACGGTTCCGATGATGGTGGCTCCAACCGCGCGAGCCCACTGGCCGGCAATGAGGCCGACGCCACCGGCTGCGGCGTGGAAAAGGATCGTCTCACCGGCTTTCAGCTCATGCGTCCGGCAGAAGAGATATTCCACCGTCATGCCCTTCAGCATCATCGCGGCGGCCGTTTCCAGGTCGATGGCGTCCGGCACCTTGACGAGCTTGTCGGCCGCAATCAGCCGCTCTTCCGCATAGGCACCGACCGCGCTGACATAGGCAACGCGATCGCCGACCTTCAGGTAATCCACGCCTTCGCCCAGCGCCACCACCTCGCCGGCGCCTTCGCCCCCCGGGATCACGGGCAGGCCGTTCGGTGCCGGGTACAGACCGGTGCGGAAATAGACATCGATGAAGTTGAGGCCGATCGCCGCCTGACGGATCAGCGCCTCGCCCTTGCCGGGGGCGCCCACCGTCACGTCGTCATAAACCAGGGCATCCGGCCCGCCATGCGCATGAACCACAATCGCCTTGGTCATTTTGTCCTCCTCGAAAGCCGTCAGAAATGCTCAGGCAGCGCGCGCGCCGAGCTTTGGAAACCATTGCATGATGCCGCCGATCACCGACAGGTAGAGCGCGCTGAGACTCACTGCCCATTGCAGCCAAAGCGGGCTGTCGAAATGCAGGAGCAGCGCCCAACCGGACAGCACGCACCAGATCAGGAAGATCGGAAGATTGAGCGCCCGCAAGCGGATGACGCGCACCGGATGCAGAAAATAGATCGGCAGAAAGGTGAGGATCACTGCGACGAACACAACGATCATCGCCGTCCATTCGCTCGCCTCGATCGCGAAAAGCGTAAACACCAGCATGTTCCAGACGACCGGGAAGCCGGAGAAGAAATTCTCGGACGTCTTCATGCCCATATTGGCGTAGTAGATCGCGCTCGAAATCACGATTAGCGCCGCGCAGACGAACGACATGATCTCGCCGATCATCCCGCTCTGATAGAGCGCGAATGCCGGGATCAGCACGTAGGTCACGTAATCGATCACATTGTCGAGCTGTTCGCCCGACCAGCCCGGCAGAACTTCCTTGACGTTCAGCCGCCGCGCGATCGGACCATCGATGCCATCCACGAGCAGCGCGAAACCAAGCCACCAGAACATGTCGACGAAGCGCAGTTCCGCCGCCGCCACCACGGCAAGAAATGCGAGATACGCGCCGGAGGCAGTGAGAATATGCACCGAAAAGGCACGAATCTCGGCATAGGGCAGACGCCGGTAGCTGTAGAGTTTGGTGCCGATGCGGCGCAAAAGGGTCATGCGATGAGGCTATCCATGTCAGAGCGGACAGGCAACGCCGGCGATCACCGACGCCCGGAAACCAATGCGCGATAGGTGCGTCGATGGCTAGAACCTGTTGACAACATACACAATTATGTTGCCGCTGCGGCTTTTGATCCCTGCCCATTGCAGCCGGGATCGACGATCCCATTTTCAGCGTTGATGCTGAAGCAGCAAAAGGCTGGAGCGTGACACCATGACGAAGACATTCGATGCGGTCGTGATCGGTGGAGGCCTTGCCGGCTGTGCCGCCGCGCTTCTACTGGCCCAGGGCGGCCGCTCGATCGGCTTCGTCGCGCCGAAGGCACCGGTCAAGGATGGCCGCACCACCGCCCTGTTGATGCCGTCGATCGCGCTTCTGGACGAACTCGGCGTCTGGTCGCACCTCAGCGGCAAGACAGCGCCGCTACGCACCATGCGGATCGCCGATGCGAGCCGCAGGCTGTTGCGCGCACCGACCGTCTCGTTTCATTCCTCGGAGATCGACGAGGATGCCTTCGGCCACAACGTCGCCAATGCCGATCTGCTCGCCGCGCTCGACGACCGGATCGCCGAGACGCCGGCCATCACGCGCTTCGATCGGCCGGCACGCTCCGTTTCGCCGGAAGCTGCAGCACCCATCGTCACCCTCGCGGACCGCATGGAAATCGAAGGCCGAATGATCGTCGCGGCCGATGGCCGCAATTCCGTGGCGCGTGAGGCTGCGGGCATCAAGACCCGTGTCTGGTCCTACCCGCAATCGGCGATCGTTCTGACATTCGCGCACAAGCTGCCCCACCGCGATGTCTCGACCGAATTTCACACGGAAGAAGGTCCATTCACCCAGGTTCCGCTTTCCGGCAACCGATCGAGCCTCGTCTGGGTGGTGAAACCCGACCACGCCGAGCGCATCATGGCGCTCTCGCCGGATGCGCTGAACCGCGAGATCGAAGACCGCCTGCAGTCGATCCTGGGCGCCGTCACGGTCGACAGCGAACTCCAGCGCTTTCCACTGTCCGGCATGGTGGCTGAAAACTTCGGTCGCGGCGCCATCGCGCTTGTCGGCGAAGCAGCTCACCTCTTCCCGCCGATCGGCGCGCAGGGCCTTAATCTCGGCATGCGCGATGTGGCGGAGCTGCGCAATCTGCCGGCTCATCTGGAAGACCGGGCGAGCGTCGAGGCCGCGATCGCCAAATTTGATCGCGCGCGCCGTCCCGATATCGTCAGCCGCACCCAGGCGGTCGATCTTCTCAACCGGTCGCTGCTCAATGGTTTGCTCCCGGTGCAGTTTGCCCGCGCGGCTGGCCTCACCCTGCTCGCCGGAACCGGTCCCGTACGACAGTTGGCGCTGAAGGAAGGCATGAAGCCAGGCAGCGCACTCTCGGGCTTCGGCGGTCGCTTACGGGAACAGATCTGGCGGCAGCGTGCCGGACGTGATCGCGAGCAGCAGCGCTGACACGGTCACGACCGAGCCGGCTGTGGTGATCAGCACCGTCGCCGACGCCCTCTCGATCCAGACGCCATATTGCTGCGCCAGCACGAAGACATTCGTCGCCGTCGGCAAGGCTGCCAGAAGAACCGCCGTGAACACCCAGATCGCTGGAAAATCGCCGGCCGCCGACAGTGCGACATACATGGCAAGCGGGTGAACGATCAGCTTTACCGGAACGATATAGCCAAGCTCGACCGGCCGCTGCTTCAGCGGCCGCAATGCAAGCGTCACCCCCATGACGAAAAGCGCCGAGGGTGCGGCTGCCTGCGACAGATATTCGACGAGGCGTGAGACGGAGCCAGGCAGTGTCAGCCCGGAGGCGGCGACAGCTATGCCGAGCACCATAGAAATGATGAATGGGTGGAATGCGATCCGTTTTGCAATCGTCACCACCAGCTGCAGCGGCCGCCTGTCCCGGCCGCGCCCCGTCGCCATCAGCATCGGTGTCACCGAGAAATGCAGGATGTTTTCGAAGCAGACAATAAGCGCCACCGGCACTGCCGCGCGTTCACCGAAGGCCAGGATCGCCAGCGCCGGGCCCATATAGCCGATATTGCCGTAGGCACCCGCTAGCCCCTGAATGGTCGCATCCTCGATCGGCGCCCCACGCAGGCGCCGGCCCACGAAGAACACCGCCAGAAAGATCGCGAAGGTGACAGCGATGTTGACTGCGATGAAATCGAACCGCGCCAGGTCCTCGATCGGCGTATCGGCCAGAAGCCGGAAGAAGAGCGCCGGCAGCGCCACATAGATGATGAAGACGTTGAACCAGCCAAGCGCCTCCTCCGGCAGCCTCACGATGCGCGCGGCGATGTAGCCGATCAGAATCATGCCGAAGAATGGCAGAACGAGTGCGAAAACTTCGGCCATGGAGGGGGATCGCCACGTGACAGGGGAGTCCTGACTAGGCGGCGTCACGCGTATGCGTCAAGTCGCACCTCTTGCCATCGCCCTGCCCGCCGCCCATTTAAGCTGTCAGAAATGGACGTGAAATCGATGCAAGAAAGACAGGCGAAATTCCGTATAGGCCAGATCGTGCGACACCGGGTCTACCCGTTTCGCGGCGTGATCTTCGATGTCGACCCGACATTCTCGAACACGGAGGAATGGTGGAACGCCATTCCCGCTGAAGTGCGCCCCCGCAAGGACCAGCCCTTCTATCACCTCTTCGCCGAGAATGCCGAAACCTCATATATTGCCTATGTTTCGGAGCAGAACCTCGTGCCCGATGAGAACGCCCAGCCCGTGAGGCATCCTCAGGTTCTGGAGGTGTTCGAAGGGCCGACTGACGGCAGCTATCGGCCCCGCGGCCCCATCGGTCACTAATTTTTATCTCATAGAATCAAAAGGCCCGGGTCGTACGTGCGACCCGGGCCTTTTGGTATTCAAACTCCGAAAATCGCGCCGATCAGTTCGACTTGGCGGCTTCCTGGGCTTCCTCGAGGCGCTGGCGCGCTTCGGCAGCCTTGCGCTGCATTTCTTCCTGAAGCACGCGCTGGCGCTCTTCCAGTTCCGACTGCGCCATGGCTTCCCCATCGAATGCCTGGGTGAAGCCCGACAGCGAGATGCTGATCGGGTTCGGCGCACGCTGGAAGTTGACAGATGTGAAGACGACCTCACCGCCGCGCTTGAACTCGGCGACCATCGCATCAGTCAGCGGAACTTCCGCCACGCATTTGTCGGGCATGCAGACGGCAAAATCGAGCTTGGTGGCCTGTCCGCCATCGATCTGCATGTTGATGCCCGGCTGGACGAGGCGCGCCGAAGGCACGGAAACCTGCATGACGCGCTGATTGACCTGGCCCTCGACCGAAATCAGGCCGACGGCGGTCAGGAGCTGGCCATTTCCGGCGGCGACGATGTTCTGGACGACGCAGACGTCGTTTTCAGCCTGCTGGGTGCAGGCTTTGTACCAGCCCTGGGGTGCCTGCCCGGAAGCCGGTGCCTGCGCCATGGCGGGCGAAGCCATCACGGCGAAACCCATGGCCGCTGCAAAGACTGCGCTGCCCGCGGCGGCCGTCTTGGTGCTGATCGCGTTCCTGACGCTCATTGGCTTCTACGTCTCCTCAATCGTCTCTTCAAGAGTGTGTTCGATCCGGCCCCGCGACGACGAATCCCGTCTCGCACGCCCCCGATATCGCCCCGTCCTGTTGGCCAAATACGGCATTACAATGGCTCGCAGAATTGCCTCGGCGATACGTCACGGGCCTCGTTACACCCGTTTGATCCCAATATCCACTAGAACCCGATCGGCAATAGCGATTGCAGCGACCACCATCATATCGCCCCAACACAAGCTCAGGCATGACCTCATGCGAGACCAGTGGCGATCGTGTTAGGGTTTCGCGAATCAAATCAGCATTGATACGCCGCCGGAGTTTCATTCATGGGTCGCTTTTCTCCGACCGTGGCGCTCGCCATTGCCGCCGCCTTCCTGCCGGCGCTTCTGTCGCCTGCCTCCGCCGAACCGGTTCATGCCATAGCCATGCACGGCGAACCGGCCCTTGGCCCGGATTTCGAGCACCTGCCCTATGTCGATCCCGACGCGCCGAAGGGCGGCAGCATCGCCTATGGCGTGGTCGGCACGTTCGACAGCCTCAACCCGTTCATCCTGCAGTCCATGCGCACCACGGCCCGTGGCGTGATCGATCAGGAATACGGCAACCTCGTCTACGAATCGCTGATGTTTCGCAGCCGCGACGAACCCTTCACGCTCTATGGCCTGATCGCCGAGACCGCCGAATGGGATGAGGAGCGCAGCTTCATCGAGTTTCAGCTCCACCCGGAAGCGCGCTTCTCCGATGGCGAGCCCATCAAGCCGGAAGACGTGATCTTCTCCTTCGAATTGCTCGCCGAAAAAGGCCGTCCGCCCTATTCCACCCGATTGAACTTCGTCGAGAAGCTCGAAAAAATCGGCGAGCGCGGCGTGCGCTTCACCTTCGGGGACGATGCGAGCCGCGAGCTGCCATTGCTGATCGCAATGAGCCCGATCCTGCCGAAGCACGCGATCGATGCGGAGACCTTCGACCGATCCTCGCTCAAGCCCCCGATCGGTTCCGGCCCCTATCTGGTCTCCAAGGTCGAGCCCGGCCAGCGCATCACCTTCGAACGCGACCCCGATTACTGGGCCCGTGACCTGCCGGTCAAACGCGGCCACGACAATTTCGACACCGTAACGGTGGAGTATTTTCTCTCGGCGAGTTCTCAGTTCGAGGCGTTCAAGCGCGGCCTGTTCGACGTCTTTCCCGAGGGCAGCCCCACCGCCTGGGCGCGCTCCTACAATTTCCCCGCCGTCGAAGATGGCCGGATCGTCAAGGACAAGTTCCGCCCCCAGCTTCCCTCCGGCATGCTGGGCTTCGTTTTCAACACGCGCCGCGACATCTTCGCCGACCGGCAGGTGCGCCAGGCGCTTGCCATGCTCTTCGATTTCGAATGGGCAAACCGCACGCTCTTCGACGGCGCCTATACGCGCACGCAGAGCTATTGGCAGGGTTCAGACTTCTCGAGCCTCGGAACACCCGCCAATGCGCTGGAGAAGGACCTCCTCGCACCGTTCTCCGATGCCGTGATGCCCGAAATCATGAACGGCAGCTTCACCATGCCACGCACCAGTGGCGCCGGCCGCGACCGCGCAAGCCAGCGTGCCGCCTATGATCTGCTGCGAGAAGCCGGCTACCATATCGAGGGCGGTCGCATGGTCGATGAGCACGGCCGGCAGTTGTCCTTCGAGGTGATGACGCAAAACGAAGGCCAGGAAAAACTCGCGCTCGCCTACCAGCGCACCCTCACCTCTCTCGGCATCGCCATGCGCATCCGCACGGTCGACGACGCGCAGTACCAGCAGCGAAGCCTCGCCTACGACTACGACATGATCGTCAAGTCCTACCCGTCGACCCTTTCTCCCGGCGCCGAACAGAACTGGCGCTGGCACTCCAGTTCGCGCGATCCGCAAGGCACCTTCAACTTCGCCGGTGCCGCCGACCCGGCGATCGATGCCATGATCGATGCGATGCTCAACGCCCGCAGCGACGAAGAATTCACCGCTGCTGTCCGGGCTTTCGATCGAGTGCTGCTGTCGGGCTGGTACATGGTGCCGCTCTACCACGTCGAAGAACAATGGGTCGCACGTTGGGCCCATATCGAACGGCCGGAAACAACACCCATATATGGATACACGCTGCCCACATGGTGGGACGGCCGCGTGGCCGGCGAATAGGCGCCGAACGCAAAAAGCGCATCCGAGGAGACGATCACCATGAAGACAATCCGCATCGACGTGATCTCGGATGTCATGTGCCCCTGGTGCTATATCGGAAAGCGCCGGCTTGAAGGCGCCGTCGCAGCGCTTGATGGCGATGTAGCCGTCGAGATCAACTGGCGCCCCTATCAGCTCGATCCGACGTTGCCTAAAGAGGGCAAGGACCGCGCGCGCTATCTCGAAGAGAAGTTCGGCGGGCCCGAGCGCGCCGCAGCCATCTACGAGCGGGTGCGCGAGGCAGGCCGCGAAGAAGGGATTCCCTTCGACTTCGACGCGATACCAGTCTCTGCCAACACGCTTGACGCCCACCGCCTGATCCGCTGGGCCGGTGAAAAAGGCCGCATGGCTCAGGACCGGGTCGTCGAAAGCCTGTTTCGCAAGTACTTCACCGAAGGTGCGCATATCGGCGACGACCAGACCCTGCTCGATTGCGCCGAGGAAGCGGGCCTCGACCGCGCCGTCGTCGCAACGAAGCTCGCCGGCGAACTCGACCGGGCAACGGTGTCCGCCGAGATCGAAAACGCCGGCCGCATGGGCGTCCAGGGCGTGCCCTGCTTCATCCTGAACAACAAATACGCCATCAGCGGCGCCCAGCCCGCAGCAACGCTCGCCGACGCCATCCGCCAGGTCGTCGCCGAAGCGGCTGCAGCCTGAGATTGGCGAAAATTTCGCTCTCGGCTATTATGCGATAAACCGGGATGAGATGGTCCGAAGATGCTCATTGAAAAATGGCAACACAACCGATCGAAAATCGAGCAGTCGGGCCGTGTGGCACGAGCCAAGGCACAGGCGGCGGGCATCGCCGTTTATTACACCGACCCGTCTCTTGCTGACGGTATCATTCGTGAGATGCCTGACGGCGAACGCCACCTGATCGAAATCATCGACGGCATCGACGTCGTTAAAGCCGCACTTCCTTCCAGATCACTGCGTCGTGAACCAGCAGAATAAGATCTGCACCATTATCGGCGGTCCGAATGGAAGCGGGAAATCGACCGTCTACGATTTGCTGCGACCGAGCGGACAGTTTGTAAACGCCGACGTTATCGCCAGACAAATTAATCCGCGGGATCCGGAAGGGGTTTCCATCAGCGCGGGCCGCGAAGCACTCAACCAATTGTCCCAATTGATGGCTGCCGGCGAAAGCCTGGTCTACGAAACGACATTGAGCAGCCGCCAGTCGCTGCGACTCATGGAGCAGTGTCATTCGTCCGGCTACCAGATTTCCCTGCTGTTCATCGCCTTGGAGAATGCGGAGCTTCACATTCGACGTGTTCAGGAGCGGGTCAAGCTCGGCGGTCACCACATCGCGCCGGATGCCATCACGCGTCGATATGAGTCATCGTTCGAAAATCTGCCACGAGCAATGGCACTCGCCGATGAAGTATTGCTCGTGGACAATACCGGTCTCGAACCGGCATTGGTGATCGCGATGGCTTCCGGCATCGTGACCACCAATGATCTGCTACCCGGCAATGGTCTCCACCGCCGATTTGCACTGGCACTTCAGCGCTCTGCCCAGCTTCGCGAGCAGCAGAGCAGCTAAAGCCCGCGATCTCACCCGTTCACAGCCACCTTGCGGGACTGGTCGTCGCGGCCGCCCTTGAGCAGTTCCGCGACGAGGAAAGCGAGTTCCAGCGCCTGGTCGGCGTTGAGGCGCGGGTCGCAATGGGTGTGGTAGCGGTCCGACAGGTCGTCGGCGGAAACCGCGCGCGCACCGCCCGTGCACTCGGTCACGTTCTTGCCGGTCATCTCGATGTGGATGCCGCCCGGATGCGAACCCTCGGCCCGGTGAATCTGGAAGAAGCTTTCAACTTCCGACAGGATCCGCTCAAAAGGCCGCGTCTTGTAGCTGTTCAGCGTGATCGTGTTGCCGTGCATCGGATCGCAGGACCAGACGACCTTCTTGCCTTCGCGCTCCACGGCGCGGATCAGCTTCGGCAGGTGCTCGGCAACCTTGTCGTGGCCAAAGCGCGCGATCAGCGTCAGCCGGCCGGCTTCGTTACTCGGATTGAGGATGTCGATCAGCTTGAGCAGATCGTCCGGCTGCAGGCTCGGTCCGCATTTCAGGCCGATCGGGTTCTTGATGCCGCGGCAGAACTCGATATGGGCGTGATCGGCTTGGCGTGTGCGGTCGCCGATCCAGATCATGTGACCCGAAGTGGCGTACCAGTCGCCCGATGTGGAATCGACGCGCGTCATCGCCTCTTCATAGCCAAGCAGCAGTGCTTCATGGCTGGTGAAGAAATCGGTTTCGTTGAGCGACCGGTTGCTCTCGGAATCGATCCCGATTGCCTTCATGAAGTCCATCGTCTCGGAGATCCGGTCGGCGAGCTTGCGGTAACGCTCGGCCTGCGGGCTGTCCTTGACGAAGCCGAGCATCCACTGGTGCACGTTGTCGAGATTGGCGTAACCACCCTGCGCGAAAGCGCGCAGCAGGTTCAGCGTTGCGGCCGACTGCCGGTAGGCCATGATCTGGCGCTCCGGGCTCGGAATGCGCGACGCTTCGTCGAACTCGATGCCGTTGATGATATCGCCGCGGTAGGAAGGCAGCGTCACGCCGTCCTTCGTCTCGTTGTCGGACGAGCGCGGCTTGGCGAACTGGCCGGCAATGCGGCCGACTTTCACGACAGGCTGCTGCGCTCCGAACGTCAGAACGACGGCCATCTGCAGGAACACGCGGAAGAAGTCGCGGATGTTGTCAGCGCCATGCTCGGCGAAGCTCTCGGCGCAATCGCCGCCCTGGAGCAGGAAGCCCTCGCCCTCGGCCACGCGGGCAAGCGACGTCTTCAACTTGCGGGCCTCACCGGCAAAAACGAGCGGCGGGAAGCTGGCCAGACGCGCTTCGGCAGTCTTCAGCGCCTCCAGATCCGGATAGGAGGGGACCTGCTGGATCGGCTTGTCGCGCCAGCTTGCGGGGTTCCATGTCTGTGCCATAACGCTCACCTGTCGGCTCTTCCCTGACGACGGACATGCCCTGCCCGCCGTTCGAAGCCGGGCTTATAAACCCAAAGCGCTCCCCAAGCAAAGAGCGCGCAACGAATAGACTTCAGGCGACGTAACGCGCGCCATTTTCTTGCAGCAGCCGATCGAAGAGCGCGCGATCTTCTGCAGAGAGGCTGACCGCGCGCGGATAGATCGGCCAATCCCGGTCGCCGAGGATTGGCGTGTCGAAGTTGGCGGTTCCCCGAATGAAGTGTTGAAGCCCTGCCAACCCGTGCTCGCGCAGGAAGCCCTTCAGCACTGCATCGAGATAGGATTGCAGGATCGGGCAGTCCTCCGGGCTCTCCTCCGGCGGATCGGCCTCGTAGATATAGATCGGGCACCCGTCCGGCACCCCGTCGCCGAAAACAGTCAGCGTTTCGAGCGGCACGTGCCGGCGCTGGTAGTCGTTTTCGCGCAGATCCACCGCCGCGAGATTGTCCACATGGTCGAATACCAGAAGCCCGTCGATCGCGCTTTCCGGTGCAGGCCGCACGGTCAAAAGCGATGCATGCACGGCGTGATCGGCGGCAAGCCCCGCGTCGGGGCGTGGCTGCCATTCGCGCCGCCAGCCTGAAACGCGCGCAGGCCGCGCGCCGACGATGTGGGTGCGCAGCGTCTCGCGGTTGACGAGCGATCCGTAGCCGAAATAGGCGACCAGCGCGCCTTCCGCGGCCAAGCGCGAAAGCGTCCCGTCATCCACCGGATGATCCTGCATGTTGCCCCGCTCCTGTTCGACCTTTGCGGGGCGCTCATGCCATGCGGTTACACGCGGCTCAACCCGAGGCGCTGGATTTGGAGCTTCTACTGAACGAGCCGCACCGTCTCCGGTCCAACGAGCACATCGACGGGACACTCGATGATCACTCGGATATCATCGTAATCGCGGTCGCTGCCGCCATTCTCCGGAGGACGGTCCTCGAAGCCGTAATAGCGAAACTTGCCCGGCGCGCATGCCGCAGTCGAGATCTGCGGGTTGCGGTTCTTTCCTTCCGGGATGACACCGCCGCTGCTCTTCGGCTTGCACTGCTCGAACGTGTCGCACAGCACCGTCTCCACGAGACGAAGCCCTCCGAGATCATAGCTTTCCACGCCGTTCTCGATCACCGTATCGGTGTAGTAGGTATACTGCCGCCGCGTCGATTTATCGGGATCATCCCCATAATGCTTGGCCTCGCGGACGTTCCAGAGCTTCAGGCTCAACGCCTCGCCTGCCCCGCAAACGGGCATCTCGACGTTGTAATGGCCGCCATTGTTGTCGGCGATCGGTGTCATCTGCGAGCGGCCGGGCGACTTATCGCCGTTAGCAGAAGAGCCGCCCCTGCCGCGACCGGCATTGGCCTTGGCATCGGCGGCCTTGCGGGCATCGAAACAATAGACGGAGACGCGGTTATAGTCCCATGCCTCGGGGTCAAGCTGTGCAACCTTCGGCGCCGTGTAGACGTAAGCCGCGCCCTTGTAGCGCGCCGTGCTCGTGGCGCCGATGCTGACCGGCCCGGTCTGCAGGATGCTGCCGATCGAAGTGCGCATCGTCAGCGCGGCCGTCACCTGGAAGTCGCTGATCGACACCCATTCGCCATCCAGGACCACATCGGCGAGATCGCCTCTGAATGCGAACCTGTCGCTCAGATTGCTTCTGAACCCGTCCAGCAACGCCGCGTCGTCGGCATTGACGCCGTTGGCGGCAACTGCGAGCGCGATCTTGTCGGCCTCGTGTTTCATCTGAAAGCGAATGTTCGACGCCTTGGTATAATCCACCGCAAGGCCTGCGGCTCCCGCGACAGGAACGAGCAGAAGCCCGAACAGAATGCCGAACTGGCCAGACTTCTCCTGGCGAAATCTCCGTAGAATATGCATCACCCAACCCCGTCTTTTGGACGTTTCGGGGTGACCCTAGCGACGAGGCCTTACGGTCGGACTTCGATATTGTATCGAATTTTAATGATCGCCGGCGCCTAGACCCGCTTGCCGCCTTTGATGCGATAGGTCGGGTTGTACATCGTCACCAGTTCCTCGGCAGCCGTGGGGTGCACCGCCATCGTGCGATCGAAGTCGTCCTTGGTCGCACCCGCCTTCAGCGCAATGCCGAGAAGCTGCGCCATCTCACCCGCCTCCGGCCCGAGAATGTGGACACCCAGTACTTTTCGGTCGAGCGCATTCACCACGATCTTCATGATCGTCCGCTCTTCCCGGCCGGCAAGCACGTGTTTCATCGGCCGGAATTCGGCGCGATAGACTTCGAGTTCCTCGAAATCCTTGCAGGCATCCTCTTCCGACAGGCCCACCGTTCCGATCTCCGGCTGCGAAAAGACAGCCGTCGCGATCAGCTGATGGTCCGGCTTGGTCGGATTGTCCTTGAAGGCGGTTTCGACGAAGCACATGGCCTCGTGGATGGCGACCGGCGTCAGTTGCACGCGATCGGTCACGTCACCGACGGCATAGATATTCTCGACATTGGTGCGGGAATAATCGTCGACGGTGACCGCGCCCTTGTGATCGACAGCAACGCCCGCAGCCTCAAGCCCGAGACCTTCGGTATTCGGGTCGCGTCCAAGCGCCAGCATCACCTGGTCGGCCTTGAGCACCTCGCCGTTCTTGGTGTGCGCCACAAGCCTGCCATCGTCGCTCTTTTCGATCTTTGCGAAGACATCCTGGCAGAGAATGCGGATGCCCTTCTTTTCCATCGCCGCATGAAGCCCGCGGCGCATGTCGCCATCGAAGCGGCCGAGAATTTCCTTGCCGCGATAGATGATCGTCGTGTCGACACCGAGCCCGTGGAAGATGTTGGCGAACTCGACCGCGATATAGCCGCCGCCGGCGATGACGATCGCCTTTGGCAGCGTCTCCAAGTGGAACGCCTCGTTCGAGGTGATGCAGAGCTCATGCCCCGGCAGCGAAGCGTGCGGATTGGCATACCCGCCGACGGCGATGAGGATCTTGTCTGCCGTGACGCGCTCGCCCGTGGCCTTGAGCTCGATCGTGTGGGCATCCACGAGCACGGCGCGGCTGTCGAATAGCGTCACATTCGCGCTGGTCAGCCCCTTGCGATAGAGCCCTTCCAGACGCTCGATCTCGCGGTCCTTGTTGGCAATCAGCGTCGGCCAGTCGAACGACGATTCCCCGACAGACCAGCCATATCCGGCGGCGTCCTCGAAGGCTTCGGAAAAATGCGAGGCATAGACGAAGAGCTTCTTCGGCACGCAGCCGCGGATCACGCAGGTGCCGCCATAGCGGTACTCTTCCGCAAGCGCCACCTTGCGTCCGAGCGCACCCGTTACCCGCGCTGCCCGAACACCACCCGAGCCACCACCGATGACGAAAAGGTCGTAGTCGTACTCAGCCATGGGATCGATCCTGCGCGTGGTCTTGTCGACGCCGCGTATCCGACGCCGAGACGGTTCTTGTGAAATGAAAGCCCGGCACTTGGCCGGGCTTTTGAGATCTTATCTAGTGCTCTTTGAGCCTACTGTGCAGGGGTGGCAGCCGGATCGGCCACTGTACCGGTCTCGGGATCGATGCCGGCATCTTCCGCGGTCGGCGCCTGGTCGCCCAGACGCTGCTCGAGCGCTGCATCGGCCTCGACGGCGAGATCGCGCGAGATCCCAGTCGCCCAGATTTCAGCCGAACGCATCAGCTCCTGCGTAACGGTGATGCCGTTTTCCAGGAGCTTGAGACCGGCCGGCGACGTGTAGAACTCCGTGATCGCGTTCAGCTCTTCTTCCGTGAAGGTGCGGGCGTAGATCTCGGCCGCCTCACGCTCGAGGTCGCCACGCCGCGATGCCAGCGAGACTGCAACGTCGTCGATCGTGGAGGAGATTTCCGCTTCGAAGTTTGGCGTGCTCTGGATGAGCGCCGCCTTCAGCTGCTCGGCCGTACCGGGCAGGATCTGGTCGAACTGGTCGGTGGCACCAAGCGCCGCGATGGCTGCACGTGCCGCGGCCCGGTGGCTGTCGCTCAGCTGTTCCTGCGCATGCGCAGTCCCGCCCGCCAGGGCGAAGGCGATGAGAGCGGCGGCACCTGCACCGCGAAAGAGACCGTTCGAGATTGCCATGTGAGGATCAGCTCCTGTGTTCCTGCTCAGCCGTCAGCGTTTCAACGCCGTGTTCGCCGGCGATAATCGCCACCGAGGCCAGATTTATGAATAGACCGTGCTCGACAACCCCGGGGATGGCATGCAGCGCGGCGGATAGCGCTTCTGGATCGGGAATACGGCCAAATGATGCGTCGAGAATGTGGTGGCCGCCGTCGGTTTCATAGGCGCCGTCATTGCCGGGACGGATCGTCAATCCCCCGGAAAGATCGAGCTTCGCAGCCGCCTTTTCCACC
Organism: Rhizobium albus; assembly: GCA_030160035.1. GTDB lineage: Bacteria > Pseudomonadota > Alphaproteobacteria > Rhizobiales > Rhizobiaceae > Georhizobium > Georhizobium albus. The sequence continues at coordinate 1,541,452 of BSNO01000001.1, read as the reverse complement.
GCAATCCGGGTGGACGTCATGCCGAACGGGTTGATCTCGATCGGCAGCGCGTAGGCACCCAGCGTGTCGACCAGTTTCGATGCATCGGCGATAACGATCATGCGTTTGGAAGCCGCCGCGACGATCTTCTCGCGCAGCAGCGCCCCGCCACCGCCCTTGATCAGGCGCAGTGTATGGTCGACTTCGTCGGCACCATCGATCGTCAGGTCGAGTTCCGGCTCCTCGTCGAGCGAGAAGAGCGGCACGCCGAGATCCATGCACAGCCGAGCGGTGCGCTCCGATGTCGGCACGCCCTTGATCGAAAGCCCGCCCTCGACCTTTTCGGCCAGAAGCCGCACGAACTCTTCCGCGGTGGATCCGGTGCCAATGCCGAGACGCATGCCGTCTTCCACATAGCCGAGCGCCGCGCGTGCGGCTTCGATCTTGCTGTCACGTGGATCCATGCGTGTCTTTCGCCTTTGCCTCGATGAACGGGCCGCTACCGGCCTCTTTGATGCGTGCGCCGCTGTTACCATGACGAGCAGGATCAAGCCAAGGCTTGAACCGAGCCCCAACGGCGGATACCCAAGGCCCTGATCACGCCGGAAGAGGCCGGAACAGACCGGAATTAGGATTGCCGTGGGCGATCCCTGCATGGAAGGACGTGCCGAGGACCATGGGTGCTGAGAACCCCATCATCTATGTGGACGCCGATGCCTGCCCGGTGAAGCCCGAGATCCTCAAGGTCGCCGAGCGCCATGGGGTCAAGACGGTGTTCGTCGCCAATTCCGGCCTCCGGCCTTCGCGTGATCCGATGATCGTCAATGTCGTCGTATCGGCAAGTTTCGATGCTGCCGACGACTGGATCGCCGATACCGTCAAGCCGGGGGATGTTGTCGTGACCGCCGACGTGCCGCTTGCCGGGCGCTGCGTGGAAGCTGGCGCCCATGTGACCGGCCCGACGGGTCGCATCTTCGACCAGACATCCATCGGCATGGCGACCGCGATGCGCGATCTTGGCCAGCACCTGCGCGAATCGGGTGCGATCAAGGGCTACAATCCGTCGTTTTCCCAGCGCGACCGATCCGCCTTTCTGGAAACGCTCGACCGGCTCCTTCGTCGGGCTATGTCCGATCGATCGAGATGATATGGTTGCGACAGCCGCCAACAGCATTCGAGGTAACAGCCCATGAAGACAGTTTCGCAGACCAAGGCCCATGGCGGCATCCAGGGCGTCTATTCCCATCCCTCCGCCGTCACCAATTGCGAAATGACCTTCGCCGTCTTCGTGCCGCCGCTGGCTGAAGGCGCCAAGGCTCCGGTTCTCTGGTACCTCTCCGGCCTCACCTGCACCCATCAGAACGTCATGGACAAGGGCGAGTATCGCCGGCTTGCGGCCGAACTCGGCCTGATCATCGTGTGCCCGGATACCAGCCCTCGCGGCGACGACGTGGCCGACGAGCCCGACAACTGGCAATTCGGCAAGGGCGCCGGCTTCTATGTCGATGCGACCGAGGCGCCCTATTCCCAGCATTACCGCATGTACAGCTACATCCTGGACGAACTGTCGGGCCTCATCGCCACCGAGTTTCCTGCAGCGGACATGAATCGCCAGGGCATCTTCGGCCACTCGATGGGCGGGCATGGCGCGCTGGTGATGGCATTGCGCAATCCCGATCGCTTCAAGTCCTGCTCGGCCTTCGCGCCGATCGTGCAGCCGAGCACGGCTGACTGGTCGAAAGGTGCCTTTGAGAAATATTTGGGTGCCGAGTCGTCGGCATGGCGAGACTATGACGCCACGCGGCTGATCGAGAACGGCCACCGCTTCGCCGAGTTTCTCGTGGATCAGGGCGATGCCGATGGCTTTCTAGAAAACGGTCTGCGACCCTGGCTTCTCGAGGAAGCCTGCAATGCCGCGAACATTCCGTTGAAGCTTCGCATGCAGCCCGGCTACGACCACTCCTACTTCTTCATCTCCACCTTCATGGACGATCATCTGCGCTGGCACCGCGCGCGCCTCTAGTCCGGCATCGTAAGCATGTGCTTTAACAAAGCCGGCTAAAGTCTCGTAAATTCGAACGATTGGTCAAATGCAGCTGTGTTAGGCCGCATGCGCATTAATTAGCACTTGGCGATATATTCAAAATATCGGAAAAAATCGGTGGCGATTTCCACCGTCGTCAACGCAATTCTACAGGCATAGCATCCAATATGTCGCACCTTCGGGAGGATGCGACATACCAAGGGGTAGCATATGTCGGAGGGGCATAGCCGCCGTGGACCTGTCGATCAATCGGCAGGCGCCGCATCGGATGCAGTTGTGGGACATGTCGATTGCGGATCGGCGCAGACAGATTCCGATCGGACATTCCTAAGATCAGTCATTGAAAACCAGGTCGTGCCGCGCCTTCTCATTGCCGAAAGCGCCGCCCTGCGTCAGCCGCACGAAATCGCGAGCGACGTCTCACGGCCTTCGGCACGCGACGTGAACGAGCTTCTGCACATCGTCGTCGAGGCCGATACCGCCGCATGTGTCGAATATCTGCAAAGCCGCCGCAGCCGGGGCATGCAGCTTGAGACGGTCTATCTCGGCCTGCTCGCTCCCGTTGCGCACCGCCTCGGCCTCATGTGGGAGCGCGACGAGCTGAGCTTCATCGACGTGACGGTCGGGCTCGCGCGCCTGCAGTCGCTCGTTCATGAACTGACCAGCGACAGCTGCTACGGCGCGCTCAATCAGGATGCCACCCGCCGCATCGTGCTGGCCACCGCCCGTAACGAACAGCACGCCTTCGGGCTACTCATCGTTGCCGAATTCCTGCGGCTTGCCGGCTGGGAAGTGGATGGTGGGCCCGATGTGGAAAGCGGCGCGCCGCTCATCCGCATGGTCGGCCAAGAATGGTATGCGGTCGTCGGCCTGTCCGTCGGCTTCGAGGAACATGTGGACGCGACCCGTGCCGACATCGGCAAGGTGCGCGCCCGCTCGCGCAACCCCAAGGTCGGGATCCTCACCGGGGGCGCAGCCTTCTCGCGCGACCCGTCAGAGGCCGGGCGCATGGGCGCCGATGCGCTCGCCCGTGATGGCCGTGAGGCGGTCGCCAAGGCAGAGGCGCTGCGTTCCGCCTGCGCCTGACCGCCTGAGATCAACGCTCTGAGATCAACGCCTCAGGCTAGAACCCGCGACGATTGATCTGCGCGAGACTGCTCAGCATGTCCGCGCCGAGCGCCGCACCGGCATTGGACGAAAAGAGTGCCAGCGCCGGATCCTGGAAATTGTTGTTTTCCATGTCGAACAGCGCGGCGAACTGCACGAGGAACTTGTCGAGCTCGCGTGGATCGGAGAAGGACGCCAGATCCAGCCGGTCCTCGATCATGCGCGCCTGCGCGTCGATGTCGGACTGGGCGATCTCCTGCGGCAGGCCGAGCGCCACGCGCACCACCTGCTGCAGCGCAGGATCCGCCAGGATGTCGAACGGGCTTTTGATCTCGCCCGCCATGCGCTTGAAATAAAGCGCAAGCCGCACGCCCTCGTTTTCCAGGCCCGCCTCTTCTTCCAGCGTCTGGCGCAGATAGAATTCTTCCGTCTGGATTATGTCGGCTTCGGACTGCACCTTGCCGGTCACTTCCCGGTCGATCGTCCCGTCGGTGTTGAAATTGAAGCTCGCCGCCAGAAGCCGCAGGCTGCGATCGGATTGCGTGTTCACGAAGCTGTCCGGATCGTCCACATCGCTCGTCAAAACGTCGCGCAGCGTGCGGGTGTCGATGACCTCGGGATCATAACCCTGGCTCTGCAGCAGAACGGCGACCACGCGCCGATCCGCGAGAAGCTGGTCGATCGACGAGACCTTGGCGATCTGCTCGCGATAGTAGCGCACCTCGGTTTCCGCCTGATCCTCCGTCAGTCCCAGAAGCTCGGCGCGTTCGAGATAGTCGGCGGTGAAGGCGTTGACCTGCGCTTCCGATTGCGCGCGCCGCGCCGTGGTCGCAAGCCCATCCGCGCCGAAGTTGAACGCCTCGGCAAGGCCACGGAAGCGCGCATTGCGCGGCTGGTTGGCAAAGCTGTTCGGATCGTTGAGGTCGCTGGTCAGCGCACGCTTCACCGCATCCTTCGTTTCCGTGACAGGATCAAGCCCATAGGCCTGCATGACGTAATTGTAGAGCGCGGCATCGCGCATCAGCGCATCGACGGAATTCACCGTCGCCATGGCCGAGCGGAACACGCTTTCGCGCGTCGCGTCGCGGCGTTCGCCGGCGTTGTCGTAGTTCGACATGAATGCCCGGTTGAGCGTCGTCCGCTGCTCGGTCGTCTGCGCCGGGCCGACCGCCTCACCATCCGTGCCGAAGTTGAAGAGGCGGGCCATCTCCCGAAGCGCGCTGTTCGGCGTCGTGCGCGCAAAGCTCGTCGGGTCGGAAAGATCGCTCGTCAGCGCCGCACGGATATCGGCACGCCGCGTCAGCGAAGCCGGCTGGTCGTAGGCGGTCCAGAGATAATTGACGAGCTTCGGATCGGCCAGCAGATCGTCGACATTGGTGATCGTGGCGATCTTCTCGTTGAAATAGCTGGTCATCAGATCGGCGGCCAGCGGCACGATCCGGTCCGGCACGTCGAACAGATAGTCCTCCGTCGTCTTGCGCACCTGCTCTGTCGTTTGCGCAGGAACACCGTCGGCCAGCGACCCGTCCGCCTGGAAATTGTATTGCTGAGCCAGCGAAAGATAGTTCCGGTTCTCCGGCCGGTTGGCGAAACTGGTCGGATCGGAGAGATCGCTCGTGAGAATCTCCCGCAGAAAATCGGCCGAATAATAGCGCGTATCGATCACATTGGCCTTGAGCGCCACCTCCACCAGTCGCCGGTCGGCCAGGAACTCGTCGACATTGGTGATCTGGCCGATGCGCGCCTTGTAGTTCTCGAATTCCGCCGCATAGGCACGGCCGGCATTCTGCACGCTCACATCGTAAAGCCCGATGAGATCCTCGGTCTGCCGGTCCGACTGGATGTCCGGCTTCACCTGCGCTTCTGCGTTGCCGGCAAAGGAAAACGCCTTTGCGAAGTTCCGATAGCGCTCGTCCTCGAGCTTGTTGGCGAAACTGTCGCTGTCGGAGAGATCGCTTTCCAGCACCTGTCGCATGAAGGCGCGCGCATAGGTCATCTCTTCCAGCCCGTAGGCCTTCATCGCATAGGAATAGACCCGGTAATCGTCGAGAAACTCCTCGACCGTGGAAATCTTGCCGATCGTCTCGCGATAATACTGCGCCTCCCGCGCCACCACCGCATCATCCGCCACCCGCCCGATGCTGCGCGACATGTCGCGATCGATAAGGTTGTAACTGAGATAGGTCGAAAGCATGCAGCGACTCCGCCGGAGAAGGTTGGCGGAGTGTCAGGGATTGGGCTTGCGTGGGGCTGGTGGGGGTATGGGACGCGGCCAATCGCCAGTGTGAAGGACATTCAAGGGCGCGAATGTCGATGCTATGATAAAAAGATGAAGCCTGCCAATCCACCTACCAAACATCACTTCATCCCGGCGTTTTATCTACGATCGTGGGAACGGGACACGACGGCCAAGCTGACGGAATATTCCAATCATCATAATCGCAAAATCGCGGTCAAGGAGGTGACAGCAGAAGCAACAGGCTACGAAACGCGATTATACGAACTGAAGGGCTATGAGCCTAAACTAGCCCAACAAGTAGAGGAGACTTTCTTCAAGCAGCTAGACCTATGGGCATCTCAGTCGCTACAGATGCTAAAGGCGCAAGGCCATAATGCTCCGTGGGACGGTCATAGCCGCTCTGCATGGAGCCGATTCATTCTCTCGCTACTTACACGCTGTCCAGAGGACATCATGATGTTTCGAGAATGGTGGCACGAAGATTTCTCGAAGACCGATGCGGTAGCGGAACTGCGATATCAAGCGGTTCGCAAGCTGGGCGACCCGGAGACCTTTTCGGAGTATCTCGCTTCCCAGCCGCTGGCAGAAAAGGAGCGCCATCAGTTTGAGGTATTGTACACGCTGATCGACCACGAAAGCGTCGGCTTGACGCTCAATAGAATGCATTGGCGTGTCCTTGAGACGGCACCGCATGCACCGTCTTTACTAACTTCCGATAGGCCGGTTATCCGCACACTGCTCGCAGAGAAGCATGCGCACGTGGTGCTGCCGATTGGGCCGAGGTCGATATGGATAGGCGCAAGAGATGCAAACTTTCTCGAGCAGACTCGCTTGGTAGACCCTGTCCAGCTAGTCAAGGAGATCAACCGCCAGGTCGTGGAGGGAGCGAAGAGGTATGTTTGGGGAGCTGACGCAAGCCACCGGCGTTTTGTCGAGAACCGCTTCGGCCGGAATCCGCAACCCCGTGTCATTGAGAACGTGGTGGGGCGTCGCCGAGCAGCGCGGTCGGCAGGCATGCTGTAGATGCCGCTAGTCCATTTACCACAAAGCCGCTACAGTCTCCACATGAACAAGCTCCATCGCCCCACAGCAGAGCCGACCAAGCGCGTCATTCGCGACGCCGCCATGGGACGGTTCGTCGAACTAAGAGGCGCCGACTCCATGAAGTCGGTGGAACTGCCACTACGCGAGGGGATCGACCTCACCCGCCCGATTGCCGAGCAGGCAGCCAAGCACAAAACGCCGGGCCGGCGCAAAGACGTCGAGAAGTAAACGAAGATCGATGGGGGTATTGCTCGATACGCATGCCCTCTACTGGCTGGTCACGTCCGCCGATGTGATGACCGATGCCGCTCTCGTGACGATCGCAGATGCCCAGTCGACCAATGCGCTGTTCGTTTCGCCTATCTCCGCATGGGAGCTGGCGATCGCTGCTGCGAAACCCGCGCACAAGAACCCGACGTCGTTCGGCGATGCGTCTGCTGGCACCTGGTTCTCGGCGGCCATAAGAGCGATCGGCGCCAAAGTCATTCCCGTCGGCCAGCGGATTGCATGCTTGGCGGCGCAGGCCGCAGTCGAAACCGACCACCGCGACCCCGGTGACTGCTACCTGATCGCCACTGCTCGACATCGCAGGATACCGATCGTCAGCCGCGATGCCGTGATGCTGAAACTCGCCGCGTCCGACTACCTTCAAATTATCCGCTGCTAAGCCTTCACAACGGAATGTTATCGTGCTTCTTCCAAGGATTGCTCAGGCTCTTGTTCCTGAGCATCCTTAAGCCCCGCGCGATGCGTTTGCGGGTCGAATGCGGCATGATCACCTCGTCGATATAGCCGCGTTCGGCGGCGACGAAGGGGGAGAGGAAGCGGTCTTCGTACATCTTCGTGTGCGCGGCGATCTTTTCCGGGTCGGCGATGTCCTTGCGGAAGATGATCTCGACGGCGCCCTTGGCGCCCATCACGGCGATCTGGGCGGAGGGCCAGGCATAGTTGATGTCGCCGCGCAGGTGCTTCGAGGCCATCACGTCATAGGCGCCGCCATAGGCCTTGCGGGTGATCACGGTCACCTTCGGCACCGTCGCTTCGCCATAGGCGAAGAGCAGCTTGGCGCCATGCTTGATCAGCCCGCCATATTCCTGCGCCGTGCCCGGCAGGAAGCCCGGCACGTCGACGAAGGTGACGATCGGAATGTTGAAGCAGTCGCAGAAGCGCACGAACCGCGCGGCCTTGCGCGAGGCGTCGCTGTCGAGAACGCCGGCCAGCACCATCGGCTGGTTGGCGACGAAGCCCACCGTGCGGCCCTCCACGCGGCCGAAGCCGCAGACGATGTTCTTGGCAAAGGCCGCCTGTATTTCGAAGAAATCGCCCTCGTCGATCACTTTGACGATCAGTTCCTTCACGTCATAGGGCTTGTTGGCGTTGTCGGGCACCAGCGTGTCGAGCGACGCGTCCATCTCGTCGACGCTCTGGTAGTTGTCGATCTCCGGCACGTCGGATGTGTTGGATTGCGGCAGAAGGTCGATCAGCCGGCGCATCTGCAACAGCGCCTCGACATCGTTGTCATAGGCCCCGTCGGCGATCGAGGATTTCGTCGTGTGGATCGAGGCGCCGCCGAGTTCCTCGGCGCTCACCGTCTCGTTGGTCACGGTCTTCACCACATCCGGGCCGGTCACGAACATGTAGGACGTGTCGCGCACCATGAAGATGAAGTCGGTCATCGCCGGCGAATAGACGTCGCCGCCCGCGCACGGTCCCATGATCACCGAAATCTGCGGGATGACGCCGGAGGCGAGCACATTGCGCTGGAAAATCTCCGCATAGCCGCCAAGTGCCGCCACGCCTTCCTGGATGCGCGCGCCGCCCGCGTCGTAGAGCCCGATGATCGGCGCCCGGTTTTTCAGCGCCATGTCCTGAAGCTTGATCACCTTTTCCGCATGCGCCTCGGAAAGAGACCCGCCGAACACCGTGAAATCCTTGGCGAAAATGAACACCGTTCGGCCATTCACCGTGCCCCAGCCGGTCACGACGCCGTCGCCGGAAATCTTGGTGTCCTGCATGCCGAAATCGGTGGAGCGGTGCTCGACGAACATGTCGAACTCTTCGAAACTCCCCTCGTCGAGGAAGCACTCGATGCGCTCGCGCGCCGTCAGCTTGCCCTTGGCGTGCTGGGCCGCGATCCGCGCCTCGCCGCCGCCGAGCCTCGCCTTTGCCCGCCGCTCCTCAAGCTCCACCAGCACGTGTTTCAAGCGCGTTCCTCCCGCAGATCGTCAGTGTCGGTCTTTGTGGTCGTGGTCGTCGATCGTGCACCGTCGGGCGGCAGAATGCCTCAACCGTCCCGTCTGGCAAGCAGGACGAAGGACGCAGCATCGAAATCGCGCCGCCGGCTTTCCCGGCGCTTCGCCGCTTCGTAATCCTCGCCCCAGAGCTCCGCGTTCCAGGTCTCGTCGAGATGCGCCTTCGCCCACGCCTCGTCGGGTGTCAGTGCGCCGCGGGCGAGCGCCATGGCAATCAGCGCCGAACCCGTCAGGCTCGTTGCCAGGTGCAGCGCCGCCAGATCGAGCGGCTCGGTGAAGCCCTTGAGCGCCGCACCGAAAGCCGCCAGCGCCTCCTTCGGCTGCGCCACATGCATCACGCCTTCGGCCAGCACGAAGCGCGCGGCAAGCTCCGCCTGCGCCCAGTCCAGCACCGGGTCCCATTCCGCGCCCTGGCGTTCCACCAGCCGCTCTGGCCCATCGGCGCGGTAGCAGATCAGGTCCGTGCCGGCAAAGCGCAGCACATCCTCGGCCACCGCCTGGGTATCCTGCGCAATCCCGTCGATCGCCGTATTGGCAAGCCGGGTCAGCGGCATCGTAGCGGGGTCGATCGTCTCGCCCTGCGCCTCCCATTCGGCCGCCGTCTTTTCCGCCGTCACGGCGCTCGGCAGCGTCAGAAGCTGGCGCGCCGGCGTGCGCACGGGCCGCCCATCCAGCGTCACAGTGAAGCCGCCCTCGCCCGCTTCGATGCCGGCTTGCGTGTAGAACCGCTTCGGCAGCGGCTTCTGCATCTGCTTCTGCGCGCGCTTCACCGGGTCCGGATCGCTCATTGCCGCTTCGGAAAGCTCGGCAAAGATGTCGCGCATCGACCCGTCGTGGTGCCCGTCATCGCGCTTGTTGTCGTTCTCAGCCATGTTTGTCAGTCCGTCGCACCTTCCGCCTCGTCGAAACCGATGAGGTTGAAGCTCTGCACCATGTGCGGCGGCAGTTCCGCTGTCACGTCGATCGATCCGCCCGCCGGATTGGGAATGATGATCCGCCGCGCGTGCAGATGCAGCCGGTTCTGCATGCCGCCGGGCAGTGTCCAGTTCTCGTCCGCTTCGAAATATTTCGGATCACCGAGGATCGGATGGCCGATATGGGCGGCGTGGACGCGCAGCTGGTGCGTGCGTCCCGTATAGGGCTCCATCTCCAGCCAGGCGAGGTTCTGCGCCGCCTGCTCGATGATCCGGTAATAGGAAACCGCGTGATCGGCATCGGGCTCGCCATGCTTGGCAACGCGCATCCGGTCGCCATCGGCCGTCGCTTCCTTCACCAGCCATGTCGAGATCTTGTCTTCGCGCTTCTTCGGCACGCCGCGCACCAGCGCCCAATAGGTCTTCTTGGTCGTCCGCTCGCGAAACGCCGCCGTCAGCGCCTGCGCCGCGCCGCGCGTGCGGGCAACCACCAGCACGCCTGAGGTCTCGCGGTCGAGCCGGTGGACGAGCCGCGGCTTCTCGCCCTTCTTGTTGCGCCACACTTCCAGCATCCCGTCCACATGGCGCGACAGGCCCGATCCGCCCTGCACCGCAAGGCCGGCCGGCTTGTTGAACACGAAAACCTTGGGGTCCTCGTAGATCAGCATCTGGCTCAGAAGTTCGTGGTCCGGTGCGGAACGCACGGCACGCGGCGAGATCGGCCCGGTCTTCTTCTCGTCCACGCCAAGCGGCGGCACGCGCACCATCTGGCCCGGCTGCACCCGCGTATCCGATTTCGCCCGCCCGCCATCGACGCGGATCTGGCCCGATCGCAACAGCTTCTGCAACTGCCCGAAACCGAGCCCCGGATAATGCTGTTTGAACCAGCGGTCGAGCCGCATGCCCGCTTCGTCGCCGTCCACCTTGCGTTGCTCGACGCCTGCCATATCGTTCACAATCCCGTTCAGAAAACCGTCCGCGCCAGCCAGAGCCCGCCGATGATCGCAGCAAGCGAGAGCAGGACACTCAATCCCACATAGGCGACGGCGAGGCCCGGGGCGCCGCGCTCCCAGAGAACGATCGTGTCCAGCGAGAATGCGGAGAAGGTCGTGTAGCCGCCGAGCACGCCCGTGGCAAGGAAGAGCCGCAATTCCGCCGATGCGCCGAAGCGCCGCGCCACCACTTCCACCAGCACGCCCATCAGAAACGAGCCGATGACGTTGACCGCAAGCGTGCCGAAGGGAAAGTTCGGCCCGAGCAGCCTGAAAGCGGCGAGATTGGTGAGATGGCGAAGCGCCGCGCCAAGCCCCCCACCGAGCGCAACGAGAAGCGTGTGAACCATCAAGCCGTCCAGCTTTCGACACTGTCTGAGCGCAAGACGCGCCGTCAGTTGACACTAAAGCGATTTGTCGACCGTTGGAAACCGCCCGTGCCGCCCGTACAGATTTTGCTGTTTGACCGCGCCGATCCTGCGATGTGTTGTTGGAAAATTCGGCTGCAGCATCGCCGTCCTGCCCGTCCCGCTTTCGAAAGGCCGCTCATGCGTCTCTTCTTCCCGACCGCGCTCATTGCCGGAGCGCTTGTGATCACGCCCGCCATGGCGGAGGACTTCACGGCCATCAGTACGACCGCCATGTCGATCACCGGCGACATCAGCCTCGATGACAGCGAGATCGTCTTCTCGGATGGACAGTCGCTGGTGTTCGACGAACTGGTCCAGGACGTCTTCGTCGTCGATGGTGAGGAAGTGGCAGCCTCGGTCTACAGCGTCGGCGAGCCGCAGGTGCTCGATCTTCTGAACGGCAACACTCTCTGCGGCGATGCGTCCGTCACCTATGTGGCGACCTGGGCCGGCACGGACGACCTGACGATCGTCGCGATGTTCGACACGCAGGACGTGCCGGGCTCCGATGAGGAGATGTGCGCGTCTTTCACCTACGAATAGTCCGCGGCGCTATGCACGCAGCCTCTCAGAGGCTGCGGCTGTGGCCGTTCTCGTCCACCACGAAGCTCAGCTTGAACTGAACGCCATCCGGCGGAAAGGTCAGAGCTGCCTGCCCGCCAAGCTCCGGCCCTGCACTGCGCCGTATGAGCGTCGTGCCGAAGCCGGCGGCTGTCGGCTCGACCACCGGCGGGCCACCGCTTTCCTTCCACGTCATCTCAACGCGGCGCTCGCCATGCCGGTCGAGCGGTGCCGTCCAGGTCACGTCGACACGACCCGTCGGCGTGGACAGCGCACCGTACTTGGCAGCGTTCGTTCCGAGTTCGTGGATGATCAGGCCGAGCACCAGTGCCGAATTCGGCTGCAGGTCCACCCGGCCACCGTCCATGACGATCTGGCGGGCATGCTTGCGCTGGTAAGGTGCCAGAATGCGCTCCAGAACGTCGCGCAGCCCGGTGCTCGTCCAGTTGGCCTCGAACAAGAGCGCATGGGCATCCGACATCGCGTGAATCCGGCCGAGCAGCCGCTCTTCGAGATCCTGCTTCGACACGCTGTGGCGCGCAGTGTTGCGAATGATCGATGCAACCACGGCCAGCGTGTTCTTCACGCGGTGGCTGAGTTCGTGAACCAGCAAATCCTGCTGCTGGCGGGCGCGGCGCTGCTCTTCGCGCAGCCGCGCTTCGGCGAGCGCGCGCTTCACCGCCGGGGCCAGCCGGATCAGGCGCTGCTTCAGCACGTAATCGGTCGCGCCCTTGCGGAAGGATTCGATCGCAATCTCTTCGCCGAGCACACCGGACACGAAGATGAACGGGGTCCCCGGCGCAAGTTCCATCGCCATTTCGAGCGCGGCAAGGCCATCGAAACCCGGCAGCGAGTAGTCGCACAGGATCACATCGACCGAATGGGTCCGCAGCGCTTGCTCGTAATCGCTGCGCCCAACCGCGCGCACGATCTCGACGGAATCCCCCAGATCGCCCAAATGCTCCTCGATCAGATCCGCGTCGAAATCACTGTCTTCAAGGAGAACGATCCGGATGACGCGCTGATCGGCGCGTACGGGTTGAACGCTCATTTCCATTCGAGATCCCGCAGCGGAGCAGGTTCGTTGAGGAGCGCCCAGAACACGCCGAGATTGCTGATGGCTTCCATGAACTGGCCGAATTCCACCGGCTTGACCACGAAGGCGTTCACGCCAAGCTCATAGCTGGCGATCAGATCCTGCTCTTCGCGCGACGATGTCAGCATCACCACGGGAACGCGCTGCAGGAAGGCATGCGACTTGATCTTCTCAAGCACTTCCAGCCCGTCGATCTTGGGCAGCTTCAGGTCCAGCAGAACGACGGTCGGCTCACCCTCGTTGCGGCCTTCGAACTTGCCGCGCCGGAACAGATAATCGAGCGCTTCTTCACCATCGCGGGCAACGGCGATTTCGTTGACGATGTTGCAGCGGCGCAGTGCCTCTAGCGTTAGTTCGAGGTCTTTAGGGTTGTCTTCGACAAGCAGAATGGGACGGTAATCAGTCATCGATCCTAACCTTTAGAGGGAGGCTGAAACCGAACGTGGCACCCTCGCCCACGCTCCCTTCTGCCCAGACGCGGCCCTTGTGCCGGTCTATGATGCGCCGAACCAGTGCAAGGCCAATTCCCGTCCCCTGGAAGTCCTCGGTTCGCTGCAGGCGCTGAAACACGCCGAACAGCTTGCCAAGGTAAGCCATGTCAAAGCCGACACCATTGTCCGAAATCTGATAGCAAATCTCGTCGCCATCGCGCCACCCTCGAATTGCGATCCGTGACACTTCTTCGCGAGCAGTATACTTGACAGCATTGTCGATGAGGTTCTGCCAGACCTGACGGATCAGCGTCGGATCGCCTCTCGCGATCGGCAGCGCCGCCACGTCCCATTCGATCTGCCGCTGGTCGATCAACCGCGTCGTCGAATGGCGCACCTCGGAGACGATCTTGTCCATATCGACGTTCTTCAGCGCGAGCTGCGTTCGTCCGAGATGGGAAAAATTCAACAGATCGTCCACGAGGCGCCCGGCCGCGAGCGCCGATTCCGAAATACTGTCGAGGTAATGGCGCGATTTCGCGTCGAGATTGGTCGACCGCCCCTTTAACAGTTCCGAATAGCCGACGATGTGACGAAACGGCGCGCGCAGATCGTGCGAGACGGAATAGGAAAACGCTTCGAGTTCCTTGTTCGAGCGTTGCAAGCTCTCGGAGAGATTGGCAAGCACTTCCGCCTTGCGGAGCACGATGCCGACAATGGCGTTGCGCAGGTTGCGCGCGGCATCGAGCTCGGCTTCCCGCCAGGGCGTCGACTTGCCCCGCTCCTGATCCTGCCAGGACTGAAACGACTGGCGCGGGTGAATGCGGCCCGATTCGCGCACCACCATGTGCGGATCCCCGCCCCAGGTCACGGTTCGGATCACCTCCGGGCGAAACCAGATCAGCCAGTGCGGGTAGAGTTCGGAAATGCGCACGGCCAGCAACCCGCTCGCCTGTTCGGCAAAGCGCTCCGCACCCGGCATCTGCGCTCCGAGATGATCCGTGTAGAATTCCTGCCGGCCGGTCGATTCCAGAAATTCGACCATGGACTCGACAGCAGCGGCGTGAGGCGCAGCGCCGAAGACAACGATCTCATCGTCCGAGGCCAAAGCCGCGCCGGTGGCGTCCGCATAGGAAAGCAATTCGCTTTCCCCCCGGGCGAGCGCCGCACTCAGTTCGTTCTCTTCAGCCATGATCGCCAGCAATCGCCCTTGAAGCGCACTCAGGGCGACGCGCAGGCTGGCATCTTCCAGTCGGGCATTCGCCGACACCCGCATGGAAAAGGCCTGAACGGCGAAATCGGCTGCTGCGCGCGCATTAGCGGAAACGGTATGGGCGTTGCGGCTGTGGCAGGCGACAAGACCCCACAGCGCTCCGTCGACGAGGATCGAGACCGACATGGACGAGCCGGTGCCCATGTTGCGCATATATTCGAGATGGACGGGCGATACGCTTCTGAGCGCCGCCAGACTGAGATCCAGCGGCGCGTTGAGCTCGGGATCGACCGCCGGGACGAGCGGTACGGGTTCGTAGGATGCGGAGGGTATCAGCCGCAGCCGGTTGGTCCGATAAAGCTCCCGCGCCTGCGGGGGGATGTCCTTGCTCGGAAAGCGAAGGCCAAGATAGTTCGGCAGCTCACCATTGTTCGCCTGGGCGATGACGTGGCCATTCCACTCCGGGTCGAACCGATAGACCAGCGCCCGGTCGAACCCGGTGATGGCCCGCACGAAAACAGCCGTCTGCCGGGCCGCCGTCGTCAGGTCGTCCATCGAATGGTCGAGCAATGACTGGGAAAAGGCCTGCAGGCGCACGAACAGCGCTTCGATTGCCTGTTCTTCCTGCTCGCCGCGTTGTTCGAATTCGATGATCAGGCGACCCTGCGCATTGGCATGCATCAAGACGGTCCACGTCCTGTCGCCGATCTGTAGCGCTTCCTGGAAGCGCTCTTCGTCGGCATCCGCCGCTTTCCTCTCGATCGCTTCCCGCAGCGAACGCAGCTCTTCCGGCAAGCCTTCTCCCACGCGCAGGTCGAGGCCGACGAAAGTGCTGACATTCGCACTCACCTGCGTGATGACTTGGCTGCTGGCGTCCAGCACGATCATAGCCCCATGCGGCTGAATGCTGCCCGGGATGCGGATCGGCTCGCTGGCGCAGATATCGAGATCGCGCGCGTCGCTCATGGTCGGCTCCTCGAGAACCAGTCCTGGAGCCGCTGAAACGTCCGCTCTGCCGCATCCAGCACTTGAGGTGTCATGGCCGCCGGCAGCGCATCCAGCGCGGCTTGAGTTTCCCGCCACATGGCTTCGCCGTCGTCGCTTCGCAAGGAACTCAACCCTTCAATTGGATACCAGTCTTTCTCGCGGGCCCACTGATCGATGTAGCGCCCGCCGGCCCGCGAACCTTCCAGCACGTAGAGCACGCCATAGGCCTCCTCCTGCGACGGTGCCGGCATCGCCAGGTCGTAGGCGCTGCCTCGCTGGCCACCGAGGCGTATCAGATCGGCTTCCATCAGATCCGCCCGTTCCCGCGCCTTGAGAAACGATCGGTCGATCCCGCAGCCGCGCAGCCAGCACTCATGCGCCTGCTGAAACCCGTGCATGTCCGTCAGGAAGGCCGTGAGGCTCCGTCGGTCGATCGAGCGGGGATCCAGGCCGGCGGCGCGCTCGGTCTGCTTGTGGGCGCGCGCCGTATGGTGCCGAAGCTTCCGCGAAAGGGTCTCCGGCGCCACGTCAGCGCTAGAGGGCGTGGCATTGGCTGAAAGAATTGCCAGCAGCGTCATTGTAGGCAGTCACCGCCGTGTTTCGAGAGCATTGCGACCGGACCGGCATCAATGCACGGCGGAACATTCCAGGTGATGTCATGGATCACCCGCTGACAATCGATACAGGTTTTCATCCGGGACAGGCAACCCGGACCGCTTTACATTCGAAGTCGCTTATAAAGCAGCGACGTCCTGCGTCTCGAGCGATGCGGAATTCCGGCGCCGGATCTCGGCGGCCGCATCGTCATAGAGAAACGGCAGGAATGCATAGCGCGCGCCGGCGGTGACGCGCGAAACGGCATGAAGCAACGAACAGGAAAAAACGATCGCCGCCCCGCGTGGCGCCTTGAAGCCGCGCGGAGCATATTCCGGAAACGACACCTCCCCGCCTTCGAAATCCTCGTTCAAATTGATCGATACGGCGAAGCGCCGGTGCATCGTGGCAGGCGTCGTATTGTCCCGGTGAGGCTGGAAATGCCCGCCCTCTTCGGCCGGGTAGCAGCCGACCAGATAGCGCTCCATCCGTGTGCACCTGAAAAAATGGACCCGCTCGATCTGCGGCACCACCTTGCGGATGATCCGGCTCTGGACCTCCGAGATCACGGCCGGGTCGTCGATGATGAGATCACGCCGAACCTTGAAGCTTGCATCCTTGATCAACACCGTCTTGCCGTCGCGCTCGCGCATGAAGCCGGAAGACGCTCCTCCAGATCGACGATGCATGCCGATCAGCCGCTCGCAGAAATCTGGTTCGAAGATGTCCGGCAGGACAAGGATCGGCGGCGGCACGGCAAATCCGGCAAAACGGTCGGCCGGCGGGGCCGCCGCCAGCGCTTCCAGCAGTTCTTCCGCGCACCGCCCATCCTCCCGCATCGGCACGACACGCCGGATGGTGAATGCAGGATCGATGAAGAGCCACACCGATCGGGGCAGACGGCGCACGCCCGATGCACCCGTCGATATGCCCGCAAGCCGCGCCACGGCCCCGTCATGATCCCGAAAAATCCGCCGTCCGGGCAGCCGGTCGACAAGCGTTCCTTGCGTCTCGTCGTCGGGGTCACGCGTGGCGATGAACAACCGGGCGTGCCGATCGTCGAAAACATCGTCTGCTGCCATCATGGTCGCGACCGCGCGCCGGCAATCGTCGTCCGTGCTGCTGGCAATGAGTCCGAGGACAAGCCAGCAGCCGCCCATCGTGTCGAAGCTGAACTGCGGGTTGCTCCGTGTCCGGGCCTTGAATGGCGGCATGCGGTCGCCTGGCTCGAACCGGACACCTGTCGATGTGAAGTGCCTGCCATTCATGGTTCGCGCCCCCCGGCCTGCCGAACATGATCCGAGGCGGCAGTGTAACCGCGGCAGAACGGACGGTGCATCGGACCGAAGTCCGATCGACCTTCGGGACTTATCGGACGGCTCGGTTCTACTCCTGTTGGCGAGCCTGCCGCTCGCGACGCTTCGAAGCCCAGAAATCGAGCCGCTTGCGGATCTCGCGTTCGAACCCGCGCTCCGGCGGGTCGTAGAAGCGCGTGCCGCTCAGCACATCCGGCAAATAGGTCTGTCCCGAGAAGGCGTCAGGTGCGTCGTGGTCGTATTCGTAACCGCTGCCATAGCCCTCCTCCTTCATCAGCTTCGTCGGCGCATTGAGGATGTGCTTCGGCGGCAGCAGCGAGCCGTGTTCCTTGGCAGCCCGCATCGCCGCCTTGAACGCCACATAGACACCATTCGATTTCGGCGCGGTCGCGATGTAGACGCATGCCTCCGCCAGCGCCAGTTCGCCCTCCGGCGAGCCGAGATAATCGTAGGCGTCCTTGGCCGCATTGGCGACGACAAGCGCCTGCGGATCGGCAAGCCCCACATCCTCTGCCGCCATGCGCACGAGCCGGCGGCCAATATAGAGCGGGTCTTCCCCCGCATCGAACATGCGGGCCAGATAGTAGAGCGCCGCATCCGGATCCGATCCGCGCACGGATTTGTGCAGAGCGGAGATCAGATTGTAGTGCCCATCCTGGCCCTTGTCATAAACCGGCGCGCGCCGCTGGACGATCCGCTGCAGCGTCTCCGCGTCCACTTCCTCGCCGGGACCTGCAGCGCGCCACACCTCTTCGGCAAGCGTCAGGATCGCGCGCCCGTCCCCATCCGCCATCCGCAGCATGATCGCGCGCGCCTCGGGCGTCACGGGCAACGGGCGACCCTCGGCCTCCTCCGCCCGCGTCAGAAGCTGGGATAGGCTGTCGGCGTTATGGGAGCGGAACGAAAGAACCCGGGCACGCGACAGGAGAGCGGCGTTGAGCTCGAAGGACGGGTTTTCCGTCGTCGCGCCGATGAGCACGACCGTGCCGTCTTCCATGACCGGCAGGAAGCTATCCTGCTGCGCGCGGTTGAAGCGATGGATCTCGTCGACGAAAAGCAGCGTCTGCCGGCCGGACATGCGCCGTGCGCGCGCCGTTTCGAACACCTTCTTCAGGTCCGCCACGCCCGAGAAGATTGCCGATATCTGCTCGAAAGCGAGTTCCGTTTCACCCGCAAGCAACCGCGCCACGGTCGTCTTGCCCGTACCGGGCGGCCCCCAGAAGATCATGGAACCCAGCGAGCCCGAGCGGATCCTGCGGGTCAGCGTGCCATCGGGCCCGGTGAGATGCGCCTGTCCGGTCACCTCGCTAAGCGATTTCGGCCGCAGCCGATCCGCCAGCGGCCGCAGCGTGCCGCCTGTCGGATCGAGGCCATGGGTGAAGAGATCGGCCATCGCGAAAATGCCTATCGAATGAACTGGCGCATCAGATTACCGCCGCGGTCGATATCGAAGCGCCAGAGCCCCGCACCTGCCGCCAGGATTTCCGCCAACTGATCGGGGCCGGTGATGTCCGTGCCATTGACGGCCATCACGATATCGCCGGGTCGAAGCCCATAGCGCGCAGCCGGCGAGCGCCCGTCCACCTCCAGCACGACGACGCCGCTTTCGGGTCTGGAGCGCAACCGCAGGCGTTGGACCACATCGGGGGTGATGTCTGCCACGACGGCGCCGGCAAGCGGGTTGCTGCCGGTCAGCAGCAATTCCGTCGTCTCCGGCGGCGCCTCCAGCGCAACCTCGATTGTCTTTGTTTGTCCGCGCGACAGCACCTCCAGCTGAGCCGTGCCGCCGATGCCGGCCGTCGCCAACCGGTAGCCGACCGCGTCCGGGTGCTCCACCGCCCGGCCATTGACAGCCGTCACGATGTCGCCCGGCAAAAGCCCGGCCGCAGCCGCGGGTCCATCGTCCTGAACGTCGTTGACCAACGCACCGGAGATCCGCGGCGCGCCCAGCGCTTCGGCAATGTCCGCCGTCACCGGCTCGAAGGTGGCCCCGATGAAAGGCCGCACGAAGGTATCGCTGCCGGTCTCCGCCGCAGCCGCGACGGCGCGCACCATGTTGGCCGGAATGGCGAAACCGATGCCGTTCGACCCGCCCGAGCGCGAATAGATCGCCGTGTTGATGCCGATGAGGTTGCCGTTCATGTCGATGAGCGCGCCACCGGAATTGCCTGGGTTGATCGCCGCATCGGTCTGGATGAAGAAGCCGAAATCGGAGATGCCGACCTGGTTGCGTGCCAGTGCCGACACGATCCCGCTCGTCACCGTCTGCCCCACGCCGAACGGATTGCCGATCGCGAGCACGAGATCGCCGACCTCCACCGCATCGGAATCGCCGAGCGGCAACGTTTCGAACGCCACATTCGCATCGATTTTCAGAATCGCCAGGTCGATCGTCTCGTCCCTCAGGATGATCTCGCTGGCATATTCGCGGCCGTCGGAAAACGCCACGCGCACCTGGTCCGCGCCATCGATCACATGGTTGTTGGTGATCACGACGCCCGACGCATCGATGACCACGCCGGAGCCGAGCGACGATTGGCGCTGCGAACGATGGGGCATCTGCTGGCCGAAGAAGCGTTCGAAGAACGGATCGCCCTGGAACGGCGAGCGCTGCCGCACTTCCCGCTCGGCATAGACGTTCACGACCGCAGGTGCCGTCTGGCGCACGAGCGGCGCGAACGAAAGCTGCATCTCCTCGCGGCTTTCCGGCAGGCGCGTCGTCTCCTGCGCAGAAGTATTGCCCTGATCCGCGTTGCCTTGGGCCGCATCGCCCCGCGGCGCACCGCCGAGCAGATTGTCCAAAAGTCCCTCCAGCGGACGCCGGGTACCCGCATCGTCCTGGGCTTCCTGGGCCATGACCGGGCTCAGCCCCACGATCACGGCCAGGCTCAGAATGGAGAACAATCGGGCCAGCTTCTGCATCGTCGCAACTCTCCTGGAGGAATCGTTCGAGTGATAGGTGGCATGGATGGCTGAAACAAGGAAAGCGGTCTCTCCACGCATCCCGATTTCAAGACCACGCACCATTCGGCGGGCGCTTCAAAATGTGATCGCCAAAGCCGCACTTGCGCGTGCCCCCAAGCGGGTTCGGTGGTAGGATTTCGACCGTGAAGTAGCGTCTTCTTCGATGGAGGATCCTATGAAGCATGAAAACCCCGACATCATGGAACTGGAAGCCAGGCCGCTTGCCCCCGAAGCGCCGCCGATGGATCGGCGTGCGCGCATTGCCCGCTGGGCGGCCTGCCTCGAAGCGCATGAAGGTCCGCTCGCGGCACTGCGGCGGATCGAATTCATGGCACGGGAGCTGCGCCGGGCCTATCGCGATCCGGCCTCGCCGCTCACCGTCGCCTTCAACGATCCGGTGCTGCGGCAGGAGGGATTGGCCGGCGATACGCTCGGCGACGTCATGGACTTCTTCGACATGACGCACGAGGACACACACCGCCTGCTCTGCGACTGCCACTATCACGGCACCATGACGGGCCCCGGCCTCGCCGGCCGACTGCGTCAGTTCGCCGGCAGACGCGAAGCGGGCACGCTCTGGCAACGCGCGCAAAACGTGCTCTCCGGTCGCGCCTGACGCGCAGCGTCACTGACTTGTGGCGGCGCAACGAATGCGGCGGCAGCGCGGAAGCTGCCTCCGCGCGGAAATCGTCTTCAGGTGGAGCGGATACCGGTTCGCCGCGCAGCGCTCAGACCAGTTCGACGTCGATGACCCCCGGTGCCGCCTTCATCGCGGATGCGATCTGCGGCGACAGACGATAGCGATCCGGAAGCTCGACTTCGATCTGTCGCTTGCCGTTGTCCTTCAGCACCACGAAGGACACGAGGCCTTCGCCCTTGGCGTTCAGATGCGTCGCGATGGATTTCAGTGGCCCGCTGTCGCGCACATAAACGCGCAGCGCCTTTTGCATCTGCACCGAACGCTCTTCGAGCGACTGGACCGTCTGGATGCGAAGGCCGATCCCCTCGGGCCGCTCGTCGGCGCCCACCGTGATCACCAGCGACTGGCCTGGCTCCAGAAGGTCGCGATATTGCGCGAGCGCTTCGGAAAAGAGCACCGCCTCGAACTGGCCGGACGAATCCGAAAACGTCACGATCCCCATGCGATTGCCGGTGCGCGTCTTGCGCTCCTGCCTGCCCGTCACCGTGCCCGCCAGCCGTCCCGCCGTCGCGCCGCTTTTCACGGCGATGGCGAAATCCTGGTAGGTCTGAACGCGCAGGCGCTTGAGAATGTCGTTGTAATTGTCGAGCGGATGCGCCGAGAGATAGAAGCCGAGCGCCACATATTCCCGGTGCAGCTTGTCCGACGCGAGCCAGGCATCGACCTCCGGAAAATGGATGCGCTCCGGACCGGTCGCGGCACCTGCGCCGAACATGTCGTGCTGGCCCGATGTCCGCTCTTCCGCCGCGCGCTGCGCAAAGCCCACCATCCGGTCGATACCGGCAACGAGCCGCGCCCGGTCGATGCCGAAACAATCGAGCGCGCCTGCCGCGATCAGCTGCTCCAGCGTGCGGCGGTTGACCACCTTCGGATCGATCCGAAGGCAGAAATCCTCGATCGAGGCGAAGGGCCGGTCGCCGCGCACGGAAACGATATGCTCAACCGCCCCCTCGCCCACGCCCTTGATGGCAGCCAGCGAATAATAGATGCGGTTTTCGCCCGTCTCGAACAGCCGGAACGAGGTCTGCACCGATGGCGGCACGATCTCGATGCCGAGCCGGCGCGCATCCTGCCGGAAGTCGTTGATCTTGTCGGTGTTGGCCATGTCGTAGGTCATCGACGCGGCCAGGAACTCGACCGGGTAATGCGCCTTCAGATAGGCCGTCTGATACGACACGATGCCATAGGCGGCGGCGTGGGATTTGTTGAAGCCGTAATTCGCAAACTTCGCCAAAAGGTCGAAGATCATGTCGGCCTGCGGCTTCGATACGCCGCGCTCGACCGCACCGGAGACGAAGCGCTCGCGCTGCTGGTCCATCTCCTCCTTGATCTTCTTGCCCATGGCGCGGCGCAGAAGATCGGCTTCGCCGAGCGAGTACCCGGCCAGAACCTGGGCGATCTGCATCACCTGTTCCTGGTAGACGATAACGCCCTGCGTCTCTTCCAGGATGTAGTCGATCTTCGGGTGGATCGACGCCAGTTCCTCCTCGCCATGCTTGCGCGCGTTATAGACCGGGATGTTCTCCATCGGACCCGGCCGGTAGAGCGCAACGAGCGCGATGATGTCCTCGATCCGGTCCGGCCGCATGCCGATCAGCGCCTTGCGCATGCCGGCAGATTCCACCTGGAACACGCCGACCGTCTCGCCGCGCGACATCATCTCGTAGGTCGGCTGATCGTCGAGTGGCAATGCCGCGAGATCGAGCTGAATGCCGCGCTTGGCGACGAAATCGACCGCGGTCTTCAGGACCGTCAGGGTCTTCAGGCCAAGGAAGTCGAACTTCACGAGCCCGGCCTGCTCCACCCATTTCATGTTGAACTGCGTCACGCCCATGTCCGAGCGCGGATCGCGGTACATCGGCACGAGCTTCGACAGCGGCCGGTCCCCGATCACGATGCCGGCGGCATGCGTCGAGGCGTGGCGGTAGAGCCCTTCGAGCTTCTGCGCGATGGCGAGCAGCTTGGCGACCACAGGTTCGGCATCGGCCGCTTCCTGCAGACGCGGCTCCTCCTCGATCGCCTTGCCGAGCGGCGTCGGATTGGCGGGATTGTTCGGCACGAGCTTGCAGATCTTGTCGACCTGGCCATAGGGCATTTCGAGCACGCGACCGACGTCGCGCAGCGCCGCACGCGCCTGAAGCGAACCGAAGGTGATGATCTGGCCCACTTGCTCGCGGCCGTATTTCTCCTGAACGTAGCGGATCACCTCCTCGCGCCGGTCCTGGCAGAAGTCGATGTCGAAGTCGGGCATCGAAACGCGCGCGGGATTGAGAAAGCGCTCGAAAAGCAGCGAGAAGCGCAGCGGATCGACGTCGGTGATCGTGAGCGCATAGGCGACGAGCGAACCGGCACCCGAACCACGGCCGGGCCCTACCGGAATGCCGTGCGCTTTCGCCCATTTTATGAAGTCCGCAACGATGAGGAAGTAGCCCGGGAACTTCATGTTCTCGATGATGTCGAGCTCGACCTTCAGCCGGTCGTGATAATCGCTCTCGCTGTAGCCAGCGCTGATCCCGAGCTTGGCGATCCGCTCCGCGAGCCCAAGCTCGGCCTGGCGCCGCAACTCGGCACTTTCGGCAAGATTGTCGGCATCCGGATCGTCCGTCGCTCCGGTGAACCGCGGCAGGATGGGCTTGACCGTCCCAAGCAGGAACGAGCAGCGCATCGCAATCTCGATCGTGTTGTCCAGCGCTTCCGGCAGATCGGAAAACAGCGCCGCCATCTCCTTCTGGCTCTTGAGGCAGTGGTCCTCCGTCAGACGGAACCGGTTGTCGTCGGAAACCATGGCGTTGTGCGCCACCGCCATTAGCGCGTCATGCGCCTCGAAATCCGCAGGCTTCAGGAAGAACGCCTCGTTGGTGGCGACGAGCGGCAGGTCATATTCATAGGCAAGCCCGATCATCCGGGCCTCGCGGGCGCGATCGTAATTGCGCGGCCGCTGCAGTTCCACATAGAGCCGGTCGCCGAAGATCGCCTTCAGGGCCTCAAGCCGCGCGACCGCCCTTGGGCCATCGCCTTCACCGAGCGCCCGCTCCACCGGCCCGCCGGCTCCACCGGTCAGCGCAATCAACCCTTCGGCATTCTCCTGCAGCCAGGACAGTTTCAGATGCGGCCGCTCCGAGCCCGTCCCGTCCAGGTATGCGCGGCTGACGAGATCGACGAGCCGCGCATAGCCGCTCTCACTTGAGGCCAGCAGCACGATCGACGGACGGCGGGCGAGCTGTTCGCGCGGATTTCGCCGCTCGACGGTCGCCTCGTCCTCCATCTCCAGATCCATCTGGCAACCGATGATCGGCTGGACGCCGGCTTCCTGCGCCTTCACCGAGAATTCGAGCGCGCCGAAAAGATTGTTCGTGTCGGTGACTGCAATGGCAGGCTGATTGTCGGCGACGGCCTGGCCGATGATCTTCTTGAGCGGCAGCGCGCCCTCAAGCAGCGAGTAGGACGAATGCACCCTGAGATGGATGAACTTCAGTTCGCCCGAAGGTGCATGGTCCGCCATATCGCAAAATCCGTCTTCTCAGGAAATCGTCAGGCGCAGTCAGGCGTGGCGATGGCCACGCAATTGAACAGAATCGCCCTCCCGATAGTCGGCATGTGGACGAGGCCTGTCCACCCACGGAGGGCGCAAACCGCCATCCGTAAAACTTGTCCCCACCATCCACAGGCATCAGCCGCCTGAAGAGGGTTAGCAACGGGGTATGCTGGTCATACCGCCATGAGGATGATGGAAAAGCCGGCAATGAAGACAGACATGGAGGCGAAGGCGGCAACATCACGAAGCATGATCATCTGGATATCTCCTTTTCCTTATCTGATCCCACTATGTTCTGTTTTTGTTCTCATGTAAACCGCGTTTCTTCAAGCCGCGCCGTCAGCTTTGCCGATAGTGAACAAAAAATGAATCTCGGGCTGGAAGGCTAGAGCTGCGGCGTCCGACGCCGCTTCGCGCGCTCGGACCGCTCCGCCGCCTCGATCGCGAGGCCCAGCCATTCGGCCCGGGCATCGATGTCATCCAGCGCATCTTCGGGCACTGACCAGTAGGGCATCGCAATGGCCTTGCGGCCCGGCCGGCCCGCATAGACCCATTGCGTCGCGCCCGCCTCCGCGAACCGGGGCGCGCTTTCTGCGTCCGCTTTCAGCAACAGGTCGCCATTCACTTCGAGCGCGATGATACGGCCCTCGGCATAGATGCCCTTGCCGCCGAACATCGATCGAACCCGCACCGGGCCTATCGGCGCGAAGAATTCCTCGATATCGACCTGATCCATGATCGTGCCTCGCTTGAAGTGCCGCATGCGGCTTTTATCTTCTACGCGATGGCGAAGATGCGCAAGAAATCCGACCTGCCGGAAAAGCCCTGCCAGGCCTGCGGCCGGCCGATGGTCTGGCGCAAGAGCTGGGCAAAGACCTGGGACGAGGTTCGCTACTGTTCCGAACGCTGCCTGCGCAACCGGCCAACGGACGCCAAGCCGGCCCTCAGGCCTTGAGCACGCCACCGGCGGCGGCGACCGCTTCCGGCGTGTCCACGTCGAGCTGTGCCGCCTGCCCGATATCGACATCGATGATGTGAAGTCCGCTCGTCTCCACGATCTGGCGCGCACCCACATCGCCTTCGAGCGCCAGAACGGCATCGAAGGTCGAGCGTGGAAGTATGACGGGGTTTCCCCGCTTTTCGCCGCTCGCCGCCCGCACGATCGCTTCGCCGCCGGCGTGCTGAAAAGCATCGACGAGCGTGCCGATTTCGCCGGGGCCTATCCCCGGCATGTCGGCCAAAAGGATAATGGCACCACCCACCTCACCGCCGAGCGCAGCGATCCCGGCCTTCAGCGAGGACGCCATGCCGCTCGCGAATGCCGCGTTGTTGAGCGTTGTCAGATCGAGGCCGGCGAGTGCCGCCTCCACCTCGCCGGCGCGGTGGCCGGTCACGGCGATCATCGGCGTCAGGCCGGCATTGAGTCCCGCCCGGGCCGTACGCCGCACGAGCGCTTCGCCGTCGAACTCCGCCAGAAGCTTGTGCGCCCCGTCGATGCCCATGCGACTTGCCTTGCCGGCCGCAAGCAGAACGCCACCGACCGTCGGCAGCGACGCCTGGGTCCGTGGGATCCGCGGCTGCGGCCTGCTTGCGATCTCCGTCAGCAGACCCCCGACGCCCATCCCGGCGATATCCGCACGCGTCACTGTCTCGCCCGCGAGGATGCGCGCCAGCACCCAATCGAACCCGTTTTCCTTGGGGCTGCGCGCGCAGCCCGGCGCACCGATCACCGGCTTGCCCGCGATCGCGCCTAAAACCAGCAGATTGCCGGGATCGACCGGCATGCCGACAGCCTCGACGACACCTCCCACCTGCCGGATCGCCTCAGGGATCACATCGTGAGGATCCGCGACGGCCGAAGCACCGAACACGATGAGAATGTCGACAGGGTCCGCCGTCTCGCGGAGAGCAGCGGCGACCGCGCCGGTTTCATGCGCCACGCGTTTTTCACTAAGAAGCGTGCTGCCGGATGGTCTCAGCCGCGCTTCGAGCAAGCCCCGCGTCTTGTCCATCACGCTCGGCTTCAGGCTCGGCAGCGTGGTTGCGATGAGACCCACCTTGGCAGCGCGGAACGGCGTCACCCCGATCAGTCCGGCATGGGCGATCGCCATCGTCGCTTCGGCGAGCGCCGGCCCGGCAACGGCAAGCGGAATGATCTTGATCGTCGCGACCATGTCGCCGGCATTCACCGGGCTGCGGTCCTTCAGGCAAGCGAAGGTGATGGCCGGATCGACCCGGTTCAGCGCATCGACGGCCGGCGCCTCGACCCGGAAGAGCCCGGCAGCCGCGGCAAAGATGTTGACGCGTCCCGTCGCCGCCTCGCCGATCGCCACATTATCGGCGTGGAGCGCCGCTCCGAGCCGTGCCGCAGCCGCATCCTCCGGTTCGTCGCCCGCATCGAGCGTCACCGCAAAGACCGTTGAAACGCCGGCTGCATCGAGGTCTGCAACGTCCTGCGCCGTCAGCCGGTGGCCCTTGCGCAGCCGCACCGCACCCTGCTTGACCGAATGGGCGAGAAGCGCATCTTCGGCCTCGTCGATGGGCAGCTCAGCAAAACGCATGGCTCATCCGCCCGTTGATCCGGAAGGCCCCACGAGTGGCCGCCGGCGCAGGCTTTCGATGATCTCGCCGAGGATTGCCACGGCGATCTCGCCGGGGCTCGCCGCACCGATGTCGAGCCCGATCGGCGCCTTGATGCGGGCAGCCACGTCCTCGCTCACACCCGCCTCGCCCAGACGTTCCAGGCGTTTGCCGTGCGTTTTCCGGCTCCCGAGCGCACCCACATAGAAGCAGCCGGCCTTGAGCGCCGCCTGGATCGGATAATCGTCGATCTTCGGATCGTGCGTGACGGCGACGAGCGCCGTGTATCGATCGAGCGGCGCATCCTTCAGCACGTCCTCGGGCCAATCGGCAAAGAGCGCTGTGCCTTCGAAACGCTCCGGCGTCGCGAAGGCCGTGCGCGGATCGATGATCGTCAGATCGTAGCCGGCGATCGCAGCCATGGGCGCCAACGCCTGGCTGATGTGGACCGCGCCGATCACCACGATGCGCGGCGGCGGTACATGAACGTTGAGGAAGTAGCTCGTGCCGTACACCTCCTCGATGCGCGACGTTCCGCGCCGAAATGCGGCTTCCACGATCGATGCCAGTGGCCCTTCGATCGTCTCGCCTTCGCGAACGAGCCGGTCGTCGGAACCGTCCAGTGCCGTCAGACGGATCACGGCGCGGCGCGCCTGCCGTTCCGCGTTCAAATCCTGCAGAAGTGTCTGTTCCACGGCCGTTCAGCCCAATTTTTCGACATAGACGCGAATGCGTCCGCCGCAGGAAAGCCCGACGCGCCATGCGGTCTCGTCGGCAACGCCGAATTCCAGCATCCGCGGCGCGCCCGCGGAAATCACGTCCAGAGCTTCGGAGACGACCGCACCCTCGACGCAGCCGCCGGACACCGACCCTTCGAAGTTGCCTTCGCCATCGATCACCAGATGGCTTCCCACCGGACGTGGCGCGGAGCCCCATGTTTCGACGACCGTCGCAACGGCAACCGAACGCCCCTCTTTCGCCCAGCCCTCGGCGATCACCAGCGGATCGTCGGCGAGCACGGCGGACGGCACTGCAGCCAGTTCTATGGATTGCGTCATCATCGTCACATCTCCTCGTTCAGGCCGCGGCGGATCGCCTTGCGGTCATGAAACGCCTCGGGTCCGCATCGCGGCTCTTGCCGGCACCAAGCGCTGCCACCAGCCCGCTGATCGCGTCCAGATTGTGCACCGCGCGGAATTCGTCCACATGCGGCAGCATCGCCTGCACGCCGCGGGCGCGCGGTTCGAACCCGTCGAAGCGCAGAAGCGGGTTCAGCCAGATCAACCGCCGGCAGGATCGGTGAAGCCGGTCCATCTCGCGGGAAAGATCGTCGGTGCCGTCGCGCTCCAGCCCGTCGGTGATGATCAACACCACCGCACCCTGGCCGAGCACGCGCCGGCCCCAGAGCCGGTTGAATTCGGCAAGCGTCGTCGCGATCCGCGTCCCGCCCTGCCAGTCCTTCACGGCGTCCGCGCATTCCGCCAGCGCCTCGTCGGGATCCTTGTGGCGCATTTGCCGCGTCACATTCGTCAGCCGCGTGCCGAAGAGAAAGGTGTGCACCCGCCGGCGGCGCTCCGTCAGCACGTGAAGGAAATGCAGGAATATTCTTGTGTACTGGCTCATCGATCCGGAAATATCGGCGAGAACCACGAGCGGCGGATGCACCTCGCGCCGATGCCGGTAGGCCGGCAGGATCAGTTCGCCGCCGCTTCGCAGCGCGCCCCGCATGGTCGCACGCGGATCGATCCGCCCCGGCCGGTGCGTCGGCCGGAACCGCCGCGTCACCACCCGGTCGTCCGGCAGCACGAGGTCGGCAAGCGCCTTCTTGGCGCGCGCGATTTCCGGCGCCGTCATCTGCGCGAAATCGGTCTTGCGCAACACCTCGTTGCCGGACGATGAGAAGCGCGCATCCACCTCGATTTCGGGTTTTTCTTCCGGCGGGCGGGCCTTCTCGTGCCCCTCGAACAGCGCCTGCGAAACGCGGGTTTCACCGGCCTTCAGCTTCTGGCGTTCGCGCATGTCGGGCGCGACCGGCGAGAACATCGCGATCATCTTCTCGACGAGGTCGCGCGACCGCCAATAGAGGCGGAAGGCCTCGTCGAATATCACATGATCCTCGTGCCGGTTGACCAGCACCGAATGCAGCACCCAGTAGAAATCGTCGCGATCGCCGACGCCGGCCGTCTTCACCGCCTCGATCGCATCGGTCACGGCCGCAGGGCCGACGCGCATGCCGGCCTTGCGCAGCGTGCGCGCGAAATACACGATGTTGTCGGCAAGCCGCCCGTCAAAGGCGTCCGTCGTGCTCAGCTTCATGGTCTCAAGATCGGTGACCATCGCGCTCACTCCGCCGCGGCCAGGCCCGCCTTCACCTCGTCGAGGATCTTGCGGCCTTCGCCGGTGCCGATCCGCGCAATGTCTTCCTGGTATTTCAACAGCGTGCCGAGCGTATCGGACACGGTCTGCGGGTCGAGCGCCATGCGATCGAGTTCGGTCAGCGCGCTCGCCCAATCGATCGTCTCGGCAACGCCCGGATTCTTGAAGAGATCGATGGTGCGCAGCTTCTGCACATAGGCCACCACCTGGCGCGACAGATCCGCATTGCAGTTCGGCACCTTGCGCCGCACGATCTCGAGCTCGCGCTCGGCATTGGGATAATCCACCCAATGATAGAGACAGCGGCGCTTCAGTGCGTCGTGGATCTCGCGCGTCCGGTTCGTCGTGATGATCACGATCGGCGGCTCGTCCGCCTTGATCGTCCCGATCTCCGGGATCGTGACCTGATAGTCGGACAACACCTCGAGCAGAAACGCCTCGAAGGCCTCGTCGGTCCGGTCGAGCTCGTCGATGAGGAACACCGGCGCACGACCTTCCTTGGCCTCCAGCGCCTGCAGCACGGGGCGTCGGATCAGGAACTTGTCGGAGAAGATGCCCTTCTCGATCGCACTCCTGTCGGTGCCGCCCGTCGCTTCCGCCATGCGGATTTCGAGCATCTGCGCCGGATAGTTCCACTCGTAGACGGCCGAGGCGACATCGAGGCCTTCGTAGCACTGCAGCCGAATCAGCGGCCGGTCGAGGCCCTTGGCCAGCACCTTGGCGATTTCCGTCTTGCCGACGCCCGCCTCGCCTTCCAGGAACAGCGGCCGCTTCATCTTCAGCGCCAGAAACACCACCGTCGCCAGATCGCGCCCGGCAACGTAGTCATTGGCATTGAGCAGCGTCAGCGTCTCGTCGATAGAGGCGGGAATGGCGTGTGCGTCGGACATGGCGTCTCCAAGGCTCCTCAGAGGTCCCGGTACTTCCGGTCGAGATAGATGAGAGCCGGCCTGTGTTCGCCGAGCCTCAGGCCGACAACCTGCCCGAACACCACCATATGCGTCGACATGGGCTTTAGTTCGAGCACGCGACAGTCGAAGACCGCGCGCGCATCGCCAAGCGTCGGCGCCCCTGTCGTGATCGTGTCCCACGTACCGACCGAAAACCGCTCTTCGTCCGTCATATCGGCAAAGCCGGAAAAGGCATTGGCGACCGGCACGTGATCGATCGCCAGCGTGTTGATCGCGAAGGAACCGGCATTGAAGAACGTCTCGTTGCGCGGGTTCGTGCGGTTGATGCAGACCAGCACCGTTGGCGGCGCATCGGACACCGAGCAGCACGCCGTCGCCGTCATGCCGCGTTTGACGCCGTCGAGCTCCGCCGTCACCACATGCACATGCCCGGCGAACCGGCTCATGGCTTCGCGATAGTCTTCGGGCGTGATCGACTGCTTGTGAAGCACCAGGAACCTCGAGAAACGTTTGTGGCAGGCAGGCACGAGCCGCGCGCGCCCGCTCCTTTTACATAGGCGGTGAATGACGCAATTACAGGACCGCTCTTGCGCCTTTGACGGCGTCGTCGTCAATCCGCGCATCGCACATGCGGGCTCAAGCTAAGCATGTCAGGACGCTATTTGATGTTGGAACGGCGGCGCCTTGCGTCTACACATCAGGCTGGGATTGCGAAGGGACGAACCTCGTGGTGAAAGCCGTAGCCAAAAGCTCGGGTCAGGCAGTCGCGCTCGCCGTGGCGGTCGCGATGCTGCCTGCGGCCGCAAGCGCTGAGGAACTCCGCCTCGGCCTTATCGCGCCGACCGATGGCACGCTCGCGATCATCGGCGAACAGGCAGGCATCGCGCTCGATGCCTTTGCGACCTCCCACACCAATCTGTCGGTCGCCATCATCGATGCGGTCGAACCCTGCAGCGATGCGAATGCGGCAGGTGCAGCCGAACTCATGGTCGACTCCGATGTCGATGCCGTCATCGGCCTCTTCTGTGCCGAGACGGTCAATCAGGTGATGCCGATCCTGGCCGATGCCGACATTCCGGCAATCAGCGTCAGCCTGCGAGCCGGCATCGTCATGGAAGATGCGCTGGCCGGCGGGTGGCCGCTCTTTCGCATCGCGCCTTCAGCCGAAGCGGAAGCGACGGCAATCGCGCAAGCCATTGCCGCGCGCTGGTCGGACGAGCCCTTCGCGCTGATCGAAGACGGCACGATCTACGGCCGCGATCTTGCCGAAACGGTGCGGCTTGAACTGGAGCAAGGCGGCATCACGCCGAGCTTCATCGACAATTACCGTCCCGCCGAGGAGCTGCAATTCGGCCTCGTCCGGCGGCTCGCCGCTGCCGGCGTCAGCCACGTCTTCGTCGGTGGCGACCGGGCCGATGTCGCGATCATGGCGCGCGATGCCGCTCAGGCAGGTCTGAACCTCACCTTCATGGGCGGCGATGCGCTCCAGGCTGCCGATGGCGCAACCCCGCTTCCCGACGGCGTGCTGGCGATGGTCGCCGAACGCCCGGCACCCGACGACGAAGCAGCCGGCGCCATCGAGGCCATTGAAACACTGCTGCGCGAGCGCGACGATCTCGACCGCCGCGCCGACGACGCCTATCTGCTGCCCATCTACGCCGCCGCCGAAATCGCTGCCGTCGCCAAGGCTCTGGCATCGAGCACCGGAACGGACCTCGCCGAGACGCTGCGTACGGAAACCTTCGCGACAACAATCGGACCGGTCGAATTCGGCACCGACCAGTCCGACGAGGCACCTTACGTGCTGCGCATTTCGCAGAATGGCCGCCTCGTGCCGCTCGATGGCACCGAGCGCGCAAGTCGGTAGACACCATGCGCCCCGGCTCGACCAACAGTTTGACGGATGTTTCGGGCCTGCTCGTCGGCAATGCCGAAGATCATCGCCTGAAATCGGGCGTCACTGTCGTCGTCTCCGATCGGCCCGCCACCGCCGCGGTCAAGATCCTCGGCGGCGCGCCCGGCACGCGCGAAACCGATCTCCTCGAGCCCGAAAACACTGTTGCCGCGGTTGATGCGATCGTGTTGTCCGGCGGCTCCGCCTTTGGGCTCGATGCAGCCTCGGGCGTCCAGGCGCGCCTGCGTGAAACGGGGCGCGGCTTTGCCGTTGGCGATCACCGCATACCGATCGTGCCGGCCGCCATCCTGTTCGATCTGATGAATGGCGGCGACAAGGCCTGGGGCCGCTACCCGCCCTACCGCGAGCTCGGCTATGATGCCGCACAAGCTGCCGCAAAGACCTTTGCCATCGGCTCCGCAGGTGCCGGCGTCGGCGCGCTTACGGCCGGCCTGAAGGGTGGGCTAGGCACGGCATCCACCGTCATGTCCGATGGCACGACCATCGCCGCGCTCGTCGCCGTCAATGCCGTCGGCTCCGTCGGGTTCGGCGATCAGGGCCATTTCCTGGCAGCGCCGTTCGAAAAGAATGTCGAATTCGGCGGCCTCGGCCTGCCCGCCACCGTGCCGCAAGATGCCGACCATATCATCACCAAGCTCGGCACACACGAGCCCGGCGGTGCCACCACGATCGCGGTAATTGCCACCGACGCCGTGCTGACCAAGGCTGAAGCGAAGCGCCTGGCGAGTGCCGCCCATGACGGCTTCGCCCGCGCCATTTGGCCGGCCCACACACCGATGGATGGCGACCTCGTCTTCGCGCTTGCCACCGGCACGAGCGGTCGCGCCTTTGCCAATATCGACGCGATCGCGCTCTGTGCTGCCGCATCGGCCACCATGGCCCGCGCCATCGCGCGCGGCGTCTATGCCGCAACGCCTGCCGTGGGCGACGTCCTGCCCACATGGCGCCAGAAATTCGGGGATGCGCCGCGCTGAGCGCGCCCACGCGCGTTGTGCCGCCCGGCCACAGGTGTTAACGCGTCCGCGCGCCGCCAGAAATCCCGGAGACCCCGCACAATGTCCGCCAAGCGCCCGATCCGCATCGCGCCCTCGATCCTCGCGTCCGACTATGCCCGCCTCGGCGAGGAAGTGCGCGACGTCGTCGAAGCCGGCGCCGACTGGATCCATCTCGACGTGATGGACGGCCATTTCGTTCCGAACATTTCCTATGGCCCCGATGTCATCAAGGCGCTGCGACCCCACACCGACGCGGTCTTCGATTGCCATCTGATGATCGCGCCCACCGACCCCTATCTCGAAGCCTTCGCCAAAGCCGGCTGCGACATCATCACCGTCCATGCCGAAGCCGGCCCGCATCTGCATCGCTCGCTGCAGGCAATCCGCGCGCTCGGCAAGAAGGCCGGCGTCTCGCTCAACCCCGGAACGCCCGAGCATGTGGTGGAATACGTCCTCGACATGGTCGATCTCATCCTGGTCATGAGCGTCAATCCGGGCTTCGGCGGCCAGAAATTCATACCCGGCGTCGTCGAGAAGTGCCGCAAGCTCAACGCCATGATCGGCGACCGGCCGATCGATCTCGAGATCGATGGCGGCATCACGCCCGAGACCGCACCGCTTGCCGCGGCCGCCGGCGTCAACGCGCTCGTCGCCGGTTCGGCCGTCTTCAAGGGTGACGGCGTCGAGGGCTACCGCGCCAATATCGACGCCATCCGCCAGGCCGCCGAAACCGCACGCTGAGCGACTTCGTCCACCGCATTTGAGCAAGCCGGCCACCTCTGCTAGAGGCTCCGCAGCTTCCCTTCCCATCGTCAAAGACAGGCCCGCCGATGATCCCGCGCTATTCCCGCCCCGACATGGTCGCCATCTGGTCGCCGGAACAGAAGTTCCGCATCTGGTTCGAGATCGAGGCGCATGCCTGCGACGCGCTAGCCGAACTCGGCGTCATCCCCAAGGAAGCCGCCGCCACCATCTGGGAAAAAGGCGGCAAGGCCGAATTCGACGTTGCCCGCATCGATGAAATCGAAGCCGTCACCAAGCACGACGTCATCGCCTTCCTGACCCATCTTGCCGAATTCATCGGGCCGGACTCGCGTTTCGTGCACCAAGGCATGACGTCGTCGGACGTTCTGGACACCACCCTCAACATCCAGCTCGTGCGGGCCGCCGACCTGCTTCTCGCCGACATGGACCGCGTTCTGGCTGCCCTGAAGAAGCGCGCCTTCGAGCATAAGGACACCGTCCGCATCGGTCGCAGCCATGGCATCCATGCCGAGCCGACGACGATGGGCCTCACCTTCGCGCGCTTCTATGCCGAGATGGCGCGCGGCCGCGACCGGCTCGTCGCCGCCCGTGCAGAGATCGCCACCGGCGCGATTTCGGGCGCCGTCGGCACTTTCGCCAATATCGACCCTTCCGTGGAAGAGCATGTCTGCGCCAAGCTCGGCCTGAAACCCGAGCCGATTTCGACACAGGTCATCCCGCGCGACCGGCACGCCATGTTCTTCGCCACGCTCGGCGTTATTGCCTCGTCGATCGAGAACGTCGCCGTCGAGATCCGGCACATGCAGCGCACCGAGGTCCTGGAAGCGGAAGAGTTCTTCTCACCCGGCCAAAAGGGCTCGTCGGCCATGCCGCACAAGCGTAACCCGGTGCTTACCGAAAATCTGACCGGTCTCGCCCGCCTCGTGCGCATGTCGGTCACGCCCGCGCTCGAAAACGTCGCGCTCTGGCACGAGCGGGACATCAGCCATTCGAGCGTCGAGCGCGCCATCGGCCCTGACACGACGATCACGCTGGACTTCGCGCTGAACCGCCTCGCCGGCGTCGTCGAGAAGCTGGTGATCTATCCGGACAACATGCTGGCCAACATGAACAAGTTCCGCGGCCTGATTCACTCGCAGCGCGTTCTGCTGGCGCTGACCCAGGCCGGCGTCAGCCGCGAGGATTCCTACCGTCTTGTCCAGCGCAACGCGATGAAAGTTTGGGAGGAAGGCAAGGACTTCCTGACAGAGCTCCTCGCCGACGCTGAAGTCACGGCCGCCCTTTCGGAAGACCAGATCCGCGAGAAGTTCGATCTCGCCTATCACACCAAGCACGTCGACACGATCTTTGTCCGCGTCTTCGGCGAGGCCTGAGCGGCCCCGCCATCCGGTCTGCGCTTAATCGATGATCTGGAAAACGACGAGGGCCGCAATGAAGAGCCCCGTCATGAACAGGAACGGCCTGCGGTCGAACCAGTCGCGCACAGTGGCATCGGCTCCGGCCATGGAGCTGGCAACGCCGTCCGACACGCGCTTGGCCGTCACACGGCTTGCTGTCGGTTCACGGTGAAGCGTCTCGACCTTCGCCCGGCCGCCAAGCTCGACGCCGTCGACGGGCTCGGCATCGCGTCCAACGGCAGCAGCCGCATCCGTCCGGTTGGCCGTCGAGGTTTCAAGCGCGACGGCAAGCCGCTCGAGCTGCGCCTCGATCCGTGCCATGCGCTGCTCCAGCGCTTGCGCGCCATCGGCGGTATTCGGTGGCGTGACGGTTGCGGCCGACTGGCCGGCGGTCTCTGAAAATTCGTTCGTCATGGTCTGATCCTTTCGTATCTCAACTGAAACGAGGGATTAGACCAAGCCGGCCAAACTGCCCTTGAATGGGCCCATTCAATTCCCATTCAGGGACGTGCAGAAGTCGAGCAACGCAGTTGACATGGCTTCGCCGCAAACGCACATGAGCTTGACCATGAAAGCTGCAGAAACCGACATTCTCATCGTCCCCGGCTACACCAATTCCGGGCCGGACCACTGGCAGACCCGCTGGGAAGCGAAGCTTTCCACCGCACGGCGCGTCGAACAGGCCTCCTGGTCGAAGCCCGACCGCGCCGAATGGACCGCGAGCATGGCCGACGCCGTGAACGCGTCGACCCGCCCTGTCATCATTGTTGCGCATTCTCTGGGCGTGGCGACGGCCGTTCAGGCCATTGCGGATTATCGGCGGCCTATCGCCGGCGCCTTTCTGGTGGCACCGCCCGACGTGGCGAACGAGGCGATCCGGCCCAAGCACCTGATGACCTTCGGTCCCTATTCGCGCGAGCCCCTGCCGTTCCCCTCGATCGTGGTGGCAAGCCGCAACGACCCGTTCTGCGCCTATGACGTCGCCGAGGATATCGCGGGTGCCTGGGGTTCGCTTCTCGTCGATGGTGGCGAGATCGGCCACATCAATGCCGAATCGGGACACGGCCCCTGGCCCGAGGGGCTTCTGGTGTTTGCGAAATTTCTGCAGAAGCTGAGCCCGCCGGTCGCCTGACCGACGGGATCGTTAAAACCAACTTGGTTCAGCCGTTGCGTGCCTGGTCGAGCATCGTGCTCATGCCGAGCGAGAGATAGGCCCCGTCGTGAATGACGGAGAGCAGGTTGAACCCCATCTTGACGTAGGATTGGGTGCGCGGCGCATCGAAGACGAAAACGCCCGCATGCTTTCCCGCGGCCCTCGCCCGGCGCCCGATGTCGGCGATCGCCTCGGTCATCTCCTCATGGTGCGGATCGACTGCCTCGCCGTTCGTCCACGAGATCGAGAAATCCGAGGGCCCGACGAAGACGCCGTCGATCCCCGGAACCGCCAGGATGTCGTCGAGCGCCGCAAGCGCCGCCCGCGTCTCGATCATCGCGAAGGCGACCGTCTTGTCATTGGCCGAACTCAGATAGTCCTGACCCTTCTGAATTCCACGCATCGACAGCGCCCGTGCCGGCCCCCAGGAGCGCTGCCCGACCGGCAGATATTTGGCATGGGCGGCGAACGCCCGTGCATCCTCCACCGAGTTGATCATCGGCGCGATGATGGCGTCCGCGCTGAAGTCGAGCGCCCGGCTGACCATGTCGTTCCGCCCGACCGGTATGCGCACGATCGCGGGCTTGCCTGCAGCGGCAATCGCGAGGATCCCGTCATGCACGCTGTCGACGCTGTGCGCGCCATGCTGCATGTCGAGCGTCACCGCGTCGAAATCGGCGCGAGCGAGAAGCTCCACCACAGCGGGCGCGGCGAGCGTCGACCACGCCGTCAGAACCGTTTCACCGGCATTCAGTCTATCGGCAAGCGTCACGATCGCCCTCCTCCAGGCTCAGACGTCAGTTGCTCTGCACCTGCTGGATGGCCTCGGCCATCAGCTCCATCATCTTGCCGCGCAGCTGTTCGTCGGAGACATGCGCCCCCGCCGCATCGAGATCGCCGCGCACCTTGCGGAACACATCCTCGTCGCCCGCTTCCTGGAAATCGGATTTCACGACTTCCTTGGCGTATTCCGCAGCGTCGTCGCCCTTCTTACCGATCAGGTCGGCTGCCCAAAGGCCCAGAAGCTTGTTGCGCCGCGCTTCGGCCTTGAAGCGCAGATCGGCGTCATGGGCGAATTTGCTTTCGAATGCCTTCTGGCGGTCGTCCATGCTTGCAGCCATGCGTCGTCTCCCGTTTTCGTTCGCATTTCAGTGCCTGTTCGGCACCGTCGGGGCGGACTATGGTCGGATTCCATGTCGTTGAAAAGGCAGCCCGCAACGATGTCGCAGAGATGCGATGCCGTGCCTGAGACGAAAAGGTCGGGCATGGCCGGAACGGAACAATTGTGTCCGCACGCCATATCGGATAAGCACTCGCCACGACATAACGACCATCATCCGGGCAGGACCTGGCTGCGCTGACCAAGCCGCTTGAACACCCTCGCCCGCCACTCAAGAGTAAAAGATCATCATGAACCGTCGCCGCCGCATCTACGAAGGCAAGGCCAAGATCCTTTATGAAGGACCGGAGCCTGGCACTCTGATCCAGTTCTTCAAGGACGACGCGACCGCGTTCAACAAGAAGAAGCACGATGTCATCGACGGCAAGGGCGTCCTCAACAACAGGATTTCCGAATACGTCTTCACCCATCTGAACCGGATCGGCATCCCGACGCACTTCATCAAGCGGCTCAACATGCGCGAGCAGCTGATCAAGGAAGTCGAGATCATCCCGCTCGAGATCGTGGTGCGCAACGTCGCCGCCGGCTCGCTCGCCAAGCGCCTCGGCATCGAGGAAGGCACCGTCCTGCCCCGCTCCATCATCGAGTTCTATTACAAGGCCGATGCGCTCGACGACCCGATGGTCTCCGAAGAGCACATCACCGCCTTCGGCTGGGCAAGCCCGCAGGAGATCGACGACATCATGGCGCTCGCCATCCGCGTCAACGATTTCCTCACCGGCCTCTTCCTCGGCGTCGGCATCCAGCTCGTCGATTTCAAGATCGAATGCGGCCGCCTGTTCGAAGGCGACATGATGCGCATCATCGTCGCTGACGAAATCTCGCCCGACTCGTGCCGTCTCTGGGACATCCAGACCAATGAGAAGATGGACAAGGACCGCTTCCGCCGCGACCTCGGCGGTCTCGTCGAAGCCTACCAGGAAGTCGCGCGCCGCCTCGGCATCATGAACGAGAACGAACCCGTTCGCGGCACCGGCCCCGTCCTTGTCAAATAGCATCCGAGGGAAAGACGAGTGATCAAGGCACG
The DNA here is from genome assembly GCA_030160035.1 of Rhizobium albus. Lineage (GTDB taxonomy): Bacteria > Pseudomonadota > Alphaproteobacteria > Rhizobiales > Rhizobiaceae > Georhizobium > Georhizobium albus. The sequence goes on along the minus strand of BSNO01000001.1, from coordinate 1,502,775 downwards.
CGTAACCGTAACGCTCAAAAACGGCGTCCTCGACCCGCAGGGCAAAGCGATCGAAGGCGCACTCGGCGCACTCGGCTTCGACGGCGTCGGCCATGTCCGCCAGGGCAAGGTCTTCGACCTGGAATTGCAGACCGACGACCGCACAAAAGCCGAATCCGACCTCAAGGCCATGTGCGACAAGCTCCTGGCCAACACGGTGATCGAGGATTACGCCATCGAAATGGCCTGATGGTTATGTCCTATCCGATCCGGAGGTGTCCGCGTCGGCGGTGGCCGTTTGGTATTCGACAGCCAGGCGACCTACCGAAAATCAGGTGCGCACCTTTTCCGATCTAGGTGCCACGGCCATGCGATCCTCAGAGACCCGATCGCCGAATTTCTTGAAGAGTGAACGCCTATGTCCGATGCCGTGTCACAGGAAGAGATCGTGAGACCTTCGATCGGATACCGCGCGATCATCGCTGGACACTCGCATGTCAACGCAATGGTCGGCTGGCGGCACGAACTGGCACCGACGCTGAGAATCGTTGATGGGACAAGCCATCTGGAGGCTTTGGATGGTCCTTGGCCAAGGCTCGAAGAATACTGGAAAGCCCTTGTTCAGCATGCCGATAACGCCCGTATCGCCATTGTCTGGGGCGGCAATGAACACAATGCGCGCTACTTTTTCCGCGACGCATATGATTTCGATTTTTCATCGAAACACGTCACCAAGATCCTGAATAACATTCAGATCATCGCGCGAAGCACGATCCGCAAACGCTTCTACGAAGGTGGCTTATCCGATCTTGCGGATCTGCTTGATCAGTTGAAAGCGGCCAGGCCACAGCGGTTGGTCATCGTCGGAACACCGCCCCCCAAAAAAGACAATGACCGTCTGCGTACGATGTTCGAAGCCGAGCCGCACTTTCTTGCCTACGCTGAAGCAAAGAAGATCGACCCGGCCGACATTCGCATCACCGAGCCACACATCCGTCTCAAGCTGTGGTATCTGCTGCAAGACATACTGGCTGACGAGGCCAAGAGGATCGGCGGTATCTTCCTCCCGGTCCTGAAGGAAACACAGGATGAGGACGGCTATCTGCGGGATGAGTTCTGGGCAAGTGATGTCACACACGCGAACCCGGCCTACGGCAGGCTGATGCTGGACTATGTCGTCGAGGAGTTGGAGAAGCCATGACCCGCAGTCATCCTTACCAACAGCTTCCGCCAACGTCCTTCTGGTCACGATCAGTGGCAAGGAACTATGCGCCCGCCGAACTTTATCGCGGCAAAGCACCTCTCTTGACGCCAGATGACCGTATAATCTCGGCGGGTAGCTGCTTTGCGGCCAACATCGTTCCGTTTCTTGAGCGCGCGGGCTTTCATTATCTACGTACCGAGCTGATGGACGCGGACGGCGACCGCTTCGGCTATGGCCGCTATTCGGCATCCTATGGCAACATCTATACCAGCCGCCAACTGCTGCAACTCCTGCAGCGAGCCACCGGCGAATTCGCGCCGAAAGAAGATCGGTGGGTCGAAGCTGATGGGGTTTACGATCCGTTTAGACCCGGACTTCCGAACTGCGCCGAAGATGAAGACGAGTTCGACATTCTGATAAGGGCGCATTTGGACAGGGTGCGAGAGGCATTCGCGCAGGCAAGCGTGCTGCTCTTCACGCTCGGCCTGACGGAGGCCTGGTCATCGAGCGATGATGGCGCCGTTTTTCCCGCCTGCCCCGGCACGATCGCGGGCGCATTCGATGGCGAGCGCCATTACTTCGCAAATTTCAATGCCAACGAGGTAGCGAGCGATCTCAAGGCATCGATCGCTACGGCCCGCACCATCAACCCGGACCTTCGCGTGATCCTGACTGTATCGCCTGTCCCTCTGGTAGCGACCGCGACGGACAAACACGTTTTTACGGCAACGACCTACTCGAAGTCTGTCCTGCGTGTTGCGGCGGAAGAGGTTGCGTCGACCGTGCCCGGCGTCAGCTATTTTCCCGCCTACGAAATCGTCATGGGTCCGGAGTCGAACCAGCATTTCGAAGACGACTTGCGAAACGTGAATGCGAAAGGCGTGGCTGCCGTTGTGGAGGCCCTTTTTGCTCATTGCGAGCTTCCGAAAGTTTCCGAGCGTGCGGACGAGACATCATGGCAAAAGCTGCTGTCAGAAGAACTGACACGTCGCGAGTGTGAAGAAACGATGTCAGACAAGTGATCGGCAGCTTCCGCCGTCAGGCGGAAGCTGCCGGCTCCTAGGCCCTTCTACAGCCCTTCAGGCCTGCGTATGGATTCGCGTCGGCAGGCCCGACAGATCGTGGTAGCTCAGCACGCCTTCGGCGAAATTGTGACACACGAGCGCCTTGCGTGACCGGTTTGGATTAGCGCGAGCAGAGCCGCCATGGATCAGATTGGCATGCCAGAAGAGCGTGTCACCCTTCTTGGGCAGGAACAGTTTTCGTTCAAATCCATGCGCCGTGCAAAGTTCGGCGATCGCCGGCTCATAAAGCTTGCTGTAGACGGCGTACCCTTCCTTCCGGAACTGGGCAGGTTCGATGCCCGCTTCCCGGCTAAGCAAATACGGCAGGCGATGACTCTTGGGATAATACTCCAAAGGTCCGCTATCCTCGTCAATATCTTCGAAGGCGGTCCAGCTCGCAACCATAAAACCTGCCGGGTATGTGGTCATGTGGATCGAATCGGAATGAGCACGTTGGCCGCTGCCTGCGTGGCCCATGATTGTCTGAAACGGGACGGTCTTTCGCCCGAGTAGAAGATCCGTCCAACGCATCAGCTTCGGGTGATGCTGCAGGGCTTTCAGTGCGGGGACAGTTAAGGCCGGATCGAGCTTTCGGTCGTAAAGCAGCCCATCGGGGCTCACGACGTCGATTGAACCAAGTTCGCCCGCAAGAAGTGCCTTCTCATAAGCTTCGAAGGCCGCATCCAATTCTTCCGCAGAAAACAATTTCTCAACGACTAGATAGCCGTATTCGACCCAGTAGAGGCACGCCTGCGCTTCTTCTTCGGTGATCCGGCCGGCGGCTCTGCGTCGTTCGATCTCTTCGACAGCATCGGGTGCGTCCAGCCAATTTATCGTGTTGGATTGGGGAAGCGCATCGCCCCGAAATTCTTTGAGTGTCCGGAAATCGAGATCCTTGGCCAGTTCCGGAACTGGCGTCGGATATTTCCAATCACGCCGGCTGGAGAAGAGCTTCGACAAGCGTGCGAACATGGGGTGCCTTTCAACGTAACAGCACGGAACGATAGAGCGGACTTCGCAACGGCGCTGGATAATGGCGAAGCTCAGAACCGCGTGATGCTGGAAATACACGATCGATATGCAACCTGAAAGCGTTCTTTCAATTTGCATACAATGATAAAGGAGACTGCAGCGGGTGCAGGTCGAAGTGCAAACGGCAGAGCAACAAGACCCTCAAAGCGCCGTGCGCACGTCCCACAGTTCCGGAAAGAACGAGCGGTCGAGTGCCGTCTTGAGGTAGCCGACGCCGGATGAGCCGCCGGTGCCCTGCTTGAAGCCGATGATGCGCTGCACGGTCTTCATGTGGCGGAAGCGCCATTGCTGGAACTTGTCCTCCACATCGACGAGCTTTTCCGCCAGCTCGTAGAGCTCGAAATAGCGGTCCGTGTTGCGGTAGACCGTTAGCCAGGTGTCGCGCAGCGCCTCGCTATAGGCGTGATTACGGGAGAAATCGCGGTTGAGAAGCGCGTCGGGCACCGGCAGGCCCTGCCGCGCCAGAAGCGCGATCGCCTCGTCGTAGAGGCTCGGCGCCTTGAACGCCGCCTGCAGGCGCGCATGGTGCTCGGCGTGGTGGCGGTGCGGCGCGAGCATCTTCTCGTCCTTGGCGCCGAGCTTCATCTCCATCATCCGGTACTGGTGAGACTGGAACCCGGACGATTGCCCAAGTGCGGCGCGAAACGTCAGGTAGTCGGAGGGCGTCATGGTGGAAAGCACGTCCCAGGCCGAGACCAACTGCTCCTGGATGCGCGCCACGCGGGCAAGCGCCTTGAAGGCGACGCCCGGCCGATCTTGCCTTATCGCGGCCATCGCAAAATCCAGTTCGTGCAGGATCAGCGATATCCACAGTTCCTGCACGTGGTGGATCACGATGAAGAGCGGCTCGTCAGGCTCGCTCGTCAGCGGTTTTTGCGCCGAAAGCAGCGTATCGAGCTGCAGATAGTCGCCATAGGACATGCGATCGGTGAAATCGAGGTCGATGCCCGCTTCGACGCGGCTGTCCTGGTCGTTCGTCATGCGCTGCTCCGAAATGCCGCATTCAGGCATATTCGCCACAAGAAACCGCCGCAATACCCTCGCCTTCACAGCTCCCATGTTCTAGAAGCGGTGCGAAGTCCTTCCACCGATCCGGACGTTCCCATGAAGTCAGCCGTCATCATCCTCCCGGGCCTCAATCGCGACCGCGACATGATCGCGGCGCTGACCAAGATATCGGGCACGCCACCCGTCACGGTCTGGCAGACGGAAACCACGATCCCCGCCGATGTGGACCTGATCGTGATCCCGGGCGGGTTCTCCTATGGCGACTACCTGCGCTGCGGCGCGATCGCCGCGCGCATGCCCGTCATGCAGGCGGTGCGCGACGCAGCGGCGCGTGGCACGCGTGTCATCGGCGTCTGCAACGGATTCCAGATCCTGCTGGAAGCGGGCCTTCTGCCCGGCGCGCTGATGCGCAACGCCTCGCTGAAGTTTGTCTGCCGCGAAGTGAAGCTCGAGGTCGTCAACACCGAGACGGCGTTCACCAGCCTCTACACCAAGGGCCAGATCATCCGCTGCCCGGTTGCCCATCACGACGGCAACTTCTTTGCCGATCCCGACACGCTGGCGCGCATCGAGGGTCAAGGCCAAGTCGTCTTCCGCTACGCCGAAGGCACGAACCCGAATGGCTCGCTCAACGACATCGCCGGTCTCGTCAACGAAAGCGGCAATGTGCTCGGCCTGATGCCGCATCCGGAAAATCTCATCGAATCCGCCCATGGCGGTGCCGATGGTCGCCCGCTCTTCGAAGCCGCTCTCGGTGCCGTCGCGGCATGATGTCTGCCCCGCGCCTTGCCCTGATCGCAGCACTTGCTCTGCTTGCCGCCTGCCAGTCGGAGCCTTCGGCCGAAGTGCCGGCTGCGGCCGCCGCAGCCTCTGAAAAGAGCGCGGCACTGCGCAACATGGAGCAGGTGGCGATCGCGGCCCACCGCTGCTGGTTTGCCAGCCGCGATCCGGTCTTTGCCAGCTACAGCTTCGCCAACGAACTCAATTCTTTCTCCGGCCAGCCGCGCTTCCTCCTGGTTCCCCGCGGCGATTTCGGCGGCAGGCCGCTTCTGGTCGTCCAGGCCTCCGGCGCCGCCGGAACCGTGACGAGTTTCGGCCCGCTGCTCGATGGCGCTGCCGGTTCCCGCATCCGCGGCGATATCGCGCGCTTCGCCAGCGGCGACGCCTCCTGCGGGACATCCGCCTGATCATCGCCCCGATCACCTCGCTTAACCGACGCCGACAGATCCGAGATGCCCATGCTCCCTGAAAAGATCGCCATCACCCCGGAATTGATCGAAGCCCATGGGCTGAAGCCGGATGAATATCAGCGCATCCTCGACCTGATCGGGCGCGAGCCGACCTTCACCGAACTCGGCATATTCTCGGCCATGTGGAACGAGCACTGTTCCTACAAATCCTCCAAGCGCTGGCTGCGCACGCTGCCGACCACAGGCCCGCAGGTCATCCAGGGCCCCGGCGAAAATGCCGGCGTTGTCGATATCGGCGATGGCGACTGCGTGGTCTTCAAGATGGAGAGCCACAACCACCCCTCCTACATCGAACCCTATCAGGGCGCGGCGACCGGCGTCGGCGGCATCCTGCGCGACGTCTTCACCATGGGCGCGCGCCCCATCGCGGCGATGAACGCGCTGCGTTTCGGTGCTCCAGACCACCCGAAGACCCGCCACCTCGTCTCCGGCGTCGTGGCTGGCGTCGGCGGCTACGGCAATTCCTTCGGCGTGCCGACGGTCGGCGGCGAAGTCGAGTTCGATGCCCGCTACAACGGCAACTGCCTCGTCAACGCGTTTGCCGCCGGCCTCGCGAAGACGGACGCGATCTTCTATTCCAAGGCAGAAGGCGTCGGCCTGCCAGTCGTCTATCTCGGTGCCAAGACCGGCCGCGACGGTGTCGGCGGCGCCACCATGGCATCGGCCGAATTCGACGAGAAGATCGAGGAAAAACGCCCGACCGTTCAGGTCGGCGATCCTTTCACCGAAAAGTGCCTGCTCGAAGCCTGCATGGAACTGATGGCGTCCGGCGCCGTCATCGCCATCCAGGACATGGGGGCGGCCGGCCTCACCTGCTCGGCGGTCGAGATGGGCGCCAAGGGCGACCTCGGCATCGAGCTCGATCTCGACAAGGTGCCCGTCCGCGAAGAGGCGATGAGCGCCTATGAGATGATGCTGTCGGAAAGCCAGGAGCGCATGCTCATGGTGCTGCGCCCGGAAAAGGAAGCGGAAGCCGAGGCAATCTTCACCAAATGGGGCCTGGATTTCGCCATCGTCGGCAAGACGACGGACGATCTGCGCTTCCGCATTCTGCACCAGGGCGTCGAAGTCGCGAACCTGCCGATCAAGGAACTCGGCGACGAGGCACCGGAATACGATCGCCCATGGCGCGAGCCCGGCCTCTATTCTCCGCTGCCGGCAAGCCAGATCGAGGAGCCTTCCGATTACGGCCAGGCGATCCTCGACCTCGTCGGTTCGCCCAACAATGCCTCGCGCCGCTGGGTCTACGAGCAATATGACACGCTGATCCAGGGCAATTCGCTGCAATTGCCGGGTGGCGATGCCGGCGTGGTGCGCGTCGAGGGTCATGCGACCAAGGCGCTTGCCTTCTCGTCCGACGTGACGCCGCGCTATTGCGAGGCGGATGCCTTCGAGGGCGGCAAGCAGGCCGTGGCCGAATGCTGGCGCAATATCACCGCGGTCGGTGCCGAGCCGCTTGCCGCCACCGATAACCTCAATTTCGGCAATCCCGAACGCCCGGAGATCATGGGCCAGCTCGTCAAGGCCATCGAGGGCATCGGTGAAGCCTGCCGCGTGCTGGGCTTCCCGATCGTCTCGGGCAACGTCTCGCTCTACAACGAGACCAACGGCGAGGCGATCCTGCCCACGCCCACCATCGCCGGCGTCGGCATCCTGCCCGATTGGCAGCAGATGGCCCGCATCGGTGGCGCCAAGACCGGTGATGCAGTCATTCTGCTCGGTGGTGATGGCACCCATCTCGGCCAGTCGGTCTATCTGCGCGATGTCCTCGGCCAGGCCGATGGTCCGCCGCCGCCGGTCGATCTGGCGCTCGAAAAGCGCAATGGCGATTTCGTGCGCTCGGCCATCCGCAACGGTCAGGTGACGAGCTGCCACGATATTTCCAGCGGCGGTCTCGCGATCACGCTTGCGGAAATGGCGTTGGCCTCCGGCCACGGCATGGACCTGTCGCTCGAAAGCGCGTCGCAGTCCTCCGGCCAGCCACTCCATGCGCTGTTGTTCGGCGAGGATCAGGCCCGCTATGTCGTCACCGTTCCGGCCGATCTCGCCAATTTCGTCTGCATGAATGCCGAAGGCGCTGGCGTGCCGTTCCGCCGCCTGGGCACGATTGCCGGCGACGCGCTGAAAGTGGATGACCGCTTCGCCATCCCGCTTCGCCAATTGCGCGACGCCCATGAAACGTGGTTCCCTCACTATATGGAGAACCAGATGGCCGCCGCAGTGGCCTGACCCGTCGCCTATCCTGGCCGACGTCGAACAAGGAGACCCTCACCCATGCCGATGAGTGCCGGTGACATCGAGAAAATGATCAAGGAAGGCATTCCGGATGCGCGCGTAACGATCCGTGACCTCGCCGGCGACGGCGATCACTATGCCGCCGAAGTCGTCTCGGAGAGCTTTCGCGGCAAGAACCGCGTGCAGCAGCACCAGATGGTTTACAACGCGCTAAAGGGCAACATGGGCGGCGTGCTTCATGCACTCGCATTGCAGACCAGCGCCCCGGACTGACGGGGCAAAGATACAGCTTCGTCTGATCGCCGCCTTGCGCGCAAACTCGACAAGCCCTGCCCGATCTCCTATCTAGAGGCCACCGACACCAATCCGTTGCCGGCGCCTCGACCGGCAAACGAAGGACATTCTCATGAGCGCGATCAACGATTTCATCGACAATGAAGTGAAGACCAACGACGTCGTCCTCTTCATGAAGGGCACGCCCCAGTTCCCGCAATGCGGTTTCTCCGGCCAAGTCGTGCAGATTCTCGACTATGTCGGCGTCGACTACAAAGGCATCAACGTGCTGGCCGATGCCGATCTGCGCCAGGGCATCAAGGACTACTCCAACTGGCCGACGATCCCGCAGCTCTATGTAAAGGGCGAATTCGTCGGCGGCTGCGACATTATCCGCGAGATGTTCCAGAACCAGGAACTGCAGTCGCATTTTGCCGACAAGGGCGTCGCGGTTCGCAGCAACGCCTGAGCCCGTCTAGCTCCATCGACTGATCCGAAAGCCGCGCCCGCCGCGGCTTTCATCGTTTTGGGTGATCCTTCGATACAGATCGTTCATCCATTGCCGGACGATTTCCGGTTGCGTTGATGCCGATCCCGGCTAGTCTCTTCGCGCTCGCAGCATTTTTCTGCACCTGTCGCCCGTCCGTGCCGCGTTGCGCACGCCTCGGGTCTTTCGCCTTTCGGCACCCGAGGTTCCCATGGACGACCAACCGATACGATCGGCAACCCATGCCGCATCGCGAGATGCCGTCGCTGCGCCACCGGCGCCCGCCGGACCACCGCCGCCTCTGTCGCGGATGGAATTCATCGCGATGGTCGCCTCGCTGATGGCGCTCAACGCGCTGTCGATCGACATCATGCTGCCGAGCCTTCAGCAGATCGGCGAATCGCTCGGCGTCGCCGATGCCAATCAACGCCAGCTCGTTCTGTCCGCCTATGTGGTCGGTTTCGGCGGCGCCCAGCTCTTCTTCGGGCCGATCGCCGATCGCTTCGGGCGCCGCAAGCCGCTGCTCATCGGCATCGTCATCTACGCCATCTGCGCGGGCCTCGCTGCCCTCTCGACGAGCTTCGGAATGCTGCTGCTGCTGCGCATGGCGCAAGGCATCGGAGCCGCAGCGACCCGCGTCATCGCCGTCACGCTGGTGCGCGATGTTTTCGGCGGCCGCCAGATGGCGGAGATCATGTCGATCGTCATGATGGTGTTCATGGTCGTGCCGGTCCTGGCGCCAGGCTTCGGTCAGTTGATCATGTTCTTTGGCGAGTGGCACCTGATCTTTGTGTTCATCGCGCTCGTCGCACTTGCGGTGCTGGCATGGGTCGCCCTTCGCTTGCCCGAGACGCTGAAGCCGGCCGATCGCCGGGAATTGCGCTTCGGCAAGATCATGGAAGCCTTCCGCATCGTGCTGTCGAACCGCATGTCGGTCTGCTATGCCTTTGCCACCGCGGCGGTCTTCGGCGCAATGTTCGGCTTCTTGAATTCCGCGCAGCAGATCTTTGTCGAAGTCTACGGCCTCGGTGTCTGGTTCCCGGCCGTCTTCGCGCTGGTCGCAACCTTCATGGCGCTCTCGTCCTTCATCAATTCGCGCCTCGTCGGCCGCTTCGGCATGCGCACCCTGTCCCATGGCGCCCTTGTCGGCTTCATGTCGGTCTGCTTCGTCTGGCTGCTCGCGTCACTTGTGGGCACCCTGCCCCTTTGGCTCTTCCTCGTCTTCTTCATCGCGGCCATGTTCCAGTTCGGCTGGATCGGCGCAAACTTCAACGCGCTCGCCATGGAGCCGCTCGGCCATGTGGCCGGCACCGCATCCTCCGTCCTCGGCTTCCTCCAGACGGCAGGGGGCGGCCTGATCGGCGCGCTGATCGGCCAGCTCTATAACGGCACCGCGCTGCCACTGGTCGCAGGCTTCTGTGCCGTGTCCTTCATCGCATTCGTTCTCGTGCTGGTCGCCGAACGCGGCCGCCTCTTTTCAAGATTATGATCCGGATCGTCCCATGAACGAGAATTCTCCCATCGGCCGCGCTGCCGCCGCTTCGACCACCAGTCCGGCCCCGGCTGCGCTCAACGGATCGGACCGGGCCGGCATCGGCTTTTACGAGTTCATCGGGCTCGCCGCCGCCCTCACCTCGATCATCGCGCTGTCGATCGACATCATGCTGCCGGCGCTCCCCGCCATCGGCGAGGCGCTCGGCGTCGTCAACGAGAACGACCGTCAGGCCGTCATCACCGTCTTCGCTCTCGGCTTCGGGCTCGCCCAGATCCTCTTCGGCCCGCTGTCGGATCGCTTCGGCCGCAGGCCCGTCCTGCTTCCCGGCATCGCAGTCTACGCGGCTGCCTCGCTGGCCGTGCTCTTCGTCGATGATTTCAACACGCTGCTGGTGCTGCGCCTCATCCAGGGCATCGGGGCAGCGTCGGTGCGCATCATCGTCACGGCCATCGTGCGCGATTGCTATGGCGGCCGCGACATGGCGCGCGTCATGTCCTATGTCTTCACCGTGTTCATGATCGTGCCGATCATGGCACCCGCGGTCGGCCAGGCGATCCTGCTGGTTGCGGAATGGCAGGCGATCTTCGCCTTCTTGGGCGCCGCCGCCTTCCTCTTTGCCGGCTGGACAGGCTTCCGCCTCAAGGAGACGCTGCCGGTCGCCGAACGCATCGAACTGTCGTTCAAGGGCCTCGTCTACGCGTTCGGCGAAGTGTTCCGTTCGCGCCTCGCCGTCGGCTACACGCTCGGCTCGCTGCTGCTCTTCGGTGCGCTCTTCTCGTTCATCGTGTCGATCCAGCAGGTCTACGATTCGATCTACGGCATGGGCGACTGGTTCGCGCTCGGCTTTGCGCTCAGCGCCGTCGGCATGGCGATCACGTCGATCCTCAACGGCCGCTACGTGCAGCGCTACGGCATGCGCCTCATCTCCCACGGCGCCCTGATCGCCATGATGAGCTTCGGAGCGATCCTGCTCGTTCTCAGCCTGTTCGGCATCCCGAATTTCTATGTGGCGAACATTCTGCTTGCCTGCTGCATGCTGTCCTTCGGGCTGGTGGCGAACAACTTCAACTCCATCGCCATGGAGCCGCTCGGCCACATTGCCGGCACCGCATCCTCGGTCATCGGCGTCATTTCGTTCACCGGCGGCGCGCTGCTCGGCGGCATGATCGGCCAGGCCTTCAACGGCACGCTCATCCCGCTCTCGCTGGCCTTCTCAGGCTTCGGCGGCATCGCACTGATGATCGTACTCATCACCGAACGGGGCAAGCTCTTCGTCAGGCCGGTGGATTGATAACCTGGATCCACTCCAGATTTCTTTGCACGTAGTGCGTCTAATGCGAGAACAATTTGCTAGTCAGTATCATTTTTTCACTCACCCACAGCGTTTTCGCGCCATTCATTAACACTTCATAAACCATCTCTATTTTGCTCTCTGGAAGCTAGAGAAGAGCGCTGGGGAGCGTCATCATATCATGATTGTATGCATTTATACTCTTCAGGGTTTGAATGCGTGCGATTTGTAATTTGCGTTTGCCATGTATTGCACGGCAATACATGGCAACGATCCCTGCTGCCTAGCTCCTAACAAAGCCGCTGCATCATTCGGATGCCGCGTTCGGCCAATTAGGCGGCTGATGGCTGCCGCTCAAAATCAGGGATCAGACATGCAATCGATCAAGACGTTGCTGCTTGCAGCTACTGCACTGGGCTTTGCAACAGACTTTGCCCTCGCTCAGTCAAACGAGGCCTTCATCGAGCAAGGCGTTGACACTGGCTTCGCTGTTGCCGTTGGCAACGACAACGAGGCGCTTGTCGATCAGAGCGGTGGTCAACAAAATGAAACGCGTCTGACCCAGGTCGGCAACGACAATGACGCCAGCATCACGCAAAGCGGCGACAACAACTTTGCCGGCGCACTCATTGGCTCGGCCGCACGGAACCTGACACAGCGTGGCAACCAGAACAGCCTGACGATCGATCAGAGCGGCAATAACAACACTGTAGGGCTTCAGAACGGTTTGCGCGTGCAGCAGGGCGCAACGACATTCTCGGGCCGGGGCGACAGCAATGAGGCATCGATCGAGCAGTCAAGCAACGGAAACGCCGTCGGTGGTTTCTCTCAATTGAGCGCTTCGACAACGATCGTCGAAACCCGACCGACCAATACGATTGCGATCGTCCAGGGTGGTGAAGGCGCCAATACCGTGTCGTTCGTGTATCAATCGAACTCTGCGAATGGCGCAACCAATAGCGTGAACATTGGGCAAATTGGCACGGAAAATCTGATCGGCAACGCCACCAGTACAGCGCGTGCCATCGAGCAGATCGGCACGGGAAACGATGCCGAAGTGCAGCAGGGTGGCGAGCGTAATATCGTCACGACGATCCAGCAGACAGGAGCAGACAACTCGGCTTTCGTCGGTCAAGTCGCTGTTGGCATCCGCGGCTCGGGCTCTGACAATACCGTTGAGACAATTCGCCAGATTGGCGGCAACCAAGCAACGGTGCGTCAGGCCGACGGAACAGGCAACATTCTCACGCTCATCGATCAGACCAACACGGTGGGTGGCGTGGGCACTGCGAACTCGGCTACCGTGTCTCAGTTTGGGACGGACAACGGCACGACGGCATTCGCCGCACTCGCAGGTTCGGTCGGCGCAATCGAGGCAACAGTCCTGCAGGTCGGCACGAACAATGCCCTCACCCGCACGGAAATTGGAAACCGCAACGTCTCCGGCTTCGCGCAACTGGGCGCGTTCAATACAGCATCCGGCACCATGTCCGGCGACGACAACAGCCTCGGCATGTATGTCGATGGTGACAGCAACATTGTCTTCTTCGGCCAGTCGGGCGACAACAACGACGCCGGTATCCGCATCATCGGGGATGACAACAGCAGCAACACCATTGCTGGCAACCCGTCTGCGATCCGTCAAAACGGCGATGACAATCTGGCTTATCTGGAAATTGTCGGTTCCAGCAACGCAGTCGGCATTCGCCAGGATACATCCGACTCGGGCGCAACATTGCGCATCGACGGCGACGGCAACAACGCGACCATCCAACAGACTGGTATCGGCTTCCATACGGCGTTGCTGACGATCAATGGCAACGACAATGGCGTCGGCACCTTCTCGGGCGCTTCGCTGAACCTGGTTGCCGCCAATGCCCCGGGTGGCCTTCTCGGCCAATCCGGCTTCGACAACGGCGCGACGCTGTCGATCACTGGGGATGGCAATCTTTTCAACGTCTCTCAGAGCGGCGACCGCAATACGCTGACCGCCGACACCAACGGAAACATGAACCAGATGGCGGTTATCCAGTCGAGCGCGGGCAACGTAGCTGCCCTCACCCAGACAGGTAATGGCAATATCGCCGCGATTAGCCAGTAATCCCGGGATCTTCTCTGCTTGCTGAACAGAGTTTGGGCCAAGCGTGCAAGCGCTTGGCCCAAACTCAAAAATCCTCAGGCCGGCGGATTGATCGCGCCGAAATCGAAGAGCTTCGGGTCGAGCAGATGCGACGGCCGCGCATTGGCCAACGCCTTCAGCATCGTGTCCTTGCGGCCCGGCATGCGCCGTTCGATGTCGGAAAGCATCGCCTTCATCGCATTGCGCTGAAGCCCGTCCTGCGACCCGCAGAGGTCGCAGGGAATGATCGGAAACTCCATGGCGCTGGCGAATTTCGCCAGCTCGTCCTCGGCGCAATAGGCGAGCGGGCGCAGCACCAGAAGGTCGCCTTCGTCGTTTAGGAGCTTCGGCGGCATCGCCGCCAGCTTGCCGCCGTGGAAGAGGTTGAGGAAAAACGTCTCGAGGATATCGTCGCGATGATGGCCGAGCACTAGCGCCTCGCAGCCTTCCTCACGCGCGATGCGGTAGAGATTGCCGCGCCTCAAGCGTGAGCACAGCGCGCAATAGGTGGCCCCTTCCGGCACCTTCTCCTTCACCACCGAATAGGTGTCGCGATATTCGATCCGGTGCGCAATGCCGTTGCGGGTGAGAAACTCCGGCAGCACGTTCTTGGGAAAGTTCGGCTGGCCTTGGTCGAGATTGCAGGCGATGAGGTCGACCGGCAGAAGCCCGCGCCACTGCAATTCGCTCAAGACGGCCAGCAGCGCATAGGAATCCTTGCCGCCCGAAAGCGCGACGAGCCAGCGCGGACGCGTCGTGCCCATTTCGGGCCGCAGCATCTGGAAATCCTCGATCGCCTGGCGCGTCTGCCGCAACAGCCGCTTGCGCAGCTTGTTGAACGTCACCGACGAAGGCGCATTCGCCATGATCGGAGGGTAGTCGCCGGCAATCGCTTCGATCGCACTCACCTTGCGGCGCCTCGCTCAGGGGTCTGCGGGTGGCGCCGCGGGAAGAAGGCGAGCACCGCGCACATCAGGAACAGCGGGATGCCGAGCTCGATCACTTCCTCGATCCCGGTCGAAACCACCGCAGCGCTGGCACCGAGATCAATGCCGAGGCCTTCAAGCTTGCGCGGCAGGCCGTCGAGCGTCTTGGCCGCGATGATGGACAAACCCGCAGCCAGGACGCCCACTGCCGGCAGGTGGAGCCCGCGCAGCCCTGCGATGAACTGCCGCGCATGACGAAGCCCCGCTATGACAACCGCCGCGCCGACCGTGACCAGAGCCACGACCGCCGCAAGTTTTTCCAGGAGCGGCACGTCGCCGGAAACGTAGAAGCTGGTCTTGGTGATGCTCATCGTCGTCATGAGATTGTGGAAGTCGAGTTCGCGCATGCATAGCGCCAACAGGATCACGACGAAATAGAAATGCGTCTTCAGGAACTGCTGATTTGCCTCTCGGACAAGGATCGCAGCCGCCACGAGATAGCCGGCGGCCGACAGCGTCTCGACGGCGCCCCCTTCACCGGTGAGGGTCTGGACGAAGGGCTCCGAGCCAAGCAGAACGGAGCCGACCAGCGCGAGAATGAAGAGCCCCACCAACAGGAAGGGCCGATAGGACGCCTCGCTTCGAAACGAGGCCGATGCAGCATGAGGCAATGCGCCTGCATTCTCCTCGGCTGGCGCGAGACGACATCGCTTCGGCAGCCGTGTAAGCGTCAAGAAAGATCGACTGCAACGTGCAGATTCGATCGCTGTGTCTCCCAGGTAGCACGAAGTGCGCCTTTGCAGGAGCCCAAAACGACAAAGGCCGCGTGCAAGCACGCGGCCTTTGAAAAGTGGATACGGAACGCTTAGCGCGAATAGAACTCGACGACGAGGTTCGGTTCCATCTGGACGGCATAGGGCACGTCCGACAGGCCCGGAACGCGCACGAAGGTCGCGACCATCTTGTTGTGATCCGCTTCGATATAGTCCGGAACGTCACGCTCGGCGAGCTGCGTCGCTTCGAGAACGATGACGAGCTGCTTGGACTTCTCGCGCACTTCGATCACATCGCCCGGCTTGCAGCGGAAGGACGGGATGTTGGTGCGTACGCCGTTGACCGAAACGTGGCCGTGGTTGACGAACTGGCGCGCCGCGAAAACCGTCGGCACGAACTTCGCGCGGTAGACGATGGCGTCGAGACGCGACTCCAGAAGACCGATCAGGTTCTCCGGGGTGTCGCCCTTGCGGCGGTTGGCCTCTTCGTAGATCTTGCGGAACTGCTTCTCGCGGATGTCGCCGTAGTAGCCCTTGAGCTTCTGCTTGGCGCGCAGCTGCACACCGAAATCCGAAAGCTTGCCCTTGCGGCGCTGGCCGTGCTGGCCTGGGCCGTATTCGCGGCGGTTCACCGGGGACTTCGGACGACCCCAGATGTTTTCGCCCATGCGGCGATCGATCTTGTACTTGGACGATTCGCGCTTGCTCATCGCATTTCCTTTCAAAACAAAACGATGACGTTGCATCTTCATGCAGCGCCAGAAGGAAACGCGCCCTCCTCTGCCATCGGGCCGAAGCCGTCGGCTGACAGGATCAAGACCCCAAAAGGACCGATCCACGGGACACGTCAAATGAAACGCCCGACGTGGCCGCCGGGCGTTGTGGGGGTGATTATGGGAAGAGGCCGCGTTTGTCAACGCGGCTTTGACGCCACCGGCGCGTCACTTCACGCGGGCGATGATCCAGATCGCGTGCACGATGCCCGGGATGTAGCCGAGCAGCGTCAGGATGATGTTGATCCAGAAGTGCTTGCCAAGACCGACCTGCAGGAAGACGCCGAGCGGCGGGAGGATGATGGCGAAGATGATGCGGATCAGGTCCATAAGAGACTCCTTATTCATTTTCCCGATAACGGCACCGGATGCCCCGCGGTTCCGGATCAGACGGAAAAATTGTGCGCTGCAAGATCGTCTGGGACGCGCAGCCCGAAGCCGTGCATCAGTCGCCGGATCGCTGGATCTGGCTTGCCGGACGTGAAGAGAGCCATATCGGGGCTCACCTCCGCACGTGATTCTGCTTCGAACGCACGTGCCCGGTCGGCGCCCGCACCGTCACCATTCAGCACGCTCACGGCCCGCCTAGCGATCGCCTCGGACGGGTCGAGCCAATCCACCGGCCACGGCGCGGTCTTGCGCATGCGGTTGACGAGAAACGGATAGTGCGTGCAGGCAAGCACGACGATATCGGTGCGGTTGCCGTCGCGCTCCACGAAACACGGCGCAATCTCCGCTCGCACCGCTTCCTCGTCCACAAAACCTTCGCGCATGTAGGTCTCGGCAAGCCCCGCCAGTTCCGTGCTGCCGACCAGCCGCACATGGCACTTCGTCGCCCAGTCGCTGATGAGATCCCGCGTATATTGCCGCTTCACGGTTCCTGGCGTCGCCAGCACCGATACGAGACCCGACCGCGTGCGCTCCGCCGCAGGCTTGATGGCCGGCACCGTGCCGACGAAAGCAAGTTTGGGATAGGCCGCGCGCAGATCACCCAGCGCCAGCGTCGAAGCCGTGTTGCAGGCAATCACCGCGATCGATGGCCGGTGCGCCGCGATCAGCTTCTCAAACAGCGCCACCATGCGTGTCCGCAGGGCATCCTCTTCCCACGCGCCATAGGGAAACGCCGCATCGTCGGCCACATAGACGAGCCGCTTCCCAGGCAAAAGCACCCGCATTTCGCGCAGCACGGTCAGCCCGCCGATGCCCGAATCGAAAACGAGGACCGGCCCGCGCTCAGCCATGCTGGCCTCAGCCATTGTCGGGCCGATCGTTCGGCTGCGACGCGATCTCGTCGGGCGCGCCGCTGCCGCGCGGGCGCTTGCGCGAATAGCGGTCGAGCGAGTTGATCACACCGCGCAGCACATGGATTTCCTGGGAAAACAGCCCGCGACGCGCAAGCAGCGTGCGCAGATTGTCGACCATTTTCGGCTTCTTGTCCTCGGGCCTGAAGTAACCGCGCGCATCGAGCGCCTCTTCCAGATGATCGAACAGGCCGAAGGTCTCTTCCTTGGTCGCCGGCGTCATGTCGTTGTGGGTGAACGCGGTCTCAGTCACATCCGAGAGCCCTGAATTCATCCACTCATAGGACATGAGCAGCACGGCCTGCGCGATGTTGAGCGAGGCGAAGGCTGGATTGACAGGAAAGGTCACGATCTCGTCGGCAAGCGCCACTTCGTGGTTCTTTAGGCCCCAGCGCTCGCGCCCGAACAGGATGCCCGTAGCCTGGCCTTCGCGGAACTTCGTCCGCAGCGTCTGGCCTGCCTCCACCGGTCCGCGCACCGGCTTGAAGCCGTCACGCTCGCGCGCGGTCGTCGCATAGACGAAATTGAGATCGGCGATTGCCTCCTCGAGCGTCTCGAACACCTGCGTCGCATCGATCACGTGGTCGGCCTTGGACGCCGCCTGGCGCGCCTTTTCGCTCGGCCATCCATCGCGCGGATTGACCAGCCTAAGGTCCGACAACCCGAAATTGGCCATGGCGCGCGCCACCATGCCGATGTTTTCGCCAAGCTGCGGCTCCACCAGCACGATCGCGGGGCCTTCCGCAATCATCGCGCGCTTTCTGTCGGTTCCGGCCATTCGGGCTCCCTCGCAGCGTTCTGCGCTGCGCCCACAGAGCCACAGCGTCAATCGCTGCGCTCATACACCGGGTGCTGCGTGCCGGCCAAGCCTTGGGCGTCAAAGGTTCCGCTTCTCCTTTGCCATCGGCAATCACGATGCTATAGGACGCGCCAGTTGTTCTGGATGCGGCGGCATGCCGTCCGTCCATGGCTTTTTTGGAGAGAGAGAGGCTTTTCCTGCATGAGTAAGATCAAGGTCGCAAACCCGGTCGTTGAGCTCGACGGCGACGAGATGACCCGTATCATCTGGCAGTTCATCAAGGACAAGCTGATCCATCCCTATCTGGACATCGATCTGGAATATTACGATCTCAGCATGGAAAACCGCGACGCCACCGACGACCAGGTGACGATCGACGCGGCCCACGCGATCAAGAAGCACGGCGTCGGCGTCAAGTGCGCCACGATCACCGCCGATGAAGGCCGCGTCGAGGAATTCGGCCTGAAGAAGATGTGGCGCTCGCCCAACGGCACGATCCGCAACATCCTCGGCGGCGTCATTTTCCGCGAGCCGATCATCTGCAAGAACGTCCCCCGCCTCGTTCCGGGCTGGACCAAGCCGGTCATCGTCGGCCGCCACGCCTATGGCGACCAGTACCGCGCAACCGACTTCAAATTCCCGGGCAAGGGCAAGCTCTACATGAAGTTCGTCGGTGAGGACGGCAAGGAGCAGGAATACGAGATCTTCGACGCGCCCGGCGCCGGCATTGCCATGGGCATGTACAACCTCGACGAGTCGATCCGCGATTTCGCCCGCGCTTCGCTGAACTACGGCCTCAGCCGCAAGGTGCCGGTCTACCTGTCGACCAAGAACACCATCCTCAAGGTCTATGACGGCCGCTTCAAGGACATCTTCCAGGAAGTCTACGAGCAGGAATTCGAGGCGAAGTTCAAGGAAGCCAAGATCTGGTACGAACACCGCCTGATCGACGACATGGTCGCCGCAAACCTGAAATGGTCGGGCGGTTATGTCTGGGCCTGCAAGAACTATGACGGCGACGTTCAGTCCGACACGGTTGCGCAGGGCTTCGGCTCGCTCGGCCTGATGACCTCGGTTCTGCTCACTCCGGATGGCAACACGGTCGAAGCCGAAGCCGCGCACGGTACGGTCACGCGCCACTACCGCCAGCACCAGAAGGGCGAGGAAACCTCCACCAACTCCATCGCCTCGATCTTCGCCTGGACCCGTGGCCTCGCGCACCGCGCCAAGCTCGACGACAATGCCGAACTCGCACGCTTTGCCGACACGCTGGAGAAGGTCTGCATCGAGACCGTCGAAAGCGGCCACATGACCAAGGACCTCGCACTCCTCATCGGTCCCGATCAGCCCTGGCTCTCCACGACCGGCTTCCTCGACAAGATCGACGAGAACCTCCAAAAGGCCATGGCCGCCTGAGGCTTCGCCTCCTCGGGTCAAGTCTTCCAGACCCCGCGGTTCACGCCGCGGGGTTTTTCTTTGACCGCCACGACAATCAAGCAATTCGCTGCGGAACGTTTCTGGCCCATCATCCTTACCGTGCAAAGCTTGGACCGGATCGCGTGCTCAAGCCACAAACCGAGGACGAAATGGCATGACTGAACCTTCCACCGATCCGCTGAACGACCCGTCCCGGCTGCGCACCATTCTCGGCGACGTAGTGGAACGGGTGCGCGAGGCCGCGCCCTCGATGCACGAAAAGGCCGCCGAAACCGCCCGTGAAAAGGACAAGGCGCCGCCCCGCAAGGGCGATTTCGACAAGTTCGGCATCGCCGTCTTCACCCGCCATGGAGAACTGGTCTCGGCCGGCAATGCGGGAACCGGCTTTCCCATCCAATCCATTTCCAAGGTCTTCGCGCTGGAAGTCGCTCTCGAAGCGCTCGGCGAAAAGCTCTGGAAGCGGATCGGCCGCGAGCCGTCCGGCGATCCCTTCAACTCCATCATCGATCTGGAGCGCGACAAGGGCGTGCCGCGCAATCCCTTCATCAACGCCGGGGCCCTGGTCGTTTGCGACGCCCTCGTCGGCATCGGCGGCAAGTCTGGCCCCAACCGGCATGTGATCGATTTCATCAAGAGCATGATCGACGACGAAACGATGTCACTCGACCCGGACGTGATGGCGAGCGACCGCACCGGCGGCAATCTCAACCGCTCGCTCATGTACATGGCCAAGCACCACGGCAATCTCGATCATGAGGTGAAGGAGGTGATGGAAGCCTATGTCCATCAATGTGCCATCACGCTCGACTGCCGGGGCCTGGCGAAGGCAGGCCGGTTCCTGATGCACGACGATCCGCACGATGACGACGACAGCATCCAGCAGGCGCGGCGCGCCCGGCGCATCCTCGCCATCATGATGCTGTGCGGCCAGTACGATGGCTCCGGTGATTTCGCATTTCGCGTCGGCCTGCCGGCCAAATCCGGTGTCGGCGGCGGAATCCTCGCCATCGCGCCCCACCGCGCGTCCATCGCAGTCTGGTCGCCGGCACTCGATCCCATGGGCAACAGCTGGCTCGGCACCCTCGGCCTCGAACTCCTCACCGAGCGCACCGACTGGTCGATCTTTGGCGCGGTGCGCAGTTCCGCATAAAGCTTGCTGCGCTTTCCGAGCTCGGAACGAATGTCACCAAAGCCTGTTAAACCATGATCAGCAGCGTTGGGGACTCATATCATGCCGAGATGGAAGATCTCGATTGCGGTCGCGGCCGTGGTCGTCCTTCTCCTGTTCATACTGGTGCCGAGCGTCGCGCTGGTTCTGTTTTCGGGCCTCCTGATGGCCGCCTTTCTCAACGGCGGCGGAGGACTTGTGGAACGAGCCACCAAAATTCCGCGCGGCTGGTCAATCGGCCTGTTCACGCTTCTGCTGCTGCTCGCCATCGCTGGTGTTTTCACTCTGGCAGCGACATCGATCGCCGCTCAGTTCAACGAACTTGCCAGCCAGATTCCCGGCGCGATCGAAAATCTACGCAGCCGGCTCGAAGAATACGAATGGGCAAACCGGGCGCTCGACAGAGCAAACCCGGCCGGCCTCATTTCGGGTGAAGGGGGACGCGCCGCAACCAGCGCCGTCACATCGACCTTTGGCGCGCTGGGCAATTTTGTCATCATTGCCTTCATCGGCATCTATGTCGCGGTCACGCCCGCCATCTATCGAAAGGGCGCTGTCGAGCTCTTCGCGCCATCGCTGCGTCCCCGCACCGACGAAATCTTGAAGAAATGCGCCCGCACGCTGAAGAGCTGGCTCGCCGCACAGCTGATCTCCATGACCGTGGTCGGCGTGCTGACCGGCATCGGTCTTCTGCTCATAGGAATGCCGCTCGCCTTCATTCTCGGCATCATCGCCGGCCTGCTCGCCTTCATCCCCAATATCGGCCCTGTCCTGGCAATCGCGCCGGCCTTGTTGCTCGCCTTCGGCGAAGGCCCCTCCATGCTGCTCTGGGTCGCCGCCGTCTACCTCTCGGTGCAGACGCTGGAAAGCTACGTGATCACGCCACTGGTGCAGCAGGAGCGCGTCGACCTGTCCCCAGCCCTCGTCATCGCTGCGCAATTGCTGTTCGGCGTGCTCTTCGGTCTTCTCGGCCTGGCGCTCGCCATGCCCCTAGTCGCAGTCGGCCGCATGCTCATCAAGGAGCTCTACGTCCACGATTACCTGGAGCGCGAGCCGCCGCGCGAGATGAAGCTACAAATGCCGGAAGGGCAAAGACACGAATAGGCCGACGCAGCGCAATCGCGCCGCTCGACATCTATTCTTATCAAAGCGACTGACGATCAGCTCTGACCGGCCGACAACGCGGCCGGTCGAATGCTGTTGCGCTGCGCCTCAGGCAGCCAGGGCTTCGGCCACGGCTTCGATCGCCGCTTCGGCGCGCGTGCCGTCCGGTCCGCCCGCCTGCGCCATGTCCGGCCGGCCGCCGCCGCCCTGACCGCCGAGCGATGCGGAAGCAACGCGAACGAGGTCGACTGCACTGCGCGTGGATGTCAGATCGTCGGTCACGGCCACGACGACGCTCGCCTTGCCGTCGTCGCTGACGCCGACGAAGCAGACGACGCCCGAGCCGAGCGCCTTCTTGCCGTCATCCGCCAGGCCCTTCAGCGCCTTTGGCTCCACACCCGTAACGACGCGGCCGAGATATTTAACGCCCGCGATCTCGCGCGCTTCACCGCCGTTCGAACCACCGCCGGGACCGGCAAGCGCCAGCTTGCGCTTGGCGTCCGCCAGCTCGCGTTCGAGCCGCCTGCGCTCGTCCAACAGCGCTTCGACGCGCTCGACGACATCGGCCGGCTGAACCTTGAGGCTTGCCGCAATCCGCCGAACGCGCTCGTCCTGCTCGGCGAGGTAGGCCCGTGCCGCCTCGCCCGTCAGCGCTTCGAGCCGCCGCACGCCAGCGCTCACGCCCGCCTCGCCCACGACCCGCACCAGGCCGATATCGCCGGTCGCGCTCACATGCGTGCCACCACAGAGCTCCACCGAATAGGGCTTGCCGGCCTTGGCGCCCTCGATGCCGGTGCCCATCGACACGACACGCACCTCGTCGCCATACTTCTCGCCGAAAAGCGCCATCGCCCCTTCGGCAATGGCATCCTCCACGCCCATCAGCCGCGTTGTCACCGGCGCGTTTTGCACGATGATGGCGTTCGCCATCTCTTCAACGCGCGCGATTTCCTCGGCACTCATGGGCTTCGGGTGGGAAATGTCGAATCGCAGGCGCTCGGGCGCAACCAGAGAGCCCTTCTGCGCGACATGCGTCCCCAGCACCTCGCGCAGCGCCTCGTGCAGAAGATGCGTCGCCGAATGGTTCTGCCGCAGCCGCGAACGGCGCTTATGGTCGACGGTCAGGACGATGTCCTTGCCGCGCGCCACACTGCCTTCGCGCACCGTGCCGATATGGACGAAGAGACCTTCGCCCTTTTTCTGCGTGTCGCTCACGTCAATGACGAAGCCTTCACCGGCGATAGTGCCCGTATCGCCCATCTGGCCCCCGGATTCGCCGTAGAACGGCGTCTGGTTCGCAACGAGCTCCACGGCCTCGCCTGCGGATGCCGTCTCGATCTCCTGGCCGTCGCGCACGAGCGCCGCAACGATGCCTTCGGCCTGCTCGGTGTCATAGCCGAGAAAATCGGTTGCGCCGGTGCGGTCGCGCAGCTCGAACCAGACGCGTTCCGTCGCCGCATCGCCCGATCCGGACCACGCCGCGCGGGCTTCCGCCTTCTGGCGCGCCATCGCTGCGGTGAAACCATCGGTGTCGACGCCGACGCCGCGAAGACGCAATGCGTCTTCCGTCAGATCGAGCGGGAAACCATAGGTGTCGTAGAGCTTGAACGCCGTCTCACCATCCAGTCGGTCGCCGGACGTCAGATCCGCGCTCGCATCGTCGAGCAGCATCAAGCCGCGATCGAGCGTGCGGCGGAACCGGGTTTCTTCAAGCTTCAGTGTCTCGGAAATCAGGCCTTCCGCGCGAGCGAGTTCCGGATAGGCCCGGCCCATTTCCGAAACGAGCGTTGGCAGAAGCTTGTACATCAGCGGTTCTTGCGCACCGAGAAGCCGCGCATGGCGCATCGCGCGGCGCATGATACGGCGCAGCACGTAACCGCGACCCTCGTTCGAAGGCAGCACGCCGTCGGCGATCAGGAAGGCCGACGACCGCAAATGATCGGCAATGACGCGGTGACTTGCGCGCTTGTCGCCGTCCGCCTTCACGCCCGTCGCCTCGACCGAAGCGGCAATCAGCGCGCGGAACAGGTCGATGTCGTAATTGTCGTGCTTGCCCTGCAGAAGTGCAGCCACGCGCTCCAGACCCATGCCCGTATCGATCGACGGCCGGGGCAGTTCGATGCGCTCGCCGCTCGCGAGCTGCTCGAACTGCATGAAGACGAGGTTCCAGATCTCGATGAAACGGTCGCCATCCTCGTCGGGAGATCCGGGAGGTCCGCCAGGAATATGGTCGCCATGGTCGTAGAAGATTTCCGAGCACGGCCCGCAGGGACCGGTATCGCCCATCGCCCAGAAATTGTCGTTGGTCGCGATGCGGATGATGCGGCTGTCCGGCAGGCCCGCAATCTTCTTCCAGAGCGCGAAGGCGTCGTCATCCGTGTGGTAAACCGTCACCAGAAGCCGGTTGGCGTCGATGCCGAAATCCTTGGTGATCAGGTTCCAGGCAAGCGTGATCGCCTGTTCCTTGAAATAGTCGCCAAAGGAAAAATTGCCGAGCATCTCGAAGAAGGTGTGGTGGCGGGCCGTATAGCCGACATTGTCGAGGTCGTTATGCTTGCCGCCGGCGCGCACGCATTTCTGCGCGGTGGCTGCCGTCGAATACGGCCGCTGCTCCAGCCCCGTGAAGACGTTCTTGAACTGGACCATACCGGCATTGGTGAACATCAATGTCGGGTCGTTGCGCGGCACAAGCGGGGACGAGCTGACCACCTCATGGCCATTGGCCTTGAAGAAGTCCAGAAATGCGCTGCGAATGTCGTTTACGCCGCTCATGAAACGCCCTTTTGCTTCTGTTCGGCCGGCCCCCGATGACGCCGCCAGCCTTTGTGTGTCCGGCTTTTATCGTTCGGCTCAAACCCTGTCCAGCATTGCCATTGCGCGCCTCGTGACTGCCTACAACGGAGTACGGCGGACCCTGATGGGCCCGCCGCAATCGATCGACGCGAAAGGATGGAAAGACCGCGCGCCGTCAACCGGCCGCAGCGTCGTCCGTGTCGTTGTCCGGCAGGCCGTCATCGAAGAAGTTCTCCGCAATCAGGCCGGCATTCTGGCGAATCGCCTGCTCGATCTCGCGGGCCGTGTCGGGGTTGTCCTTGAGGAACTGGCGGGCATTGTCGCGGCCCTGCCCCAGACGCTGGCTGTTATAGGAGAACCAGGAGCCGGACTTGTCGACGATCCCGGCCTTGACGCCTAGATCGATCAGCTCGCCGGTCTTGGAGATACCTTCGCCATACATGATGTCGAATTCGATCACCTTCAGCGGCGGCGCCATCTTGTTCTTCACGACCTTGACGCGGGTCTGGTTGCCGACGGTCTCGTCGCGGTCCTTGACCGAGCCGATGCGACGGATGTCGAGGCGCACCGATGCATAGAACTTCAGTGCGTTGCCGCCCGTCGTCGTTTCCGGCGAACCAAACATGACGCCGATCTTCATGCGGATCTGGTTGATGAAGATGACCATGCAGTTCGACTTGGAAATCGACGCCGTCAGCTTGCGCAGTGCCTGGCTCATCAGACGCGCCTGAAGGCCCGGCAGGCTGTCGCCCATCTCGCCTTCGATTTCGGCGCGTGGCGTCAACGCCGCCACCGAATCGACGATCAGCACGTCGATCGCACCCGAGCGCACCAGCGTATCGGTGATCTCCAGCGCCTGCTCGCCATTGTCCGGCTG
The DNA here is from genome assembly GCA_030160035.1 of Rhizobium albus. Lineage (GTDB taxonomy): Bacteria > Pseudomonadota > Alphaproteobacteria > Rhizobiales > Rhizobiaceae > Georhizobium > Georhizobium albus. Next base: position 1,477,387 of record BSNO01000001.1, on the reverse strand, counting down.
CGAGATCAGGAGGTTTTCCAGATCGACGCCGAGCTTGCGGGCATAGACCGGATCGAGCGCGTGCTCGGCATCGATGAAGCCGCAGATGCCACCGCGCTTTTGCGCTTCCGCCACGCAATGCAGGGCAAGCGTCGTCTTGCCCGAGCTTTCAGGGCCATAGATTTCGACGATACGGCCCTTCGGCAGTCCACCGACGCCGAGAGCGATATCGAGCCCGAGCGAGCCGGTCGGTACCGTTTCGATTTCGACCACCTGCTCGTTGGAACCGAGCTTCATGATCGAACCCTTGCCGAACGCGCGCTCGATCTGAGAGAGCGCCGCGTCGAGAGCCTTGCTTTTGTCCACCGAATTGTCCTCTACGAGCCGCAGCGAGTTCTGTGCCATATGTTCCACCTTTAGGTTATTCGAGCCGGACAGGCAAACGTGCCCTCTGTTCTCGTTTGTACCTATTTTGTTCTCGTTTGGCAAGCACTTTCTAAGACACTGAATTCGCATCTTTATCTTCTGTCTATTCCCGGATTGTTCCGCGCATGATCAGCATGAAATGCAATACACCATCAGCCCCGGTGTCGCCTCTGCGGCAGGCCGTTTGCCGATGAGCCGATTCCTCGTCATTGGCGGTGCGCATCTCGATCGCCGCGGCCAGGTGAAGGGCGCACTGCATCTTCACGCCAGCAATCCGGGGCATTGGGAGGAGACGGCCGGCGGTGGCGCGTTCAACGCCGCCCGCAATCTCGCGCGGCTGGGGCATGTCGTTCGGCTGGTGGCGCCGCGCGGCGGCGATCCCGCTGGCGAGACGGTCGCGCGGGCGGCTGCCGATGCGGGCGTCGAAGATACGCCGATCACCTTCCTCGATCGGGCAACGCCCACCTATTCGGCGATTCTGGACAGCCAGGGCGATCTCGTCGTCGCGCTCGCGGACATGGCGCTTTACGATGCATTTTCGCCCCGCCAGTGCGATCGCCGCCCCCTGCGCGATGCCATAGCTGAAGCCGATGCGGTGCTGGTCGATGCCAATATTCCCGAGGCGACGATAGCCCGTCTGGCGCGGCGGTGCGGCGAGGCTGGCCGTCCTTTGTCCGCCATCGCCATCTCGCCGGCCAAGATCGTGCGGCTGAAACCGGTACTTTCCGCCCTCTCTTGCCTGTTCATGAACCGGCGCGAGGCCGAAGCGCTCGTCGGCCCGCTTGCAGAGGATGGGCAGGCGCAGGCCGAGCAGCTGCGCGCTGTCGGCATCGCCCGCGCCATCGTCACGGCGGGCAGCGGCCCGGCGCTTGCCTTTGATCAGCAGCAGACGTTCCTCTTGTCCGCGATCGAAGGCTGCACCATCGTCGATGTCACGGGCGCCGGCGATGCGCTTGCTGCCGCCACGCTCGGAGCTCTTCAGGCCGGCCTGCCTTTCATCGAGGCCTGCCATTATGGCGTCGCCGCCGCCTCGCTCGCCGTCGAAAGCGCCGAGCCGGCACCACCTGGGCTGACGCTCGATGCCGTGCGGGCGCGCCTTGCTCTTGTGCCCCCGATCGATCCATTGCATCTGAACCGCTGACCGATGCAGACCCAAGCCGAGAGAAGCCGAAGATGAGCCCGAAGAACGACGCCAGCCTGATCACCTATGCCCCGGATGTCGCAGAGGCGCGGGCGTCCGGCAAGCCCATCGTGGCGCTGGAATCGACCATCATCACCCATGGCATGCCCTATCCCGGCAATCTTGAAATGGCCCGCGCGGTGGAAGCCATCGTGCGTGAGGAAGGCGCGACGCCCGCGACCATCGCCGTCATCGATGGCGTGCTGAACGTCGGCCTGTCGGATGAGACCCTGGCCACGCTCGCGCTCCGCAAGGATGCCATGAAGCTCTCGCGCGCCGATCTCGCCTTCGCGCTGGCCGAAGGCCGCACCGGCGCCACCACGGTCGCCGCCACCATGATCGCCGCGGCCCATGCCGGCATCTCCGTCTTCGCCACCGGCGGCATCGGCGGCGTTCATCGCGGCGCCGAAACGAGCTTCGATATCTCCGCCGATCTCGACGAGCTTGCGCGCACCGGCGTCATCGTCGTCTCTGCCGGCGCCAAGGCCATCCTGGATGTGCCGAAGACGCTCGAAGTGCTCGAAACCCGCGGCGTGCCCGTCGTCACCTTCGGCTCGGATGCGTTTCCTGCCTTCTGGTCTCGCGAATCCGGCCTGAAGTCGCCGCTGCGCCTCGACACGCCGGACGCCATCGCCCGCTTTCAGAAAGTCCGCACCGCCATGGGCATCACCGGCGGCATGCTGATCGCCAATCCCGTGCCCGTCGAAGACGAGATCGCCCGCGACGTCATGGAAGCGCATATCCGCGAAGCCATGGGCCGCGCCGAACAAGCCGGTGTCAGCGGCAAGGCCGTAACGCCGTTCCTGCTCTCCGAACTTGTCGACATCACCGGCGGCAAGAGCCTTCAAACCAACATTGCGCTGGTCAAGGCCAATGTCCGTCTCGCCACGCGCATCGCGGTCGCCCTCGCTGCCTGAACGGTCTCGCCGCGCGGCCATGGCAAAGCCGAGCGACCCGGCACGCGGATCGCTTGGCTTTGTGAAGGACTGACGCGTTCTATCAGCGGTCGAACGTTTCCATCGACAGCATCGCGTCGCAGACCGCGCCGTCATGGGTGCCCACCCAGACGTCGAGCCATCCGTCCGACGGGCGCGTCAGGTTGACCTTGGCATCGAGATTGCCGTTGTCGTCATCGTCATAGTACCAGCCGGCAGATGCCGTGTTCACCAGCAGCACACTGTCGCAGTCGCTCTCGACCGATACCGTCAGTGTGTATTTGCCCATGCCGCTCAAATTGAAGGTGAAGTCCGGCGCTTCGGTCACATAGCCGCGCCCGCGGTCGGTTTGCGGCACGACGTTGCTGCATTTCTCGATGTTGATGTTGCCACCGGCGCGCACATTGTACTGGTGCACCGAGTAGAGGTCTGCCCCCGTCAACTCGTAGGTATCGCCAGACTTGGAGTAGTCCGGACACGCCAAAGCGCTCCCGCCGAAAAGAACGAGAAACGCGAAAACCCAATAAATCCTGTTCATGTTGAAAGTCCCCCAGAAAACTTTCTCAGAATACGCCGAATTCAGCGAAAAACCATAGATCTCAGGCGGCTGGGGACCGCTCATCCACCTCTATGGTGAACGCCGACCCGGTGCATAGACCGGGCCGGGAATCAAATGTGGGGTTTTCAACCCTGGATCGGAACGATCCGGATTTCGACTCGACGGTTTGCGGCGCGGCCGGCCTCGGTCGAATTGTCGGCGATCGGCTGGTTAAAGCCGAAACCCTGCGCCTGGAAGCGACGCGGATCGAGGCCCTGGGACGTCAGATAGCCGAGAACCGACTGTGCACGCCGCTGCGACAGATCGAGGTTGTAGCTCGCCGAACCGACATTGTCGGTGTGGCCGAGAACGTCGACGAGCGTGCGGTCGAATTCGCGCAGAACCAGAACGACCGAATTCAGCGTCGAATAGAAGTCCGGGCGAACGCTCGCTTCGTTGGTGCCGAAGGTGATGTTGGACGGCATGTTCAGGATGATGTTGTCGCCATTGCGGGTCACCGAAACGCCGGTTCCCTGCAGCTGCGCGCGCAGGCGTGCTTCCTGGTTGTCCATGTAGCCGCCGATCGCGCCACCGGCCAATGCCCCGATGCCGGCGCCGAGAAGCGCGTTGCGGCGGTCGTCGCCGCCAGCCAGAAGGCCGAGACCGGCGCCTGCCGCAGCACCCAGCATGGCACCGCCGGCCGTGTTGGACAGCTGCTGCTGGCCGGTGAAGGGGTCGGCCGTACAACCGGCAAGCAGCGCCGTGGCCATGCCGGCGGCCGCAATCCGCAGCCTGAATGCTGATCGGGTCATGATGGGTCCTCTCCAGGAATATGTCGAATGGTGATCGTTAGAACTGAATGGGGGATTCGCGTCAACACGAAGGCCATTCGCCTTGGAAGCCTGCAAACATGGCGCCATTCAGGCCGTGCGGATGAAACGCTCGTCCGATCCTGATACGCCGACGCTGCCGTAGATCTCGTCCAGCCCCTGCCCGTTGACATGGAACCGTGCCTCGGTCCGGATGAAGATCCAGCCATCGTCATCGTCGGTCGCGTGCCCAGGCTTGATCCTCAGATTGAAGGAGAAGCCATGGCGGTCGCGGGTTGCACGGTCGATCATCTCGAACAGCGGCTCGCGATCTTCGGGGTGGTAACTTGCCATGCCGCGAGAAAAGTTGATCGGCCCTTCGGCCATTTCAAATCCGTAGATGTCAAAAACGGCCGGCGACCAGAAGAGCAGACCGGAGGCGAGCTCCGATTTCCATACGCCTGACAAAGGCAGACGGCACAGCACCTCGATCACCGGCGAGCCGGGCGAACAGTCGTTGCGACCGACAAATGCGGCCAGCAGCGCCAGCGCATCGTCCGTCTTCATCGTCTCACGGCCGGAAAGCGCCGGATCATCCATGAATCGCCCGTTCAAATCTTTGCAGCCCACACCTTGCCGCAAAGGCAGTATTGGGCGCCTCACCGCAGGAAGTACGCTGACGCTACTTGGCAAAACGCCCGTCGGGCAAGAATTTCTAAACTGCTATGCACACGGAAATTGTGGCCAATGGCACTAAAGTACAAAATCCCAGTCGGCAAGCGTGGCGGCGTTCACGTCATGTGTGCCGCTGCGATGCCGGCTACGAACTCAGCGTCTCGCTCACCGTGATCGCCAGCTGCTTCAGCGAGAATGGCTTGGGCAGGAAGCCGAATTTCGCGTCCGCAGGCAGGTTCTTCGCAAAGGCCTCCTCCGCATAGCCGGAAACGAACACGAATTTCAGGTCGGGATAGTCCTTGCGCAATTCGCGCAGCAGCGTCGGCCCGTCCATTTCCGGCATCACGACGTCCGACACCACGATGTCGACCGCGCCGCCGAGCTCTTCCATGATCTCCAGCGCCTCGACGCCGGATGCGGCCTCGTGCACCGTATAGCCACGCGTCTCCAGCATGCGCTTGCCACCGCGGCGCACCGCTTCCTCGTCTTCCACGAGCAGCACCACGGCGCTGCCGGTCAAATCCACGCGCTCGGCGTTCGGCGCCTGTGGCGCGGCCACGGGCACCGCGGCTGCCGCAGCCTCGCCCTCTGCCGTCGCCTCCACCGGTACCTCGATATGGCGCGGCAGGAAAATCTGGAACGCTGTGCCTTTGCCCACTTCCGAGATCGGATAGATGTAGCCGCCCGATTGCTTGACGATACCGTAGACCATCGAGAGCCCGAGACCGGTGCCCTTGCCCACGTCCTTGGTGGTGAAGAACGGCTCGAAGATCTTGTCGATGATCTCGGGCGGAATGCCGGTGCCCTCGTCGGCCACTTCGATCAGCACGCAGTCCTGTGCCTCCAGCCCGCGGTAATTCAGCTTGCCGACCTCGTCGGCGCCGATGTTGCGGGTGCGGATCGTCACCGTGCCGCCCTTCGGCATGGCGTCGCGGGCATTGACCGCAAGGTTGATCAGCACCTGCTCGAACTGCCCCAGATCCGTTAGCACCGGCCAGAGATCGCGCCCATATTCTATTGCCAGCTTCACATTGGTTCCGGTGAGCCGGTCGATCAGCATCCGCAGATCGCCGATCACGTCGGTCATCGAAAGCACGCTCGGCCGCATCGTCTGCTTGCGCGAGAAGGCGAGCAGTTGCCGCACCAGAACGGCAGCGCGATTGGCGTTGCGCTTGATCTCCATCAAATCAGCAAAGCTCGCATCCGATGGCCGAAGCGAGAGCAGAAGGTGATCGGCCGAAAGCAGGATGGCCGTCAGCACGTTGTTGAAATCGTGCGCGATGCCGCCGGCGAGCGTGCCGACCGCATTCATCTTCTGCGTCTGCGCCATCTGCTCTTCGAGCGCTTTCTGCTCGGTCGTCTCCACGACATAGATGATCGCCGCTTCCTCGCGCGATTCCGCGTGGTCTATCACGGCATTCACATAGAGCCGGAAATGCCGCGCCGGATCGTTCGGGTGGCGCGTATCGACGGCCGCAATATCGCTCTGCCCGTCGCGCGCCTGCTCAAGCCCTGCCTTGAACGATGTCACGTCATTGTCGTGGATCACGGTCTCGAAGCGCGCGCCGTTTTCCAGATCGTCGCGGGTCACGAGTCCCGAGAACATCTTGAGGAACGGCGCGTTGGTGCGCAGGATCCGCCCGTCTCCGTCGACGGAAGCGATCGCCATCGGCGTGTTGTTGAAAAACCGCGTGAAGCGCATCTCCGCCGTTGCCGCGGAATGATCGCTGCCCTCGGTGCCATTGCGCGCCAGAACGATCGTCCGGCTTTCACCGGGCGCACCGTCGCGCGTGGCCGACACCCGGTGCACGAGACGCACCGGCACGCTCTGGCCGTTGGTCTTGCGCAGATCGAGGTCGAGCGTCGCGGTCTTGTTGCGGCCGGGCTCCGCCTGGACCGAGTCGATCAGCGCCATGCCTTCGCCGGCGATCATCTCGGCGATGGTCAGCGATCCGGGCCGGAACTTCGTCAGGTCGATTGAGAGCCAGTCGGCGAGTGTGGCGTTGATGTAGACGATGTCGCCTTTGCGCCCCGCCGAGAAGAAGCCCGCCGGCGCATGGTCGAGATAGTCGATCGCGTGCTGAAGGTCCTTGAAGAAGCGCTCCTGCTCCTCCCGCTCCGCCGTTATGTCGCAAAGCTGCCAGGCAAAAAGCTTCTCGCTCTGGCTTTCTTCCAGCACCAGCGGCCGACCGCTCAGCCGGTACCAGCGTGCGCCGACTGCTCCCGATGCAGGGTTGAGCGCCCTTGTCAGGCGAAATTCTTCCTGCCCATGGCGGCCTTCGCGCAGCACGTTCGTCAGCCGGTAAACGGCTTCGGACGATTCCTTGCTGCGCGACAAAAGCGCCTCGACCGACTGGACGTCCGCTGCCTTCTTCGCGCCCGTGAGCTGGCCATAGGCCGCATTGGCATAGACCGCGCGGCCCTTGCGGTCGGTGATCAGCGTGCCTTCCGCCTGCCCGTCGACGAAGCTGCGCGCCAGCGGATCGGAGCTTCTGTGCGGCATCACCTGGATGAAGCCAATCATGGAGGAGACGATGAAGAAGATCCCCAGCAGCGACAGAAAGCCGAGAAGCCCGAGCACGATCGAAGGGCTCAGCGCATCGCGCAGGAACACGAAGGCGATAGCCGCCGCGATCAGGACGCCCGCCAGCAGGAACAGCCGCATCAGCGTCCTCGGACTGGCAGCCCGGTCCACGATCGGGCTTGGATAGGGTTCGCCCCCACTCTTATTGGCCATTCCAGTCCTCATGATCGGGCAGTGTCAGATGTGGCCGCAAGGCCTCGTTCGTCTCGCTCGAAACGCAGGGGCGCTCCAGTCAGTCGGCGTGTACCGGATCGGACCATAGCCATCCCCCTGCCGAAAGTCATGAAAGCCCGGATGATTCGCGCGCGATTGTCGGGGGAATATCGCGAAATATCCATGATCGAGGCTTACCGCCGTCAATGACCAACTGCTAAAGATAAGCGGCGATAAGGTTTCCCGGCATGCCATTCCCGTTTTGGCCGATGCCGTGGTGAGCCGGAAGCGCCGTCGGCAACGGAGTGCTGAAACTATGGATGGACTGTTTTCCGGAATGCTCGACGAGCGCGGCAGCGCGCTGGTCACGGCGATTTTGGCCGTTTCGATCGCACTTCTCGCGCTGGTCGTCGTCTTCTGGATCTACCGCATGCGCAGCGGCGCACCGGTCGCGGGCCTTGGCGGCCGTGGGCGCCGTGAAAGCCGTCTGGCAGTGGTGGAAAGCGCCATGGTCGACACCAAGCGGCGCATCGTCCTCATCCGTCGCGACGATGTCGAGCACCTGATCCTGATCGGCGGCCCGGCCGATGTGGTCGTCGAAAGCGGCATCGGCGGATCGGCCCAAGCACCGTCAATCGAAACCGATTGGGGCCCGTCGAAAGAGGCCATGGAGCAGAAGGCCGCTTCAACGACCAGGGAGCCGGCACGACGCGCTCCCGAAATGCCCGCACCTGGCCCTGTTGCACCTGTGCCTGTCGCACCTGCCGCTGCAGCCGCACCGAAACACTTTCCCGCGGAGCGCTTCGCTCAGCCGACCGCGAACGCCGCTGAAGAACCGCGGATCGAAGGCGTCAGGGCCGGCAATCCGTTTGACGAAGCCGAATTCTCCGCCGTGCTCGCCGCAGAGATGGAACGCAACCGCCCCGTCAAGGTCACGCCCTTCGTTACCCTCGACAAGGATGCGGCCGAGCGCGCCAAGGCGTCGATCCCCTCCATCGAGCCGCCTCAGGACATGACCCCGCAACAGAAAAAGGCCACCTCCCTGCAAGAGGAGATGGCCCGTCTTCTTGGTGAGATGAAGCCCGAGCGCCGTTGAGCTTCATTCGTTTACCGGCGCCTTAGCCTTTCAGGAACGCGATCAGGTCGTCGGTCAGTTCGTCCCCATGGGTGGCGAACAGGCCGTGCGGCGCATCCTCATATTCCTTGAGCTCGGCATTGCGGATGCCTTTCACGGCTTCGCGGGCCGATGCGTCGATCGGCACCGTTTCATCAGCCGTTCCGTGGATGATCAGCGTCGGCACTTCGAATGCCGCAAGGTCGGGCCGGAAGTCGGTCGTGGCGAACGATTTCGCGCAGGCAAGCGTCGGGCGAAGGCCGGCCTGCATGCACAGGCCCCAGGCCCAATGCAGCCGCTCGTCGCTCACATCGTTTTCTTCCGCACCGAAAAAGTCCTCGAGGAAATCCGCAAAGAATTCCGCGCGGTCCGCTTTCATGCCGGCCGTCATCTCGTCGAAGACCGATTGCGGAACGCCGTTCGGATTGTCCTCGGTCTGGAGCATGTAGGGGACCACCGAGGCGATCAGCCCTGCCTGCTTCACGCCCTTGCCGCCATGGCGCGACATGTAGCGCGCCACCTCGCCGCCACCCATGGAAAACCCGATGATCGCGGCATCTTCTGCTCCGGTGGCCGCCATCACGTCGGCCAGATCGTCGGACAGCGTGTCGTAATCGTAACCGGACCACGGTTGCTCTGACCGGCCGAAGCCGCGACGGTCATAGGCGATAGCGCGGAAGCCCGCATCGGCCAGCGCGAAAGCCTGGTCGTCCCAGCTGTCGGCCGAAAGCGGCCAGCCATGCATCAGGATGACGGGACGGCCCTCGCCCCAATCCTTGACGTAGAGGTGTGTGTTGTCGCGGGTCTTGATCATCGGCATGAGCGCCTCCTTTGTTCGGGAGACGAATGCACAGATGATCGATCGGGTTCCGCAGTGGCGGGTGCACTAAAGCGTGAGATAAAACGCTTCAAATCAATCGGGCGGGCCGGTGGGGCCCATCCGGCTTATTCGTCGCGATAGACCTTCTCGCGCCGCTCGTGGCGCTCCTGGGCCTCGATCGACAATGTCGCGATCGGACGTGCGTCCAGCCGCTTCAGGCTGATCGGCTCGCCGGTCTCTTCGCAATAACCGTAAGTGCCCTCGTCGATCCGCTGCAATGCTGCATCAATTTTCGAGATCAGCTTGCGCTGGCGATCGCGCGCCCGCAGTTCGATCGCCCGATCCGTTTCCGAAGAAGCGCGGTCGGCTATATCGGCGTGATTTGCATTTTCCTCGGCCAGATTGTCGAGGGTCTCGCGCGCTTCGCGGAGAATGTCGTTTCGCCAGGCAACGAGTTTGGCCCGGAAATAGGCCCGTTGCTTGACGTTCATGAATTCCTCGTCCTCGGAGGGAACATAGGAAGAAAGGTCGATCTTCTCACCCACCACGAATCTCCCCGAACCGTTGGTTGGGCCGCTGTATAGCCATTGGGAAAACTGCTCGCAAGCGCAAAAGATTTGCCGTTTTTCACATTAGCGTGCGATTCGCGTTCACTTAAATGCCTCATTTCGCATCATTATTTTCGTGTTCGCTCATAAGCTGCTGATCATCGACACTGCATCCAGCGATCTTGCCGACGATCCTCGCTTGCCTCTGTGCCCAAGTTCACCCTATTTCAGCAGGATGATCGCGACCCGCATGCTTCGCATTTATCTGCTGCGCCACGCGCGCGCCGTCTGGGCCGAGCCCGGTACGCGTGATTTCGATCGCGCGCTGGACGCGCGGGGCCGCGAGGACGCACGTGCGCTGGGGCGCGAATTGGCGACCAAGGATCTCCGGCCCAACCGCGTCATCTGCTCGTCGGCCAAGCGCTGCCGCGAGACCTGGGATCTCCTGGCCGAGGCGCTGCCCGTTTCCGACGTCACCTTTACCGAGACACTCTATGTCGAGGACCAGGGAGGCTATCTCGACATCATACAGGACCTCGAGGGTACCGGATCGGTCATGCTCGTCGGCCATAATCCCATGATCGAGGATGCGACCGCGGCTCTTCTCCAAAGCGACGGTGGGACGATCAGCGCGGAGCTCCGTCGCGGCTTTCCCACCTGCGGCCTCGCCATCATCGACCTGACGAACGCCGCGTCCGGCATGTCCGCCCGCAAGGCCACTCTGCATGCCTTCCTGAAGCCCGTCGAAGCCTGAGGGCGGCTGATCGCCACGACGCTGCCTTTTATCGCGCAGTCTCCACGCCTATATCGCGCAGGTTCCTGTGTGATGTGAGAGGCCTTGCCTGTGGCGCGTTCGCTGACGACTTTCTCCGATGAGGCGCGCATTGCCTTCGACAACATCGCCGACCGTGCCGCCGGTCTGATCCACCCCTCGATCCGCTTCGGCGTCACGGGCTTGTCGCGCGCCGGCAAGACCGTCTTCATCACGGCGCTGGTCCACAATCTCCTGCATGGCGGTCGCCTGCCGCTCTTCAACGCCCACCACACCGGCCGCATCGCGCGAACCTATCTCGAGCCTCAGCCCGACGACGACATCCCGCGTTTCCAGTATGAGGATCACGTCCGCGCGCTGATCGAGGACCGGCTCTGGCCGGATTCCACCCGCGCCATCTCCCAGCTTCGCCTGACGGTCGAATACGAGTCCGCAAGCGGCTGGAATCGCATGCTGTCCGCTGGCAAGCTGTCGATCGACATCGTCGATTATCCCGGTGAATGGCTGCTCGATCTGCCTTTGCTGGCGCAGGATTTCCGCCAATTCAGCGCCAATGCGGTCGAGCTTGCCCGCTCGCGCGCCCGCGCCGATCTCGCCGAGCACTGGCTTGCCCGCGCCACTGCTGTCGACCCGAAGGCGGCCGCCGATGAAACCACTGCCCGCGAACTGGCGCAGCTTTTCGCCACCTACCTCAAGGCCTGCAAGTCGGACGCCCGCGCGCTCTCCACCCTGCCGCCCGGCCGCTTCATCATGCCGGGCGATCTTGAAGGTTCGCCCGCGCTCACCTTCTCGCCTCTGCCCGATCTGCCGCCCACAGGCAGTGCGCCGAAAGGTTCGGTCTGGGCGATGATGGAGCGCCGTTTCGAAAGCTACAAGCAGGTCGTGGTGAAGCCGTTCTTTCGTGAACATTTCGCCCGCCTGGACAAGCAGATCGTGCTCGTGGACGCGCTGCAGGCGATGAATGCCGGCCCCGACGCGGTGCGTGATCTGGAACGCGCGCTTGGCGATATCCTGTCCTGCTTCCGCACCGGCCGCAATTCGCTGCTCACGGCGCTCTTCACGCGCCGCATCGGCCGCGTGCTGATCGGCGCCACCAAGGCCGACCATCTCCACCATGAAAGCCACGACCGGCTGGAAGCAATCGTGCGGCGGCTCGTCGATCGCGCCGCCGAGCGGATCCACTATTCGGGTGCAGGCATCGACGTGATGGCGCTCGCCGCCGTGCGCGCCACCCGCGAAGCCAGCATCGACGAAGGTGGCGAGACCCTGCCCGTCATCGTCGGAACGCCGATCCGGGGCGAAAAGATCGCCGGCCAGACCTTCGACGGCGAAACGAAAACTGCTGTGTTTCCAGGGGACTTGCCGGCAAAACCGGATTCGATCTTTGAAGCGCTCGACCGCAAGAAGCATGGCGAGCCGGTGACCGACATCAACTTCGTCCGCTTCCGCCCGCCGCAGCTGGAACGAACCGCTGAAGGCATCACCCTGTCCTTGCCCCACATCCGGCTAGACCGCGCCCTTGAGTTCCTGTTCGGGGATGACCTCGCATGAGCGACAACGACCGCCGCACGCCGCCGCGCCGCCCCGCAGTCTTCAACCTCGGCAACGAACCGGCCGCCGCGCCGCCCAGGGTCGAACCTAGAGCCGAATCCCGCGTGAAGGCGGCGCCGGAACGTCCGCGCGCGCCGGTCGCGCGCCCTGCCGAAAAGATCGTGATCGACGAGATCGATCCGTTCATCGCACCGGACCCGATCGATCCGCAGAGCCTTGCCGAAGCCAACGCGCTCACGCCACCGCCGGCTGTTGCGGCGAGGCGCCGCTTCTCCTTCGGCAAGCTCGCCGCCGGCGCCTTTGGCGTCTTGATCTCGCTCGCCATCGGCATCTGGACCGATAGCCTCATCCGCGATCTCTTCGCCCGTTCCGACTGGCTCGGCTGGGCGGCGATGGCGACGGTCGCGGTCTTCGTCTTCGCCACGCTGGTGGTCGTCGGCCGGGAAGTTCTAGCGCTCATGCGCCTTTCCGCCGTCCAGCACCTGAAGCAGGCAGCCATCGATGCGCTTGCCGAACGGAAGCCCGCGAAGGCCCGCTCCGTCGTCACCCAGCTGGTGGCGCTCACCGTCGACAAGCCCGAGACCGCGCGCGGCCGCGCTGCCATCGCCGACATGGAGGGCGAGATCGTCGACGGGCCTCAATTGCTGTCCTTCGCGGAAGCCGAGCTGCTCGCGCCGCTCGATGTCCAGGCCCGCCGCCTCATCCTCAACGCCTCCAAGCGCGTGTCCATCGTCACGGCGGTTTCTCCGCGCGCCATCGTTGACCTCGCCTATGTGCTCTACGAAAGCTCCCGCCTCGTGCGCGCCATGGCAACGCTTTATGGGGGCCGCCCAGGCGCGCTTGGCCTCATGCGGCTCTTCCGCGATGTGATCGCCCATCTCGCTGTCACCAGTTCCATCGCCGTCGGCGATGGCCTCGTGCAGCAGCTTGTCGGCCACGGCGTCGCCTCCAGGCTGTCCACGCGTCTTGGCGAAGGCGTGATCAACGGCCTGATGACGGCTCGCATCGGTATCGCCGCCATGGACCTTTGCCGCCCGCTGCCGTTTCGAGCGGTCAAACGGCCCGGCATCGGGGATTTCGTGCAGGATCTCACCCGCGTCGCATCCCGTGAAGAATCACGCGTCGCGGCGGCTTCGGAAACCACCCGTTAACCATTCTCGGCGATCCTCAGCGCAAGCTTATCTTGCGTCACGAGTAAGGGTCGTCCCATGGGCATGAAGCACCGTATCGCAGCCGCTCTCCTCTCGGCTGCCGCATTTGCCGCTCCCGCCCAGGCGGCCGATCAGGCGTTCTTCAGCAACGTCTCGGGCGTGTGGACCGGGCCCGGCGAAATCGTCGCCGGCAAGTACCAGGGCACCAAGTTCAACTGCAGCCTCACCGGCACCCCCGTGGCCGATGCCGAAGCCGGTATCGCGATGGATGGCTCCTGCCGCGTCGGCGTGTTCAGCCAGAAAATGTCGGCCGTGATCCGCAAGGTCTCGGGCGACTATGAGGGCCGCTTCCTCGATGGCGCCGCCGGCGAAGGCCTCGACATCACCGCCGGCCGCGTCGATGGCGACCGTGTGCTCATGGCCATCGAACGCAAGCAGCTCGAAGGCGCGATGGTCGCCCGCATGCTGGATGCAAACACCATGAACGTCACCGTGTCCGTCAATGTCGGCGACAGCATGGTGCCCGTGATTGGCATGACACTCGCACGCAACCTCGACACCATGGCCGTCGGCTCCGTTCAGTAGGACGATAGCCACCAGTCAGGCTCGCCGATCCGCTCGATTCCCGTCGCGTCGATCTTTGCCGCCCATTCCGCGATGCTCCTGCCGTCGACCATGATGTCGGGGGCGATTTCGCCGAGCGGCAGTAGCACGAAGCCGCGATCCGTCATCCGCGGATGCGGAACGATAAGCGTTTCGGTCTGGATCGTCTCGTCGCCATAGGTCAGAACGTCGATATCGATCGGCCGCGGCCCCCATCGCGTCGCTCCTGCCCTGTCCCGTTTCAGCGCCTTTTCGGCATCGAGGCAGGCGGCGAGCAGATCGGCTGCCGAAAGCCGCGTCGTCACCAGAGCCGCGCAGTTCAGAAAATCCGGTTGCTCCGTCAGCCCCCAGGGCGGCGTACGGTAGAGCGAGGAGACCGCGGTCACCTCCGTGTCGTCGCGCTGATCCAGCATGGCGAGCACCGCCCGCATTGCACCCGCAACATCGCCGATATTGCCGCCGAGACCGAGTGCGGCCGTCACCGGCCCCTCAAGCACGCGCGACATGCTCGACCGTCACCTCGACATGATCCAGCACGCCCGGCACCGGTGCGTTCGGCTTGCGGATGGTGATCCGCGCGACCGTGATCTCACCGAACCGCTCGCACAGCGCCCGCGCCACATCCATCGCCAGCGCCTCGATCAGGAAGCGCCGCTTGCCGGTCACGATCGCCTCGATCACCTGGAACGCGACGCCGTAATCCACGGTGTCCGCAATCGCGTCGTCGGTCAGCGCGCTCGGCGCATCCACGGTCAGATCGGCATCCACGAAGAAGCGCTGGCCGAGAAACTCCTCGGCATCATGCACGCCGTGGCGCGCGAAGAAGGCGCAGTTCTTCAGGTGAATTCGGTAGGTCATCAAACGTCGCTTCCGGTTTCCTGGGCCAGCCTGTCGCACATCGCTTCGGCGACCGAAAGGGCGTCGCGGCTTTTCGCGACATCGTGCACGCGGAAGATGCGTGCGCCGGCCACCCGCAGCAGCGCCGTGGTCGCCGCCGTCGCCACGTCGCGCTCGCCGGCTTCCCTGCCCGTCGCCGCCCCGAGGAAGCGCTTGCGCGATGTTCCGACGAGAAACGGCCGCCCGAGCGCGTGCAACGTGTCAAACCGCGCCATCAGCGAAAAGTTCTCGTCGCTGTCCTTGGCAAAGCCAAATCCCGGATCGAGCACGATCTGCCGCGCGTCCAATCCCGCCTTTTCGGCGATCGCGAGCGATCGGCCGAGGAAGACCATCTGGTCCTCGATCACGTCCGGCAGTTTCTCACGTCCGCGCCCCGTATGCATGACGACGAGCCCCGCTCCCGTTTGGCGGGCAAGATCCGCCATGCCCGGCTCGCCCTGCAGCCCCGAAATGTCGTTGATGATGTGGGCACCCGCTGCAACCGCCAGCCGCGCCGTCTCCACCCGGTAGCTGTCGACCGAGATCAACACCTGTCTGGCCCCGGCAAGACGCTCCGCAAGCGCCTTGATCACCGGCAGCACGCGCGCCTGCTCGGTGGCAGCATCGACCGGATCGGCGCCGGGGCGGGTCGATTCGCCACCGACATCGATGATCGCGGCGCCTGCGTCCGCCATCGCCTCAGCTTCGGCCAGCGCGGCCGCGACATCGGCGAACCGACCGCCGTCGGAGAACGAATCCGGTGTCACGTTGAGAACGCCCATCAGCAGGCCGCGCCGGCTAAGATCGATCTCGCGGCCATGACCGACGCGCCAGATCCAGCGATCGGGCCGTTCAAGGGGCTGGTCTTGCATCGATGCATCTCTCCGGCAAATTCAAGCGCTTGTGACCTGTTGCCTGTTGCATCGCCCGAACGCATGACGCAAGCTGTTTGCATGCGCTTGTCGGACCGGGGCTCGTCCCTCGCCTCAGGCTGATGGAATGATCTGGATCACGACGCCGTTCGTTGGAAATGGCAGGATGATCCCGCGCAATCGAGGCTGGCAATTCTTGTATCATCGTTTCGCACGCGCCGCGGCAATCGCGGGTCTTGTTGTCGTTGCTGCCGTGTCGGCGCCGTTTTTCATGGGTTCCGCCGAAGCCGAGACGGTGATCACCAAGTCGTTTTCCTATTTTCCCGTCCGCGGCCGCACCGCCGCTGATCTCGACGAAGCGTTGTCGCAAAGCGGTCCGCTCCTCCAGGGAACCGGCATCCGCCATCCCGGCGCGACGGAAATGCGCTTCGGCGGCAGCGTGACCTATGCCGACCAGGGCACGCGCTGCACAGTCGATTCCGCCCGCATCACGCTCGACACCAAGATCATCCTGCCCCGCTGGACCCAGCGCCGCCGCGCCGAAGCCGACCTCGCCCTCATCTGGGATACGCTGTCCGGCGACATCAAGCGCCACGAAGAGCGCCATGCCGAAATCGCGCGGCAATACGCCCGCAAGCTGGAAAGCGACGTGAAGGGCCTGCGCGCGCAGCCGAATTGCCAGGCGATGGAAGCGGAAGTGGCCCGCATCACGGAAAGCGTGCTTGCCGAACACGATGCAGAGCAGGCGCGCTTCGACCGCATCGAGGCGATCAACTTCGAGCGCCGCATGGTGCGTCTGCTGCAATACCGGCTCGAGCAGATCAAGGCACCGGAATAGCGCCGCCAGCAACGTCATCGACTTCCGATACAGAATCGACAATTGGTCGTAATGCGCACTGCGTGCGCCTTACGCATCAATGCCATCCAGGCAGCCATCAAGAATTCACTTGAAGAAACTCTTGGAAAGCCTTGATCATCTGGCTGTAATCCAGCTGATCAACTGACTGGTGTTGCAATTTTTCCCCAGAATTCGCGCAAATTCACACCCACGAATTCTTGGAGTGGCGACTCAGTCGCGTATCGCTTACCATCTCATTACTGGTTTCGATAGCACGACATGTAGTTTCCGGCTTGAAGTCTCTCTGTGGCCTCCCTGGCGCATTCGGTTTGACGGGCGTTCCTTCCACCCGGTTTACGATGCGCACAACTGCACCCCGCTGCGGCACGCACATGCATGGCAGCGGGGTCTTTTTTGTGCGTATCGTTCTCTAAAGGCTGAGGGGAAACGTGCTCGGCGCTATTTTACGCCGAGCTTCTTCTGCAAGCTCGTCGAAGACGTGGTGTACTGGAACACCACCTTCGCTTCAGGGTGAGCGATCTTCTTCGCCGCATGCGCCATCAGCGCCGCTTCGTGGAAGCCCGAAAGGATCAGCTTCAGCTTGCCCGGATACCAGTTGATGTCGCCGATGGCGAAGATGCCGGGCTCAGACGTCTCGAACTTCTCCGTATCCACCTTGATCAGGTTCTCATGCAGATTGAGACCCCAGTCAGCAATCGGCCCGAGCTTCATCGTCAGGCCGAAGAACGGCAGCAGACGCGTTGCATTCACCTCGACGTCGCCGTCCGGTCCTTTGATCGTTGCGGACCGGATCTGACCATCCTCGCCGGTGAGCCCGGTGACCTGACCGATCTCGAAAGCAAGCTCGCCGCGTTCCTGCAGCGCGAACATCTTGTTCACGCTGTCGGGTGCTGCGCGAAACTCGGGGCGGCGGTGCACCAGCGTCACGGATTTTGCGATGGGCTTCAGGTTCAGCGTCCAGTCGAGCGCGGAGTCGCCGCCACCGACGATCAGAATGTCGTGGTCACGGAACTCCTCCATGCGGCGCACGGAATAGAAGACGCTCTTGTCCTCGAAGGCCTCGATGCCAGGGATCGGCGGGCGCTTGGGCTGGAACGAACCGCCCCCGGCCGCGATCACCACGATCTTCGCATGGAAAATCTCGTTCTCGTCGGTCTCCACTTCGAAGCGCCCGTCGTCGAGCTTCTTCAGCGCCGTGACCATGCGGTTGAAATGGAATTCCGGATGGAACGGCGCGATCTGTTCCATCAGCCGCTCTGTCAGGCCCGCGCCCGAGATTTCAGGCCATGCCGGAATGTCGTAGATCGGCTTTTCCGGATAAAGCTCGGCGCACTGGCCGCCCGGACGATCCAGAATGTCGATCAAATGGCAGCGAAGATCATAAAGTCCGAGTTCGAACACGGCGAAGAGCCCGACCGGCCCTGCCCCGACGATGACGACATCCGTCTCGATCACATTCCGCATCGATCGTGCTTTCCTGCTGGCCGGTCCCGGCAGACATCAATGCCGCCGCTCCGCGCCGATTGTTGCTTGTTTTTGGGTCGCGCCCAAGATGGGCGCTGCCTTTCCGATGAAATGATGGCTGTCGTTTAGCCGCATCGCCGGCCGGGATCAAAGGTGATCCGTCCTAGTCTTCGGCCCGAAAGCGGAAAATCTGTGCGCCAGCTCGCCCTTGAATCCCGGTTACGCCTGGCGCTCGGGCACGTGGACGACGAGACCGTCAAGCTTGTCGGAAACCCGGATCTGGCAAGACAGGCGCGAGTTCGGCCGCACGTCATAGGCAAAATCGAGCATGTCTTCTTCCATCGCTTCCGGCTCGCCCACTGCCGCCTTCCATGCGTCGTCCACATAGACGTGGCAGGTCGCGCAGGCGCAGGCGCCGCCGCATTCCGCCTCGATGCCCGGCACCGAGTTGCGGATGGCATTTTCCATGACGGTGGAGCCGTTCTCGGCTTCCAGCTCATGGCGCGTGCCGTCGAAGGCGACGAAAGTAATGGTGGTCATTCAAGGACTCTCCGCTGGCAGGTGCGCCTGTCTCTCTTGAGAATTACGGCACGAGGATGGGCGATCCGACCTCCACGCGCAAAATCCCGAAGACTGGCAATATGCTCAAGCCGCCGAGTTAAAGAGTGAAACGGGAAAGTCAAGGAAAGGCAGGCCGCCTGCGCATTTATGGCGCGCGGGAAACAGGCCTGCCAGAAGTCCTAGCGCGAAAGACGCAGCAGGAAGTTCTCGACCGCGACGACGGCTTCGCAGAGCGCTTCCACGCGTTCCGCATCGTCCGGCATCTCTTCCAGGCGTGCGGCCTTATCTGCCACGTTGAAAGCGCCGATGCCGCGGGCCGAGCCCTTCAGCGTGTGGGCGATGCCAACGCGATCCTTGTCCTTGCTGGCATGGATGCTGCGCACGCAGTCCCGTGCCTGGCGCAGAAACAGCCGCAGCACTTCCGCCTCCAGATCCTTCTGCCCCATGGTCTGCCGGGCCAGATGGTCGAAGTCGATGGGACGCTCTGCGGATGACATTCGGCATTCCGTTTCGGGACGATTGAAGGCAATTGCATAGGCGGGCATGGGACAAGGGTCTCTGACAGTGTGTTTCGATGGTGAACATAAACCCGGGCAACACGCCGGCAATTTAACGCAAGCGGGACAATACCGAGAAAACTTCGCGGCATGGTTAACGCCCGGTAAATAAGAAAAATTTGCGGCATTCTGCGGCCGAAATGTTAAAAAACCCCGTCTTACTTCATGACGCTCGTGTGGACGGAAATGCGACACGAATTGTTAAAGTATCGGCTTTGTGCCACTACGATACGGATGGACTGCCCATGCGCAGGCCGCTTTTTATGCCTTGGCGACGAGCATGTCGCCGGTTCCACCGTGGGGGCTGGAACAAAGGGCTGCGAAGCGGGTGAGTAGATGTGCATGACGCGCAATTCGCTGCAGGCGATGATCGCCGGTGGTTGTGAGTAACGAGGCGTGACGGACATGGCGAAGAAGACGGCAGCCAACGAATCGATCGATGACAAGGCGTTCCAGGCCCTCGAGGACGCGCTGACCATCGATTTTAACGATGATGACGAGCGCGCGCTCCTGGACGAAATGTCGTTCGAGGAGCTGGAGACCCAGGTCTCGCAGGCGGCACGCGAGTTGGCCGAAGCGGATCGGGAAGCCGAGCGCACAGCCGCCCATCGCCCTGCCCGCACCACATCCAATCCTGTCGGCGACGCCAAGGCTTCCGCCGCGGCGGGAATCACGGCTGCCAACGCGCCCGCCACCATGCGCCGCGCCGCAGCGCCCCAGCCTCAGCCGCAGCGTCCTGTCGAAGATCGCACCAGCCAGCCCGCAAACGATGACGGCCGCCGTCCGACCGCCTTCATCCTGCGCAGCCTCGACAGCCAGAAGTCGCGAGCCTATCTGCGCACGGCTCTCATCATGTCGGCCCTGTGGCTCGTCGGCGCCATCGCCGTCGCCCATCTCCTGTTCTCGCCCGAAATCTGGCAGATCCGCTCCGTTGCCGACCTCATGGCCATGCCGCCGGCGGTCATCCTGCTGATCGCGACCTTCCTGCCGATCATGATGTTCTTCGCCTTCGCGGCGATGATGGCGCGCGCCCAGGAATTGCGGACCGCCGCCCGCTCCATGGCTGAAATCGCGCTGCGCCTTTCCGAGCCGGAGACGGTCGCTGCCGATCGCATCATTTCGGTGGGCCAGGCCGTGCGCCGCGAAGTCTCCGCCATGAACGAAGGCATTGAGCGCACCATCGCCCGCGCCTCCGAACTGGAAACCCTCGTGCATTCCGAAGTGAACGCGCTGGAGCGCAGCTATTCGGACAATGAGATGCGCATTCGCTCGCTGGTGCACGAACTCGGCACCGAGCGCGACGCCATCGTCAGCCATGCCGAGCGCGTTCGCGCCTCCATCTCCGGCGCCCATGAGCAGCTGAAGGACGAGCTGTCGACCGCCGGCGACGAAATTTCCGCGCGCATCGCCACCTCCGGCGAAGGCGTCGCCCGTCTGCTCGAAACCCGCGTCACGGCTCTGACCGCCGGCGCGGACGATGCTTCCCGCGCGCTGGACACGATGCTGACCGGCCGCACGGAAAAGATGCTGGAGACGCTTGCGCGCTCTACCGAGACGCTCGGCAAGGAATTCGACAGCCGCATGGACTCGCTCGACCACCAGCTGGTCGTGCGTGGCGAAGCGCTCCTGTCGCAGTTCGAAACCCGCGCCTCCTCGCTCGACACCAACACCGAGCGCCTGAACCAGGCGCTGAACGACCGCGCCAAGCAGCTCAACGACACGCTCATCGCCCGCACCCGCGAGATTTCCGAGAGCCTTCGCGTCGGCGAAGCTGCGGTCAATCGCGGCCTGGACGACGTCATCGCAGCCCTCAATGCCACGCTCGACGAGAAAGGCGCGAATTTCCGCCATTCGCTCAAGTCCAGCGTCGAGGATGCGATCGTCGATCTCGACCTCCGCTCGGGCTTCTTCGAGGACAAGCTGCAGGCGACCGTCGGCTTTCTCAACACGGCCTTCGACGACCGCGTTGCGGAATTCGCCAACGCCTTCGATCAGCGTTCCGGTACGCTCGATGCCAAGCTGTCCGAAGGCCTTGCGCGCATCAACCAGACAGTCAGCGGCAGCAGCGAAGCGATCGACGGCATCCTGTCCTCGTCGCTGGAGCGCATCGGCGCATCGCTCGGTGAACGCTCCGAGCAGCTGTCCGGCATGCTGTCGGGTGCCCATGAGCGCATGACCGGCGCGCTTGCTTCGCAAAGCGCAGGCATCGCCAGCGCCCTTGCCGAGCAGAACGACCGCCTCGCCACCAACCTGTCGGAAGGCAATGCGCGCCTCTCTGCCACGCTTTCCGAAGCAGCCTCGTCCATCGACGCCACCTTCGGCCAGCGCAGCGAAGCCCTCGCCGGCACCGTCGCCGCTCTCAACGATCGCCTCGCGGGTACGCTCGAAGTCCAGGGCGCAGCGCTGGAGCGCACGCTCAGCGAACGCGGCGAAGGCCTTGCCGCCCGCATCGAAGCCATCGATGCCCGCGTTGCCGAAACATTCGACAGCCGCAGCGATGCGCTTGAGCGCACTTTGGCCGAGCGCACCGACACGCTCGCCATCCGTCTCGGCGGCCTCAACGATCGCCTCGGCGAAACGCTGGAACAGAACGCCGCTCTCATGGAGCGGACGCTGGGCGACCGTGGCAACGAACTCGCCTCGCGCATCGAGAGCGTCAACGATCGCCTCGGCGACACGCTGCGCCACGAGGGCGACGCCATCGAGCGCACCCTGTCCGAACGTGCCGACACGCTTGCCTCGCGCATCGAAGGCGCCAATGAGCGCCTCGCCGGCACGTTCGAACTGCACGGTCCGGCGATCGAGCGCACCTTCAGCGAGCAGAGCGAAGCCCTTGCCGCATCGCTCGCCGCGCAGAGCGCAGCCATTCACTTCACCATGAGCGAGCGCCAGGAAGCCATGGAGCGCCTTCTGGACGAGCGCAGCGAGGCACTCGACCGCTCGCTCGCCGCGCGCGCCGATGCCATCACCGGCCGCGTCTCCGAAGGCTCCATGCGCATCGAATTGGCGCTCGAAGAAGGCGCAAGCCTCATCGACCGCGCTCTGACCCAGAGCAACGACCGCTTCGCCGATACGCTTGAAAAACGCGCCGGTGGCCTGTCGACCATCGTCGATGGCGGCGCCGAACGCATCGAAGCGAGCCTCGCCGGCACCGAAGAGCGCCTGTCCGCGCGGCTTGCGGAAAGCGAAACCCGCATCGGCGGCGCGCTCGAAGGCCGAGTCGGCGCCATCGAGGACACCATCATCGCCGGTGCCGACCGGATCGATCTCGCCATGCGCTCCGCCGGCGACAATTTCGATCTCCGCCTCGACGAGACCGCCAGCCACATCGCCCAGACCCTGCATCGCGGCACGTCGGCCATCGACACGGCGCTGGCAGGTGGTGCCGAGCGCATCGAGGCGGCCTTCGGCGATCGCGCCGCAGAAATCGGCTCGGTCATCGAAACCGGCGCGAGCCGCGTCGAACTCAGCCTGCGCGACGCAACGACCGGCTTCAACGAACGCCTGGAGCGCACCGAGACGGGCATCCGCACCGTGCTCGACAGCCGCGCCGAGCGCATCGAAGCCGCATTTGGCGATCGTGCGGCAGAGATCGGCACCGTTGTCGAAACCGGCGCAAGCCGCGTCGAGGAGAGCCTGCGCGAGGCGACGACCGGCTTCAACGAGCGCCTTGAGCGCACCGAGACGGGCATTCGCACCGTGCTGGACAGCCGCGCCGAGCGCATCGAAACGGCCTTTGGCGACCGTGCGTCCGAAATCGGCGCCACCATCGAAAGCGGCGCGACCCGTGTCGAGGCGAGCCTGCGCGATGCGACGACGGGCTTCAACGACCGCCTGGAGCGCACCGAAAGCGACATCCGCACCGTGCTCGACACCCGCGCGGCTCGCATCGAAACCGCCTTCGGCGACCGCGCATCTGAAATCGGTGCCACCATCGAAAGCGGTGCTGCCCGCGTCGAGACGAGCCTGCTCGATGCCACCACCGGCTTCAACGAGCGCCTCGACCGCACCTCCGACGACATCCGCACCGCCCTTGCCGCCCGCGCCGATGCCATCGACACGGCGTTGGCCGGCGGTCTCGGCACCATCGACGCAGCGCTTGGCGCCCGCGCCGGCGAACTGGAAGCGACCATCACGTCGGGTGCGGATCGCCTCCGTTCGGCGATCGAAGAGGCCAGCGCGCCGATTTCTTCCGGCTTCGCCGACAGCGCCCGCCACCTGGAAGAGACGCTCGCACGCCATTCCGAAGCCTTCGAAATCAAGGCTGGTGGCGCAGCCGAGCGTCTTGCCGAAACCCTCGACAGCCGCGGCGCCCATATCGAGGAACGCTTCTCGACCATGGACACGGCGCTCGGAATGGGCCTCGACAACGTGGCCCGCACCATCGAAGCCAAGGCCGGCAGCCTGGCAAGCCGCCTGCGCGATGCCGTTGCCCAGGCGACCGGCGATCTCGATGCGGAAGCCAACCGCGCCGGCGAGACCCTGTCGGGCGTATCCGGTGCCTTCGCCGAGCGTCTCGGCCGCGAGAGCGAAGAATTCGCCCGCCAGCTCGACGAGCGCCTCAATGTCCGCACCAACGAGATTGCCGAACGCGTCGAGGAGATGACCACGCTCATCGATCGCTCGCGTGCGCTCTTCGGCGAAAAGGCCGATGCGATCTCCGACACGATGCGTACCACCGGCTCGCTTCTCACCCAGCAGTCGGAAGACCTGACGACACGCCTCACCGCCCAGGCCGAAGCGCTGACCGCAAAGCTCTCCGAGCAGAGCGATCTCATCGGCGGCAAGCTCGACGAGACCGAAAAGGCGCTCACCGTCCGCAACGAGACGATCCGCCAGACGCTCGACGAGCGCACCCGCGAGCTCAACTCGATGCTGGCCAGCCGCTCGGCCGAGCTGTCCCGCCTCATCGACGAGCAGGCCCGCCCGCTCTTCGACCGGCTTGCAAGTTCCACCAGCGGCGCGGCTGAAGAAATCGCCCGCTCCGGCGCCGAATTCGCCGCCCGCGTCGACGAAGCGACCCGCGAGGGCCGCGACCGCCTGCGCACCGAAAACGACGCGCTCATCCAGGCCCTGTCGGCACGCACCTCTGAAACGCTCGCCGCCGTGGCTTCGGCGGAAGACAGCCTGCGCGGCAACGTGCTCGCCCTCGTCGACCGCCTTTCCGAAAGCAATGCCGCGATCGCCGAAGTGGTCGAGCGCGCCGCCGACAATCTCGGCTCGGTGGATGTCCGCCTGACTCAGACGACGGAAAGCTTCGTCGGTTCGGCCGACAAGGCCGCCTCGCTCGTTGCAAGCTCCACGCGCCTTCTCGAAAACAATGTCGAGAAGCTCGATGGCATCTCGTCGCGCACGCTCTCGCAGGTCGGCCAGATCGCGCACCGCTTCGACGAGCATTCCCGCGTGCTCTCCTCTGCCTCCGATCTCTTGGGCGCCGCCCAATCGAACCTCGCCAGCACGCTCGAAGAGCGCCGCGAAGCGCTGGAGCGCCTGTCGGTTGGCCTCGTGTCACGCTCCGAGCAGATCGAAGGCACGATGCGCTCGCTGGAAGACATCGTCGAAAAGGCCTTCGCCCGCGCCGACAGCCTGGCAACCGGCACGGCCTCCAAGCTGAAGTCCGGCCTCGGCGGCTCCATCGAGGAAGTCGCACGCCTGCTGCAGGAAACCGAAGGCCGCTCCGCCACGACCGCCGAACTCGTCCGCAAGGCGACGCGCGAAGCCGTCGAGGAGGCCGTTGCACGCTTCGCCGGTGCCACCGACGAGATCCGCCGTGCCTCGTCCGAAATCCGCAAGGAGCTCGGAGCAACCCGCGAGGAACTGAAGCGCGGCGCCTTCGACCTGCCGGAAGAAACGCGCAGCAACGCCGCCGCCATGCGCCGCGCCGTCGCCGAGCAGATCCAGGCATTGAAGGACCTCTCGCACATCGTCGAACGGTCGGATCGCGCGCTCGACGTATCGAGCCGCAACGATGCGACCCAGACGCTTGCTCAGCCCCGCGCGCAAGCCCCCGCCGCTCAGCCAGCGCCGCAGCCTGCTGCCCAGCGTCCTGCCGCACCGGCCGCCACGCCTGCGGCAAGTCCGGCGCCCGCGCCATCGGCTTTCCAGGCCGCACCGCGCCCGCAGATGCCAGGGGCCTCGGCGCCGCTTCGTCCAAGCCTTGCCGGTGATGCCGGCGCGACGAGCTCGACCAGCCGTCAGGGTGGATGGGTGAGCGACCTCCTGCGCGGCGCCTCGCTCGACGAGACCGATGCGCCTGCGCCGCAGCAGCCCGCCCGCCCGCAGGCAGCGGCTCCGGCACCGCAGCAGGCCCCGGTCCGCGATGGCCGCAATCCGCGCCACGTGGTGGAATCGCTGAACTCGCTCTCCATCGACATCGCCCGCGCGATCGACCACGAAGCATCGGTCGAACTGTGGCGCCGCTACCAGCGCGGCGAACGCGACGTCTTCACTCGCAAGCTCTACACGCTGAAGGGCCAGCAGACCTTCGACAACATCCGCGACAAATATGCCCGCGAGCCGGAGTTCCGCACGGCCGTCGATCGTTACGTCACTGATTTCGAGAAGCTGCTCGCCGACGTCTCGCGCAACGACCGCGACAACATGATGACCCAGACCTACCTGACCTCCGACACAGGCAAGGTCTACACCATGCTCGCCCACGCCGCCGGCCGCTTCAAATAAGCGTCGAAGGCCGAGGCCAGAACCAACATAACCGCCGCGAGCTATACGGTTCGCGGCGGTTTTTTCTTGTCCGGAGTTCAGTCGGTTCGCGGCTGGCAATATGCGGATGGGTGGCGTCCCAAGCCCTCAGCACAGACCTCTGAGCCAGCAGAGCTAAGCCGCTCCAGCCCCGTCGACCGCTTCGCTCTGTTCACACCCGGTGAGAGACTTGCAGCGCTCAAGCATCCACGAACATCGATGGCCTGTGCCTGCGGTCAAGCTCACGTCATATATCGGCGACACCAACAGGATCTCGAGCACCTGAGCTCCGTTTGCCCGCAACAAGAAACCCCGCCAGCATCGCCAGCGGGGTCTCTCAAACGTCGTACTGTTTCCAGTCGGTCAGATGCTCTGCATCGTCCAGGCGATGATCTCGGGCACGATCGAGTTGAAGGCCGCGTCGAGCGAGCGAACATAGGTCTCGTTGCCCGTGCCGGCGACTGGGGCGCTGCCGGTAAAGACGCGCTGGGCGATGACGGTGCCATCGCGGTCGTTGATCAGGCGCAACGAGAGCTCAACATTCGCGCGCGGTGAACCATAGGCCACCACTTCGAAACTGCGGATGTTGGTCAGGAGCTGGAAATCGATCGCCAGCCCGTCGCCCGAGCGACCGACGCCGCCGAGCTGACCGGTGTTTTCGAAGGCCTCGACGAGCTTCGATTCCACGATCCGCGGCAGGCGGTCGTTCCACTGCGAATTGGTGAGGTACTGCACCTCCGAATCCGAAACGCGAACGACGATCTGCTCGCTGTCGAGCAGCTTCAGCGCGCTCGGCTCTTGAATAAGCAGCTGGCGGCGCTGCGCCGCCGGCACGGCTGGCGCGGGAGGTGGCGAGGTCAGGGCGAACGTGTCGTTCGGCGTGGAGAAACCGGGAAGGCCGGCGCAGCCCGAAAGCGCTGCCGCAACGGCGATGATCGACAGGAAACGCTTCAGCAAACGAGAAATCCTTTCATCAAAAGGCAGTCGGCGCCGCACGCGGTGGCCGCCGGAAAAAGGGAGTGTCCGAGGGTGACGCAGGCGCGTTCCCCTCGCCGATCTTGCTGTCCGTTTCGCATCAGCGGCGCACCCGGCCGTCGAATTGCTGCACGTCGTCGCCACCGAACAGCAGACGCTGCGGGTTGCGCTCGATGGAGGAGATACTCCGCTCGATCCGATTGATCGAACGGCGGGTCTCCACGATCAGGGATTCCACATCACGCAGGCCGCTGTTGGAGAAGCGCTCCAAATTCTCCGCAATCGGCCCGACGCGTCCATTGATGTTGTCGGCGACGCTTCGGAACGAGGCGATCGCCGCTTCCGCTTCGGCCAACAGGTTGGAGGCATCGCCCTCGCCCAGGAAGCCATCGACCTTGGCGAGCACGCCGTCGACTCGCACGGAAGCGGCATTCAGCCGGTCCGCCATCTGGGTCACATCGGAGATGAAGGCGTCGATATCATCCTCGCGCGCGGCGAAGCTGCCGGTCACGCGCCGCGTGTCCTCGGCTGCCTGGCGCACGCTGTCGCTGGCCGACGCAATGTCGGTCAGCGCCTGGTTCACCTGCGTGGAATCGATCGCCGAGGCAACGGCGGTGAACGACTGTACGGCCTGCTGCACATCGGCCAGCAGGTTGCGCACATCTCCCTCGCCAAGCGCCGTATCCACCTTGGCCACCACGCTGTCGACGCGGGTCGAAACCGCGTTCAGCCGGTCTGCCATCTCCGTCACGTCGCTGATGAAACGGTCGACATCCTCGCCCCGCGCATTGAAGCGCTCGGTGATCTGCGCCGTGTTCTCGATCGCCGCACGGGCGTCGGCGCTCGCAGCCGAGATGTTGTCAACGAAGAGGCCCACTTGGGCCGCATCGACGCTGGCGATGATCTGGTCGACATTGCCGACGATCTGGTCGACGCGTTCGATCGAGGCGCCGGCGGTCGTAGCAAAGGTCTCGAAGGTCGCGGCCGTGTCGCGGAAACTCGCCACCACTTCCGTAACGTCGCCGGACGCGACCGACAGATTGGCGGTCACGGTGTCGACATTGGTGAGAATGGAATCGATCTTCTGGCCGTCGATCGAGGTCATCAGCTGCTCGGCGGCAGCCATCGTCGTGTCCAGACGGCCGGAAAGCCCTTCGAACGTGGAGGAAAGAGCGCCGACGCTCTGCAGGAACTGGTCGATATTGTCGGCATTGTCGGTCAGTGCGCGCGAAAAGGTCTCGGTGTTGCGCAGCGTGTTGGTCAGCGGCCCGCGCGCATCGACGACAAAGCCTTCGATTTCTTCCACCACGTCATTCGCACGCGTCAGGATCTGGTCGGCCGTCGACAGCAGATTGGTCACGCTGGAAGGATCGGCCGTCAATTGCGCCGGCACGCCGCTTTCCATCGCCTCGAGCAGAATGTTCTGCTGTCCCGGCGCCTGTCCCGCGCTCAGCTCGATATAGGCAGCGCCCGTCAGGCCCTGGATCTCCAGAATGGCCTGGGTCGCTTCCGTCACGGGCGCATCGGCGCGCACATCGGTCCGCGCCACGACGAAGCTTGCGTCGTTCTCGTCGATCGTCAGCCCGCGCACGGAGCCGACCGAGATGCCGTTGAATCGCACCGGCGATCCCACGCTCAGGCCGTTGGCCGAGCCTGGAATGCGCACGTTCAGCGGCGCCATCTGGCTCTGGTTGCCGTAATTCGTCATCCAGTAGACGAATCCGAAGGAGGCGACGAGCACGAGGACCGTGAACAGGCCGACAATGGCGTAGTTGGCTCTTGTTTCCATACTGCTTCTATCCGTTCATCGTTCCGGCATCGGCGCCGGCTCGGTTCGGCTGTCCGTCTTTGCGGACGATCGAGCGCGCCCGCTTGCCGTGGAAATAGGACTGGATCCATTCGTCGTCGAAGGCCAGCATCTCTTCGATCGTGCCCTGCGCCTTGACCTTCTTGTCCCCCAGCACCGCAATGCGGTCACACACGGAAAACAGGCTGTCGAGGTCGTGGGTCACCATATAGACGGTCAGACCCAGCGTATCGCGCAGGCGCGCGATCAGTTCGTCGAATTCCGCCGCACCGATCGGGTCGAGGCCCGATGTCGGCTCGTCCAGAAAGACCAGATCCGGATCGAGCGCCAAAGCCCGCGCCAACGCCGCGCGCTTGATCATCCCGCCCGAAAGCTCCGACGGATACCGGTCCGCCGCCTGCGGCGCGAGGCCCACCATCTCGATCTTGAGCATGGTGAGTTCGTCCATCAGCGATTGCGGCAGATCGAGATATTCCCGCATCGGCACCTGGATGTTCTCGCGCACCGTCAGCGAAGAAAACAGCGCACCCTGCTGGAACAGCACGCCGAGCCGCATGTCGAGCGCCATGCGTTCGGCGTCCGACACGTTCTCGTAATCGTGCCCGAGGATCCAGACCTTGCCGCTCTGGCGCGGCAAAAGCTTCAGCACGGTGCGCATGAGCACCGACTTGCCCGTGCCCGAAGGCCCGATGAAGCCCAGGATCTCACCGCGATAGACATCGAGATCGAGATCCTTCAGCACCGTGTTGCTGCCGAAGGAAACATTCACGCCACGCACGGACAACACCGTCTTGCGGCTCGCCCCGTTCGCATCCTTCGCCTGCATGTCTGTCGTGTCGGACATCGAGGCTCCTCAGAAATCGATTGCGGCGTAGAAAATGGCGAAGAGGCCATCGACCAGGATGACGACGAAGATCGCCTTCACGACCGAAGCGGTGACGTGCCGGCCAAGCGATTCGGCGCTGCCGCCGACCTTCATGCCTTCCACCGAAGCGACGATGCCGATGATCAGCGCCATGAACGGTGCCTTGATCATGCCGGCGATCAGCGTCGATACGTCAGCCGCCTCCTGCAGACGCGCAAGGAACGTGTCAGGCGTGATCCCCGAATAGCTCCAGGCGACGACGCCCGCGCCGAACAGGGCCGAGAAGTTGGCGATCACCGTCAGAAGCGGCAGCGCGATCGTCAGCGCCACGAGCCTTGGGAAGATCAACACGCCGATCGGGTTGAGGCCCATCACCTTCAGCGCGTCGACCTCTTCGCGCATCTTCATCGAGCCGATTTCGGCCGTGATGGCGCTGCCGGAGCGGCCGGCGATCATGATCGCGGTCAACAGCACGCCGATCTCGCGCAGCTGCAGAATGCCGACGAGGTCGACCACGAACAGCTCCGCACCGAAATAACGCAGCTGGAACGCACCCTGCTGCGCGATGATCGCGCCGATCAGGAACGACATCAGCGCGATGATCGGAACGGCGCGTACGCCCATATGGTCGATCTGCGATACGATCGCCGCCGGCGAAACGCGCGCGTTCTTCTCAAGCTTCTCCTGCGCGCCGCGCACGGCCGAGCCGAGAATGAACAGGGATGCGACGATGTCGTCATAGACCGCGTAGACGACCTTGCCGGTCGGCTCGAAGAAGCGCTCGAAAAGCGGCTTTTCCTTCTTTGGCGTCCGGCCGTCATGCAGCTCTTCCGGCACGGCGACGAGAAGCGCCTTTTCGGTCTCGTCGGCGCCCTCCACCGAAAAACCGATGCGCTTGGCACGCATCTGCGCCTGCAGGCGCCGCACCAGCCAGGCGCCGGCCGTGTCCATCTGCGTCACCGCACTCATGTCGACAATCACGGCGCGCGCATCTGTGCTGGTCTGGAAGTCGGTTAAGGCGGCGTTAACCTCCTTTACCCCATGGTGGCGCCAGTCGTCGGACATCGCCAGCCGCACGGTACCATCCGCCTCGTCGCGAATGTCGAGGCGCGCCTTGCCCATGATGCTGGTATCCGCGCCGCGCGCAGAACTGCGCGGGGCTGCATGATCAGCATGTCCGGGATTGACGATAGCATCTTCCATTCGCGAAGCCTTATCCGCTCAATTCTCCACTGTCACGCGCACATGACACCGGGTCACGGGCGTTTGAACAGCCTTCATGTCTTTTTTGAAACCGGCGTTGCCCGCCTGCATCTGCAAGAGCTTATGGACGCTGCATTGACCGGCCCGCGAGGTGGCACGCAATGCCCATTAGAGCCAACAACGCCATTGCCACGAATGCGGTTCCACCGAATCTGTCAAACAGATAACCGGACAGCACCATCGCCGTCGCCATGGTCGCACCGCTCGCCATGAAGAACAGGCCCTGCGCACCCGCTTCCTTCTCTTCGCCCACATGCATCACGATCAACCGCTGCATGCCGAGGAACACGACGGAGAAGCTGCCGGCGTGCAGAAGCTGCATCGCGAAATACCAGCCGGCGCCGAGATCGATCGGGAAGAGTGCCCAGCGCAGCGCGGCAATCAGCCCGCCGACTACGATGATCCGCGTCACGTCGATATGGCCGATCAGCCGACGCGACACCTGGAACAGCGCCACTTCCGCGACAACGCCCGTCGCCCAGAGCGCGCCGATGACCGTGCCCGAATAGCCGAGCTGGCCCCAGTAGATGGCCGAGAACCCGTAAAGCATCGCGTGGCTGGCATGGATCGTTGCCCCACCGATCAGCATCACCACGAACGGCCGGTTGGCGAGCAGCCCGGCCTGAGTGCCGCTTGCGAGCGCTGAAGGCCGACGCGGCCGCCCGACCCGCGGCACCATCAGCGCTGCCCCGAAGGTCGTGATCTGGCCAAGGATCAGAAGCGGCAGGACCGCGCCCGCCCCTTGCCGCGCAATCACATAGCCACCGATGACATTGGCGACGACGAAGGCGACAGAACCCCAGAGCCGCACGCGCGCATAATCCGTCCGGTACCGCCGCACGCCGGTGATGGTGATCGAATCGATGATCACCACATGCGGCGCCACCACGATCGCTTGCGCCAGCACGACGATGAGCAGCATCCAGAAGCCATCCACGACGAAAAGCAGCGCCGTCACCAGGATCGACAGGAATGCGGTCAGGATCAGCACATGCGCCCGGTCGGCCGCGCGGTCGGCATAGGCGGCAATCAGCGGCGTCGTGAGAATGCGGACGAACATCGGCAGAGACAGCAAAAGCCCAATCTGCCAGTCCTCGAGCGATAGGGATTCGAGCCAAACAGGGAAATACGGGAGCATGATCCCGAAGGCGAGAAAGGTGCCGAAGAAGCCCACCCCGGCGCGAAGCGCAAAAGCAGGCGGCGCTTTTTCCACCGCCCCCGAATTGCCCGTATCGCCCTGCATCGCCCGCCTTTCGCCAGCGACTGCCGGCGCAACGCCAGCCACCGCATCAGATGGCGCGACCGTTACACGAGTCCCGCAGGCAGAGCCAAGCGGCAAACGAAATTGCGCGAACGCTCAAGCCGCCTCCACTTCCCGCAGCTTGACCGGGGCAAGCGGTGGCGCAAGCAAAGGCGGTGTGGTCGAGGGAGCAGGTTCTGCCATCAGCACGCGCCAGGTGAGCAGGGTCATCTCGCCGTCGAGCGTCTCGCCGATGGCCGTGCAGCTCTCCACCCAGTCGCCGCTGTTGATATAGGTGATCCCGTCCATGTCCTCGATCGCGGCATGGTGGATATGGCCGCAGATCACGCCATCCACCTCGTGGCGGCGGGCTTCTTCCGCCACGACCTTCTGAAACTCGCCGATGAAATTCACCGCCTGCTTCACCCGGTGTTTCGCCCAGGCCGAGAAAGACCAGTACGGCATGCCGATGCGGCGCCGCAGAACGTTCAGAACGATGTTGATGCCGAGCGCCGCGTCATAGGCCCAGTCGCCGAGATAGGCGAGGAAGCGGGCATGGCGCACCACCACGTCGAACTCGTCGCCATGCAGCACGAGATAGCGCTTGCCGTCGGCCGCTTCGTGGATCGTGTTGGTCTTCACCTCGATCCCGCCGAAATGAATGCCGGGAAAATCGCGCAGGAACTCGTCGTGATTGCCGGGAATGTAGATGATGCGCGTGCCCTTGCGCGCCTTGCGCAACAGCTTCTGCACCACGTCGTTGGCATCCTGCGGCCAGTACCAGCTGCGCTTCAGCCGCCACCCATCGACGATATCGCCGATCAGAACGATCGTCTCGGCCTCGTGATACCGGAGGAAGTCGATGAGATGATCCGCCTTGGCCGACTTCGAACCAAGATGCACATCGGAGATGAAGAGCGTTCGAAAGCGGCGCACGGCGGCTTCATTCGTGTCCTGTGACATGTCGCATCCTCTGGCTTCATGCGCACGGATAATCAGAGTCCTGTTTCAGTTGGATGACATCGGCCGGAAATGGCGGAAACATCGTCGTCAGACTGGACAGCGGCGGCACTTATCCGCAAGACACTCCGGACCATCGCGCGGGCGGGCGAAGCGGTGCGCGCCCCGCACCATTGTATTCGGCAGGCAGGACGTGAGCGCGCTATGACTTTGAAGGATCAGAACGGACCCAAGACGGATCGCAACAAACCGGCGTCCGGTGATCTCGACGAGAACGCACTCTTCTATCACCGCTATCCGCGCCCGGGTAAGCTTGAGATCCAGGCCACCAAGCCGCTCGGCAACCAGCGCGATCTGGCACTGGCCTATTCCCCGGGCGTCGCCGCACCCTGCCTCGCCATCCGCGATAATCCCGATCGCGCCGCCGACTACACGAGCCGCGCCAACCTCGTCGCGGTCGTCTCCAACGGCACGGCCGTACTCGGCCTCGGCGCCATCGGGCCGCTCGCGTCCAAGCCCGTGATGGAAGGCAAGGCCGTCCTCTTCAAGAAGTTCGCCGGCATCGACGTCTTCGACATCGAGATCGACGCGCAGGAAGTCGACCGCATGGTCACGGTCATCTCGGCGCTCGAGCCCACCTTCGGCGGCATCAATCTCGAAGACATCAAGGCGCCGGAGTGCTTCGAGGTCGAACGCCAGCTGCGCGACAGGATGGACATCCCGGTCTTCCACGACGACCAGCACGGCACGGCGATCATCGTCGCCGCCGCAATCCTCAACGGCCTCGAGCTCGCCGGCAAGTCGATCGAGAACGTCAAGATCGTCACCGCCGGCGCCGGTGCCGCCGCCCTCGCCTGCCTCAACCTCCTGGTTGCGCTCGGCGCGAAGCGCGAAAACATCTGGGTCCACGACCTCGAAGGCCTCGTCTATGAGGGCCGCACCGCGCTGATGGACGAATGGAAGGCCGTCTACGCGCAGCCGTCCGACAAGCGCAAGCTGATCGAATCGATCAGCGGTGCCGATGTCTTCCTCGGCCTCTCCGCAGCCGGCGTGCTCAATGCTGAGATGCTGGCCGACATGGCGGAAAAGCCGCTGATCATGGCGCTCGCCAATCCCACGCCCGAAATCATGCCGGACGAAGCACGCGCCGCTCAGCCGGACGCGATGATCTGCACGGGCCGGTCGGATTTTCCGAACCAGGTCAACAACGTGCTTTGCTTCCCCTACATCTTCCGCGGCGCGCTCGATTGCGGCGCCCGCACGATCAACGAGGAAATGAAGCTCGCCGCCGTGCGCGCCATCGCCGGCCTTGCGCGCGAGGAGCCGTCCGACGTCGCGGCCCGCGCCTATTCCGGCGATACACCGGTTTTCGGGCCGGACTATCTCATCCCCTCGCCCTTCGATCCGCGTCTCATCCTGCGCATCGCGCCGGCTGTCGCCAAGGCCGCCGCCGAAACTGGCGTCGCCCGCCGCCCGATCGCCGATTTCGAAGCCTATATGGATGAGCTGAACCGCTTCGTCTTCCGCTCCGGCCTCATCATGAAGCCGGTGTTCTCCGCCGCCAAGGCCGCCGAGAAGAAGCGGGTCATCTTTGCCGAAGGCGAGGACGAGCGCGTGCTGCGCGCCATCCAGGTTCTCGTGGAAGAAGGCCTTGCGCGCCCGATCCTCATCGGCCGTCCGGCCATCATCGACGTACGTCTCCGCCGCTATGGTCTGCGCGTGCGCCCCGGCACCGATTTCGACCTCATCAATCCAGAGGACGATCCGCGCTACCGTGACTATGTCGACGAGTATTTTGCACTCGTCGGCCGCAAGGGCGTCACGCCGGAAGCCGCCCGCACGACTGTGCGCACCAACGCCACGGTGATCGCCGCGCTTGCTCTCCGCCGCGGCGAGGCCGATGCACTCATCTGCGGACTGGAAGGCCGCTACGCCCGCCATCTGCGTGACATCAGCCAGATCATCGGCAAGCGCGAAGGCGTCATCGACTATTCCGCGCTCAGCTTGCTCATCTCGCAGCGCGGCGCCACCTTCTTCACCGACACCTATGTGTCCTACGATCCAAGTGCCGAGGAACTGGCTGAAACCACCATCATGGCAGCCAACGAAATCCGCCGTTTCGGCATCGAGCCGCGCGCGGCCCTCGTCTCGCACTCGAACTTCGGCTCGCGCGATTCCGCGAGCGCCGAGAAAATGCGCCGCGCCACCGAACTCGTCCGCAAGCTCGATCCGGAACTCGAGGCCGATGGCGAGATGCACGGCGATTCTGCGATTTCGGCAGTGCTGCGACAGCGCGTCATGCCGAGCAGCGGCCTCAGCGGTGAGGCCAATCTCCTGGTCTTCCCGAACCTCGATGCCGCCAACATCACGCTCGGCGTCGTCAAGACGATGACCGACGCGCTGCATGTTGGTCCCATCCTGCTCGGAACAGCAAAGCCGGCGCACATCCTCACGCCGTCCGTCACCTCGCGCGGCGTGGTCAACATGGCAACGCTCGCCGTCGTGGAAGCGTCGCAGCCACACTGAACCTCACAGGATCCAGCGGGCATTTTTGCACCAGCTGGATCCTGATCTTTATCCGACGAAACAAAATCCGCTCTGCCGCATTAAGGCTAAAACGCGATGCCGCTTGGCGGCCATCGCTGCAGCCGATAAAACCGGCGGATCAAGACAGGCGGGTACAAAAATGAAACCGATCGCAACGGGCGTTGCGGCGCTGCTGGCCGGTGCCGTTCTGACGACTTCCACAACGGCCTTTGCCGAAAGCACCGACATTTGCGCGGCTCTTCATCACGATCTGGCGCTATCGACCGGCCAGACGACCAACACCACCGTCGATGTCTATCTCGCGCAGGCAAAGCAGACTCTTGGCGAGATCGCGCTTGAGCTGCATCATGCCGGCTGCGGCAATTCGGTGATGGTCTATCGCGGCGGCGAAGGAAACGTATGCGGCCCGCTCGAAGCCGAGGCGGCATCCATCGAAAACGAGATCGCCTTCCTCCAGCAAGAGCGCGACGCTCTGCGCCAGTCCGTCATCTACTCGGACCCGTCGGCAATCCGCGCCGAACTTGCCGCCTATGGCTGCCAGGTGGAGCCGGTGCGCGAGGCTGCAAGCTACAGCCAGTTCCACACTGCCTCCAACGATCATTCCAGCGTCATCGAAATCATGCCCGCAGCGCCTCCTGCTCCGTCATCGGACGAACAGCGGTCCACGCTGACGATCCCGGCGCCGCAAGCCCCTGCACCGGTCGTTGCCGAACCGATCAAGCCGGCCGAAGAGCGTGAATTGGTCGATCTGGACGAGCGCCTTCAGGAACGCAATGTCAGGGTCGTCGGGCCGCAATTCCTTCCGGACCAATCAGAGGCAATAGATCTGACATCTCCGGTCCCGACGTTCTTCCCGTAATCGCGATGCGCAGCGGCATGAAGAGATTTCGGCCCTTGCGTCCCGTTTCCGCCTTCAGCTGATCGGTCCAAAGCTTCCACGTCGTCGCACCCCATGGGCCGGCCGGCGCGCTGTCGAAAGCTTGGCGCGCAAAATCGAGATCCTCGCCTGCAAGTTCGGCCTCGCCATCTTGCGTCGGTCCGTCCGTCACGATCTGCCACCAGGCACCGGCATCCGGGACGAAATCCAGATTGCCGCGGATCACCTGCCAGAACGCCTCCGCCTTCTCGCCCTCAATGCCGAGCGCTTGAAGCCTGTCCCGCACATCCGCAAACTCCAGCTGATGCACCAGAGCCCGGTTAAGCGCCGTCAGTTCCTCCGGATCGAATTTTGCCGACGACTTCGATGCGTTCGCCGGATCGAACTGCTCCTGCAGAGCATCCATCGAGCGCACAGCCGATACACTTTCCGACGATCCGATCAGGATCGCGAGCGACGCCGCCGCCATCGGCTCGAAACCGCGTTCCCTCAATGAGCCGAGCGATAGCGCGCCGGTGCGCTTGGACAGTCCCTCGCCGGAGGCCGTCGTCAGCAGGTTGTGATGGCCGAAGTCCGGCGCCTCTTCGCCCAGCGCGTGGAACAGCGCAATCTGCGCGCCCGTGTTCGTCACGTGGTCGTCGCCGCGGATCACATGGCTGATGCCCATTTCGATGTCGTCGACGACCGACGGCAGCGTATAGAGGTAGGTGCCGTCTTCGCGCACCAGCACCGGATCCGACATGGACGCGAGGTCGACCGTCTGGTGGCCACGCACCACATCGTCCCAGTGGATCTCGGTGCGGCGCGTTTCGAACGGATCACTCTCGAAATTCGGCAGCAGGAAGCGCCAGTGCGGAGTGCGCCCTTCCGCCTCGAGCGCGGCGCGCTCCTCGTCCGACAGCTTCAGCGCGTCGCGGCCATAAACCGGCGGCAGTCGCCGCGCGAGCCTCAGCTTGCGCTTGCGCTCCAGTTCCTCGGCCGTCTCGTAGCAGGCATAGAGCAGGCCCGCGTCCTTCAGCTTGGCCACCGCCGCGTCGTAGATCGGAAAGCGCTTCGACTGGTACTCGATCCGGTCGGGCCTGATCCCAAGCCACTCCAGATCACGCACGATCGCCTCAGCATATTGCGTCTTGGAACGCGCCTGGTCGGTGTCGTCGAAACGAAGAATGAACTCGCCGCCGTGCTGTTTGGCATAAAGCCAGTTGTAGAGCGCGGTCCTGGCATTGCCGATATGGATATATCCGGTCGGCGAAGGCGCGAAACGGACGGCGACGGGCATGCGTTCGAATGTCTTCATAGCGATGTCGGTTAGTCGAGATTGCCTGCGCCCGCAAGGCTGGCAGCGAAGCGACAACCCCGCGATCGGCTTCGGCAAGGCACAAAAAAAACGGGGCTTCCCCCGTTCGATCCGCCCACCATCGATGGATCCGCCTCTGAGGCGCTGGAAAGTCGAGATCACGCACCGTGCTGCCAGTACATCCGTGGTCAGCAACGGCGCGTCAATCTCAGTCATCCGCCGCAGGCCGCGAAGGCCAAATCAGCGGATATGTCAGGCTAAGGCGCAAATGGTTAACGAAACGTTAACCGAAGTGTCCTGCCCGAAAAGTCCTAGCGTCGAGCGCCGCCGGTGCGCGGCAGCAGGCCTTCGCGCTGCGCCTGCTTGCGGGCTGCCTTGCGAACGCGGCGGATCGCCTGTGCCTTTTCGCGGGCGCGGCGCTCGGATGGCTTCTCATAAGCCTGGCGCTGCTTCATCTCGCGGAAAAGACCTTCGCGCTGCAGCTTCTTCTTCAGCGCACGCATGGCCTGCTCGACGTTATTGTCTCTGACAAGTACTTGCAATGGTGCTCCAATCCCGATCCCGCCGTCGCGGAAACCGGCTATCTTGGAAGTCCTGGCATAGCCCAGGGCATTCCCGTTGAGTTCTTGGCCCGACGAGGCGTTGAAGAAACGCCGACCTGTCACTGTGACAGGGCCCGGAATGTCCGGGCGGCGCCGACGAGGGAAACGAGTGTCGCTTCGAGGGTCGGACGTCCGTGGAAGGCCAAATGAGGTTGACCGAGAAATAATCGGCCATCGTCCCGCAAGAATCGGGCGCGTCATTGGTCTCCATATACGGTCGCTTGCTCAGCAATTCAATGGCGCGGCAGCGCTCATCATCATCCGGTGCAGCCCTTTCGCGGGTGCCAGTATCTTCGAATCGGCAAACCAATGCTTTTCGATGGGCGGCACATTGCATTCGCACGGTTTGAGCATAGATTGCGCCGCATGCAGCCGATCATTGCCGTCTCTCGCCTTTCCAAGAAATACGATTCCGGTTTCGAGGCCCTCAAGGGCATCGATCTCGAGATCGCTCGCGGCGAGATTTTCGCGCTGCTTGGCCCCAATGGCGCGGGCAAGACGACGCTGATTTCGATCATCTGCGGCATCGTCAATGCGAGCGATGGCGCCGTCACCGTCGGCGGCCATGACATCGTGCGCGACTATCGCGCCGCTCGCTCCATGATCGGCCTCGTGCCCCAGGAACTGACGACCGATCAGTTTGAATCGGTTTTCGACACCGTCTCGTTCACGCGCGGCCTTTTCGGCAAGGCGCCGAACCCGACCTATATCGAGAAGATCCTCAAGGACCTCTCGCTCTACGACAAGCGCGACAACAAGCTGCGCGAACTGTCAGGCGGCATGAAGCGCCGCGTACTGATCGCCAAGGCGTTGTCGCACGAGCCCGACATCCTCTTCCTCGACGAACCGACCGCCGGCGTCGACGTCTCGCTGCGCAAGGACATGTGGGAGGTCATCCGCAAGCTGCGCGAATCCGGCGTCACCATCATCCTGACCACGCACTATATCGAGGAAGCCGAAGAGATGGCCGACCGCATCGGCATCATCTCGCAGGGTCGTCTTCTTCTCGTGGAGCGCAAGGCCGAGCTGATGCGCAAGCTCGGCGTCAAGCAGCTGAAGCTCGAAGTGCGCGAGCCGCTGGCCTCGGTGCCGGAAAGCCTCGCGACCTATGATCTGGAACTGAACGACGAGGGCCGTACTCTCGTCTATACCTTCGACCGTCAAGGCGAACGCACCCGCATCACGGCGCTGCTCGCCGATCTCCAGCAGGCCGGCATCCGCGTCCGCGATCTCGATACCCACCAGAGCTCGCTCGAAGACATCTTCGTCAGCCTCGTGAAGGAACAGCAGTGAATTTCCAGGCCGTCAAATCCATCTACATGTTCGAGATGAACCGCTGGAAGCGCACGGTGCTGCAGAGCATCATCTCGCCGGTCATCTCCACCTCGCTCTATTTCGTCGTCTTCGGCGCGGCCATCGGTTCGCGCATCGAAACAGTCGGCGGCGTCTCCTATGGCGCCTTCATCGTGCCGGGCCTCATCATGCTGACCCTCCTCCAGCAAAGCGTCTCGGCCGCGGCCTTCGGCATCTATTTCCCCAAATTCACCGGCACGATCTACGAACTCCTGTCGGCACCGGTCTCGTTCTTCGAAATCGTACTCGGCTATGTCGGTGCCGGCGCGACGAAGTCGATCATCCTCGGCGTCATCATTCTCGCCACCGCTGCCCTCTTCGTCGATCTGCGCATCGCGCACCCGTTCTGGATGATCGCATTCCTGCTGCTGACCGCCTTCACCTTCTCGCTGATCGGCTTCATCATCGGCATCTGGGCGGACAATTTCGAGAAGCTGCAGCTTGTACCGCTGCTCGTCATCACGCCGCTCGTCTTCCTCGGCGGCTCGTTCTACTCGATCGATATGCTGCCGCCCTTCTGGCAGAACGTCACGCTGTTCAACCCGGTTCTCTACCTGATCTCGGGCTTCCGCTGGTCTTTCTTCGAAGTCTCCGACGTCAGCCTCGTCTGGTCGGTTGCCGCCATCCTCTTCTTCCTGGTCGCAGCCCTCTCCGTCGTCTGGTGGATCTTCAAGACCGGCTACCAGTTGAAGAGCTGATGCGCCTCATTCTGAAGCGCTGAAGCGAACCTCCGATGACCGCACTCTGGCGATCCGTCTTCGGCCTCCTCGTCGTCACCGGGCTCCTGCTCGGTGCAACGCCGCCGCTCGGCAAGGTCGCGACGCTCGCGGGAGCCCCGCCGCTTCTCTGGTCCTTCGTCATCTCGTTCGGCGCCGGCACGCTGTTGCTCGCAGGGCTCCTTGCCCGTGGCGGGCGCGTCGGGCTCGGTGCGGCGAAACTGCGCTATTTTTTCCTCGCGGCGATCATCTCCTACGCGATCCCGAACCTCCTGATGTTTTCCGCAGTGCCCCATCTCGGTGCCGGCTACACGGGCATCATGTTCACGCTCTCACCGGTGCTGACGCTTCTGCTCTCGATTCTGCTTGGCGTGCGCAAACCGAACGGCCTCGGCATGGCGGGCATCGCCGTCGGCTTTGTCGGCGCGCTTCTCGTCGCCATCACGCGCGGAGAAGCCAGCGAGCCCGCTAGCCTGTTCTGGGTCGCGATCGGCCTGCTCATTCCCGTCAGCCTCGCCGCCGGCAACATCTACCGCACGATCGACTGGCCGAAGGATGCCGGCCCAATCGAACTCGCAGCTGGCAGCCATCTCGCTGCTGCACTTGTTCTTCTGGTTGGCCTGCTCGTCACCGGCGACATCGCCGCCCTGCCGGTTCTCGGCACGATCCCGCTCGTCGTCGCGGCACAGGTTGCGAGCGCCTCGGCGATGTTCATCTTCTTCTTTCGCCTGCAATCGGTCGGCGGCCCAGTCTATCTCAGCCAGATCGGCTACGTCGCCGCCGCGGTCGGCCTCTTCGCCGGCGTCGTCTTCCTCGGCGAGCGCTACTCGCTGCTCACCTGGATCGGCGCACTGATCATCGCCGCCGGCGTCGCCATGACGACACGCGCGCAGAAAGCCAAGGCGTGAGGACGGGTTATCCCCTGTCGCGAAAACGGTTGGTGATCGGGTAGCGCCGATCGCGGCCGAAATTCTTACGCGTGATCTTCACGCCCGGCGCCGACTGCCGGCGCTTGTATTCGGCGATGTAGAGCAGGTGCTCGATACGGTGGACGAGCGCCTCGTCATGGCCGCGCGCGACAATCGTCTCCGTCGCCATTTCGCCTTCCACCAGGCACTCCAGAATGTCGTCCAGCACGGCGTAGTCCGGCAGCGAATCCTGGTCCGTCTGGTTTTCGCGCAGTTCCGCCGATGGCGCCTTGTCGATGATCGAAACCGGGATCACCTCGCCTGATGGTCCGCGCGCACCCTTCGGCTTGTTCGAATTGCGCCAGCGCGACAGCTGGTAGACCTCGGTCTTGTAGAGGTCCTTGATCGGGTTGAACCCGCCATTCATGTCGCCGTAAAGCGTGGCATAGCCGACAGACATCTCCGACTTGTTGCCCGTCGTCACCACCATCGAGCCGAACTTGTTGGAAAGCGCCATCAGGATCACGCCGCGCGTGCGGCTCTGCAGATTTTCTTCCGTGATGCCTTCTTCGGTGCCTTCGAAAACGCTTTCGAGCGCGGCCGTAAACCCTTCCACAGGCTCGGAAATCGGCACCACGTCGTAGCGCGTGTTCAGCGCCTTGGCGCAGGCCTCGGCATCCGTCAGCGAGCTTTCCGCCGTGTAGCGATAGGGCAGCATCACGGTGCGCACCCGCTCATGGCCGAGCGCATCGACGGCGAGCGCCGTGCAGATCGCCGAGTCGATCCCGCCGGACAGGCCCAGCACGACCTGCTTGAACCCGTTCTTCTCCACATAGTCGCGCAGGCCGACCATGCAGGCGGTGTAGTCCGCTTCCATCCTGTCCGGCAGCGGCGCGACCGATCCCGCCGCGCACCGCCATTCATCGCCCTGGCGCACCCATTCCGTCAGCGCCACCGTCTCCTCGAACTGGCCCAGCTGAAACGCAAGCCGCTTGTCGGCATTGATCGCAAAGGAGCCGCCATCGAAGACGAGTTCGTCCTGCCCGCCCACCTGGTTGGCATAAAGCACCGGCAGCCCGCTCTCGATCACCTGGCGGATCACGACCTGCTGGCGCACATCCATCTTGCCGCGATAATAGGGTGAGCCGTTCGGAACGAGGATCATCTCCGCGCCACTTTCGGCCAGCGTTTCGCAGACGGAGAGGTCACCCCAGATGTCCTCGCAGATCGGAATGCCGATCCGCACGCCGCGAAAACCCACCGGTCCCGGCATCGGCCCCGCCTGAAACACCCGCTTCTCGTCGAACTCGCCGTAGTTCGGCAGGTCCACCTTGTCGCGCGTCGCGATCACCCGGCCGCCGTCCAGCACGGCGATGGAATTGTAGCGCCCATGGTCGTCGACGCGCGGATAGCCGATCACCACCCCCGGCCCGCCATCGGCGGTATCGCCTGCCAGCGCCTCGACGGCCT
Source organism: Rhizobium albus (assembly GCA_030160035.1). Classification (GTDB taxonomy): domain Bacteria; phylum Pseudomonadota; class Alphaproteobacteria; order Rhizobiales; family Rhizobiaceae; genus Georhizobium; species Georhizobium albus. Next base: position 1,434,781 of record BSNO01000001.1, on the reverse strand, counting down.
GCGCGCAAGCCGCGAGGAACGCCGGCTTCAACACCAGATCTTCCGGCGGGTAGCCGGCAATGAAGAGCTCGGTGAAGAAAACGAGATCGGCACCTTGCGCCCCCGCCTCCCGCCGCGCATCCCGAGCCTTCTCCAGATTGCCGGCCACATCACCGACGATCGGATTGAGCTGGACGACGGCAATCTTCAAACGGTCGGGACGGGACGTCATGCGGAACCTGTTCTGGGCACTTTAAAGTCGCTGCCGCTTTCTAGCGGATGCAGGACCGTTCCGCCAAATCGAAATGATCGTCTGCGACGGCATGGCAGGCCTTCGCCTGTCTCACCTGATCACGAGACCCCTAGCGCGTCTTCCCCACGATCCAGCATCAGCGGAATGATCAGATCTTCCTCGTCTTCCAGGTGCCTGAGCAGGCCCTTGAGCAATTGCTCGGCGTTCCTGGCATAGTCCTCGCTGCCGCGTTTCAACGCGTCGCCGCCGGATTGCAGCCCACCGAGGAAACCGCGGGCCGATTGTGCATTCGCGGCAAGCAGATCGTGGATGACGTGATGGTCTTCGTCGAGCAGGTCGAAGCCGTGCTTCAGCCGGGATTCAGCCGCCGCGAACACTGGAAAATAATGCTGATCCTCGATCTGGTGGTGCCCTTCGAGCTGCGACAGGAAGAAATTGATCCGCGGCACGAACCAGCCGGCAAACGCACCCGCTTCCATGCGGCCCTCGCGCAGCTCATGCGTCGCGGTCACCAGGCCGGAACCGACTTCGCGAAACATGTCGTGGCGCTGCAGCCAGAACGATCCCATCTGGCCGATCGTATGATCCCGGCCCCAGCTCTCCCGCGGATATTTCGCGAGAAGCAGCTTCAAATCGTCGGGCAGGCCGGCGCGTGCAAATAGCGTGAGATCGGGTGTCATCGGGTCATCAAGCCAAAAATCTGAGGTAAAGCGCGCTCAGCCAGACGGTGCCGGCCGAAAGCACGGAGAACAGGACTGCGGCGGATCCGCAGTCCTTGGCGATCTTGATCTCTTCCATGTAGTCGCGCGACAGCCCGTTGCAAACCGCCTCCACCGCCGTGTTCAGCAGTTCGACGATCATCATGAAGACGATCGCTCCCATCAGCGCCAGCAGCATGACCAGACTGTCGCTGACGAGCACCGCGACCGGCAACGCCACAAAGAACAGGATCAGTTCCTGCCGGAACGAGGCTTCATGCGCCGCCGCATAGCGAATGCCCGCCAGAGAATGGCGAAAGGCATAAAACAGCCGCTTCATGGAAATCCTCGCACGCCTGTGATCGATCCGGCCATTTCCGCACCAGGGATCGAGCGGCATCCGACCTTCGCCGGAGACTTTAGAGTGCGAGGATCAATCTTCAATGAAATGCGTAGGCATCCATCGAAAGCACGCCGAATTCCTGGCTGGAGTGCAGCGCTTGTGCATCGAAGCTGCGCGTCTGCCTGCCGATCGCCGCGCCGATCGCGACGAAGAGCGGCATCAGGTGCTCGTCCGTCGGGTGATTCTCCACCGCAAACGGCGCCTGCTGCCGCCAGCGCTTGAGAGCGTTGATGTCGCCTGCCCGGATCCGGTCGTCCATCCAGGTCACGAACTCCTCGACCCATTCAGGCACCGGCGCCTGCCGTTGGCCGGTCCGCAACAGCTTGAACGCCTCGCCGAGATTGTGGGTGAACGAGCCCGACCCGATCACGAGAACGTCTTTCTCGCGCAGATCCGCCAACGCCTGGCCAAGCGCCATGTGATAGGCCGCATCCTTGGTCGGATCGACCGACACCTGCACGACGGGAATGTCGGCATCCGGATAGATCAGGCTGAGCGGCACCCAGGTACCGTGGTCGAAGCCACGACCGTGAACCGCCTGCGCGCGAAAGCCAGCCTCCGTCAGCTTGGCCGCGATGTCTTCGGCAAGCGCTGGCGCACCCGGGGCATCGTAGTGAATTTCATAAAGCGCGCGGTCGAACCCGCCGAAATCGTGGATCGTCTCAGGCTTCGCATCGGCAGAAACGGCAACACCGCCGCCCACTTCGAAATGCGCGCTCGCCACCACGATTGCCTTCGGCTTCGGCATCGTTTCGCCGAAACGGCGCATGAATGCGGCAGCCGCCGTATCGGCAATCGCCGTGTCCGGCGAGCCGTGCGAAATGAAGAGACTTGGAAAAACGGTCATAGGACCCTCCTTTAGACAGGAAGATAATCGACCGTCATTGTTCACATAAGATGCCGAAACAGCCACGCACCGTTCGCTATTTCAAGACGGACCCGCGTCGTCATAGATCGGCCGTCCATCGTCGATCGCATAGTAATCGCCTTTTTCAGCCGCGAAGATATGACGATCGATGGAGAGCCCCGTAGCCCCATCCAGACTACCGGCCATGATCGATGTCGAGGAACGCGCGTCCGCTTTCCAAAACAAGATCGATCCGCAGATCTTGCAAAATCCGCGCTTTGCCTCCGACGATGCTGCAAACCAGGTCAGGTTGTCGCCGCCCGTTACCGTCAAAGCCTCGTCGCCGGCCGCAGTGGCCGCCACATAATGTCCGGACTGCCGGCGACACTCGACGCAGTGGCAGGCAAAGATCCCACGCATCGGCCGCGCCTCGTCGCTCACGACACTGTACCGCACCGCCCCACACAGACATCCACCTACCCTGGTTGTCACCATTGCCCAACCTCCACTCGCCTTTGTCCACCAGAGCTATTACAGTCAAAGCCACCTCTCATGTGTGGCGGGCATGCCGGTGAGTTGCAATCCAACACAGCGGCCGCCGCGAACACTCCCGCCGCCAACCTCACTCCTTCCCGCTGACCCCAGCCTGCGCAAACGTCGCCATGCCCGAATGGCAGAGTGCAGCCGCCTTCACGATGCCTGCGGCGAGTGCCGCGCCCGTGCCTTCGCCAAGCCGCATGCCCATGGCCAGCAGCGGGGTCTTGTCGAGCTTGGCGATAACGCGCGCGTGGCCGGGCTCGGCCGAGACGTGGCCGATCAGGCAATGGTCGAGCGCGGCCGGGTTCGCCTTGTGCAGAACGGCGGCGGCCGCAGTGGCCACATAGCCGTCGATGATGACGGGGATGCGCTCCACCCGTGCCGCCAGAATGGCCCCCGCCATCGCGGCGATCTCGCGCCCGCCGAGCCGGCGCAGCACTTCGAGCGGGTCGGAAAGATGCGCCTTGTGCAGCGCGACTGCCGCCTTCACCGCCGCGATCTTGCGGGCAAGCACCTCGCCTTCCGCGCCCGTGCCCGGCCCCACCCAGTCCTCCGCCTCGCCGCCATAAAGCCCGTGGCACATGGCCGCCGCGATCGTGGTGTTGCCGATGCCCATTTCGCCGATGCAGAGCAGGTCCGTGCCCCCGGCGATCGCCTCCATACCGAAGGCCATGGTCGCCGCGCAGGTGCGCTCGTCCATCGCGGCTTCCTTCGTGATGTTGCCGGTCGGCACTTCCAGCGCCAGATCGAACACCTTGAGTCCCAGATCGTAGGCGACGCAGATCTGGTTGATCGCCGCTCCACCTGCCGCGAAATTCGAGACCATCTGCGCCGTCACGTCGCTCGGGAACGGCGAAACGCCCTCCTCCGTCACGCCGTGATTGCCTGCGAAAACGGCCATCAGCGGCCGGTTGACCGCCGGCGCGCGGCCGCTCCACGCCGCCAGCCATTCGGCCAGCGCTTCCATCCGCCCAAGCGATCCGCGCGGCTTGGTCAGTTCGCCGTCGCGCGCGCGCACCGCCTCCACGGCAGCGCGGTCGGCGCCCGGCAGATTGGCCAGAAGCGTGCGAAAATCGTCGAAGGGCAGTCCGGTGGCATTGGCGGGCATGGCAAACCTCTATCGCCTCGCCTGATGCACGAGGCCTTGGAACAACAGTCGGCGCCACTGGTAAAAGCATCCGGCCTTCGCCACAACTGACGAATGCGTTGAAGGCAGTGTGGATATCGGTTCACCGTCCCAAAACGCGAAAACGGCTCGGAAGCCTCAGCCTCTCAAGGGCGCCGGCCGAAGCTGCTAGGAGTACGGTCGATATCCCCATGCGCGCCTTCGTCGACGACATCGCCCGGTCGATTGCCTTTCTGAGCCGCCTGCCGGTCCCGGCGCGCCATTTCCATGGTGACGATCACGGCCTCTCGCGCACCGTGCGGGCTTTCCCGATCGCCGGCGCAGTCATCGCGCTTCCCGTCGCGCTCATCGCTGCGGCACTTGCCGTCGTCGTGGCACCGCCCTTCCTCGCCGCATCGCTGATCGTCGGGCATCAGCTCATGATCACCGGGGCGCTGCATGAGGATGGTCTTGCCGATACCGCCGACGGCCTCGGTGCCGGCCGCGACCGCGAGCGCGCACTCGCCATCATGAAGGACAGCCGCACCGGCGTCTTCGGCGTCGTCGCGCTCGTCATGACGCTCTTGATCCGCGTCGCGGCGCTCGCGACCCTCGTCGTCATCCTCCCGCCCGAAGCGCTCGTCCTGGCGCTCATGGCCATCGCCGCCGCAAGCCGAGCGGCCATGGTCTGGCACTGGCACATGCTGCCGCCGGCGCGCAGCGATGGCCTTGCCGTGTCCATGGGGCGCCCCGCGCCGAAATCCGCCCGCCTCGCGCTCTTTTTCGGTGCGCTCATCGCGCTGCCGCTGCTGCCCATCGCGGCCGGGCCCATCGCGGCCCTCGTCGCGGTCGCCTGCGCCCTCGCCGCGTTCTTCGTCTTCACCGGCCGCACCCGCACCCGCCTCGGCGGCGCCACGGGCGATACGATCGGGGCCACGCAGCAACTCGTCGAAGTCGCGCTCCTCGCCGGCCTTGCCCTTTGCCTCTAGGCAAACGATATGAACCTGAACGACTTGAACAGAGAGACCCGCCCGCCCCGTGAGCGCTGCCCAGTGACCGTCGAAAGCCCCTGCATCCTCGTCTGCTCCATTGATCGGTCGACCGGCCACTGCTTCGGTTGCGGCCGCACCAGTGCCGAAATCACCAATTGGCTCGTCTACTCCGCCGCCGAACGCCGCGCGATCATGGATGAGCTGCCCGCCCGCCTGGACAAGATCGAGCGCAGGCCGCGCCGCGTGACGAAGCGCCAGCGCCTCGCGCTTGAACGCGACGAGGGCTGACCGCATGCGCCGCAACCCCGTCATCTTCTATGTCGCGATGGCCATCCTCGCCACCGGCCTCGGCCTCCTTTTGTGGAACCACAATGCGGGCCAGACGCTCGGCCTGGAGAACGATCAGTTCGGCAATCTCGTCACCGGCGTCGCTCTACTTACGGTCCTGTCGTCCGCATTCCTGATCCGCGGCCGCTTCGGCCAGGTGCTCAAGGCCGCCGTCATCTGGGCGGTCATCATCCTCGCCTTCAGCGCGCTCTACGTCTTCCGCTACGACATCCAATCGCTCGGCACGCGGTTGCAGGCCGGCCTCATGCCAGGCACGGCGGCCGTGCGCCAGCTTGACGATGGCACGCGGGAAGTCGTCATCCAGAAAGCCATGGGCGGTCAATTCGCCACCGAGATCAGCGTCAATGGCGAGCCCGTGGGGGTCATGGTCGACACAGGCGCCTCGCTGATCGCGCTGGCCTATGACGACGCCGAGCGGCTCGGCCTCGAACCTGAGAACCTCAGCTACAGCCAGCCGGTCTCCACCGCCAATGGCCAGGCGCTCGCCGCAATCGTTACGCTGGATGAGGTCGCGATTGGCCCGATCGTGCGCAGCGATGTCCGCGCGCTGGTCTCCGAGGATGGCGCTTTGTCCCAAAGCCTGCTCGGCATGAATTTCATCGGCGAGCTCTCGTCCTTCGAGATGCGTCGCGACGAGCTTATTCTGCGAGACTGATCGCGAAGCGGGCGGCGACGATCAAGAGGAAGATCCCGAAACCGATCTCCAGCTGCCGCTTGCTCGCCCGGTGGGCCAGCGCGACGCCGACAGGCGCGACGAGCAACGTGATCGGGATGATCAGGGCGACCGCCACCCAGTTGATGTAGCCGGTCGAAAACGGCGGCAGGCCGGAGGCGCCCCAGCCTGCAATGATGTAGCCGATGAGCCCCGGGATCGAAATCAGCACGCCGACGCCGGCAGATGTCGCCACCGCCTGGTGCATCGGTCGCCCGTAAAGGCTCATGAAGGTGTTGTTGAGCACGCCGCCGCCGATGCCCATCAGGCCCGACAGAACGCCGATGACGACGCCCGCGATATATTTGAACGGATTGCGCGGCAGGTCGTCGCCAAGCCGCCACGATGCCCGGTTGAACAGCATGCGGAAGGCGACCAGCACGGCAATCACCGCAAAGATTGCCCGGAGCGCCTCGCTCGACGAAAACGCTGCCACGGCCGCCGCAAGCAGCGCGCCGAGCGGCACGGCCGTAATCCAGGACTTCAGAAGCACATCGTCGACCGCCCCGCGCTTTCGATGCGAAAAATAGGACCGAAGCGATGTCGGCACGATGATCGCAAGCGACGTACCAACCGCGAGATGCATCCGCACCGCCTCATCGACGCCCACCAGCGCGAACACCTGGTAGAATACCGGCACGAGGATCGCCCCGCCTCCGATGCCGAACAGTCCGGCCAGAATACCGGCAACGACACCGGCACCGGCGAGCGCCAGCGCGAATAGGATCAGATCTTCGATGGGGGGCATGGGACCGGCATTCGCGAGAGTTGAAGATTGTATGCAATCGCCATAGCGCGAAAGCGGCCAAAAGCAAAACCCGTCTTTGGATCGCCCCCATTCTTCCAGTCGCGCACCTCACCGAAGGTTTCAGACGGAAAAAATTTGAGGTAGTTTGGAACACGAGGCGGAAGCAGATGTTCCGCCGGTGTCCGATGCGTGCGTTGCGCCGCCGGAATGATGAGGAAATCCCGCGGCCTGCCAGCCGCTCGCCGGTAAGTCTGACTGCCTTGCCCTATCGGATTTCGATCCGCTCTTTCGGTCGCCACGCCAGTTTCGGACGTGTGAAACAACCGAACGACGAATGAGGAGATGGACGATGGCAGAGATGCACGACCTTTACCCGACCCGAAAAGGCACGGAACCTGACATCCGAGACCGTCAGGATCCGGTGATCTATTCGCGCTGGAGCGAGGATGCGCCCCTCACTCAAGAGGAATATCGATCCTACGAGGACAAGGGATTCCTCTTCCTGCCCGGCCTCTTCAAGGCGGACGAACTTCAGATCCTTCTTGATGAGTCCAAGCGGCTTCGCACCTCCAAGGATGCGCTCGAAGACGAAACCCTCATCACTGAACCCAATTCCGGCGATGTCCGCTCGATCTTCGCCCTTCACCGGCAGAGCGCCATCATGCATCGCCTCGCCAGCGACGAACGCCTGGCCGGGCTTGCCCGCTTCCTGCTCGGCGACGACGTCTACATCCACCAGTCGCGGCTGAACTTCAAACCGGGCTTTCGCGGCAAGGAGTTCTACTGGCATTCCGATTTCGAAACCTGGCACGCGGAAGACGGCATGCCCCGCATGCGTGCCTTGTCCATGTCGTTGCTCCTCACCGACAACGAGCCGCACAATGGTCCGCTCATGCTGATGCCCGGTTCCCACAAGCGCTTCGTCGGCACGGTCGGCGAAACGCCCGAGGACAACTACAAGTCATCGCTCAAGGTCCAGGAAACCGGCACGCCGGACGATGAAAGCCTCACCCGTCTCTATGACGATTTCGGGCTGGAAACGCCAACGGGCCCAGCCGGTTCGCTGCTGATCTTCGATTGCAACACGATGCACGGCTCGGCGTCCAACATCTCGCCGATGGCGCGGTCCAACGCGTTCTTCGTGTTCAACGCCGTGTCGAACAAGCTCGTCGCCCCCTTCTCTGCAGGCACGCCGCGCCCGGAATTCGTCGGCGCACGCAAGCATGTGGACAGGGTCGAGGTGATCGAGCGCAACGCGAAACCACTCGCCGCCTGACGGCGAGGCCTTCGGACGCCTCGATCGGTGGGGCGTCCGATGGACAGATCGGGTCTTCGGGCCTGATGAAAACCGTCTCGCCGAGACGGTGATTGGAAGAGGGAGGCAATGTCCCATGGACAAGAAAACCGGATCGTTCCGGGTGCGCGACGGCAAGGGCACCGAGCGCCGCGTGGACGAGTATCACGATCTCATGGCGAGCGGCGCGCTTGGCATGAAGCACTACATTCTCGACGACGGCCGCAAGGTCACCCATGTCGAGGAAGGACGCTACGTCATCGACATCACCCGTGAGGAGCTGATCCTCATCGACGAGCCCGAGCCAGCCTGAAACCCAGCGCCTGGCACACGAATGAGGCCGGGGCTCTTGTCCCGGTCAGAGACGCGGCATCGAGCCCGCGCCCTCCTTCCCATCGATTTGTCCAACATTGTTTGCCGGCCTGCTGTCGGGTACCGCTTGTTTCCTTCGTCCTGTGAGCAAGCGAGGCCAAACCCATGCTTTATGCGATCCTGTGCTACAACCATGAAGACGTCGTCGGTGCCTGGAGCAAGGAAGAAGACGATGCCGTCATGGCGCGTCTGATGAAGATCACCGGCAAACTTCAGGACGAAGGCCGCCTCGGCCCCGTCGCCCGCCTCATGCCGACCAGCGCCGCCACCACCCTGCGCAAGGGCGCGGACGAACCGCTCGTCATCGATGGTCCCTTTGCCGAAACCAAGGAGCAGTTCCTGGGCTTCTACCTCGTCGATTGCGAAACGCTCGACGATGCGCTGACGATCGCGCGCGACCTCGCGGAGGCCAATCCCGGCGGTGGTTCCTACGAGATCCGCCCCGTCGGCTTCTATCAACCGGCAACACCGAAGGCTGAGACCAGATGAACGACCCCGCCTGGATCGAGACTGCACTGACCGCCGCCCGTCCGCAGGCGGTCGCAGCGCTTCTTCGCTACTTTCGCGATCTCGACCGGGCCGAGGAAGCTTTCCAGGAAGCTTGCCTGCGCGCACTGAAATCCTGGCCGAAGAACGGCCCGCCGCGCGATCCCGCCGCCTGGCTGATCTTCGTCGGCCGCAATGCCGGCGTCGACGGCGTGCGTCGTGACAGCCGCCTCCGGCCGCTGCCGGAAGAGGATCAGATTTCCGATCTCTCGGACGCCGAAACCGACATCGCCGAGAAGCTGGACGAGAGCGCCTATCGCGACGACATACTGCGACTGCTCTTCGTCTGCTGCCATCCGGATCTGCCGACGACGCAGCAGATCGCGCTCGCTTTACGCATCGTTTCGGGCCTCACCGTGCCACAGATCGCGCGTGCCTTCCTCGTTTCCGAAGCGGCGATGGAACAGCGCATCACGCGCGCCAAGGCGAAGATCGCCCGCGCCGGCGTTCCCTTCGAGGCGCCGGACCGCGAGGCGCGTGCCGAGCGCCTGTCGACCGTCGGTGCCATGCTCTATCTGGTCTTCAACGAAGGCTACTCCGCCCGCGCCAGCGACGTCGCCAGGACGCGTGAGGCCGAGCGGTCCGCCTCCGTCTTCGCCGAGGAGGCGATCCGGCTTGCCCGCCTGATGGTCAAGCTCTTCCCCGCCGAGCCTGAGATTGCGGGCTTGCTCGCGCTCATGCTCCTGCAGCACGCCCGCAGCCCCGCCCGCTTCGATGCCGATGGCCAGATTGTGCTGCTGGAGGATCAGAACCGCACATTGTGGAACGGCGCGATGATCGCCGAAGGCGTCGCCATGCTCGACAAGGCGCTGCGTCACGCGCGCCCCGGCCCCTACCAGCTTCAGGCCGCGATTGCCGCCACCCATGCCCGCGCGAAATCCGCCGTCGAAACCGATTGGGCAGCGATCGACCTGCTCTACCGCACGCTGGAGGCCGTGCAGCCATCCCCCGTCGTCACGCTCAACCGCTCGGTTGCGATCAACAAGCTTGCCGGGCCCGAAGCGGCGCTGGCGCTCATCGATCCGCTCGCTGAAAGGCTGTCCGGCTACTTCTATTTCCACGGCCTGCGTGGTGGCCTGCTCAGCGAACTCGGCCGGCGCGCGGAGGCGGTCGAGGCGTTCAACCGCGCCATTTCGCTGGCCAACAGCCCCGCCGAGGCGGCGCATATCCGGCGTCATCTCGACAAGCTCGGCGAAGCCCCCAAAACGGCGCGTGAAACAGCCCACCTGTCACGAACGACGAATGTCTGATATAAGGACTTTAGAGAACGCAGACAGCGTTCATTGTGTTCAGACAGAGTCAGGAAAACGATTGGCCCAGCCCTTCAAAACGCCGTCCACGGAAAAGCGCTCTTCCTCCGAGGCCAAGTGGTCATCGACCAACAACGAAGCCCGCACCATCATGGAAAAGGAAGTCGTCGCCCGCGAGCGCAAGACGGAGCGGCTGAGAGCACAGCGCCTGGCGATGGAAGCGGAGACCGCCGCTGTCGAAGTGCCCAAGGCGCCCGCGCGCAAATCCCCTAAGAAAGCCACCAGAAAGGGCGTAGGCAGCCGATAAGGACCCGACTATCAACGCCATAGCATTGACATTGGGCCGCCAAAGGCGCACCTATGTCAAATCGATCTGAGTAACCGAACTTGTTTAGGCGCCACGGCGCATGCGACGACTTTCCCTTACCTATCGATCCACCGCCTTTCGACTTTTGGTCGATCGGCATTCTTACTATGCGATTGAAAGGTAATCGTCATGGCTACTGGTACTGTAAAATGGTTCAACGCCACCAAGGGTTACGGCTTCATTGAGCCGAACGATGGCAGCGCAGACGTGTTCGTTCACATTTCGGCCGTTGAGCGCGCCGGCATGTCGTCCATCGCCGAAGGCCAGAAAGTGCACTTCGACGTTGTTCGCGACAGCAAGAGCGGCAAGATGAGCGCAGGCAACCTCGCCGCCGCTTAATCGAGCAAGCTCGAATAGCTTGTCATCGCCTTCCCTGTGACCACGGATGTACTGGCTCAGGATGCGGCAATGGCAATGAAAGGCCGGTTCATACCGGCCTTTTTTGCGTTTTTCGGCTCAAGCAACGCCGGTTTCCGCGAAAATTCAGATTTTTTGGACGCCCCCTGTCGGGAAGTGGCATCCTCCAGCGTCCTTTGCACGAAATCGGACATCATCTGGAGATGCACCATGGCTGAGCCCCGTGAACTGACCCTCACCCGCTTCATCGACGTGCCGCGCGAGAAACTCTATCGCTGCTGGACCGAAGACGACCTGTTGAAGCAGTGGTTCGTCCCCGCGCCGTGGACGATCGCTTCGGCCAGGGTCGACGTGCGCCCGGGCGGCATCAGCCACATCGTCATGGCGGATCCCGAAGGCAACGAGTATCCGAACCAGGGCATCTATCTCGAAGTCGTGCCCAACGAGAAGATCGTCTTCACCGACGCCTACACCGATGCCTGGACGCCTTCGGAAAAGCCCTTCTTCACCGGCATCATCACTTTTGCGGATGAAGCGGGCGGCACGCGCTACACCGCGGTCGCGCGCCATTGGACGGAGGCCGACAAGAAGTCCCACGAAGAGATGGGCTTTCATGAAGGTTGGGGAAAGGCTGCAGACCAGATGGCTGCGCTCGCCGCCACGCTCTGAAGAAATTTCGAGCGGCCATGTCGGCTGCCCGAAATCGCGAACGTCCTAAGCTCAATGAAAATGCTGAAGAGGAGGCTCTGAAATGCCCTATGTCGACGGATTTCTGCTTGCAGTCCCGAAGGACAAGTTCGACGCCTACAAGGAGATCGCCACCACTGCCGGCCGCATCTGGATGGAGCACGGCGCGCTGTCCTATGTCGAATGCAAGGCCGACGACGTGCCCTATGGCGAGCTCACCTCGTTTCCCCGCGCCGTCCAGGCCAAGGACGACGAAACGGTGATCTTCGCCTGGATCACCTATCCGTCCCGCGAAAAGCGCGACGAGATCAACAAGAAGGTGTTCGAAGACGACCGCATGAAGATGGACATGGCCAGCATGCCGTTTGACGGCAAGCGCATGATCTTCGGCGGCTTTGAAAGCTTCGTCGAATTCTGATCCACCGGTGCCAAACACAGCTTGAAGGAGGAAGCACCCATGTCCGATCAAACCCAGCCGCAGGAATGGACCGCATCCATCCCTGGCGTCGTCCCCTATCTCGCATCCAAGGATGCGAGCGCAGCCATCGAATTCTACAAGAAGGCCTTCGCCGCCACCGAAGACAGCCGCATGCTGATGGATGACGGCAAGCGCGTCATGCACTGCCAACTCACGATCAACGATGGCAAGTTCATGCTGGGCGATGCTATGCCCGAATACGGCTATCCCTGGGTCGAGCCGCAGGGCACAACGCTGACGCTCGCGGTCATGAACGCCCGCGAATGGTGGGACCGCGCGGTGGATGCCGGCTGCACCGTCGTCATGCCGTTCGAAGTCGCCTTCTGGGGCGATCTTTACGGCCAGCTGAAGGACCCCTTCGGCCATATGTGGGCCATCGTCGGTCCGCCGGACGGGAAATAGACAGAACGACAAGCCGGCAAATAAGTCGGCATATCATGGGATCATGGTTCTGAGGCCGCGCCGGCACCTCGCCGGCCGACCCGCCCGCGCGGGAGAGTTTCTGCGATAATCCTTGAGACGATCGATGTCGGAGGCGTCCACCATGCCAACCATCACCCCCTGCCTGTGGTTCGATAACCAGCTGGAGGAAGCGATCGCGTTCTACGGCGACATCTTCCCCGATACCGCCATCATCGAAGCCACGCGCCATGCAAATGGCAAGCTCTTCGTCGCCACCTTCCGCCTCGCCGGCCGCGACTTCATGGGCCTCAATGGCGGGCCCATGTTCGCATTCACCGAGGCGATATCACTCTCGGTCGCCTGTCGCGACCAGGCGGAGATCGACGGTTACTGGAGCGCGCTCGGCGAAGGCGGCACCATCCAGCAATGCGGCTGGGTTAAGGACCGTTACGGTCTTTCCTGGCAGGTCGTGCCTGCCATCCTGCCCAAGATGATGAACGACCCGGACCGTGAAAGATCCTCCCGCGTCCAGGCTGCCGTCATGGGCATGGTCAAGCTCGACATCGCGGAACTGGAAAAGGCCTTCGCCGGGTAAACGGTCACCTCAAGAGAATTTGCGCGTCGGGGCGGCAACCACGGATTTCTTCATGCGGCGTAAACGGATTTACGCAAGAAGATGCACCATGAAATTTCATGGGGAAATGCGTCGAACCGGCGGCATCTCTCCGCTCATGAAGAGATCGACATGCTGCAGCTTTTTGCGCGCGATGCGAGCGCCGTTCTGGATGCACTCAACGCATCACAGGCCATCATCGAATTCGGCCTCGACGGCGCCATTTTGAAGGCCAACGACAATTTCTGCCGCACGATGGGCTATCGCGCCGAGGAGATCGTGGGGCGTCACCACAGCATCTTCGTCGATCCGGCCGAGGCGGCACGCCCGGACTACGCCGCGTTCTGGGCCAAGCTAGCTTCCGGCCAGCATGACCAGCGGCAATATCGCCGCCTGCGCAAGGATGGATCGGAGGTCTGGATCGCCGCCTCCTACAACCCGGTGATGCGCAATGGCAAACCCTATAAGGTCGTGAAATTCGCCACCGATGTCACCGCGCAGGCTCTGCAGGCAGCCGAGGACCGCGGCAAGCTCGAGGCGCTGTCGCGCGCCCAGGCCGTCATCGAATTCACGCCGACCGGCAAGATCCTCACGGCAAACGCCAATTTCCTGAAGGCGATGGGCTACGAGCTCGACGAGATCGTCGGACGCCATCACGCGATCTTCTGCGAGCCCGCCTATGTTGCCTCCGAAGCCTACCGGAGCTTCTGGCCGGAGCTCGCCGCCGGCCGCTTCCTCTCCGACGAATTCGTCCGCATCGGCAAGAACGGCCGCCCCGTCTTCATCCAGGCGTCCTATAACCCGATCCTCGATGCCGACGGCAAGGTCTTCAAGATCGTCAAGCTTGCGACAGACGTCACCGATCGCGTCGCCAATGTGGAAAGCCTCGCCGCGGCGTTGAAAAGGCTTTCTGCCGGCGATCTCACCGCCACGCTCAATCAGCCGTTCTTGCCCGCGCTTGAGCGCCTGCGCATCGACTTCAACGACACCTCCTCGACCTTGCGAGCGGCGCTGCAAACCATTGTCAGCGCGGCAGAGGCGATCACGTCGGCCTCGCGCTCCATCGACGCGACATCGCAGCACCTCGCCAGCCAGACCGACGCACAGGCTGCCTCGGTGGAGGAGACCGCTTCGGCGCTGGAAGAGATCACCGTCACGGTTTCCGATACCGCCGAGCGCGCCCGCGACGCCGGCGGCAAGGCGCGCGAAACGAGGCAACGCGCCGAGCAGTCCGTCGCCGTGATGACCCAGGCCATCGACGCCATGGGCAAGATCCGCACCTCCGCTAGCGAGATCTCCGGCATCAGCGGCGTCATCGACGAGATCGCGTTCCAAACGAACCTTCTCGCGCTCAATGCCGGCGTCGAGGCCGCACGCGCGGGCGATGCGGGCCGAGGCTTCGCTGTCGTCGCGCAGGAAGTGCGTGAACTCGCCCAGCGATCCGCCACCGCCGCCAAGGAGATCAAGGTCCTGATCCACGGCTCGAACGACCTGATCGGGCGCGGCGTCACGCTCGTCGAAAATACCGGCGAGGAGCTCGGCGCCATCGTCGATCGCGTCGTCGGCGTCGACCGCGACCTCCAGGCCATTGCGGAAGCCTCCAGGCAGCAGGCGATCGGCCTCAAGCAGATCAACAGCGCCGTCAACATGATGGACCAGACGACACAGCAGAACGCCCAGATGTTCGTCGAGACATCGAGCGCCACCGCGCGCCTGTCCGAAGAAGCCGCCACCCTCTTCGACCTCGTCGCCGGCTTCGAAATCAACGAAACCCCGACTGCCAGCTCCCGCTCCACGGCCGCCGCCCACACCGGCACCGGATCCCAGGCCCACCGCGATACATCTCCCGGCACCGCCGGCAACCGCCAAGCCGCGCTGCGAAACTGCGCCTGAAGCGGCCAGCGCTTCCCGCCGCAAAACCGACGCCGCCGGCCGAACAAAAACCCGGCCGAACCTGCACTACGCACCCGCCGCATCGATCGTACGGACCGTCCCACCGCTACTTTGGCAGCACCCATCACCTTTTTACGCGTTTTCCTACCAAACACGGGCTAAATTGGCGTGGGGGGACTGCGCTTGACGATCGAGTCGCTGAAATCGGGTCTCCCGTGTGAGAGGGAGGTTGATCGCCCGCCATGCATGCTCCGGTAAAGTCGCCGCGCCCTCGCGATCCGCATGCGCAATCCGAAAAGGGGCGCTTTTCCGAGCTGTTCAAGCCGAAACTTGTGACGGTGCTGGAGGAAGGTTACCGGCTTTCGCATTTCAGAGCCGATGCGGTGGCCGGCCTGACCGTCGCCATCGTCGCCCTGCCGCTCTCCATGGCGATCGCGATCGCGTCGGGCGCGACGCCGGCGCAAGGCCTGATCACGGCCATCGTCGGCGGCTTTCTCGTCTCGCTGCTCGGCGGCAGCCGCCACCAGATCGGTGGGCCGGCCGGGGCATTCATCGTGCTCGTCGCCGCCACCATCCAGGCCCATGGCATGGGCGGCCTCATCCTCGCAACCTTCCTGTCCGGCCTCATGCTTGCGGCGATCGGCTTCCTCAGGCTCGGCACCTACATCAAGTTCATTCCCTATCCCGTGACGGTCGGGTTCACGGCCGGCATCGCCGTCATCATCTTCGCCAGCCAGTTGACCCCGCTGTTCGGCCTGACCCTCGGTTCGCCCGAGCCCGGGCCGCTCATCGAAAAGCTGCCGGTGATCTTCGCCGCCCTGCCGACGGTGAGCCCCGTCACGGCTGCCCTTGCCCTGGCCGCCATCGGCATCGTCGTCGCCGTCCGCAAGCTGAAACCGCACTGGCCGGGACTGCTGATCGCGGTCGTCCTCACCACGCTCGTCGCAGCCCTAGCCGGCCTGCCGGTGGCGACGATCGGCACCGCCTTCGGCGGCATCCCGTCGGGTCTGCCGGCGCCCTCGCTGCCGTCCTTCGATCTCGATCTCGTCATCGCCGTCCTGCCGAGCGCCATCGCCTTCACGCTGCTCGGCGCGATCGAGTCGCTGCTCTCGGCGGTCGTGGCCGATGGCATGACCGGCCGGCGCCACCGTTCCAATTGCGAACTCGTGGCGCAAGGCGTCGCCAATATCGGCTCGTCACTCTTCGGCGGATTTTGCGTCACCGGCACCATTGCGCGCACCGCCACCAATGTGCGCGCCGGCGCGGTCGGACCCGTGTCGGGCATGCTGCACGCCGTCTTCCTGCTCGGCTTCATGATGCTCGCTGCTCCGCTCGCGAGCTATATCCCGCTCGCCAGCCTCGCCGGCGTGCTTGCCGTTGTCGCCTGGTCCATGGTGGAAAAGCACGCCTTCGCGACGCTTCTGCGTGCCTCCTGGGGCGATGCGGCGGTGCTTCTCGTCACCTTCCTGCTCACCATCTTCCGTGATCTGACCGAAGCGATCGTCGTCGGCTTCGCGCTCGGTGCGCTCATCTTCATCCACCGCATGTCGACGGCAACCTTCGCCGAGCCGCTCGTCGCCGAGGACGAGCCGGACGGGTCGACCGGACCGGACGAGGACCGCCTCGCCCAGCAGGGCGACGTGATCGTCTACCGTGTCTCGGGCGCGCTCTTCTTCGGCGCGGCCGCCTCGATCGGCAGCCTGCTCGATCGCGTCGCCACGTCGGCCCCTGTGCTCGTGCTGGATCTGTCAGCGGTCCCGATGATCGATTCCACCGCCGGCGAGATGATCGCCTCCATCGCGCGAGCCAAGAAGCGGCGCGGCGGCCGCGTCATCATCACCGGCACGACCGGCCCGCTGCGGCGCGAGCTCTTCGCCCATGGCGTGGCGCCACCCGTGGTGCGCTTCGACCGCACCGTCGACAGCGCGCTCCGCCGTCTCAGATCCGCAGACCCCATAGACGACGGCGCATCAGCCGCGCAGTGATCAGCGCGCCGGCTGTACTTCCACCGTCACATGCGACAGCTGTCGGATGTCCGCCAGAAGCGCCTTGTAATGCGAGGGCGCCTTCGGCCGCGGCGAGGCAAGCGCGATGATCGCCGCGTGGTGCCCCGGCCCCACCTGCCACACATGCAGGTCGGTGATCGTTCCACCCTCGCCCGAAAGCGCAGAGCGGATGGCGCCCGCGAGCTGCCCGTCTTCCGGCACCGCATCGAGCAGCACGCCGCCCGATTGCCGCATGAGCCCGATCGACCAGCGCGCGATCACCAGCGCGCCGACGACGCCCATCAGCGGATCGGCCCAGACCCATCCATTGAAGCTACCGACCACCAGCGCCACGATCGCCAGAACCGATGTCAGCGCATCCGCCAGCACATGCAGATAGGCCGCCCGCAAATTGTTGTCCTGCCCATGCACATGGCCATGTCCATTATGGCCATGCCCGTGGTCGTGATCATGGCCGTGGGAATGTCCATGGTGATGCCCGTGATCTTCCCGCAAAAGCCATGCGCTGATCAGATTGACCGCAAGCCCGATCACCGCGACGAGGATCGCTTGGTTGAAACTGATCGGCACCGGATTGGCGAGCCGCAACAGGCTTTCCCAGCCGATGAGAAGCGCGACGATCCCGAGCACCACGGCACTGGCGAACCCCGCCAGATCGCCAAGCTTGCCCGTGCCGAAGGTGAAGCGGCGGTCGCGCGCATGGCGCCTGGCATAGAGATAGGCGACGGCCGAAATCATCAGCGCCGCAGCATGCGTCGCCATGTGCCAGCCATCGGCCATCAGCGCCATCGAGCCATAGATCGCGCCGCCGACGATCTCGATCACCATCATCGATGCCGTCAGCGCGATGACCAGCCACACGCGCTTCTCGTTGCGCGCGTGGTTGTCGCCGAGAAACACGTGCCCATGGTCGTAATCGTGGTTCCCGTCCAGTTGCGATTGCCCGGCCATCATGGCCTCCCTGTTTGCGCGCCGTCGTCGCTTGCGGCGGTCGCTGTCATTTCAGATAGGTTCTGAGCACGCCCATCAGCTCTTCGCCGCCCTGGTGCCGGTCCGCTTCGGTCTCGGCTTCCAGCACGTGCTCGCGCAGATGGTGCTCCATCACTTCCGCAGTCAGGCCCGAGATCGCGCCGCGGATCGAGGCGAGCTGCCTCAGGATTTCGCCGCAGGGCGCCTCCCCGTTCAGCGCCCGCTCCACGCCTTCCAACTGGCCCTTGAGCCGCCGCACCCGGCCGATCAGCCTGTCCTTGTGCTTCTGCGTGTGCATCGACGCTCCTTTAGATATAACCTAGGGGACTATACTATATGGCACGCCGAGGCGGAAGAGGCCACATCTGTGCTTTGGTTCTTTAAGCGACCGCTGCCCGGTTCGCGCGCGGCTCGCGCCCGTCATGCACGCGGTTGCGGCCGGCCCGCTTGGCCTCATAAAGCCGCTCGTCCGCCTCGGTGATCAGCTGCGTGATGGTCTTGTCCTCGCCGGCCTCGCGCAGCGCCACGCCAACGCTGATCGTCACCGCCCGGCGCAGCGCACTGCCCCCCTCGTCGTGCAGCGCCTCCACGGTCTTGCGCATGGCTTCCGCCACCGCCCGCACATGGTGATGGTCGCGCGCATCGACGACGATCGCGAATTCCTCGCCGCCATAGCGCGCAACCAGCGTCACGCCGGCGATCGTCGAGCGGCTCAGCGCGTCGGCGATCCGCCTCAGGCAGGTATCGCCCTCGGCATGGCCGAAAGTGTCGTTGTAGCTCTTGAAGTGATCGACATCGATCAGCAGAACGCCGAGCGCGCCCGAGGATGCGCGCAGCACCCGCATCAGCCGCCGCCGGTTGCCGAGCCCCGTCAGCGGGTCCGTCTCCGTCTGGATCTCAAGGTCGCGGTTTGCCGCCTCCAGCGCCGCCTTGCGCTCCTGCAGATCGGCGACGAGCCGCAGATTTTCCCGCGAAAGCTTCAGCGCCAGCGTCAGCTGCGTGCCGAGCCCACGCGCCATCGCCGCGAGCGTCCCGCACAAAAGCACGCCGGCAATGGCGAGAGCGTTGCTGTAGGGCACCCCGCTTGCAAACAGGCCGGCGCAGGTGAGCAGCAGCGCCGGAAACTGAAAGAGATTGTAGGCCCGCTGGTAGACCGCTGCCGGAAAGGTCACCGTGACCGCGCCGGTGATCAGGCAGCAGACGACGAGTGCCTGCGCGGCATTGCCCTCAAGGATCATGAGAGCTGCGCCCGCACCCCACGCCACACCGGATGTGCCGTAGATACCGCAAACCAGGCGAGCCCAGTGACGCGTCGTAAACCCGCGCGGCAGGCCGTAGTGGCGCAAGCCCGCGCTGATCAGATGCACGACCGCCACCCCGGCGACCACCACGAACCAGGCGATCAGTCCGGCCGGAATGCCCTGCTCCCAATAGATCGACAGCGCGACCAGCCCGCCCACGATCGACATCACCGAAGCCGGCGCCGCCTTGTAGAGCGCATCCAGCTGCAGCTTCAGATCCGCGTCCATGTCAAACTTTGCCGCCAAGACAGGCCCCCACCTTCTAGCCCGCACCATGGCACGGGGAGCGCTAACAACCGCTTACCGGAACATGCACTGCGTGCGGCAAGCCTTGGCACTCAGTCGCAGTGGCGATAGCCGTTGCGCCGCGCCCGAAGGTCGAAGTGGAAATGGTCGGCGTGGTTGGCGTCCGACCCGGGTCCCAGGATCGTGTTGAAATACTTGCAGCCGTCGTCGCGCACGGAATTCAAAAGCCCGCGCTCGCGAAACGCGAAGAAGCCCTTGGCGCTCACATCGATCACCCGGCCCGAATTCAGCTTGACCGAGCCGACATCGATGGCATTGCCCTTGGAATGCTCCGACATCGGCGCGCCGCGCCGCGAATTCATCGTCCTGCAGGAATAGCCGCCCATGGAGCCGACCGTGTCGATGCCGGACAGGTAGCGCTTGCGCGTCGAAGGCGCGAGCTCGTTCTTCACCCAGGTCGCGAAGGCCTCCGCCATCTGGCAGTTGAGCAGCGTCGCGGGCCGTACCTTCACCCCGCCCGAAAGCGCCGAAACCTCCACGGGATGGGCAATCCCGCAGGACCCGCCATTGCCGACGGCCGGCTTGTTGGTGAACTGCACGCCAAGCCGCTCCAGCCGCTGCCGGCACGCAGCTTCCGCCGCCGGCAGATTGCTCTGCGGCGCCTGCGAGCGGGCAAACGGATTGAGCGCACGCGGAAAGAGGCCTGCGACCCGCTGCGGCTCGGGCGCCTGTTGCACGACTGGTGCAGCAGCAACGGGCGGTGCGGCAGCAACCGGCGGCGCGACAACGGCAACCGGGGCCGAAACCGGCGCCGAAACGGGAGGTGCCGCGGCGATCGGCGCCGAAGGCTGCATCTGCACCGGCGCAGCCGCAGGCGGCATCATCGAAGGCTGAGGCGCGACGGACGCCACAGGACTTTGCATCGGGCTCGGCTGGCCCGCAAGCCGCGCCTCGCCGTTCGGCCCGAGCGTGCCGAGGATCTGCGGCTGGTCCGACGGAACATAGCCGGGCTGCCACCCGTCCGGCACGGGCCGCCCCTGCATCTGCGCAAGTGCTGCGTCGTCGACAGGCAGTGGCTGGCCGCGCTGCAGCACAGCAAGACCCGACCCATAGCCGAGATCGGCGCCAGGCCCACTCACGCCAGCCACACCAGCGCCGGACGAGGCCCCGCCCCCCGCTCCTCCGCCTGCTCCTTGTGCCAGGCTCTCATAGGCCGGCAACCCTTGCGCGGGCGGCGCGCCATAGGTCGCCTGTTGCCCGTCAAGAGCCGCAGGCGGCTGAGGTGCAATCGAACTCGTGGAAATCGCTTCAGGTGGCGCAAGCACGCTCGAGGCCGAGCAGGAAACGAGAAGCGCCGCCGCAAACCCACCGGCGAGAAGCCGTCCAAGCCCCGCAATCTTGCGCGGTCCTGCGACAAGACGGGCCCTCGCGCTCCGGCTCTGTTGCGCAGCAAGACCGTTGTCGCGGCCGTCCGCGTCGTCCGCTCGGTCGATGGCCATGAACATGCGTCTCCAGGTAGCGTACCGGTCCCTTGGAGAGATACCTTAAACGATCATGGTAAATGAGGACTGAACGCTTGCGGCCGCCCGCCCCCGCTCGCTAAA
The DNA here is from genome assembly GCA_030160035.1 of Rhizobium albus. GTDB lineage: Bacteria > Pseudomonadota > Alphaproteobacteria > Rhizobiales > Rhizobiaceae > Georhizobium > Georhizobium albus. Next base: position 1,413,774 of record BSNO01000001.1, on the reverse strand, counting down.
CGGGAAGACGCACTGAGCGCCGGATCTGCCGAAGCATTGCCAGGTGAAGCGGCGACCGGTTCACTGTTAAGGCACGTGCAAATCCAAACGCTGGAGCCAGGCAAACGATGTCGAAGAACGCGACATCACTTCGGCAAATCCCTGAAGGACCCCGCATGAACGAAGCCCCGAGACCGACCGGCGAACTGACGCTCAGAACGCTTGCCATGCCCGCCGACCTCAACGCCGCGGGCGATATCTTCGGCGGCTGGGTCATGGCGCAGATGGACCTCGCGTCCGGCATTCGCGCCGCAGAACGCGCAAAAGGTCGCGTCGTCACCGCAGCCGTCAACGAAATGGCCTTCGCCATGCCCGTCAAGATCGGCGACACGCTCTGCATCTACACCGACATCGCCAAGGTCGGCCGCACCTCCATCACCCTCACCGTCGAAGCCTGGGCCCAACGCTACCTCTCCGACCAGATGGACAAGGTTACCAACGCCACCTTCGTCATGGTCGCGCTGGACGGCAACGGCAAGCCGACGCCGGTTCCGGAGTGATGGGTGAGGAGACGGAACATCGGCGGCGGAAGTCGCTGGCTGACGGATGATGTTCTCGACAAGTTTGACGCGACAATCGACTGTTGGGCGTCCCTTTAGCTCACTTCAGGCCGCCCGACTTTCAAGCGGCTTTCTAGGAAACTCACTCCACGTTTCGCCATCAAGCAACCTACCAGCCTTCTTCTTGTTTACGCCTCCCCACTGCTTGAAGTGGAAAGCCACTTTAGCAGACTTGCATTGATCCCTTATCGATCGAATCCAGTTCGGATCCACCAGGCGGGCGCCTGGGCCGCTCTCACCCCCTGCGATGACCCAATCGATCATCTCGAGGTTCATCGCGTCAAGCGGTCCAAGCAAGGGCTCCAAGCTCAGAAACTTGATCGCTGCTTTCGTCCGGCGAAGCGGACCAATTCGATGAAGGTAGTCAGCACTTTCAACACTAACACCCATCCAAACATTGTTAGGCCAATCCAACTCGGGCGCGAGCTCTTCAAGGCGCTCCGCACGTTTTGTCAGGATCTGATAGGTGTGTTGCGGTGTCGCTGTCATCGCCTCAAAAACGCGTCGCACAAATTCAAGCGGCACTTGGTCGTGGAACAGATCTGACATCGAATTAACAAAAATCATTCGACCGGTGCGCCACGTGGCAGGCAGTTTAAGGCTATCTTCGTCAAGGCGAACAACGCCATTCCACTTCGGTCGCCCGCCTGACATGCGCGTCGTGCCAGCGTACTTTTGCTGACCCATTGCTTCAAGCCTGCGAGCCATCCGCATCGCATAACAATTTGTGCAACCTGGCGAAATCACCGTGCAGCCTGCTACCGGATTCCAAGTAGCCTCTGTCCATTCAATTGACGAAGCCGTCGCCATAATTAGCACTCACCAAACTTAATCATGACGTGATCGGGATAGGTACCTTTGCGTCGCGTCCCTTTCGTCGCAAGTATGGTCACCATCTCTGACGCTTCCAAAGCGCTCAACGCCTCCCGATAATTTCTTTTCACATAACGCGTTCCCACGCTGTGCCGCTCATAGATTTCCGTGAGACACAATGTCTGCCCAGAAAAATCCTTCAGCAGCATCTCTTTCAGCTTCGACATTGGCTGGGTCAGTGAAAATAGCAGCGGCATCGATGCATCAGCAGGCGAGTAAGCGAGTGAGGGAACGCCCTCGTCCTGAGTTGAGCTCTCGGCCGCCATGATGTCCTTCATGATCTCATAGCCCTTGAAGTGCTTCGAAACGAAAATAAGCTTGTGAGAGGTTCGTGTACCCCCGCTGTTTCGAAACGTGAACGGCAGCACATATTTGCCGCCGAGTGACTGAATCTCATTGGCCAGTTCCTCAAGAATGGCAGCTTCTCGCAGCTCTGGCCTTAAACCGGGCAACCTCGCCCGCAGTGCATCGGCACGCTCTTCGCCGAAAAGCGCATCCATGTGTGTTTTCACATTCGGGTTGCTTATGCCTGCGTTGATCCGATTATAGTTGAAGAAAAAGATACAGTCGCAACCCCAGTCTTTAATGACGCCTTGGACGATCCTTAACGACAACCCTTTGTAGCCGAAGGGATCGACAAACGAGAATGAAGGGACAAGTCGCGTTTCATTGAAATAGGTGGCAGCATCGTCATCGACTTCTCCACACGTAACGACGGGCTTATATCTTAGCTTTCCAATGCCTGGCAGATTTTGGATTTCCGACTCAAGCGTGGCTGTTTTATCGCCATCGGAGTCATTGAAATAGGTCATGAGCATTTGTGCCATCTGTGGATTTTCGATGGCCGTTTGCAGTATGAGCAAAGGAGTGGAAGCTGCTCCATCTTTGTAGCGGCCTGGCCCCGCGTACAGATCCAGGTAAGCGATCTTTCTGCCGCGCTTCGCTACGGTCGGCATAACGACCTGAGCCCAAGCAGCGAAGTACTTGTTCACGATGCGAGCTTTCACCTCAGACTCGTCTTTCCGCTCTTCAAAGAATTTCTTGCTCATTGTACGAGACCCCCGCAGCCAACTTTCTCAACCTTTGAGTGTATGGAACAGAAATAGAACAAATGCAATCATTTGGCAGCGTTCGCCCGGCTGCTCAAGACACAACCTCACCGCTTCAAAGAAATAGCAAACGACGAACTTCATTTTGCCTCGGCGGCGTACTAGTCGAGCGACCACACCCCCACCCCCATATAACCTATCTTAAAGACACCCCCGCTCATCGGCCTACACAGCGGCTCCCTTCCCTTCAGTTCAGGAGCCGTCCATGAAAAATCAGGTTGTTATGGACGATGCGGCGCCCATCGATTCCGGCGTGCCGGGGTTGAATCATCTGATGCGCGGCGGTTTCGCCAAGGGTCGGGCGCATCTGGTCGAGGGGCGGCCGGGCAGCGGCAAGACCACGGTCGGCCTGCAGTTCCTGCTCGATGGCGTGCGCCGCGGCGAGACCTGCCTCTACATCACGCTGTCGGAAAGCCGGCGCGAACTCATCTCGGTCGCGCACCGCCATGGCTGGTCGCTCGATGGCCTCGCCATCTACGAGCTCGTCCCGCCCGAACTCAGCCTCGACAAGTCCAAGTACCAGTCGATGCTCCATTCCTCCGAGCTCGAGCTCGGCGAGACGCTGGAGATGGCGCTCGCCGCCATCGAGAAGCACAAGCCCACCCGGCTCGTCTTCGACAGCCTGTCGGAAATCCGCCTCCTGTCACAGGGCTCGCTGCGCTATCGCCGCCAGGTGCTCGCGCTGAAGAGCTTCGTGCTCCTGAACGACATCACCACGCTCTTCCTCGATGATCTCACCGGCGAGCAGGACGATCTCAACCTCCACTCCGTCTGCCACGGCGTCCTGCGGCTGGAACATTACGTCCCCGCCTATGGCGCGGAACGGCGGCGCGCGCGGCTGATCAAGATGCGCGGCGTGCAGATCCGCGGCGGCTTCCACGACATGGTCATCCGGCCGGGCGGCGTCACGATCTTCCCGCGCCTCACCGCCGCCGATCACGCCCAGGTCGAATTCGGCGCGGATGCGCAAAGCGGCACCGGCCTCGACGATCTCTTCAAGGGCGGCCTGCCGCGCGGCACCAGCACGCTGCTCATGGGCCCGTCGGGCACCGGCAAGTCGTCGATCTCGGCGCGCTATGCCTATGCGGCGCTGAGGCGCGGCGAGCCCGTCTATCTCGTCACCTTCGAGGAGACCAAACGCATCGTGCTCGCCCGCGCAAAGGGCCTGGGCATGGACCTCGCCCCCTTCGTCGAAAGCGGCCTGCTCACGCTCGATCAGGTGGATCCGGCGGAGCTGTCGCCGGGCGAGATCACCGGCCGCCTGCAGCAGGCCGTCGAGGCGTCGGGCGTCAAGATGGTCATCATCGACAGCCTCACCGGCTATCTCAATTCCCTGCCCGAGGAGCAGCAGCTGCTCCTGCAGATGCACGAAATCCTCACCTATCTGAACCAGCAGGGCATCGTCACGCTTCTTCTGCTCGCCAATCACGGGCTGATCGGCCATATGAACACACCGGTCGATCTCACCTACCTGTCCGATTCGGTGATGTTGCTGCGTTACTTCGAAGCCGAAGGCCGGATCCGCCGCGCCGTCTCGGTGGTGAAGAAGCGCACCGGGCCCCATGAGGATTCGATCCGTGAATTCACCCTGTCGTCGGAGGGACTATCGGTGGGCGAGCCGCTCTCGCAGTTTTCCGGCGTGCTCTCCGGCATTCCGCGCTTCGAAGGCGATCGGGCCTCGCTGATGCGCAAATCGCAGCCTGAGTCATAAACCGGATCCTTGGCGCGTGTCGGCTGAACCTGCCCGCATCATCGTCTGCACGCCCTTTGGCCGCGATGGCGCGATCGCGTCGGGCCTCATCCGCGATGCCGGCTTCGATCCCGTTTCCTGCACCGACTTGCCCCAAATCCTCGCCCTCCTGCCGCCTGCCCTGCCCGATGCGCTCTGCCTCGTCATCACCGAGGAAGCCCTGCTCGAGGGCGAACGCAGCCAGCTCGCCGCATGGATCGAAAGCCAGCCGCCCTGGTCCGATTTCCCCGTCATCATCCTCGGCTCGCGCGGCCAGGAACTCGATGAGCGCCTCGCCTTCCTCAACCACGGCCACATCGTGCTGGAACGCCCCTTCAGCGCTGCCTCGCTCAAGAGCGCCGTCGCCTCCGCCGCACGCGCGCGCACCCGCCAGCTCCAGGTCAAGGCCTATATCGAGGAGCGCGAAAAGTCCGATGAGCGCCAGAAACTCCTGATCCGCGAGCTCCACCACCGGGTCAAGAACACGCTCGCCAACGTCCAGGCCATGCTCGGCGCAACCGCCCGCTCCCACACCGATATCGAAAGCTTCACCCGCGCCTTCTCCAGCCGCATCGTGTCGCTCTCGCGCACCCACGAAAAGCTCACCGAGGATTACTGGCAGACCGCATCGCTGCGCCGCATCCTTACCCAGGAACTCGATATCTACGACACCAAGGCCGGCCGCTTCATCATCGAAGGCCCCGATGCCCACCTCGTCTCCGATATCGCCGTCCCCCTCGGCATGGCCTTCCACGAACTCGCCACCAACGCCGTCAAATACGGCGCCCTCTCCGTAGAGGAAGGCCGCATCCACGTCCGCTGGTCGATCGAGGAAACCGAAGGCAACCGCCACCTCACCCTCAGCTGGCAGGAAAAAGGCGGCCCCGCCGCCACCACCCCCACCCGCAAAGGCTTCGGCTCCGTCCTCCTGGAACGCGTCCTCACCGTCCAGTGCAGCGCCGAGATCCACACCGACTACGCCGAAACGGGATTCTCGCTGCACCTGACGATGCCGCTGCCGAAGTCGAGGCTCGTGCCGCGGTATTGAGGGGGTGGGCGCCGCTTAGGGAATGTTGTACGTTGAACGCTTTAGGCTCTCGGCACCGTCCCGCAGCACTTTGGCTTCAGCATTGTAACGCTCTGGCTCGCTACCTCAAACTGCATCTCCGGTAAGCAACGGCAATCACTATCGTCCTCTTTGTCTCCACCCTGCTCTTCGGCACCGCACAGCTGCCCACCTTTAACTGGCACTTAGTCCGGTCCCTCAACGCCATGATCGGCGTAAAATTTTTATCGACGTCGCCCGCAACCTCTGAATTTTCATCGGCGATCAGATCCTCACGACAAGGCGACCTGCTTCAAAGTGACATTCGAGAGCAGCCATGTGCCGAAGGGCAGTGATCGGCTGGGGACAGCTAGCCGAATAAACGAAAGTTGCTATCTTTCTGACCTGAATGGAAAGGACCTGATGCCTTCATCACCTGCACGGAGCAACGAATGTCACACGCCTTGTTGCAGTGACGGAGATAGGTTGGCTCAACATCGCTAGCAGTCCAGAGACAAACTTCGGTGGAACGGGTACAGGTGGTCGTGAAATGATTCATCAAGGACATGCTGCGCCGATGCAAACTTCAGCGTTGAACGAGCTGCGCAATGGCGACGAGCGTCGCTGGCCACAAATCGCTGCAGCGGAGATACGTAGCTCTGAAAAGTTACAGGAGCTCGCGACATTGGTTGGGGATCTTCTACCTACCGACGAGGGCAGCGCAGTGGTCTTCGGCTCAATGGCTCGCGGAGAGTTCACCGGTGGTAGCGATCTCGATTGGACCGTTTTGATCGATGGGCGGGCAGATTCTCTTCACCACAAGACCGTCCATCAGCTCAGCAAACGGCTGACCGAGGCCGAGTTCATAAAGCCCGGTCCGACCGGGGTATTTGGTGGACTCATATTCAGCCACGATCTCGTACACGCAGTCGGTGGGGACGAGGACACCAACAAGAACATGACTAGGCGCTTGCTGCTCTTGTTGGAGTCCCGCGCCGTCCAAGCTGCAAGCGGAGAGGCAGTACGGGCGCGTATCATTAGTGCCATTTTGAGCAGATACGTCGAGGAGGATGCTAGCTTCATTCGAAGCAATCCTCGTGCTGACAAGATACCAAGGTTCCTTTTAAATGATGTAGTCAGATTTTGGCGTACGATGGCGGTAGACTACGCCAATAAGTATCGCGCTCGCGCTGGAGACAAATGGGCTCTGCGCAATATCAAGCTGCGTATGTCCCGCAAACTATTGTTTGTGTCGGGCTTTTTGATGTGTATCTCATGGGCATTGCGTGAGGGCAGCTCCGAAGAGGGTGAGTTTGTTACACAGGACTTGGTCAATCACTTAAAGACATGGACTGACACAACACCCTTAGAATCCTTGGCGGCAACGATTGCATCTCACGCCCCCGATCTCGCCGCACAGATTTTCGACAGCTACGAGGCATTTCTCACGCTGCTCAATGACAAAGAAAAGCGTGAATGGCTTGAAAAGCTGTCGCCGGATGCCGCCTATGGAGACGATGTGTTTCTCCAAGCCCGTTCAACTGCTTTAAGTTTCGACGAAGCGCTCACGCAGCTGTTGTTCGATGTAAACAATGACGTTACGAAACTCGTCAAAAAATATGGAATATTCTGATGAATGTTATTGGGTTCTCAACCGGCGCCATCGCATTAGACGATTTTGCCACTGCATTGGAGCTACTTGCTCCGACGCGTGCGAACGCCGTTGAACTCTCCGCTCTGAGAGCCACAGAACTTCCCGCCCTTCTGGCGGCCTTGCCACTTCGGCTTTCGGAGCTGCAACGCCGATATCAGTACATAAGCTTCCACGCGCCGACCGACTTTACTGATGAGCACGGCCTAGTGCTGCAACTGAAAGTCATTGCTGATATGGGACTAAATATAGTTGTTCATCCTGATACCATGCATGACGTAGCTGCATGGAACGCCCTAGGCGCACGACTCTGTATTGAGAATATGGATTCTCGCAAACCGACTGGAAGAACTGCTGCAGAATTAGCTTCTTACTTTGACCAGTTGCCGGATGCGCGGCTTTGTTTTGATGTGGCGCATGCCAGACAGGTTGATTCGTCTATGACAGAGGCCGTGCGAATCTTGCGCCGATACGCAGGGCGCCTGGCCCAGGTTCATATCAGCGAGGTCAACAGTAAAGGTCGCCACTTTACGATGTCTTTCGCTGCAAAGCTTGCATATGAGCCATTCGCCTCGCAGATGTCGCAGATTCCAGTAATTATCGAGTCAATGGTGAAACAAGACCAGATTGTCAGTGAGATCTTGGCAACGGAGAAAATCCTAACGGCCGGCAATGAAAGGCGCTCGCAGGGCTCGCCGATTTCGAGCGGTATGGCGCATGCGTACCATCAGTCATCCTAATCACTAATGCCAGGCACGGAATCCGGGCGAGACAGACAGCTCAAATAAGCAATCTTGGGATGAACAGCATCGAGACTCGTATCGATATTTTGAACAGCGGGTGGGGCTCCACTCTAACCCTGCAACACATTCTCGAAAGGCGTGACTGGCAGCGGCAAGCCGTTCGAGTGATAGGGTTTGATTGAGTGAGGTTCGGCAAGTTTTACATCTGTTGCCGTAGATGAGTTGACGCGCCAAGCTATCATCGCCATCTCGACGATGCCCACACCCATTCAGCCCCCATTCACGTCCCTTCCGTCAACAATTCATCAAGGTCTCAACGGTCACGCCCGCGTGAACGGCGGCGATTTCGGGAACTATCTGTCGCTTGCGACCGTTTGAGAGCCGAAATCAACGATAACTGCACGTCAAGAAAAGCAGTGAGGTACGTCATGAAAACCTTTTTGAAAGCAGCCGCCTTCGTCGTGGGCATGCTGGGCGCCGGTAGCGCGCTGGCCCAGTCGGCGCTCGTCACCACCGATCTCAACCTGCGCGCCGGCCCCGGCACCGGCTACCAGTCCGTCGGCGTCCTGCCGAGCGGCGCTGTCGTCAATGTCGCCGGTTGCGCCTCGGGCTATTCCTGGTGCCGCGTGAACTATCATGGCTATGATGGCTGGGCCTCGTCCCGATATCTCGCCCAGCAGGAAGGCCGCTATGCCGGCGGCAACTTCTCGTCGTCTGCCGCTTCCATCGGCATTCCGCTGATCGCTGGCGTCGTCATCGGCTCCGCGCTCAGCAATAACGACCGCGATTACCGCCGTCCGGGCCGCTACTACGACCGCCGCGACTGGCGCGCCGACCGTCGTGATTGGCGCCGTGAGGCCCGCCGCGACTGGCGCGAAGACCGCCGCGACTGGCGTGCGGACCGTCGTGACTGGCGCCGTGGCGACGAAACGATCCGCCGTCTGCGCAGCAACGAGCCGTTCCGCTTCCAGACCGACTGATCCCGTCGGACCGGATCGGGCCTCCGCCTGATCCTTAAGTGCACGCGAGAGCGCGTCGTCCCCATGGGGCGGCGCGTTTTCGTATTGTGGGCGCGGCTACCCGTGCACGCGGCGTGACGGCAGCGGGAAGCGTCCCCGATCCTCTCGAAAAGCGGTCATTCAACGGCTCAAACCGGCGCGCTCCCCTTCCAATCGGCCGGGACTCCGCCCATATTCCTCCCATGGCTTCCAGACCCAACAAGACCTCGCCCCGCCCCGACGATGCCGGCGCGGAGGATTTCGACCCGACCCGCACGCGCGGCTTTTCCCAGGCGCCCCAGCGCGACCTGGAAGGCGCCCCTTTCTCCTCAGGTTCCGTCTCCGATTGGGCCCGCGAGATGGAGCGCATGGCCGAAGCCGAAACCATCGAAACCCGCCACGACGTCGCCTCCAAGGCCGGCAAGCACCGCCGCAAGGTCGAACGCGCTGCCTCCGACGAGCGCCTGAGACAAGCCGAACGCGAAGCCAGCGAGGAAAAAGGCAGAGCGAAGCGCAGCGCCCAAGCGGGCGCCGGCGCCGATGCGCCGCCCCGTCCGGAGGCCAGCGCGAAGCGCGGTACGGCCGTGAGGACAGGTCAAACCACCGCATCCAAATCCTCCCGCGGAACCTCCATGGGCGGCACGACCGATCCGCGCGCCCGCGCCGCCGCCGGCCTCAATCCCGTCGCCGGCATGGATGTGAGCCTGGAGGATGCCTCCGCGCTCGCCACCGGCGCCGTCACCGCCACGGTCGACGCCCTGTCCAAGCTCATCGAAAGCGGCAATCCACTGTTCAAGGACGGCAAGCTGTGGACGCCGCACCGCCCCGCCCGACCGGAAAAATCCGAAGGCGGCATCGCCTTCACCATGCAGACCGAGTACCAGCCCGCCGGCGACCAGCCGACCGCGATCGCCGATCTTGTCGCCGGCGTGAAGGAGAACGAGCGCTCCCAGGTGCTGCTCGGCGTCACCGGCTCGGGCAAGACCTTCACCATGGCCAAGGTCATCGAGGAGACCCAGCGCCCCGCCGTCATCCTCGCGCCCAACAAGACGCTGGCGGCCCAGCTCTATTCGGAGTTCAAGAACTTCTTCCCGGACAACGCGGTGGAGTATTTCGTCTCCTATTACGACTACTACCAGCCGGAAGCCTACGTCCCGCGCTCCGATACCTATATCGAGAAGGAATCCTCCATCAACGAGCAGATCGACCGCATGCGCCACTCGGCGACCCGCGCGCTGCTCGAACGCGACGACGTCATCATCGTCGCCTCCGTCTCCTGCATCTACGGTATCGGCTCGGTCGAAACCTATACGGCGATGACCTTCCAGATGGCCGTCGGCGACCGGCTCGACCAGCGCCAGCTCCTCGCCGATCTCGTCGCCCAGCAATACAAGCGCCGCGACATGGATTTCCAGCGCGGCTCGTTCCGCGTGCGGGGCGATACGATCGAGATCTTCCCCGCCCACCTGGAGGATGCCGCCTGGCGCATCTCGCTCTTCGGCGACGAGATCGAGTCCATCACCGAATTCGATCCGCTGACCGGCCACAAGACCGCCGAGCTGAAATCCGTCAAGATCTACGCCAACTCGCACTATGTGACGCCGAAACCTACGCTCAACCAGGCGATCAAGTCGATCCGCGAGGAGCTGAAGCACCGCCTCGCCGAGCTCGAAAAGGCCGGCCGCCTGCTCGAAGCCCAGCGGCTGGAACAGCGCACCCGGTACGACATCGAGATGCTGGAAGCCACCGGCTCCTGCCAGGGCATCGAGAACTATTCGCGCTATCTCACCGGCCGCGCGCCCGGCGAACCCCCTCCGACGCTGTTCGAATACATCCCCGACAATGCGCTGCTCTTCGTCGATGAAAGCCACGTCACCATTCCGCAGATCGGCGGCATGTATCGCGGCGACTTCCGCCGCAAGGCGACGCTGGCCGAATACGGCTTCCGCCTGCCGTCCTGCATGGACAACCGCCCGTTGCGCTTCGAGGAGTGGGATGCCATGCGCCCGCCCACCGTCGCCGTGTCCGCCACCCCCGGCGGCTGGGAGATGGAGGCCGCCGGCGGCGTCTTCGCCGAGCAGGTCATCCGCCCCACGGGCCTTATCGATCCGCCGGTGGAAATCCGCCCGGCGAAGTCCCAGGTCGACGACGTTCTCGGCGAAATCCGCGAGACGGCCGCCGCCGGCTACCGCACCCTCGTCACCGTGCTCACCAAGCGCATGGCCGAGGACCTCACCGAATATCTGCACGAGCAGGGCGTGCGCGTCCGCTACATGCACTCCGACATCGACACTTTAGAGCGGATTGAGATCATCCGCGATCTTCGCCTCGGCGCCTTCGACGTGCTGGTCGGTATCAACCTGCTCCGCGAAGGCCTCGACATCCCGGAATGCGGCTTCGTCGCCATCCTCGATGCCGACAAGGAGGGCTTCCTGCGCTCCGAAACCTCGCTGATCCAGACCATCGGCCGCGCCGCGCGCAACGTCGACGGCAAGGTCATCCTCTATGCCGACCAGATCACCGGCTCCATGACCCGCGCCATGGAAGAAACCGGCCGCCGCCGCGAAAAGCAGCTGGAATACAACGCCAGGAACGGCATCACGCCCGAAAGCGTCAAGGCCCGCATCTCCGACATCCTCGACAGCGTCTACGAGCGTGACCACGTCCGCGCCGATATCGGCGTGCGCGGCAAGGGCAAGCGCGGCGAAGATCCCAACAACCTCATCGGCAACAACCTCGCCGCCCACCTCGAAGACCTCGAGCGCCGTATGCGCGCCGCCGCCACCGACCTCGACTTCGAAACCGCCGCCCGCCTGCGCGACGAAATCAAACGCCTCAAGGCCCGCGAACTGGAAACGATGGACGACCCGCTCGCCCGAGTGCAGGGCAACGCCGGCGAAGGCGGCTCCGCATCCAAATCGACCAAGGGAAAAGAAAGAGCGAGCGCAGCGACGCGCAGCGGACAATCGTCCGCCGCGCCGGATGCAAGCGCCGCGACCTCAGTGTCCCCTCATGGTGAGCCTGTCGAACCACGAGGGGCTGGAGCACGCGATGGGGCCACCCCCGCCCTTCGACAAGCTCAGGGTGAGGGTGGAGAGACATCCGCTGCAGCAGACCCTCATCCTGAGGAGGCGCGCAGCGCCGTCTCGAAGGACGAGGGTCGCCCCTCCCTCTTCCACAAACCCCACCTCGACGAAATGACCGTCGGCCGCACCGAAAAACCCGTGCAGGGCAAGATCCCGGAGAAACCGATAGCGTCGGCAAAAGCCACCCTAGGCCCTCATCCTGAGCCTGTCGAAGGGCGAGGGCCGCTTGCTCAATCCGACGACCCACGCCCCCTGGCCCGCGGCAAGATCGGCGCCGGCTCCTACGAAGACGAATCCGAAGCCCGCCGCCAAAAACGCCGCCCTGGCAAAACCGGCCGACCGGGACGGTAGAACCAGCCGCCGCAGCCACCTCGCCCCCAGGGGGAGAGGATAGCAAGCCCCGCGAGGCGAAGCCCGAGCGGACTGGCGCGTTTGGTGAGGGGAACGACCCACGTCCCCTCGCCCGCGGCAAGATAGGCGCCGGCTCCTTCGAAGACGAATCCGAAGCGCATCGCCAAAAACGCCGCCCAGGCAAAACGGGCCGACCGGGACGGTAGTTAAAGCTGCGAAGCCCATTCGCTTCCATCACAGGAAAGATGTCGGCTGGAGGGCATATCCATTTGTTGGTGCCCTCGCCTGCCCAAACAACCATGGAAGCTGTTCGGATGTTGCCAGCAAGCCTCGCCGCCCCACCCAGTTATTTGCGGGTATACACGCCAGCCAAAAATCGCATGAATGAACGTGGAGGCCTGCTAGCAGAGTTAAATAACACATCGATCAACAGCTGGTGCAACGCCCACTCAAATGGATGGAAAAAGTTCGACATGTGAGAACCGATCAACCAATCGCTTTTCAATGTACTCAGTAAATGTCAACATAAGTTCCGACCATCGGGCGGCCAAGCCCATCATACGATGTTCATCCAATGCAGTGACCATAAATGTCCCCGAAACCTCCATCTTCGCAAAACGACGACATTCCTGATCGCTTTGAGCAGAAATTAGGCCGCGATCTGTACGAAAGGCTGATCAGTTTGCACCAGAGTGCAACATGGTCCACAAATTATTCCGAAAAGATAGCACACCTTATATATTCGATGGAATGCGAGGAGGAGGAGCTCCTATTAATCGATTTAATTAATCGTTTCAAATACTTAAACGGATTTGAATACGAACAGTCGTTGAAGATGATTGCCAGTACAATTGTAGATAATTGGCGGCTCAAACCACAAGATACTATGATAATCTCAAAGAACTTAGACGATGGCACTGACAGCTCCGATGCAGTTGTCCACAGCCTGAAGCATAAGTTCTCGCCGTATATTTCCGCCGGGTGGAGTAAGAATAATTTTTCAAACCACGTCAGAAAGTGCTTAGATAAACCTTCAACAAGCAACTTCGTTGTGGCCGATGATTTCATTGGCTCAGGTAATCAACTGTACGACTTTTGTGAGTGGTTTGAACTCGAGGCTGCAAAGCGCGGAAAAGCGAATCCTAACCTGTACGTTGTTTGCGTCGCAGCAATGGCGACCGCACTATCAAAGTCGTACACGCCCTCATTCCGTGATATCTACTCGCACGTAAAGCTGAACAAGGGGATATCTGAACAAATATCAGATCCACAATCGGTTACGACAGCTCTAGATCTGATGAAGACAATCGAACGTCGTAATCGCGTGTCCGAAAAATATCGTTTTGGATATGAAAAAAGTGAGGCGCTATATTACTGCGAATCATTGGGCGTACCCAACAATGTATTTCCGGTTTTTTGGAAAAGATCTTTCTCATCAACAATATTTGATCGAATTTGATGTTTTTTAATTCAACACACTCCATAATAGTTTCTATTTTGTTGGATCATGATGAGTTTGAATCTTATCTATTGCATGAGCGCTTTAGAATTACCCCTGCTAGAGTGGCTCGGTCTGTTGCAGAGCTAGAACAGATCGGCTTAGTGCAGTGGCGCAGATTAAACATCGCCCGTTCGCCGGATTTTGCCGCGGCATTGTTCATTCACCGGCATAAAATATTCAATCGGCCGCCGACATGGGTCGATATTCCCGATTGGGCAAAAGCGAAAACGACTTGACCGGGCAATGCGTCTAGATATTGTTGCGCAGTGTTCCGGCGCTAGGACGAAGAGGCGGTTGCGCCTCTGGGGCTTACGCTCTTTTTAACCGCCCAGGGCAACCCTTCGGGTTACCCTACGCCCTTTGGGCGTGCTAATCTTGACTTTATTTTAAAGCGATTAGAGGGACGACTTCAAGTTGAAGTTAATGGATAGTAGTGTTGGAACACAATTTTACCTATGAATTATCGTCCGACTTCTCTCCAATTTCCATACAAGAACTATCCGAGGTCTCTGACGTTCGACGTTCAGTCATCAATCGGATAATTCACGACAGCAGCCACTACTATAGGAATTTCAGCGTACCGAAGCGTACTGGAGGTGTTCGCGACATCTCGACTCCACTACCTGCGCTTCAAGCGCTTCAAAAAACCTTGCTGAAACATACGCTTTCGAAAGTTCGCATTTCTCCCCACTGTCACTCATACCTCACGAACCGATCAATACTCACCAATGCCAATATGCATATTGGCCAACCAACTATATGTAAGATCGATATCAGCGACTTTTTCCCGTCAATACAGTTGGATTTCGTGATCAATATATTTCAATGCATCGGCTACGATCACGCCGACGCTAAGCTGATGGGATTAATCTGCACCAGAGAAGGTTGCCTACCTCAAGGTGCACCATCAAGTCCTGCGCTTAGTAATATCGCGTTAGTCAAATTTGATGAAGCAATGAGCAAATTATGTGCTCGGAACAATTTTATTTATACGAGATATGCCGACGATATATTTATCAGTGGGCAATTCATATCTACGTCCTTTTTCGATTTGACGAAAAAGGTACTGAGAAGCTTTGGCTTCGAGGCTAACGAGTCGAAGTCATACATGATGACGCGAGGTCGTAAGATCGTCACCGGGATATCCGTTAGCGGTAGCAGTCTAAGCGTGCCTCGTCAGAAAAAAAGAAGCATCAGAAACGAGGCCTTCCTTTTTGCTAAGAGCAGCCTCCCGGCCATAGAAGAAAAAATCTTGAAAGACCCGTTCGTTTTTGACCGAATAATGGGCCGGCTTCATTTTTGGCGTTCTGTCGAACCGAGCAATAAGCGCGTACAAGATTTGATTGACTTGGTTGCGGAAAAGAAGATCGCGATGGTCACACTTTTTGCAACACCCGAAAGAATTTGATCCCCGCCCCTCGCGCCCATGCCATACTCCCCTCATCCTTCACCAAGACGGGATGGGACAGGTCGACGGTCCGGTTTCAGCGGTGAGGGACGGCGCTTCCGCCGGTGGCCAACGTAGCGGCCGGCTGGAGAGGTCCCAAAACGGCTCCCCCTGCCACTACGAGCAGGTTCGGCTGCGTGCCCGTGCAAGCGGGCCGACCGCAAGCCCCCAGCCAGGCGACGCGCCCGGGGGTGGTCGGGTCCCGCGCAGAGAGCTGGAACCGGGATCTGACGGAGGATGCTCCCGAGAACGCCGCCGGGGCGCGATGACCGTGCCACTCGAACTACATTTACCCAGGCGGCTCGATCCTTGCGCCCCGGACCCGTCATCTCTGCCCTCTCCCCGCCGCGGCAAACCGCCCCGTCGGAAGTATTGGCGCGTCCTAAAACACCAACGGAGATCCCTCATGCCGCGCAAGCATTACCCGGATAGGGACCGGTTCAAGTTCCGCCTCGCCTGCGCCGCGGTCGATGCGCAGCTCGGTGCCATCGGCGCCACCCTCGAGGCGATGGCACGGCGTCAATGGCGCCTGCCCCCGACCGAGGATGCCAGGGCCTGCCCGCTCGCCGCCTGCCGGCGCCACCGCGCCTGCCAGAGCGACGCCATCCGCCGCGCCTGCGAGCGCATCCCGTTTGAACGGGCCGAAGCGGCCGAGCGGGCCGCGGAAGACGTCGAATTCCCCTGGAACGTTGTCACCGAGCAGCAGGTAAAGGCCTACGGCGAGCGGCAGAAACGCGACCGGCGGCGCTGACGCCGCGCTTTACCAAGCGCTCTTTATCGCATCGCCGATCTCGCTTAAGCAGGGGGCCATGACCCTGCTCAAGCGATCCCCCGCCCTCTCCCTTTCTGGCGCCTCCCGTTTCGCCGCCGCCCGGCCCAAGGCCCTTGGCGCCGCCCTCCTCGCCGCGCTGGCCACGCTGGCGCTCCTGCCGGCGCCCGCGCTGGCACGCGACTGGCAGCACTCCGAGCGCATCGAGACCTATGCGGTCACGGGCGCGACGGGCATCGATCTCTACCGCTCCATCGGCGATCGCGCGCCGTCGGCCGGTGTCGGCCAGGCCATTGCCTTCACCGATTTCGAGCTTCTGTGGTCGCGCGATTACCGGCCGCAGCCGGATGGCTCCTGTATCCTGGCCTCCGCCCGGCCGAGCCTCACCATCATCTACCGCTGGCCGGTGGCGCCGTCAGGCCTTGCGCCGGATGTCGCGGCCAGCTGGGCCCGCTTCATCGCAGGCGTCGAGAAGCACGAACGCGTCCATGGCGACCACGTGATCGAGATGACGGAGAAGATCCAGGCCTTCTCCACTGGCCTGTCGGCGCCGGCGGATGCCGATTGCAACAAGGTCCGCGCCAAGCTCCAGGAATTCCTGGCCGGCATGGCGGCCGAGCGGCTAGCCCGCGCCCGCGCCTTCGACCGCGAAGAGATGGGCAATGGCGGCAATGTCCACCAGCTCATCCTCGCCCTCGTCAACGGCCCGTGAGGAGGCGCGCGCCATGCCCTACCGCCTGACACCGAAGGACAAGAGCTTCCAGCAGAGCGTGCGCCGCATCGCCGGTGAACAGCTCGCCCGCGCCATCGAGGAAGCCCGCGCCGTCCCGCCGAACCCGGATGCGGACCCTGAAGCCGGGGGCGCGGCCACCGTCACGGAAGGTCTCACCGAACGCCAGCGCGTCCACCAGCTGCGCAAGCGCATCAAGAAGGTGCGCGGCCTCATCCGCATGGTCCGCCCCGCCTTTTCAGATTATGCCAAGGAGAATGCGGCGCTGCGCGATGTCGGTCGGTCGCTCGCGCCCCACCGCGAGGCCCAGTCGCTGATCGCCGCTTTCGATGACCTCGTCGCCGCCTACCGCTCCGACACCGCGCTGCCGCCGCTGCGCAGCCAGTCCGTCACCGCCCTCCGCCGCCGCCTCGTCGTGCCGCTTTCCGAGGAAACCGGCGCCGCCGCCCCGGTCATCGAAGCCGCCGCCACCGAGCTCGCCGCCATCGCCGAACGCGCCCGTTCGTGGAAGATCCGGCCGAAGGGCGCCAAAGCCTTCGCGGAAGGCCTCGCCGATACCCACCGCGCCGCCCGCAAGGCCCGCGTCCATGCCGTGAAGACGCTCGCCGCGATCGACACCGACCCCGCATCGCCGCAAGCCGCCGAAACCCGGTGGCACGCGGCCGAGGCGCTGCACGAATGGCGCAAGCGCGTGAAGGCCCACGCCCAGCATCTGCGCATCCTCGCCCCCGTCTGGCCGGAAGCCATCGACCCCCAGGTCGCCGCCGCCCGCGCTCTCGCCGAAGATCTCGGCCGCCACCACGATCTCGCCGAACTCGTCCGCGCGATTGGGCAGGACGATCTCGGCCATCACCCCACCCGCGTCGCGCTGATCGATCTTGCTTATGCGCGCCAGGCCGCCATCGAGGCGACGGCCCTTGCCGCCGGCGCGCGGATCCTCGCCGAGAAATCCAAGCCCATGGCCGCCCGCCATCAGGCCCTCTACAAGCTCTGGCAGGCGGAAGACCGCAAAGCGGCACCCGGCAAGACCGGCGACCCGCTTCCGGCCAGCCCCCCGTTCGTCAAGGGATGGTTCGCCGCCAAACCCAATGGTGGCAATAGCGGGAACGGCGACGCCGACAGCTGACCGGTCAGCGCAAACGCCCGATCCATCACCAGAATTGATTTGTCGACAAAAGGGTGCACGTCTAGCCAGAGCGCAACCCTCACTCGCTCCCGGTCCCGGTCCCGCAGATGCCTTTTTCAGCCAATGTCCGCGGCGCGATCTTCATGTCGCTGGCCATGGCCGGCTTCCTGTTCAACGACACCGTCGTCAAGGTTCTCGCCGCCGACATGAATGTCGGCCAGGTCATGGCGCTGCGCGGCATCTTCGCCACCATCGCCATCACCGCGCTCGCCTGGTGGCGCCACGCGCTGCGGCCGATCCGGGTGGCGTTCCAGCCGATGATCCTGCTGCGCATCATCGGCGAGGTCGGCGGCACCGTCACCTTCCTCATCGCGCTGACCCACATCCCCATCGCCAACGCCTCTGCCATACTGCAAGCTCTGCCGCTCGCCGTCACCATGGGTGCGGCCCTGTTCCTGTCCGAGCCCGTCGGCTGGCGCCGCTGGAGCGCCATCGCCATCGGCTTCATGGGCGTCATGCTGATCGTGCGGCCCGGTGTCGACGGCTTCAGCGTCTATTCCATGCTGGTGCTCGGCACCGTCTTCTTCGCCGCCATGCGTGATCTCGCCACCCGCATGGTGCAGGCCGAGGTGCCGTCGCTCTTCCTGTCGGTGGTCACCTCCCCCATCGTCGGCCTCACCGGCGTCATCATGGTCCCGATGATGGGCGGCTGGACGCCGGTCGATGGCGGGCACATCGGCCTTCTGGTCCTCTGCGCCGTCCTGCTCCTCATCGGCTACCAGTTCATCATCATGGCCATGCGCAGCGGCGATATCTCCTTCGTCGCGCCCTTCCGCTACACCAATCTGCTGTGGGCGATCCCCACCGGCTACCTCGTCTTCGGCGACGTCCCCGATGCCTATATGATCATCGGCGCCACGATCATCGTCGTCTCGGGCATCTACACCCTCTACCGCGAACGCAAGCGCCCCGAGGCCGATCCGGTGGCCGCGGAAACGGCACGACAGCCTTCGCCGTAGTTCGCCTGCCCCTTCCGAACGAAATCGGCACAACAAAAAGCTAAGGCCGCCTTTCCTTTTCGGTATCGATGCCCCAATTGGTCGGCGAAGGAATGATCCCGCATGCCACCCGCTCGCTTTCTCGATCCCCGCACACCGCCGCACATCGTTACGCTGGTCCTCATGGCAGCGCTCGGTGCGTTGAACATGAACGTCTTCCTGCCGTCGCTGCCGGGCATGGCGCGCTATTTCAACGCCGACTACGCGCTCGTTCAATTGACCGTCTCCGCCTATCTCGCAGGCACCGCGTTCCTGCAGATCTTCATCGGCCCGCTCTCCGACCGCTTCGGCCGTCGTCCGGTCATGCTGGTCAGCATCTGGCTCTTCCTCGGCGCCACGCTGATCTGCGTCTTCGCGCCGACGATCGAAATCCTGCTCATCGGCCGCGTCCTGCAGGCGGTGGTGGTGGCGGGCCTCGTTCTGTCTCGCGCCATCGTGCGCGACATCGTCGGTCCCGCCCAGGCCGCTTCCATGATCGGTTACGTCACGATGGGCATGACGCTGGTGCCAATGGTCGGCCCGGCACTTGGCGGCTTTCTCGACCAGATGTTCGGCTGGCAGGCCAATTTCATCCTCACCTTCCTTTTCGGGGTTATGGTGCTGATCGTGTGCTGGCGCGACCAGGGTGAAACCAACCAAGCTATGTCTGCCAATTTCGTCGAGCAGTTCCGCGCCTATCCCGAGCTGCTGAAGGCACGGCGCTTCTGGGGCTACACGCTCACGGCCACCTTTGCGTCCGGCGCATTCTTCTCGTTCCTGGGCGGCGGCCCCTATGTCGCCAATGTCATTCTCGGGATGACGCCGGCCGAACTCGGCTACCACTTCTTCTTCATCGCCTTCGGCTACATGATCGGCAATTTTCTGACGGCGCGGTTCTCCGTCAATGTCGGACTGAATGCCATGATGGTGATCGGCAACCTGATCTCTGCCCTCGGCATGGCGCTTTCGATCGGGCTCTTCTGGTCCGGCTTCTTCCATCCGATGGCGTTCTTCGGGCCGATCTTCTTCGTCGGCTTTGGCAACGGCATGGCGCTTCCCAATGCAAATGCCGGTATCGTGTCGGTCAGGCCGCGCCTTGCCGGGTCGGCCTCGGGGCTCGGTGGCGCATTGATGATCGGCGGCGGCGCTCTGCTGTCGGTGCTGGCCGGTTCTCTTCTGTCAGAGGAATCTGGCCCATATCCGCTTCTCTACGTCATGTTCTCCTCCTCGATCGCAGGGGTCGCGGCGGCGCTTTACGTCCTCTATGTTGTGCGTCAGGACCGGTCGGCCGGCATCGTTATGGAAGAAGAGTAGGTCCGACGGAGAGTATTTTGACGGAACGTGAATTCATCGTTCGGCCCGACGCGACCGATCAGCGGCTCTCGACGATCGTCGAAGGCATCGATCAGAACGGCAATGCGGTCGATACGCGGGTGGTGACCGAAAAGGCGCTGACGCTTTATCTGAACGCCCGGGAGATCGTCACCATGATGACGATCGGCGACCATCCCGACCTTCTGGCGCTCGGCTACCTGCTGAACCAGAACATGCTGAAGCCAACTGACCGCGTCACCGGCATCGACTACGATGAAGAGCTCGAAGTCGTCGTCGTGCGCACGGAGGAAGAAACCAATTACGAGGACAAGCTGAAGAAAAAGGTTCGCACCTCGGGCTGCGCCCAGGGCACCGTCTTCGGCGACATCATGGACAATCTGGAGAGCATTTCACTGTCCAAGGACGCCCGGCTGCGCACCTCATGGCTCTACGCGCTGACGCACAAGATCAACACCGCGCCCTCGCTCTACCTCGAAGCAGGCGCGATTCATGGCTGCGTGCTGTGTGAGGAAGACCGGCCGCTCGTCTACATGGAAGATGTCGGCCGTCACAACGCCGTCGACAAGATCGCCGGCTGGATGTTCCAGACGAACGAGGACCCGTCCGACAAAATCTTCTATACGACCGGGCGCCTGACCTCCGAGATGGTCATCAAGACCGCCATGATGGGCATCCCGATCCTTGTATCACGTTCTGGCTTCACCGCCTGGGGTGTCGAACTTGCCCGCAAGATCGGATTGACGCTCATCGGTCGGGCGCGTGGGAAACGCTTCGTGGCGCTTGCCGGTACCGAGCGCATCATTTTCGATCTCGATCCCGATCAGGTGCCGGACGAAGACGGCCGGTCCGGGCGTAAAGGCAGCCGCCGTGGTATCGAGGCCGAGGCATGACCGGTCCCTCGCAGAATGACATCCTTGGCTGCATTCTCGCTGGCGGTCTCTCCCGGCGCATGGGCGGCGGCGACAAGGCGCTGTTGGAACTTGGCGGCGCCCCGATGCTGACCCGTGTCATCCGTCGGCTCGAACCCCAAGTGTCCGCACTCGTCCTCAACGCCAATGGCGATGCCGACCGCTTTGCGGATTACGGCCTGCCTGTCGTTGCGGACACTGTCGGCGACTTCGCCGGTCCGCTCGCCGGGGTTCTTGCCGGCATGCGCCATGCACAAGCCATGGATGAGCCGATCAGCCATGTCGCAACGGCTGCCAGCGATACACCGTTCTTCCCGCTCGACTTGGTGGAACGCTTCGCCGAAATGGCAACGACACCTGACACAATTGTTCTCGCCACCTCCGGCGGCAATCGTCATCCCGTCTTCGGCCTGTGGCCGGTCGCGCTCGCCGACGATCTGGAGGCATGGCTGAAGGAAAGCGATACCTTCAAGGTGCTGGCTTGGGTCCACCGCCACAGGCTGGCGACGGTGGACTTTGATTTGGTAAGACACGGCGAACAGAGTTTCGATCCGTTCTTCAACGCCAACACGCCGGACGATATGATCGAAGCCGAAAATTTCCTTCGGGAGCAGCAGATTTCATGACGAGACACTCCCAGCGCGTCTTCGGTGTCACCGGATGGAAGAACTCCGGCAAGACGGGCCTGACCGTGCGCATCGTCGAGGAACTCACCCGCCGGGGCTGGCGCATCTCCACCGTGAAGCATGCCCATCACGAGTTCGACATCGACAGGGAAAACACCGACAGCTGGCGTCATCGTCAGGCCGGAGCGGGCGAAGTGGCGATCGTCTCCGGCAAGCGCTGGGCGCTCATGCATGAATTGCGCCAGGAAGCCGAGCCTGCGCTTGAAGACATTCTCGAGCGCCTGGCCCCTTGCGACCTTGTGGTCATCGAAGGCTACAAGCGCGAAAACCATCCCAAGATCGAAGCCCGACGGCTGGATGCCGCCAACCGTGAACCATTGGCCGCCGGCGATCCGGGCATCATCGCAATCGCTGCCGATCATTCGGTTGCAGAGCAAAACCTCCCGGTCTTCGACCTGAACGACACCATCGCGATTTCCGATTTCATCGAGCGCGTCACTGGCTTGGCCGAGCGTCGGAGCGCTGCATCATGAGTGCGGGACGCCGGCTTCTCGACGATTGTTTCCTCCACGACCGTGACCGCATGCGGCATTCGGAAGTGCTCGCTTTGATCTCCGAGCGGCTCTCGCCCATCGTGCCGACGGAATTGGTCCCACTGCGGGAAGCAGTCGGCCGAATCCTCGCAGAGCCGATCGCGGCCCCGCGTGACGTTCCCTTTTCCGACAATTCCGCAGTCGATGGCTATGCCTTCGCCTATGCCGACTATTTCAAGCGCAATACGCTCGGCATCCGCACGCGCATCGCCGCTGGTGACCTTGCTTCCGTCGAGATCGGCAAGGGCGAAGCGGCACGCATTTTCACCGGTGCAGCGATGCCGGCCGGCGCCGATACCGTTGCCATGCAGGAAGATTGCGAACTTTCGCAAGACGGGTCGACGGTGACCGTACCCAAAGGCCTGAAGCCTGGCGCCAATCGACGGCGCGCTGGCGAGGATGTCCCGCAGGGGTCGATCGCGATCGAACCGGGCGTTCGGCTGCGCGCCCAGGATCTTGCCGCGATCGCCTCCTTCGGGCTTGACCAGGTGCCCGTCTATCGCCGCCTGCGGATTGCCGTTCTCTCCACTGGCAACGAGCTCGTGGAACCGGGCAGCGCCGACACGTTCCAACCCGGGCAGGTTTTCGACAGCAACCGGACCATGCTAGCCGCGTTGGCTGAAACGTTGCCGATCGAGATCTCCGATCTCGGCATCCTCAAGGACGATGCTTCCCTCATTGCGCGTACGATCGAAGATGCAGCCAGTAAGCATGACGTGATCCTCAGCACGGGCGGCGCGTCGCGTGGCGAGGAAGATCATGTGGTGACGACGCTCGATGCGCTCGGCAAGCGGCATCTGTGGCAGATCGCCGTCAAGCCCGGGCGGCCGATGGTCGTGGGCCAAATCCCCACGGACCAAAGGGATTGCGTGTTTTTCGGCCTGCCGGGCAACCCGGTCGCCGTTCTCGTCTGCTTCCTGCTCTATGTTCGGCCCGCATTGACGATCCTGGGCGGCGGCCAGGCCCTTGAACCTGTCCGCTACCAGCTGCCCGCAGCATTCCACATCGCCCGCAAGAAGACCGACCGCCGCGAATTTCTCCGGGGCTGGCTTGCGAACGGCCCTGACGGCCTCACCCGCATCGAAAAATTTCCACGCGACGGTTCGGGGCTCATCACCGGACTGCGGCAGGCGACCGGGCTGATCGAACTCGATGAAGAGGTGAACGAGGTGCGCGAAGGCGACCGCGTCGCTTTTATCCCCTTCAACGAATTCGGCCTTTGAAAACTTACGTGCAGGCCGCTAACGTCAATCTGGATTTTTATTGCATTTGCGAATGGCGTCCGCATTAATCCCATTCAAAGCGCTTCAATCAGACCCCGACGCCGAAGATGGACAACGGGGCACCGGCTTAACCACAGAGAGGACCATAATGCGCATTCAAAAGTTCATGCTTGCAGCCTCGGCGGCAACCCTCGCCCTGACGATGGGAGCAGCCAGCGCCCAGGAAGTCGTGCGCATCGGCACCGAAGGCGCCTACCCGCCCTTCAACGTGCTCGAAGCTGACGGCACCCTGACCGGCTTCGACATCGACATCGCAAACGCCCTTTGCGAAGAGATGGAAGTCCAGTGCGAATTCGTGACCTCCGACTGGGACGGCATCATCCCCGGTTTGCTCGCTGGCCGTTTCGATGCGATCATCGCATCCATGTCGATCACCGAGGAGCGCAAGCAGCAGGTCGACTTCACCGAGAAGTACTACAACACGCCGCCAGCCATCGCCGTGCCGAACGACAGCGAACTGACCGAAGCGACCGACGAAGCGCTCTCCGGCATCGCGCTCGGCGCGCAGTCCTCCACAACGCATTCGAACTACGCTGAAGAGAAGCTGCCATCGGCTGATCTGCGTCTTTATCCGACTGCCGACGAGTACAAGCTCGACATCGCATCCGGTCGTATCGATGCCGTCATCGACGACGTTATCGTCTTGAGCGAGTGGCTCGATTCCGAAGACGGCGCCTGCTGCAAGCTTCTCGACACGCTGGAAACCGATCCGGTCATCAACGGCGAAGGCGCTGGCATCGCTGTCCGTCCGGGCGAAGATGAGCTTCGCGAGAAGTTCAACGCAGCCATCCTGGCCATCCGCGAAAACGGCACCTACCAGGAAATCAACGACAAGTATTTCGACGTCGACGTCTACGGCAGCTAAGCCCGACGATCATTCGAACTCCATCATGGCCGGCTGGCTCAAAACCGGCCATGATGGCTTTGTGCATCCATCGCGGCATGGATGATGGGGAAACGGGATAGCGGCAATGCTTCAAGCCCTGATGACTTGGCTCGATCCGCTATGCGGCACCCTTGGCATCTTCCGTCTCTTTCCCTCCGACAGCCTGCTTGCCTGTGGCGATACCGGCTGGGGCGACGAGATCGCATCCGGCGTGTTCGTCACCGTGTCCCTTGCACTGGCGACCCTTCCCCTCGGCCTTTTCGCCGGCTTCATGCTGGCACTCGCCAAGCAGAGCAAGGAAAAGTCGTTGCGGCTGGCGGCCGATATCTACACCACGATCTTTCGCGGCCTGCCTGAACTGTTGACGCTGTTCCTCGTCTATTACGGCGCGCAGATCGGCCTGCAAAACCTACTCTCGGCCATGGGATCGTCGACGACGATCGAGATCAACGCCTTTCTGGCCGGCATGGTCGCGCTGGGCCTCGTCTTCTCGGCCTATTCGAGCGAAGTGCTCGTGTCTGCCTTCCACGCCATTCCGAACGGACAATATGAGGCGGGCGCGGCGCTTGGCCTTCGGCGAAGTACGACCATGCGGCGCATCATCATCCCGCAATTGGTGCGCATCGCCCTGCCTGGCCTCGGCAATCTGTGGATGATCCTGTTGAAGGAGACGGCACTCGTTTCCGTCATTGGCCTGGCCGACATCCTGCGCCAGACCGGCATCGCTGCGCGCGTAACGCGCGAGGCCTTCATGTTCTTCGGTCTCGCCTGCCTGATCTACCTCGTCCTCGCCATGCTGTCCTCGATCGTCATCCACTATATCGAGCGGTGGGCCGGTCGTGACGAGGCCCGCACATGAGCGTCATCCAGCGCGTGCTGCCGCCTGAGCCACCTCCGCCTGCATTGGCAGCCGGTTGGTCGGCATCGCGCATCATCGGACACCTCTTCCTGGCGATCTGGATTGCCGGAAGCGTCGCGCTTTTCCTCTTTCTGGTGGGAAGCTACGACAGCCAGAAGATGATCCAGTACGGACCCGGCTATCTCAGCGGCCTTTGGATCACGCTGCAACTGGTCATCATTTCCGTCGTGCTCGGCGCCATCCTGTCCGTGCCGGTCGCTCTTGGACGCATGTCGACGAACAAGGTGTTCGGCGCCCTTGCCTATGTCTACGTCTACTTCTTTCGCGGCACGCCGCTGATCGCGCAGCTCTTCCTGATCTATTACGGTCTTGGCCAGTTCCGCGGGGCTCTCGAGACGGTTGGGCTCTGGACGTTCTTCCGCGAGCCCTGGTATTGCGCCCTCTTCGCCTTCACGCTCAATACCGCCGCGTATCAAGCCGAAATTCTGCGCGGGGCGATCGCGAGCGTTCCCGTTGGCCAGCACGAGGGTGCTGCAGCGCTCGGCCTGCCCCGCAACGTCACCTTCCGCAAGATCATCCTGCCGCAGGCGATGATGGTAGCGCTTCGGCCCTACGGCAACGAGATCATCTTGATGATCAAGGGCTCGGCGATCGTTTCCATCATCACGGTCTTCGATCTGATGGGCGAAACACGGCGCGCCTTCTCACGCACCTTCGACTTCCAGACCTATCTCTGGGCTGCCGTTTTCTATCTTCTGATCGTGGAAGCGCTGCGCAATTTGTGGGCCGTCTTAGAACGGCGCCTCACGCGTCACCTCAAACGTTAACCGCCTGAAAATACGGTATAAAAGAATTTCCTCAAATTGCGCACAACGGTGAAAATGCTTGAAATGCCATGTCTTCTGGGCGATGGATGACTACCGGGATGTTCATGTGATTTGAAAAATCGAGGGACGCGCTTTTACGGACACAGCTTCCCGCTCTTCGGTCACTCTACCTGGCTGTCGAGATCGTTGCCGACTTTTGCCGATCGACTTGTCGTTGCCGGCACTTGATATCGAAAGAAAGCGCGCGTGGCTTCTGCGGAATTCGAGAGATTTGGGGAGCTGTTCAACGCAATCCCCAGCCCTTACATGGTACTCGACCCACAGCTGCGTTACGTCGCGGCAAATCCAGCCTACTGCAAAGCGACCGGCAAGAGCCTGGATGCTCTTCTCGGCAACTGCATTTTCGATATCTTTCCGAATGATGGGCCGGCGGGGCGCGATCTGCGCGATTCGCTGAATCGCGTCTTGCGCAGCGGCAAGGCCGACACGCTGGCGCACATCCATTACGCCATTCCCAATGCCAAAGGCGATGGGTTCGACGATCGCTATTGGACGGCCATCCACTTCCCCATCCATGATGAGGAAGGGACGGTGACACACGTTGTGCAGAACACGGTCGATGTGACGGAGTTGCATCGCCTACGTCGCTCGACCTTCGTCCCGTTCCGAACCGTTGGTCTCGAAACGGCTCTCATCCGTCGTGCGCAGGAGGCCGAAGAAGCACAAAAGGCGCTTCTTGAGGAAAACAACGATTTCCGCCGGCTGTTCAACCAGGCACCAGGCATGATCGCGGTTCTCTCTGGCCCCGAGCATGTGTTCACCTTCGTCAACGAAGCCTACACCCGCTTTGTCGGCCGCCGAAATCTGGTCGGGAAGCCGGTGCGCAAGGCTTTGCCGGAGCTGTCTGGCCAAGGTTTCTACGAAATGCTCGACAGCGTGTATCAGACGCGCGAGCCCATCAGCCGTGAAGCCGCGCGCATCGTGCTGCAGCAGGAAAAAGGCGGACCGGAAAGCGAAGCCTTCCTCGATTTTACCTATCATCCTATCTTCGATAGCGCTGATCAGGTCACCGGTGTCTTCGTCCAGGGGCTGGACCGCACGGAGAGCGTCAAATCGGCGCGCGGCCGCGAGTTGCTGCTCCGCGAACTCAACCACCGCGTCAAGAACCTCTTCTCTGTCGCGATCTCGATGGTCACCATGACGGCGCGCAACGCGTCGACGCCAAAAGAGATGGCCGGAATTCTGACCGGGCGCCTCAGCGCATTGTCCCACGCGCACGGCATGGTCATGAACGATGCCGGGTCCGATGCCGAAGGCGGGCGCATCGCCTTCCACGATCTGGTCGAGCGGATCATGGCGCCACATGTCGACGCCGAAGGTTCGCGGATGAAGATTGAGGGGCCGTCTATCGTCCTCGGCTCGAAGGCCGCGACCAGCATGGCGCTGGTCATCCACGAAATGGCCACCAATGCCGCGAAGTACGGTGCGCTGTCGACATCCGAGGGACGCATCAGCGTCGAATGGGAAACCGATGACGATGCATTCCGTTTGAATTGGAAGGAGACCGGTGGGCCCAAAATCCGATCGACGCCCGAACCCAGCGGTTTCGGGAGCCGGCTCGCCAAGATCAGCGTCGAAGGACAATTGGGCGGCAAGCTGGACTTCGCCTGGCCACCGGAAGGTGCACAGGTTGCGATCGCTTTTCCGCTAAAGAACGCCGCGCTTTAGGCCTGAAGCTGCGCTGGCTTGAGGTTCAGCGAGCAGCTGCGCGCAATTCCGCTGGTGTTACGGCGTCTGCGTCATTGTTGTCGTTGATCACGCCGAGCAGATGGCGCAGGGCGTCTTTGACGCCTGAGACCGTGTAGGGCTTCGATATGATGCCGTATGCGCCGACCAGATCTTCTGGCAAGGCGGCCCGATTGGCCGTGACGAACACAACGAGTGCGTTTGTGTTCTCAACTGCGAAGCGGGCAACATCTACGCCGGTGGGCCCGTCCAGAAGATGGACATCGACCAGGCATAGATCCGGTCGTGAGCGCTGAATGACATCGATCGCTTCGTTCTTCCGGCCGGCTTGGCCGGCAACAGTAAAGCCGACATCCTCGGCGATCATTTCCAGATCCAGCGCCAGCAGCACCTCGTCTTCGATGATGACGATCTTGCGCGGCTTGCGATGATCAATCGCCATGGGAACCCCCGTTCAGCGGCATCGCGAGTTTCACCCCGCAGTGCCCATCCATATCCGTAAATTCGATGCGCGCTTCGAGCTGCCGCTCAATGAGGCGCATCGTCCATCCCTCAATGCCGTCAAAGGCGCGACGGCATCTTGCTTCCGTCAAATCGGCCGACGAGACGTCGATGACGAGCTTCTCATTCTGCGTGCGCGCGCTGATTTCCAACTTGGCGCCGTCGACGATGTCCTCGGTGTTGGACACGAGGCTGCGGACGAACTCGTTGAGCGCGAGCGCCAGCGGGGCCGCTTTACCGATCGGCAGCAGCACCTCTTCCATCCGGTAAGTGGGCTCGGAGTGCCATCGCGGGTGGTTGGTCAGAACCTTGCTCACCAGAATGCGGACGAAGGTGTCGACGCGGAAATAGCCGATCGCTTCCTTGTTGTGCTGGTCCTTATGGGCAAGGCCCAGAGCATCGATGCGCTGATGGAGCCGATTGACCACTTCGCGAGCTTCCGGACCGAGATCGCGGCGAAGTTCAAACCCCAGCAGAGAGTTGATCAACTGAAGATTGTTCTTGACGCGATGATCGAGCTCGTTGATCAGCCGCGAACGCTGCGAAAGGAGCCGCATCAGCTCGCCGGTGCGATCGTCGATCTGCTGCTCGAGCAACGTCTTCGTCTCGCGCAATTCATCGTTCACAGAATGAAGATCGAATTCCGTCTGCTTCTTGTCACTGACATCGAGCTGCGAGCCGAAGAAGAACTTCACTTCGCCTTCGCTGTTTCGGACGGGCGACAGGAACAGCGAATTCCAGAACGGTGTACCGTCCTTGCGGTAGTTCACCAGTTCGACATGAACGTCTTCTTCACGCCTGATCGCTTGCGAAATCCGCTCGACCGCACGACGGCTCGTATCGGGACCCTGGATGAAGCGACAATTGTGCCCGATGATCTCGTCGTGGTCATATCCCGTCAATCGACAGAACGCCTTGTTGGCGAAGATGATCGGGTTGTCCTGTTCCGAGGGTCCCGTGATGATCATGGCCATGCGGGTACCATTGATCGCCGCCGCGAAGGGGTCACCGATGGCGTGCTGACTATAGAGCAGCTGTTCGGCAACCTTAGCGTCGGAGATTTGGCGACCCGTTGGTGGTTTACGCCCGTCGATCAAGCCACAGTGCCTCGATTATAGAAGCGCCCAGGCTTGGCCCACGGCGTCATCTCGAATGATTGCTGGATCAACTCCCGATCCGTGAAAAGAGTTCCATCGGTGCGTCGATATCGGGACACCTAGAGCAGCTTCCATGAAAGTCTCTGAAAGCGTTAAGGAATTATTTGCCATGCGCCTTCGACGGATGGCTCATATTTCGCAGGATCCGTGTCTATCCTCAGCCCTTCCACATCGCTCCACGGCTTGGCCAGATCGCTATAGTGGCGAGAGAAGATGTTGCCGGATTGACCCGTCGTGATCATGAAGGTGGATGCGTCCAGATCGGCAAGATCGTAGATCGCCCGGTAGCTCGACGCGTGGCGGTTCGCGAAGGGGTCGTCCTCGTTTGAAAACACCGTCCTGCCGCGGTCGAGCGTGAATGGCCCACCACCGCTTTCCACTTCGACTTTGAAGATGCGGTCAAGCGGAGAGACCTGGCCAAAAGGCTGGTGCACGCTCACCGCACGGTGTGCTTCGCCCCAGCGCCAGGCACTCCGATCGTCACCATAGCGTCGCTCGATATCGATCAGGGCGCGATCGAGCGCCTGACGCACGATGGTGGCGCAGGTTTCCCTCGCTTCGGTGCCGACATCGTCGCACCAGTCGCGACTGGTATTCCCACCGAGCACGTTGACCATCACGAGGCCGTGCGCCTGGAACCAGCCATCGAAGGCAGGGCCGAGATCATCGGCAAAAATCGCACGCGTCGCCTCGCGAAGCCATGCCATCGCGATGAGCGGCTCGGGGCGCTCACGCGCCATCTGAAAATCCCAATCGGCCAAAAGCGCAAGGACGAAAGGATCGCCCCCGCCTTCACTTTGTGCCATCGACAGCATCATCGGCATCAGCTCGGCGAAAACCGGCGAATAGACGTCGGCTTGCGCTGCGCCCGACAGTTCGACCGTATGCTGGTCTTCGGCATCGACGATGAGTGCATCCACGCGCTGCTGGCGATAGGGCTCGTCCCAGTCGAGCGTCAGCATCTCCGAATAATCGTCACCGACGATCCGCGTGTTGGCCGTTCCGATAGCGCCGACCTGCGGGTTGATCTCGCGCGGTAGCGCCTCGAAATCGACGAAGCCCTGCCAGTCATAGATCGCGTCCCACCCCGGAACGGGTGCACGGCCCATCACGAGATTGTCGGGGTGGCGAACAGGCACGCGGCCGGGTGCAATCAAGCCAATGTCGCCTTGCCGATCTGCAACGACGATCGACTGCATCGGCGTGACGAACCCTTCCATGCCGGCCTGGAAGTCCGAGACCGTCTCAAAATCCCAAAGCGCAAGGCCGATCGATATGGTGGTGTCGTCGCGAGCAAGCGCCGTCCATTGAAGTGCCGCCACATGGTCTGCCGGCAGCAGTCGATCCAGGTTCCGGTAGCTTGGCGGCAGAACCGGACCATGTCTGGTGCTGAGACGTGTGAAACGATGCGGCTCGGCACCGGAAATGACGATCGTCTCTTCGCGGCTGCCAAACAGCGCCCATCCGTCCGGGGTGCGGTAACGATCCGGCTCGCCTGGCCGCACCTGCTCGATGAAGAGGTCCTGAACGTCGGTACCCGTGTTGGTGAAGCCCCAGGCAACGTTATCGTTGCGGCCAAGCAGCACGAGCGGCGCACCGGCAAGGGTTGCACCCACGAGGTTCTGCGCGGCCTCATCGTCGGCGCCGTCTACGCGCAGATGCGCGAGGTACCAGACCGATGGCGCGTTCAGGCCAAGATGCGGATCATTGGCAAGGATCGGAAGGCCTGTATCGGTGCGCTGGCCGGACACGACCCAGTTGTTCGAAGCGCCCTCGCCCGTCATGCCGCCATGCTCGATCAAGCCGAACGGTTGCGGGCCAAGACCCGCTTCGCGCAGCGGTGCGGCGTCGCGTAGCTCCAGCAAATCGATGAGGTCCGGCAGTGCCGGTGCATCAAGCCCCGGGACCAAAGGCATGAGCTCGGCAATCTCTTCGGAGTTCAGGCCCTGGCGGGCAAAAGCGAGGCGGTTGATCTCGTCGCCGATATTGGCTGCGAGGCCAACGGACATCATCTTGACGACGGCGACGCTGTCGGCGGGTGTCCATGGCTCAGGTTGATGGCCGAGCGCCACGAATTCGACTGGAAGGCGCGAGGCAAAGAAGCGGTTGTCGCGCTGCAGCCAGGCATTCACGCCATCCGCATAGCGCTGGAGTGCCTCGCGATCGGCCGCAGGCAAGGCTTCGAGCGAAGCGACCGATGCATCGTAGATGGCGACACTGCGCAGGAAGATATCCGTATTGAGCGTGGTCGAGCCGAACATTTCAGAGAGACGGCCCTGCGCCGCCATGCGCGCCACCTCCATCTGCCACAGCCGATCCTGTGCGTGGGCAACACCCAGCGCTGCGAAGACATCGTTGCGCGCAGTGCCGCGGATGTGCGGAACGCCATTCGCATCCCTCGCAATCGTGACCGGGCCGCTCATGCCCGCCATCTGGATCGTGCCTGCTGCAGGCGGCAGCGAGCGGGCGAGCCACACGACACCGAGGCCAGCGGCGAGAAGCGCCAATGGCAGCACCGCAAATGTCAGTGCAATGAGGACTTTGAGCGCACGCTTCATTGATCTATTTCCGGTTGGCACCTAAGCAGGTTGGCAACGCGTCTGCCGGCTCGGCTTGAATTTGAATGAGGAGAGAACGCAATGGCGAAAGTCGCTTTCATCGGTCTTGGCGTCATGGGCTATCCCATGGCCGGTCACCTGAAGAATCGTGGTGGCCACGACGTCACGGTATATAACCGCAGCGCCGCCAAGGCGGAAAGGTGGGCCGCCGAGTTCAACGGGGCATCGCGGCCGACGCCGGCCGAATGCGCCAAGGATGCCGATTTCGTCTTCAGCTGCGTCGGAAATGACGATGATCTGCGCGCTGTGACCACAGGTCCCGACGGTGCTTTCCATGGTGTCAAAGCCGGCGCGGTCTTCATCGACAACACGACTGCTTCTGCAGAAGTCGCGCGGGAGCTTGCCGCGGTGGCCAACGACAAGGGCTTCGGCTTTCTCGATGCCCCCGTGTCCGGCGGCCAGGCAGGCGCCGAAAACGGCGCGCTGACCGTGATGGTCGGTGGCGACCAGGCGACGTTCGACAAGGCAAAGCCGGTCATCGAATCCTATGCGAAGATGGTTGGTCGCATGGGAGACGTCGGCGCTGGCCAGCTGACCAAGATGGTCAACCAGATCTGCATCGCCGGCCTCGTTCAGGGCCTCTCGGAAGGCCTGCACTTCGGCATGAAGGCAGGGCTCGACATTGCGGCTGTCGTGGACGTCATCTCGAAGGGAGCCGCGGGCTCCTGGCAGATGGAAAACCGCTACAAGACCATGGTGCAGGGTCAGTACGAGCACGGTTTCGCAGTCGACTGGATGCGAAAAGACCTGTCCATTGTGCTCGATGAAGCACGGCGCAA
The DNA here is from genome assembly GCA_030160035.1 of Rhizobium albus. Classification (GTDB taxonomy): domain Bacteria; phylum Pseudomonadota; class Alphaproteobacteria; order Rhizobiales; family Rhizobiaceae; genus Georhizobium; species Georhizobium albus. Next base: position 1,380,862 of record BSNO01000001.1, on the reverse strand, counting down.
CGGCGCGTCTCTGCCGGTCGCAGCCCTCGTCGATCAGTTCTATGCGGAAGTTCAGAAGATGGGCGGCAACCGCTGGGATACATCCTCGCTGTTGGCTCGCCTGGAGAAATAGCGTTTCCACACGATATTGACACGGTATCTGACAAATCGTGTTTACAGGCCGTTAGTAGGGGTATCATACACCAGAAGCAGCCGGGCGGAGAAGTCGCGGCAAACCTGACCACGGATGCTTCTGGTGCTTATCCGATACGATCTCGACACGCTGACCGGAGCACGACCGCAGTTCGAACAGATCGGACTGACCGCGGACGACGTCTGCGACCTGTCCTCCTATTTCCGACGCACCGGTTTCTGGCGCACGGATATCGAGCAGGGGCTCACCTATTGGACGCGCGGCGTCTTCGACATCTTCGGTATGGAATATCGGGATGGGCCCATCTCTCTCACGGAAGCCAATGCGGCCATCCATCCGAATGATCTCAACGCGATGCTCGAGATGGTCGAGCAAGCCACGATCATCCGGGCGCCCTTCCACGCGATCATACGGTTGCGATCGCGCGAGAGCGAATATCGCTTCATCCGCACCGTCGGGAAATACCGTGAGACCGCAGACGGCAAACCGGAATTCGTGGGGATGATCTACGAATTCTTCGAGCCGATCCGGACGCTCGGCATGGCTGCGCCGGTCGACGAGTGACCTCAGGAATCGCTGGAGCGCCCGCCATCCACAACGAGATAATCGAGCGGTAGCTCCGTCGTGTACTTGATCTGCTGCATCGCGAAGCTCGACGATACGTCGCGGATTTCGATGCGCTGGATCAGGCGCTTGTAGAAATTGTCGTAGGCCGCGATGTCGGGCACCACCACGCGCAACAGATAGTCGACATCACCGCTCATCCGGTAGAACTCGACCACTTCCGGAAAATCCACCACCACTTCCGAAAAGCGCTTCAGCCATTCATGACTATGCGCACTCGTCCGGATCGACACGAAGACCGTGACCTGGGCATTGACCTTCGCCGGGTCGAGCAGAGCGACCCGCTTGCGGATGACGCCCTCTTCCTCGAGCTTCTGAATGCGCCGCCAGCAAGGGGTCGTCGACAAGCCCACCTTCTTGGCAAGGTCGGCGACAGCCAGCGTCGAGTCTTCCTGCAGAAGACGGAGGATTTTGCGATCAAGACGATCCATGGACGGACTTCTCTAGAATGGTTTTGCGTGGATGCCCGGACGCAGCCGACCTGATGGAATGCTGTTCCAAGACTTCTCTCATCTGCGCTCTAGCACAGCGCTTCTGCCGCCTCAATGCTCTCGCTGATCGACAGCGTGCTTGAGACGTGCGGCGACCTCTTTTTGCAAATGAGGAACCAGCTTCTCGTCGAACCAGGCATTGCGCGACAGCCACGCATTGTTGCGCCAGGAGGGATGAGGCAGCGGGATGATGCACCGCCCTGCCCGCGCGGTTTCTTCGGCGATCTCCTCCCACGACTGGACGACGTCGTGAAGCGACCGGCCGCGCCACTGCGGCAGATGGTAATCCTGGGCGTACCGGCCGACGGCCAGGACGAGATCGATCTGGGGCATGGTGGCAAAGACCGTGTCATGCCAGTTGGCACGACACTCGCGCCGGGGCGGACGGTCGCCGCCCTTGGCATCTAGCCCAGGAAAGCAGAACCCCATCGGCACGATGGTAAACCGCGCCGGATCATAGAACTCATCCTCACCTACCCCCAGCCATGTGCGCAAGCGATCTCCGGACGGGTCCGTGAAAGGACGACCGGATGCATGGACGCGGGTGCCCGGCGCTTGCCCGCAGATGACGATCCGCGCCGTGGACGACAACACGCACACCGGGCGCGGCTCATGGGGCAGCGGTCTCGCGCGTGGATCCGGACGATCGCGGCAGATGCGGCACGCCGCGATGCGTTCGCCGAGTGCAATCAGGCTGTCATCGTCGGATGTGGCCAATGTGAAACCGTCAGGCGCGCGCGCTCGGACGCGCGCTGACGCGCTCATGCCAGGCGCGCAGATGAGCAAGGTGCTCCGGCATGTCGATCTTCGCCGGTTTCATGAAGCCGACGGAAACCATGGCCGAAATGTCGGCGATGGTGAACCGGTCGCCGGCGATGAAATCGCGGTGCGCGAGCTCACCATCCAGCAAAGCCAGGAATTCGGTGACGCGCGGTCGATTGGCTTCGCCCCATTCCTTCACCTGCGGAACTTCCCAGTCCTTCATCGCGGGATGCAGGTGCCTGAAGACGGCCGCGACGGAATTGAGAAAGTGCAGTTCCACGCGCCGGTTCCACATTTCGACCTGCGCTTCTTCCAGACCGCGGTGGCCGAAAAGGTTGGGCTCAGGATGAAGTGTCTCGATGTAGCGACAGATGGCGACTGACTCCGTCAGCACCGTTCCATCATCAAGCTCCAAAACAGGCAAACGCTGCAAGGGATTAAGTTTGCTGAACGCATCGCTCTTGTGGCCGAGCGCGCCCATATCGACTGGAACACGCTCTATCTCGACGCCTTTTTCAGCCAGGAAGATCGAGACACGCCTCGGGTTTGGCGCCTTGCCACCATCATAAAGCTTCATGAACCGAATTTCCTCCCAGTGCCGCACGAGAGCTTTTCCTCGTGCTTCGAGCTAGGTTCTAGGGGCTCGCCGCGCTAGCCGCAATCGGATGGCGTGTCCGCGCGGCATCTCCGTCGAAGGGTCTTCTTAATAAATTCTCGTTAACCTTCCTGCAAAGAACCGCATGACCAAGACGGACGATGACGATCGCACTCGAGAGCACCGGCGACAAGAATATCGTCGACCGATCACGCCCGCAGCGCAATGCCGGCGTGTCTCAAGCCGTGCGCGCAACCCGTGAACGACTTCAGTTTCGCCAACCGCTGAGCCACCATTTCGCGCGCGAGATGATGCTGCTGCACATCAATTCGCTGCTGCAGGGCGCGGCAGCGATGCCGTTGCTGGTTCTGGCCGCAACGGGCATCAGCATCTATTTCGGCGAATCCTTCGAACTGATCCCTTGGTCGGCACTCACACTGGCCGCCTACGCCATTCTGGTGTTCCTGGCGCGGCGGGCATCAGCGAAAAGCTTCGACCCGGCCACGACGCGAAAGTGGACCATCCGCTTTCTCGTGGCGCATCTGATGATCGGATTGTGCTGGGCGATCTTTGCCTATCAGGATTGTGCGACCTGTTCCGGCCCTTCCTTCTCGTTCTACAAGGGCGTCATCCTGCTCGTTGCCCTCGCCGCCTCCGCGATGGCGACATTCACGCTGAAGCGGGCGATCATCGCGTCTTTCGGTCCACCTGTGATTGCTTTTGGCCTCAGTGCCTATTTGCACGGGAGCCCCTACGATCTCGGCATGGCCGCCGTGCTCGGCGCCGCCTTCTGCTACTTCGTGTTCATTTCGAACCGTCTTTATGTTTCCAACCTGACGCTGCTCTCCTTCCAGTCGGAAAAGGTGGCGTTGATCGCGGAGTTGGAAGTGGCGAACGCCGTATCCGACGAAGCACGCCGCCGCGCTGAAGAGGCAAATCTGGCGAAGTCTCGATTCCTCGCCTCCATGAGCCATGAGCTCCGCACCCCGCTCAACGCCATCCTCGGGTTCTCGGAGGTGATGAGCCAGGAGGTCCTGGGGCCAATGCCGAATCCGACCTACAAGGATTATGCCGCCGACATCCACCGCTCCGGCGAACATCTGCTCAACCTCATCAACGAGATCCTGGACCTGTCGAGGATCGAGGCCGGCCGGTACGATCTGACCGAGGAGGCCCTGTCGCTTGTCGAGATTGCAGAGGACTGCATCGGCATGGTGCAGCTGAAAGCACGCAGCAAGCACATCGACATTCGCGCACAGGTCGAGCCGTCCCTGCCGCTCGTCTGGGTTGATGAACGTGCGATGCGGCAGGTGGTGCTTAACCTGTTGTCGAATGCTGTGAAGTTCACGCCGCAAAACGGCATCGTCACCGTCAAGGTTGGCTGGACGGCCGGTGGCGGCCAGTATCTGTCCGTGGTCGATGACGGCCCAGGCATTCCCGAAGAAGAAATACCGATCGTGCTGTCGGCATTCGGGCAAGGTTCCGTCGCCATCAAAAGCGCTGAACAGGGCACCGGGCTCGGCTTGCCGATCGTTCAGGCTATCCTCGCCAAGCATGGCGGTCAGTTCGTGCTGCGCTCGAAGCTGCGCGAAGGCACGGAAGCGATCGCGATCCTTCCGCCGCGGCGCGTCTTGCAAAGCATTCCGCCCATCGACGACGACAGCATCTACACGACGAAGCAGAAGAAGCCGGTTTTTGCTTGAAAGCTTGGCCGATCAACGGCTCAAGACGCGCTTGTTCTTTACACGACGGCCCACGCGCCCGCATCATGAAGTTCTGACATCCAGCTGATTCGCTTGGACTTCCATGCATTCGACGCCCGCGACTTTCGACCAGATGCGCGAGGGGAGCCTCATCCAGTATGGGGCTCTGCCCTATCGGCTGCGCAAACCCGGCGTCGTCGATTACCTCGTGGTCACGTCACGGGGAACCGGTCGCTGGATTCTCCCCAAGGGCGGTCTCGTCAAAGGCAAAACGGCGGCTCAGTCGGCTGCGCAGGAGGCGCTGGAGGAAGCGGGCGTGCGCGGCAGGCTGCATGGGGAGCCGATCGGCGTCTATCGCACGACGAAACAGCGTCCACGCCCCATCTCGGTGACCGTGCTGCTCTTTGCGCTGCAGGTGGAAGAAATGCTCGAGCGCTGGCCCGAGCAGGGTCAGCGCATCCGCAAATGGGCCAGTTTGGCCGAGTTGAATGAGCTTCTGACCGACGACGGTGCGGCCCAACTCATCGCCAAGTTCGACCGCATTATGCGCATCGACATTTCCGGCCAGTCGACGCGCAACTGACCGGTGCGACCTCTAGCGGTCAGTGCCGCTCGTAGAACGCATTCCCGCCCGCCTCGAGCCGGTAATGCATGTTCTTGTAAGGGAAGGTCAGGCCAGCCATGTGGAAAAACTTGGCGGCGTCCAAGTCCGGATGACGATGGCCGTCGAGGACCTTGTCGGCGGCAGCGACGACATCCGGCACCTTTTCCCGCGGCAGTTCACGAGAAAGCACACCGGGGGCGAACTGGTTCTTCTGACCGACGACCTCGCAGATCGTATCGGGGAACTCATCTGCCTCCACGCGGTTCATGACGACAGTGCCGACGGCAACGAGACCTTCTTCACTGGACCGGTTGGATTCGAAAAAGATCGCGCGTTCCAGGCACTCGCGCTCTTTCTCGCTGTAGGCCACTGGCGCCGATACCGGTGCAATGGAGCCCGTTGCCATTTCGTCGATCGCGTTGCCCGCCACGCAGCCGCTGAGTGACACGACGATTGTGATCCCTGTAATGGCACGCACGCCCAAAGACCGGCCAATTGCCAGCTGATCGCCCATGAAAAACCCTCTTTACGCAAAACTGGGCTCCTGCTGCCGGCCTAATGAGGCGATAGAGTGACAGGGGGCGCAGAAACGCCCTTCGCAAATTTACTTGCGTTTGTTTTCAACTCATGCATACGCTCAAGCTGTTCGGGATGTGCTGACCCGGAGACTGGACTGACGTTCTTTCCCCGTACGTGACTGCTCGACACCGCCGCAGATCGCGGCCTGGCCATCCGCGCGATAGGCGCGCGGCGGTCGGAAACAACCGGGAAAAGGACCCAGTACCATGGCTCAGACGGGCACCGTAAAGTTCTTCAACACTGACAAAGGCTACGGCTTCATCACGCCGGATGGTGGCGCAAAGGACGTTTTCGTCCATATCTCCGCTCTCCAGGCTTCCGGCATCGCGCACCTCAACGAAGGCGACAAGGTCTCCTTCGACACGGAAGCCGATCGCCGCGGCAAGGGCGACAAGGCTGTCAACCTGCAGCAGCTCTAGGCGCTGATACTTTCGGCCGTTCCTTGGAACGGTCCGGCACACATGAAAGGGCGACCCTCGGGTCGCCCTTTTTTGTTTGAGCCATCAACGCCTTCGCGAAGCATCAAACGACAAAGGGCGGCTCGAAAGCCGCCCTTGATTTGATTGGGTCGAAGTTTTTCTGAGTCTCAGCAGGGACCCTGAGCCACGACGCGGAAGCCGGAATTGTCCGCTTCGCAGGCATTGCCGAAGGTCTGGAACTGCGGACCGCGACGGCCGCAGACGGGCGCATATTCGCGGGTGCAGATGCCGGGACCGCCGGGGCGACCGGGTCCGGGACCACCACCCCAGCCGGGGCCAGGTCCACCAGGACCGCCCCAGCCTGGACCAGGCCCGGGTCCTCCGGGGAAGCCGGGGCGCGGTGGCGGGCCAGGCCGGCGACATTCGCCATCGGCCACGATCCGGAAGCCCTGGGCACGCGCCACGCACTGGTTGGGCAAAGTCTCGAGCCGGCCGTTGCGATCGCCGCATACGGGCGCGTAGATCTGGGGACAAACCTGCGGTCCGGGCGGCGGCCCGGGAGGACCGGGCGGGTACGGACGTGGCCCGTCCTCTACGACGACGCAGCCCGACAGGATCGACAGAAGAACAAGCGAAACACCTACCGATTTTGCGGAAAGAAACGACATACAGAGCCTCCTCGCTCGGCGAAGGCGAAGAGACATCTTCGCTCAGCGAGAAATGCTACCGCTGTCCGGTTGTAGGCGCAACAGACCTCACGCAGCCAGACAGCTGTCGAGCCCGTCCATAGCAGCAAACGCTTCGGCGACGACTTCGGGACCTGCCCCAAGCTGGCTGGAACGCTCCGACAGGATTTGCCGGAACCTTCGAGCACCCGGAACACCCTGGAAGAGACCGATCATGTGGCGCGTGACGTGCACCAGCCTCCCGCCTGCCGCCATGTGGCGAGCTGCGTGCTCCATCATTGCGTCCCGCACGTCCGCCCAGTCCACCGGCGCAGAATCCTCGCCATAGATTAGCCGGTCCACGTCAGCCAGTTGAGTCGCATTGTGGTAGGCAGCCCTTCCCATCATGACACCATCGACATGGCGCAGATGCTCGGCGGCCTGATTCAAATCCTGAACGCCGCCATTGATCCCGATGAAAACACGCGGGAATTTCTGCTTGAGCCGATAGACGCGGTCGTAGTCGAGCGGCGGGATATCCCGATTTTCCTTGGGACTAAGCCCCTGCAGCCAGGCCTTGCGGGCGTGCACCCAGAGCGCATCTGCGCCAGCGTCCAGAACGGCCGATGCAAGCGCGTCCAGCGCTTCTTCCGGATCCTGGTCATCGACGCCGATCCGGCATTTCACGGTCACCGGGATCGACACCGCGCTCCGCATCGCCGCGACACCCTTGGCGACGAGTTCAGGCGTCTGCATGAGGCAGGCACCGAAAGTGCCTGACTGGACCCTGTCGGACGGACAGCCGCAGTTTAGGTTGATCTCGTCATAGCCGAATTCGGCGCCGATCCGGGCTGCTTCGGCGAGCTTTTCGGGGTCCGATCCGCCGATCTGAAGCGCGACAGGATGCTCGATTGGATCGAAGCCGAGAAGCCGGTTCCGGTCGCCATGGATGACGGCATCGGCGACGACCATCTCGGTATAGAGCAGGCTCCGCTTCGTCAGCAGCCGATGGAGAAACCGACAATGCCTGTCTGTCCAATCCATCATGGGTGCGACGGCGAAAGTATGCTGGGGGTAGGTCATGGCCTGCCTGGCGGAACTTGGATGGTTGCCGCTTGGTAGCGGCCGCTTTAGTCCCGACATATCGGGTATTAGGACTGCGACGGCAAGTCTGGTGTCAGACGGGAGCGGACGGCTTGATGGTGGCAGCCACAGCAACAAGCGCCCCATCCGCCTGCCCTTCGATGCCGGCGGCGTTGGCCTCGTCCGTATCGATGTGCATCTCGGTGAAGGCGTTTGGTGAAACGCGAACCAGTGTTCCAGACAGCGTCAGGGCGCGATCGCCCTGGCCGACTCGAACATCGACTTCATCGCCATCCTTCAGTCCAAGCCGGGCGGCGTCCGTCGGATTGGTATGGATGTGCCGTGCGGCGATGATGAGCCCGTCGCTGTCGATGGCGCCAGCCGGACCAATGAGCCGAACGACCGGTGTGCCATCGAGCTTGCCACTGTCGCGCACCGGCGGGGCGATGCCGAGCGCGAAGCCATCCGTCCGCGAAATCTCGATCTGGGTTCTGGCACGCAACGGGCCGAGGATTGCGACATTGTCCAGCCGACCGCGCGGTCCTTCTAGCGCCAGGCGTTCCTTGGCGACCCAATGGCCCTGTTGGCGCAGCTGACCAGCCGGGCTCAGGCTGTAACAGTTCCCGAACAGAGCATCGACCGCATCCTGATCGAGATGCACATGGCGGGCGGAGATTGCGACCGGCACGGTCAGGGCGCTGTCCGCTGGCGTTTTGAGCAAGGCGCTGACTTCGCGGGCAATCATCAATTGCTCCGCCGTTTCCGTAACGAGCACCCGCACACGCGAGCCGTGGGCCTGGATCTGCGGCGCGGCTTGATCGGTGAGATCGACATGCTCGTTGCGATCGGTGTCCAGCATGAGCCCGAGAAAACCGAGACCCTCGCAGATGCGCCGGCGCATCGTGGCGGAGTTCTCGCCGATGCCGCCGGTGAACACCAGCGCATCGATCCCGCCCATAGCCGCCGCGTAGGCGCCGACATATTTGCGGGCGCGGTAGGTATAGATTTCGATGGCAAGCTGCGCCGCCGCATCACCCTCTGCGGCCATCTCCTCCACGTCCCGCATGTCGGCGGTCCCGGTGAGGCCCTTCAAGCCGCTTTCTTCATAGAGCGCCTTTTCGACGGCTTCTGCGTCGAGCCCGAGATTACGCTGAAGATACCCGAATATGCCGGGGTCGACATCTCCCGAACGCGTGCCCATGACGAGCCCCTCGAGTGGCGTCATGCCCATGGAGCTGTCGATGCTCTCACCGAGCTGGATGGCGCAGGCGCTCGCACCATTGCCGAGATGAAGGCTGATCACCCTCAGGTCGCGGAGGTTCTCGCCGAGTGCTTCGGCGGCGCGCAACGCGACGTATTTGTGCGATGTTCCATGGAAGCCGAAGCGCCGCAGCCCAGCCTCACGCCACGCGGCCGGCACGGCATAGGTCGTCGCCCTCGGCGGGCTCTTCAGATGGAAGGACGTGTCGAAGACCGCGATCTGCGGTTTGCCCGGCCATGTCGCCCTGGCATGACGTATTCCAGCGAGGCCGCCGGGATTGTGCAAAGGTGCAAGCGGCGCGAGCGCTTCAATGGCTGCGATGACCAATTCGTCGATGATTGCCGGAGCGGCAAACCTTTCGCCTCCATGGGCGATGCGGTGGCCAATGGCGTCGATCGCGCCGAGGTCGAAGCGCTGAAGGATAGCTGGCACGGCCGCGATGGCAGCTTCGAGCGCGGTCGCATCAACGTCTTCTCGGCTTTCCCGGCCATCGACGACAAACTTCAATTCCGCCGAGGACCGGCCGAGCCGATCCACCGTCGCCTTGAGGCGATGGCGGACTGTGGCGCCATCCATGTCAAAGACACCGAACTTGAGGCTGGAACTGCCCGCGTTGAAAACGAGGATGCGCAAGACGGATCAACTCCCCGGGGGCAAACGGTTGTATCCAGTTATTGGATGGCCGCTTTCAGTGGGTCGAGCAGGTCGCGCAGAGGCCACGCAGTTCCACCGTCGTCTTGCGCGGCTTGAAGGCGCGTTCGCGCATCCATGTCCCAAGCCGCGTCTCGATCTCGGCGTCGGAAAACTCCTCCACCTGCCCGCAATTCTCGCAGATCGCGAAACCGATCATGCCGTGGCTCGCGCAATGGGGGTGGGCGCAGGCAATGAAGGAATTGAGACTTTCAAGTCGATGGACGAGGCCGAGTTCCTGCAGCTTGTCGAGTGCGCGATAAACCTGTAGCGGCGCCCGAAAACCCTCGTCGCGAAGCTGGTCGAGGATCGTGTAGGCGCTCAAAGGTCCGTCCGCACTGCTCAGCGCATCGAAGACGAGCTTCTGGTTCTTGGTCAGATCGCTCAGTGGACGTTCGTGAACGTGGCTGGTCATCGACGACCTCCCTCCTGCGGCTGTGGCCCGGATCTGCGAACCACCGGCGCGATCTGGCTGACAAGGAACAGGGCAAGCGCGGCAACCACGATCGACGGTCCCGAAGGCGTATCGAACTGCAACGAACCGAACAAGCCCGAAACGACGGCGACAACGCCGATCAGCGAGGCCATGACCGCCATCATTTCCGGCGTGCCGGAGAAACGTCGCGCGGTCGCTGCGGGGATGATCAGCAACGAGGTGATGAGCAGAATGCCGACGATCTTCATGGCGATCGCGATCAGGAGCGCCATCAGGAGCATGAAGGCGACGCGTGCACGTTCCGGATGCATGCCTTCCGCTTCGGCAAGCTCGGCATTGACCGTCGAAGCCAGCAGTGGGCGCCAGAGCCAGGCGACGCCGGCGAGCACCAGCGCGCCGCCACCCCAGATGAAAGCGATGTCCGTGCGCGAGACTGCGAGGATATCGCCGAAGAGGAAGCCCATCAGGTCGATGCGCACCCAGGTCATGAAGGCGACCATGACGAGGCCAAGCGCCAGCGTCGAATGCGACAGGATCCCGAGCAGCGCATCGGTCGAGAGCGACTGGCGCCGCTGCAGGAGAAGCAACGCAGACGAAACGAGCGCCGCGACGACGAAGACCCCGACCATCAGGTTGATGTCGAAGAGAAACGCGATGGCGACGCCGAGCAGCGCCGAATGCGCCATGGTGTCGCCGAAATAGGCCATGCGCCGCCATACGATGAAGCAGCCGAGCGGACCGACCGTGATGGCCACCCCGATACCGGCAAGCAGCGCGCGGGTGAAAAAGTCATCCAGCATGGTGATGTCCCTTGTGCCCATCCTCATGCTTATGGGCCGTAACCGACGCGCCATCGGCATGATGATGATGCTCGCCGGCATGGTCGTGGTGATGGCCATCATCGGGATGGCAATGGTCCGTGACCGAACCATCGGCATGCTTGACCCGACCGTCGGGCAGATGGGTGTGGTCGTGGTTATGACTGTAGACCGCCAAGGTCGAAGCAGCACGCGCGCCGAACAATTGCAGATACTCCGGGCTCTTTGCCACGATCTCCGGCGCGCCGCGGCAGCACACATGGCCGTTGAGGCAGATGACCGTATCGGTTTCCGCCATCACCACATGCAGATCGTGGGAAATCAGCAGAATGCCGCAGCCGGTCCTATCGCGGATCTGCTTGATCAGGTCGTAAAGCTCGATCTCGCCGGAAAAGTCGACGCCTTGAACCGGCTCGTCGAGAATGAGGAGATCAGGGCGGCGCACCATGGCCCGCGCCATCAGTGCGCGCTGAAACTCGCCGCCCGAGAGATGCTGGACCTCGGCATCGGCCAGGTGAGCAATGCCCACAGCCTCGAGCGCTTGGTCGATTTCGGCGCGAGGCTGGTTTCCGGTCAGCGTCATCAGCCGCCGCACGGACAAGGGCAGCGTCCAGTCGATGGCGAGCTTCTGCGGCACGTAGCCGATGGTCAGATCGGCTTTGCGGGAAACAACGCCCTCGTCCGCCTTCATCAACCCGATGGCAGTCTTGGCCGTGGTCGACTTGCCGGACCCGTTCGGACCGATCAGCGTGACGATCTCACCGGGCGAAATGGTGAAATCGACGCCGCGCACCAACCAGCGCCCGCCGCGCCGGACCCCGACGCCGCTCATCTCCACAAGGTTTGTCCGCTGCACCATCAACCCTTTCGATGCGCCATTTCGGCGCTTGTCACCGCATATGGCACACGTTATAGCGTTACACAAGAAACGTTATATGATTACAATCGACCCAGAAACTGAGGGACAGGCATGAAATCTTCCGCACTCATCGCATCGTCGGCCGCCGCGTTCATGGCAGCGACTGCCCTGACAGCCTCCCCCGCCTTGGCGCTTGACGGTGTCGTTACGTCGATCAAGCCGATCCACTCGCTGGTCGCAGGCGTCATGGAAGGCGTGGACGAACCGGAACTTCTCGTCAAGGGCGCCGCGTCCCCACACACTTATACGCTGCGCCCATCGGATGCAGCCATGCTCCAGGACGCGCCGCTCGTGTTCTGGGTGGGTCCGGGGCTCGAGCCATTCCTCAATCAGCCGCTCGACACGTTGAGCGCCAATGCGCGCGTGGTGACGCTGGAACAGACCGAAGGCATGACGCGACTTGAGTTCCGCGAAGGCGGCGCCTTCGAGGCGCATGATCACGGTGACCATGGCGATGGTCATGCCCATGCCCACGAAGAGCACGCGCACGACGATCACGACCACAGCCATGACGATCATGATCACGGCCATGATGACCACGGCCACAACGAAGACCATCATCACGAGCAGGGCCACGATCACGCCGAGGAAGCAGGCGCTGCGCATGACCATGGCCACGAGGACCACGCGGCTCACGATCATTCCAGCGATGACCATGCCGGGCACGATCATTCCGGCACGGATCCGCATTATTGGCTAGACCCGGAAAATGCCAAGCTGATGGTCGGCGCGATCGAGGCCGCTCTGGCCGATGCCGATCCGGACAACGCCGACACCTATCGCAGCAATGCAGAAGCATTGACGGCACGAATCGACGAGCTGTCGACCGAAATCGCTGCGACCGTCGAACCGGTTGCCGATCGGCCGTTCATCGTCTTCCACGATGCCTATCACTATTTCGAGAACCGGTTCGGTCTCCAGGCTGCCGGCGCGATCACGATCAGCCCGGAAGTGGCGCCGGGTGCGGAACGCATCTCCGAACTGCGCCAGCGCGTCAACGAATTGGATGCCGCCTGCGTCTTCGCCGAGCCGCAATTCGAGCCCCGGATCGTCAACGTCGTGATCGAAGGCACGGATGCGAAGGCCGGCGTGCTGGATCCCGAAGGCGCGGAAATCGCCGATGGGCCGGATCTCTACTTCGAACTGCTCCGCAACATGGCGACGTCTTTCACGACATGTCTCGGCGAAGAAAGCTGATCGCTGCACTTCGTGAAATCTCGACAAAAAAGGCCCCGGCAGCGCTGCCGGGGCCTTTTTTTGATCGAGTTGTTCGCAGTCCGGAAACTATCAGATGATGCCGGCGACGATCGCAACACCCGCAAGCGCCATCACGCCGCCACCGGCGCGCGCTGCGAGCACGCCCTGCGAGCGCGACAGCTTGCCGATGCCAAGGCCAGCAGCGATGCCTGCAGCATGGAGCAGAGCCGTTGCCGCCATGAAGCCGAGGCCATAGGCGAGCCCTGCGCTGTCCTGCGGCATTTCGGTGCCGTGCGCATGACCGTGGAAGATGGCGAAGAAGCCAACGAGAGCCATGGCTGCTGCGACCGGTATCTGGCGACCGAACGCGGCGGCTGCGCCGATGGCGACGATCGACAAGCCGATGCCGAGTTCAACGAGCGGCAGATCGAAGGCGAATGCGCCAAGAACACCGCCGATCGCCATGGCGCCGACAAAGGCTGCGGGGACGAGCCAGAGCGGGCGGTTGGCGCTGGTCCGCTCAGCAACCAGATACGCCAGGAAGCCGACGGCGATCATGGCAAGCAGGTGATCCAGGCCCCCCAGCGGGTGCATGAAACCATAGGCGAAGCTTGCATTGTCATGGCCGCCATGACCGGGATGGGCAAAGGCCGCCCCGGTCGAAAGCGCGAAGGCTGCAAGTGTGGTCAGTATGCGCATATCAAATCCTTTCGGGGCCCTCCGCCCCATCTTTGGGTCGTATCTGCGGCTTTGCCGCGTGGCTGACGGCCGGTCTCCTGGCTCGGGACCAATCCCCTCCGCCTTCCCGATGCAAGAAGCGCACCAGTGGCATGATGGAGGGGCGTCGTCCCTGACAGTCGCGGGGGCGGCGCCGGCTTTTCACCGGCTTCCCGTTTCACCTTGAAGATCAAGGCACCGTCGCAACGATTGGTGACAGCGGCCGCGACAAAACACAACCGCTGCCGATGCTCATTTCTTGAGCAAAAGCCGACGCTTCACTTCTTTTTCCGTGCAGGCCCTTTGCGCTCTGCCGATGCGGCCCAGAGATTGATGTCGGCCTCACGGGCGTAGCTGTCGATTTCGGCCAGTTCGGCGTCGGTGAAATCGAGATTGGCGAGCGCACCGACGCAATCTTCCACCTGCGACACGCGGCTGGCACCGATGAGCGCCGAGGTGACGCGGCCACGGCGCAGAACCCAGGCAATGGCCATTTGCGCCAGCGTCTGGCCGCGTTTCTCGGCGATCTCGTTCAGCGCGCGGATATTGGCGAGGTTGTTGTCGTTGAGGAACTCCGGCATCAGGGATTTGCCCTGGCTGGCGCGGCTGTCTTCCGGCACGCCCTGCAGATACTTGGTCGTGAGCATGCCCTGGGCGAGCGGCGAGAAGACGATCGAGCCGATGCCGAGATCGTCGAGCGCATCGAGAAGGCCGTCATCTTCGACCCAGCGGTTGAGCATCGAATAGCTCGGCTGGTGGATGAGACACGGCGTGCCGAGGTCCTTGAGGATCGCCGCAGCTTCCCGCGTCCGCTGGGCGTTGTAGGACGAGATGCCCGCATAAAGGGCCTTGCCCGAACGCACGATCTGGTCGAGCGCCATCATCGTTTCTTCAAGCGGCGTCTCCGGATCGAAGCGGTGCGAATAGAAGATGTCGACATAGTCGAGACCCATCCGCTTCAGGCTCTGGTCGCAGGAGGCAATCACGTATTTGCGGCTGCCCCACTCGCCATAGGGCCCCGGCCACATGTCGTAGCCGGCCTTGGAGGAGATGATGAGCTGATCGCGGTAGCCGGCAAAATCGGTACGCAAGATTTCGCCAAAGGCCGTTTCGGCCGATCCGGGCGGCGGGCCGTAATTGTTGGCGAGGTCGAAATGGGTGATGCCCAGATCGAAGGCGCGGCGGCAAATGTCGCGCTTGGTCTGATGGGGCGTGTCGTCGCCGAAATTGTGCCAGAGACCGAGGGAGATCGCGGGAAGCCTCAATCCGCTGCGGCCGCAACGGTTGTAGCGCATCGTTTCGTAACGGTTTTCAGCCGGCTGCCATGCCATGGCGCAATCTCCCTTCATGCGTTGGAGCGCGAGGGATAGGCGCTCCAACGTTAAAACGGAAGAGACTTCAGGCCTTGTTCCGCGCAGCCTCGCGGATCAGCGCAGACAGCGTCTCGCCATCGCCTATGGCGTTCGCCATCAGGAGGATGAGCCGTGCATTGAAGCGCTGTGCTTCTTCGTTGGAGAGAGCGCGTTGCGCCGTCATGAGCTCGGCATAGAACCGATCGCCGGCGGGGCCCAGCCGGTCTTGCAGGATGTCGGTCATCGGCCGCCTCCAAGCGCCCGTTGGTGTGCAGTGGCAATGTCGTCGGCGCTGGGGGCGACGAACGCTGCCGCGATGTGCTGGTCCGGCCGAACGAGATAGGTGAAACCCTGACCGAGCCGCTTAAGCGCATGACCGTCCAGATCGATGAGGCAGTCGTCGCTGGTCGAAGCATCGGCCGCAATCTGGATCGTCGGCAGGCCATGCGACATTGGCCGGTCACGTTCCGTGGTCAGCAGGCAGAATTCGCCGCCGATCTCGTTCACCAGCCAGGTCGAGCGGTTGCCCTTGAGCAACGGCGCATCGGGCAGAACAGTGCCCGGTTTGACGGGTGCGCCGGCGTCGCACGGCGTCTGCAGCGACAGCCCTTCCAGCGAACAGGGCAGCGACAGCCGGCCAGAATTGACGAGACGCCGGGCAAAGGGCGCGTCGGCCGCAAGCCGAAGGACCTCATCGCGGAAGATGCGCTCCATCTCCGTCTTCGGGGTCATGAAATTGGTCGCGTTGGCGGAATGCCCAATGTTTTCGTCGGCGCCGTGGACACGCTCTTCGTTGTAGCTCTCGATCAACGCCTCCGAAGCCTTGCCCTGGATGACCGCCGCAAGCTTCCAGCCGAGATTGTCGACGTCGTGCATGCCGCCATTGCCGCCGCGCGCTCCGAAGGGTGACACCACATGCGCGCTATCGCCGACGAAGACGACACGGCCATGCACGAACCGATCGAGCCGGCGGCACTGGAAAGTGTAGACGGAGACCCAGTCGAGTTCGAACGGCCTGTCGCCGACGATGGCGCGGATGCGCGGAAGCACCTTCTCCGATTGCTTCTCTTCGACGGGATCGGCATCCCAGCTAAGTTGAAGGTCGATGCGGTAGATGTTGTCGGGCTGCTTGTGGAGAAGCGCCGATTGCCCCTCGTGAAACGGAGGCTCGAACCAGAAATGCCGCTCGGCCGCGCCGGAAGCAAAGAGGTCGTCGTCCATGCGAATGTCGGCGATGAGGAAGCGCTCTTCGAACAGCCGGCCGCTGAATTCCAGTCCCATCATGTCGCGCAGCGCGGATCTCGACCCATCGCAAGCCATCAGCCAGTCTGCGGTCAGGTCGTAGGCGCCGAATGGCGTCTCTACCGAAAGACGCGCGCCATCGCCCTGCTGGCGCAGCGCCACGACCTTGTTGCGGAAGCGCAAATCGATCAGATCCGGGAAGTCGCGGGACCGGTCGACGAGATACTGCTCGACGTAATATTGCTGGAGGTTGATGAATGCCGGCATCTTGTGCCCGGCTTCAGGTAGCAGATCGAAATTGTAGACCTCGCGGTTGCGGTGGAACAAGCGGCCGACCTTCCAGGTGACGCCCTTCGCCAGCATGCGATCGGCAACACCGAGACGGTCGAAGATTTCGAGCGACCGCTTCGCCCAGCAGATGGCCCGCGAACCGACCGACACAACGTCGTTGTCGTCGAGCACGACCGAAGCCACGCCCTTCAGCGCGAGATCGATCGCGAGAGCCAGACCGATCGGCCCTGCCCCGACGATGACGACCGGGTACCGCTCGGGCACCGCCCCGCCTGCAAGCTCCGGCGGACAAGTGACTTCGAACGGCGTGTGGGTGAAGCTCGGCATCAGGCTTCCTTGCGGAAATAGCGGGTATGGCCTAAATTATGGCCATAATTCTTGGAG
Organism: Rhizobium albus; assembly: GCA_030160035.1. Classification (GTDB taxonomy): domain Bacteria; phylum Pseudomonadota; class Alphaproteobacteria; order Rhizobiales; family Rhizobiaceae; genus Georhizobium; species Georhizobium albus. The sequence goes on along the minus strand of BSNO01000001.1, from coordinate 1,363,897 downwards.
CTCGCCATGAACGTCACCGTTGCGGAAATGAAGGCGAATTTGTCCGAAATCCTGCGCAAGGCAGCCGCCGGCGAAGACATCGTCGTGACGCGGCATGGCAAACCGTACGTGAAGGTCAGCGCGGAGAAGCCGGTGGAACGACTGCCGAGGATCGGTGCGTTCAAGGGACAATTCAAAATCGCAGAAGATTTCGATGTGCTTGGTCCCGAATGGGACGAGTATATCAAGTGACCGCCTATCTGGCGGATACGCATGTCCTGATCTGGGCGCTTGATGGATCGGATGAGCTGTCCGAACAGCATACGGCGATCCTGAATTCCGACGCGCTGATCTTCGTCAGCATCGCTTCGCTTTGGGAAATCGCGATCAAGACTGCACTGGGAAAGCTTGAGGCGCCGCCAAAGCTGAACGAAAAGATCGAGAGCGCCGGCTTCTCCATTCTGCCGATCGAGCTGGCGCACATCGACGCTCTGAAAGACCTGCCGCAGCATCATCGCGATCCCTTCGATCGGCTTCTCATCGCCCAGGCAAAGACAGTTGGCTTGACCATTCTGACGGCAGACAGGCAGCTCAAGCGATATACGGTGGATATCGCTTGAAGCCGGGCAACGGTCTTCGTTTCATCTCCGTCAGGCTTGCAGCGCATTCCACATCGCCTTGTCGCGCTCGGCCGTCCAGATGCGCGGCGTGTCGATGCCGCGGGCCTCGTCATAGGCGCGAGCAACGTTAAACGGCAGGCAGTGCTCATAGATGGCGTAGCTGGCGAATTTCGGATCGCACTCGGCGCGCACCGCATCCCATGTCTCTTTCAGCGAGCCCCCGCGTGCGGCGATGCGCTGTGCCGGGCGGAAGGTGCTGTCGACGAAATCGCGCGTGTTCTCGATTGCCTCGCCCACAAGCGCCTTTCCAACGAGCGCATCGCCGCGGCCGGGCGCGATCGCGTCGACATCGAAGGCGTTGATGGCATCAAGCGTGCCGCCCCAATCGCCGAAATGGCCATCCCCGCAGTAGCAGGCTGAGTGATATTCGACGATGTCGCCGGTAAACATCACGTTCTCGTCCGGAACGTAGGCGACGATGTCGCCGGCGGTGTGCGCGCGGCCGAGATGCATGAGATCGACGCGCCGCGAGCCAAGATAGACTGTCATGCGGCCTGCGAATGTCTGCGTCGGCCAGGTAAGGCCCGGGATGCTTTCATGGCCCTGGAACAGCCGGGGAAAGCGCTCGAATTCCGAGTCCCAGTCTTCCTGCCCGCGCTCCACCACCATCGCGCGCGCCTTGTCCGACATGATAATTTCGGAAGCCGAGTACGCCGAAGCTCCGAGCACCCGCACCGCATGGTAATGCGTCAGCACCACGTGCTTGATCGGCTTGTCCGTGACGGAGCGAACCTTTTCGACGACCATGTTGGCCAGCCGTGGCGTCGCCTGCGCGTCGACGATCATGACGCTGTCGTCACCGATGATCACGCCCGTATTGGGGTCGCCTTCGGCGGTGAACGCCCAGAGATCCCGGCCCACCTCGGTGAACGAAATCTTCTTGTCGGCCATGTCGCCTTGCGACGCGAACGCTTTTGCCATCGTGATCTATTCCTTTTCGTATGTCTCAACCGTCTGCTCGATCGCTCCGAAGATCGAATGACCGGTCTTGTCTTTCATTTCGATGCGGACCGTATCGCCGAATTTCATGAACGGCGTCAGCGGCTTGCCGCCGGCGATCGTTTCGATCATGCGGATTTCCGCGATGCAGGAATATCCAACTCCGCCCTCGCCGACCGGCTTGCCTGGCGCACCCTCGAGTTTGTTGGACACGGTTCCGGAGCCGATGATCGTGCCGGCCGACAAGGGCCGGGTCTTCGCGGCATGGGCGATCAGCTGAGGGAAATCGAAGGTCATATCCTTGCCGGCATCGGCCCGGCCGAAGGGCTTGCCGTTCAGATCGACCGAAAGCGGAAGATGCAGCTTGCCGCCGTCCCACGCGTCGCCCAACTCGTCGGGCGTTACGGCTACGGGGGAAAATGCGGAGGACGGTTTGGACTGGTAGAAGCCGAAGCCTTTCGCCAGTTCGCCCGGGATGAGGCCACGCAACGACACGTCGTTGACCAGCATCACCAATCGTATCGCCGCGCGGGCCTCATTGATCGACGCACCCATCGGCACGTCGTCGACGATGACAGCGATCTCGCCTTCCATGTCGATGCCATAGGCTTCGTCCGCCATGCGGATCGGATCGCGCGGCGGCAGGAAGCTGTCGGATCCTCCCTGGTAAATCAGCGGGTCTTCCCAGAAGCTTGCCGGCATCTCGGCGCCCCGGGCCTTGCGGACCAGTTCGACGTGATTAACGTAGGCCGAGCCATCCGCCCACTGGTAAGCGCGCGGCAGCGGCGAATGCGCATCATGCTCGTGGAAACGCATGGTCGGCTGCGACCCGGTCATCATGCCGTCGTAAACGCGCTTCAGACGGGGGGCGACATGCGCCCAATCGTCGAGCGCGGCCTGAAGCGTACGCGCAATGTGGCCGACCTCGGAACACAGCGTCAAATCCTTCGACACCACGACCAGCCGGCCGTCCCGCGTGCGATCCTTCAAGGTTGCCAGTTTCATGCGCTCTCTCTCCCGGTTTCGGCCTTAGCGGCCGGCAGTGCGATCTCCAGGCCGTCCCGGCCAATGGTGAGGCGACCGTCCCACGTCTTGGCCACCGCCGCCAGCCAGTCGGCTTCGGAAAATTCCGGATCGTCCGCCGGGATGAGATGATGGAGCACGAGATGGCCGACGCCCGCCAAGGAAGCGATGTGGCCGGCATCCTCCGCCATGGTGTGGCTTGCGATCAGATGCTGCTTCAACCGATCGCCATTGCCGGTGCGCGCGACGAGCCGATCGACGCCGGCAGCAAGCATGGCTTCATGAACGAGGATATCGGCGCCGCGGGCGAACTCGGCGAGCGGCGGGAAACAGGCGGTGTCGGAGGAAAAGACGATGCACGCATCTTCGACCTCAAAGCGCAGCGCGAAGCATTCCGTCACCGGCGGATGATCGACCCTGAGCGCCGCGACGGTCAGTCCATCCTCTTCAAGCACCACGCCCTCGGAAAACTCGATGACATGGATGAGACCACGAAGATCGGGACGCCCCTCGTCTGCGATCCTCAGATCGATGTCGAACCGCATGGATGCGAGGAAGCCGGTAAAGTAATCGACAATTCCAACCGGTCCGTGGACCGTCACAGGCGTCTTCAGCCCCGCCGTCCAGGCCGTGTGGATGAGCGGGCCGAGTTCCAGCACATGATCGGAGTGAAGATGGGTGATGAAGATCAGATCGAGTTCGGCGAGCCGCACGCCGGCATCGACGAGACCACGCGTGACGCCGAGGCCGCAGTCGATGACGATCCGTTTCCCTTCGATCTCAACCAGGGATGACGTCGGCCATGGACCGCTGCCGCCTTGGGGCAACGGGCGGATGGCAGGACCACCTTTCGTGCCCAGAAGAACGAGGCGCTCCTTCACGAAGAGCGGCCCTCCGGTGTTCCGTCGAAGCGCCGTTCCAGGCCGTTCCAGCAATCCATATAGTCGTCCTGCAGCGTCTCTAGCTCCGCCGCGAAGCGGGTGAGTTGCTGCGGAAACCGCGTCTCGAACATGAACGCCATGGTGTTCTCGAGCTTCACCGGCTTCAGTTCGGCGTTGGAGGCCTTGTCGAAGCCCGGCGCGTCGGGGCCATGCGCCAGCATCATGTTGTGAAGGCTCATGCCGCCCGGCACAAAACCCTTTTCCTTGGCATCGTACTGGCCGGTGATCAGGCCCATGAATTCGCTCATGATGTTGCGATGATACCAAGGCGGACGGAACGTGTTTTCCGCTACCATCCAGCGCGGCGGGAAAATGACGAAATCCACATTCGCGGTACCCGCCTCCTCCGTCGGCGCAGTCAGCACCGTGAAGATCGACGGGTCCGGATGATCGAAGAGGATTGCGCCGACGGGCGAGAATGTGCGCAAATCGTACTTGTAGGGCGTGTAGTTGCCGTGCCAGGCGACGACATCGAGCGGCGAATGACCGATCTCGGTGACATGGAACTGGCCGCACCACTTTACGGTCACGCGACAGGGCGTTTCCTTGTCTTCGTAAGCGGCAACAGGCGTCTTGAAGTCTCGCGGATTGGCCAGGCAGTTGGCACCGATCGGCCCACGATCCGGCAGCGTGAACTTCGCTCCGTAATTCTCGCAGATATAGCCGCGGGCGAAGCCGTCCCTGCCCGGCTCGACGATCGAGACTTTCGCCATCATGCCACGCGGGAGCAGCGCGATTTCCTGCGGCTCCACGTCGACGACGCCCATTTCGGTGAAGATGCGGATCGTGCCGTCCTGAGGAACGATCAGCATCTCGCCGTCGGCATTGAAGAAATAGTCGTCGACCATGTCCTGGTTGAACACATAGGCGTGGGCCGCCATGCCCACCTGGCCGATCGCATCACCGGCCGTGGTCATCGTGCGGATGCCGGCCAGGAAGTTCGTCGGTCCGTCTGGAGCCGGCACCGGATCCCATCGCAACTGACCGAGCGCCAGCGAATGGTCATCGAGACAAGGCGCGCTCTTCCAGAACGGCATGTCGATCCGCGAGAACCGGCCCGTGTGCTTCACGCTCGGGCGGATGCGGTAGAGCCAGGATCGCTCATTGGTGCCGCGCGGCGCCGTGAAGGGAGAGCCCGACAGCTGCTCGGCGTACAGCCCATAGGCTGGCCTCTGGGGCGAGTTGCGGCCCTGGGGCAAGGCGCCGGGCAGCGATTCCGTTTCGAAATCATTTCCGAAACCCGGCATGTAGCGCGGCGACATGGCGGTCTCCTCCCATCCACGTGAAATTCGTTGCGGATGTAACCGTTCTATTTTGTAACTATCAAGCCACCGCCGAGCGAGAGAGACGATCGTGACATCGACCCTGAAATTGGAAGAGTTCCTGCCCTATCGGCTGGCACGTGCGGCCGAAATCGTCAGCCGCGATTTTGCCGCGCTCTACCGCGAGCGTTACGGTTTGACCCGACCCGAATGGCGCGTCTTCGCCACCATCGGCCAGTTCGGCACGATCACGGCAACGGCGATCGGCGCGCACTCATCCATGCACAAGACAAAGGTCAGCCGCGCCGTCTTTTCACTGGAGAAGCGTCGATGGATCAGCCGGACAACAGATGACGCAGATCGACGGGTGGAACGGCTGCAACTGACGCGCGAGGGCGGCCTGCGCTTTCAGGAGCTTTCGAGCATGGCCCGCACTTACGAGTCGAAGCTGCTGTCGGCGATCGGCCCCGAGGCCACCGACCATCTGGTCGAGGCCATGGCTGCGCTGGAGCGATATGCGGCAGACAGTAGTTCCAGCGAGCGTTAGACCATTCGAATGTGAGGCTTCACTAACCTGCGGTGCGATCGGGAACAGGCGAGGATAGGCCGCGTTGGGATGGCACAGGGACAATGACTGACGGAGGATAAAGCAATGAAAAAGCTACTTCTCGCTTCCACGATGAGCCTCGCACTGATGACAGGCGCGACCTTCGCCCAGGACGCAGGCGCCGGATCTGAAGCCGGCGGCGGCGCGAATGCTGGCGGCGGTGCCGAGGCCGGAGGTGCCGGCGCTGGTGCAGGTGCCGACACCGGTGCTGGAACTGACACCGACGCTGGTGCCGGTACGGACTCCGGGGTGGACACCGGCGCTGGGGCCGATGTCGATGCGGGCGTTGACGCGGGCACGGAAACTGGCACAGACGCCGAAATCGATGGAGAACTCGATGCCGACACGGAAGTCGACGTCGACACGGGCGTCGAGACCGAAGGCGTTTTCGGGAATCTGGGCTCCTCGGCTGATGATTTCTTCACCGACTCAACGCGCACCGAGGCAGTTGCACCCGATCAGATCATGGCGGCCTTTTCTTCACTGACACCTGAAGAGCAGCAACTGGTGCTCGCGCAATGTGCCGACGCCGTTACCGTAACCGGTGCCTTGGTCGAAATCTGCGAAGTGGTCGTGACGCAGTAAGTCACCCTCAAACTTTGGAGGCTGCCGCAACCAGCGGCAGCCTTTTTTGTCGGCCAAGACGGCCAGGTCCTCCCGGTACTTCAATCCCAAATTTTTTACGGAGACGACGATGAAGAAGCTTTTGTGCGCGACCTTCCTTGCGGCCACGATTTCCCCTTTTGCCATGGCCCCGGCCGCCATGGCGCAGGATGCAGCGGGCATGCCTGAAGAAACGGGCGATCTGATCACTGCCACCGCCACGCTCGAAGGCGACGGCATCGAAGGCACCGTGACTTTGACGGAAACGCCAACGGGCATCGTCATCATCGAGATCGAAGCCAGTGGGCTCGAACCCGGCCCGCACGGCGTGCATCTTCACGAGACCGGCACATGCGATGCCGAAGGTGGCCATGAGGCCGCCGGCGGCCATGTTTCGGGCGATGGCGAGCATGGTGTACTGAACCCCAATGGTCCGCATCCGGGCGATCTGCCGAACGTGCATGTCCAGGAAGACGGCATCGCGCATGCCGAGTTCTTCGTCTCAGATATCGCCCTTTCAGGAGACGCCGGCACGGTCATCCTGGATGACGATGGCGCAGCCTTCATCATCCATGCCGGGGCTGACGACTACATGACCGATCCGGCAGGCGACAGCGGCGACCGCATTGCCTGCGGCGTCATCGAAGCCGCGAACTGATCGTGCTTCGATAGCTTAAACGGTCAGGTGCCGGCGGACGTCTTGACGATCGAGATCCTCCGCCGGCCCCTGATGAACCACCTCGCCGCGATCCATGATGTAGACCTCGTCTGCAAGCTCCCGACAGAAATCCAGATACTGCTCGACAAGGACTATCGCGAGGCCCGCGCTATCGCGCAGATAGCGGATCGCCCGCCCGATATCCTTGATGATCGAAGGCTGAATACCTTCTGTCGGCTCATCCAGAACCAAAAGCTTTGGTCGGGTGACGAGTGCGCGACCAATCGCCAGCTGTTGCTGCTGGCCACCCGACAAATCCCCGCCGCGCCGACCGAGCATATCGTTCAGCACCGGAAACAGCTCGAACACATGATCGGGGATCGTCTTCTGGTCGCGCTTCAGGGGCGCAAATCCGGTCTCCAAGTTTTCCCGAACGGTCAGCAGCGGAAAAATCTCCCTGCCCTGCGGCACGAACGCAATGCCGGAACGGGCGCGATCATAGGCGGCGCGCCGGCCGAATTCGCGGCCTTCGAAGCGCACGATGCCTGAACTTAAGGGGTGATGGCCGACGATTGCGCGCATCAGGCTGGTCTTGCCGACGCCGTTTCGGCCAAGCACACAGGTGATCTTCGCGGGCTCCGCTTTCATGGACACGCCTCGCAACGCCTGAGCCGCGCCGTAGTGAAGGTTCGCGCCTTCCACCTCAAGCATCGCGGTCGTCCTCTTTCGCCGCAGACTTCGGCTGCGAAGCCCACACGATGTGCGGCGCGGGCACCAGCCCACTTAGGCGCAACTCCATATGCGCCGGCTTCGCGGTGGGTAAAGGCTGCATGAGCACCCGCAATCCGTGCCAAAATCCCATCACTTCCTCCTAACGCCCAAGATAGACTTCGATGACGCGTGGATCCTTGCTGACATGATCGAGCGATCCTTCAGACAGCACCGATCCTTCATGCAAGCAGCTGACCTTGACGCCGAGTTCGCGCACGAAGTGCATGTCGTGCTCGACGACGATGACGGAATGGTCCTGCGCGATCTCCTTCAGGAGCCTTGCCGTCTCTTCCGTCTCGGCATCGGTCATGCCGGCAACCGGCTCGTCGACCAGCAGAAGCTTCGGGTTCTGCGCGAGCAGCATGCCGATCTCGAGCCATTGTTTCTGGCCATGGCTGAGATTGGCGGCGAGATCATTGCGGCGGGCGGAGAGCCGTGTCGTCTCGAGAATTTCCGAAATCTTGGCGGCGTCGTCGCGGCTCAGCCGATAGAAGAGCTGACCGAGAACACCGCGACCACCCTGCAGCGCCATGAGCAGATTGTCCTCCACCGTGTGGCTTTCGAAGACCGTCGGCTTCTGGAATTTGCGGCCTATGCCGAACGTCGCAATCGCGGGCTCGTCATGCTGGGTGAGGTCGATCGTGCCATCGAAGAAGACCTCGCCGCTGTCGGGGCGTGTCTTGCCAGTGATGATGTCCATCATCGTCGTCTTGCCGGCGCCATTCGGGCCGATGATCGCCCGCATCTCCCCACGCTCCAGGTAGAGCGAGAGATTGTTGATGGCTCGGAAACCATCGAAGGAGACCGAAACGCCGTTGAGATAAAGCAGCGGCCGGTCTTCCGCGCGATCGGGGGATGCCTGAACATTCATGGCTGTCACTCCGCCGGTGTCGGTTTGGCCGCGTCAGCGGTGGGCTCGGGAGGCAGGCGTCGCCGATCGACGCGCGCCATCAGGCCCGTGGCGATACCGAGGATGCCCTTGGGCAGGAAGATGGTGACGAAGACGAAGAGCGCCCCGAGTGCGAACAGCCAGAGGTCGGGATAGGCGATTGTGAAATAGGACTTCGTGACGTTGACCAGGATCGCTCCGATGATCGGCCCGATCAGCGTGCCGCGCCCGCCAAGCGCGGTCCAGACCACCACCTCGATGGAGTTTGCAGGCGCGAACTCACCGGGATTGATGATACCGACCTGTGGCACGTAGAGCGCCCCTGCAATTCCGGCGATGACTGCAGACACGACAAAGGCGAAAAGCTTCACATATTCAGGGCGGTAGCCGAGGAAGCGTGTGCGGCTTTCCGCATCGCGCACCGCGATCATCAGCTTGCCAAGCTTGGAATTGACGATCGCCGAGCACACGACGAAGGCGATGGCCAGCATGATTGCCGTGGCGGCAAAGAGCGACGCCCGCGTTTCCGGCGCCCGGATCGAGAAGCCGAGGATTTCGCGGAAGTCCGTCAGGCCGTTATTGCCGCCAAACCCCATGTCGTTGCGGAAGAAGGCGAGCAGAAGCGCGTAGGTCATCGCCTGGGTGATGATCGACAGGTAGACGCCTGTGACGCGGCTGCGGAAGGCGAACCAGCCGAAGACGAAAGCGAGAAGACCGGGAACGACCATCACCATCAGCATGGCGAACCAGAACATGTCGAAGCCCCACCAGTACCAGGGCAGCTCCGTCCAATTGAGAAACACCATGAAGTCGGGCAGCTCGGCATTGCCGTAAACGCCCCGGTTGCCGATCTGGCGCATGAGATACATGCCCATGGCATAGCCGCCGAGCGCGAAGAAAGCGCCATGGCCAAGCGACAGGATCCCGCAATAGCCCCAGACGAGGTCAAGCGCGAGCGCGAGCATCGCGTAGCAGAGATATTTGCCCATAAGCGCGACGAGATAGTTCGGCACGTAGAGCGGATGGCCCGGCGAGAGCAGAAGGTTCGAGGCCGGGACGAAGATCGCGACGGCAACGAGGATCGAGACGACGAGCCAGGCCTTGCCATCGAGACCGCGAAGGAGTGCGTGCGTGATCATGCTTCCACCGCCCTGCCCTTGAGCGCGAACAAGCCGCGAGGACGTTTCTGGATGAAGAGAATGATGGCGACGAGCACCAGCACCTTGGCCAGAACCGCGCCGGTGTAAGGCTCAAGGAACTTGTTGAAGACACCGAGCGTCATGGCGCCGACCAGCGTACCCCAGAGATTGCCGACCCCGCCGAAGACCACGACCATGAAGCTGTCGATAATGTAGGTCTGGCCGAGATTGGGCGACACGTTGGAGATCTGCGACAGCGCGACGCCTGCAAGACCCGCGATGCCGGAGCCGAGACCAAAGGTCATTGCGTCGACGAAGGGCGTGCGGATGCCCATCGAGGACGCCATCCGGCGGTTCTGGGTGACGGCGCGCATCTGCAGGCCGAGCGCGGTCTTCTTCATGACGAAAAGCAGCACGGCGAAGACGACCAGCGAGAAAACGATGATCCAGAGCCGGTTGTTGGTGATCGAAAGCCCGCCGAACTGGAACGCGCCCGACATCCAGGATGGATTGCCGACTTCGCGGTTCGACGCGCCGAAAATGGTGCGGATCGACTGCTGCAGGATGAGCGAAATACCCCAGGTGGCGAGGAGCGTTTCCAGCGGACGGCCGTAGAGAAAGCGGATGACGCCACGCTCGATGGCAATGCCGACGATGCCGGTCACGACGAAGGCCAGAGGCAGGGCGATGGCGAGCGACCAGTCGAACAGCTCCGGGTACGAGGTGCGGATCACCTGCTGAACGACGAATGTCGTATAGGCGCCGAGCATCACCATCTCGCCATGCGCCATGTTGATGACGCCCATGACGCCGAAGGTGATGGCAAGGCCGATAGCCGCAAGCAGCAGCACCGAGCCGAGCGAGAGCCCGTACCAGATGTTCTGGGCGACGTTCCAAAGCGCGAGATTGCGCTCGATCGCAGCGATGCCGGCCTGGATGGTCGGCTGCAGTTCCTCAGATGCCGTCGACAGCGCTCCCTGCAGGATGCCGATCGACTGGCTCCCTCCGCGCGCGACGATCGTGGACACCGCAGCCTCGAACTCCTCAAGCGACGCGTCGCTGCGCAAGATGGCAACGGCGCGCACCTCTTCCATCACCGCGCGTACGGCATCGTCATCTTCTGCGGCCAGCGCGGCATCCAGAGTTTCAACGCTGTCGGCATTGGCGGACGCATACATGTCGCGCGCAGCGGCGATCCGGCGCGCCGGGTTGGGGCTCATCAGGGTGAGCTGACTGACGGCCGTTCGCACTTCGCGGCGGATGAGATTGTTGACGCGGATCTGCTCGACCGCCGAGGATGCAAGCGCTCCGATCTCCTCACCCGTTGCGACGTCGGTGGCGATGACGCCGTCGCCATCGGCTTGGGTCGTCACGATCTGGCCTGTTTCGGTGACGACGAACAGGCTTCCGGCCTCCAGTGCGCGCAAGATGGGCACCAGTGCCACCTCGCCGGTGTCCGCAAGCGCTCCGATCACCTCGCCGCGCTCGCGAAAGCTGCCCTCGGGCAATTGGCGCAGGAGATCGATGGCAGGGCTGCCGGGCGGAATGGTTTCCTCCTGCGCGAATGCCGCGATCAACGACATCAACAGGAAGGCAAATCCGGCGACGCAACGTGCGATGGCACGGTCGACTGTCATGGAGCAACTTTCAACAAGAAACGGAAGGACGGCGTGTCTCGATCAGAAGGCACGGGAGGCGACTTGAAGCCGCCTCCCGTCCATTTGCGGACCTGACGGGAAGGGTGTCAGGAACCGCTGCCGCATGTTTGGGTTTCGGTGTTGAAGTTGCCGCACATGACCGGCTCCGTCCAATCCGCTTCGAGAACAGCCGATTCCGGCAGGAAGTCGGACCAGGCATCGCCTTCCACCAGATCTTCGGTTTCCCAGACGACGTCGAACTGACCGTCGGCCTGGATCTCACCGATAAGCACCGGCTTGGTGATGTGGTGGTTCGGCAGCATGACGGCCGTGCCGCCGGTCAGGTTCGGCACTTCCACGCCGACGATGTTCTCGATGACGGCATCCGGCTCGGTCGAACCCGCCTTTTCAACGGCGGCAACCCACATGTTGAAGCCGATATAGTGGGCTTCCATCGGGTCGTTGGTCACGCGCTCTTCGTCGCCGATGAAGGCATGCCAGGCTTCGATGAACTCGGCATTCTCAGGCGTGTCGACCGACATAAAGTAGTTCCAGGCGGCAAGGTGGCCGACCAGCGGAGCGGTATCGAGGCCGGCGAGCTCTTCTTCACCGACCGAGAAGGCGACGACCGGGATGTCGACCGCGTCGATGCCCTGGTTGCCGAGCTCGCGGTAGAACGGGACGTTCGCATCGCCGTTGATGGTCGAGACGACCGCCGTCGGCTTGCCGGACGAGCCGAACGTCTTGATGTCGGACACGATCGTCTGCCAGTCGGAATGACCGAACGGCGTGTAGTTGATCATGATGTCTTCATCGGCAACGCCGGCATCCTTGAGGTACTGCTCGAGGATCTTGTTCGTCGTCTGCGGATAGACGTAGTCGGTACCGGCGAGCACCCAGCGCTCGACGCCGACTTCGTTCATGAGGTAGTCGACCGCCGGAATGGCTTGCTGGTTCGGCGATGCGCCGGTGTAGAAGACGTTGCGCTGGCTTTCTTCGCCCTCGTACTGGACAGGGTAGAACATCAGCGAGTTCAGCTCTTCGAAGACCGGCAGAACCGACTTGCGGCAGACCGACGTCCAGCAGCCGAAGACGGCATCGACTTCTTCGACTTCGATCAGTTCGCGCGCCTTTTCGGCAGCCAAAGGCCAGTCCGACGCGATGTCGACGACGACCGGTTCGAGCTGACGACCGAGAAGCCCGCCCTTCTCGTTCTGCTGCTCGATGAGCATCAGCATGACGTCCTTGAGAGTCGTTTCCGAGATCGCCATCGTGCCGGAGAGCGAGTGGAGAATGCCGACCTTGATCGGGCCTTCCTCCTGCGCAAAGGCACCCGTCCAAGCCGTCGACGCAGCAAGCGCCGCAGCGGCAGTCATCATGACCCATTTCTTATTGGTAGCGGCCATCCGTTTTCCCTCCAACGGTTTCATATGCACCGCAACAAACCGAGCAAACGGCGTGCCAACTCAACCGGAGGCTTGCAGGCGCTCGGTAAGAGACTGTTCATCTTTGGATTTCGCGGCGTTCGATGGCCCGCTCTTCGGACGATGCGGCCGGGCGGTTGCCCACGATATGGGCGCACAGAGTCAAAATTGATCAAAATTCGTACGCCAAACAAAGCCTGCACATTTTTTCATCTTCACAAGATGTCCTGTCTCCACACACTGGAAGGAAGACGGGAGGCACTTTATATGTTGCATTGCACAATCACGAAGGAGACCTGCCCATGGAAAAGCGCCACACCGCCATCATCACTGGCTCGACCAGCGGCATCGGTCTCGGGATCGCGAAGGCGCTCGCCCGCTCGGACATGAACATCGTGCTGAACGGCTTGGCGAAGGACGAGGATGCGGCCAAAGCCGTGGCCGAAGTGCAGAAACTTACGAAAGGCAAGGTTGTGTTCAACGGCGCCGATATGACCAAGCCGAAGGAGATCGCCGATCTCGTCCATTCAACGGAGAAGGAGTTTGGGACGGTCGACGTTCTGGTGAACAACGCCGGCATTCAGCATGTCTCAAAGATCGAGGAATTCCCGATCGAGAAGTGGGACGCGATCATCGCAATCAATCTCACGAGCGCGTTTCACACCATCCGCGCCGCGCTTCCCGGTATGAAGAAACGTGGCTTCGGTCGCATCATCAACATTGCTTCCGCCCACGGGCTCGTCGCTTCGCCATATAAATCGGCCTATGTGGCGGCCAAGCATGGCATTCTCGGCCTGACGAAGACCGTGGCGCTGGAAACCGCCGAAAACGGCATCACGATCAACGCGATCTGCCCGGGCTATGTCGAGACACCGCTGGTCGAAGGACAGATCGCCGACACCGCTCGCGAGCGCGGCATGACCGAGGACGAGGTGAAGGAGAACGTCATCCTCAAAGCTCAACCGACCAAGGAATTCGTCAGCATCGAGGAAGTCGCCGACATCGCGCTGTTCCTGACGACGCCTTCGGCGAAATCCATTACAGGAACGTCCATCTCGGTCGATGGCGGCTGGACGGCGCAGTGATGCTGGAAGAGCAAGCGCCCGCCGCCGAGGACAAGCCGTCGGCACCTCGATCGAAGAGATCCGCCACCAAGACCGTCAACCTCGCCTTGCAGGGCGGCGGCGCGCACGGCGCCTTCACCTGGGGCGTGCTTGACGGGCTGCTCGAGGACGGGCGGATCGAGATCGAGGGCATTTCCGGCACATCTGCCGGCGCGATGAACGCTGCCATCTACGCCTATGGCAACATGGAGGGCGGCCGCGACGGAGCACGCGAAGCACTCGAGCGGTTCTGGCGCGACATGAGTCTCGCCGGCGAGGTCTTTTCGCCGGTGAAGCAACTGCCATGGGAGAAGCTTCTCGGTCCGTATTCGATGAACTCGTCCCTCACCTTCAACACCTTCGACAATCTGACGCGGATGTTCTCGCCCTATGAGTGGAACCCGCTGAACCTCAATCCGCTGCGTGATCTCGTCGCTCGCTCCGTCGACTTCGAGAAGCTGCACGCGTGCAAGTCGACGAAGCTCTTCATTTCCGCCACGAATGTTCGCACCGGCAAGGTGAAGGTCTTCACCAATGAGGACGTGACGCTCGATGCCGTGATGGCCTCGGCGTGCCTGCCCTTCATCTACAAGGCTGTCGAGATCGATGGCGAGCACTACTGGGATGGCGGCTACACCGGCAACCCGGCGCTGTTCCCGTTCTTCTACAAATGCACGAGCCGTGACGTGGTGGTCGTCCACATCAATCCCATGGTGCGCGACGACGTGCCGATGTCTGCCCCCGACATCATGAACCGCATCAACGAGGTGTCCTTCAACGCCTCGCTCGTGCGCGAATTCCGCGCCATCGACTTCGTGGCACGGCTGATCGACGAGGATTGGCTGAAGGATGAGTACAAGGACCGACTGAAGAAGATCCTGGTGCACTCGATCCGATCCGACGATGCGCTCGAAGACCTCGACGTGGCATCGAAATTCGAGCTCGGTTGGGGCTTCCTGCAGGATCTGCGCGATCGAGGACGTCTCTATGCGATGGAGTGGCTCGATCGCCATTTCGACGATCTGGGCGAACGGGCAACGGTCGACCTGAAGAACGAATATCTAGCCGGATCCGGTGTCTAGGGGGAAAAGCGGAATCGCTTTCGCATCGTGGGCGGCTAGGCTAGTCTGAAGGCTTCGCAAAGATTCCTGGACCCATGACCCTGAGCACCCGCACCCATATCCGCTTCCGCCTGAATGACCGGACTGTGACGTTGAACACGCTTCGTCCGACCGAGACGCTGCTCGACTTCCTGCGGCTCGAACGGCGGCTCACCGGCACCAAGGAAGGTTGTGCGGAAGGCGATTGCGGGGCGTGCACGGTACTTGTCGGCCGTCTGAACCGCGATGGCGTCCTGGTCTACGAAACCGTGACCTCCTGCATCCGCTTCGTCGCTTCGCTCGACGGTTGCCATGTCGTGACCATTGAGCATCTGAAGGGCAAGGACGGCACGTTGCATCCCGTGCAGCAGGCGATGGTCGACCATCACGGATCGCAGTGCGGCTTCTGCACGCCCGGCATCGTGATGGCGCTCTATGCGCTCTGGATGCGCGATGCACATCCCAGCCGGCCGACGATCGAAAAGGCGCTGCAGGGCAATCTCTGCCGCTGCACCGGCTATGAACCAATTATCCGCGCTGCCGAGGCCATGGCCGAGATTTCCCAGAAGACGGCAGATCCCCTGCAGGCCGAACGCGATGAAGTGCGCTCTCAACTGGCCGAATGGCAAACAGGCGAGACGGTCGACATGGGCGATGGCGCGGATAGACTGATTCTGCCCGCAAGCATCGATGCCCTGGCGCAAAGCTTTGCCGCAAACCCGAAAGCGACGATCGTGGCCGGCTCCACCGACGTCGGCCTTTGGGTCACCAAGCAAATGCGCCCCATCGGGCCGCTGATCTTCGTCAAGCAGGTCGAAGGACTGGATGCCATCGAGGAAACGGATGGCGGCATCCGGATCGGTGCGACGGTCAGCTACACCGATGCCAGCGCTGTTCTGTCAGAGACATATCCGGCGATGCGCGCTTATTTCGACCGGATCGGCGGCGATCAGGTGCGCAACATGGGCACGATCGGCGGCAATATCGCAAATGGCTCGCCGATCGGCGATACGCCACCGCCGCTGATCGCGCTCGGCGCCACCGTCACTTTGAACAATGCCGGGACGCACCGCACGGTGCCGCTCGAAGAGTTCTTCATCGACTACGGCAACCAGGACCGGCAGCCCGGCGAGTTCGTCGAACGGATCGACATTCCGAAACTTCGCAACAACGAGATTTTCGCCGTCTACAAGATCTCCAAGCGCCGCGACGAGGACATCTCGGCACTCGCCGGCGCCTTCAAGCTGATGATCGAGGCCGGTCGCATCACCGATGCGCGCATCGCCTTCGGCGGCATGGCGGCGACACCGAAGCGCGCCCGGCACGTAGAGGCGGCGCTCGTCGGCCGGGACTGGAGCATCGAGACGATCGAAGCCGCCCTGCCCGCTTTCGAAAGCGATTATCAGCCCTTGAGCGACTGGCGCGCCTCCAGTGACTACAGGATGATGACCGCGAAGAACCTGCTGCGCCGGTGCTTTCTCGAGCAACAAGGCGAAACGGCGAGCCTGAAGCGCTTTGCGGCGGTGGAGGCGTGATCCGATGAACGAGATGAAGCCCATTCGCAGCGAAGCCTTCGAGGCGGACGCCACCATCCGCGGCGGCGCCCATGTGTCGCAGCGCCACGATTCCGCGCACAAGCATGTCACCGGCGAAGCGGTTTATATCGACGACATGGTCGAGCCGATCGGCACGCTCCATGGATGCCTTGGCCTTTCCACCGTCGCCAATGGAGCGATCCTGTCCGTCGATCTCCACGCTGTGCGGGCAGCACCCGGCGTCGTCGGCGTGCTGACGGCCGTCGATATCCCAGGCGAGAACGACATCAGCCCCACCGGCCGGCATGACGAGCCAGTCTTTGCCGAAACGGAAGTGCTCTTCCACGGCCAGCCGATCTTCGCGGTGATCGCCGAAACGCGGGACGCGGCACGCCGTGCATGTCTGAAGGCAGAGATCACTTACGAAGAGCGGCCACCCGTTATCGACATTCTCGACACTGCCGACGATCCGCGCCTCGTCACGCCGCCGCTGACGCTTGCACGCGGCGACGCTGCTCAAGCGCTCGAAAGCGCGCCGCATCGGCTCGACGGCACGATGCGGATCGGCGGTCAGGATCACTTCTATCTGGAAGGACAGATCGCCATGGCCATTCCGGGCGAGGATGGCGACGTCCAGGTGTTCTCCTCCACCCAGCATCCGAGCGAAGTGCAGCACATGGTCGCCCATGTGCTCGGCGTGCCTTCCAACGCCGTGACGGTCGAAGTGCGCCGCATTGGCGGTGGCTTCGGCGGCAAGGAAACGCAGGGCAACATCTTCGCGGCCGTCGCGGCCGTTGCAGCCAAGCGGTTCGGCCGTGCCGTGAAGGTCAGGCCCGATCGCGACGACGACATGGTCGCAACCGGTAAGCGCCACGATTTCCTCGTCGATTACGATGTGGGCTTCGACGCAGATGGCCGCATCCAGGGCATCGATTACACCTATGCGGCGCGCTGCGGCTATTCCTCCGACCTTTCCGGGCCGGTAACGGACCGCGCTCTGTTTCACTGCGACAACGCCTATTACTACCCGGCGGTGAAAGCCGTCTCGGCACCGCTCTTCACCAACACGGTCTCCAACACCGCCTTTCGCGGCTTTGGCGGCCCGCAGGGCGTGGTAGCGTGCGAGCGCGTGATCGAGGAAATCGCCTATGCGCTCGCCAAGGACCCGCTCGAGGTGCGCCGCGCAAACTTCTACGGCACCGATGACCGGAACGTGACGCCCTACCACCAGACCGTGGAAGACAACGTCATCCACCGCGTGGTGGACGAATTGGAGGCTTCGAGCGACTATCAAGCTCGCCGAGCCGACATCATCGCCTTCAACCGCGAAAGCCGCATCATCAAGCGCGGCATCGCACTGACGCCGGTGAAGTTCGGCATCTCGTTCACCGCCACGCATTTCAACCAGGCCGGCGCGCTGGTTCATGTCTATACGGACGGCTCGGTGCACCTGAACCATGGCGGCACGGAGATGGGCCAGGGCCTCTTCACCAAGGTCGCGCAGATCGTGGCGGAAGAATTCCAGATCGATCTCGATCGGGTGAAAATCACGGCGACGACCACCGGCAAGGTGCCAAACACGTCGGCGACGGCCGCCTCCTCCGGCACCGATCTGAACGGCATGGCGGCGCAGGTGGCCGCGCGCACCATCAAGGACCGGCTGATCGCCTTTGCTGCCGATTTCTACGATGTGCCAGCCGAATCGATTGTCTTCTCGGCCAACCGCGTCGATGTCGGCGGGCATCCCATGTCGTTCGCCGAACTGGTCAAGCAGGCCTATGTCGCCCGCGTGCAGTTGTCCGCGGCAGGCTTCTACAAGACCCCGAAGATCCATTGGGACCGCGACAAGGGCACGGGCCGGCCGTTCTATTACTACGCCTATGGTGCAGCCTGTTCGGAAGTGTCGATCGATACGCTGACGGGCGAATACCAGGTGGAGCGCACCGACATCCTTCACGACGTCGGCAAGTCGCTCAATCCGGCGATCGATCTCGGCCAGGTCGAGGGTGGCTTCATCCAGGGCATGGGTTGGCTGACGACGGAAGAGCTCTGGTGGGATAGCAAGGGGCGCCTGCGCACCCACGCACCCTCCACCTACAAGATCCCGCTCGCTTCCGACCGTCCTCTGATCTTCAACACGCGCCTTGCCGAATGGTCGGAAAATGCCGAGCGCGCCATCCGCCGCTCGAAGGCCGTCGGCGAACCGCCCTTCATGCTTGCCGTTTCGGTGCTCGAGGCGTTGTCGATGGCTGTAGCCAGCACGGCCGACTACCGAATCTGCCCGAGGCTCGACGCTCCGGCAACGCCGGAACGCGTGCTGATGGCGATCGAACGCCTGAAGGCAGCCGGCGCGGCATGATCACGCCGGAAACAGCCCAAGGCTTCATCGAAGCCGAGGGGGCTGCCGTTCTCGTGACGATCATCGAAGCGAGAGGTTCCGCGCCGCGCGAGGCCGGCGCCTGGATGCTGGTCGGGGAACGCGGCATTCTCAATACGATCGGCGGCGGGCAGCTCGAATTCGCAGCAATCGCGCATGCAAGGGCGATCATTGCCGGTAAGCAGGCGGAGATGCGGCTCGACGTGCCGCTCGGCCCGGCGATCGGGCAATGCTGCGGGGGTCATGTGTCGCTCGAATTCCGGGCGCTAACCGATTCCGAAGACTCGGAAGTTCACGAACGCGTCGCAGCCGACCTCGCCGCGCGGCCACACGTCTATCTTTTCGGCGCCGGTCATGTCGGTCGGGCGCTGGCGCATGCGCTCAGCTTGCTGCCGTTCCGCACGATCATCGTCGAGACTCGGGGCGAGACGCTCATCGATCTTCCCGAAGCCATTGAGACCAGACTGACGCCGCTGCCGGAAGAGGTCGTCGCTTCCGCGCCCGCCGGCTCGGCCTTCGTCGTCTTCACCCATGAGCACGCGCTCGACTTCCTCGTCACCAAGTCAGCGCTGGAGCGCGGCGATGCCGCCTATGTCGGCATGATCGGCTCGGATACGAAGCGCGCAACATTCGAGAGCGCATTCCGCCGCGACGGCGGCAATCCACTGCGCTTGGAAGCGCTCACCTGCCCGATTGGCGCCAAGCTATCGGACAAGCGACCCGAGATCATTGCCGCACTCGTCGCCGCAGAACTCGTTGCCGTGCTCGTTTCAAGAAAATAGATCTGGATCGCCGCGCCGCCGCCGGCCTTGCATCAGTCCCAAATCCCGAAGACGATCTTCGGGCAGCGATTTCGGATCAATCCGACTGATCCGTGGCCGGCGCTGAAGATGCGCAGACAGCTCCCGGCTGATGCGTATAAAAAGGCGCGCGAAAAGCGGCGCGCGGACGATGTCCACCCGTTCCATGACCAAATCTCCGGCCTCGTCTTTGTCTTGCTGGTTGTCGATGACGTGCCGTAAAGATAGGCTGGAAGCGAGCCGGCGATCCAATCGGAAGATCGCCAGCGCCCATTAAGAAGCCTTATGCATGGACCCGTTGCCGCCGCTCAACGCACTGCGCGCCTTCGAGGCGGTCAGCCGGCATATGAGCTTCACCCGCGCTGCCGACGAACTCGGCATGACGCAATCGGCCGTCAGCTACCAAATCAAGCTCCTGGAGGATCGCGTCGGCACGCCGCTCTTTCTGCGCAAACCACGCCAGATCGCGCTGAGCGATGCAGGCGGGCGGCTGGCGCCGAAGATTCGGGAAGCCTTCGCCACCATGCGAGAGGCCGTCGCTGGCTTGAGCGATGACACATCCCGCACGCTCGTCATCAACACGCTAGAGACATTCGCGGCGCGCTGGCTGGTAACGCGGCTCGGTTCCTTTCAGCTCGCCCATCCGGAGATCGCCGTCAGGCTGGTCACCGCCCCGAACTATGTCGATTTCGACCGCGAAGAGGTCGACGTCGCAATCCGGGTCGGGACCGGTCCCTGGCCGGGCCTGGCGCGCCACAGACTGATGGACATCCGCTTCACGCCGATGCTGAGCCCAGCGCTCGCCGAGACGATCGGCGGCGTGAGGGAGCCGGCCGATATCCTCAAGCTGCCGATTTTGGCGCCACGCGACCATTGGTGGCCGCTCTGGCTACATGCAGCAGGTCTCGACCCGGATGCTCTGAAGGGCCGGCCGGACCACCGGATGAGCGCACAGGCGTTGGAAGCCGGCATGGCGCTCGCGGGCATCGGCGTCGGCATTCTGACGCCGGACTTTTATCCAAGCGAACTGGCGCTCGGCCAATTGATCCAGCCTTTCGACATCATCTGCACCGATGACACGGCCACACATTGGCTGGTCTACGCGGAAAGCCGCCGCAACGCGCCGCAGATCCGTGCCTTTCGCAATTGGATTCTGTCGCAGGCAGGTGTCGAAGGCGGTTGATGCAGTGCACAAAGGTCTTTCCCGAGCCGAGCGTCTCACGCTAAGGATCGGGGTCGCATCAATGGGATCGCACCATGTATGAATATGCCATCGCCTGGGAATGGCTGTCTTTTGCCGTGCGCTGGCTGCACGTGATCACGGCCATAGCTTGGATCGGCTCCTCCTTCTATTTCATCGCGCTCGATCTCGGGCTCACCAAGCGGCCGGGCATGCCGGTGGGCGCGAGCGGCGAAGAGTGGCAGGTGCATGGCGGCGGTTTCTACCATATCCAGAAATACATGGTCGCGCCGGCGGCCATGCCCGAGCATTTGACCTGGTTCAAATGGGAAAGCTACGCGACATGGCTTTCGGGCTTCGCGATGCTCGCCATCGTCTATTATGCCGGTGCCGATCTCTATCTGATCGACCGCAATGTCCTTGACGTCTCGGCGCCCGTCGCGATCCTGATCTCGCTCGCCTCGCTCGGCCTCGGCTGGGTGCTCTACGACCAGCTCTGCAAGTCGCCGATCGGCAAGCACACGACCGGCCTGATGATCGTGCTTTACGGCGTGCTCGTCGTCATGGCTTGGGGTTACACGCAGCTCTTCACGGGGCGCGCGGCGTTCCTGCATCTCGGCGCGTTCACCGCGACGATCATGTCGGCCAACGTGTTCCTGATCATCATTCCCAACCAGAAGATCGTGGTGGCCGACCTCAAGGCCGGCCGGGCTCCCGATCCGCGGCTGGGGCTTCAGGCCAAGCAGCGCTCGCTGCACAACAATTACCTGACGCTGCCCGTCATTTTTCTCATGCTGTCGAACCATTATCCGCTGGCCTTCGGCACGGCCTACAACTGGGTGATCGCCTCGCTCGTCTTCCTGATGGGCGTGACGATCCGGCACTGGTTCAACACCAAGCATGCCCGCAAGGGGTCACCGACCTGGACGTGGATCGTGACGCTGGTGATCTTCATCGTCATCATGTGGCTTTCCACCGTCCCCCGCCAGACCACCGAAGACGGTGCCGAAGCTGCCGGTGCGGTGGCCCCGGCCTTCGCGGCATTCGCGGCAGACGTGCATTTCAACGAGGCGCGCGACACCGTCCAGGGACGCTGCTCCATGTGCCATGCGGCCGAGCCCGTCTGGGAGGGCATTCACCGCGCTCCCAAGGGCGTGCTGCTCGAAACGGACGCGGAGATCGCGGCGCACGCCCGCGAGATCTACCTGCAGTCCGGCCGCAGCCACGCCATGCCGCCCGGCAATTTGACGGCGATGACGGAATCCGAACGCGCGCTCATCAACGCCTGGTACGAAAGCGCTGCCTATGGAGCGGACCGTTGACCGCGCGGCTGTTGCGCGGGCGGCTGCTGTCCTTCACCCGCAAGCCTGAAGCCGCCGACGACCACGCAAGCTACCGCTACGAGGACGATGGCGGCCTGCTGATGCAGGACGGCCGCATCAAGGCTTTCGGATCTTTTCAGTCGGTCAAGGCGAAGGCGCCGGATGACGTGGTCATCGTCGATCATAGGCCGCACCTCATCATGCCGGGCTTCATCGATCCGCACATCCATTACCCGCAGATGCAGGTCGTGGGCTCCTATGCCGGCTCGCTGCTGGAATGGCTGAACACATACACCTTCATCGAGGAACAGCGTTTCGACGACGAGATCCACTCGGCGCGGATTGCCGGGCGGTTCTTCGACGAACTCATACGCCATGGCACGACGACGGCGGTCGCCTATTGCTCGGTGCACCGCTCGAGCGCCGACAATTTCTTTGCCGAAGCGAGCCGCAGAAACCTGCGCATGATCGCCGGCAAGGTGATGATGGACCGCAACGCGCCGGACGCGCTGACCGATACGCCGCAGTCCTCCTATGAAGACACGCAGCATGTGATCGACCGCTGGCACGGCAGGGGCCGCAACCTCGTTGCCATCACGCCGCGCTTTGCGATCACCTCCTCGCCGGAGCAGATGGAGATGGCGGGCGCGCTGGCGAGGCGGAATCCGGATCTTCACATCCAGACGCATCTCTCTGAAAACAAGGCAGAAATCGAATTCGCCTGCGAGCTCTATCCGAGCGCCAAGGACTATACCGACATCTACGCCCGATACGGCCTGCTCGGGCCCCGCACGCTGCTCGGCCACGCCATCCACCTGAGCGATCGCGAACTGGGCGCGCTGACGGAAGCCGAAGCAGTACCGGTTTCGTGCCCGACCTCGAACCTCTTCCTCGGCAGCGGCCTCTTCGACCTTCGCCGCATCGAGAAGGCAGGCCTGCGCGCCGCCTTTGCCACCGACATCGGCGGCGGAACGAGCTATTCGATGCTGCGCACGATGGATGAGGCCTATAAGGTGCAGCAACTCGCCGGAAACCGCATGCCGCCTCTCGAGAGCGCCTGGCGCATGACACGCGGCAATGCCGACGCGCTCGGCCTCACCGACCGGATCGGCACACTGGACGAAGGCTCGGAAGCGGATGTCGTGGTGCTCGACGCCCAAGCGACACCTGCTATGGCACTGAAGATGGAACGCGTGACCACGCTTTCGGAAGAGCTGTTCCTGATGCAGACCATGGGCGACGACCGTACGATCCGCGAGGTTTACGTCGCGGGTGAGCCGGGCAAGTCGGTGCTGGTGCATTGAAGCGGCATGACGCCATCGGTATATTCAGCAAGTCGAAGAGGCGATGGGAGCCTATCGTGAACATCGAAATCGACGACGCTCTGCTTGCCGATGCCATGGAAGCTCTGGGCACCAGCACTGAAAAACTCGCCGTCGAAGAGGCTCTGAGACGTGCGGTTCAATCGTATCGGACTCGCAAGGCAATCGAGGAGACAGCCGGGCTTGGCTGGGAGGGCAATCTTCAAGAGATGCGAGAACTGCGGTCGTTCGATTGATCATCATCGACACAAGCGTTTGGATTGATCATCTCCGCGGCAACGCAACTCTAGAAGTGATCAAGATGCGGACCATAGATGCCATGCATGAGGTTCGTATGGGGGATTTGATCCGAATGGAGCTGCTGATGGGCGGCAATGACGAACATCATGCTCGGCTCCTCTCACGGCAGATCTCTCAAGTTCCTGAAGTGCGTTTCCTCGAGCACATCTCTGTGGATCAATGCGCTGCCAATTATCGTCTGCTACGCTCGAGAGGGGTCACGAAAATCGATCGACATCGTCATCGGCAGCTTCTGCATCAAGACTGGCAGTCGGTTGCTGCACGACGACCGCGACTTTACCGCAATGGCCGCCCATCTAGATCTAAAGATCTATTGAGCCCTCAACTCCCCCGATACGTGGAATACCCGTAGGGCGAGATCAGCAACGGCACGTGGTAGTGCGCGCCAGCATCGGCGATGCCGAAGCGGATCGGCACGATGTCGAGAAAAGCGGGCTCAGGCAGGGCTTGCGCTTGCGCCCGCAAATAATCGCCGGCGTGAAAGACCAGCTCGTATGTTCCTACCACGAGGCTATCGCCGGCAAGCAGCGGTGCATCGCAGCGCCCGTCGGAATTGGTCGTGACGCTTTTAAGATGGACGCGATCGGTGCCTTCGAGCCGGAAGAGCTCGATCGCAAGACCCGACGCGGGGCGTCCCGATGCGGTGTCGAGGACGTGGGTGGTCAGTCGGCCGCCTTCGCTCATGGCGTATCCCTTTTCGTCAGGTCAGCCGCCTCGATGACGAAGGGCTCGGAATAGAAGTATTCTTCGAGATTGAGCCCTGGCCCTTCCCGGTCGACAACGAGGAAGTCGCTGACGTCATCAAGAGCCAGAAGCGGGTGATGCCAGACATTGCGACCATAGCTGACGCCCTGCACGCCGGATGCGCGAAAGACACGCGGTCGCTCGGGCCGTCCACTGTCATCCTCGGCAACAGCCAGCAGCCAGTCCCGCTTGTCCAGTGGATAGAATGCCTGGCTGCCCTCGGGGTGGCGCTCCATCATTGCAACGGAAAACGGAAAAGCCCGTGGCTGCCCGCGAAAAAGGCTGACGATCGTCCGACCCTCGGCATCCGTGTCGCTGACAGCCAGCCGATGGTAACGTTCGGTCGTTCCGCCATTGATCATCCGAAGTTCCGCTCCGTCGATATCCATGACGGAGCCGAAAGGGGCGAAGGCTTCGCGCGTCAACGGTTCAACGGCGAGCGTGAGCGCGGCCAAGCGCTCAGGCCTTGGTGCCGAAGAGCCGCAGACGGCTGACGCCGCCATCGGGATGGATCGCGAACCGGACATGCGTCACCGGCCCGATGGCCTCCACTGCGTCACCGGCGAACTCATGCACATGGTCCATCTGCAGCTTGGTGCGCGGCAGAATGGGCTTCCAGGTCTCGCTGTCACGGATCTGCTCGTCGCTGAAATCGCCGACGTGATCCGGCAGATAGGCTCCCAGCAGATCACACGTATCCGGATAATTGCCCTTGAAATGGGCGGTATCGACAATGACTCGGGCAATCGTTCCCGGGTGGCCGAGCTTCAGGATCGTCCAGTCGTGACCGGGCCCGCGGCGGCGCGCCGTTTCCCAACCATCACCCATGTTGATGCCGCGACCGGGTCCGAGCATCCGTTCCGGCGAGCCGTAATGCGCATCCGACCAGGCGAGCGCGCGGGCACCGTGGAAGATATAAGCGAGATCGACCTCCTGCTCGGCGCCGACCCGGCTCCAGTCATAATGCGCGGCACCGAAGACACGCAGGCGCGCCACGCCGCCATCGGGATAGATGTGCAGACGCAGATGCGTCCAGACATTGGCGCGGTGCGCTTGGTCGTCGATCTCGACATAATGATGCCGCGACGGCCCGAGCGCCGTCTTCGACAGTATCTCCACCCATTCCGTCGCCTCGTCCGGATCGCCGGCCTCGACATAAGCGACCTCAATACTCGCGTGCGGGGGGTAGTTGCCCGTGAAGAAGCTTGTATCGATATCGAAGCCGAAGATGCGGCCGGGCATCGCGAGGCGGATGATGGCCCAGTCGTGACCCGGCACCCGCTTGCGGCGCGATTCCCAGCCATCCATCCACTTGCCGTTGTCGTCGTATTCGCCGGGCAGGAAGACGGCCGGTTCATCGTTCAGCATGCGCGACAGTGGTGCGAAGAATTCGTCCGAGGTCGCCAACCCGACAGCACCGAGCCGCTCGGAGGCCAGGTTGATAGTCCCGCGCACGAAATCAGGAATGTCCTCGCTCAGTTCGAGAACGGCATGCTCATTGGTCATTCAACTCTCCGGATGCATGGATTTGAGCCTGAGCAGCGCGATCTTTTCCACCTCATTGCATGCAGTCGCGAACTCGTCAGGCTTTGTGTTCTTGATACGCTTCTCGAAGGCCCGCAGGATATCGTCCTTGCCGAGGCCTTTGACCGCGATGATGAAGGGGAAGCCGAACTCCCGCTGATAACGATCGTTGAGTTCGGTGAAGCGCGCATGCTCGGCCGGCGACAGCCGATCAAGCCCCGCGCCGGCCTGTTCCGATTTCGACGCCTCGGTCAGGCCACCAGAAATGGCAAGCTTGCCGGCGAGATCGGGATGGGCGCGGAGCACGCCGAGCCGCTCGTCACGGTCTGCCGCGCGAAATGCCTGACACAGTGCGAGATGAACGGTGGAGACTGTCAGCGCCTGGTCGGACGCAAGGCGCTCGTAGCCACGTTCGGCGACGAAGGGCGAGTGCTCGAAGATCCCGCCATAGCGCTCGACGAATGCGTCTTTTTCGATCATCGCGGTTGCCTCTTGTGATGCGCATGCCAATGGCGCGCAATGTCGATCCGGCGCGCGACCCAGACCTTGTCGTGACCCGCGACATAGTCGAGGAACCTCGCCAGCGCAGCCGCACGGCCCGGGCGGCCGACAAGCCGGCAGTGCAGGCCGATCGACATCATCTTGGCCGCGCCCTGCCCGCCCTCCGCATAGAGCACGTCGAAACTGTCCTTGAGATAGGTGTAGAACTGCTCGCCGGTGTTGAACCCTTGCGCCGTCGCAAACCGCATGTCGTTGGCGTCAAGCGTATAGGGTACGATCAGATGATCGCCCTTCGGACCATCAACCCAGTAAGGCAGGTCGTCCGCGTAGGAATCGGAGGAATAGACAAAGCCGCCCTCCTCCATCGCCAACTGGGTCGAATGGATGGATGATCGGCCCGTGTACCAGCCGAGCGGCCGCTCGCCCGTCACCTCGGTATGGATGCGGATCGCCTCGTCCCGGTGGCGGCGCTCCTCGTCAAGCGTGAAGTCCTTGTAGTCAATCCATTTGAGGCCGTGGGATGCGATCTCCCAACCGGCTTCCTTCATGCCCGCAACAGCTTCCGGATTGCGCGCAAGCGCTGTCGCGACACCGTACACGGTGACCGGCATGTGCCGCTCGTTGAACATACGCCACAGCCGCCAGAAACCGGCGCGGGAGCCATATTCGTAGATCGATTCCATGTTCATGTGGCGCTGGCCTGGCCAGGCCTGCGCACCGACGATTTCCGAGAGGAACGCTTCCGATGCGGCATCGCCATGGATGATCGCGTTTTCGCCGCCCTCCTCGTAATTGACGACGAACTGCACGGCGATGCGCGCGCCGTCCGGCCAGCGCGGATCGGGCGTCGTGCGGCCGTAGCCGATCATGTCTCTGGGATAAGGCTCGGTGGTCATGGTGAGATTCTTCATTCTTCGGCGCGGACGTTATCATCCGCAGCGTCGATTGCCAGCGTGCGAGACGCGCCGTTCAGCGCTTTATCCGCGCGGCCTTGGCAAGATGATAATCGATTGAGAAGCTTTCAGGCAATTCGACAGACCGTCCTAGCAGTCGTTCGAGCAGCCGGTTGAGCGCCGCCTCGGCCATGGCATGGGCAATACCGAGCGTGATCTTAAAGCCACCCGTCGCAATCACCGTGTTCGCGTCACCCGGCACGAGATCGACCAGCGGATCACGGCCGATCGCCCGCGGGCGAAGCCCGGCCCAGCGTTCGATGACCGGAGCATCGGCAAGCGAGGGACACAGCGCGTATGCACGCGCGAGCAAGTCCTCCAGCTGAGCATCGGTTGAAAACGGCGCGTCGAAGCTGTTCTCGCTGGTGCTGCCGATCGCAACCGTGCCGTCCGCATGGGGAATGATATAGACGCCATCATCGAAAATGAGCGGCTGAGCGGGATCGCAGCGCGCATCGAGCAACGCCGCCTGCCCTTTGACGGGCATGCCGAGTTCGGTCGGAAGCGGAAACAGGGAAGCAAGCAGTGGGAAGCTCTGATGCCCGGCAGTAACCGCCAGCCGATCAGCGCTTATGACGGCTCCGCTGGCAAGCTCCGCCTTGCCGGCGTGCCAATGCTGCAAGCCGTCATGCTCGACCAGGAGCACATTCGGCCGCGCGTCCAAGCTTGTGCGCAGTGCTGCGCAGAGGCGCCGCGGATCGAGCCTTGCGCTCAGATTGTCGAAGACGACGCCGGCCGGGGCGGCAGCTGCAGCCAGCCAGTTGCTCCCGGTTGCGGGCGGATGCACCGTCCAACGAAACGACCGGTCGCGCCCCTGCCAGTTGCGGCCCGCATCCGCTTCTCTTTCACGCGCGCGATCCAGCTGACGCTGGTCAAGCAGTGGCATCAGACGGCCGATGCGGCCGTAGCCGGTTGACAGCCCCGTCTCCGCCTCGAGCGCGGCAATTGCCGGCTCCAGCGACAGAAGCGCCTCGAACTGAAATTGTTTCTTGCCATTCCAGCGCTCCGGCGCATGCGGCATCAGTGCGCCGAGAATGCCGCCGCTGGCACCGGCTCCGATCGCGCCGGCATCCACGAGGACGACCGACATCCCGGCGTCGCTCGCAAGGCGTGCCATCCACAAACCGACGACACCGCCACCCGCGATCAGGAGATCGCACCGCCGATCGCTGCTGGAAGCTGACTGAGCCCGTTGCATCGGCACTTCAATCGGCGCTACGCACGTCGCGAAGAAGGCGCGACCGGGAAGTGGCTCGATGGGTGCAAACGGCGAAGACGCGATCGTGTGGCATGAGGGCGATATGCCTTTTTCCACCCGCTTTGGCGATCATTTTTACTCTCGCGAAAACGGCCTCGCAGAGACGCGGCATGTGTTCATCGCCGGCAATCGGCTGCTGGAGCGGTGGCAGGCGCAGAACAACTTCCATATCGGGGAACTCGGCTTCGGAACGGGGCTGAACATGCTGACGACGTGGCAGGCCTGGAAGGCGCAGCGCCGTTCGGGCCAACATCTCACCTTCACTTCGTTTGAGAAATTTCCGCTTGATGGCGAGACCCTGGCGCGCGCTCTTGCGAACTGGCCGGAGCTTGCCGATGAAGTCGCAGCCTTGATCGCTGTCTGGCCACAACCGAAACCGCTGGAAGATCTCGTGGTCGATCTCGACGATGGCGTTCGGCTGCAGCTCCTGATCGGCGATGCGGCCGCGCGGCTGACCGCTTGGGATGGCTCAGCCGATGCCTGGTATCTCGACGGCTTTGCGCCCGCTCGCAATCCCGACATGTGGTCAGCGGATCTTCTCGGCGCCGTGTTCGACAAGACGAAGCCTGGTGGGACATTTGCGACCTATGCCGCGGCTGGCTTCGTGAGGCGCAATCTTCAGGCGGCCGGCTTCACCGTCGAACGCCTTGCCGGCCATGGGATGAAGCGCGAAATGCTTGCCGGTACGCGGACGGCGTAAAGCGCAATCTCAGCCGGCCGCCTTCGCGTCATCCTTGAGCCACTCGCCGATCTTGCGTTCCAGCATGTCCGGGCTGATCGGCTTGGAGATGTAGTCGTCCATGCCCGCCTGCAGGCAGGCTTCCCGATCGCCCTTGAGCGCGTGGGCGGTGACACCGATGATCGGCACATGGCCGCGGCGCTGCCGCTCGCGCGCACGAATGGCCTGCGTTGCCTGATGGCCGTTCATCACGGGCATCGATACATCCATCAGGATCAGCCGCGGAACGGCACGATCGAATTCGGCGACCGCCAGCGCGCCATTACCGACGATGCGGTAGACGACGCCGAGATCGTCGAGGATCTGGCTGAAAACGATCTGGTTGACCTCGTTGTCTTCCGCGACAAGCACGTCCAGCCGAGCCGTCTGCTCTTCAAGGCGCCTGCCCGACGATTGCGGCTTGGCCGCGATTTGGCGGTCGAGATGGCCATCGTTCGCTTCGCCGTCGAAAGCAAGCGCGGCCCCGATACCGGCCACCGATTCGGCCAAGCCTTCGTTGTCGATCCAGAGATCGAGTGACAGCGCTCCAGGTTTCGACGTGAAGGCAGGCGCAATCGTCTCGGGCTTTATCTGGTCGAGGTCGCTTGACAGTTCCTGCACGACGTCCGTCGGCAATCGCAATTCGGGCGCCGGAGCGCTTGGTCTCGAACGTGCCAGGGCTTCACCCAGCGTCGCCGCCAGATGCGCCTCGCGCGCCGGCTTCGTCAGTACCGACACGAGACCAAGCCTCTGGATGTCGGAACGCCGCGGATCGACATCGACCGAAGTGAGCAGGATGATCGGCGTATCTTTCAGCGCCGGATCGAGCCGCACTGCCGCCGCCATTTCGAGCCCGGTCATGCCCGGCATATGATGGTCGAGGATGACACAGTCGACCGGGACATTCATCGTGGCTGCGGCTTTGAGCACCTGAAGGCCCTCGGCACCGCTGACGGCCGCGCAGCCATCGCATTGCCAATCCTGCAATTGCGCGCTCAGAATATCGCGGTTCACCTGGTTGTCGTCGATCACCAGAACGCGCGCGCCGACGAGCGACGCCGGCGGTGGCGCAGGCGTTTGCAACGTCTCGCCAATGGGCAACGTGAGGAACACGCGGAACGTCGAGCCTTGCCCCTCTTCGCTGTCCAGGGTGATCGTGCCACCCATCAATTCGATGATCCGGGTTGTTATGGCGAGACCGAGGCCGGTACCCTCGTGCCGGCGGGTCGACGATCCATCGACCTGGCTGAACTTCTCGAAGATCTTGTCGCGCTTGTCGGCAGGGATGCCGAGCCCCGTATCCTCGATGGTCAGTACAAGTTCCGCGCTATCGCCGACTACGCTGCCGGCGAGCGAGATCAGGACATGACCTTCCTCGGTGAACTTGATGGCGTTCGAAAGCAGGTTCATCACGATCTGGCGGAAGCGACCCTGATCCCCGACGAGCGTGCTCGGCACGCCCGCATCGACGCGCACCACCAGTTCGAGATCCTTCTCGGCCGCACCCTTCGCCAGCAGACCGGCAACGTCTTCGACCGCATCGCGCGCATTAAACGGCGCGTGTTCGAGCGAGATCGCGCCCGCTTCGATCTTGGAGAAATCGAGGATGTCGTTGATGATCGTTAAGAGCGCGTTGCCGGACTTCATGACGATGTCGCAATAAGTGCGCTGGCGCGTGTCGAGTTCGGTCTTCGACAGGAGTTCCGCCATGCCCAGCACGCCGTTCATGGGCGTACGGATTTCGTGGCTCATATTGGCGAGGAATTCGGACTTCGCCCGATCGGAGGCTTCGGCCTTGATGACCAGCTGCTGCAGCTCTGCTTCCCGTTCCTTGAGCTCCGAAATGTCGGAATAAGTGACAACGGTCAAACCGCCGGCCGTGGGCTTGCCATCGATGCGCAGCCAACGGCCGTCACGACCCTTGCGCTCCAGTTGATGAAACTGTCCCTTGCGGGCACTCTCGAGAATATATGCTTTGGCCTCATCCGCCTCCTCCCCCTCGCCGTAGTCGCCGCGCTCGGCGCAGTGGTCGATCAAGGTCACCCAAGACTTGCCCGGTCCGACCAATTCGCGCGGGACGTCGAGGAACTCGTAGAAACGGTCGTTGGTAAAGAGGATCTTGTTCGCGTCGTAGATCAGCAGGCCCTGCGCCATCGCCTCCGCAGCGTCGTCGAGCAGGCGGACGGTGTCCTTGAGTTTGACGTTGATCGCTTCGGCCCGTTCCCGGTGTTTGCGCACCTCGCTGATGTCGTAATAGCCGATCATGCGGCGGCCGTTCGACAGCGGCGTCACCGAGTACATCAGCGCCACGGCATCCTGCCGCTTGAACTCTCTCGGAGCGACGGCGCCCTGCCTGATCTCGGCCGTTCTGGATGCGACGTAGCTTTCCCAGTCATCGTCGACGACGTCGTAGATCCCGTTGTCGCGGTTGAGGTCCATGAGCTTGCGGAACGGATGCCCAAGGAGAAGTACGGGCTCCAGACGCCAAATGTCGAAGAAGCGCCCGTTGATCAGTTCGATGGTGAGGTCCTGGTCGACCACGACCACTGCCATGGGCATCGCCTCGATGACCTGCCGCAGATCGTCCATTTCCCCGGACTGATCCGGCACGGGAGCCGACGCTGATCCGACATTCTGAAGCAAGGTGGCCGGATCGATCCGCGGGTCGTGGCCGACGACGAACAGTGACCCGTCGGTGCATTTGATCCGTGTCAGGGTGAGCACGCGCCGCACCCCGTCCGGACACACCATCGACAGCCGCTGGACCTTGCCGAACACGAGGCAGCGGCGCTCGGCCTCATCGCGCTCGCGGTCATAGCCGTCTTCACCGAAGGCTGGATCGTTGGTTGGCATTGCGGATTTGTTGAGCGACGTGAGAAAGGACTGGCTGGCTGCGCGATAGCGCATCTGGCCGTCCTTGACGTACACAAGGTGACCCACCTGCGGCACGTGCGCGATGCCGCGCTCGATCACATCCCTATCGAGATCACCCTCAGCAGCCCGCACGCACCACCCCCGCCATTGCCAACCCACAATCGAGCCGGCTGCGCCAACAACCCAAGGATGAGAATGCCGGTCCGCGCTGAACAAAGCGTTAACCATAGATTGAGGCTTCGAAGAGCGCCGCATTTCGAAACGCACGCGCCATTTGTTGGCCTGTTTGCGACATGGCAGGCCGCATTCGGCACGGCGCATCCACGCGCCTTCTGCAACATTATGTTCCTAATTGATAAAAATCGTGTCCGCCGGTTGCCAGGGTGGAATAGAGGCGTTAGGTTCCGCACCAACATCTCCCCTATAGCCTCCGCCAGGCCGCGACTTGCTGATCTGCACTTCGCATCACTGCGCATTATTCGAGGTCTCACCCACTTGTATTGAAGTCCCTTACGGGAAAAGCTTTCACGGACGGTATGGCGAACAAAGTAGAAGCGAAAAATATCTTCAAGATATTTGGCAGCGAGCCCGATCGGGTCTTCGAAATGGTGAGCAAGGGCCACAGCAAGGCGGACATCCACGCCGAGACCGGCCAGACGATCGGCGTCAATGACGCGAGCTTTGAGGTCGCCGAGGGCGAAGTCTTCGTGGTAATGGGCCTCTCCGGGTCCGGCAAGTCCACCCTGGTCCGCATGATCAACGGATTGATCCCGCCGACACGCGGCCAGATGATGATCGACGGCGTCGACGTCGCCTCGTGTTCCGCCGAAACACTGCGCAAGGTGCGGCGCGAGAAGGTCGCGATGGTCTTCCAGCACTTTGCGCTCTTCCCCCACAAGACCGTCATCGACAACGTCGCCTACGGACTGAAGGTGAAGGGCCTGCCTGCAGCCGAAAGGCGCGAACGGTCGCTGAAGGCGCTGGCCCAGGTTGGCCTTGAGGCTTATGCGGACAGCTATCCCGAGGAACTGTCCGGCGGCATGCAGCAGCGTGTCGGATTGGCGCGCGGTCTCGCGACCGAGCCCGAGATCCTTCTGATGGACGAGCCCTTCGGTGCGCTCGATCCCCTCATCCGCCGCGACATGCAGCTGGAACTTCTGGAACTGCAGCGCAGCCTGAAGAAGACGATCGTCTTCATCACCCACGATCTGAACGAGGCGCTAATCTTGGGCGACAAGATCGCCATCATGAAAGATGGCAGCTTCGTACAGGTAGGCACCGCGGAAGAGATCGTGGGCGAACCGGCCGACGAATATGTGCGCGCCTTCACCCAGGACATCGACCGCTCGCGCGTGTTCGAAGTTGCCGCCATCGCACGCCCGCCGCTTTCCATCGAGATCGATGCCCCGGTGTCGGACGCG
The DNA here is from genome assembly GCA_030160035.1 of Rhizobium albus. GTDB lineage: Bacteria > Pseudomonadota > Alphaproteobacteria > Rhizobiales > Rhizobiaceae > Georhizobium > Georhizobium albus. The sequence goes on along the minus strand of BSNO01000001.1, from coordinate 1,330,313 downwards.
TTGGCCCGCATGGAAGCCGAAAACGTGGACGCAATGTTCGTGACGGACAAAGGTACACTGCAAGGGCAGGTCCTTTATCGCGGCCTCTCGGGCGCCTCGGATCCAGAGGCGCTGGCGCAGCACCTCGATCCTGATTTCGCGACGGTGACGCCCGATGCCCACCTGCACGAGCTCTACGGCAAGGCAGCGGCCGGCCGGCCCATTGCGGTGGTGGATGAGACGGGCGCGTTCACCGGCATCGTCGAACCGGGCGACATTTTTCACCAGCTGGTCCGCGGCGAAGAGCATGAGAGTGGTCAAAAGCGTGCAGCAACTGCCTGAGATGGATCGACCGCGCACAAGACAGTGGGAGGCTTGAAGCATGTTCAGCCCATCCGACCTTTTTGAAATCCCGTTCGGCGACTGGGTCGATTCCGCCGTCAAGGACTGGCTCGTCCCCAATTTCAGGCCTTTCTTCCGCTCGCTTCAGGCGCCGATCTCTTTCGTTCTCGATGGGTTGGACGGATTTCTGAATGCGATGCCGATGCTCGTGTTCACGGCAGTCCTCGCCTTCATCGCCTGGCGTACGGCCGGCCGCGGGGTTGCCATCTTCACGGCTCTCGCGCTCGTCTTCCTCGACCTGATCGGCGTGTGGGGACAGACGATGACGACGCTCGCCATGATCGTCACGGCGGTGTTCTTCTGCGCCGTCATAGGCGTTCCTGTCGGGATTCTCGCTGCCCGCAGCGATCGGTTTCTGGCGATCCTGCGGCCGATCCTCGACGTTATGCAGACGATCCCACCCTTCGTCTATCTGGTGCCGATCGTGATGCTGTTTGGCGTCGGCACGGTGCCGGGCGTCATCGCGACAATCATCTTTGCCCTGCCACCGATCGTGCGCCTGACCAATCTCGGCATTCGCGGTGTCCGGGCCGACCTGGTCGAAGCGGCCTATGCGTTTGGCTCCACGCCCTCCCAGGTTCTATGGGAAGTGCAGCTTCCGCTTGCCATGCGCACCATCATGGCCGGCCTCAATCAGACGCTGATGATGGCGCTGTCCATGGCCGTCATTGCGGCGCTCATCGGTGCTGGTGGCCTCGGCTTGACAGTCAACACGGGTCTCGGACGGTTGGATGTCGGAACCGCGATGGAAGGCGGCATCGGAATCGTCATTCTCGCGATCATTCTGGACCGGATCACGCAATCCTTCGCCGAGCGCAAGGCAGTCGCAACGCCCTCGCTCGCACAGACGTTCCGCGGCTTTTTCAAGCCGTCGCGGATGGCGGCTCGCGCGGCGGACGAAAAGCCCGCCTGACCGCCACGAAAATCGGCCGCCTTCTTGCGGGCGGCACGAAAACCCTCCGCTTGCGACAAGGGCGGAGACCGACAAAACCCAAAGGGAGAACAAAGATGACAGCTTTCGGATGCCTGCCCCGCCTCTCTGCCAGCGTTGCGGCGGCAGCCCTCTGCTTCGCGGCGGCAACGACCGTCGCCAATGCTCAGGATGCGCAACCCGGCGAAGGCGTGACCATCAACATGGCACAGCCGACCTGGGACACAGGCTATTTCTACACCCAGATCTACAAGCAGATGCTGGAGGAGCTTGGCTACGAGGTCGCAGGCCCGAGCGCCCTCGACAACCCGATCTTCTACCAGTCGGTCGCCCAGGGCGACATGGACCTGTGGGTTGATGGCTGGTTCCCGCTGCACAACACCTACGAGGAGACCTTCTCGCAGGGCGCCGAAAAAGTCGGCACGGTTGCCGCCGGTGGCGCGCTTGAGGGCTACCTGATCGACAAGGCGACGGCCGATGAACACGGCATCGACAATCTGGAAGACTTCAAGGATCCGGAAATCGCCGCGCTCTTCGACCGCGATGGCGACGGCAAGGCCGATCTCGTCGCCTGCCCGCCCGGCTGGGGTTGCGAAGTCGGCATCGAGCATCACCTCGATGCTTACGGCCTGCGCGATACGGTCAATCCCGTGAAGGCCGGCTACAACGCCTCCATGGCGGATGCGGTCGCCGCCTATGAGGCCGGCGAGCCGATCTTCTTCTACACATGGACGCCGAACTGGACCGTCAACGTACTGAAGCCGGGCGAAGACGTCGTCTGGATCGAAGTGCCGGAAATCGACCTGCCGGAATCGACCAAGGGCCTCGAAGATGCAGCCACCATGGCCGGCGTCGAAGGCTGCGTGAACGATCCCTGCCAGCTAGGCTTCCCGGCCAACGATCTCGTTCCAGTAGCCAATTCCGAGTTCCTTGAAGAGAACCCGGCCGTTCGCGCGCTTCTGGAAGCGGCGTCCGTGCCGCTGGACGATGTCTTCGAGCAGAACGCGAAGATGTACGAAGGCGAAAACAGCGAAGCCGACGTCGCTCGCCATGCTGCCGAGTGGATCGAAGAGAACCGCGCTGAGGTCGACGAGTGGCTGACTGCCGCACGCGACGCGGCGTCCTGATCTGAAAACTTCGTGAACGGAACGCGCAAGCGGGCCCTTCGGGGCCCGTTTGCACAAGATTTTGCCGCACGCGAACCGAATCTGCGGCATTTGTGCAGCCGCCCACGGTTTTCGCGGCCTTCCATTGCGAATTGCCCGATGCTAGAGGCATCGCCATCGACGTCCCGGATAGGGGACGCATCCGCGACGAGAAGCGGCCCAAGGCCGCCCACAGGGAACGATGTCAGCGATCATCGAAGTGAAAAGCGTGAGCAAGCGCTTCGGCGGCTTCCACGCAGTCAACGACTGCACGCTCTCGGTCGAGAAGGGCTCCGTCACGGGCCTGATCGGTCCGAACGGCGCTGGCAAGTCGACGCTGTTCAACATGGTGGCGGGCACGCTGGAGCCGACGAGCGGGACCATCCTGTTCGACGGCGAGGACGTGACCGGCCTGCCCTCGCACGCGCTGTACAAGCGGCGCCTGCTGCGAACCTTCCAGATTGCGCACGAATTCTCCAACATGACGGTGCTTGAGAACCTCATGATGGTGCCGGACAACCAGACAGGCGAAGGCCTGGTCGGTGCCTGGTTCATGCCCGGCCGCGTCAGCCGCGAGGAAGAAGCGATCCGCCGCAAGGCCGAGGAAGTACTGGACTTCCTGAAGATCACCCATGTGAAGACCGAGCTTGCCGGCAATCTTTCGGGCGGCCAGAAGAAGCTCCTGGAACTCGGCCGCACCATGATGACCGACGCCAAGGTCGTGCTGCTCGACGAGATCGCCGCCGGCGTCAACCGCACGCTCCTGAACGATCTCGCATCCAATATCGAACGGCTGAACCGCGAGCTTGGCTACACCTTCTTCGTCATCGAGCACGACATGGACCTGATCGCCAGGCTCTGCGACCCGGTGATCGTCATGGCGGCCGGTTCTGTGATGACGCAAGGCCATATCGCCGAGATCCAGAACGACCCGCGCGTGATCGAAGCCTATTTCGGCGGCTCGCCGACGGGCAATGCGACCGTCGCCCACGCCAATCAGGTGGAGGCGCGTCCATGAGCCTGCTCGAAATCCGCAATCTTCATGCCGGCTACGGCCAGATGACGATCCTCAAGGGCATCGACATGACGCTCGAAGCCGGCGAGATCGGCGTGATCGTCGGTCCGAACGGAGCCGGCAAGTCGACGACGCTGAAGGCGATCTTCGGCATGCTGAACATCACCGAGGGCTCGATCCATTTCGACGGGCACGACATCACCGGCATCAGCCCGGAAAAGCTCGCCGCGCACAAGATCGCGATGGTGCCGCAGGAGCACAATGTCTTCGCGACGCTGACGGTGCACGAGAACCTCGAAATGGGCGCCTATACGCGGCGCGACGACTATTCCCGCGTGATGGACGAGGTCTACGAAATCTTCCCGCCGCTGAAGGACAAGCGACGGCAGGCAGCCGGCGAATTGTCCGGCGGCCAGCGCCAGATGGTCGCCTTCGGCCGCGCGCTGATGATCGAGCCGAAGCTTATCCTGCTCGACGAGCCGACGGCGGGCCTGTCGCCGATGTACATGTCGGAAATCTTCGACCGCGTCATCGCCATCAACAAGCTCGGCGTGACCGTCGCCATGGTCGAGCAGAACGCCAAGCAGGCGCTGGCCATCGCCCACAAGGGCTTCGTGCTGGCCAATGGCCAGAATTCATACACCGACACCGGCCGGGCGCTTCTCGACAATCCGGAAGTCGCCAAAAGCTTCCTCGGGGGATGATCGACATCAATGAATGAGCTGGTCTTCTTCATCAACAAGGGCATCCTCGCCGGTGCCATCATCGGGTCGATCTATGCGCTCGGCGCAATCGGCGTAACGCTGATCTTCGGCATCCTGCGCTTTGCGCATTTCGCCCATGGCGACATGATGACGCTCGGCGCCTTCATCGCCTACGTTTTGGCCGCAGCACTCGCAGCCGCAGGTTTCGCAGGCCCGCTGCCGATTGCCATGATGGTGCTGCCGATCGTGATGATCCTCACCGCCGGCATATCGATCGGCATCGACCGGACGTTCTACCAACCGCTGCGCCGATCCGGTGCAAAAGGCATCGTGCTGGTCATGGCCTCGATCGGCGTGACCTTGATGCTGCAGGGCCTCATTCGCCTGTTCGCCGGCCCGAGTTCGCGTGAGCTTTATTTCAACGAGCCGAAAGACATCTTCCGCATCGAAGTGCCCGGCGCCAACCAGATGATCACGGTGACGGAGCCGCAGCTGGCGCTCTTCATCGTCACGCTGATCTCGGTGATCGCGCTGCACTACTTCCTGTCGCGCTCGCGCCTCGGCAAGGCGATGCGTGCCGTCTCCGACAACCCGTCGCTGGCGCAGGTCACCGGCATCTCCATCGAGACCGTGGTGCGGGCCACATGGATCATCGGCGGCGGACTTGCTGCACTTGCTGGAACGATGCTCGCGCTCGACGTCTCGCTGAAGCCGGATCTCTCCTTCAACATCCTGCTGCCGATCTTCGCCGCAACGATCGTCGGCGGCATTGGCCAGCCCTATGGCGCGATCGCAGGCGGCTTCGTTGTCGGCTACGCCGAGACGCTCGCCGTGTTCAACTGGTCGGTGCTGCTGCGCCCGATCGCGCGCTGGACCGACAACGCGTTCGAAGTGCCAGCCTCGCTCGCCATCGTACCTACCGACTATAAACTGATGGTGCCCTTCGTCCTCCTGATCCTCATCCTGATCTACCGGCCGACCGGCATCTTCAAGGGACGGGTGCTGTGATGACCGACAACCGTCGCGACCTCCTGCTCTTTGCCGGCCTCGGCGTTCTGTTCGCCATCATCTTCTACACCCAGGGCACAGCCTATTCGCTGCGCGTGACGGTCGAAGCGCTGTGCTACGCGATGATCGCCTTCGGGCTTTCGCTGCAATGGGGCACGGCGGGGCTCTTCAATGTCGGCATCATGGGCTTCATCGCCGCCGGCGCCTTCGCCTCGCTCTTCGTGACCTTCCCCGTCAACCAGGCCTTCTGGGATTCCGAAGGCCCGGCGATGCTTGGCGACGTGCTCGTGAAGGTGGCAATCGGCGCGGCCGCCGTCTTCGCCGCGTCGCGTTCGGGCAAGATCGGCCTGCCGAAGCCGCTCGTGACCTTCCTGACGCTGGTGACGCTCGCCGTCGCCTATCTGGTCGTCTCGGCAAGCCTCGATCCGACCGCACGCTACATCGAGCGGGAAGCCGGCTTTGTTGGTGGCCTCGGCCTGCCGGTCTATTTCGGCTGGGCGGCAGCCGGCATCGTTGCTGGCGCGATCGCCTGGGTCGTCGGCAAGATCTGCCTTGGCCTGCGTTCCGACTATCTCGCGATCGCCACGCTCGGTATCGCGCAGATCATCAAGACCTTCCTCAAGAATGCCGACTGGCTGACGCGTGGGACCCAGACCGTGTCGCCCCTGCCCTGGCCGGTTCCCGGTGCTGCCGAAGTCGGCTTCACGGCCGCACGCGCAAGCTACCTCGTTCTGACGGCGGTGATGCTCGTCATCGTCTACATGCTGCTGCAGCGCGTCTATCACGCGCCCTGGGGCCGCATGATGCGGGCGATCCGCGACAATGAAGACGCGGCCTCCGCCATGGGTAAGGACGTCACCAAGCGCAGGCTCGAGATCTTCGTCTTCGGCTGCGTCCTGATGGGCATCGGCGGGGCGACACTTATTCATTTCAACACGATCTTCGACCCGAACGGCTTCGTCGACCTCAACCACACCTTCCTGATCTGGGTGATGGTGATCCTCGGCGGACCCGGCAACAATCGCGGTGCGATCTTCGGAGCGCTGCTGGTCTACGTGATCTGGACGATGTCGGAACCGGTGACGCTCGTCATCTTCGACTATATCCGCACGATCGGGCGCGACATGTTCGGCTGGCAGGCCCCTGCCGACCTGAACAGCCGGGCGCTCGCCATGCGCGTTTTCGTCATCGGTCTGACGATTACCATGGTGCTGCGCTTCGCACCGAAAGGCGTCATTCCCGAGCGTCTGTCGCGCAAGGCATAAGGTTGAGGACGGCTCAGACCGCCTCGCGCAACTCCCGCCACGCGGCCTCGAGCACGGCCGCGGGCTTTGGCCGGCTGAAGAGATACCCCTGTCCGTAATGGCAGCCATGGGCGAGCAAGGTCTCCGCCTGGGTGCTCGTCTCGACACCTTCCGCCACAACCTGCTTGCCGAGCCGCCTTGCGAGCGTCAGCACCGCCTCGACGATCGCCATGTCGGCAGGCGACGTCAGCATCGACCGGACAAACGACATATCCAGCTTGATGACGTCGAATTCGAGCTGGCGCAGATGGACGAGCGATGCGTAGCCCGTGCCGAAATCATCGAACGCGATCTTGATGCCGTGGTCGGACAATCGCTTGAGGCCCGAAGCGACGGACGTTGCGCCGGTGGACAACAGCACGCCTTCCGTCACTTCGATCTGGATGTCGCCGGGTGCAAGACCGGCATCGGCCATGCTGGAGATCAGCCGATCGACGAAGCCGCTACCGATGAACTGGCTCGATGAAACATTGATGGCAATATTGCCGAAATCGAAGCCGCTCGCCCGCCAGCACGAGGCTTGCCGGATCGCCTCGTCCATGACGAAGTCGCCGATGCGCCGCGACATCTCGCCATCTTCGAGGACGGGCAGATATTCGCCGGGCGCAGCGTAACGGCCATCCGGCTGACGCCACCGCAACAAAGCCTCGAACCCACTGAGACTGCGGTCCATGAGCTTGATCTTCGGCTGGTAGAACAGCGTGAACTCGCCGCGGTCGAGCGCCCTTCGCGCCTCGCTGATGATGTTGAACCGATGGAGCGCGACTTCGTGAAGATCGGAGGAGTAGGTGGCGATGCAATTGCGCCCCCCAGCCTTCGCCTTGTAGACCGCGAGATCCGCCGATTGCACCAGTTCGAGAGCATCCTGCGTGCGGTCCGGTTCAGCAGGCGCGAGGCCGATGGAAGCCGATACCTGGAACGTGATGCCCTTCCAGTCGATCGGCTCCTGAATGACCAGCCGTAAAGCTTCGAGCCGTTCCTTCAAGGTTTCCAGATCGCATTCATCGGCAATCACGAGCGCGAATTCGTCGCCACCTGGTCGCACGAGCAGCCATTCCGGTCCGCAATGGCTGCGCAGTCTCGTGGCAATCGCGCGCAGGCAGGCATCGCCGGCAGCGTGACCATAGCTGTCATTGATGGCCTTGAAGCCGTCGAGATCCAGGATCGCGATACCCGTCGTCAGGTGCTTGCGATCCTTGAGATGCTGGTTCGCGGTCCGCAGGAAGTAATTGCGATTGTAGAGACCCGTCAGCGGATCGCGATTGGCCAGATAATCCAGACGGCCAAGTAGGTGCTTTTCGCGCGTAATATCCTGCATCATGCCGAACCGGCGCACGGGCCGGCCATTCTGGTCGTACTCGAAATCGACCCGGAGGCGCACCCAACGGCGACGGCCCTTCGCGGTCTTGAGCGCCGTTTCGAAATCCAGCGAGGTACGCGCCTGCATCGCTTCCCGAACCGCTTTCAAGTAACGCTTCATATCCCGCTTCGAATAGAAGCGTTTCATGTGATTGAAATCGTTGACCGAACCAATGGTGGCGTCTTCGTCCAGGTCGTGAATGCGCTTCATAATTGCGCTCCACTCCGCCTTGCCTGTCAGAAGATTGTGGTCGAACGCCCCCATCTCGCCCAACGCGCAGGCCTCGTCGAGCATGCGGTTTTGCAGCGTCAGTGTATGTGACTGCTCTTCGATGGTGCGGGCGGACTGAGCGAGCGACATGGAGAGACGCGCCACGCGCACCGTGTCCCGATGCTGCCTGAGCAAGGCCGTCGCAATGGTCGCCAGCCGCTCCAGCTGCGCCAGTTCACGTGATGACAAAGAACGCGCTTCGGTATCGATGAGGCAAAGCGTGCCGAGGCAGATGCCGGGGTCTATCTCAAGCGGAATACCGGCATAGAAGCGCAGATAGGGCTGCTGGTGAACGAGCGGATTGCTGTCGAACCTCGTATCGAGGCTCAAGTCCTGAACGATGATCGTCCGTCCCTCAGCAAGAGTAACGTTGCAGAACGAGTGAAGCCTCGGTGTCCAACGATCATCATAGCCGGATCGGGAAATGTTCCACTGGACATCCTCGTCCAGGATGGTGACCAGCGCACCGCTGACACCAAATAGCTCGCGAGCGAAGCTGGTGATGGCATCGAGATCGGGAAAATCGGATGTGTGGGTAAGATCGAGCGCACGAACGGCCTCTAGCCGCTCCCTTTCAACCTTGCCAACCGAGCTTATCGTCATGGTTCGCCCCTGCATGCTGTCCATAACAGCTAGCGACGGTGCGGTTTCGAAAGCGTTACGCGCCGATGCCACAACTTAGCATTTTAGAAGATCCAAAGCTTCCTGCCGAAACGAGAAGGGAGCCTACAGCATCAGCCGCAGGCTCCCTTTCAACAGCGGTCGATCCGTAAGCGAAACGTGACTTACGTAGCTGGGCCGACGAGAACGAACTCGCCGTTTTCGACCGTCATCTCATCAAACACGCCGGGTACGTCGCCGGCATCGTCGAATTCGTGGCTGCCGGAGGCGCCTTCATAGTTGATGTCTTGACCGGCTTCGATCAGTTCGACGGCCTTTTCCCACTCGCCCGGCAGAATGACTTCGCCCGGTTCCGTCGCGATTTCGCGAAGCGCGGTGTTGAGGCCTTCCATCTCGCCGCCGTTCTTCTGCAGAGCGAGCGCGAGCAGGAACGCCGCGTCGTAGGACTGCGCGGCGAAGGTTGCGCTTGGATCGAAGCCGGCTTCCTCGGCAGCCGCATCATAAGCGGCGCGGCCCGGCAGTTCCGGGGAACCCGGACGGGTCGCGATCATGCCATCGGCGTTGGAACCGACCAGCTCGCCAAGGCGGTTGCCGACCATGCCGTCACCGCCGACGAACTGCGAGAAGTCGCCGCCTTCTACGGCCTGGCGGATGAGCGTACCGCCCGAGCCGTCCACATAGGCGAGCACGACGAGAGCCTCAGCGCCCGTCGAGGACAGAGAGCCGATCTCGGCGCGATAGTCCGCCTTGCCATCTTCATGCGCTTCGGAGGCGAGAACCTGGCCGCCGGCCGCTTCGAACGCGGTGCCGAAGGCATCAGCGAAGCCCGTGCCGTAGTCGTTGTTCACGTAGGAAACGGCAACGCTCGTGATGCCCTTCGCGAAAACGAGGTTGGCGAGCACTTCGCCCTGGAACGCGTCCGAAGGCGCGGTACGGAAGACGAGGTCATTGTCTTCGAGCGTCGTCAGCGACGGCGCGGTGGAGGCGGGCGAAATCATCACGACGCCGCCCGGAACGGCCGCGTTGTTGGCAGCGGCGACCGTTGCGCCCGAACACATCGCACCGACGATCGCACGGACATTCTCGACGTTGACGAGACGGTCGGCCGCGTCCGATGCGCGCGTTGCGTCGACGCAACCATCGTCGCCGATGACCAGCGAGGCCTGGCTTTCATCACCGAAGAAGCCGCCCTGCTCGTTGATCTGGGCGATGGCCAGTTCCGCGCCTGCCACGATCGGCGGCATCAGGCTTTCGATCGGGCCGGTCATGCCGCCGATGAAGCCGATCTTGAAATCCTCCGCCAAGGCTGCCGTCGTCAGGCTCGCTACAGCCACGCCGGTGGCGAGCGCCGTCTTGAATGCTGGCAACATGTAGTCACTCTCCCTGAAATCTGTTGGAGCGCATCGTTCGTGCGTCCGTCCTGTCATTGACTGTCCTTTCGGGCGCCTATGCCCAAAAGTTGGCCGATCATAGCGATTGGCGTGCATCTGGGAAGGAGGGACCGAGAATTTCGACGGGGACTTGAGGTGGAGCGCCGATCACCGGTCCCATCTTGACTTTTGCACGGGAAAAGACGACATGCGGTTCAGCTTTCCCTTTAGGCCGCCAGCGTGAGCGCGCCATTTCGGGTAAATGACCCGATCAACAAGGTTTCATAAAGCGGCAGTTCCCAAGAACGGCGAAGTCATTCGTCGCCCTGGCGCTGAAGAAAGCATTTCCAATCCAAGTTCCCATTTCACGCGGGGTTCTTGAAGTCGCCACCGGACCAAAACGGTTCCGCGTGCGGCTGCCCACGCCTGAAAGGCATGTATTTTGAACGATTTCACTTCGCTTGGGCTTTCCAAGCAAACACTTGCGCCGCTCGTCGCCCTCGGCTTCACCCAGCCGACGCCGATCCAGGCACAAGCCATCCCGCTGGTCCTGAAGGGCCATGATCTGATCGGTCTCGCCCAGACGGGCACCGGCAAGACGGCTGCCTTCGGCCTGCCGCTGATCGAAGGCCTGTTCTCGGACGGCAAGAAGCCGGAGCCACGATCGACGCGTGCGCTGATTCTTGCGCCGACGCGTGAACTGGTCAACCAGATCGCCGCCAACCTGAAGGCCTTCGTGAAGAACACGCCGCTCAAGATCGGTGTCGTCGTCGGTGGCGTATCGATCAACGGTCAGATGCGCATGCTCGACCGCGGCCTCGACATTCTCGTCTCCACGCCAGGCCGCCTGCTCGACCTCGTCGACCGCAAGGCGCTGAGCCTGCACCAGGTGCACCGCCTCGTCCTCGACGAAGCCGACCAGATGCTCGATCTCGGCTTCATCCATGATCTGCGCAAGATCGTGAAGCTGGTGCCCAAGAAGCGCCAGACGCTGTTGTTCTCGGCCACGATGCCCAAGATGATCGCGGACCTCGCCGACAGCTACCTGACCGATCCGATGCGTGTCGAAGTCTCGCCTCCCGGCAAGGCTGCCGACAAGATCGAGCAGAGCGTGCACTTCGTCACCGACAAGTCGGCCAAGACGAACCTTCTGATCCAGTGCCTGCGCGCCAATCCCGATGGCCTCGCCCTCGTTTTCGGCCGCACCAAGCACGGCTCCGAAAAGCTGATGAAGCAGCTCGTCGCTGCCGGTTTCTCGGCCGCCTCGATCCATGGCAACAAGAGCCAGAACCAGCGCGAGCGCGCCTTGAAGGAATTCAAGGACGGCAAGGTCAGGGTTCTGGTGGCGACCGACGTCGCTGCACGCGGCATCGACATTTCGGGCGTCAGCCACGTCTACAATTTCGAGCTGCCGGAAGTGCCGGACGCTTACGTACACCGGATCGGTCGTACTGCACGTGCCGGCCGTGATGGCATGGCAGTCGCCTTCTGTGCGCCTGACGAGATCCGCCTGCTGCGCGACATCGAGAAGCTGATGGGCATCTCGATCGCGGTTGCCAGCGGCACGGCTCCGGCCGACCACGCCCGCCCTGCCCGTGGCGGCGGCAAGGGTGCTGGTCGCGGCAATGGTGGCGGCGGACGTGGCAATGGGCAGCGCCCCGAGCGCACCGGCAACAGCGAGCGCCCGAGCGGCCGTTCGCATCGCCGCGTCGGTAAAGGCAAGCGCGAAGGCTCGTCCCAGGGTGGCCAGCGCCGCAGCGCCTGATTTTTGCCGTACGAAGATAATCAAGGCCGTCGCTGAACCAGCGGCGGCCTTTTTCTTTGGCCGGTCGTCTTAAGTGACAAGTACCGCCTTCGGCTTTCGGTTCGTGAGATATACACCGAGCACCACCACCAATGTGCCGATGATCATCGGCAGCGGCAGTTCCTCGCCGAAATAGAGGAACGCCTGGATCGCCACGGTCGGCGGCACCAGATAGATCAGCGACGCCGCCTTCGACACCTGGCCGCGCCTGATGAGGTAGAGCAGGAGCGCAATCGCCAGCAGCGACAGCCCGAACACGGACCAGGCGAGCGCGACGAACACTTCGAAGTTCCAGACGATCCGCATGTCTTCCAGCAAGAGCACGAAGGGGGCGGTCACGACGAAGGCGCCAAGATACTGCAGCGTGGCGATGGTGCGCAGGTCGCCGGTCTGGAGATAACGCTTCTGGTAGAGCGTGCCAGCGGTCACCGCGACCATGGCGACGACATTGACGATGAGCGGCACGGTCGCGGCGGCGATCTGCTCTGGCTCGAGCGCCATCAGGTTCGGCACGATGGCGATCATCAGGCCGACGAGACCGAGACCGATGCCGAGCTTCTGGCTCCCAGACAGGCGCTCGCCGACCACGAAAGGCGCGACGGTGGCCGTGAGCAAGGGTTGGAGTGCGGCAATGAGCCCGGACAGCGCAGTCGGCACGCCATGCGCGATCGCCCACCAGACACCGCCGAGATAGATCGCATGCAGGAGCACGCCTGAAAACGTTGCGTGCCACCACTGCGCGCGGGTCTGCGGCCACTGGGCCCGAACGATCATGCAGAACACCACGAAGACCGCGGCGGCGGACACGTAGCGCAGGCACAGAAAGAACAGCGGATCGGCGTGCGGCGCCGCATAACGTGCTACGATCCATCCCGTGGACCAGAGCAGCACGAAAAGCGCGGGAGCGATGCGTTCGATTGTCATGGGAGGAGCGGCTCGCGGGCGGAAAGTCGTTTCGACCGTTACGCGCGCTGGCGCAACCTGTCAAAGCATGATCAAAGCTTGTGCAACCGCGCCTTAGCTTAAGGCATTGTTTTGCCAACGCCCGCAGCCGCTTGCAAAGCCTCCCGCTTTGCTCTTTCATGACCAAAAAGAGGGAGCTTTGATTTGCCGTTCGACGAAATGCTCGATGCCGACAACCGGCCCCGCGGGCCCTATTCGGAGTATATGTCCTGGTACGGCGAGCAGGATCACGCCAGACTACTGACGAAGTCGCGTGACGCCGAGGCCATCTTCCGCAAGACCGGCATCACCTTCGCCGTCTACGGCAAGGAAGAAGCTGCCGAGCGCATCATTCCCTTCGACATCGTCCCCCGGGTCATTTCCGGTCGCGAATGGCGAAAACTCGCTCAGGGAATCGAGCAGCGCGTCGCAGCTCTCAACGCATTTCTCGACGACATCTACCACAAGCAGGAGATCATCCGCGCCGGCCGCGTGCCGCGTCACCTGATCGAACGCAACGAGGCGTTTCTGCCCGAGATGATCGGCATGCGCCCGCCCGGCGGCGTCTACACGCACATCATCGGTACCGACATCGTGCGGACCGGACAGGACGAATTCTACGTTCTGGAAGACAATGCCCGCACGCCGTCCGGCGTCTCCTACATGCTGGAGAACCGGGAAACGATGATGCAGATGTTCCCGGAGCTGTTTCACCGAGTCCGCGTCCGCCCGGTCGAAAACTACCCGATGCTGCTGCGCCAAAGCCTGGAAGCATCCGCACCGCCCGGCTGCGCCGACAAGCCGCGCGTCGCGGTTTTGACGCCGGGGATTTATAACTCGGCCTATTACGAACACGCCTTCCTCGCCGACCAGATGGGCGTGGAACTGGTGGAAGGTCCTGACCTCAGGGTCATCGGCGGTCGCGTCGCCATGCGCACCACCCAGGGCTACAAGCCGATCGACGTGCTCTATCGCCGCGTCGACGACGATTTCCTAGACCCCCTCACCTTCCGGCCGGAATCCGCTCTTGGCGTGGCAGGGATCATGGATGTCTACCGCGCCGGCAACATCACGATCGCCAATGCGCCCGGCACGGGCATCGCCGACGACAAGGCGATCTATTCCTACATGCCGGAAATCGTAGAGTTCTACACGGGCCGCAAGCCGCTGCTCGAAAACGTGCCGACCTACCGCTGCTCCGAGCCGGACACGCTGAAATACGTGCTCGACAATCTGGCCGACCTGGTCGTCAAGGAAGTCCACGGGTCCGGCGGCTACGGCATGCTCGTCGGGCCGACCGCATCGAAAAAGGAAATCACCGCATTCGCCGCCAAGCTCAAGTCGCGGCCGGGCAATTACATCGCCCAGCCCACCCTGTCGCTCTCGACCGTGCCGATTCTCGTGAAGAAGGGCGTTGCGCCGCGCCACGTGGACCTGCGGCCCTTCGTGCTCGTGGCGCCGAACCGCATCCAGATCATTCCCGGCGGGCTCACGCGCGTCGCGCTGAAGGCAGGCTCGCTCGTCGTCAACTCCAGCCAGGGCGGAGGCACCAAGGACACCTGGGTGCTGGAGGATTGATGCGATGATGCTTGGACGCACAGCCAACGGCCTGTTCTGGATGTTCCGCTACATCGAACGCGCCGAAAACACCGCCCGCCTGATCGATGCCGGCGTGCGCATGTCGCTGACCGGCACGCAGGGCTCGGACGACGAATGGACATCGGTGCTGAAAAGCGCCGGCGTGGAGGCGAACTTTCTCCAGCAATACGAGAACGTGACAGGCCCCGACGCGATCGATTTCATGCTGCGCGACGAGCGCAATCCGTCGAGCGTTCTGTCGGTGATCAACAGCGCGCGCTCCAACGCCCGCATGGTGCGCACCGCCCTCACCCGTGAAGCCTGGGAAAGCACCAATGAGTGCTGGATCGACCTGACTTCACGGCTGGCGCGGCGCGTCAAGGATGCAGACCTGCCAAGCGTGCTCGACCTGATCAAGCAGCGCACGGGACTGATCCGCGGCGCCTTTCACGGCACGATGCTGCGCAACGAGATCTTCAACTTCTCGCGCATCGGCACCTTCATCGAACGCGCCGACAACACCGCCCGCATCCTCGATGTTAAATACTACCTGCTTCTGCCGGCGGTCACCTATGTCGGTTCGTCGCTGGACAACGTTCAGTGGGTGTCTATCCTGCGCTCGGTCTCGGCGCACCGGTCCTACGGCTGGGTTTACGAATCCGATCTCAACCCGACGAATATCGCCGACTTCCTGATCCTGAATGGACGCATGCCGCGTTCGCTTGCCTATTGCCACGAGAAGATTACCAACAATCTCGGCTATCTGGAAACCGAATACAGCAGCCGGCACAATGCCCACGACACGGCGCTCGAGATCCTGGAGACGCTGCGCAACCGCGATATCCGCGCCATCATCGACGGCGGGCTCCACCAGTTTCTGGAAGACTTCATCCGACGCAACAGCCGTCTCGGCCAAGAGATCGCGGAAGCCTACAGGTTCTATTGATCATGCAAATCCGCGTCAGCCACTCGACCGAATACAACTACAGCATTCCCATCCACTACGCGCTTCAGCGCCTGCGGCTGACGCCGCGATCCGGGCGCGGGCAGACGGTCGTCAACTGGCAGACCGACATCGAAGGCGCCCGCGTCGAGGTCACCTATGATGACCATTTCGGCAATCTGACGCAGCTTTTGTCGGCCGAAGGCGATCCGCACATGATCCGGATTGTCGCCCATGGCGAAGTGGTGACGGAAGACGTGAACGGCGTCTCGGGCCCGCATGTGGGCTTCGCGCCGCTTTGGCTCTATCTGCGTGACACGCATTTGACACGCGCCGGCAAGCCCATCCGCGACCTTGCCCGCTCGATCCCGGGCAAGGACCCGCTGGAGCGGCTGCACGGGCTAATGGCGACGATCAGCGACAAGGTCGCCTATGAAATCGGCGCCACCGATGCCAAGACGACCGCCGAGGAAGCGCTCGAGAACGGTAGCGGCGTGTGCCAGGATCACAGCCACATTTTCCTGAGCGCCGCGCGCTTTCTCGATTTTCCGGCGCGCTACGTCTCCGGCTATCTGTTGATGGACGACCGAACCGAGCAGGTGGCGACGCATGCCTGGGCCGAAGCTTTTGTGGAGGGTCTCGGCTGGGTCGGTTTCGACGCGGCGAACGGCATCTCGCCGGACGAGCGCTACATCCGCATCGCGACGGGGCTCGACTTCGTCGACGTGTCTCCGGTTTCCGGTATCCGCCATGGAAATTCCACGGAGACGCTTGCCGTGGCCATTACGGTGGAGCAGTAATTCGGATCGCGAAATTCGGATGCATCTGAGTCGCGCCGCGGCGCGTATAGGGTGACGAAGACGGCCGGGGGTGGCCGGCAATCTGATGGCGGGGTGAAGTAAGCGATGACCTACTGTGTCGGTCTTCGGCTCAGGCGTGGCTTGATGTTCATGTCCGATACCCGGACCAATGCCGGGGTCGACAACGTGTCTTCGTTCAAGAAGATGTACACCTGGGAGCGCAAGGGCGACCGGTTGATCACCCTGCTTTCGGCCGGCAATCTCGCAACGACACAAACCGTCGTCAGCATGCTGGAAGAACGCCACAAGACCGCCGGCGAGCGCGATCCCGACATCTACGAAGTGCCGTCCATGTTCCAGGCGGCAAAGCTCGTCGGGGATACGGTTCGTTCCGTGATCCGCGAAATCGCGGTCGGAGGCGGCTTCAAGAGTGAATCGAGCTTCGGCGCGACCTTTATCCTCGGTGGCCAGATCGTTGGCGGCGAGAGCCGGATGTACCTGATCTATCCCGAAGGCAACTTCATCGAGGCGACCGACGACAATCCGTTCTTCCAGATCGGCGAGCACAAATACGGAAAGCCGATCCTCGTTCGCGCCTACGACCCAGACATGAGCTTCGAGGAAGCAGCCAAGCTGCTCATCGTGTCGTTCGATTCCACACTGAAATCGAACCTGTCGGTCGGGCTGCCGCTCGACATGCAGACCTATGAGACAGGCTCGCTCAAGCGGGGCGCGGAAAAGCGGCTACTCGCTTCCGATCCTTACTATCAGGCGATTTCGGACGGATGGTCGGAGGCGCTGCGGCAGGCCTTTCAGCACCTGCCGAACTATGAAGGCCTCGAACAGGCCGACTGACGCGTCACTCGGCTGCTATTTGGCGCGTGAGCCCACCTTCTCGCTCCAGCATGGCGATGATGTCATCCACGCCTTTCGCTCGGCTGAGATCGGTGAAGACGTAGGGTCGCTCCTTGCGACTGTGACGGCAGTCTTCATCCATCTGCTCGAGATCAACACCCACATAAGGCGCAAGGTCGGTCTTGTTCACGATGAGCAGATCCGAGCGTGTGATCGCCGGTCCGCCCTTTCGCGGAATGTCGCCGCCTTGGCACACCGAAATGACGTAAAGCGTCAGATCCGCAAGATCGGGCGAAAAGGTCGCTGCGAGATTGTCTCCGCCGGATTCGATGAAGACGACGTC
The DNA here is from genome assembly GCA_030160035.1 of Rhizobium albus. GTDB lineage: Bacteria > Pseudomonadota > Alphaproteobacteria > Rhizobiales > Rhizobiaceae > Georhizobium > Georhizobium albus. The sequence goes on along the minus strand of BSNO01000001.1, from coordinate 1,312,939 downwards.
GAGATCGGGATGCCGCCGGTTGAGCTCGGCGATGGCCCGCAGGTTGATCGAGGCATCTTCGCGGATCGCCGTATGCGGGCAGCCGCCGGTCTCCACGCCGATGATGCGGTCCTCCGGCAGCGCCTGCATCCGCACCAGCGCCATGGCATCTTCGCGGGTATAGATATCGTTTGTGACGACGCCGACGGAATACTCGGCCGCCATCGCCTTGCAGAGCTTTTCGGTCAGCGTGGTCTTGCCCGAACCAACGGGGCCACCGATGCCGACGCGAAGCGGTCCGTGCAGAGAGTGAGTCATGATCGAAAAAGCCTTGAATGCAGAGTTTCGTGTCTAAGTGACATGATTTCGGATCTGAACGTGCAGGAGCCGAGATCATCGAGGCCGGCCTCTGCCGCGCGTTCCGCCGTTGCGGCGATCAATGGCTCCAGCGCGGCCAGCACCCGCACGCCTTCCCGCTGACCGATCGGCGCAAGCCGGAGTGCCGCCTGAATGAGGTTGGAGACGAATGCATGGGCGAAGGCCGTCAGCGTGTCGGCAAGCGGCACGCCTTCCCGACCGGCGACCAGACCGACGGCGACGGGATAGGCAAGCTCGCCCGGCAACTCGCCATGATCGACAGCGGCAATCGACGCGCGCGCCCCGGCGGCGTCGAGAAAGGCAGCACCTTGCGCCATGGTTTCCAGATGGCGTTCGGCAGACCCGGCCAAAGCCTCGGCGAGTTTACCCAACTCGTCGATTAGCCCGGCATTGGCGCAGGACCGCCAGGCCTGCGCAACCAGCACCATGTCGTTCCAGCCGGACCCATGCGCGACGAGATCGGACAGCCAGTTCTCAAGATGATCGCCGCTGGCGATAGCGCCGGCATCCACGGCGGATTCCAGCCCGTGACTGTAGCTGAAGCTGCCCGTCGGAAAGGCAGGCGACAGCCAAGCCATCAGCCGCATCAGACTGCGTCGCTGGTCCTGGGCCTCAGTGATGATCATGGTCGTGATGGTGCCGATCATGCGAATGGGAATGGCCGTGGCCTGAGCCGTGATCGTGATGGCCATGATGGTGGTCGTGCCCGGCCTCAGCACCGTCATAGGCGCCGCCTTCCGGATCGAAGGGAGCGCTGACCTCCGTCACGACCGCGCCCAAGCCTTCGAGCATCTGCCGGATGACGTGGTCGCGCCGGATCAGGATGCGGTCGTCGAATATCTGGGACGGAAGGTGGCGGTTGCCGATATGCCAGGCCAGCCGCAAGAGCGCCTGCGCCGAAGGCTCCTGGGCCCGGACCTCATAGAGGTCTTCCGGCTTGGATCGCACGACGATCACCGCACCGCCGGTCAGTTGCAGGCCATCGCCATCGCGCAGCAGCACCGCATGGGGAAGATCGAGAAGAAACTCCATGCCGCCATCGCTCGCAAGCCTTAGACGCCGCCGGTTCCGCGCCGTCTCGTCAAGCGTCACGCTATCTTGCGCCTCGCCCGACCATGCGCCCTTTTTGAGGACTGAACTTGCTCTTTCCATCTTCGATCCCAGTCATTGCTACCGGGACAGAAGATGCATCATCCATGCCAAAGCGAGAAGGCGCGGACGACGAAATAGGTGACGCCAGCGGTAAAGGCACTGAGCGTGGCGCCCCACAGCGTGTCGACCACCGCGACTGTGGTATCGAAACCCTTGATGGTGGAGAGGTTCGTCGCGTCGTAGGTCATGTAGCAGAAGAGGCCGAAGAGGAACGCGTTGAACACGGTCAGGCCGAAGCTTTGCGCGTTGAGGCCTGGGGCGATCGCGAAATAGATCAGGCCAATGACGAAGATGGCATAAAAACCCCCGGCAATACCGAACCGGGGGCGTTCCAGCAGCAGCGAACCGAGGCGATCCTTGTAGAAATCGCGCGCCACATAACCAAGCCAGATGGCGTCGATCGTCAGAAAGACGACCGCCGCGACGAGGTAGACCCAAACGAATTTCATGATGCTTCCTCAGCCGCGGCGTTGTTGTTCTCAAAGACAGTACGCAGCTAGTGCAGAAGCAGATTTTCGATTTTGTCGATTGAGTGGTTGGTCAGCGTCTTCGGCACCTCGCTGACGACGCGATCCAGAACCTCCTGGTGCAACGCGTCACGCATTTCACCGAGAACTTTCGGTGGGGCGACGATCACCAACTCCTTAAAACGGTTGGCGTGTGCGCATTTGTAGAGGCGCTCCGCGATCTCCTTCGCGAACCGCTCCTTGCCCAATTGCTGCCAGTCGGTTGTCTCGACGCCAGAACGATGCGGACCGCCGGCGTCGTGAAGGCGGCCGGGGCGATCCGTGCCCTGTTCGCGCGTCGGCGGATTGTCCTGTTCCATCTCCCGGAAGACCTGAAGATTGGGATAGTCGGCGTCGCCCTCATTGCGCAGGAACAGCGCCTTTTCTCCATCCGCGACGACAACCCAGCCATCGTGTTAGAGATTGATATCGCTCATATTTCACCTCCATCGTTGGATGAAGGGCAACGTGAAGCACTGGGTCAGGTTCCTCACTGATCGAGGTCAGGATTGCGGCATTTGGTCAGAAGAGGAAATAGCGCTGGGCCATCGGCAGCACGGTCGCCGGCTCGCAGGTCAGAAGCTCCCCGTCGGCGCGCACCTCGTAGGTTTCCGGATCGACTTCGACATGCGGCAGCGCATCGTTGAGCTTCATGGAGCGCTTCGAAATGCCACCGCGGGTGTTCTCCACGGCCAACATGCCTTTCGAGACGCCAAGCCGGTGCTGCAACCCGTCATCGAGGGCAGCTTGCGATACAAACGTGACTGATGAGGCAGCCGGACCGCCGCCATACCCGCCGAACATCGGCCGGTAGTGCACCGGTTGCGGTGTCGGGATGGAGGCGTTGGGATCGCCCATGGGCGCGGCCGCGATCGTGCCGCCGAGAAGCACCATGGCCGGCTTCACCCCGAAAAATGCCGGATCCCAGACCACGAGATCGGCACGCTTTCCGACCTCGATCGAGCCGATATGCTTGCTGATCCCGTGGGCGATGGCGGGATTGATCGTGTATTTGGCGATGTAGCGCTTCACCCGCGCATTGTCGTTGTCGCCCGTCTCGCCAGCCAATCTCCCGCGCTGCCGCTTCATCTTGTCGGCCGTCTGCCAGGTGCGAATGATCACTTCACCGACGCGCCCCATGGCCTGGCTGTCCGAGGCAATGATCGAAAAGGCACCGAGATCGTGCAGAATGTCTTCGGCAGCGATCGTCTCCTTGCGGATGCGGCTCTCAGCAAAGGCCACATCCTCCGGAATGGACGGCGAGAGATGGTGGCACACCATCAGCATGTCGAGGTGCTCGGCGATGGTGTTAACCGTGTAGGGACGCGTCGGATTGGTCGAGGACGGAATCACGTTTTCCAGCCCGCAGACCCGGATGATGTCCGGCGCGTGGCCACCACCTGCCCCCTCTGTATGAAACGCGTGGATGGTGCGGCCCTTCAGCGCCTCGACCGTGGATTCCACGAAGCCGCTTTCGTTGAGCGTATCGGTGTGGATCATCACCTGCACGTCGAACGCATCGGCCACCGAAAGGCAGCAGTCGATCGCCGCCGGCGTCGTGCCCCAGTCTTCATGCAGCTTTAGCGCGCAGGCGCCACCGAGCACCATCTCCTCCAGTGCCTTGGGCAGCGAGGCATTGCCCTTGCCGGAAATGCCGATGTTCATCGGAAAGGCATCGAAGGACTGGATCATCCGGCCGATATGCCAGGGCCCGGGCGTGCATGTGGTGGCGAGCGTGCCATGGGCGGGACCAGTGCCGCCGCCGAGCATCGTCGTGAGCCCCGACATCAGCGCCTCCTCGATCTGCTGCGGGCAGATGAAGTGGATGTGGGAATCGAAGCCGCCTGCCGTAACAATCTTGCCTTCCCCGGCGATCACTTCCGTTCCGGGCCCGACGATGATGGTGACGCCGGGCTGCGTGTCGGGGTTGCCCGCCTTGCCGATGGCGGCGATCGTGCCGTTCTTCAACCCGATATCGGCTTTGTAGATGCCGGTATAATCGACGATGAGAGCATTCGTGATAACTGTGTCGACCGCGCCATCCGCGCGCGCCACCTGGCTCTGGCCCATGCCATCACGGATGACTTTGCCGCCACCGAATTTCACCTCTTCGCCATAGATCGTATGGTCCGCCTCCACTTCGATGAAGAGTTCGGTGTCCGCCAAGCGCACCTTGTCGCCAACGGTCGGGCCGAACATGTCGGCGTAGGAAGCGCGGTCAATCCTGGCGGGCATGGCATTGTTTCCCTGGATGCATATTGAAAAGCGAAGCGAGAACAATCACGTTCGACATCGAACCCCGAACTGGGCTATGAGCGCGGCGAGCGCCTCGGGCGCAATTCGAATAGCCACAGCAATCTTTGTCAGGATGGAAAACGTGACCACGACGAGCAGACGAAACGCGCATGGCGGTTTCTCGCACAAGGGCAGTCTTTTGGCGGCGACGGTGCTCGCCGCAGCGCTTGCCTTCTCTGCTCCCGTACTTGCGCAGAGCTTCGAGAGCCAGGATCCGTCCGAGAGCATCGCCGATTCCGAGATCTCCGTCGAAGGCACGCGCGCTGCCGAGCGGCTCGAAGATCTGATGGCGTCCATTGAGAACCTGTCTGAAAGCGTCGACCGGGTGAAGATCATCACGAACATGGAGCGCATCGATGTCGTCTATTTGAGCGACATGATCGACGGCGGTGCGCCGGCCGAACTTGAAGAGGCGGTTACTGAAAACGCCGAGCGCATCGACGAACTCCAGAACGGCCTGGAAAGCAGCGCGATTTTCTACAACGCGTTGAACTCGCAACGGGTCAACATCGCCGATGTCGTGTCCATTCTGCTTGACGAGCCGGACGCCACGATCTTCGTGCGTGGCGTTGCGCCGGATGCGGGCGTCAGCGACGAGACCATCGAAAACGGCGATGACGCCCCTGCCGAAGACGACGCAGCGATGCCGGCCGAAAGCGAAATGCCGGCTGATGCCGATGCGGCAACCGACACCGAAGAACCGACCGCTCAGCCGCAATAATCGCGGCACCCGCAACTGGAGCGCATGGGCAATCAAAGCTTGCCCATGATCTCTTGGCGGAAGCCATAGATGGTGCGATTGCCGGAAATCGGCACCAGCGACACATCGCGCATCTGCCCCGGCTCGAACCGCACGGCCGTTCCCGCGGCGATGTCGAGGCGCATTCCGCGCGCCTTGTCCCGGTCGAACCGAAGCGCGGGATTGGCTTCGAAGAAGTGATAGTGGCTGCCGACCTGGACGGGCCGATCGCCTGTATTCGCCACCGTGATCGTGGTCGTTTCCGCACCAACATTCAGCTCGATGTCACCTGCGGCCGTGATGATTTCACCTGGGATCATGAGCGCGGCTCCTAGCGGATGGGCTGGTGGACGGTGACGAGCTTCGTGCCGTCCGGAAATGTCGCCTCGACCTGAACGTCGTGGATCATCTCGGCGATGCCTTCCATGACCTGTTCCCGCGTGATGACGCCGGCGCCCGCTTCCATCAGCTCCGCCACGGGACGGCCGTCGCGCGCTCCCTCCACCACGAAATCCGTGATCAGCGCGATCGCCTCCGGGTAGTTGAGCTTCACGCCCCGCTCCAACCGACGGCGCGCGACAATCGCGGCCATCGAGATCAGCAATTTGTCCTTTTCGCGCGGCGTCAAATTCATGTCGATCCAATCCTCAAGCCTCGAAAGCGGCTCATGTCGTCCAAATTTTAGGCAGCCCTGCACGCCCATTGAGCAGGGCGATCAGCGGTATCAGCCGTTTGCGCAGATCGTAGCTGTCCGGCGCGACGATACGGGCAAGAAGTTTGCCACTTCCACCAACGCGCCAGGCACTGGCTCCGCCGTCGTCGCCGATGATGGTACGCACCGCATCGAGCTGCGTCTCGACCTCGCTTCCGATGACGAGCACGGTCGCAATCGCGCGTGCCCCGTTGGTGACGGCGCGGTGGCCGAGAAGCGCTTGCACATCGCCGTCCATCGCCACGTCTTCGCCATGCACGAGCCGTCCATCGACCCGAATGCGCCAACGGTCGCGATAATGGGCCGCCAGCACGTCCTCGCCCATCGCCTGCCGGCCGAAAACGAGTGGCTCGACCACCAGGAGCCGGGCACTGGCATCTAGATCGGCCGACAACGAACGCTCGAAGGAAGAGCGGTCGAAGAGGATCGTTTCCTGCGGCAGGAAAGCGAGGCTGCCCTCAGCGGCGATTTCGATGCGGGTTTCGACGCGTGCGGCGGGACCCGTCGTCTTGTAGATGCGTTCGCAGGCTTGCGTTGTCACACTTGCCCCGGCGCCCTGCCCGACGGAAATAGACCAGTTCATGCGGTCCCCGCCCGTCAGGCCGCCGGCGGTGTTGATCAGCACCGCTTCCAGCGGCGCTCCGGGCGCTGCCCGCGGCAACCGGATCTTGGCGCAACCATCCTGATAGAGCACCGCCAGCCGATTGATCCCGCCAGCACTTTTCACGGCGATGCGGCCATCGCCCCGCGCGCGCTGGAGCGTAGGCACCGTATGTGCGACAGGCAAAATGTTGGGGCTGATTTGGAGCATGCGCCGCGCAGTTTACCCAACGCTCCTCCATGCGCAACGGCGTCATGCGTAATTTCTGAGCGCAGGGGCTCACTGCATGCAAATTGTGCGCTCGGGCTTTAATCGATGAGACCGAGCTCTCCGCGTTTGCTGAAGCGCAAGGACAGGAAAACGGCGGCAACAGTCAGTCCGGCCGCAAGCCCGAACCAGATCCCCATGGCCCCAAAACCGAGCGGGAATCCGAAGACATAGGCTGCCGGCAGACCGATCACCCAGTAGCTGACGATCGCGATGATCATCGGCATGCGCGTGTCCTTCAAGCCGCGCAGATTGCCCGCTGCCACCGCCTGGATGCCATCGACGATCTGGAAGGCCGCAGCCACGTAAAGCAGCGGCACGGCAAAGGCGATCACCTCGGCGGCGTTCGGATTGGTCTCGTCCATGTAGAAGCCAACCAACACGTCCGGGATCAGCAGGAAGGTCGTCGCTGCGGCGAAGCCGATCGCGGCAGCCAGGATGACGCCCGACCATCCCGCACGCTGCAGTCCTGTCCAGTCACGCTGGCCATGGGCGACACCGACCCTGACAGTGACCGCGCTGGAAAGCCCGAGCGGGATCATGAACGCGATGGAGGCGAGCTGCAGTGCAATGCCGTGTGCGGCGAGCGGAATCGTGCCGAGCCAGCCGACCATGATGGACGAAGCCGCAAAGAGCCCTGCCTCGGCGATGATGGTCAGCCCGATCGGCCAGCCAAGGCGCACCACGTCGAAGAATGCCGGCCAGTCGGGACGCCAGAAGCGGACGTAAAGCTCGTACTTCTTCAGCACATCCTTGCTGCTCGTGTACCAGAAGAGCCACGCAGCCCCGAACAGATTGGTACCCAGCGAAGCAACCGCCGCCCCGACGATCCCAAGCGCCGGAAAGCCGAAATTGCCGAAGATGAAGAGGTAGTTCAGCCCGATATTGAGGAAGACGCCGACGAAGGTCGCCCACATCAGCACATGTGCCTTGCCGACGACGGCCAGATAAGACCGCAGGCCCATCATGATCAGCGCCGGGAACATGGCCCACTGCGCGACGCGCATGTATTCGCCTGCCAGCGCGGCGATGGCCGGCTCCTGGCCGAGCGACAGCAGGATCGCTTCCGTATGCCACAAAGGCAGCATGACGAGCGCGGCAAAGAGCATGAGCACCCAAAGCCCCATGCGCACCGATCGGCGCACGCCGCGGATGTCGCCTCGCCCTTCGGCGTTCGCCGCAACGGGCATCACGGCCTGGGCAAAGCCGACACCGAAGATGAAGACGAGGAAGAACCCCTGCGTCGCCAGCACCGTGGCGGCGAGCTCCGTCGCGCCGAGCCAGCCCACCATCACCGTGTCGCTGATGTTGATCGCCATGTGGCCGAGCTGGGCACCGATCAGCGGCGTTGCGAGCAGCATGCTCGCGCGCGCATGTCCGAACCAGGTCAGTCCAGGACGGATGGCTGTCTGCTCGACGGCGAGCGCGTCGACGCGGGTATCCATGATAGTCTCCGATAGAAAACGGCGCGCCGGCTCTTGGCCACGGCGACGCAGGCCGCCCTCCTTAACCGAAATGCCACCGGGATGAAACGCTTCAGCGATGACAGTTGTTGATGCTTAGAGAGAGGCTTCGTGAAGTTTCGACCGCGCTTTCATGCGGCAGAGGCAGTTGCACATCACTGGCAGAACCCGTAAATCGTGAAGCGACAGCGGCGGGCCCTCTTGCCGGCAGCGCTGCAAATCAGAGGAGCCGGACAGCCGGCAACCCCACCAATGTACCTGCAATTGCTGATCGTGTTCCTGTTGATCCTGCTCAACGGGTTTTTCGCGATGTCTGAAATGGCGCTCGTTTCATCCCGCAAAATCCGGCTCGAGCAGATGGCCGAGAACGGCAGCAAAGGCGCCCGCAGAGCACTCAAGCTCGCCGAAGACCCGACGGGCTTCCTCTCCACGGTGCAGATCGGGATCACGCTGATCGGCATCGTCGCCGGTGCCTATAGCGGCGCGACATTCGCCGACCCGCTGGCCAGCGTGCTGCGCGAGGTGTCCTTCATCGAGCAAAGCGCTTTCGCCATCGCGTTCACCATCGTCGTCGCGAGCACCACCTATCTGTCGCTTATCGTCGGCGAACTGGTTCCCAAACGCATCGCTCTCAACCATTCCGAAGCGATCGCAAGCTTCGTCTCGGGCCCGATGACGATCCTCGCCGTGATCGCTGCCCCGATCGTCTGGTTCCTGCGCCTCTCCACCGAAGCACTGCTGAAGCTGCTCGGGATCCGGCAGAGCGAAGAAGCGACCGTAACCGAAGAGGAAGTGAAGGCGCTGATTGCGGAAGGCGCCAAGACCGGCGTTTTCGAACATGCCGAACGCGACATGATCGACGGCGTGCTGCGCCTGGCCGACCGCGACGTGCGCACCATCATGGTGCCCCGCCCCGACACCGTCTGGCTGTCAATCGAAGATCCGATCGAGACCATCATGCGGGAAATCACCGAAAGCGGCTACTCCCGCTTCCCGGTCTGCCGCGGTGACGTCGACGATGTCATGGGCATCCTGCACGTGAAGTCGCTCGTCGCGCTCGGCCGTGCGCCGACCCACGCGGAGATCGAGGCAGCCATCGCGACGCCGCTCTACGTCAACGAAACGATGAGCGTGCTGAAGTTGCAGGAGCGCTTCCGGGATTCGCCGATCCATATGGCGATCGTCATCGACGAATATGGCTCCTTCGAAGGCGTCATTACGCCGACCGATATCCTCGTTGCGATCGCGGGCGACCTGCCCGAGCGCGAGGGCGAGGATCTGCCCTATGCGGTTCAGCGTGACGACGGCTCGTGGCTGCTCGATGGCGCAATGCCGATCGACGACGTCGACCGCGTGCTCGCCGGCGTCTCCATCAACCGGGGCGATTTCGCAACGCTGGCAGGGTTCGTGCTGGAATCTTTCGGCTATATCCCGGAAGCTGGCGAGCATTTCGAAGCGCAAGGCTGGCGCTTCGAGGTGGTCGACCTCGACGGTCGACGCATCGACAAGATCCTCGCGGCCCCGATCGGCGACGCCACCGAGGCCTGAGGCTGTTCTTCCAGACGCAATCGCCGCCTAGTGCAGAATGAATTCGCCGTTGACCGTTCGCCACTCGCGCGGTGCGATCAGCTTTTGATGGCTGTATCGTACCGAGTGCAACAGCCCTTCGAGCGTGGTCTCCCAGAATTTCAGAAAGCCGCGCATCTCGGGAAACTCGGGCGCAAGATCGTATTCCTGCCAGATATAGGTCTGGAGCACGGAAGGATGGTCTGGCAGGCGGTAGAGAATATGGGCGGTGGTCAGGCCATAACCCGCCATCTGCTTTTCGAATGCTGACTGCATGCTTGTCCTCATCATGGCTGTCATCCGATTGCAAAAGTGTGCTCTGCTTCGCGCTTCCCGTCCAGATGGAAATTTCGGCAAGGAATGCCGAAAACATCATCAATTCAGCGTGTTAGCAGCACGTGAAAGCGAGTGCTGATTTTTTTGCGTGCCCCTCTTGAAGAGGGTTTGGCACGCCACCAAATCGCCTGCCGCGCGGCGCCTTGAAGGGCCGTGCCACGGCGGGACTGCCGACCCGGCGTCCCGACGGAGGAGCTTGAACCTGCATGTTTGTCCCAGGAGGAAAACACGATGAAGTTCCGTCCACTCCATGACCGGATCGTTGTCCGCCGCATCGAAGCCGATGAGCGCACATCCGGCGGCATCATCATTCCCGATACGGCCAAGGAAAAGCCCCAGGAGGGCGAAGTGCTGGCGGTCGGGCCGGGCGCACGCGCCGACAACGGCCAGATCCAGCCGCTCGACGTGAAGGTCGGCGACCGCGTTCTCTTCGGCAAATGGTCCGGCACCGAGATCAAGGTTGGTGGCGAAGACCTTCTGATCATGAAGGAAGCCGACATCATGGGCGTGCTGGTGGCTGAAGAAGCTGCCCGAAAGGCCGCCTGAGAGACCTGCGGATCCAAACGATCAAGGCTGTTTTTGAGGGATTAAGGAAATGGCTGCAAAAGAAGTGAAATTCCATGCCGATGCCCGCACGCGCATGCTGCGTGGCGTCGATATTCTCGCGGACGCGGTGAAGGTGACGCTCGGCCCCAAGGGGCGCAACGTTGTCATCGAAAAGTCCTTCGGCGCACCGCGCATCACCAAGGACGGCGTGTCGGTCGCCAAGGAGATCGAACTGGACGACCGGTTCGAGAACATGGGGGCGCAGATGGTGCGCGAAGTGGCCTCCAAGACCAACGATCTGGCCGGTGACGGCACCACCACCGCCACTGTTCTGGCCCAGGCCATCGTGCGCGAAGGCGCAAAGGCGGTCACCTCGGGCATGAACCCGATGGACCTGAAGCGCGGGATCGACCAGGCCGTCGACGCCGTCGTCGCCGAACTGAAGCGCAACGCGCGCAAGATCGAGAACAATTCCGAGATCGCGCAGGTTGGCACCATTTCGGCCAATGGCGACACCGAGATCGGCCAGTTCCTAGCAGAAGCCATGGAGCGGGTCGGCAATGAAGGCGTCATCACGGTCGAGGAGGCCAAGTCGCTCGACACCGAACTGGAAGTCGTCGAGGGCATGCAGTTCGACCGGGGTTATCTCTCGCCCTACTTCGTCACCAACCAGGACAAGATGCGCGCTGAGCTTGAGGATCCCTATATCCTCATCCACGAGAAGAAGCTTTCGAACCTCCAGGCGATGCTCCCGGTTCTCGAAGCCGTCGTGCAGTCGGGCAAGCCGCTCGTGATCATCGCGGAAGACGTCGAAGGCGAAGCGCTTGCAACCCTCGTCGTCAACAAGCTGCGTGGCGGCCTCAAGATCGCTGCCGTCAAGGCTCCGGGCTTCGGCGACCGTCGCAAAGCCATGCTTCAGGACATCGCTATCCTGACCGGCGGCACGGCAATCTCCGAGGATCTCGGCATCAAGCTCGAGAACGTGACGCTGGAGATGCTCGGCCGTGCGAAGAAGGTCGTCATCTCCAAGGAAGACACGACGATCGTGGATGGCGCCGGCTCGCGGCCCGAAATCGACGGCCGCGTCGCGCAGATCCGCGCCCAGATCGAGGAGACCACCTCGGACTATGACCGCGAGAAGCTGCAGGAGCGCCTGGCAAAGCTTGCCGGTGGCGTTGCGGTTCTGCGCGTCGGCGGTTCGACCGAAATCGAGGTGAAGGAGAAGAAGGACCGCGTCGATGACGCCCTTCACGCGACGCGCGCAGCCGTTGAGGAAGGCATCCTGCCGGGCGGCGGCGTGGCGTTGCTGCGCGCTGCCAAGGTGCTCGACACGCTCGAAGTCGCCAATCCCGACCAGAAGATGGGCGTCGACATCGTTCGCCGCGCCGTGGAAGCCCCTGCCCGCCAGATCGCAGAAAACGCCGGAGCTGAAGGTTCGATCATCGTCGGCAAGATCCGGGAGCAGGCGGATTTCGGCTTCGGCTGGAACGCGCAGACAGGCGAATACGGCGATCTCTACAAGGCCGGCGTGATCGACCCGGCAAAGGTCGTGCGTACGGCGCTGCAGGATGCCGCGTCCGTCGCAGGCTTGCTCGTCACCACCGAAGCGATGATTGCCGAAAAGCCGAAGAAGGACCGCGCCCCTGCCATGCCTGCAGGCGGCGACATGGACTTCTGAGGAGAACAAAAAGATGCGGGCGCCCCGAGGGCGCCCGCTGCTTCACTCACGACAGTGATGGCCGCGTGATTATACCGCCTTGGCGGTCAGCATGGCGCGCACGGCCGCCACGATATCATCCACCGTCTTCAGCGAGTTCCAGGACTCCACGCTGTCGGTCTCGATCTCGATGTCGTATTTTTCTTCCAGTTCCATGACGAGTTCGGCCAACTCCAGCGAGTGGATACCGAGATCGTCCACCATCGACGACCCCGTGATGTCGTCGGCATTGGCGTCGCTGTATTCAGCAATGTGACGGATGATTTCAGTCTTCAGGGTGTCAGTCGTCATCGCGTTCCCTCGGCAAAATGTCGGCCCCCGGGGGTCATGCGACTCCGCCGCCCGCCCCACAAAGGCAAGGTGCTTCAACTGACTGTGCAATGCAACACGGCTAAAGGTTGCAACCGTTAAGACTGGTTAACTTCCACTGGCTTCCAGCACCGGACGCACGAGCCGGTCCTCCACCAGCGCATGCAGGTCGTCGCGATAGCCGGAGCGTGCAGACGGCCTGTTTTCCGCCGACGTGACGACGACCGTCATCTCGAGCTCCGGCAAAATGTAGAGCATCTGGCCGCCATAGCCCCAGGCGTAGAAACAATCGACGCCCGCCATGTCCCTCAGGAACCAGCTGTAGCCATAGGCCTCGCCCGAGAAGACGGAGCTGGTGCGGCGCTCCCACGACTGGTCGATCCACTGCTGCGACACGACGCGCTCACCGTCGGGCCCGATACCGCCATTGCGGTACATCTCGCCGAACGCCAGAAGCGAACGGGGCGATACCGCCATCTGGTTGCCCCCGAGCGGAATGCCCTGCGGATCGCGCTCCCAGTCGGTCACGCGGAAGGCGCCGTCCATGCCGAGCCATTCATTGGCAAGTTCCATTGTGTCAGCCTCGCCGACGCGCATCAGGATGGCGGAGAGAAGATGGGTACTGCCCGTGGAATAGAGCATCCGCCCGCCGGGATCATCGGCGAAGGGCTCCGCCAATGCGGCACGGACCCAGTCGGAGCTCGCAATCCAGCGGCCATAGTTTTCGCCGGATGTGCGGCCGAGACCGGCCTGCATCGACAGGAGATGGCCAATCGTGATCTCGTTGATGCGCGGATCGGCATCGGCGGGAATCTTGTCCTCGAGCAGCGGCGCGATGGGCTGATCGACGCCTTCGAGCAGGCCCTTGTCGATCGCTATGCCAACCATCGCGGACACGATCGATTTGGAAGCCGACTTGATGTTGGTCGGTGTGGAAACCGAGCGCCCCTCGAAGCCTTCTTCAATCCATACCTCGCCATCGCGGGCGACGATCAACGTGTGAAGACCTTCCAGCTCATCCGCCGCCTGGATAGCGGCTTCACGCGCTTCGACAAGCGACACAATGGCGGCGGGTGCAACGGCTTCCACATCGGCCGACGGCTCGGGCCCGGCATCCTGGGCATGCGCCAGCACCGAGACGGAAAGGCAGGAGAAAAGGACGACGCCGCGAAGGGCGTTCGAACGTGCAGTGTTTTTCATGGTCATGGGCATCACATATGGGAGGGAGACGGCAAGTCCATGCCTCGACCAGGAACCGCCGCGATCACGAAGCGCGCAGCCCCGTCTCCACGAGAAGCCCACGGCGCTTGGCGTCGTAATAGTAGCCGCGCTGGTAGAGGGCAATCGCGCGATCTTCATTGCGGTCGGCAACGATATAGGCGCCGCGAAGGTACTTCACCGCATAGCGAAGATTCGTGTCGGCATCGAGCAGGCCTGCGGGTTCGCCGCGATAGCCCATGGTGCGGGCCGTGTCGTGCCGGATCTGCATGAGACCGAGATTGGGCCCGTTGCGCGCCGCCGGATTGTAATTGCTCTCGCGGGCCACGACGCGCCGAATGAGTGATTCCGGCACGCCATATGCTGAAGCGTGGGAGGCAATCAGCCGATCGAGATCCGATTGCGGGGCGACCGCGGCGGTCTGTTTCGTGGTCTGCCGGCCAGCAGTCTCCTGCCCGCTCGTCGCGCAGGCGGTCAGTGCGCTGCCACAAAGAAGGATGATCAACACTCGTGCGGCAAGACGCATATGAAGGCTCGTCGATGGACACGCCAACGGCGCGGGAAGGCCTTTATTGCTCAATGCTTGCGGCTGAATTGTGGTGATGCTTGTGTCGCACTGCCATTTGCAGACGCCGCATGGCTCACATGCCGCAATGTCGGTTGTGCATTGCAGCATGAAAGACTATCTCATGGCCAACAACAAGAAGAAGGAAGAAAACCATGAAGAACATGACACGCCGTTTCATTAAGCTCATCAGCGATGATCCTTGGCGCGAGCGGGAATCGGCCTATCTCAATGGCTCGACCTCGATCGTCGACTTGGAAATGCGCATGCGTGAGATCGACAGCGGCCGGTTCCGCAACCGCCTTTAAGACGAGCATGATGCTCTGACAGTCAAAAGCCCGCTGCGATCGTTCGCAGCGGGCTTTTTGTTTGATAGGCGATGGACCAGGCATAAGCCGGCCCATCGCACCGATCGCGTGCTTACTGAGCAGCAGCTTCTTCGTAGTAGCCGTACTCGCCGCCGGTCCACTCATACATGACGTAGCCGGGCAGCGTGACGTCGCCCTTGTCGTCGAAGTCGAGTTCGCCGAGAACGGTCTGGAAGGTGCCTGCGTTCAGGGCTTCGACCACACCGTCGAAATCGGTCGAGCCGGCTTCTTCAACGGCAGCGGCCCAGGCCTGGATCGCAGCGTAGGTGTAGAGCGTGTAGCCTTCCGGGTTGATGCCGGCTTCTTCGAACTTCGCGACGACCGGGGCCGCTTCTTCGTTGAGGCGCGGATCCGGGGAGAAGGTCATGAGCGTGCCTTCGCCGGCATCGCCCGTGATCGACCAATATTCGTCGGTGACGAGCGCGTCGCCGGATACGAGCACCGTATCCATGCCCTGATCCGCCATCTGACGCTTCATCAGGCCGGCTTCGGTGTGGTAGCCGCCAACGTAAAGCACGTTGATGCCTTCGTTCTTCAGGCGCGTGACGAGCGCAGTGTAGTCCTGCTCACCGGCGGTGTAAGCCTGATAGAGAGCCGGCTCCCCGCCTGCCTGCTCGTAGAATGCCATCGTCTGGTCTGCGAGACCCTTGCCGTATGCGGTGTTGTCGTGAATGAACGCGACCTTGGCATCCGGGAAGTTGTCCATCAGGAACTGGCCAGCGATTTCGCCCTGCTGGTCATCACGGCCGCAGGTACGGAAGATGCCGGGGCCGGGACGCTCATCCGTGAAGGCCGGGTTGGTGGACGCCGGCGAAATCTGGATCACGCCTTCCTCGTCATAAACGGCGCTGGCCGGGATCGACGAGCCCGAGCAGAAATGGCCGGCCACAAAGACCGCGCCTTCGCCGACGAGCTGGTTGGCGACCGAAACGGCCTGACGGGCATCGCAGGCATCATCACCGACTTCAAGCACGAGCTGTTCGCCGAGAACGCCGCCAGCGGCGTTGATGTCGGCCACGGCCATTTCGGCACCAGCCTGCATCTGTGCGCCGAACGACGCATACTGCCCGGTCATCGGGCCCGCGGTCGCGATGACGATATCGGCCGACGCGATACCGGCGGTTGCAACGAGCGCGGATGCGGCCACGCCAGTCATCAGAAGTTTTTTCATTCGTTAGTCTCCCTCTGGTGTTTTGCGGCGGAGCACATGCCCCAGATCCGCGCCCGGAACTTGTCTGCAGTCCCGGCTTATTTCGGATGCTATCCCCTTTGCCGGCAAAGGCAATCGGGAAAGCTTCCGAAAATTTCGATCACGATCCCTGCTTCACCTTCCAGGCGAGTGGACCCGCCTGCTCGTTGATCCACGTGTATTGGCGCACCATCTGCCGGGCCCGAAAATAGCGGTGCCCGAGAAGGCCGATCATGACGATGATCGCGAAATGGATGAGGAAATAGTAGAGCGTCAGCAACTCGCCGTCGTAGAGCGCGAAGTTTAGGAAGCGGACCGCGAGCGACACGAGGAAGCAATAGAAGACGAGCAGCCAGATGGGCTGCCAGGTCTTGGCCATGGCCCGCCCGGTCATCCAGGCGGCACCACCGCCCAGAAACAGCGTGACGACGATGAAGGCGACGAGCGAATTGTCCCAGAGCACGTCCATCAATGCGCTCCCCCTTCCAGATAGGCAGCCTGGATTTCCGGGCTCGCCAGCAGTTCCTTGCCGGTCCCGGTGATCGAGATCTTGCCGTTGACCATGACATAGCCGCGGTGGGCGAGCTTCAGCGCATGATAGGCATTCTGTTCGACCAGGAAGACCGTCAGCCCCTCCGACTGATTCAGGTCGCGGATGGCATTGAAGATCTGCCGCACGATCAGCGGCGCGAGCCCGAGAGACGGTTCGTCCAGAAGAAGCAGCTTCGGTCGGCTCATCAGTGCCCGGGCGATGGCCAGCATCTGCTGCTCGCCGCCCGAAAGCGTGCCACCGCGCTGTCCCTGCCGATCCTTCAACCGCGGGAACAGCGTGTACATCCGCTCCAGATCGCTCTCGAAATGGGTCATGTCGGTGATGCCGGCACCCATTTGCAGGTTTTCCCGCACGGTCATGCGCGGAAAGATGCGGCGCCCTTCCGGCGACTGGGCGATGCCCTTGCGCATGATCTCGTGGGTGGGAACGCGGGTGATGTCCTCGCCCCGATAGATCACATTGCCATGCCGCGCCTGCGGATTTCCGCAGATCGTCATCATCAACGTGGACTTGCCGGCGCCATTGGCGCCGATAAGGCTGACGATTTCACCATCCATGATGTCGATATCGACGCCCTTCAAGGCATGGATGGCACCATAATAGGTGTGGACACCGCGCACGGCGAGAACAGGTTCGCTGGCTGGAACGGCCATCGGGTCGCTGACGCTTGCCATGCTCATCGGCCGTCTCCCTTTGGATCCTTGGCGACGCCGCGGGACGATATCTCCTTCAGCGTCTGCGCCGCTTCTGCATCAACCACCCGAACATGACCCCCACCGCGCTCGGCCGTTTCCTGCCCGACCTCGGCTTCCACGGCGTCGACCTCTTCGTCGTCGACGCCGAGATAGGCGGCGATGACCTTCGGGTCGGAACGCACGTCCTGCGGCGCGCCATCGGAAATCTTGCGGCCATAATCTAGGACGACGACGTGGTCGGAGATCTCCATCACGACGCTCATGTCATGCTCGATGAGCAGCACCGAAATGCCTTCGTCATCGCGGATCTGGCGCAGAAGTGTGTTGAGCTCGCTGGACTCTTTCGGGTTCAGACCGGCCGCCGGTTCATCGAGGCACAGCACCTTGGGCCGCGTGCACATGGCACGAGCAATCTCAAGCCGACGCTGATCGCCATAGGGCAGATCGGCAGCAGGATCGTCGGCGCGGTCGATGAGATTGGTCTTCTCCAGCCAGTATTTGGCCAGTTCGATCGCCTCGCGCTCGCCCTTGCGGTATGACGGCAGACCGAAAATGCCGCCGAACGTGTAGCCGGACGCCACGATCAGCGCGTTGTGCTGCGCGACCATCAGGTTTTCGAGAAGCGTCATGCCGCCGAAAAGACGGATGTTCTGGAAGGTGCGAGCAACCTTCCCGATGGCGGCAATCTCCATGTCGGGCATGCGCTCGAGCAGATAGAGACCGTCATCGGCGAAATAGCGCCGCCCTTCCTGCGTCCGCGCCTCCAGATTGGCGAAGGCCGACGGCGTGTGCGCCATGATCATCCGGCCTTCGGTCGGCTTATAGAAACCGGTCAGGCAGTTGAACACGGTCGTCTTGCCGGCACCATTTGGGCCGATGAGCGACGTGATGTCACCGCGCCCGACGTCGAAGGACAGATTGTCGACAGCGACCAGTCCGCCGAAACGCATGGTCAGATGTTCGACGCGCACGACGACATCGGTTTCCCAATTGCGCAGTGTCTGCCGGGGAGCGCCTGCCGATGCAGGCGTGGGAGATACGGGTTGCAGGCTCATGTCAGTGCCCCTCCCCCTGGCTCACAAGATCGGCAGAGACCGCTTTTCGTTCCTTCAGGAAGACCGTGGGGTTGCGCGTCGACACCAGGCCACGCGGCTTCCAGATCATGATCAGCACCATCAGCAGTCCGAAGACGAGGACGCGGAATTCCTCGAGGTTTCGGAACATCTCGAAGCCGCCGATCATAACCAGCGAGGCGAAGACGACGCCCATCTGGCTGCCGAGACCGCCGAGAACCACGATGGCGAGGATGATCGCCGATTCCAGGAAGGTGAAGCTTTCCGGCGAGATGAAGCCCTGGCGCGTGGCGAAGAATGCGCCGGCGAACCCGCCGAACATCGCACCGATCGCAAAGGCGGAAAGCTTGGTGTTGGTTGTATTGATGCCGAGCGAGCGGCAGGCGATCTCGTCCTCACGCAAGGCCTCCCAGGCACGGCCGATCGGCAGCTTGCGCAGCCGGAGCGTGACCCAGTTGGTGATAAGCGCGAGCGCCAGGATGATATAATAGAGGAAGATGATGCGGTGTATCGCGGCGTATTCGAGGCCGAAAAAGTCCGCAAAGCCACCCTCATCCCGCGTGAAGTCCAAGCCGAAGAAGGTTGGACGTGGAATCTGCGTGATGCCGTTTGGCCCGTTGGTCAGCTCGAACCAGTTCAACAGCACGATGCGAATGATTTCACCGAATGCCAGCGTCACGATCGCGAGATAATCGCCGCGAAGCCGCAGTACCGGAAAGCCGAGAATGATGCCCCAAAATGCCGCGAGGATGCCCGCAAGCGGAAGGCACACCCAGAAGCCGAGATCGAAATACTGGGAAAGCAGTGCGTAGGAATAGGCGCCGACCGCATAGAACGCGACGTAGCCGAGATCGAGCAGGCCGGCGAGACCGACGACGATGTTGAGACCCCAGCCGAGCATCACATAGGTGAGCACCAGCACGCCGAGGTCGACATAGTAGCGGCTCTGGCCCGGGACCAGCACCATGACGATGAAGGGCAACGTGACGGCAATGCCGAGCATCAGCGGCCCCAGGAACCGCGAGACATGGCCGGCCCTGTTGAAATCCGGCAGCACGTCGGAGAGGCCCTTGGGGCCGCCGGCACGTTTCCAGAAGAAGATGTTGAGCAAGAACCGGCCGACGGCAGTAACAGCTGCCATCCAGAGCACGCGATCCCACTCGGTCGTGATCTGCAGACCGCCGGCACCGGCGTCGGTGCGCAGACCGACGATGATGGAGAACAGGATTAGGGCGAGAACCCCGGCGAGGATGGCGTCCTTCAGGGAAGCCACCACAATGTTTTCTTCGGCGGCAGGAGCCGCGTTCAAGGCAGCCATATCAGACCTTCTCGACTTCGGGTTTGCCGAGCAGGCCCGACGGCATGAAGATCAACACGGCGGCCAGAATGAAGAAGGCAGCCACGTCCTTGTATTCCACGGAGAAATAGCCGGACCAGAAGGTCTCGATGAGCCCGATCAGAATGCCGCCGAGCATCGCACCCGGCAAAGAGCCGATGCCGCCGAGAACGGCCGCGGTGAACGCCTTAACCCCCGCGATGAAGCCGATGTAGAAATCGATCACGCCGTAATAGAGCAGATACATGAAACCGGCGACGGCTGCGAGCGCGGCGCCGAGCACGAAGGTCAGCGAGATCGTGCGGTCGACATTGATGCCGACGAGCGAGGCCATCTTGCGATCCTGCTCGCAGGCGCGCAGCGAGCGGCCGAGCGCAGTCTTGTTGATGATGTAGGTGAAGACACCCATCAGCACGACCGTCGTCACCAGGATCAGGATCTGGATGTTGGAAATCTGAACGTCGAAGTTGTTGCCGTCCATGATCGTATACCCACCGGATACCAGCGGCGGCAGCGGCTTGACGCGGGCGCCCTGCACGATCTGCACGAAGTTCTGCAGCACGATCGACATGCCGATCGCGGTGATCAGCGGCGCGAGGCGGAAGGATCCCCGAAGCGGCCGATAGGCGATCCGCTCCACCGTCCAGCCCCAGGCCGACGTGAAGAGCATCGCCATCAAGAGCACGAGCATGAGCGCCAGGATGAGCACGATGAAGCCTGCCCCGGCCGTAATGCCAAGCGCGACGATGAGGATCATGGCGATGAACGAGCCGACCATGAAGATGTCTCCATGGGCGAAATTGATCATGCCGATGATGCCGTAGACCATCGTGTAACCGATCGCGATGAGCCCATAGATGGACCCCAGCGTCAGCCCGTTGATCAACTGCTGAACGAAATATTCCACTGTGATGTACCCCTCTGGCCGACTTGTCCCGTCGGCTCTGCCGTTCGATCGATCGAGGCTCCCACCACCGCCGATCGTCGTCTGCAATATCAGCTATTAAGATCGCCAATGGGTCGATGAGGTCAATAGAGAAAAACGCCGATTGAAGGCGCTTTGACGGGTCAATCCACCGTCTTGAACGTCATTTTGCCGCCCATGAAACGGAAAGCTTTGAAACCGGTGTGGAGCCGCCTGGAATCGCGGGCGGCGCTGCGGGGTCGGCCTCTTGCCACTGATCAAGCTTTGGGATTTTCTGCCGGAACCGAAACGCTCGAAGCACCGGAGTCTGGTCATGTGGAGTGGCATCCTTCCCGCGGTAACAACGAAGTTCAAGGAGGATGACAGCCTCGATCATGCGGAGATGGAGCGCTGCTTCGACCTGCAGATCGACGCAGGCGTCGATGGCCTGATCGTCGCCGGATCGCTCGGCGAAGGCCCGATGCTGACGCAGGAAGAGCGCATCGAGGTATATCGCACCGCCAAGGCGGCAGCCGGCAAGCGACCCGTCCTTTTGACGGTTGCGGAAGCGTCGACAGCGGCGGCGTGCGCCATGGCGAAGAAGGCAGCTGAGGCCGGGGCGGACGGCCTGATGGTCGTTCCGAGCCCGATCTATCATACCGACGCGCGCGAGACGGAAGCCAATCTGCGCGCCATCGCGGCTGCGGGCGATCTGCCGGTGATGATCTACTCGAACCGTGTCGCCTACCGCGTTGACGTGACTCCGCAATTGATGGCCGACCTCGCCGACGATGCCCGCTTCGTCGCGATCAAGGAATCCTCCGACGATATCCGCCGCACCACCGAGATCATCAATCATCTGGGCGATCGCTACGCCGTGCTGACCGGGGTCGACAATCTGGCCTTCGAGGCGCTTTCGGTTGGCGCAACGGGCTGGGTGGCCGGCCTCGTCGTCGCCTTCCCTAAGGAAACTGTCGCCATCTGGCAATTGATGCAGGCAGGTCGTCGCGAAGAGGCGCTTGCGATCTACCGCTGGTTCCGCCCGCTGCTCGACCTCGATGTCTCAACCTATCTCGTCCAGAACATCAAGCTGGCCGAGGCGCTGGCAATCAAATCCACCGAGCGGGTCCGCGGGCCCCGGCTGCCGCTTGCCGGCGAACGCCGCGCCGAGGTGGAACGCATCATCCGCGATGCAATCGAAACGCGCCCAAGTCTCCCCGCACTGGACATCGCGGCCTGACCCCATGAACGCCGGCCGATACGATATCGCCGTCATCGGCGCCGGTGTGATCGGAACGACGACCGCGCTCTATCTCGCAGAGCGCGGTCTCACGGTTGTGCTGATCGATCGCAAGGGCATTTCGGCGGAGACCAGCGCTGGCAATGCCGGCGCCTTTGCCTTTTCCGACATTCTGCCGCTCGCCTCGCCGGGCATCATGCTGAAGGCGCCGTTCTGGCTAATGGACCCGACCGGGCCGCTTTCGCTGCCGCCCGCCTATCTGCCGACGATCGCGCCATGGCTGTGGCGGTTCTTCAAGGCAGGCAGCAGCAAGAACTTCGAGCGCAGTATTGCGGCGCAGGCGGCCTTGATGCGTGTGGCCGAGGCCGAGACGGAGAAGCTTCTGGAGCGCACCGGCCTGAAGCACATGATCGTGGCACGCGGAGCCCTGCATCTCTACGACACCGAACGCAGCTTCAATGCGGCTGCGCGCGGTTGGGATCGGCGCACTGAGTACGGCATCAGCCACCGCCATCTCGACCGCGCCGGCATAGACGCGATCCAGCCGGGCATCGCGCAGAGCTTTCGCCACGGCACCTACGTGGCCGGCTGGTCGAACGTCGCTGACCCGAAAGCCTATGTCGTTGCGCTTGGCGAGCGCGCCGTGGCCCAAGGCGTTGATCTGGAAATCGCCGATATCGAACGGATGGCTGTCGAAGATGCGGGCGTCCGCCTCTCCTTCACCGATGGGCGCTCGCTGCTCGCCGCGCAGGTGGTGATTGCGGCCGGCGCCTGGTCGCATCGGCTGGCTGCCTTGATCGGCGACCGGATCCCGCTCGAAACGGAGCGCGGCTATAACACGACGCTGCCCAAATCGGCGTTCGATCTCAAGTGTCAGGTCATCTTCGACGACCATGGCTTCGTGGTCTCGCCGCTCGGCCAGGCCGTGCGCGTCGGCGGCGCGGTGGAGCTGGCGGGGCTCGACCGCCCGCCGAACTTCCAACGCTCCAAGACGATGCTGGCCAAGGCGGCACGGTTTCTTCCGGAACTGAACCCTGTGGGTGGGACGGAATGGATGGGCTTTCGGCCCTCCCTGCCCGATTCCCTGCCCGCCATCGGCCGATCGCACCGCGTGCCCCGCGTGATCCATGCCTTCGGCCACGGCCACCTTGGCCTGACGCAATCGGCGGCAACCGCAAAGCTCGTGGCCGACATCGCACTCGACCGCGAGACGGAAATCCCGCTTAAACCCTATTCACCGGACCGGTTCTGAAAGCATTCCCATGGCGCGCCACTCCTTCTTCTGCATCGACGGTCACACCTGCGGCAATCCCGTTCGCGTCGTTGCCGGCGGGGGGCCGCAGCTTCAGGGCGCAACCATGCTGGAGCGGCGCGCGCATTTCATCGCCGAATATGACTGGATCCGCACCGGGTTGATGTTCGAGCCGCGCGGCCACGACATCATGTCCGGCTCGATCCTCTACCCGCCGACTCGGGCGGACTGCGACGTCGCCATCCTCTTCATCGAGACGTCGGGCTGCCTGCCCATGTGCGGCCATGGCACCATCGGCACGGTCACGACGATGATCGAACACGGGCTGGTCAAGCCGAAGACGCCGGGCATCGTAAAGCTCGACACGCCGGCGGGCCTCGTCACCGCAACCTACCGGCAGGAAGGCGACTATGTTGAAGAGGTGCGCATCACCAATGTCGCGTCCTTCCTCCATGCCGAAGGGCTGACGGCGGACGTCGAAGGCCTGGGCGAGATCACGGTGGACGTTGCCTATGGCGGCAATTTCTACGCCATCGTCGAGCCGCAGGCCGCATTTTCCGATGTTGCCGACGTGTCCGTGCAGGACCTGTTGACGTGGAGCCCGCGCCTGCGCGCAGCGCTGAACGCCAAATACGCGTTTCAGCACCCGGAACATGCCGACATCAAGGGCCTGCGCCACGTGCTGTGGGCCGGGGCGGCGCGCGATCCAAAAGCGCATGCGCGCAACGCCGTGTTCTACGGCGAAGCCGCGATCGACCGATCGCCATGCGGCACGGGCACCTCGGCGCGCATGGCGCACTGGGCGGCAAAAGGTCGACTGAAAGCGGGCAACGATTTCATCCACGAATCGATCATCGGCTCCCTCTTCCACGGCCGCGTCGAGAGTGAGACGACCGTCGGCGGCAAGCCGGCGATCATTCCGTCCATCGGCGGCTGGGCGCGCGTTACCGGGCTCAACACGATCTTCATCGACGATCGCGACCCCTACGCACACGGCTTTTCTCTCGCCGCGCTCTAAGACGCCCACATCCTAAGACTTTCGCCGCAGCTCTTCCGACAAAGCCCGCTGCAGCCGCAGATTGCGACTGCGGCACGATGTCGGCCGCGTCCTGAAACGGGTCATTTGGCGTTGCGCCTGCGCTTTTCATCCCATATTGTCCATTTCACATAAGATTAACGGACAAAATAACACGAAATGCAAAGTTTTGCGGACGCGTTTGGCGAGGCCTTTCGGCTGATTGCATCTTTCGATGCCGATCTGCGCGCCATCGTGTTCCTGTCCTTGCAGGTGAGCCTTTCGGCTGTCATCGTCGCCGCGATCATCGGACTGCCGCTCGGTGCATTTCTTGCGGTGTCGCGATTTCCGGGCCGTACTGCCATTGTTGTCGCCATCACGGCGCTCATGGGCCTGCCACCGGTTGTGGTCGGCCTGATCGTCTATCTGCTGCTGTCGAATTCCGGAGCGCTCGGGCCGCTGCAACTGCTGTACACGCCCACTGCGATGATCATCGCGCAGTCACTGCTGATCACGCCCATCATCGCAGCGCTCGCACGGCAGACGATCGAGGATTTGAATGACGAATATCACCAGCAGATGACCCTTTTCGGCCTGACCAGCGGCCAGCGGCTGGTGACGCTGCTGTGGGAGGGGCGATTCTCGCTGATGACCGCGCTGCTCGCCGGCTTCGGACGCGCGATCGCAGAGGTCGGCGCGGTCATCATCGTCGGCGGCAACATCAACCACGTCACCCGCGTCATGACGACGACGATCGCGCTGGAAACCGCGAAGGGCAATCTGGCGCTCGCGCTCGGCCTCGGCATCATCCTGGTTTCGATCGCCATTGCCGTGAACAGCCTGGTCTTCGCGCTGCGTGGAACTGCGGAGCGCGCCGCCTATGCTTGACCGCACCAACACCAAGGCGCTTTCCGCCACCCCCGTTTCGGGCCACAACCTCAAGATCGAACGCAGCGGCAGGCTCCTGCTCGGCGTCGAACAGATCGTCTTCGGCGGTGATGCCGTGACCGCCATCCTCGGCCCCAACGGTGCCGGCAAGTCCATGCTGATCAAGACACTTGCCGGGCTGCAGAAGCCTGACCGGGGTGACGTGTCCTGGAATGGCTCGACGCCCTCGCGCGACGGCTACCGCAAGGTGGGCATGCTGTTGCAGCATCCCGTGCTGTTTCGCCGTTCGGCGATCGCCAACGTGATCTATGCGCTGAAGCAGGCTGGCCAAGGCACCCGTGACGCCCAGGCGCTCGCGCACGAAGCGCTCGACCAGGCGGGCCTCTCCGCTATTGCCGATACCTCGGCGCGCCTTCTCTCCGGCGGTGAAAAGCAACGTCTGGCCATGGCCCGCGCGCTGGCGCTCAAGCCTGAAATCCTTTTCCTGGATGAGCCGACGGCGAGCCTCGATCCCGCCTCGACGCTGCGCATCGAGGAGATGATCGGCGCCGCTGCGAAGGTCGGCACGATCATCGTGCTCGTCACCCATGACATGGCGCAGGCGCGGCGGCTCTCCGAGCGCGTGCTTCTGATGCATCGCGGCCGGATCATCGAGGCTGGCCGCACCGCCGACTTTTTCGATCGTCCGAATACGCCGGAAGCGCGCGCCTTCGCGGCCGGCGAAATCCTTCTCTAACCGACACGAAAAATCCAACGGGAGAAACGACCCATGACCAGACTGACACTGCTATCCGCGGGCGTGGCCTTCACGCTCGCCGCCGCACCGGCTCTCGCCCAGGAAGGTGACTTCATCATCGTCCAGTCGACGACTTCGACCGAAGCGTCCGGCCTTTACCAGCATCTGCTGCCGATCTTCCAGGAAGAAGCAGGCATCGAGGTTCGCGTCGTTGCGGTCGGCACCGGCCAGGCGATCAACAACGCCGAAAACTGTGATGGCGACGTTCTGCTGGTGCATGCAACGGCGCAGGAAGAAGCCTTCGTCGAGGCTGGCTTCGGTGTTTCGCGCGAACCGTTGATGTACAACGACTTCGTCATCGTCGGCCCTGCCGCTGATCCCGCCGGCGTCGCCGGTTCGACCGACGTTGTCGATGCGCTAACCAAGATCGCTGAAAGCGAAGCCATTTTCGCATCTCGCGGCGACGATTCCGGCACGCACAGCAAGGAACTGGAGCTTTGGGAAGTGGCCGGCATCGATGTCGCGGCCGTCAGCGGCAGCTGGTATCGCGAAACCGGCTCCGGAATGGGAGAGACGCTCAACACCGGTATCGGCATGGGCGGCTACGTGCTGACCGACCGCGCGACGTGGATCAACTACGGCAACAAGGGCGAATACACCGTTGCCGTCGAAGGCGACGAAGCGATGTTCAACCCTTACGGCATCATTCTCGTGAGCCCCGAGCACTGCGAAAACGTCAAGGCGGAAGCCGGCCAGACCTTCATCGACTGGATGCTTTCGGATGCAGGCCAGCAGGCGATCGAAGACTACAAGATCGACGGCCAGCAGTTGTTCTTCCCGGACGCCGATGAGAGCCAGAGCTGATCTCTCGATCTCTGAAATCAGACACCCGGACGCGATGAGCGCGCGGGTGTCGATCCACGCCGCCGGCAGCCTGAAGGCTGTCATCGGCGAAATTGCAGCGGCCTATGGCGCGGCGAACGAAACGCAGGTCACCACCCGTTTCGGCGCATCCGGTTTGCTCCGCCAGCGCATCGAGACCGGGCAACGGCCCGACCTCTTCTTCTCCGCCGATCTTCATCACCCGTCGCAACTGTACGAAGCCGGCCTGGCCAGGCCGCCGCGCGCGATCGTCGGCAACACGCTCTGCCTCATCCTGCGCGCCGGGCTGACGCTTGAGCCGGACACACTCCTCGATGCCCTGCTGGAGCGCGAACTGACGATCGGCATGTCGACGCCCGGAGACGATCCTTCCGGCGATTATGCGCTCGAGTTCTTCCGCCGATGCGATGCACTGCGGCCCGGAAGCTTCGACCATTTGAGCGAGAGAGCCCGACAGCTGACCGGCAGTGCGGACAAGCCGAAGGCGCCCGGCGGCCGCAATCTCTACGCCTGGCTGATGGCAAGGCCCGCAGCCGATGGTTTCTTCACCTATCGAACGAATGCGATCATCGCTTTGCAAGAAGAGCCATCGTTGAGCTTTGTCGATCTGCCGGGAAATCTGGCGGTCGGCGCAACCTATGGCCTTGCGCTGCTCAAGGGCGCTGGAGATGCGGCAGAGCGCTTCGCCGAGCACTTGTCGAGCAGGAGCGCCGGCGACATTTTCGAGCGCCATGGGTTCACGCAGCTGGGAGAGCCGCAGCCATGACGATCACGACAAAACTTGCTGCCGTAATTCTCGCGTCTCTCCTCTTCATGCCGATCGCTCATGCGCGCACGATCACCGACAGCGCGGGGCGCGTGGTCGAAATTCCGGACGAGATTCAGCGCGTCTATGCCGCCGGACCGCCGGCCATGGTGCTGCTCTATGCGTTGCGCCCCGAGGTGATGACTGGTTGGCCACGCCGGCCCTACCCGGAAGAAATGCCCTATATCGCCGAGCCCTATCGCGATCTGCCCGAGACGGGCCGGCTGACGGGACGCGGCGGGGAAGCCAATCTGGAGGTGGTGCTGTCGATCGAGCCCGATCTCATTCTCGATTTCGGTTCCGTCACGGGTACTTATGTGTCGCTCGCCGATCGCGTGCAGCAGCAGACCGGCATCCCCTATCTCCTGATCGACGGACGGTTCGAGAACACCGCGGAGGCTTTGCGCCTTGTTGGGGAAGCGCTGGGCGTGCCCGAGCGTGGCTTGGAACTGGCCACTTATGTGGAGGAGACCTTCGCCGATATCGACCGGGTTCTGACCGAGGTGCCGGTAGAGGAGCGTCCGCGCACTTATCTCGCCCGAGGACCCGATGGGCTCGAAACCGGCTTGCTGGGTTCGATCAACACCGAGATCATCGAGCGTGCCGGTGGGCGCAACGTCGCTGATCCCGGCAACGGCCAGCGCGGCCTGGTGCAGGCCTCGATGGAGCAGGTGCTTGCCGCAAATCCCGATACGATCATCAGATGGGACCGCAATTTTTACGCAGCCGTCTGGTCCGATCCGCTGTGGCAAAGCATTGACGCCGTGCGCAGCGAGCGCGTTTTCCTGAGCCCGACGGCACCGTTCGGCTGGATCGACCGACCGCCTTCGATCAACCGCATCATCGGCCTGAAATGGCTCAGCGGACTTTTCTACCCGGACCGGATCGACTTCGACATTCGCGAGGACACGCGCGCCTTCTACGAGCTCTTCTACCACGTGACGCTTTCGGAGGCGGAGCTGGACACGCTGGTCGAATGGTCGGATGGCCGTCCACCGACCTCACCGCGCTGACATGGGGCGGCACCTGATCTTTCAACGCGATAGCCTCACCTGCAGAATCAGTGTTTCAAGTGGCGACAGGACATGACCAGCAGTCGATTGACGGCGCCGTTGCTCCTGCTCGCTCTCGGCATCGTCGCGTTGGCGCTCTTCGCCATGACGATCGGCGCATACCGGTTGGACCTCGCCGACATTCTCGCCGTCGTCCTTGGACAGGCCGTATCGGACTCGCAGGCTGGGATCGTCATCTGGTCGATCCGGCTACCACGCGTGCTCGGCGCGCTCGCACTCGGCGCCTGCCTGGCGGCGGCCGGCGCGGTCTACCAGCAGATCTTCCGCAACCCGCTCGTCTCGCCCGATATTCTCGGCGTCTCGGCTGGCGCGGGGCTCGGTGCCGTCATCGGCATCTTCCTGTCGCTCCCGGTCATCGGCATCCAGATGCTCGCCTTTGTCGGCGGCCTCGCGGCCGTGGGTGCGGTCATGGGGCTGGCGGCCGGCATCCGGCGGCAGGACACGGTGCTCGTGCTGGTGCTTGCCGGCGTGGTGATCGGCGCGCTGGCCGGTTCGGCGACGTCGCTGTTGAAGGTGCTTGCTGATCCCTATGACCAGCTGCCCGCCATCACCTTCTGGCTGCTCGGCAGTCTCGCGGCGACTGCCGGCAGCGACATCATGGCGGCCCTGCCTTTCGCGATGGTGGCGCTCGTGCCTCTGGTTCTCTTGCGCCACAAGGTCGATGTCCTTGCGATGGGCGACGAGGAGGCCCGTGCGCTCGGCGTCGACACCGGCCGCATCCGCATCATCCTGATCGTCGCGGCGACCTTGATCACCGCGTCAGTCGTCTCCTTTGCGGGCGTCGTCGGCTGGGTCGGGCTCATCATCCCGCATTTCGCGCGCATGCTGGTCGGCCCGAGCTTTCACCGCCTGCTGCCGACAGCGATCCTGATCGGCGCAGGTTTCATGCTGATCGTCGACACGATCGCCCGCACCATCGCGGTGAAGGAAGTACCGCTCGGCATCCTGACCGCCGTCATCGGGGCACCGGTCTTCGTCTATCTGCTGGCGCGCGGACGGAGGGCATGGTCGTGACCCTGCTCTGCGCCGAGCGCCTTGCCATCGGCTACGGCCGGACGCAGATCGCGTCGGGTATCGATCTCACCATCAGTGCCGGTACGATCACATGCCTGCTCGGGCCGAATGGCTGCGGAAAGACGACCTTGCTGAAGACGCTGATCGGCCTCATTCCGCCGCTCGCCGGATCGGTGACGGTCGATCATGCGCCAATTACGAGCCTTTCGGCGACGGAGAAGGCGCGCCGCATCGCCTATGTCCCGCAGCAACACGCACCGCCCTTCCCCTTCACCGTCGGTGACGTGGTGATGATGGGCCGGCAGGCGCATCTCGGTCTTTTTGCCGCACCGGGCAAGCGCGACCGCGAACGGGTCGTAGCGGTGCTTGGACACATCGGGATGAAGCATCTTCTCGATGCCGATTACTCGCGCCTGTCAGGTGGCCAGCGCCAGATGGTCCTGATCGCTCGCGCCCTTGCGCAGGACACGACGCTACTGGTGCTGGATGAGCCGACAGCGAGCCTTGATTTCGGCAATCAGGCGCTGATCCTCGCCGAGACCGCACGGCTGGCGCGGGCGGGCTTCACGATCCTCATGTCAACGCACGACCCGGACCATGCATTTGCGGTTGCGGACGATGTGATCCTCATGAAGGATGGGGCCATTCTTGCCCGGGGCGCGCCACGCGAAACGCTGACGGCAGAGGCGCTTCGAAACGTCTATGGCGTGGAGATCGCGGTGGAGACGCTCGCAAGCGGCACGACGATCGCCGTGCCGCAAATTCAAGGGGTCAGTCGACGCCGAGGATGATGTCGGAGGATTTGACAATCGCGGTGACTGTCTTGCCTTCGGACAGATTGAGATCGTCGATCGCCTCGACCGTGATGGTGGAGGTGATGTGGTGTCCGCCGCCGATGTCGATCTTCACCTTGCCGGCAACGGCACCCCGGGTGATTTCGACGATCTTGCCTTCGAACACGTTGCGTGCGCTGAGTTTCATGCCTGGTCCTTTCAAGGGCCGTTGTAGTGAATGGCTCCTGTTTGGGAAACATCATATCCGCCAAGCTGTTCCGCACGTTCCTGAAACTGCGGTGTGCGGCTGAAGGCGAAGAGCTTTTGCAAGCTCGGCCCGCAGAAATCCCGTCGCCAGGCAAGGAGGTCGAACCGCTCTTCGGTGATCGGCACGAAGGCGAGCTTGTGCTGGCGTGCGACGGCCGCGATCCCGAAGCCGAGATCCGCGTCGCCCTGCGCGACCGATTGGGCGAGATCCGTCTGGTTGCGCGCCACATCGGGCAGCAGGGTAAACTGGCCGGGCGCAAGACCCGCCTCGGCGAGCAGCAGCTGGAACAGATCCTGGCTTCCGGCACCCTCCTGGCGAAAGACCACGCGTCGCCCGGCGATATCGGCGATCGAACGGATGGCTGCTTCATGCTCGGGTTTGATGATCAGGCCCTGGCTGCGCTTCGCCCATTCGACGAGCACGACCGGTTCGTGGTGCATGTCAAGCGAGATGCGGCGTTCATTGGCATTCGAGCTCGCTTCCTGCTCGGGCGTCCGGTGGAAATGGATGCCCGCGGCAACCGCCTGCCCCGCCTTCATGCGCTTCAGCCCGTCGGCCGAGCCGTCGTAATAGGTGGCAAGTTCGCTGCCGGAGGCGCGCAGCGCCCAATCGAGAAGCGGATCGTGGCTGCCCGCGACCACGGCTGGATGGTCGCGCAGTGCCGATAGTTCTGCGCCGTAATCGGTGTTCTTTCGCAGCCACGCCATCAGCGCATCACGCGGGAAGATCAGCTTTCCCGTTACCTTGGTAACCGGCAGAACGCCTTCCGAGGTCAGATCATAGAGCTTGCGCTCCTTGATCCTCAGAAGGTCCGCAACTTCCTTGACGGTGAGAAAATCGTGCATGGTTGTGCAACATAACGGCATGACCATCGGCTGCAAGCAGTTTGGTCAGCCAAAGCGTCGCATTTCATGCCGGAGCAGAAGCTGGCACGCCGAAAGACGCGCCAGCCAGTATCGCCGTCTCTTACTGCGTGGCTTCTTCGATCAGCGTGCGGGCACGATCGACGATCGCCTGACCGTCCAGGCCGCGGCCGTCCATCTCGGCGATCCAGCTGTCGACGACAGGCTGCGATGCCTCGACCCAACGTGCGACCTCTGCCTCGTCCAGCACGATGATCTCATTGCCGGCTTCCTCGGCAATCGCGCGGGCCGGTGCATCATATTCCTGCATCGTCTTGCCGGCGAGAGCGGAGAATTCCAGCCCGCTGTTCTCGTCGATCACGGCCTTCAGGTCATCCGGGAGGCTGTCGTATTTAGCCTGGTTCATGGCGAGCACGAAGGTCGCGACGTAGAACGCCTGCGTGCCGGCGAACTCCGTGTGGCTGTCGACGAGCTCCGAAAGACGCAGGGACGGCGTCACTTCCCACGGCACGACGGCGCCATCGATGACACCCTTGGACAACGACTCCGGAATGGCCGGAACCGGCATGCCGATCGGCGCAGCACCCATCTGCTCGAGGAGCTGCGTGATCATGCGGGTCGGCGCGCGCAGCTTCAGGTCCGCCATGTCTTCAAGTGAGCGCACACCATCGCCCTTCACATGGACGAGGCCCGGGCCATGCACCCAGGTACCGAGGATCTTGATGCCGGCGAAGTCGGTATCCTGCATGTTCTCTTCGAAAAGCTGCCAGTAAGCGCGCGATGTCGCCTCGGCGTCGGAGGAGAAGAACGGCAGTTCGAACACTTCCGCCTGCGGGAAGCGGCCCGGTGTGGAGCCCGGCAGCGTCCAGACGATATCCACCACGCCGTCACGCGCCTGGTCGATGAGCTGCGGAGGCGTGCCACCAAGTGCCATCGCCGAATACATCTCGATCGCGATGCGGCCGTCGGACGCTTCCTGAACGCGCTCGATCCACGGCTTCAGCACGTAGGCCGGTACGTTCGCCTGCTCAGGCAGGAACTGGTGCAGCCGCAACGTCACTTCCTGTGCTGAGGCGATGCCTGCCGAGAGAAGCGCGCTGCAGGCAACGAGGCCGCCTGCGAGCAGGCTGCGAATGCGTGTGGTCCGTGTCATAGTCCATATCCTCCCTGGCGCGGTACTCCCAATGCCCGCGCTCGTCGTTGGACATAAGCAGGCACTGAGCGCCATGCCAACAGCCTAAGACCATCATGGGGCAGGATTTTTGGTGCATGACGTGCACAGCGCGCCAATCCTTGCCGCTGGTTACTTGTCCCTTCGGGTAAGACTGTTATGCACGGTGGCATGAGATTGCAGGCAGAGCGAACGCAGCGATGATGGCTCTTTACGAAATGCCGGGTCACCTGATCCGGCGCATGAACCAGATTTCCGTCGCGACTTTCCTGCAGGAAGCACAGACGGCCGGCTTCGACCTGACGCCGGTTCAGTTTGCGGCGATCTATGCGATCGCCCGGAACGAAGGCATCGACCAGGCGACGCTGTCCAGCCTGATCGCCTATGATCGCGTGACGATCGGCGGGGTGGTCGACCGGCTGCTGACGAAGGGCCTGATAAGGCGCGAAGTCAGCGAAAAGGACCGACGGGCGCGCGAACTTTACCTGACCGAGAAGGGCCGAGACCTTCTGGAGGCGATGATGCCTGCGGTCCAGAAGGTCCAGGAGCGGATGTTGGAAGGCCTGAGCGCGGAGGAGCGCGCAAGCCTTGTCGCCCTGCTGAAAAAGGCGACGGCCGGCGCGAGTGCGGGATCGTCCGGCGTGCAGAATGAGGGGGAGTGAAGACGCATGGCTGAGGACATTCCACCGCGCAGCAACGTCATCCAGTGGCAGAAAACCACGCTCAATCGGGCGGATCATGCGCGGCTGATGGGGCAGAAGCCGGCGGTTCTCTGGTTCACGGGCCTGTCCGCCTCTGGCAAATCGACCATCGCCAATCTGGTGCAAGTCCGGCTGCACCAGGCCGGCATCAAGACCTTCCTGCTCGATGGCGACAATCTGCGCCACGGCTTGAGCAGCGACCTTGGATTTTCCGCATCCGACCGCGTGGAAAACATGCGGCGGGTGAGCGAGGTCGCGCGCTTGATGAGCGACGCCGGACTGATCGTGCTCGTCGCCTTCATCTCTCCGTTCGGATCGGAACGCGAAGCAGCAAGGGCGCGCATGGCCGATGGCGAGTTCATCGAGATTTTCGTCGACACGTCGTTTGAGGAATGCGCACGCCGTGACCCGAAAGGCCTCTACCGCAGGGCACTGGCCGGTGAACTCTCAAACTTCACCGGCCTCGATTCGCCCTATGAAGCACCCTCGTCTCCGGACATTCACCTCAAGACGGCCCTCACCGGCGCCGAGGCGCTGGCCGACGAGGTCGTCGATCACCTGAAGAACCAGGGCCTGGTGCCCCATGGGTGAGACGAAGGATATCGATCACGCGGCGGTGCTTGCCACCATGCGCGAAGCTGCGCAGGCGGCAGGCACGGTTCTGGTCAGCATCTTTGCGCAGGGCTACGAAATTCGCAGCAAATCCGATGGCTCCCCCGTGACCGAGGCCGATACGGCTGCGGAATTACTGATCCTGGCGGACCTGCGCGCGCACTTTCCCGAGATCCCGATTGTCGCCGAAGAGGCAGCGGCTGCGGGCGTTCTGCCGGCGGACCTCGGGCAGCGGTTTTTTCTTGTCGATCCCTTGGATGGCACGCGCGAATTCGTGTCCGGTCGCGCGGAATTCACCGTCAACATCGCCTTGATCGAACATGGCAGCCCGACGGTGGGCGTGGTCGTCGCGCCGGCCCTTGGGCAGACCTATTACGGCTCCGACGCAGGCGCCTATCATGTGGATGACAAAGCCGAGCGGACGACGCAGTTGATGGCGACGTCAAGTAGCGACGGTCCTGTCGCGGTGGCGAGCCGGTCGCATCGCGATCCGGACACCAACGCCTATCTCGCCCGTCGCGATATCACGAACTGCGTCAGCATCGGTTCGTCACTGAAATTCTGCCTCCTCGCGGAAGGCAAGGCTGATATCTACCCGCGCTTTTCCCGCACCATGGAGTGGGACACGGCAGCCGGCGATGCCGTGCTGCGCGCGGCCGGCGGGCGGACAACGCTTGCCGATGAAGTCACGCCCCTCACCTATGGCAAGCGCCCCGAAAAACGCGAGGACGACCCGCAAGGCTTCACGGCCCCCTTCGCCAACCCGCCCTTCATCGCGTTTGGCCGGGGACGCCCGGCTAGAATTTAGCCGATGTGATCGATGAGGATCATCGTGCCGAGCGCGCAGAGCACGACACCGGCAGCCATTTCCGCAAAGCGGCCGAATCGGTTGCCGATCGCTTTGCCGAGCAGCACGCCCGCCGTCGACATTACGAAGGTCGCCATGCCGATGCCGGCGGAGACGACCAGGATCCCGGCAAGATCCACGTCGATGAAGGCGAGCGACAGCCCGACGGCCATGGCGTCGAGGCTTGTTCCGAAGGCTGTCGCGATGAGGACGAGCGACGAGCCGGAGGCCGCGCGCTCGGCGCCCTCACCTTCTTCCTGGCTGAAGGCATTGTGGATCATGTGGATGCCGACCAGTCCGAGCAGGCCGAAGGCCAGCCAGTGATCCACATGGGCCACCCAGTCACTTGCAGCGATGCCGGCAAGCCAGCCGAGAAACGGCGTTAGCGCCTCGACCAGACCAAACACGGCCCCGATACGCAGCGCACGCCCCAATTGGGCGCGATCGAGCACGGTACCTCGCCCCACCGCGACGGCAAACGCGTCGACGGACATGGAGACGGACAGGAAGAAAACAGCTGCTGGAGACATGTGCAGAACCAGAGACGGATCGAAGATCGGGGGAACGTGCCGCCCGTCCGCCAACGGTCAGTCATACCCACGGTCTTGCCGGGCCGGCATTGCCGGCTGAACGCGCCACGCCATGAGGGCGATCGTGTTGACGCGCCCCCAAATCGCTTGGTGGCTACTCCCCGATGGCCCGAAGTAAAAAGCGCAGGAGAAAATGTCAATAAAAATCATATATTTAAATGAATTTGAGAGGCATTTGCAGAAGCCCGCAATGACGCGCGCTTGCCGCAGCCGCATCCAACCTCGATTCGCAACCCCACCTGACGAAAGCGTGGGGAAAGAATGTCGCGTCCGTTTTGATCGTACATGCACCAATGGCGGAGTCGTGCGCGCTCGGGTTTGGCGCTAACATCAGCGCAACTCACCTTCAGCCAGGTGAGCCATTTGCGGGAGGAATATCATGTGCCAGGTTTTTGCGGGCCAGGAGCCAGCGCGCTACGAATATGTGACGCGCAGGCTTCGGTTGAACGGCCAGAGCACCAGCATCCGGCTTGAACGTGCCTTTTGGGCCATCATCGACGAGATCGCCGCGCGCGATGGTTCGACGACGCCGGCTTTCGTATCGAAACTGCATTCGGAAGTTCTGGAACTGCGTGGCGAGCCGGAAAATTTCACGTCCCTGCTGCGCTGCGCATGCCTGATCGAAATGGATCGACGCACGCCGATGCAGACCAAGGCCGCCGCGGCAGCTTAAAAAGTCGGCGTAGTAGCATTCTACTACCTGAAGGGTCGTCCCTCCTTCCAGACTTCGATCATTGAATCGGAAGAAGGAGGGAAGCCAGAGTGGCTAAAGCCATACACAGCATGATCCGCGTACTCGACGAGGCGCGGTCCGTAGCATTTTACGATCAGGCCTTCGGGCTGAAGGTGGCCGATCGTCTCGATTTCGAAAGCTTCACGCTGGTCTACATGTCGAATGACGAGACCGGCTTCGAGCTGGAACTGACCGTCAACAAGGGCCGCACCGAGCCCTATGACCTCGGCGATGGCTACGGCCACCTCGCCTTTTCGGTCGACGACCTGGAAGCCGAGCACAAGCGCTTGACCAATGCGGGCCTCTCGCCCCGCAAGCTGGTCGATTTCGCGCCTGCCGGCGAGGTCATCGCACGCTTCTTTTTCATTTCCGATCCGGATGGATACCAGATCGAGGTGCTGAAACGCGGCGGTCGCTACCTGTAGCGCCGCGCATTCGCCGGCTGCCGCGACGAGGAGTGGAGCCTCGGACCGTCAGCCAGAATTTTGAGGGAGGACTGACATGACTGAGACATTATCGAAAACCGGCATGACCCGGCGCGAGCTTCTCGCTCGCTCCGTGGCTGTCGGCGCGACATTCGTCGTCGGCGCAGACTTCGTCGCCGGCAACGGTGCCGCATGGGCCATGGAAACGACGGCGGTGAAGCCCGAAAGCATGGCGACACTGATCCAGATGGCACGTGACATTTACCCGCACGACCATCTCGCAGACCATTTCTACGCAACCGCCGTCAAGGGCTACGACACCGCCGACAGCTCCCAGGAAATCGAAGACGGCATCGCCGCATTGGACGCCGCCGCGCGCGGCAAGGGCCATGCGGACTACCTGTCGATCGGCTGGGAACGCGACCGCGTCGAGGTGCTGCGAGGCATGGAGGAGAGTGCCTTCTTCCAGAAGATCCGGGGCGGTCTCGTCACCGGTCTCTACAACCAGAAGGAAGTATGGCCGCTCTTCGGTTACGAGGGCGAGTCCTACAGCCAGGGCGGCTACGTGTCGCGCGGCTTTGACGACATCAACTGGCTGTAGGGAGGAGGCGCACCATGGTTGCGAAATTTGATCTCAACGACGATTCCGTCGTCGTCATCGTGGGCACCGGCGCCGGCGGCGGCGTGCTCGCAAACGAACTCGCCCAAAAGGGCGTCAAGGTCGTGGCACTGGAGGCCGGCGGACGCCACCTGCCGGAAGATTATCTCAATGACGAGTGGGATGCCTTCGGCCAGCTCTCCTGGCTCGATGCCCGCACCACCAGCGGCGACTGGCGCGTCGCCAAGGATTTTTCGGGCCTGCCGGCCTGGATCGTGAAGGCGGTCGGCGGCACCACCATTCACTGGGCCGGCGCGTCGCTGCGCTTCCAGCCGCATGAATGGAAGGCGCTGACCAATTACGGCCGCGTCGACGGGGCAAACCTGCTCGACTGGCCGATCGACGCCGACGAAATGGCGCCGTGGTACGATCAGGCGGAAGAAAAGCTCGGCGTGACGCGCACCGGCAATCGCCCCGGTCTGCCCGGCAACAACAACTACAAGGTCTTTGAAAAAGGCGCGCTCGCGCTTGGCTACAAGGAAGTCCACACCGGGCGCATGGCGATCCAGACCCGCGATGACGGCGATCGCACGCCCTGCCAGCAGACCGGCTTCTGCTTCCAGGGCTGCAAATGGGGCGCTAAATGGTCGGCCGCCTACACCGAAATCCCGGCCGGTGAAGCCACGGGCAATCTCGAAGTGCGCGACCGGTCGCACGTCATCAAGATCGAGCATGACGATAGCGGCAAGGTCACCGGCGTGGTCTATGCCGACAAGGACGGAAACCAGCACCTGCAGAAGGCCCGTCTGGTCGCCGTCGCCGGCAACACGATCGAAAGCCCGCGCCTGCTTTTGAACTCCGCCTCCAACATGTTCCCGGATGGCCTTGCCAACTCGTCCGGCCAGGTCGGCCGCAACTACATGCGTCACGTCACCGGATCGGTCTATGCCGTGTTCGACAAACCAGTGCGCATGTGGCGCGGCACGACGATGGCCGGGATCGTCCAGGACGAGGCGCGCCACGATCCATCACGCGGCTTCGTCGGCGGTTACGAGTTGGAAACCCTGTCGCTCGGCCTGCCCTTCATGGCAGCCTTCCTGGATCCGGGTGGCTGGGGCCGTTCGTTCACCTCCGCACTCGACCAATACGAAAACATGGCCGGCATGTGGATCGTGGGCGAGGACATGCCGCAGGAAACGAACCGCATCACCCTCAATTCAGAGGTGAAGGACCAGTACGGCCTGCCGGCTCCGAACGTTCATTTCTCAGACCACCCGAACGATGTGGCCATGCGCGATCATGCCTACAAACAGGGGATCGAGATGTACAAGGCGGTCGGTGCGACCCGGGCTTTCCCGACGCCGCCTTACCCCTCCACGCACAATCTCGGCACCAACCGCATGTCGGAGAATGCGCGGGACGGCGTGGTCAACAAGTGGGGCCAGACCCACGACATCCCGAACCTGTTCATCTCGGACGGTTCGCAATTCACGACGGGCGCGGCTGAAAACCCGACCCTGACAATCGTGGCGCTGGCAATCCGCCAGGCCGATCACATCGCCAAGGAACTCAGCGCCGGCAACATCTAGAGCTTCTCCTCCTGCGCAAGGCCGCCAGCAAACGGCCTTGCGCACCTTTTTTTGATCTGCACCGGAAAAGTCTGCTGCAACCGCAAAGGCTTTTGGGCGTTGCACCACTCGACAGTTCATTTTTTGCTAAAGTACCGCGCATCTCCGTGCGAAGTGCTTTTATGAGCAAGGAGCTTGCGGTGGTTCGATCTCTGGATGCTTTGAAAGAGCAGTTCATCGAGCGTTTGCACAGCGACCGGAATGCCCTGGGCGCCATCGCAAAAAGTCACCCCGTCACGTCCCACACTCGGCACCGTGAGATCGCAAAGCTCGCTCATGGGATTGCTGGCGCAGGCGGCTTCTTCGGCTTCGACCACCTCAGCCGCCGTGCGTCTGAGATGGAAGCGACCCTCGAGGCTGAAAGCACCGAAGCCGAACAGCGCGAAGCCCTGTCCTCACTGATCCGCGAGCTCGATGCGGCGATCGCGCAGATGAAAAAAGAACGCGCGCTATGACGGCCGGCGAGCGTTAGCTCAGCTCCCCTTCCGAAGGCTTTTCACTCAAGTTCAGCTCGACCCGTCGACCCAAAGGCGGGATGCCCGGACGCGCGCTCGATCGATCGCGATAGATCGCGGCGCGGCCGAGCATCATGAGGGTGACGGGCGTGGTGATCGTAACGAAGGCGGCGAGCAGCAATTCGTGGACCAGGGGACGCCCGCCGCCCACCAGAAAGAAGATCATCGAGCCGACGGCCATGCCGCCCGTGCCCCAGCTGGTGGCAAGCGTCGGCGCGTGAATTCGATCATAGAAACTCTTGAGCCGCACGATGCCGATGGCGCCGATCAGCGTCAGGAGCGATCCGATGACCAGGAAGCTTGAAACCAGGATCGCGGCCCAGAGCGGATATTCGACGAGATCGACCGTCATTCGATGACCTCCCCGCGCATCAGGAACTTGGCGAGCGACACGGTTGCGACGAAGCCCAGCATGCCGATGATGAGCGCCGCTTCGAAGAAGATCGCGTTGCCGGTGCGCACGCCGAAGACCAGCAATTGCAGCATGGCGCAGACATAGAGCATGTCGAGCGCGAGAATGCGGTCCTGTGCGCGCGGACCGATGAAGAGACGGTAGGCCACCAGCATCATCGCCAAGGCGAGGATGATCTGCGAAAACCAGACCGCGACCGTGAGAATGACGACGCTCATTCGAATATCTCCAGGAGAAGCCGCTCATACCGGTTGGAGATGAGATCCAGCCAATGCGATTCATCCTTAAGGTCGAAGACGTGGATGATCAGCGTGCCTTGGGCGGCATTGTAATCGAGCCAGGCGGTTCCCGGCGTGCTCGTGAGCACGATGGACAACACCGCGAGCGAAGACGGGTTCTTGAGACGGATCGGCACAGTCATGAAGCCGGATTTGCGGTCGAGCCTTTTGCCGAACAGGATGAGCCGGGCGACATCATAGTTGGACCGCAGGATGTCCACGAAGACCACGCGCGCAAGCGTGACGATGGCACCGACGCGCTTGACCCGGGTGCTCTTTTCACCGAGCGCCTTCAAGGTAAGCGCGCTGCCTGTGCTCACGATGAGTGCCAGCACCGTATGACCGGGCGTTGCCCCGGCAAGCGCGATCCACATGACGAACAGTCCAAGCGTCATGACCGGGTAAGGGAAGATCCTGCTCATTCTTCACCTCCAGCGTATGGCGGCACGCGTTCGGCACCGAGCACGGCATCGAGATAGCCGTTGGGAATGTGGAGATCATTGGCTGTGGCCGCCATGAGATCCACCGCGGGTCCGGCATAGACCGACAGAAGCACGATCACCCCGAGGAGGAACAGGACAGGCGCCACCTCCACGATCGACACCCTCGGCGTGAACGGCTCGACCGGCGCCCAGAAGGTCCGAATCCCAGCGCGCGACAGGGCGATCAGTGCCGTCAGCCCCGAGAAGATGAGCAAGGCCGCAAGCCCGAGGCGCATGGTCACGGCCTCGGACATCGCCTGCGCCCCCGGCCCGATGACGGAATGCAGAATGGCGAACTTGGCGAGGAAGCCCGCAAGCGGCGGAAGGCCGATCAGCACCATGGCCAGGATACCGAAGCCGGCGCCGAGGATCGCAGCTGCCTGTGGCATGGGCCGACCGATCTCCTCCTCCGCCGTGTCGAACTGGCTGGTCTCGCCAAAGGCTTCCATGGTGACGAAGAGCATCGCCGACAATGGATCCTGGTCGCGCTCCAAGAGTTCGGCAAGCAGGAAGAGCGCGCCCGTCGCAAGCGTGGAGGTGACGAGGTAATAAAGCGCACCCGTGGTGCTCGCAGGCTCCGAGAGGCCGAGCGTCGCGAGGATCGTGCCGGACGAAACCATGACGAGATAGGCCGTCGCGGTGCGGATCGACTGCGTTGCCAAGAGACCGATCGATGCGAAGACGAGTGTGGCTGCGCCACCAATGAAGATGACGAGCGATCCGAAGACCTCGCCTTCCGCCGGCACCAGAAGCGACAGCCGGATCAGCGCATAGATGCCGACCTTGCTGAGGATCGCCATGATGGCTGCGACCGGCCCCGCAGATGCGGAATAGGCCGGCACCAACCAGTTCCCGAGCGGCCACATCGCCGCCTTCACCAGGAACGCGAGGCCAAGCAT
Source organism: Rhizobium albus (assembly GCA_030160035.1). Classification (GTDB taxonomy): domain Bacteria; phylum Pseudomonadota; class Alphaproteobacteria; order Rhizobiales; family Rhizobiaceae; genus Georhizobium; species Georhizobium albus. The sequence continues at coordinate 1,271,772 of BSNO01000001.1, read as the reverse complement.
CGAGAGCCCGACATGCAGACCAGGCGTCGCAAAACCCTCAAGCTCCGCAGCACGCATGGAGATTTCGGCCATGTTCAGGCTGCCGGTCGCGCCGAATACCATCGCGATGCCGATCAGGAAAACGAGCGACGCGGCGAGATTGATGGCGATGTAGTGCAGCCCCGCCTTCACGCGCGCCGGTCCCGACCCGTGCAGCACCAGCCCGTAGGACGCGGCCAGCATGACCTCGAAGAACACGAACAGGTTGAACAGGTCACCCGTCAGGAAGGCACCGTTGATGCCGACCAGCATGAACTGGAACATCGAATGGAAGTGCGGCCCCGCCTTGTCCCAGCGAGCGGTGGCGAAGACGAGCGCCGGGATCGCGAGCAGCGAGCCAAGCACCAGCATGATGCTCGACAGCCGGTCGGCGATCAGGTTGATCGCGATCGGTGCCGGCCAGTTGCCCAGCAGGTAGACGAGCGCCGTCGCGTCGTCCGACCCATGCACCCCGACCAAGAGGGTGAGCCCGATCGCAAGCTGTGCGACGACCGAAAGGATCGCGAGTGACGTCTTCAGCCGGCGCTCGCGGTCGTCGAAGAACAGCAGCAAGGCGCCGACGATGAGCGGCAGGATGATCGGTGCGACGATCAATTGGGGGAACTGCCCGGTCATCGCTCGCCCTCCCGGCCATCCACATGGTCCGTGCCGGTGAGGCCCCGCGAAGCGATCAGCACGACCAGAAACAGTGCGGTCGTGGCAAAGCTGATGACGATCGCGGTGAGAACGAGCGCCTGCGGAAGCGGATCTGTAAAGGCCGCCGGATCGATGGCGTCCTCCCCCGGCAGCACGGGCGGCGCGTTGACCCGCAGTCGGCCCATGCCGAAGATGAAGAGGTTGACGCCATAGGACAGAAGCGCGAGCCCCATGACGACCTGATAGGTGCGCGGCCGCAGGATGAGCCAGACGCCCGAAGCACCGAGCACGCCGATGGCGAATGCAATGACGAATTCCATCAGCTTTCTCCCTGCTCGACCGCAGCCCGCTCGGCCACCGCCCGATCTGGCCGCGCTTTCGGTGCACGCAGCGACTGGTGGGCGATGGCGACCAGCATCAGGACGGTTGCGCCGACCACCAGGCTGAAGACGCCAAGATCGAAGAACAGGGCCGAGGCCGTCGGCACGCCGCCGATGAAGGGAACCTCCGTGTACTGGAAGTAGGATGTGAGGAACGGGTAGCCGACCGTGAGCGAGCCAAGCCCCGTCGCCGTCGCCGCCAGCAGCCCGAAGCCGATCCACTGGACGGGACGAATGCGCAGGCGCTCTTCCACCCAGCGCGTGCCACCGGCGAGATACTGCAGAAGGAAGCCGATCGCCATCGCGACGCCTGCCGCAAAGCCGCCGCCCGGCAGGTCGTGACCGCGCAGGAACAGGTAGGCCGCCAGAAGCGTGATCGCGGCGAACATCCAGCGCATGATGACCGACGGCACGAGCAGGTAGTCTTTCAGCGTCTCGCCCACCTCGCGATCGCGCTGGATGCTGTCATACTCGTTCTGTTCGCGCTGCTGATACGGCAGTTCGGAATTGTCCTCCGCCGGCCGGAAACGGCGCAGCAGTGCAAAGACCGTCAGCGCGACGACGGCCAGCACGACGATCTCGCCAAGCGTATCGAAGCCGCGGAAATCGACGAGGATGACGTTGACGACGTTGGTGCCACCGCCTTCGCTATAGGCATGCTGCAGATAGTAGTCGCCAACGGACGGCGGCAGCGGCGTCATCATCATGTAATAGGCGAGCAGCGCCATGCCCGCACCGGCGATGACGGCGATGAAGAAGTCGCGCCCGCGCCGCAGCCGAACCCAGAAGCCATGCCGCTCGATCTGATCGTCGCGCTTCGGCAGCCAGCGAAGCCCGAGAAGGATGAGCACGGTGGTGACGATCTCGACCAGAAGCTGCGTCACGCCGAGATCAGGCGCCGAGAGCCAGACGAAGGTGATGCAGGTGACGAGGCCCGCAACGCCCAGAAAGATGAGCGCGGCAAGCCGGTGGAATTTTGCCTGATACGCGGCAGCGACCGCGCAGCCTCCGCCAACCAGCCACATCATGGCGAGCACCGGGTCGACGCCGGAGATGGTCAGTTGCGGCGCAAGATGCCGCGCACCCCACATGGCCCACACGCCGGCAAGAATTGCCGCCACCACGATCAACCGCAGCTGCGGTTGAAGCCGCCGCGTGCCCAAGAAGCGCTCCGCCACACGCGCCCAGCGCCAGCTGACGGCGACGAGAATGCGCTCGAAGATGCGCTGCCCCTTGAGGCGACGGAAAATCGGCGGCCCCTCTTCGCACCAGTCGAGATAGGATTTCAGCGCCATGTAGAGAACGATGCCGCCCAAGAGAGCGACGATACTCATCGCAAGTGGCAGGTTGAAGCCGTGCCAGATAGACAGGCTGTAGACAGGCGTCGCGTCGCCCAGCACCGAGACCACCGCCGTGTCGAGATAGGAGCCGATGCTCAGGCCCGGAATGGTGCCGACGACGAGGCAGGCCAGGACGAGAAGCTCGATCGGCAAGCGCATCCAGCGCGGCGGCTCGTGCGGAACCTTGGGCAGGTCGCTTGCGCGCGGGCCGAAGAAGACCGTGTGGATCAGGCGGATCGAATAGGTGACGGCGAATGCTGCGGCAATGGTCGCCACATAGGGCGTAACCGTGTCGAGCACCGATGCACGGTGCTGCTCGAGTGTTTCGGCGAAAAACATTTCCTTCGACAGGAAGCCGTTGAGAAGCGGCACCCCGGCCATGGCCGCGCTTGCGACCATGGCAAGTGTCGCCGTGATCGGCAGGAAACTGAAGAGCCCGCTCAATCGCCGCATGTCGCGCGTGCCGGCCTCGTGGTCGATGATGCCGGCCGCCATGAAGAGCGACGCCTTGAAGGTCGCGTGGTTGACCATGTGGAAGATGGCCGCAACGGCTGCGAGCGGGCTGCCGAGGCTCAGAAGCGTCGTGACCAGCCCGAGATGGCTAATGGTCGAATAGGCGAGCAGGCCTTTGAGATCATGCTGGAAGATGGCGAAGTAGGCGCCGATCAAAAGCGTGCTGAGGCCCGCGAAGCCGACGATGAAAAACCACGCATCGGTACCGGAAAGCACCGGCCAGAACCGCGTGAGCAGGAAGACGCCCGCCTTTACCATCGTCGCGGAGTGGAGATAGGCCGAAACCGGTGTCGGCGCGGCCATCGCATTCGGCAGCCAGAAATGGAACGGAAACTGCGCGCTCTTCGTCAGCGCGCCGGCGAGGATGAGGAGCAAGGTCGGCAGATAGAGATCGCTCGCGCGGATCAGGTCGCCGGACTGCAGCACCACATCAAGATCGTAGCTGCCGACGATCTGGCCGAGCAGCACCATGCCGGCCAGCAGGCACAGACCGCCCGCTCCGGTGATCGTCAGCGCCATGCGCGCACCGTCGCGCGCCGCCTGGTTATGGTGCCAGTAGCCGATCAGGAGGAACGAGAAGATGCTCGTCAGCTCCCAGAACACCGCGAGCAGGATGATGTTGCCGGAAACCACGAGCCCCTGCATCGCCCCCATGAATGCCAGCAGAAGGGCGTAGAAGCGAACGACCGGATCCTTGGGCGACATGTAGTAGCGCGCGTAAAGGATCACGAGGGCGCCGATGCCCGTGATCAGCATGGAGAACATCCAGGCGAAACCATCGAGCCGCAGCGTGAGCGAGAGACCGAGATGCGGTACCCACTCCACCTGATGGCGCACGACCATGCCGTCGGTCACTGACGAATAGGCACTGATCGCAATGCCGAAACAGGCAAGTGCCATGGCACCGGCCAGCCAATTGGCCGCACTGCGCGAATGGCTCGGCAACAAAGCCGTCAGCAGGCTTCCGAGAAACGGAAGACCGACGAGCAGGATGAGCCATTCACTAGACCACATGGAGACGTACCGGAACTGACGCTTGAAGTGGGGCGGGTAAACGCATCGAACAGGAAGCCTAACGGTTGCAACCGCCGCGTGAAAGCGAGGGTCCTTGGCTCCTGCATGCACGTTTCATGTGCCATTCGAAGAAAGAGGCCAAGCCGGCAGCGTCGTTGGACGCTTGGCAAGGCTCAGACGATCGAAGGGGGGCCCCTCGCCGCCGGCGTCACGCGTGCCCGCTCGCTGCCGGCAGGAGTCGGCCCGATCCGCACGATCGCCGTATCGAACTCCGGCAGCGCCAGCGTCACCGCCGGCGCCAGGGCAGACGACGGCACATCGCCCGTTTCGGCTGCGATTGCGTCGAAGCTGACGCTACGGGCGCGATATTCCTGCTCTTGCTTGGGGATGCGGTATTTCTGGGTCAGGTCGGCCGAGAGAGCGGCCGACAGGGAGACCGGGGCGAGCCGCTCGGCGATTTCGATGCCGTTCGACGGCTTCGACGGAAGGCAGGCGTAGCCGAGCAAGGCGAGCAGCAGAAGCGCATAGGCGGCAAAATCGGTCGCACGCAAGCGGCGCCCCCGTCGCTCTTCCCAATCCGCCCCAATCCTGACCACTCGCCGTCTCTCGAATCTCGCGCTTCCAGCAACCCAATATGCGTCTTTCACAAGGACATCGTCAAATTATGGCAGCTGCGAAGAAAGTGCGCGGTTGTGGAATTCAGAGCCAACTCTTTTAAAACTTAGTCGTCGGTTAACCGCAGCTTCGCACATAAAAGCTCAGAGAGAGCTGTAGAGCACCTCCCGTAGACATCGCAGCTTAAATCGCGCTGATGATCTCGGTGGAATCCTGTGGCGGTTCCTGCGGCGGGAGTCTCGTCCCTCACTTCGGGCTCCACTCGATGCGGCCCTCCAGGATCCTTAGGAGGAGGCTCGATAGGACCAGATGATCAAGGCAGAGATCTATCGGATCTTGTCGATTATCGTGTCCACGGGGATTTCGTATTCCTGACATGGCTCCAGCAAAGATATGTCGGTAGCCCTTCTGCTCATCCTTATCGCTATCGGACGTGAACGAGTTGAGCTTTATGACTGGTTTTCCCTCATTGAACGCTGTCATCATTAGGTTGAAGCCGAGGTCCGCACATCCTGAAGCTTTCTTGACGGACTTCTCCAGCAACTTGAATGCCGCAAAGGTCGCTTCCGAGTAGTGACCATCGTCGAACAGCCTGACTGCGACAGCGGCCACCTCTGGATGAAGATTGCGCTCATCGAACGGGTGAACCGGCAGGGGATCCGCATAGCTCTTTGAGGCATCTGCTTTGCTACTATTGCGTACGATCCTTTCAAAAAGCCGAAGAGCATTGCTCATGGATAGAGGTTCTCTTTGATGCTCTTGAAGATGGCGTCATAAGTTTCACGAGTTTCCCCGGAAGGGAGATTAATCTCGATACGTACGGTGAGAGCCATGTCCTGGGACTTGGTGCCCGCTTCAACCTCCTTCGTAGCCGGGACCTCTGAGATAGCCATCTCAGGCGGGGGAGACTTCTTGACGGGCCGTGCCCTTACGGAGGAACTTGGTTTAGGCCCAGCGCTTGCTTTAGGACGTGCCGCCGCAGCCCCCGGTGGCTGATAACCAGCAAGCTCGCTTAAAGCTTGAAAAACACCGGCTTGACGACCGCCAATGATCTCGCTGGTACGATCCGCTTTGCGAAAGTAATTGATCAGTTTCGCTTTCGGGAGTTCCCAGGCGTCATCCTTATGAATGTCGAATAGGTCGGAATAAGCATCTTTGACGAGTTCAGCGAATGCTTTCTGGAATTCGACTGGGTCATGCGTCGTGAGTACGTCCTCGCCGCGCTCAGTGCTTTTGCCCTCCGCGTCAATGATCTTCAGAAACTGAAGGACGTTGATCACGTAGCTCTCATTGTTCGGAGCCAAGCCTAGCTTTTTCACCGTGTCCGAATTGACCGTCGCTGGAAACGACCGCTTCAACTGGTTGATCATCTGAGTGATGTTACCGGCACCAGAAATATATGGATGGGTCGCCATGCGTGTATCCTTGAAATGTCTCTCGTCAAAATCGAGATGCATCCAATTCAAGTCAAGCAGGATGTCACAGGTCAATCGAATAACAGACACCGCAACTAGAGACGAATGTAAAGCTGTAATTATTGCATTGAGTAACTGTTAGAGCCAAGGATATCCCTTAGGGAGGGGGAAATCGGGCTATCCGGTCTTTCCATCAAATGCTCTGCACATCACGCGTGCTCGAACCTGCATGCGAAACCGGTGACTTGCTTTATGTCAGCCTAGAATTGTTGAAGCGCCTGGAGGCCGAGCAACAGATGCTCGAGCGCCTGGTCTCACTCAATCAAGAGCGTCATCATCGGAAGAGCGAGGCGATGTGTGGTGGCTTCGACCCGATTTTCAGCGTCCGAAACTCGTGCCAATGGAGGGATTGCCCGACGCGGCGCCACGAGATCCCTCTAGGCCGACATTGGAACGACGCGTGAACTGGCCGAATGACGAATTTCAGCAACTCCGTATCATTAGCGACGTCCTGGCCAAGGCGGCGACGCCAACATCAGCCGATGCGATCTGGACCGTTTTCGACGGCCGGAACACGGCGAAGCGAAAGGATCGCGTACAGCAGGTTCTTGACCTCTTGGTTGGTACAGGTTTCGCGCGAATCCGGGAGGATGGTAACAAGCCGCGATACTTCCTTCCGCGGTAAGAGCGTCTCACCGAACGCCGTGCGATGGGATCATTGCCGGCTCAGGCACAAGAGGCGCCCCTCACCCGACCGTGCCGTCTCGGATTCTTACCAGATAGTCGTCGTTGCCGATCTGGCCGCCCTTCAACGTGATTTCGGTCGTGCCGCCCGTGTCGCGATGGGCGAGGCAGACGGGGGAGCCGGGGGATTGGGTGATGGGGTGGCGGAGCGTCAGGGCGAAGATGCCGAGCTGCGAGAGGGCGTGGCTTGATGTGTCGCCACCCGCCACCGCCACCCGGGCAAGGCTTGTTCGGTCGATGATCTGATCGAGCATGTAACCGAGAGCGCGGCCGACCGCGTCGTTCTCGGCAGCGTCCATCGACACGGTGGTGTCGGGGCCGAGCGCCGTGTGCAGGATCGGGCTCTGTCCAGCCTCCAGCGCTGACAGCGCCCGAGACAGCGCAGCATCGATGACGGCATCCGCGTTCATGCCGGAGACGATGGCGCGGTAATCGACCTCGATGGGCAGGAAGCCTGCGTGCGCAGCCGTCCGGATCTGTCGCTCTGTGGTCTGCGAGCAGCTGCCGGAAACAACGGCAATGCGCGCCTCGCGCTGAAGCGGCTCGAATGAAGGCAGCTCCGGCGAAAGCACGCCGCGCGCGCGCCAGGCGGCGATCAAGGCGTAATCGACGCCGGACGATCCGATGACGAAGGGGCCAAGCTCGCCCTCCCCGGCGAGGATGAGCTCGCCGGCCGCCTGCTGTGTCGCAAGATCGTGCACGTCGATCAGCACGCCACGCGCGCCGTCGTCGCGAAGCGCAGCAAGGCTTGCCGGCGTGGCTTCGCCGCCGCCGACGCGTGCGAGCGGCAACTCGGTCTGTCCCGCGAGATGAAGCACGAGATCGGCCTCTCGCATCGGTGTCGCTGGATGGCGGCTCATCACCGGGTGGCGGTCGATGCGATAGACCGCGTCGCGATAGCCTGCGAAAAGGTGCCCAAAGAAGGTGTAGCGGCGCAGCTGCGGCACGCCGACGATAATCGCCGCCATGTCCTGGCCGAAGATTTCGAGGCCGATTTCGAGCGCGCGGCCGATCGAGCCTTGGTGCGGTGCGCTGTCGAAGGTCGAGCAGACCTTGTAATGGCAGTGCGCAGCGTTCAGCGATTTCAACCAGAAAAGCGCATCCCGCAGCTCCCGATCCATCCAGATGGGGCTCTGGCTGCGGCTTGTTCCGGCGAGGCCAACGGCCCGGCAATGGGCGAAAGGGGCAAACTCTTCGGCGTTTGGCACGCGGGTGAAGAGCACCGTTGCGATGCCGTTCGAAGACAGCGCCTCCATGGCGTCGGTGGAGCCGGTGAAGTCGTCGCCGTAGAAGCTGATCAGCGGCGCGCCGCTCATCCGAAGCGGTCTCCGAAGACCTTCAGCGCGTCGGCCAGTTCCTTGTGATCCCGCGCGTAGTCGGCGGCGGGACTGCCCTTGACCGCTGCCTCTGCCGCCTGACGCAGGCTCGCGACACCGCCGGCGACGCCGCCCGGATGCCCCATGATGCCGCCGCCGGCGCAGTAGATGAAGCCAGTGGTGCCGATCGCCTTGTAGGTCGGCTGGATCTGAACCGCCGTCTGGCCCGACGAAAACACCGGCATCGCCGCAAAACTTGCCCGCTTGCCGCAAAACATCGGCTCGGCGACAGCGCGCGCGGAATCGATGACGCTGTCGTCGCTCTCGCTGAACTTGTTGCCGAGCCCGTTGACATGCAGGTGGTCCGCCCCCGCAAGCCGCCAGAACTTCTGCCAGGCGCGATAGGAGAGCCCGATATCCGGTGAGCGCTGGAACAGGCCCCAGCCATTGCGGTGGCAGTGCAGCGGCAGTTGCGCATGCCGCCGGATCGCGCCGAGACCCGCAAGGCCGATGGAGTGGAGGCTGACCATCAGGCAGGTGCCGCCTTGCGCCAGCACCAGATCGGCATTGCGTTTCATCTCATCGACTTCGTCGGTAATATTGAACGCGTACATGACCTTCTTGCCGGTCTTGTCCGCATGGGCGTTGATCACGTCCATGACTGCGCTGACCCGCTCGGCAAGCGGGCAATGGGGTCCGTTCGCCTGCAGTTCGTCGTCCTTGATGAAGTCGATGCCGCCATCACAGAGTTGCTGCACGAGCGCCGCCGTCTCATCCGGCGACAGGCCGACGCTCGGCTTGACGATGGTACCGATCATCGGCCGGCCGGAGACACCTGCGAGAAGCTGCGTGCCTTCCACACCGAACGCGGGACCCGGGCAGGCTTCGGCAAACGCGTCTGGAAACGTGACATCGGTAAGCCGGATGGCGGAAACTTCGGCAAGTTCGAACAGATTGCCGGCGACCGTCGCCAGCGTGTTCGTCAGCGACGCGCCCATATTGTCGAGCGGCCAGGACAGAACGATCCGCCCGCGTTCATAGGCTGTGCCCGGTTTGCGCACCGGCAGCGACGGCCTGTCCCGCACTTCGTCGACAATGACGTCCTCGACATTGGCGCCGGCGCGGCTTCTGAGATCATCGGTCTCGCCCGGCAGCCGCATGAACGTGCCGCAGGACTGTTCGCCCGCAATGACGCGGGCCGCCCTTTCGAGCCCGACCGGGCTCTCGACCTCGTACTCTGCGAACAAGCGCGCCATCGCTGAAGCTCTCCCCTGACAACGAGCCGGAATATCATCTCATCATACCAGTTGACAACATGATCTTTCCTTTGCAATCCTCCGGCTCGAATGAGGGAGGCAAGCAGCATGAAAATCGCTCTGATCGGCGCCGGTGGAAAAATGGGTGTGCGTCTGTCGCGCAATCTGAAGGGCTCGCGCTACGACGTCGCCCATGTCGAAGTCAGCGAGATCGGCCAGAAGCGGTTGCGTGACGAGGTTGGCGCGGAGTGCGTCGCAGTCGATGAGGCGTTGAAAGGCGCAGAGGCCGTGATCCTGGCTGTTCCCGACACGGCGATCCGCAAGGTAGGCGCCGATATCGTGCCCAAGGTCGCGCCTGGCACGATCGTCATCGCACTCGATGCCGCGGCTCCCTTTGCCGGGCATTTTCCCGAGCGCGCGGACGTCACCTATTTCGTCACCCATCCATGCCATCCGCCGATCTTCAACGACGAGACCGATCTTGCGGCCAAGCGCGATTATTTCGGCGGCATTGCAGCGCGCCAGGCGATTGTCAGCGCGCTGATGCAGGGGCCGGAAGAGCATTTTGCCATCGGCGAAGAGATCGCGAAGACGATCTTCCAGCCGATCCTGCGGTCCCACCGCGTGACGGTCGAGCAGATGGCGCTGCTGGAACCCGGCCTGTCGGAAACCGTGTGCGCGACGCTTCTTGTCGTGATGAAGGATGCGATGGACGAGGTGGTGCGCCGCGGCGTCGACCGGGTGGCAGCACGCGATTTCCTGCTCGGGCACCTGAACATTCTCGCGGCTGTCGTCATGGAAGAAGTCGATGGCGTCTTCTCCGATGCCTGCAACAAGGCCATCGTGAATGGCAAGCCGCGCCTCATGCGCGACGACTGGCTCGGCGTGTTTGAGACCCACGAAATCACCGAGAGCATTCGCCGGATCACCTGACGCCGGCCGGCCGTGGATGGACGAACGCAGCGATCCGCTGCAAGTATCGGCTGAAGCAACATTCGGGACGCGCTGATCACGATGGAAAAGCTGAACGACCTGGAAGCGATTGACGACCGGATCGTGCGCCGCAAGCTCTCCGACCAGGTGTTCGAGCGCTTGCGTGAAATGATCGTGCGCGGTGAACTTGGAGCCGGCGATCCGATGCCGTCGGAACGCGAACTGATGGAGCGCTTCGGCGTCGGTCGTCCTGCCGTGCGCGAGGCCCTGCAGTCCATGCAGACCATGGGCCTCATCACGATCTCCCATGGCGAGCGCTCGAGGGTCAGCGCCTTGTCGGCCAATATCGCGTTCCGGCAGATGGACGCGGTGGCGAGGCTGCTGCTTTCGGCCTCCCCCGACAATCTCGAGCACCTCAAGGACGCACGGCGCCTCTTCGAACTCGGCATGGTGCGCATTGCGGCTCAGAATGCGACGGCCGAAGACATCGCCGAACTGACCAATCTCATCGAGAAGCAGCGCAGCAAGATCGACGACCCGAAGGCGTTCATTCGCGCAGACATCGCCTTCCATGCCAAGATCACCCGCATGGCCGGCAACCCGATCTTCGCCGCCGTCGGCGACGCGATGCTGAACTGGCTGTTCACGTATCACACCGACCTGCTGATCTGGTCGGGCCAGGAAGAAACCACCTTGCGGGAACATGCCGCGATCGTTGATCGTCTCGCTGCCGGAGAGGCGGATGGCGCGGCTGACGCCATGCGCGGCCACCTCGACCGATCGGCGGCGCTCTACCGCCACCACTGAAGTCGGTAGCGAGAAATTTGTAAAGCCAATTGACTGATCGGTGCTGGCGCCGATAGTTTTGCTGCGTTGGCAGATGGCACGGAAAGCGTGGATCCGATGCATCGATGAAGCGCTTCGAGGCGCTCGGCCGGGAGGACCACGAAACGAGGAGGCCAGCTCGATGCTGGATCAGACATCCGTCACGGCCTATGGCCATCTCATCAACGGCGAAACCATTGACCCCGCGACTGCGGGCGGCATCGACGTGCTCGATCCGTCGACCGGCAAAGTGTTTGCCCGTATTCCAAGGGGCGGCGCCGCCGAAGTCGATCGTGCCGTCGAAGCCGCGCGCAGCGCCTTCGAAGGCGAATGGGGCGCGAAATCAGCGCTGGAACGCGGCCGCATCCTGATGAAGATCTCGGCGCTGATCCTTAAGAATTTCGAGGAGCTGGCAGCGCTCGAATCGCGCGATACGGGCAAGCCGATGAAGCAGGCGCGCGCCGACATCACCGCGACTGCCCGCTATTTCGAGTATTACGGCTCAGCCGCCGACAAGCACCATGGCGAGACGATCCCCTACAGCAAGGGCATGACCGTGCTGGCTTTGCGCGTGCCGCACGGTGTGACGGCGCACATCATCCCCTGGAACTACCCTTCGCAGATTTACGGCCGCTCGGTCGGCGGAGCGCTTGCAGCGGGCAATGCCTGCGTCGTCAAGCCGGCGGAAGATGCCTGCCTGACGCCTCTCCGGATCTCGGAACTGGCCCTGGAAGCCGGCCTGCCGGCGGGCGCCCTGAATGTCGTTTGCGGGCTTGGCACCGAGGCCGGCGCGGCGCTTGCCGGCCATCCGGGCATCAACCACATCTCCTTCACCGGCTCGCCACAGACGGGAACGGCTGTCGCCAAGGCGGCGGCGGAAAACCATGTGCAGGTGACACTCGAACTCGGCGGCAAGTCGCCTCAGGTGATCTTCGCCGATGCCGATCTGGACGAAGCGCTGCCCGTCATCGTCAACGCGATCATCCAGAATGCAGGCCAGACCTGCGCTGCCGGCAGCCGCGTGCTGATCGAACGCTCGATCTATGACGAGGTTCTGGCGAGGCTTTCGGAGCGCTTCTCGGCGCTGAAGGTGGGCGCAGGTGTCGATGATCTCGACTGCGGCCCCATCATCAGCGCCAAGCAGCTGGAGCGGGTCACGTCACTGGTCGACGCCGCGCTGGCCGACGGGGCCAAGGTCGTCGCCTCCGCCAGCATGGCTGAGAATGCACCCGAAGGAGGGTTCTTCTACCCTCCGATGCTGCTCGACGGCGCATCCCCGGAAAGCCGGATCGGCCAGGACGAGGTGTTCGGCCCGGTTCTCGCCGCCTTCCCGTTCGATGATGAAAAGGATGCCATCCGCATTGCCAATGCAACACCCTACGGCCTGACGGCGTCGGTCTGGACGCGGGATGGTGGGCGGCAGATGCGCTGCGCCAACGCCATCGAGGCGGGCCAGGTCTTCGTCAACAATTACGGCGCCGGCGGGGGCATCGAACTGCCTTTCGGCGGTATGAAACGGTCCGGCTATGGCCGCGAAAAGGCTTTCGAAGGCATGATCAGCTTCACCACCATCAAGACGGTCGTGCTCAAGCACGGCTGATTTTGGCACGATCCCTCCCGGGACGGCGTCGCGGCTCCTGCTGCGGCGCCTTTTTTTGTCGATCCCAATGATCCTAAAAGCCAGGCCGGTTGCTCATCATGCGGATCCGCGCATGCTCGATATGGTTGCGCATGGCGCGCTTGGCCTTTGTGGCCGCGCCGGCCTCGATGTGCCGGAAAATCTCCTCATGCTCGTCCCGCACCGCCTCGTTGCGAATGAAGGGCTGAAACTGCACCAGGAAGCGCATGAGATTGACCGATCGGGTCACGTCGTATTCGAGCGATTTCAGCGTCTGGACGATGCGCGCATTGCAGGTCGCCGTCGCGATGGCCTCGTGAAACGCATAGTCGTGATGATGCAGGATGGCATTCTGCCTCATCGCCTGGTCGAAGCGGTCAAGCGCTGCCCGCATGCTCTCGATGTCGGAGGGTCCCCGCCGTTTCGCGGCAAGATAGGCCGCCTGCGGCTCGACGATCATGCGCAGTTCAATGCCGGCCAAGAGATCGCCGATGCGCTGCAGCGCGTCGCGGTCCGCCTCGTCGCTCGGCACGCCGTCGACCCCCGCGCCGAGCGCATTCAAGACATAATTGCCCGAGCCCCTCACCGACGAAATCAAGCCATCGTCGCGCAGCTTGTCCAGTGCCTCGCGCAGCACGGGGCGTGACACCTCGAACTGCTTGGCCAGCTCGTTTTCCGAAGGGAGCTTGGCACCGGCTGAGATCATGCCCGTCACGATCGCGTGGAACAGGTTCTCATAGACCCGTTCGGACAGCCGCTCACCCTTGTTGTTGGGAAGATCGGCAACGAGGATATCGGCGGTCTTGGTCGGCATGGAAAAGTCTTGCTCCTGAAACAGGAATTTCCCGATCGGTGCCGCCGGTCAAGTTCGCGATCCGGCACAAGTCGACAGGCATCCGGAACACGCGATCGAGCGGCGGTTGGAAAGTTGTAAAACAGGTTGACTGGAAATGGGTTCAAGGTCAATGTCGAAGCCAGTGATGACCGAAACTGAGGGAGGAGAACCATGTTTCGTTTTCGCACCATTACGGCTGCTGCCGTATTCGCCTTGTCTGCCGGGGTGGCCGGGAGCGCCGTTGCCCAGACAACCTTGAATTTCGCGCACACCACCGCGCAAGGCTCGCACTACAGCGTCGGCGTCCAGGCCTTCGGCGAGAAACTCGCCGAATTGTCGGACGGCAAGTTCGAGATTCGCGAACAGGCCGCCGGCGCGCTCGGGGGAGAGCGCGACATGATCGAAGGCCTGCAAATCGGCTCGGTCGAACTCGTCTATTCCTCGACCGGCCCACTGGGCAATTTCGCGCCCGAAACGCTGGTGCTCGACCTGCCCTTCCTCTTCAAGGACTACGCCTCGGCGCGTTCGATCCTCGATGGCGAGATCGGTGACGAGCTTCTCGAGGCCGTGAATGCGCAGGGGCTCGTCGCGCTCGCCTGGAGCGAGAATGGCTTCCGCCACATCACCAATTCCAGCCGCGCGATCGACGCGCCGGACGACCTCTCCGGCCTGAAAATCCGCACGATGGAAAACAGCGTCCACATGGAGGCCTTCACGGCAGCCGGCGCATCGCCGACTCCTATGGCGTTTCCGGAAGTCTTCGCGGCGCTGCAGCAGCGCGTGATCGACGGCCAGGAAAACCCGATCCCGATCATCACCTCGGCCAATATGTGGGAAGTTCAGGACCATCTGACGCTCACCGGCCACGTCTATTCGCCGGCTATCATCATCGCCTCGCCGAGCCTGTGGGACTCGCTGTCGGATGAAGAAAAGGCGTGGTTCGAGGAAGCTGCCGATACGGCTGTCGCCGCGACACGGGCGAAGGTCGAGGAAGACGAGCACACCGGCGTCGCGATGCTGCGCGAACGCGGCATGGAAGTGATCGAAGAGGTCGACCAGGCAGCATTCCGCGAAGCGGTCTCGCCTGCCTACGACACCTTCGTCGGCCAGTATGGCGACGAGATGCTGAAGCGCATTCAGGCAGCGCAGGAATAGTCATAGGCATCGAAACGATGTGAGAACGGCCGCTCACGCGGCCGTTCCTCATGGAGCTTGTCCCATGCAGTGGTTTCTCGCAATCGAGCGGCGGCTGACGCGCGTCGCGCTGGAGCTTGCGATCCTCGCGCTCGCGATCGTCGTGGCACTGGCCTTCTATCAGGTCGTCACCCGCTTCGTGTTCGGCCACCCCTCCGCTTGGTCGGAAGTCGCCGCCCGTTCGGCGATGATCTGGATGGTTTTTCTGGGCTTCGCCGCCGCGTTCCGTCAGGGCACGATGATTGCGGTCGATTTCCTTGTCGATGTCAGCCCGAATGCATTCCGGCGCGTGCTCTATGTCGTAATCCTCATCGCCTCGCTGATCTTCCTGGCCATCCTCATCTGGTACGGCTGGGGCATGACGATGCGGGTGCGCAGCCAGAACCTGGCTGGCCTGCAGGTGACGATCGCCTGGGTCTATGCAGCGCTGCCCGTGGGCTCGGCACTGGCAACGCTCGGCGTCATCGCCCGGTTCATCGAAGTCTGGAATGAAGCCGACACCACAACCAAGGGCGAGCTCAAGGACGTGGAGGGCGCGATATGAACGCCGCCCTCGCCTTTTCGCTGATCACGCTCTTTGCGCTGGCGGTCCCGATCGGCGTTTCGCTGGTGCTCGCGAGCGCGTTCGGCATCCACTTCTTTTCCACGGTGCCGCTGCTCCTGGTGGCGCAACGCGTCTTCACCAGCCTCGATTCCTTTCCGCTGCTTGCAGTTCCGCTCTTCATCCTCTCCGGCAATCTCATGGCCGCAGGCGGCATTTCCGAACGCCTCGTCGATCTCGCAAAGTCGATGGTGGGCGGCATCCAGGGCGGCCTTGCCTGCACCTGCGTCATCACCTGCATGATCTTCGCCTCGGTGTCGGGCTCGTCCGTCGCGACGACCTTCGCAATCGGCGTCATCCTGATCCCGGCCATGGTGAGGCACGGCTATCCCGTCGGCACGGCAGCTGCCGTCCAGGCTTCATCGGCGGAGCTTGGCGTGCTCATTCCGCCGTCGATCCCGCTCATCCTCTATGGTGTCGCAACCGAGACATCGATCGGCCAGCTCTTCCTCGCCGGCATCGGACCTGGGCTTCTTGTTGCCGCAGCGCTCTTCATCTATCTGCTCGTCCTCTGCCGCATCAAAGGCTACGGCAAGGAGGACGGGCTCGACAGCCAACCCTTCTTCCGGGCATTGCGCCGCTCCTTCTGGGCGATCCTCATGCCCTTCATCGTGCTTGGCGGCATCTATGGTGGCGTGTTCACGCCGACCGAAGCCTCGGCCGTGGCCGTGGTCTACGCCCTGGTCGTCGGCATGTTCGTCTATCGCGTGCTGACCTTCCGCAAGATCCACGAAGCGCTGCGCTCGTCGGCGATCTCGTCCACCGTCATCATGATCATCATCGCCGGCGCCGGTCTATTCTCGTTCCTCATCACGAGAAGCGGCCTGCCTTCGATCGTGGCGGAATGGGTGCAGGAGATGTTCACCAACAAGTGGAGCTTCCTGCTCGCGGTCAACGTGTTCCTGTTCATGGTCGGCATGTTCATCGAAACGTCGGCGGCGATCCTCGTGCTCGCACCGCTGCTCGCCCCGATCGCAATCGCCTACGGTGTCGATCCGGTCCATTTCGGGCTGATCATCGTCGTTAACCTGGCGCTCGGCATGATCACGCCGCCGGTGGGCGTGAACCTCTTCGCCGCCTGCGCGGTCGCCCGCATATCCCTGCAGACCATCATCCCGCCGCTCGTACCGATGGTTCTGGTCGTCATGGGTTGCGTGCTGCTCGTCACCTACGTCCCGTTCATCTCACTGGGACTTGTAGAACTTTTCTATCGCTGACCATCGCGACGACATTCTCGAGGAGACCATCATGAAACTGAAAGACAAAGTCGCACTTATCACCGGAGCCGGCGGCGGTTATGGCGAAGGCATCGCGCATTACTTTGCCCAGGAGGGCGCAAAGGTGCTCGTGGTCGACATTCGCGCCGATGCTGCCGAGACAGTCGCTGCCGCCATCGGCGAGAACGCCTCCGCCTTCACCGCCGACGTGACGAAGAGCGACGACACCAGGGCGATGATCGACGCGGCCGTGGAGCGCTTCGGCAAGCTCGACATCATCGTCAACAATGCCGGCACGACGCACAAGAACCAGTCCATGCTGAACGTCGACGAAGCGACCTTCGACAAGGTCTATGCGGTCAACGTCAAGTCGCTCTACCATGCCGCCATCCACGGCGTGCCCGTGCTCGAAAAAAACGGCGGCGGCGTCATCATCAACATCGCATCCACCGCCGGTGTGCGCCCACGCCCGGGCCTCGTCTGGTACAACGGCTCGAAGGGTGCTGCGATCGCGATCACCAAGTCGATGGCCGTCGAACTGGCCGACCGGAAGATCCGCGTTTGCGGCGTTAATCCGGTGATGGGTGAGACGGGGCTCACCGACCAGTTCCTGCCGGGCGACGATACGCCCGAGACCCGCGCCAAGATCATTGCCGGCATTCCGCTCGGCCGCCTCTCGCGCCCGCTCGATATCGCGAAGGCATGCGGGTTCCTCGCCTCCGACGAAGCCGAATTCATCACCGGCGTCTGCCTCGAAGTCGATGGCGGCCGCTGCATCTGATAATGTTTGAACGGGAAGGCTGTTCTGTCGGGCAGCCTTCCTTTGCTTTTCTGGAGTGCGATCGACATGGGCGAATGCCTCATCATCGGCGGAGCCGGCATGCTGGGCCTCAGGCTGGCAAAAGCGCTCGCGGCCAAGGGCACGATTGGCGGCACGCCACTCGATGCCATCACGCTTTTCGATGTTGTCGAGGCGCCGGCCATCGAGGCTGCGATAGAGGTCACCGCTAGAACAGGCGACCTGACGGCACTCGGTGCGGCGGACGCGCTCATCGCGAGCCGCCCGGCGATCATCTACCATCTGGCGGCAATCGTTTCGGGTGAGGCGGAGCGCGATTTCGACAAGGGCTACCGGATCAATCTCGACGGCACGCGGCACCTGTTCGAGGCGATCCGGCAAGAGCACCTCAGGTCCGGCTACTGCCCGCGCGTCGTCTTCTCCTCCTCGCTCGCCGTCTTCGGCGCGCCCCTGCCCGACGTAATCGGCGACGACCAGGTGTTGACGCCGATGTCGAGCTACGGCACGCAAAAGGCGATCGGCGAATTGCTTTTGGCAGACTACACGCGGCGCGGTTTCATGGATGGCATCGGTATCCGCCTGCCGACCATCTGCATCCGGCCCGGCAAGCCCAATGCCGCCGCTTCGGGCTTCTTCTCCAACATCCTGCGCGAGCCGCTGGTGGGCGAAGACGCCGTGCTGCCTGTTTCGCCGGATGTGCGGCACTGGTTTGCGAGCCCCCGCGCCGCGATCGGCTTCCTCGTCCATGCCGGCGACATCGCGGCCGACAGGATCGGCACGAGGCGCAACCTCACCATGCCTGGCGTAACGGCAACGGTCGCGGAGGAGATCGAGGCGCTGCGCCGCGTGGCAGGTGATGCCGCCGTCGCGCGCATTCGCCATGAGCCGGATGCGGCGATCGATGCGATCATTTCCACGTGGCCGAAAGCCTTCGACGCCACGCGGGCGATCGAGCTCGGATTTACGCCAGACATTTCGTTCGATGCGATCCTCGATGCGCACATCACCGACGAAAAGATCGAGCTGTCCGCATGAGCGCCGTTCTTCTGGTGGGCCTCGGCGCCATGGGCTTCGGCATGGGGCAATCGCTCCTGCGCGCCGGCCATGAGGTTTGCGGCCACGATATCGATCCAGATGCAGTAGAGCGCTTCGCCGCCGAAGGTGGCAAACCGGCGGCTCTCGGCGATGCGGCAAGTGAAGCCGATATCGCCGTTCTGGTCGTCGTCAATGCGGCGCAGACCGAGGCGATCCTGTTCGGCGATGACGGCATTGCGAAGCGCCTGAAGGAAGGCGCCGTCGTCATGTCCTGCGCGACTTTCGCACCGGAGCACGCGATCGACTTCGAGGCGCGGCTGGCAGAGCGCGGCATCTATTATCTCGATGCGCCGATCTCCGGTGGGTCGGCACGCGCTGCGGAAGGCAAGCTTTCCATAATGGCCGCCGGCAGCGCGGATGCATTCGACTGCGCCCGCCCAGCGCTCGACGCCATGGCGGAGACCGTTTTTGAGCTTGGCGACAAGGCTGGCCCCGGCTCGGCGATGAAGATCGTCAACCAGCTGCTCGCCGGCATCCACGTGGTCTCGACAGCTGAAGCCATGGCATTCGGCATCGGCCAGGGGATCGACCCGCACCGCATGATCGAGGTGATCTCCCGTTCGGCGGGCTCGTCCTGGATGTTCCAGAACCGCGCGCCATACATCGCCGACGGCGATTATCGGCCGCATTCCGCCGTCGACATCTTCGTCAAGGATCTCGGCATCGTGCGCGACATGGCGGAGGCGGCAGGGCTGTCGGTGACGCTCGCAGATGCCGCCTTCGGCCGGTTTGCACAAGCCAAGGAACAGGGTCTTGGCCGGATCGGCGATGTGGCCGTTGCCAAGCTCTATGCACAAGAAGGTGGGATCGCCCTGCCCGATAAGACGACGAAGGACTGACCATGCTGCTCGGCTGCATCGGCGATGATTTCACCGGCTCTTCCGACCTCGCCAACACGCTCGTCAAGAACGGCATGCGCACGACGCAATATTGCGGACTGCCGCAGACCGATGCCGGAGCGGACGTCGAAGCCGGCGTCGTCGCGCTTAAGACGCGCAGCATCCCGGTCGAGGAGGCCATCGAACAATCCCTGCAAGCACTGGAATGGCTTCAGCGGCAGGGCTGCATCCAGTTTCTGTTCAAATACTGCTCGACATTCGATTCGACACCTGAGGGCAATATCGGTACGGTCGCCGAGGCGCTGGCCGATCGGCTGGGCGCCCGCAAGGTCATCGTCTGCCCGGCCTTCCCGGGTGCCGGCCGCACGCTCTATCAGGGACACCTCTTCGTGCAGGACCGGCTGCTGAGCGAATCCGGCATGGAAAACCATCCGCTGACGCCGATGACGGATCCCGATATCCGTCGCTGGCTCGGCCTGCAGGCGAAGGGAAGCGTCGGCCATGTGGCCTACAGGCACGTCGCGGGAGGCGCGGAAACGATCGCCGGGGGCCTTATCCGTGAAGACGAGGCCGGCCATCGCCTGATCGTCGTCGACGCGCTGACCGACGACGACCTCACAGCGATCGGTGCGGCGGCGCACGATATCCCGCTTCTGACCGGAGGCTCCGGTATCGCGACCGGACTGCCCGGCAACTTCCGCAAACGCGGTCTTCTGGCGGATGCGCGCGATGCGTGGGGCGGCGTGGACGGTCCGGCCGTCATTCTCTCTGGCTCCTGTTCCAACGCCACGCGATGCCAGGTCGAGCGATACCGGCAGGCGCACCCGTCCTTCGAGGTGAGCGCCGATGCCGTCATGAATAGCAGCGTGGATGTCGACACATTGGTGCACTTCGTCGAAAAGCATCGCGCTGCCGTGCCGCTGGTCTATTCGTCCGCCGATCCTGCGACCGTGAAGGCAGCACAGGCGCGCCACGGCACAGAACCGCTGGCCCAGGCAATCGAGACCCTCTTTTCAGATCTCGCCGGTGCACTCGCGGCAAGGGGTTTCACCCGCATCGTTTCGGCCGGCGGCGAGACCTCGGGCGCGGTGGTGCGCGGGCTCGGCATCGATGCGCTGCAGATCGGCCCCGAGATCGATCCCGGCGTTCCGGCGATGCGCGTTACGGGAAAGCCGCTTGCGGTGGCGCTGAAATCCGGCAATTTCGGCTCGGACGACTTTTTCGACAGGGCCGTCGCGGCGTTGGGGGCACAAACATGAGCAGCGAGGAGGTGAAAGCGCGCGAACTCGTCTGCACGCTGGCGCGATCGCTTTTCGAACGCGGTCTGACCGGCGGCGCCTCGGGCAACATCTCGATGCGACTCGCCGACGGTGGCTTGCTGGTGACACCGACCGGCAGCTCCATGGGGCGGCTTGATCCGGCGCGGCTTTCTCATTTCGACGCATCCGGAACGCTCGTTTCCGGCGATCAACCCACGAAGGAAATGGCGCTGCACAGCGCCTTTTATGAAACGCGCGGCGCGAAAACCGGCGCGGTCGTGCATCTCCATTCAAGCCACTCGGTCGCGCTTTCCATGCTGCCGGAGACGGACCCGGACAACGTGCTGCCGCCGCTGACGCCCTATTCGATCATGCGGCTCGGTAAGGTGAAGCTGCTCCCCTATTTCCGCCCTGGCGATGCCGCCATGGGCGAGGCGATCCGCGGCCTTGCGGGCAGGCGCAGCGCGGTGCTTCTTGCCAATCATGGCCCGGTCGTTGCCGCAAAGGACCTCGAAGCCGCCGTCTACGCCATGGAAGAGCTGGAAGAGACGGCGCGCCTGGCGCTTCTAACGCGCGGCATGAACCCGCGGCTGCTGAATGACAGCGAGATCCGAGATATCGTCGATACGTTCGATGTCGAGTGGGATTGAGCATCGACGCCATGCCCCTCGCCTTTTCCGCCAATCTCGGCTTTCTCTTCACCGAATACGATCTGCCCGATGCCGTGCGGGCAGCGCACCGCGCCGGCTTCAAGGCCGTGGAACTGCACTGGCCCTATGCGACGCCGGCGGCAGACCTGCTTTCAGCACTGCAAGGAACCGGCCTGCCCGTGCTTGGGCTGAATACGGTGCGCGGCGATGTCGACAATGGCGAGTTCGGCCTTGCCGCCCTGCCCGGGCGCGAAGCGGAAGCGCGCGCCGCCATCGATCAGGCGATCGCCTATGCGCAGGCGATTGGCGCGATGAATGTGCACGTGATGGCCGGTCGAGCCGAGGGCGAAGACGCAGAGCGGACTATTGCAGAGAACCTCGACTACGCCTGCCAGGCGGCCGGCGCCCATGGCATCGGCATCCTGATCGAACCGCTCAACACGCGCGACGTGCCGGGCTATTTCCTGACGGATATTGCGCATGCGGCCGACATCATCGACCGCGTCGGCCTACCAAACCTGCGCATCATGGCCGACTGTTACCACATGCAGATCATGGGCGGCGATCTCTTGACGCGCCTGACGCAGCATCTGCCGAAGATCGGCCACATCCAGTTTGCCGCTGCGCCCGACCGCACCGAGCCCGACCACGGCGAGATCGCCTTTCCATGGCTGTTGAACGCGCTTGCAGCCGCCGGCTACGACAGTCCCTTCGGCGCGGAATACAAGCCGCGCGGGCTGACGGAGGACGGGCTGGGGTGGCTGAAGGCGTTTTGAGGCGCTGCTCGCGCGCGGTTCGCTCGCCGAACGCTTCAGACGCCGATCTCGCCTTCGTCCTCACCGTCCCAGTAATGAATGCGATCGGCGTGCACCTTGATCAGAACCAAGCCTGGCGTATCGACGCCGTTCTCGAACCAACGCTCCAGATCTTTCGTCCAATGCTCCTCGAAGGCGCTCTTGTCGCGGATGAGTTCGGCTGTCCCCTCGATCGCAATGAAAATCGGCGGCTTGCCAAGCCACCCTGCGGATCCTTGAAGCGACATGGAGACCTTGGGGTCACTTTCGATATCCGAAACGGTTCGTGTCGAATCATAGGTGAAGAAATAGCTGTCACCTTGGAATTCCACATCCCGGTTGTTGCTCATCGGCCGCCCGGCCAGCGCACCATTCTCCGTGCGCGTGAACAACATCGTGAAATCGATGTCGCGCATCGTCTTTGAAATCTGCTCAAGCGTTCGATCGGTCATCGTCGTCTCCAGAAGCGACAGGGGCGAAGGTCTGCCGTGGAGAACTTGCGAACGCCAAATACGTTGCGCCGATGTCGCAAACCAGCGCGAACCACTGAAGTAGCGACAGCATCACGGTTTTGGGAACGATTGGCGCACCCGACAGGATTCGAACCTGTGACCTCTGCCTTCGGAGGGCAGCGCTCTATCCAGCTGAGCTACGGGTGCCGGCGCGAAGCGTGATCCGCGCGGAATTGGTGATAGACGATGGCGCGCTCCGCTTCAATGGGGAATTGGCGAGCGCGTGGGTTTCGCGAAACCTCACCGCCCGCGCGAGGCAAGCGGCATGTAGATCTCGAGCAGCTGGCGCATATGGTCGTTGCGCTCTTTGGCGGTGTTGCCGCCGAGCACGACGGCAACCACGCTGCGGCCATTGGCCTGGGCGGACGTTGCGAGATTGAAGCCGGATGCGCGGATGTAACCGGTCTTTAAGCCGTCGACACCGGGCATGGAACCGACCAGCTCGTTGTGACCGCGGATCGTCGTGCCCCGATAGATGAAGTCCTTGTTGCCGAAATAACGGTAATATTGCGGGAAGTCGCGGCGCATGGCGAGCGACAGCACGGCCATGTCGCGTGCCGTGGTGATCTGCGCGCTGTCCGGCAACCCGTGGGGATTGCGAAAGATCGTGCTGGCCATGCCGAGCTGGCGGGCCTTGGCGTTCATCACGCCGGCGAAGCCCTCCTCCGAACCGCCGAGATATTCCGCAACGGCGGTGGCGACGTCGTTGGCCGACTTGACGACGAGAGAGAGGATGGCTTCCTCGACCGAAAGCGTCTCCCCTGCCCTGAAGCCGATCTTTGTCGGCGGACGCGCGGCCGCGTAAGCCGAGACCGGGATCGGTGTGGTTTCAGCGAAGCGGCGATCGCGCAAACCTTCGAACAACAGGTAAAGCGTCATCATCTTCGTCAGCGAAGCCGGATGGCGCGGCGTATCGGCGCCATATTGATAGAGCACCTGGCCGGAATGCGCATCGACGACGATGGCGGCATATTTTTCCGAAAGTGGCGGCGGGGCGACCGGCGTGGACACCTGGAGGGTCGTGCTGGTACAGCCAGCCAGGAGGACCGCCGCGAAGACGAGCGCGAGGAATCGGCGCAGCGGAACCGGCGCGAAATGAAGGATGGTCTGCAAGCAAAGGCCCCGTGCATTGAATCAGAACTGTCGAATATACCGGCGGTGCCCGGCAGTTCGACGTGAAGTCGCAGTGTTAAGCCGACAAGATTAAGGCGGCGTTATTCATACTTGCATGAGAAGCTGGAGCGAGGAATTCTTGGGCGAACGAGCTGGCGGATCCCGATGAGCCTCATGCCTTTCTGTCTGCGCGCCCTCATGCTGGCGCTTCTCGTCGCGGTCGCGCCGGCACCGGGCGCCAGGGCGGCCGAATTGTCCGCTCAGCATGCTGTGGCCGAAGAGGCACGCTGCGGCTGGCGCCACGCGGTGGCACTGCCGGGCCGCCTGCCGGCCGATATCTGCATCCGTTCCGACCATTTCGCCGAGGACATTTGCCAAGCCATCGAGCATCTTTCGGAGAGCCACAATCTGCCGGCCGGCTTTTTCGCGCGGCTGATCTGGCAGGAAAGTCGTTTCGATCCGAATGCGGTGAGCCCCGCCGGAGCGCAGGGCATTGCGCAATTCATTCCCTCGACGGCAAGGCTCAGGGCACTTTCGGACCCCTTCAACCCGGCGGAGGCGCTTGCCCGTTCGGCGCACTACCTTGCCGAGATGAAGGACCGCTTCGGCAGCCTGGGACTTGCCGCGATCGGCTACAATGCGGGCGAGGAGCGCGCGCGGCGGTTTCTGGCGGGTGACACGTTCATGCCGGGCGAGACGCGCGCCTATGTCCACATCATCACCGGCCGCGGCGTCGAGCAGTGGCGCGACGATCCCCCGGCCGATCTCGACTTCGCACTGGCCACTGATGTGCCATTTACGGAAGCCTGCCTGGAGCTCGCCAAGAACAGCCGCATGAGCGAGATGCGGATGGCTGCGGGCGACTGGAAGCCGTGGGGCGTGCAGCTGGGATCGGATTTCTCCCGTGCCAATGCCGAGCGCATCTTCACCCGCGTCCAGGCGCGAACACCGGCGCTCGCCGGCGAAACGCCCATTTTCGTGGCCGAGCGCAACCGCTCCTTCGGCAGCCGCAGCCGTACGGCCGTGCGCGTTGGGCGCGATACGCGCGAGGAAAGCCAGGCGCTGTGCGCCGACATCAGGCGCGCCGGTGGCTTCTGCCTGGTCGTGCGCAACTGACGGCACGTTCTTTGGCGCAACGGAAGCTTGCAAGCGTCGCGGTAACGCCGATAGAACCCGTCCAACGAAACGACCAGGAGACGGGATCATGGACATCACTGGAGTAGCGGCAATCGTCACCGGCGGCGCGTCCGGGCTCGGTGCGGCGACGGCGCGAGCACTGGCGAAGGCAGGCGCCAAGGTGGCCCTGATCGATCACAATGAGGCGGGCGCGAAACAAATCGCCGACGAAATCGGTGGCATCGGCATCGGCTGCGACGTTTCGAGCGCCGAGCAGGCCGAAGACGCCGTCAAGCGTGCAGAAGAGGCGCATGGGCCGGCCCGCATCCTCGTCAACTGCGCCGGCATCGCGCCTGCAAAGAAGGTTCTGTCGAAAACGGGCGTCATGCCGCTCGACGAGTTCCGCAAGGCCATCGAAGTCAATCTGATCGGCACGTTCAACTTCCTGCGCCTCGTGGCGGAGCGCGCAGCTAATCTCGATCCGGTTTCGGAAAGCGGTGAGCGCGGCGTCATCATCAACACCGCGTCCGTCGCCGCCTATGAAGGCCAGATCGGCCAGACGGCCTATGCCGCATCCAAGGGTGGCGTAAAGGCGCTGACGCTGCCGGCCGCACGCGAATTCGCGCAGATCGGCATCCGCGTCTGCTGCATCGCGCCGGGCATTTTCGAAACGCCGATGCTGCTCGGCCTGCCGGAGCCGGCGCAAAAGAGCCTCGGTGCCTCGGTGCCCTTTCCGTCGCGCCTCGGCAAGCCGGACGAATACGCCAAGCTCGTGCTTGCCATTCTCGATAACGAAATGCTGAACGGCGAGACGATCCGCCTCGATGGCGCGCTTCGCATGGCGCCGAAATAAAGCCGTCTTCTCCGCGGCTCAGACATCATCCTGGCGATGGGTCTGAGCCGGGCGGTCGATCGCGATCGACTTGACGAGAACGAAGACCGGCCGGCCTTCGGCGAGCCCGAGCTCGGCGACGGCCATGCGCGTGACGCGGGCGCGCACGCCGACACCCGCCACATCCACCAGCACTTCCGCATAGGCCGTATCGGCCTCTGCCGCGATCTGACGAACGGTGCCCGAGAGAACATTGCGGATCGAAAGCCCGCTCGGCCGCTCCGTCGCCAGAGCAACGTCGCGGGCACGCAGCCGGACCTTCACCATCTGGCCGATCGCGCCGTCGATGCGCGGAACGAGGAGCGGCTGGCCGCGATGGTCGAGCCTAGTCATTGCCCACTCCGCGTCATGGTCGACGATCTCAACCGTCAACGTGACACCTGCCTCGAAGCGCCCCGTAAGCGGCCCTAGATCGATGCGCGACAGAACCTCCTCGACTGGCCCCTTGGCAGCGACGCGACCGGCTGAGAGCACGATCATCCGATCGGCGAGTTGCCCGACCTCTTCCACCGCATGGGTGACGTAGACGATCGGAATTGAGAACCGACGCGGCAGGCTGGCGATATGCGGCAGGATCTCGGCTTTGCGCCTGCCATCGAGCGCCGCGAGCGGCTCGTCGAGCAGCAGCAGACGCGGCCGCGAAAGCAGCGTTCGGGCGGTGGCGACGCGCTGGCGTTCGCCGCCGGACAGTGCCGTGACGGATCGGTCGAGCAGCGGTGCGAGATCGAGCGCATCGACAACGTCATCGAAGGTCGGCCTGTCCCCGATCTTGCGCGAGCGGCGGTCGGCGAAAGCGAGATTGCCCTTTACCGAAAGATGATCGAAGAGCCGCGCATCCTGGAACACATAGCCGACGCCACGCCGCTCCGTCGGCACGAATTGCCCCGTGGCGCTTTCCTGCCAGATGTCGCGGTCGAAGCGCACATGGCCGCTCGCTTCGCGGTCGAGACCCGAGAGAATGCGCAGAAGCGTGCTCTTGCCGCAGCCGGAATGGCCGAAAAGCGCCGTGATGCCGGCAAGCGGGATCGCCTCTTCCACCTCAAGATCGAAGGCGCCGAAGCGGCGCGCGATGCCAATGTCGAGCATCGCCATCGTCAGACCGTCTTCAGCGGAAAGCGGCGGTTGAGCGTATAGACCGTCATCAGCACGACGAAGGAGAAGACGAGCATGATGGCCGACAGGACATGCGCTTCCGCATAGCGCAGCGTCTCGACATGCTCGTAGATCGCAATCGAGATGACGCGCGTCTCGCCAGGAATGTTGCCGCCGACCATGAGCACCACGCCGAACTCGCCGACCGTATGCGCGAACGTCAGCACGATCGCCGTGAGGAACCCGCGCGCGGCCAGCGGTGCGGCAACGAAGAAGAAGCGGTCGAGCGGCCCTGCCCGCAGGGTTGCAGCCGCTTCGAGCGGCGCCTTGCCCACTGCCTCGAATGCGGCCTGCAGCGGCTGCACCATGAAGGGCAGCGAATAAAAGACGGACGCGATCACGAGACCGATGAAAGAGAAGGTGAGCGTCGTGTCTGTCAGGCTCACCCAGAACGCGCCGAGCGGCGCGCGCGGGCTCATCAAAACCAGCAGATAAAAGCCGATGACGGTGGGCGGCAGCACGAGCGGCAGTGCCGTCAGTGCCTCGACCACCGGTTTCAGGCACGCGCGTGTGTGCGCCAGCCACCACGCAAGCGGCGTACCGAGCACGAGCAGCACGAGCGTCGTCACGGCAGCAAGCTGCATCGTGAGAATGAGCGGGCCGGGATCGGGAAGCGGGATTGAAGACAGCATCAGGCTCTATTCTGTGGCGTAGCCATAGTCTTCGATAATGGCCTTTGCCGGCGCGCTGGCAAGGTATGCGATGAACGCAGTCGCAGCCTCGTTGTCCGCGCCGCGCGCGGTGACGACCGCATCCTGGCGGATCGGCTCGTAGAACTCCTGGGGCACGTCCCAGCGGCTGCCGGGCTGCTGATTGGAAGGGCTGAGCACGTAGGACAGCGCGACGAAGCCGGCTTCCGCATTGCCGGTCGAAACCATCGCGTGGGTCTGACCGATATTTTCGCCGCGCACGATCTTGGGCTCGAGCGTCTCCCAGAGACCGAGCGCTTCAAGCGTCTGGCGCGCTGCCAGCCCATAGGGCGCGACATCGGGATTGGCGATCGCGAGTGCGCGGAGGGTGTTGGCTTGAAGGAACGCGGCGCCATCCTCCCCGATCAGGGTTTCGTCGGCGCTCCACAGCGTCAGCTTGCCGATCGCATAGGTGAAACGCGTTCCCTCAGCCGCACCGCCCTCGGCTTCCAGCTGCGCGATGGAGCGCTGATCGGCGGAGAGAAACACGTCGAACGGCGCACCATTGATGATCTGCGCATAAAGCTGACCGGTTGACCCTGCGGAGATCCTCAGCGTGTGATCGGTTTCTGCTTCGAACGCATCGACGAGAACCTCGGCCACCTCGGCAAAATTCGCGGCAACAGCAAGTGTCGCTTCCGCCGCGCGCGCGGGCTGTGCGCCTATCACCGCAGCAAACGCGAGAGCGCCAACGGTGAAACGGCGGAGCTTGGCAGGCGATGTCAGCATGGCAAGAGGCGCCCGATAGGTTTTGACGAACATATCGGCAGGGAACCAGAGATGACGCGGCCGCGCAACCGTTATTTCCGTTCGGACATATCGGAAAGCATCGCCTTGAGTTTCTGGACCTCTGCCACGCTCTCGGCAACCACCCGCGCCTCCATCTGACGGTAAAGCGCGAGGGCCGCCTCCCCGGCTTCGGTCAGCACCGCGCCGCCGCGTTCTGAGCCACCCTTGGATGTTTCGACGAGTGGCCTTGAGAAGTTTCGGTTCAGCGTTTCGATCAGCGTCCAGGCGCGCTTGTAGCTCATGCCCATGCGTCGACCGGCGGCTGCGATGGAGCCGGTTTCGCGGATCCCGTCGAGCAGGTCCGCCTTGCCGGGCCCGAACGCGATGTCGGCGCCGAGCACGATGCGCAGCCTGACGGTCGGATCGCTCTTCGAATGGGTCATCGCCAAAACCTAGCCAGCGGTGATGCCGCCGTCGACATTGAATGTCTGGCCGGTGATGAAGCTCGATGCAGGCGACGCCGCATAGATCACGGCTTCGACCACGTCCTCGACGCTCGCCAGCCGCCGCATCGGGATGCCCTTTGCCAGCAGATCCACGTCCGGGCCGCCTTTCGTGATCGTCTCGGTCACCATCGCGGTCGGGGAAAATGTCGGGCAGATCGCGTTGACCCGCACGCCATGGCGGGCATTCTCGAGCGCCGCCGATTTCGTCAGTCCGACGACGCCGTGTTTCGCCGCCGCGTATACCGCGAGCCCATTGGCGCCGATGACGCCGGCGATGGACGCGATGTTGACGATGGCGGACGGCCGGCCCGTCGCGGCAAAGCGCCGGCGCATCGGCGGGAGTTGATGCCGCATGCCGTGGATCACGCCCATGAGATTGACGGCGATCAACTGCTCCGCTTCCGCTGCCGTCACCTCATGCAGCGGCTTGAAGGCCGTAGCGATCCCGGCATTGTTGATGGCGACATCGATGGCGCCGAACCGGTCGAGCGCCGCAGCGACAAGATGTGCCGATGTCTCTTCGTAAATGATGTCGCCGCTAAGCAGCACCGTTTCGCAATCCAGCCCGGCTGCGCTTTCGGCAAGCAGCGCCTCGTCGCGATCGGCAAGAACGAGACGCGCTCCCTCATCGGCAAAGCGTTTCGCCATCGCGCGGCCGAACCCGCCGGCCGCCCCGGTGATGAGGACGACAGCGCCTACGAACGGTCCGCCCCGCTCACCCATTGCGGATCACGTCCATCGCCTCAGAAGCGATCAGCGGGATCGCGCGGCCCATTTCGCGCGCGCGTTCCGGATTGGACGCATTGCCGTCGACAGCGCGCCTCAGCACGCCCTGCAGGATCGCGCCGAGGCGAAAGAAGGCGAAGGCGAGATAGAAGCGCCAATTGTCGATGCGATCGATGCCGCGCAGCCGGCAATAGGTCGCGACATAGTCCTCTTCGCTCGGGATGCCGAGTGCGGCGCGATCCAGCCCACCCAGCCCCTTGAACGTGCTGTCATGCGGCAGCCGTAGCTGCATGCACTGGTAGGAAAGATCGGCATAGGGATGACCGAGCGTCGACAGCTCCCAATCGAGAACGCCGAGGATCGTCGCGCTGTCCTTGGCAAAGATCATGTTGTCCATGCGGAAATCGCCATGCACCAGCGAGACCTGGCTGTCATCGTCCGGCAGGTTTTCGGCAAGCCAGTCGATCAGCGCATCCATGTCGGGGATCGGATCGATGACGCTTGCGCGGTACTGCTCGCTCCAGCGCTTCAGCTGGCGCTCGAAATAATTGCCGGGCCGCCCGAAATCGGAAAGCCCGGCAGCCTCGATGTCGACATCGTGCAGCGCAGCCAGTGCCTTGACCATCGCGTCATAGATTGCCTGACGTTCGTGCGCGGACAGTTCGGGCAAGGCCGGATCCCACAGGATGCGCCCATCCAGATGCTCCATGACGAAGAACATCCGACCCATGACGGAGTCCTCCGGCGAGAGATAGTGAACCCTTGGAACCGGCACCGCCGTGCCGCCGAGCGCGCGCATGACGCGAAACTCGCGATCGACCTGATGCGCGGATTTCAAGAGCTGCCCGGGCGGCTTGGCGCGCAGCACGAAGCGGCGGTCCGCGGTGACAATCAGATAGGTCGGGTTCGACTGGCCAGTGTCGAACTTGCGCATTTCGCTGATGCGGCCGAAGCCCTCGATCTCGCCGGCCAGCACAGCTTCCAGCGCATCGATGTCCGGCATGTCCACGATATCCGTCACCGCCGCCATCACTGGAAGTCCTTGAACAGTCGGTTGCTGTCATGCGCGGACATGCCGCCATCGAGCGGCAGGATTGCGCCCGAAATATACGCGCCCGCCTTCGAGCAAAGGTAGAGCGTGGCGCCCGCGATATCGTCAGGCGACCCGATCCGCCCCAGCGGAACGCCGCGACCGACGATTTCGGCCTTCTCATCCGTGCCGGTGGCAAATGCCGTCATTTTGCTCTGGAAAGGCCCAGGCGCGAAAGCGTTGACGGTGATGCGGCGGGCCGCGAATTCATTGGCGAGAATGCGCGTGAGGTGATGCACCGCGGCCTTCGACGCCGAATAGGAATAGGCGCCATCGGCGAGCGGCACCGTTCCCATGACCGAGCCGAGATTGATGACGCGCGCCGGGTCCGCATCGCTGGCGGCCTTGTCGAGCAGCGGCAGGAGGTCCCGCGTCAGCGTGAACAGGCCCGCGACATTGACGTTCATCACCTTCTGCCAGGCGGCATGAGGAAAACTCTCGAGCGGCTCGCCCCAGGAGATACCGGCATTGTTGACGAGGATATTCAGGCGGTCGGTGCGCTGCGCCAGTTCCGCTGCAAGCGCCTTCACGCCCTCCTCGCTGCCGACATCGCCGGCAAAGCCTTCAGCACGACCGGATGCGCCAATACCGTTCAGCTCTTGTGCCACGGCTTCGCAATCCGCGCCCTTGCGCGAAGCGATGTAGACATGCGCGCCGCCTTGCACGAGCGCCGTCGCAACCATGCGTCCGATGCC
The DNA here is from genome assembly GCA_030160035.1 of Rhizobium albus. GTDB lineage: Bacteria > Pseudomonadota > Alphaproteobacteria > Rhizobiales > Rhizobiaceae > Georhizobium > Georhizobium albus. The sequence continues at coordinate 1,240,625 of BSNO01000001.1, read as the reverse complement.
GGTGGCACCGCCCGTCACGAGCGCCGTCTTGTCCTTGACCGTAAAGAGGTCCTCCAGATAGGCCATATGCTCCTCCGCCCTGTCCTCATCGATCCTTAGTCGATGGAGACGGCGAAGGACAACCGAGGAGGAAGGATGAGATGAGCGCCATGGACCTTGGAATGACGGACCGGCTCATCCCGATTCACGCTGCGGTAAAGCAGATGATCGAAGAGGAGATCGCCCCGCTTGACGCAGAGTTCCTCGCCGAAGTCGGTAGAGGCGATCGCTGGTCGCACACCGCCCGCCAAAGCGAAATCCTGACAACGCTGAAAGCAAAAGCGCGCGAGTGCGGTCTCTGGAATTTCTGGCTCACCGACAGCGAGCGCGGCTACGGCCTGACGACGGTGGACTATGCCTATCTCGCCGAAGAAATGGGCAAGTCGCATTTGGCAGCCGAGATCTTCAACTGCGCCGCGCCCGACACCGGCAACATGGAAGTGCTCGAACGCTACGGCTCGGATATTCACAAGGAGCGCTGGCTGAAGCCCCTGCTCGCCGGCGATATCCGCTCGGCCTATCTGATGACCGAGCCGGACGTCGCCTGCTCCGACGCCACCAACATCGCCATGCGCTGCGACCGCGATGGCGACCATTATGTGCTGAACGGCGAGAAGTGGTGGGCGTCGGGCGCCGGCGATCCGCGCTGCGCCGTTTACATCGTCATGGTGCGGACCGGTGGCGAAGATGTGCCGCGCCACCGCCGCCATTCCATGCTGGTGGTCGACGCGAAAACTCCAGGCATCGAGAAGCTGCGGGCCATGGCGGTCTATGGCGATGACGACGCGCCACACGGGCATCTGCATCTGCGTTTCAGCGATGTGCGTGTACCGGTCGAGGACCTGCTCGTCGGCGAAGGACGCGGCTTCGAGATCGCGCAAGGTCGGCTTGGCCCCGGCCGCATCCACCATTGCATGCGCGCCACCGGCCAGGCGGAACGTGCCCTCGAACTCATGTGCCGGCGTGCCGTCGAGCGCGAAGCCTTCGGCAAGCACCTCGCCGATCTCGGCGCCAACCACGACATCATCGCCGAATGCCGCATGGAGATCGAAATGGCGCGGCTTCTCTGCCTGCGCGCCGCCTTTGCCATGGACCAGAAGGATGCAAAGGCTGCTGCACCCTGGATCAGCCAGATCAAGGTCGTAGCGCCGAATGTCGCGCTCAAGGTCGTCGATCAAGCGGTGCAGATGTTTGGCGGTCAGGGCGTGTCACAGGACACGCCGCTTGCGCGCATGTGGACGCATCTGCGCACGCTGCGTCTTGCCGATGGACCGGACGCTGTCCACCGCCGCCAGGTGGCGCGCAACGAACTCGCCCTTTACCGCGAAGGATCCGCCAAATGACCAGCGCCATCGTCTGCCACACCTTCGGCCCGCTCGATCAGTTGCGGTTGGAAAGGGTCGAGTTGAGGGCGCCGGCTGCGGGCAAAGTGCAGGTCAAAGCGGAAGCGATCGGCGTCAACTATCCGGATGGGCTTCTGGTGCAGGGCCTCTACCAGATGAAGCCGCAAACGCCGTTCACCCCCGGCATGGAAGTCGCCGGCACGATCGCGGCATTGGGCGACAATGTCGAAGGCTTTGCGATCGGCGATCGCGTCGCGGCACTCCTCACCACCGGCGGCTATGCGAGCGAACTCGTGACCGATGCCGCCAATCTGATCGCGCTTCCCGATCACGTGTCGTTCGATGACGCCTGTGCCCTGCTCTGTGCCTATGGCACGTCGCATCATGCGCTGAAGCAACGTGCGTCACTTCAACCGGGCGAGAAGCTGCTGGTGCTGGGTGCTGCGGGTTCCACCGGCATTGCCGCGATCCAGATCGGCAAGGCGATGGGCGCACATGTCATCGCGGTCGCATCGAGCGAGGATAAGCGTGCGCTGGCTGAAGCAAACGGCGCCGACGTCGTGCTCGGCTATGATGACCTGAAAGACGCGGTGAAGCAGGAGACCGCCGGCCGAGGTGTCGATGTCGTCTTCGATCCCGTTGGAGGCGATGCCTTCGACACGGCCACGCGGCTGATGGCGCGGGGCGGCAGGCTGCTCGTCGTCGGCTTCGCGTCGGGGCGCATTCCGAGCTTTCCCGTCAACCTGGCACTCGTGAAGGAGTTTGCCGTGATCGGCGTATTCTGGGGAAACTTCATCGCCAGGGAACGCGCGCTCTATCTGGAAAACATGCGCGAGCTGTTCGCCTGGCACGCGAATGGTCGCGTGAGACCTCATGTCGGTGACAAGCGCCCGCTCGCCGACGCGGCCGCCGTGTTGAGCGAAATTCTGCAGCGCGGTGCGCGTGGCAAGACGGTGCTCGTGCCCTGATATTGCCGCGACGCAACCTTACATAAGCAAATGTGGAACAAGTCATCTTCCGTCGCGTTGAGGGGGCAACGAAACGGAGGCGGACGATGCCCACGAAAGCAAGTATTGAGCGCACGGCAAACGAAGTATTCGAGACCGTGGAAGATCAGGTCGGCCGCTTTGCCGGCAAGGCCTACGAGACTGGACGCGCGCAGGCTGAAGCCGTCGTCGACGAACAGCGCAATGCATTCAAGAATTTCTGCATGACGATCGTGCGCGCGCTTCGCCGCGGCGGCGACGAACTGCGCGACGAAGGTTATGCAACCGTTGCCGGCATGGTCGATGATGTCGCCACCAAGGCCGAAGAGATGACGACCAACGTGGACGATCTCGACATGCGCTCCGCCACGCAGCGCGTCGAAGACTTCGTGCGCGAAAAGCCACTGGTCGCTTACGGCGCGCTGGCAATCGCAGGCTTCCTTGTCGCCAACACCCTGCAGTCCGCTGCGCAGCACCGCCAGCAGCGCAACATCGCAGCGCCGCGTCCGGCAAGCACACGCCAGCCGCAATCGCGCGCGCCACGTGGGTCAGCCAGCGCGAAGTCTGCAGGCACGACCACCCGCAGGCGCACGACGAAATCGACCGCCTGAGGGACATGACGCGTTGCGTACCCGGCACCTTTCTTGCCGAGCATTGAGAGAACGATGACCGATCCACAACGACCGATTCAACCGCCATCGCTGATCCAGAACCTCAGGGCTCTGTTCGAAGATACGATCGATCTATTCCGCAAGGAGATCGAACTCGCAAAGGCGGAGTTTTCGGAGAAGTTGTCGCAGGCACAGAGCGGCCTGACGATGATTTTTTGCGGACTGCTGCTGTGTGCCGTCGCAACCTTCCTGCTTGCTCAGGCGTTGGTTGCATGGCTCGCGATTTACCTCGGCCCGGCCGGTGCAGCACTCGCAATCGGTGCGGCTGTCCTTCTGTTCGGTGTCATCGCCTTATGGATCGGGGCCGCCCGGCTGAAGCCGCAAAATCTGAAACCTGTGAGAACCATTCGCGCAACGAGCGAGAATGCGACCCAATTCAAGGAGACCTTCAATGACAAAATCAAGTGAGCGCATCGAAGAAGAAATTGACGGCCTGCGTGAGCGCATGAAGGACCGGATCGACACCACTGCCCGCGAATTCTCGCCGAAGGCACTGGCTGGTCGTGTCACGGGCCAGGAAGACCCTTCCGCCAGCGAGATGATGGACTGGGCCGTGCAGAAGGCACGCAACAATCCGCTCTCGACAGCTTTGGTGGCGCTCGGCCTGCTTGGCCTCGCAACCCAGTCCAACGAGCGCACGCGCCTTCTGTCGCGTCGTGACGTGGACAAGGGCACTCAACGGATTCGCGGCTATGCATCCAAGGCGTCCGATACCGCCCGTGGCTACATCCATGATGCCGCCGATGTCGCTGTCGAAGCAGCTGACGACGCTGTGCATTACGCCCGCGAGACAGCCGAGAGCGCGAGCCGCGCCGTAACCCGTTCGGCCCATGATGCAGAACTCGCAGCACGTCGTGCAGCCCGCTATTCCGCCGACACCACGCAGGAAGGCGTCGAGTGGGTCAAGCGCAACCCGACGGCAACGGGCTTGTTCGCGCTGGCGATCGGCGCTGCAGCAGCCTCGATGTTCGCCGCACGTCGCAACCAGGATCCGGTGCTCGCTGCTCTCTCCGACGACAGCGACGATGATGATGCCCCGATCCCTGCACGTCGCGCACCCGTAAAGCGCGCGCCGCGCAGCGCGCCAGTTGCAGCAGCTTCCGCAGCTGGCACCACACGCAAGTCCACGCGTAAATCTGCGGCGAATGAGCCGGCAACGCGCAAACGCTCGACCTCAGCGTCATCGAAGACGGCAGCCTCTGGCGCTTCGGAAACCGTGCGGAAGGCACGCCAGACCCGCGCCCGTAAGACGCCGGCCGCCGACAAGGCATCGACGTCTACGGCTTCGAGCGGTAATGGCAACAACGCCGCTTCGACGACGAACCAGTCTTCCGCTCCTGCAACGACGGCTTCGACGACGTCCACCCCGCAGGTGCATTGATCGCAGGGGTTCTGACGAACTGCTCAGCAGAAAGCCCGGCATGGGCCGGGCTTTTTTCTTTGCCTGGGCTGATCAATTCGCGGAACCCGATTCCCGCTGGGACGTTTTTCAGATGAAGAAGCTGCAACGGCTTCTCTCTAGAAAAACAAGGAGATGCCTAATGAACTGGGACATCATCGAAGGTAAGTGGAACGAGTTTCGCGGCAAGGCCCAGCAGCAGTGGGGCAAGCTCACGGACGACGATCTTGATCGCGCCAAGGGCAGCCGCACGGAACTCGCCGGCCTTATTCAGCAGCGCTACGGCGTCGAACGGGACGAAGCTGAGCGTCAGGTCGACGAGTGGCGCTCCCGCCACTAGCAGTCATTAGGCTTAGGCCAGTGCGAACGCCGCTCGTCATCACGGGCGGCGTTTTTGTTTTGCCGCAGAAGTTGATGCGGGAATAGGAAAAAGCCCGATGCGATCGACGACCGCATCGGGCTTTGGCAATCCGGAACCTATCCAGAACGTGTCAGGCTGCGGACTTCTTGTCCGACTGACGATTGAAAAACAATGCCTGGCTGATGAGTGCGCGAACCATGTCGGGCTGGAACGGCTTGGTGACAAGGAACGCCGGCTCTGGCCGCTTGCCCGTCAGAAGCTGCTCTGGATAAGCCGTGATGAAGATCACCGGAACGTCGGTTTCTTTGAGAATGTCGTTCACGGCATCGATGCCGGAACTGCCGTCGGCAAGCTGGATATCCGACAGGATGATGCCCGGCTTCTTCTTTGCGAAGAGTGCGTTGGCTTCCGAGTGTGTGCGCGCAATGCCAGTGACCGAATGGCCGAGGTCGATGACGAGGTTTTCGATGTCCATCGCGATCAGCGGCTCGTCCTCGATGATCATGACATCGGTGGCAACCTGCTGGGCGATGTCACGCGAGGCCTGAACGAGGAGTTCAGAGAAATCGTCTTCGGACATTGAAAGGATTTCGGCACCCTCGGACTTCGAGAAGCCTTCGACCGCGACGAGAAGAAATGCCTGGCGCGGCAGCGGCGCGATCATCTGAAGGTTATGGTCGCTCTTTTCCATGCCGCCGAGACCGGAATGCGGGGTGACATTGACCTCGATGGACTTCCAGATCGTCGCAAAAGTTTTATAGAGGCCGATCTTCGCGTCGTGACCGCGGGGAAACAGATCGACATCGGCAATCAGCGCCTCGAGCACTGCAGTGACATAAGCGTCGCCGCTGCTCTGGGAACCGGTGAGCGAGCGTGCAAAGCGCCGCAAGAATGGAAGGTGCGGAGCAAGCTCGGCAGCTAAAGACATATGGAACTCCCTCGAATGGGCGCGCTGTGGAAAGTCGAATGTGCGTCGCCGGGTGATAAACAATCGAATGTCAAAAAAAGTTCCCTATAGGGCGGAACAATTTTCAACAAGCTGCGTTGCACGGCTGCGAGTAGGGGTCGGAAAGGATACCATTGCATATGAATTCTACGAAGAGTGAGGGATCGGGTGGCGCAGCGTCGCAGCGGCCGCTGGATGATCTCTCGTCATCACAAATCGGTAAGCGCCTGAAGTCGATGTACGACGAAGTCGCGCAAGAACCTGTCCCCGATAAATTCATGGACCTGCTCGCCAGCCTGGAGCGTGCAGAAAAGGATCGCTCGAATGGGTGAGCCTGATCCCGCCGACCTGTCGGCGTTCCGAAAGGATCTTCTGGCCGTCGTTCCCAACCTGCGCGCGTTTGCAATGTCGCTGATCGGCTCGGCCGACAGAGCGGATGACCTCGTTCAGGAAACGCTGATGAAGGCGTGGGCGAAGCAATCCAGCTTCGAACGCGGCACCAATCTCAAGGCCTGGCTCTTCACCATTCTGCGCAACGAGTTCTATACGCAGATGCGCAAGAAAGGCCGTGAAGTTTCCGACGCCGACGGCATCCATGCCGCGCGCATGGCCGGGCATCCCGAACAGATGGGTCACCTCGATCTGCAGGACTTTCGCAAGGCACTTGAGCTGCTGCCGGCCGACCAGAAGGAAGCGATCATCCTCGTGGGTGGTTCGGGCTTTTCCTACGAAGAAGCGGCGGAAATCTGCAATTGCGCCATCGGCACGATCAAGAGCCGTGTCAGCCGTGCGCGCACGCGCCTTGCCGAGTTGATGAGCGTCGAAGCCGAAGACGAATTCGGTCCTGACGCTGTCACGCGTCAGATCATGACCGGCTCGAGCCGATCGAACATGTAACGTAGTCAGCCGGGTCGAACGATCCGGCTGATCCCTCCCCCCCCTACCGATTCTTCAGAAGATCTTGGATGACCTGCTTGAGCCTGTCGAAATGATAGGGCTTCTCAAGATAAGGTACGTCCGGAAATTCGGTCGCGACCTCTTCCGGCTTGGCGTAGCCCGAGGTGAAGACGAACGGAATGCCGCGCGCCTTGATCGTCTTCGCGAATTCGATCGAATTTCCATCCGACAACGACAGGTCCAAAACGGCCAGATCGAAGCGGTCGGACCGGTTGATGGCTTCGATCGCCTCGACCAGATCCTGAAAGATCACGACGCTGTTGGCACCCAATTCCAGCAATGCCTGCTCCGCCTCATACGCGATGAGAAACGCGTCTTCCAGTATGAGAGCAGACAAATTGGACAAGGGACCGCCACCTTCCGGGGGCAAATTCATTTATGAAGAACCTATTAACTGGAAATCGTCACCGATGTAACGTGCCGCCCCTTCCCCGGTCTTTTACTTATGACATAGCAATTGCCGACGCAATTGGGCATCTGGTCTTGAGGAACACGAATTTCGCAGTTGCACACATGCGCGAAGCGGCAACACGAAGCTTGGGGCTTTCTGCTACAAAAGAAGTGTGATCGGAAGCCAGGCACATGCTATCAGTGTGCTTGGTAGGGGCACGGGGTGTGCCGCCGGGTTTGGGCATTAGCGGTTTAAGAATGGCGACGACCATCAAGAGTGCGACTTCAGCCGCCATGAGCGCGGCTGTCCATCGGCTTGCCAACACCGTTCTCTTGAACGAAGAGGAAGTCGACTTCTTCGAACAACTTCAGATCAACCGTGTGGCATATCAACGCGGCGAGGATCTGGTGGTGGATGGAGACGATTTCCGCGTCTGCTTCCTGGTGCGCCGCGGCTGGGCCATCAAGTACAAGATCACCAAGGCCGGACGCCGCCAGATCATTGGTGTGGCGCTGCCCGGAGACTTCATCGGCCTTCACATCAATTTCCAAAGGCGCGCGTCCTATTCGGTGGCAGCGCTAACCGAACTCGAAACCGCCGTGATCGAGCCGATCCGGCTGCTTGAGGTCTATCAGAGATACCCGGTTCTCGCCTCGGGTCTGGACTGGATGTCGGTCCGCAACTTTAACATTCTCAGCGAGCACAATGTCTCGCTCGGCGCCCGACCCGCAAGCCAGCGGATATTGCATTTCATGCTGGAGCTTTGGTGCCGCTTGCGTAGCATTGGCGAGGCTGATGAAGACGGCTTCAAGCTGATGATGACGCAGGAGCAGATCTCCGACACGATGGGTCTGTCGCTGGTTCACACCAACAAAAACCTGCGCAAGCTTCAACGCGAAGGCCTGCTGTCGATGAACAACGGCATCGTGGGGTTTCCCGACCCTGCCCGGTCGATCGAATATGCGGATTTCGACGAGCGTTTCCTGGAGAACTTCCAGGCGAGCCGGCTCGTAGCAAGCGCACTTTCTCGTTGAGATCGGCAGCAGGGCCCTCACTTACTTGGGAGCATAAGCGTACAAAAAAAGCGCGCCGCATTTCTGCGGCGCGCTTGAACGTGATCTAAAATCGATATCAGCAAGCAGCTGTGTACCGGCGACCATAACGATCTTCGTATATGCACTGGCTGCTGTTTTCGGACGCGCGACCGATCAACGCGCCACCGACTGCGCCTGCGGCGCCGCCGATCAGAGCACCATCAGTGCCACCGACTGCTGCGCCGATTGCCGCGCCACCGACGCCACCGACCACAGCGCCCTGCTGCGTCTGCGTGCATGCTGCGAGCGGGAGGGCGAGAAGGGCGACTGCGAGTGTTTTTTTCATGATTTTGTTCCCAATAACCGAAACTGGAGCGGAGATTTCCGCAGGTGACCGATTGCAAGACCGGGAGCCCACACTCCCCTCCGTCGCCTAGCATCGCACCCGAAACGCGAAAGTCGTCGAATGGTTCCGTGCTTACTGACGCGATGTCTTCGTCAGTGCAACGTCACTCGACGCATAGAGCGAATCGCCTGCTACTACATCGACCAGAAGCTCGCCGCTGGTGTTGAAGTCCCAGGCTACGATCGCGTCCTGTTCGAAATCGGCAGGATCGACGACTGCACACTGACCATAGACGACCGGGTGATCGTTGCTGATGCTGCGCAGCACTGGCTCCATGTCCTGTTCGCACATCTGGACCGTTTCATAACCGACGGTCGGCGCTGAGAGTTCGCGGCATTCGATGTCGCCGTGACCACATCCGATAAGCACCATAATTGCTGCAATATGTTCCATCGGTCCGTCCTCTCATGGGATCGTTTCGATGGAAAAATGCAGCCGGCGGGACTTGGTTCCGCCGGCTGAACAGAAATCAAACCGATGTCAAGCGCCCATATGCAGGCGCTCGTCTTTTAGAGCTGGTCGGTGACGACGGTCGAGAACGCGCCTTCCGGTTCTGCTGTGATGGCCGGATTGTCTGGCGAAACCGCGTTCAGCAGCGTCTGAACCGTCTGCTCATAGGCAGCCTCGTCCAGTGCTGCACTGTCGCCCACGAGCGCAGCCGCTTCTTCGACCTGGTAGACCTGGCTTTCAAGCGTGAGCGCGCCGGACATGTCGTTCTCCAGAACGATCTCGGCGGCCTCCTGCGGGTTTTCCTTGGCATGTTCCCAGCCGCGCATGGAAGCGCGGACGAAGCGCACCATCTTGTCGACGAAGGCTTCGTCGGCGAGATCTTCCTCGAGCACATAGATGCCGTCTTCCAGCATGCCGACGCCTTCATCGAGGAAGTTGAAGACGGTCAGGCTGTCTTCCGGAATGCCGGCATCGAGGATCTGCTTGTACTCGTTGTAGCGCATGGTGGAGATGCAGTCGGCCTGGCCCTGCAGCAGCGGGTCTGCGGAGAAAGCCTGCCGCAGCACTTCGACGCCCTCGTCGCCACCTTCCGTGGAATAGCCAAGCTTCGCCATCCAGGCATAGAATGGATACTCATTGCCGAAGAACCAGACACCAAGCGTCTTGCCCGGGAAGTCTTCGGTGGTTTCGACACCACTTTCCTCGGAGCAGACCAGCTGCAGTGCCGAGCCCTGGAATGGCTGGGCGATGTTCACCAGTGCCACGCCGCGCTCGCGCGCAGCGAGGGCTGCCGCCATCCAAGTCGTGATCACGTCGGCGCCACCGCCGGCGATTACCTGCTCGGGCGCGATATCCGGGCCACCCGGGTTGATCGTCACGTCGAGGCCTTCCTCTTCGTAATAGCCAAGATCCTTGGCAACCAGATAGCCGGCGAACTGGCCCTGATTGACCCATTTCAGCTGGAAGGTCAGCGGCTCGAGATCCTGGGCATGGGCGCCCGTCATCATCAGGCCGGCGAGTAGCGTGGAGGCGAGAAGTTTCTTCATTGTGCCATTCCCCTTATTGTCCCGTCCGCCCACCACGGACCGACGGATGCCAGAAGGTGACGCGCTTCTCGATGAGCGCGATCAACCCGTAAAAGAGCGAGCCGGCAAGCGCGGCAACCGCGATCTCGGCCCAAACCATATCCACCTGCAGGCGCCCGATGGCGGACGATATGCGGAAGCCCATGCCGACGATCGGCGTGCCGAAGAATTCCGCCACGATCGCGCCAATCAGCGCCAGCGTCGAGTTGATCTTCAGCGCGTTGAAGATGAACGGCCAGGCGGCCGGCAGACGCAACTTGAAAAGCCCCTGCCAGTAGCTCGCCGCATAAGTGTGCATCAGGTCGCGTTCCATCGCGTTCGCGGCGGCCAGTCCGGCGACGGTGTTCACCAGCATCGGGAAGAACGTCATGACCACCACGACGGCTGCCTTCGACTGCCAGTCGAAGCCGAACCACATGACCATGATCGGCGCGATGCCGACGAGCGGTAGCGCCGAGACGAAGCTGCCGATCGGTAGCAGGCCACGCTTCAGAAACGGCGAACGATCGATCGCAATGGCAACCACCAGGCCTGCGGCGCAGCCAATGGCGTAGCCGATGAGAACCGATTTAAGGAAGGTCTGGCGGAAATCAGCCCACAGCGTCGGCACGGAACTGGTGATCTGCGCCCAGATCGCGCTTGGCGGTGGCAGGAGAACCGGCGGCACGTTGAACCCCCGTACCAGGCCTTCCCACAAAGCAAGCAGCGAGACGCCGAAGAGGATCGGCACGACCAGGTTGATCGCGCGGCGTGTCCCGGCCTGTCGCGTTTCGACCCGCACGAGATATTCGTTGGCCGCCCAGCAGCCCAGCCACACGACAAGCGCGAATACGATCCAGCCTGCGTTCATGGACGCACTCCCATGCGCTTCAGCACGATGCGCTCGACGAGGCCGATCACGAAAATCAGCGTCGCAGAAAGTGCTGCTGCCATGAAGAGTGCCGCCCAGATCTGCGTGGTCTGGCCGTAGTAGCTCCCAGCGAGCAAGCGCGAACCGAGACCGCCCGCAGCACCCGTCGGCAATTCGCCGACGATCGCCCCGACGAGACTTGCCGCCACGCCGACCTTCATCGAGGTGAAGAGGTAGGGCATGGCGCTTGGCCAGCGCAGCTTGCCAAACACCTGGCCACGCGAGGAATGATATGTGCGCATGAGATCGAGCTGCAGCGCATCGGGGCTGCGGAAGCCCTTCACCATGCCGACGACGACCGGGAAGAATGAAAGATAGGTGGAGATCAGCGATTTCGGCACGAGTCCAGTCAGACCGATCGATGCGAGCACGACGACGATCATCGGCGCGATCGCAAGGATCGGGATTGTCTGCGATGCGATCAGCCACGGCATCAATGATCTGTCGACCGCGCGGTTGTGCACGATCAGAACGGCCAGCGCGATCCCGAGCACCGTGCCCATGACGAAGCCGAGAAGCGTCGCCGACAACGTGATCCAGGCATGGTAGACGAGGCTGCGGCGCGAGGTGACATCCTGCATCGCCACCGAATTCCACAGTTCGACCAGAACCTGATGCGGCGCCGGCAGAACCGGCCGATCCTGCGCGAATGTACCGGCGACGAACTGCCAGATGGTCCAATCGGCCTGCCCTGCCCGGTCGAACACCTGCAGCTGCCACCGGGCATTGAGCCAGATGGTGCAGGCATACCAGATGACGAGGATGGCAAGCACCATTGTCGCCACCGGCACGGCGCGGCCTTCGGTCAAGCGGCGGCGGGGGGCGGTAACAGCCGTCATTGCACGCAACGCTCAATCATAGCTGTGCCCTGCCCTTAGCCCATCGCGGACGCGGGCGGCGATGGCGAGAAACTCCGGCGTCTCGCGGATTTCCAGCGGACGATCGGTGCCAAGGTCGCAATCGATCACTTCGTGGATCCGGCCCGGCCTCGGGCTCATCACCACGATCTTCGTCGACAGGAAAACGGCCTCCGGGATCGAGTGCGTGACGAAGACGACGGTCTTTTGCGTCTTCGCCCAGAGCTTCAGCAGTTGTTCGTTCAGATGATCGCGCACGATCTCGTCCAGTGCGCCGAACGGCTCGTCCATCAGCAGCATGTCGGGATCGAAGGACAGCGCACGCGCGATCGACGCACGCTGCTGCATGCCGCCGGACAGCTGCCAGGGAAATTTGTTTTCGAAGCCGGCGAGATCGACCAGCGCGAGATTGTCGCGGATGCGCGTCTGCCGCTCGGCCGCACTGAAGCCCATGACCTCGAGCGGCAGCGCGATGTTCTTGCCGATCGTGCGCCAGGGGTAGAGTGCCGGCGCCTGGAAGACGTAGCCGTAGGCCCGCGCCTTGCGTGCGGCTTCCGGGCTGAGACCGTTGACGGAGATGGCGCCGCCGGTCGGCTGTTCCAGATCGGCGATGACGCGCAGAAGCGTGGTTTTGCCACAGCCGGACGGCCCGATGAAGGACACGAACTCACCTTGCCGGACCGTGAGGTTGATCTTCGACAGGGCATGGACCGGCCCGTCGCCGGTCTGGAAGGTGAGATCGAGGTCGCGCGCTTCGATGACCGGCTTGCCGAAGTTCGCCGGCACTGGATCGCTCTTCACTGTCGTGTGTCCGGGCATTGCCACGTTCATCAGACCCCGCTCGCCGGAATGCCGGTGCGTTCGACCTTGCGTGGTGCGGTCAGTTCCTTCCAGGTGGAAAGCGCGCGGTTGACCGGCTGGTCGGGCTTGCGCGCCACGAACTGCCCGTGACCCATCCGTCCTTCGAAATTGCCGTCGCGCACCGCGACATGGCCGCGCGTCAGCACGAAGCGTGGCAGGCCGGTGACTTCGACACCCTCGAACACGTTGTAGTCGATCGCAGAGGCCTGGGTATCGGCAGCGATCGTCTTGTTCGCCTTGGGATCGAGCACGAGGATATCGGCATCGGCGCCGACGAGGATCGCGCCCTTCTTGGGGTACATGTTCATGATCTTGGCGATGTTGGTGGAGGTGACGGCCACGAATTCGTTCATCGTCAACCGGCCTGTCGCGACACCCTTGCTCCAAAGCACCGGCAAGCGGTCTTCAAGCCCGCCCGTGCCATTCGGGATCTTGGTGAAATCGCCGACCCCATAGCGCTTCTGCTCGGTCGTGAACGCGCAATGGTCCGTCGCGACCACCTGCAAAGACCCGGCGGCAAGACCAGCCCACAGGCTGTCCTGATGCTGTTTGGACCGGAACGGCGGCGACATGACGCGCCGCGCCGCATGATCCCAATCCGGATGCTGATATTCGGTTTCATCCAGGACGAGATGCTGGACGAGCGGCTCGCCATAGACACGCTTGCCGAGCTGGCGCGCACGACGGATCGCCTCATGCGCCTCTTCGCAGGAGACGTGCACGATGTAGAGCGGAACACCCGCCATGTCGGCGATCATGATCGCCCGGTTGGCCGCCTCGCCTTCCACCTGCGGCGGGCGGGAATAGGCATGGGCTTCCGGCCCGTTATTGCCTTCTGCGAGCAATTTCTGCTGAAGCGAGGCGACGACATCGCCGTTCTCGGCGTGAACGAGCGGCAGTGCGCCGAGCTCGGCGCAGCGCTGGAACGAGGCGTACATCTCATCGTCATTGACCATGAGAGCGCCCTTGTAGGCCATGAAGTGCTTGAAGGTGTTGATGCCCTTCTCGCGAACGACCGTCTCCATCTCGTTGAAGACCTGCTCGCCCCACCAGGTGACCGCCATGTGGAACGAGTAGTCGCACATCGCCTTCGTCGATTTGTTGTCCCAGGCCTGCAGCGCCTCGAGCAGCGACTGCCCCGGCGCCGGCAGGCAGAAATCGACGACCATCGTCGTGCCGCCCGACAGAGCCGCCCGGGTGCCGGTCTCGAAATCATCGGACGAATAGGTGCCCATGAAGGGCATTTCGAGATGCGTGTGTGGGTCGATGCCGCCCGGCATCACATAGCACCCCGTCGCGTCCAGCACCTCGTCGCCCGAGAGGTTGGCCCCGATCTTCGCAATCACCCCGTTCTCGATCAGCACATCGGCTTCATAGGTGAGATCGGCGGTGACGACCGTGCCGTTCTTGATGACTTTGGTGGACATGAATATTCCCCTTCAAATCTCTTCGTATCTGCGGCGCCGCCCCCTCACCCGCCGCTGCGCGTCGACCTCTCCCCAAGGGGAGAGGAGGCAGCGCGCTGAGCCGCCGGTGAGAAACGAAGCTCCGAACTCGCCACCACGATTTGCCGCTCCAACACCGCCAATATGGTCTCAAGAACAGCTCGTCGTTCTTGGAGGACCTCATGGTTCCAGAACCGCAGAACAGAGTATCCTTCAGCATTGAGCCAGTTCGTGCGCAGAACGTCATGTGCGGAGCCAGCGTGCTGAAAACCGTCCAGTTCGACGACAAGTCGTTTTGCTCGACAAACGAAGTCTGCAAAATACGGGCCGATTGGCATTTGCCGCACGAATTTGTGGCAGTTCAGCTGCCGGTTCCGCAACTCACCCCAAAGCCGATATTCCGCCTCGGTCTCATCGGCGCGAAGCCGCCTGGCCGTTGTCGTTGCACCATCACGGCGCCCAGGACGCGAAGCCCCTCCTCTCCCCTCGGGGGAGAGGGTGGCCGAAGCAAAGCGCAGGTCGGGTGAGGGGCCGTGCATCGCGTTACTCCACGATCTCCGCAGTCTCCACGACCGCGTGGAAAAGCACGTCGGCGCCGGCTTTCGCCCATTCTTTTGTAATCTCTTCGTCTTCGTTGTGGCTGAGGCCGTCGACGCAGGGGCACATGACCATCGCGGTTGGCGCGACGCGGTTGATCCAGCAGGCGTCGTGACCGGCGCCCGATACGATGTCGCGGTGGCTGTAACCGAGACGTTCGGCAGCGCTGCGTATGGCGGAAACGCAACCGGCATCGAAGGTGACGGGATCGAAATGGCCGACCGCTTCGATGTCGATGCCAAGGCCAAGCTCTGCCGCAATTTTCGGCGCCTCTGCCTCCAATCGTGCCTTCATCGCATCGAGCGTCGCCTGGTCGGGCGAACGGAAATCGACGGTGAAGACGACCTTGCCGGGGATGACGTTGCGGGAATTCGGAAACACTTCGCAGTGGCCGATCGCACCGACGGCGTTCGGCTGGTGATCCATGGCGATGGTGTGCACGAGCTCAGTGATGCGCGCCATGCCGAGGCCGGCATTCCGTCGCATCGGCATCGGCGTCGAACCGGTATGAGCGTCCTTCCCCGTCAGCGTGATCTGCAGCCACCACAGGCCCTGACCATGGGTGACGACGCCGATGTCCTTGCCTTCCTTTTCGAGAATCGGGCCCTGCTCGATGTGCAGTTCGAAGAACGCCTTCATCTTGCGTTGACCGATCGACTCTTCACCCTTCCAGCCGATGCGCTCCAGTTCGTCGCCGAACTTCGAGCCCTTGGCGTCTGTGCGCGAAAGTGCCCAGTCGAGGTCGTGGATCCCGGCAAAGACACCGGAGGCGAGCATCGCGGGGGCAAAGCGCGTGCCCTCCTCGTTCGTCCAGTTGGTGACGACGATCGGATGCCTGGTCTTGATGTCGAGGTCGTTCAGCGTGCGGATGACTTCGAGCCCGCCGAGGACGCCCAGCACACCATCATATTTGCCGCCGGTCGGCTGCGTGTCGAGGTGGCTGCCCACATAGACCGGAAGCGCGTCCGGATCGGTGCCTTCGCGGCGATGGAACATGTTGCCCATCTCGTCCACGCCCATGGTGAGGCCCGCCTCGTCGCACCAGCGCTTGAAGAGGTGCCGTCCCTCGCCATCCTCGTCGGTCAGGGTCTGGCGGTTGTTGCCGCCGCGCAGCCCAGGGCCGACCTTGGCCATGTCCATCAGGCTGTTCCACAGGCGATCGCCGTCGACGCGCATGTTTCCAGCAAGTGCCATGGCCAGTCCTTTCAGTATGCAAGATAAAGCGGGTCGATATCGGCGGGCGCCGTCAGTCCAGCGACGCCAGAATGTCCTTCAGCGTGTCGAAGATGAAGTCGATCTGGCTTTTCTCGATGATGAGCGGCGGTGACAGCGCGATGATGTCACCGGTCGTGCGGATGAGCAGGCCCGCATCATAGGCCTTGAGGAACGCCGAGAAGGCGCGCTTCGTCGGCAGCCCGGCGATGGGCTCCAACTCGATAGCCCCGATCAGGCCGATCGAGCGCAGGTCGATGACATGCGGCAGGCCTTTCAGCGAATGGAGCGCATCGGCCCAATAGGGTGCGAGTTCGGCAGCCCGCGTGAGCAAGCCCTCTTCCTGATAGGTGTCGAGCGTGCCGAGTGCCGCGGCAGACGCGATCGGATTGCCCGAATAGGTATAGCCGTGGAAGAACTCGATCAGGTGCTCCGGCCCGGTCATGAAGGCATCATAGATGTCCTTCTTCACGAACACCGCGCCCATCGGAATGACACCGTTGGTCAGCCCCTTCGCCGTCACCATGATGTCCGGTGTCACGCCGAAATAGTCGGCGGCGAACGGAGTGCCGAGCCGGCCGTACCCGGTGATGACTTCATCAAAGATCAGAAGAATGCCGTGCTGATCGCAGATTTCACGCAGTTTCTTGAGGTAACCCTTCGGCGGGACGAGCACGCCGGTGGAACCGGCCACCGGCTCGACGATGACGGCAGCGATGGTCGAGGGATCATGCAGGGTCGCGATGCGCAGCAGGTCGTCGGCCAGTTCCGCGCCATGCTCCGGCTCGCCGACCGTGTAAGCGTTGCGGTCGAGATCATGCGTGTGGCGCATGTGGTCGACGCCGGTGAGCAGCGTTCCGAACATCTTGCGATTGGTGACGATGCCGCCGACGGAGATGCCGCCGAAATTGACGCCGTGATAACCGCGCTCGCGCCCGATCAGGCGGAAGCGTGAGCCCTGCCCTTTGGCGCGCTGATAGGCAATCGCGATCTTCAGCGCGGTATCGACCGACTCCGAACCCGAATTGGTGAAGAATACGTGGTCGAAGCCTTCCGGCGTGATTTGAGTGAGACGCGAGGCAAGCTCGAATGCCTTAGGGTGGCCCATCTGAAACGCGGGTGCATAATCGAGCTCACCCGCCTGCTGGCGAATGGCCTCCACGATCTTCGGGCGGTTGTGACCGGCATTGCAGCACCAGAGACCAGCCGTGCCGTCGAGCACCTGGCGGCCGTCGGATGTGGTGTAATGCATCCGGTCGGCCGACACGAACATGCGCGGCGCCTGCTTGAACTGCCGGTTTGCCGTAAACGGCATCCAGAAGGCTTCAAGATTGTTGGTTCTCACAGGTGCGCTGGCCATTAGCGGCATGCCTCCCGCATGGACGCGGCTGTGCGCCTGCCGCCATGCCTTGAAATGTTGATCCCCTGGCCAATCCGCCCGTCCCGCGCAAGCGGAGGTCTTTCTTTGCGAAGACCTTCAAAAACTTGACTGATTGGTCAAAATGTACGCTAGAAGAGCAGCATAGGCCGGTCAAGCCCGATTTCTGCAAGCCGCCGCTTGAGCCACAGACGCGTCTCCTGGCATGCGCCCGAGGCATGTGATGCGGACAGAGATCGGCGCTGGTCGACAGGCTTTCGGACGGCTCGGGGGAGTGGCAATGGACGTTCGTGCGAAGCCGAAATCGCGCAAGTCGCGGCTGTCGGAAGACCAGCAGCCGGCTGAGAAGCGCACGCGCATCCAGGCGATCAACCGCGGCCTCATCATCGATGCGGCGCTGGACATCTTCTCCACCTACGGCTTCCGCGGATCGACGATCGATCAGATCGCGGAAAAAGCCGGTATGTCGAAGCCGAACCTCCTCTATTATTTCCCGCGCAAGGACGACATCTACGTCACCGTGCTGGAAAAAACGCTCGAGGAATGGCTCGATCCCTTCGAGGCGATCGATCCCGACGGCGATCCGATCGAAGAACTGCGCCGCTACATTACGCTGAAGCTCGAAATGTCGGCCCGCAAGCCCGAGGCGTCACGGCTCTTCGCCAACGAGATCCTGCACGGCGCACCGCGCATCGGGCATTTTCTCCAAACCCATCTGAAGAAGCTGGTGCGCGAAAAGGCTGCGGTGCTCTCGCGCTGGACCAGCGAAGGCCGGCTTGCGCCGGTCGATCCCTATCATTTGATCTTCAGCATCTGGGCAATGACGCAGCACTACGCGGATTTCGACGTGCAGATCCGCGCCGTGCTCGGCCATCAGGTCGACCAACCGGGCCACCATGAGCAAACCGCGCAGGCGGTGCTGACGATTCTCCTGAACGGCATTCGCCCGAGATCCTGAAGACGGACCCGCACCAAGGTCGCCATTGTTCTGGCTGCCGACCGCTGCAAGAGTGCGTGCGCACCCCGGGGAGGATCCGACCATGGCCAAGCTCATCGCGCTCTACAAACAGCCCGCCGATACCGAAAAATTCGATGCCTATTATCGCGATACGCATATTCCGCTCGCGAAGACCATTCCAGGCCTGACAAACTACGAGATCAGCACCTCGTCGATCGCGACGCCCGAAGGGCAAGCGCCCTACTACCTGATCGCGATGCTGTCGTTCGAGTCGCTCTCGGCGATCAACGAGGGACTGCAGTCCGCGCAGGGCCAGGCAACGGCGGCCGACCTCGCCAATTTTGCCGACGCCGGCGTTGATCTCATCTTCTTCGACGACGAAAAAGTCTAATCGGCTGCGACCACGAGCACCACGAGCCCAAGCACGGTTACGAGCGCGCCGGCAAGCACGCTCAACGTCGTCCACCCTGCCCCGGACAAGCCTTCCAGCACGATGATGATGCTTGGAATCAGGTAGGAATAGCCGAACACTTTCGAGACGGGCAGACGCATCGACGCGTATTGAAGCAGGAAGAAACTCACCCCCGTCGCGAAGATCGCGAGATAGACGACCGTCAGCCAGACGATGCCGGGCAAATTTGCCCAGTCGGTGCGCGCGATCTCGCCTGCGCCATAGACGATGATGCAAAGTGCCGTGCCAAAGAGCGTCCAGAACGTGAAGTAGACAATGGGCTCGCCTCGATTGAACTTCTTGACGAGCGGCGCGTAGATCGCGTGTGCGACGCAGCCGATGAAGAAGATCGCCTCTCCAGTGCCGATCTGGAAACCGAGCAGCGCGTCGAGCCTTCCGCCAA
Organism: Rhizobium albus; assembly: GCA_030160035.1. Taxonomy (GTDB): domain Bacteria; phylum Pseudomonadota; class Alphaproteobacteria; order Rhizobiales; family Rhizobiaceae; genus Georhizobium; species Georhizobium albus. The sequence continues at coordinate 1,221,485 of BSNO01000001.1, read as the reverse complement.
AGATCACCCATACGGCACCGGCGCCGGCGACCAGCAGGCTGATGAGCACGACGGGACTTGCCTTCTGGCCGAGCAGCAGGAAGCCGAAGCCGGCGCTCATGAACGGGATGAGCGTGAAGACGGCGCCGCTCGATACCGGGCTCGTCAGGCCGAGCGAAATGAACATGGTGACGAAATAGATCGCCATCAGGGCGCCCAGCACCAGGTAGCGCCATGGCGCGCGCGGCACGGACAAGAGCCGGTGCGGCGTGCCACGCAGAAGGACTGCCGCCGCCACCGCCATGATCGCGACGCCGATGGCGAACCGTATGGCATTGAGAGCCACCGGCCCGATGTGCGGCGCCGCCCGCGAGCCGAGCGAGAACGATATCGCGACGATCAGCGCGAAACCGACCATCGCGAGATGCCCGAAAAGCTTCTCCCGCCCAATGGCGTAGCTGGTGGTTGCCGGCCGAACCGGACTGTCGGAGATCGAGGCCTGCTGAACATCTGTGCGCATGGCTGATCCCTACCCGGCTTCGTGAAGCGATGCCAGATCGTCAGCAGCTATGCGTGTGGCAAAACGAAGAGAGCCCCGGCGGTCACACCGGGGCTCGAAAGTCTTTTTGAAGGAGAACGACGCGTCTGCTTACTCGGCAGCTTCCTTGACGGCCATCGGGTTGTTCGGGTGCTGCGTCCAGTTGGCGTAGTTCGGGTCGATCGGACGGCCGGTCCGCGGATCGGCGCCGGCAACGAGCTGCTCCATCGTGATGCAGTCTTCCACCGGGCAGACATTGACGCAGAGATTGCAGCCGACGCACTCGTCGTCCATCACCTCGAAGTGGCGAACGCCATCGACCATCGACGTGATGGCCTGATGCGACGTGTCCTCGCAGGCGATGTGGCAGCGGCCACACTTGATGCAGAGATCCTGATCGATACGTGCCTTGGTCACGTAGTTGAGGTTGAGATACTGCCAGTCCGTGACGTTCGGCACCGCCATGCCCTGGAAGTCCGAGATCGTGCGGTAGCCCCTCTCGTCCATCCAGTCGGAAAGACCGTCGATCATTTCCTGAACGATCTTGAAGCCGTAGGTCATGGCTGCCGTGCAGACCTGCACGGTGCCGCAGCCGAGCGCGATGAACTCGGCCGCATCGCGCCAGGTCGTGACGCCACCGATGCCCGAGATGGGCAGCCCGCGCGTTTCGCCATCCCGCGCGATTTCCGCTACCATGTTGAGCGCAATCGGCTTTACCGCCGGGCCGCAATAGCCGCCATGCGATCCCTTGCCGTCGATGGATGGTTCGGGCGAGAAGGTGTCGAGATTGACCGACGTGATCGACGAGATGGTGTTGATCAGCGAGACCGCATCCGCACCACCGCGCTTTGCCGCACGGGCCGGATAGCGGATATCCGTAATGTTCGGCGTCAGCTTCACGATGACCGGCAGGCGCGAATACATCTTGCACCACTCGGCGACCATCTGGATGTATTCCGGCACCTGCCCGACGGCCGCACCCATGCCGCGCTCGCTCATGCCGTGCGGGCAGCCGAAATTGAGTTCGATCCCGTCGGCGCCCGTATCCTCGACGCGCGGCAGGATCGCCTTCCACTCGGCTTCCTCGCAGGGAACCATGATCGAGGCGATCATCGCGCGGTCCGGCCAGCGCCGCTTGACCTCGGCGATCTCGCGCAAATTCGTCTCAAGGTCGCGGTCGGTGATGAGCTCGATATTGTTCAGGCCGAGCAGGCGCCGGTCCGGACCCCAGATCGCGCCATAGCGCGGGCCGTTGACGTTGACGACCGGAGGCCCTTCCGAGCCGAGCGTCTTCCAGACGACCCCGCCCCACCCGGCTTCGAAGGCGCGCTCGACATTGTAGGCCTTGTCGGTCGGCGGCGCCGAAGCCAGCCAGAACGGATTGGGCGACTTGATGCCGAGAAAATTGGTGGAAAGATCAGCCATTGTCTCGTCCCTTTCTCAAGCGCCCATCAAGGCGGCGTGGATGTCCATGGCGGCGATCTTGCCGTCTTCGACGGAGACGACCGTCAGGTCCTCGCCGCCGAAGATGCAGTCGCCACCGGCCCAGACCTTGGCGAGCGATGTACGCCGCTTCTCATCGGTCAGGATGCGGCCCTTTTCGAGTCGGATGGCCGTGCCGGCGAGCGGACCGGCATCGAAGGTCTGGCCGATTGCCTTGAAGACCTGGTCGGCCGGCAGGATCATCGTTTCGCCGGTACCGATGAGCTGACCGTTCGGCTGCGCGGTGTATTCCAGTTCGATACCGACGATCGCGCCGCCCTCGCCGCGCAGGAGCGACTTCGGCTTCAGCCAGTGACGGATCGTGACGCCTGCGGTCTTGGCGACTTCCTGCTCGTATTCGGACGCATTCATCGCCTCCTGGCCGCGGCGGTAGCAGATCGTCACGTCTTCCGCGCCGAGCAGCTTGACCTGCGTCGCAACATCGATCGCCGTCATGCCGCCGCCGATGACGACGACGCGGCGACCAACCGGCAGCGATGCAAGATCGTCCGTCTGGCGGAGCTTGGCGATATAATCGACCGCATCGATTGAGCCTTCGGCATCCTCACCGTCGAGACCGAGATCGTTCACGCCCGGCAGGCCCATTCCGAGGAAGACCGCATCGAAATCGGCCGTCAGATCCGAAAGAGCGATGTCGCGGCCAAGCGCCGTCGAAGCCTTGATTTCGATGCCGCCGATGCCGAGGATGAAGTCCAGTTCCGCCTGAGCGAAGCCGTCAACCGACTTATAGGCAGCGATCCCGTATTCGTTGAGGCCGCCGGCCTTTTCGCGGGCATCGAACACCGTCACGTCATGGCCGAGCGCGGCAAGACGATGGGCGCAGGACAGACCGGCCGGACCGGCGCCGACGACCGCGACCCGCTTGCCCGTCGGTTCGGCCCGCGTGAACGGGTGCGTCGCAGCGGTCTCCATCAGATAGTCAGTCGCGTAGCGCTGCAACTGACCGATCTTGACCGGCTTGCCTTCCGCCACTTCGCGCACGCAGACCTCTTCGCACAGCGTCTCGGTCGGACAGACGCGGGCGCACATGCCGCCCATGATGTTGGATTTGAGAATAGTCTTGGCCGCGCCCGTCGGGTTGTCGGCGGCGATCTGACGGATGAAGAGCGGAATGTCGATCGAGGTCGGACACGCATTCATGCACGGCGCATCGTAGCAGAAATAGCAACGATCGGCCTCTACGAACGCCTCGTGGCGATCGAGCGGCGGATGCAGGTCGGAGAAATTCGTCGAATACTCCTCGGGCGCGAGCCGGCCAGGCTTCACGTCCCGTGCGGCTGGCACGGAAATCGTCATTGTTCCACCTCGGGTTCAGCCGGTCGCGCCCTCGGTCAGCCGCCCGGTCCCACCCCGATGCGTGCCGATTTTTTGTGGGTCTGCCGATCCGGCGTCTTCTTATTGCAGTGAGAATGAGCGGAAAAATTTAAGGCGTCAATTTTTTTATCATCCGATCAAAAAATTCTTCGCGCCGTGTTCCCGCAAACGAAAACGGAGCCCTTGAGAGGCTCCGTTCAGTGTAGGCTGGTTATGTGATCTACCTGCCCGTCAGGCGTTCCATTGCCCGTGGTGCGGGCCCGATCCGTCCAGCCGTTCGAAGCCGTGCGCCCCAAAAAAATCGCGCTGCGCCTGGATGAGGTTGGCCGTACCGCGTGCCTGCCGATAGGTATCGAAATAGGCGAGCGCCGCAGAAAGCGCCGGTGTCGGTATACCGGAGGTCGCCGATAGAGCGACGATCTTGCGCAGGCCGGCGGACGCGTCCCTCATCATCGCCGAGAACCGCGGCGTGACGAGAAGATTGGCCGTCCCGCTCTCGGCCTCGAAAGTGGCTGCGATCTCGTCAAGGAATTGTGATCGGATGATGCAGCCCGCACGCCAGATCCGCGCGATGGTTGCGAGCGGCAGGTCCCAGCCGTGATCGGCAGTTGCGCCAGCCATCACCGCGAACCCTTGCGCATAGGCCGCGATCTTCGCTGCAAGCAAAGCCTGCTCGAGCTGGTCGATGATAGCCACCCGGTCGATCGACGCATCGAGCGGTTCGATTAGACCGAAGACCTGTTCGGCCGCTTCGCGCTCCGCCTTCATGGCCGACAGAATGCGCGCAGCCACCGCCGATTCGATCGTGGTTGCGGCAACGCCGATCATCTGCGCCTCGATCGCCGCCCAGCGTCCCGTACCCTTCTGGCCCGCACTGTCGAGGATCTGGTCGACGAGCGCGCCGCCTGTCTCCACGTCCTTGGCCGCGAGTGCCTTCGCCGTCACCTCGATCAGGTAGGAATTGAGCGGTCCCTCGTTCCAGCGTGCAAAGATGTCGGCCATCTCGGCCGGGGCCATGCCGAGACCATCGCGCATGATGCCGTAGATCTCGGCGATCATCTGCATGTCGGCATATTCGATGCCATTGTGAATCGTCTTGACGAAATGGCCGGCGCCGTCGGCTCCGAGATGGGCGACGCAAGGCTCGCCTTCGAAACGGGCAGCGATCGCCTTCAGCATGGGCTCGACGCGCCGATAGGCCTCTGCCGTGCCACCGACCATAATCGAGGGACCGTAACGGGCACCCTCCTCACCGCCGGACACACCCATGCCGATAAAGGTAAGGCCGGTATCTTCCAGTTCCTTCGACCGACGCACCGTATCGTGGAAGTTGGCATTGCCGGCATCGATGATGATGTCGCCCGCTTCCAGCAGCGGCCGCAGCGCTGCGATCTGCTCGTCGACCGCCGCCCCTGCCTTCGTCATGATGATGATCGGCCGCGGTGCACGGATGGCGCCGACAAGAGCTTCCAGCGAGTGGCAGGGCACGATCCGGTCTTTGAGCGCTCCGGCTTCGGCATGGAAGGCATCGACCTTTTCGGTCGTGCGGTTGGCGACTGCGATGGTGCTGGCGTTTTCAGCGATGTTGAGCGCGAGATTGCTGCCCATCACGCCAAGGCCGATCAGGCCGATTTCTGCTTGAGGCATGTCTTCGATCCATTGAAATCCGACCATCTAAATGGATTTAGACGGCCGGATCGCAACCCCGCTCATGCATCTGTGATGAAGAACAAGCTCAGGCGAACAGTTCCACGAACTCGAATTTGCGCACGTCGACCAGACCCAGATCGGAAATGCGCAGCTCGGGGATGACGACAAGCGCCAGCAGCGAATGCTGCATATAGGCATTGTTCAGCGTGCAGCCGCATTCGGCCATGGCATCGACCATGCGCTGCGCTTTCTCGGCCACGATCTCTGCGGGCTCGTCCGACATCAGGCCGGCGATCGGCAGTTCGACGAGCGCTATTTCCTTGCCGTCCTTGAAGACGCAGATGCCGCCGCCGACTGCCGCCAGCCGGTTGGCCGCTTCCGCCATGTTCTCCTTCGACGTGCCGACGACGATCATGTGGTGGCTGTCATGGGCCACCGTGGAGGCAACGGCGCAAGCGCCCTTGTAGCCGAAACCGGAGACGAAGCCGTTGACGACGCCGCCGGTCGCGCGGTGGCGCTCGACAAGCGCGATCTGGCAGACATCGCGGTCGCGGTCGCCGCGAACAAGACCGTCACGCACCGGCAACTCGACCTGTAGCGCCCGCGTCGGCGCCTGGTTCTCGACCATGCCGATGACATTGGCGGTAACGATGTCCGAGCCCTTCGGCGCATGAATGTCGAAATCGACCGATACCAGCGCACGGCCGAGCTTGACCGTATCGCGTGCTGTGTCCGGGTATTCGAACGCCACGCGCTCGACCGTGCAGATACCCTTTTCGGCAGCAACCACGCCGCGGGCCAGCACCAGTTCCACAGGCAGCGTTTCAAGGTCGGAGGTGAGGATCAGGTCGGCGCGTCGGCCAGGCGTGATCGAGCCGAGCTCACGCTCCAGACCGAAATGACGCGCCGTGTTGATCGTCGCCATCTGGATTGCCTGCATCGGCGATGCACCGCATTCGATGGCGTGGCGCACGACCCGGTTCATGTGCCCGTCATTGACCAGCGTTCCGGAATGGCTGTCGTCGGTGCACAGGATGAAATTGGAGGCATCGAGCCCCTTTTCGGTCACGGCCGTGATCTGGCTCTTCACGTCGTACCAGGCCGATCCGAGCCGGAGCATCGCGCGCATGCCCTGGCGCACACGTGCGATCGCGTCCTCTTCCCGCGTCCCCTCGTGATCGTCGGCCGGGCCGCCGGCCACATAAGCGTGGAAGGCGGAACCGAGATCGGGCGAGGCATAGTGGCCGCCGACCGTCTTGCCGGCATTCTGCGTCGCGGCGATCTCGCCAAGCATCTTCGGGTCGGCATTGGCAACGCCCGGAAAGTTCATCATCTCGCCGAGCCCGATGATCTGCGGCCAGGCCATCGCGTGCGCCACGTCATCCGGTGTAATCTCGAAGCCCGTGGTTTCGAGCCCAGGTGCCGACGGTGCGCAGGACGGCATCTGGACATAGACGTTGATCGGCTGGAGCACCGCCTCGTCATGCATCAGCTTCACGCCGGCAAGACCGAGAACGTTGGCGATCTCGTGCGGATCGATGAACATCGAGGTCGTGCCGTGCGGCAGAACGGCCCGCACGAATTCACCGACCGTCAGCATGCCCGATTCCACGTGCATGTGCGCATCGCAAAGCCCGGGCACCAGATAGCGCCCGTCGGCATCGATCACCCGCGTGTCGGGGCCGATCATCGCCAAGGCATCGGGGCCACAATAGGCGAATCGCCCCTCGGCGATCGCGATATCCGTCGCCTCTATGATTTCGCCCGAATGGACATTCACCCACCGGCCGTTGCGGATCACCGTGTCGGCAGGTTCGCGACCGGCGGCCACGCCGATCAGGCGGCGGGCGGCTTCAGGCCAAGTCTTGATCGTCATGGGAGCTGTCCTTCCGGCTGACACGTCTTCATCGTCGCTTGAAGCAAGCGATACGCCAGTTCGCATGTGCACGTAAACACGCAGCACGGCGATCCTGTCGCTGCCCGTGAAAGGCCCCGGCGGCCATTGGCAATCCGTCGGCTTTTCCCTATAGCTCCTCCGCAAAATGGCATCAGATGAGGAATTCTTCGTGTCCGCCACCTTCGACAAAGTCGCCGACATCATCGCGGAAACCAGCGAAATCGACCGCGACAAGATCACGCCCGAAAGCCACACGATCGACGATCTGGGCATCGACAGCCTCGACTTCCTCGACATCGTCTTTGCGATCGACAAGGAATTCGGCATCAAGATCCCGCTCGAAAAGTGGACCCAGGAAGTGAATGACGGCCAGGTTTCCACCGAAGAATACTTCGTGCTGAAGAACCTCTGCGCCAAGATCGACGAGCTGCGCGCCGCCAAGGCCGCAAGCTGAACCCTGGAGTGATTTCGCTTTTCTTCGAATCGCTCAATGACTCCAAGTTTTTGATTTGACGCGTTTCCTGGCGGTGAGCCGGAATCCAATCCACCTGGAAACGCGCTAGCGCCTCGAATGGGCGGAGCCGGGATGCTTCTTGAATATTTCCAGATGATCGATCGCGTCGAAACGGTCGATCTCGAAGGCGGCAAGCTCGCTGCCCGCTCCACCACGCCCGAGAAGAGTCCTGTCTTCGAGGGCCATTTTCCAGGCCTGCCGCTCGTGCCGGGCGTGCTCCTGATCGAAACCATGGCGCAGGCGTCCGGCTATCTCATCCTGGCCAAAACAAACTTCGAATCGATGCCTTTCCTCGTATCCGTGGACAAGGCGAAGCTCCGCACCTTCGTCGATCCCAACACGCCGCTGTCGGTCGCAGCAACGCTGGTGCACGAAGGCTCTGGCTTTGCCGTGATGAAGGGCATGATCGAACGCGAAGGAAAGCGCATCGCCGATTGCGAACTGAAGCTGCGCATCCTGCCCGCCGATAATGCGGTTCTCGCTGCCGAAGTGAAGAAGCGCGCGCTCGATATCGGCTTGATGGACGCCATCAAAGTGGATCGCGCCGGACGCACAGTCTCTGGAGACGCCACATGAACACTACGCCGCAACGGGTCGTGATCACAGGCATCGGTATCGTTACAAGTCTCGGCGTCGGCCGCTCGGCGCATGAAGCACTGCTCGCCGGCACCACATCGCCGAAACCGGTCGTCGACAATGCGCGCTATGCGCCCTATTCCGTGCACCCGCTGCCTGAAATCGACTGGTCGGCGCAGATTCCGAAGCGCGGCGACCAGCGCCAGATGGACGACTGGCAGCGTCTCGGCGTCTTTACGGCGGGTCTGGCGCTCGAAGATGCCGGGCTGAAGGACGACGCGGAAGCGACGGCGTCGATGGACATGATCGTCGCGGCCGGTGGCGGCGAGCGTGATCTGACCGTCGACACGCTGATCATCGACGAGGCGGCGAACCACAACGACCGCGAACGGCTTCTCAACGAGAAGCTGATGACGGAATTGCGCCCAACACTGTTCCTGGCGCAGCTGTCGAACCTGATGGCCGGGAACATCTCGATCGTCCACAAGGTCACGGGCTCGTCCCGCACCTTCATGGGCGAAGAGGCTGCCGGCATCTCGGCCGTCGAAACGGCGTTCGCGCGGATCCGGGCGGGCCAATCCACCCACGCGCTGGTCGGTGGCGGACATGTGGCGGAACGTCCCGACATGCACTTCGTGTTCGAAGGCATCCAGGCGCTGGCGCAGGGCGACTGGCAGCCGCTTGCCGCGCGCTCCAATCAGGCCGGCGGCGGCATCGTGCTCGGTTCGGCAGCCTGCTTCCTGGTGCTGGAATCGCGGGAACGAGCAACTGCCCGCGGTGCAACGATCTACGCGGAAATCGAGGCTGTCGAAGGGGACCGTGGCTCGCGCGATGACGAGGGGCTCGAACGCCGTTTGCAACGCATGATGGACGGCGCGGCGACACCTGATCTCATCGTTTCGGGCGCAAGCGGCCTCGTCGGCATTACCGAGCGCGAAGCGTCGGTCTGGCGCAACAGCTTCCCCGATGCAATCCTGCGGCGCTATGCCAACGTCGTTGGCCACGCGCTGGAAGCCCAGTTCCCAATTGGCCTCGGCCTCGCAGCGCTCGCGTTGAAGGCAGATGGCGCGATCGCGCCGTTCGAGGCCGACGACAAGGCGCTCGACAAGCCGATCGACACGGCGCTCGTCACCACGGTTGGCTATGTGCGCGGCGAAGGCGTCGCTCGTCTCTCCCGCGTCGGAGGCAAGGCATGACATCCTATCGCGATCACAAGGGCCGGCCGATCGTTGCCGTCACCGGCATGGGCATCGTGTCCTCACTCGGACGCGGCAAGGCCGACAATTGGCAGAAGCTTTCAGGCGGCGTGTCGGGCATCCACCCGATCTCGCGCTTCCCGACCGACGGATTGTCGACGAAAATCGCGGGAACCGTCGAATTCGTCAACGTGCCGCTGATCAACGCGACCGAGATTTCCTTCGCCATGGCGCGTGAAGCGACCGAGGAAGCACTCGCCGAAGCAGGCTTGTCCGGCGAATTCGGCGGGCCGCTCTTCCTGGCGGCACCACCGATCGAAGCCGAATGGTCGACCCGATTCGGTTATGCCGACATGGCACGCGCGATCGAGGCCGAAGGCAACGCCTATGAGCGCTTCAACGCCGTGCTGCGCGAGCGCGCTGACCCCGATCTGCACCAGGCCGTCCTTTTCGGCACGATCTCCGAGCGGCTCGCCGACAAGTTCGGTACGCGCGGCCTGCCGGTTACACTCTCCACCGCCTGCGCTTCTGGCGCAACGGCGATCCAGCTCGGCGTCGAGGCGATCCGCCAGAGCCGCACCGATCGCGCACTGACGGTTGCGACGGACGGGTCGGTTTCGGCAGAATCTCTTGTGCGCTTCTCGCTCCTCTCGGCGCTGTCGACCCAAAACGATCCTCCGGAAAAGGCGTCGAAGCCTTTCACCAAGGACCGCGACGGCTTTGTGCTGGCGGAAGGTGCGGCAACGCTGGTGCTTGAATCGCTGGAAAGCGCGGTTGCCCGGGGCGCGCGCGTGCTCGGCATCGTGGCGGGCTGCGGCGAGAAGGCCGATCATTTCCACCGCACCCGCTCTTCACCCGATGGCGGGCCGGCGATCGCGACGATCCGTGAAGCCATGGCCGATGCCGGGCTCGACGCGAGCCAGATCGGTTATGTGAACGCCCATGGCACCTCGACGCCCGAAAACGACAAGATGGAATATCTGGCGATCTCGTCGGTCTTCGGCGACCACCTGCCGAACGTGCCGGTCTCGTCGAATAAATCGATGATCGGCCATACGCTCACGGCGGCTGGTGCCATCGAAGCGGTATTCTCGCTGCTGACGATAGCGAACGGCACGCTGCCGCCCACCATCAATCACGACAATCCGGACCCGGCGATCGCTCTAGACGTCGTGCCGAATATCAAGCGCGACAAGGCCGTCACCAGCGTTCTGTCGAACTCCTTCGGCTTTGGCGGGCAGAACGCCTGTCTTGTCATGACAGCAGAACCGGCCTAACTGACCGGCCAATCATCCGAAAGACCGAACAGGCGCCTTAAAAGGCGAAGGTAGACCCGCATGCGTGCCCTCCAGCTCATCGAAGACCGCAAGCTCGAAATCGCCGACATCGCACCGCCGCTGCCGCCGACCCACGGCGAAGTGACCGTGCGCATCCGCGCCGTCGCGCTGAACCACATCGATGTCTGGGGCTGGCGCGGCATGGCCTTTGCCAAGCGCAAGATGCCGCTCGTCATCGGCGCGGAAGCCGCCGGCGAAGTGGAAACGGTCGGCCCCGGCGTCGGCCATTTGCAGCCGGGCCAGATCGTCGCGATCTATGGTGCGCGTACCTGTGGCCTTTGCCGCCATTGCCGCGCAGGCCGGGACAATCTCTGCGAAAACGTGTCCGGCGTGCACGGCTTCCACCTGGATGGCTTTGCGCAGGAAAAGGTCAATCTTCCCGCTCGCCTGCTCGTCCCTGCCCCGCCCGGCGTCGATGCGGTGGCTGCGGCACTCAGCCCCGTCACTTTCGGCACGGTCGAGCACATGCTCTTCGACAACGCCAAGCTTGAGCCCGGCGAAACGATCCTTGTCCATGCCGGCGGCTCCGGCATCGGCACGGCGGCAATCCAGCTTGCCAAGAAGATGGGCTGCACCGTGATCACGACGGTCGGATCGGACGACAAGATCGAGAAGGCGAAGGCGCTCGGCGCCGATCACGTCATCAACTACCGCGAAGACCGCTTCGAAGGCGTGGTGCGCAAGCTCACGAAGAAGAAGGGCGTCGACGTCGTGTTCGAGCATGTGGGCGCCGACACCTGGGCCGGCTCCATGCTCTGCCTGAAGCGCGGCGGCCGCCTCGTCACCTGCGGCTCGACCTCGGGCGTTTCGACATCGATCAACCTCATGCACGTCTTTCAGCAGCAACTGCGCATCATCGGGTCCTTCGGCTGCCGCATGGAGAACATGGCAGACGCCATGGAGAAGATGGCGCGCGGCATCGCGCATCCCGTCATCGACACGGAAGTTGGCTTTGACGATCTCGACACGGCCTTGCAGCGTATGGAAGGCCGGCAGGTCTTCGGCAAGATCATCCTGAAGATCGATTGACGGGCACGCTCGCTTGAAGCTCTTCATCACCCGCATCGTTCTGGCGCTCAAGAAATTCGGCGACTGGGCAACGGCGCAGCTGATCTTCGGCCTGCTCGGGCTTCTGCAGATGCTGCCGACGGCGAAGGCGATCGATTTCGTCGATCGCATGGCGCGGCGGATCGGCCCGATGACCTCGCGCCACAAGCTTGCGATGGAGAACCTGCGCCGCGCCTATCCGGAAAAGACCGAAGCCGAACGCGAGGACATCGCGCGCGACATGTGGGGCAACATGGCGCGCCTTGCCGCGGAATACGTGTTTCTCGACGATTTGTTCGACTACGACCCGAATGCGGGCAACACGGGCACCATCGAAGTGTCCGGCACGGACATCTTCCTGGACCTGCGCGACAATCCCCGCCCCTTCATCGTCTTCACCGCCCATACGGGCAATTTCGAGCTTTTGCCGATTGCGGCTTCGGCCTTCGATCTCGACGTGACGGCGCTCTTCCGGCCGCCGAACAATCGCTATGTCGCCGAGCGCGTCATGAAAGCGCGCCAAAGCCGCATGGGCAAGCTTGTTGCCTCCAACTCAGGCGCCGCCTGGACGCTGGCGCGCACGCTGGAAGACGGCGGCGCGGTCGGCATGCTCGTCGACCAGAAGTTCCACAAGGGCGTAACGACGCAGTTCTTCGGGCTGCCGGTCAAGACCAACCCGCTGCTCGCCAAGCTGCAGCGCCAGTATGATTGCGAGGTCTATCCCGCCCGCTCGATCCGCCTGCCGAACGGTCGCTTTCGCCTGGAAATCGAGCCGGCCGTCACGATCCCCAAGGACGCCAACGGCAATGTCGACGTCGCCGCCACCGCGCAGATGCTGAATGACAAGGTGGAGGCCTGGGTGCGTGAATATCCCGGCCAATGGCAGTGGTTCCACGATCGCTGGGCGATCAAGCACGAACTGTGAGTGCGGCAAGCACCGTCAAAACGAGCAGAGCCGAGCACGCCGCGACGTAAATGCGGATCGCGCGATCGATATCGGCCATCGTGCAGACCGTGCCGGCCGCATTGAGCATCGGTTCGGCAACGCGTTCGCCGCCGTAGGTCCGAGGGCCGGCGAGCGCCACATCCAGTGCACCCGCCATCGCCGATTCCGGCCAGCCGGCATTGGGCGAGCGGTGCAGCCCGTGATCCATCAGGGCAACTTTCAGCGCCCGCCGCGCCGCACGCAAGCCCGCCTCGACGAAGGCGCCAGCGGCGATCAGTCCGGCTGAGAGCCGCGCGGCCGGCCAGTTCGCCCAGTCGTCGGCAATCGCGGAAGCGCGGCCGAAATCGATGTGGCGGACGGAGCGATGGCCGATCATGCTGTCGGCCGTGTTCAGCATCTTGTAGGCGAGGATCCCCGGAAGGCCGAGAAGCGCATACCAGAAGGCCGGCGCAACGACGCCATCGGAGAAGTTCTCAGCGAGGCTTTCGATCGCCGCGCGGGCAACGCCTTTCTCATCGAGGGTCGCCGGATCACGGCCGACGATCATGGAAACCGCGAAACGCGCGCCCTCGATACCGCCGGTGCGATAGCCGATCGCAACCGCCTGGACATGATCCGAGAGGCTCTGTTGCGCGAGAAGCACCGCAACCACGATCAATTCGAGCAGCACGCCGACGACGCTGGCATGCGCGAACATCAGCGACAGTGTGGCGCCTACGACGACTGAAGCAGCCAACAGCGTCCCGATGACGAGCCGGCCCGCGAGGCGACGTGACGCAGGCCTCGCCCCCTCGCGATTGAAACGCTTGTCCGCAAAACCGATCGCCTTGCCGAAGATCACGACCGGATGCGGCAGGCGCCGCCACAGCCAGTCGGGGTCGCCGACGATGCGATCGATAAGGAGTGCTGCGGCAAGGATGAGCAGTTGCCGTTCGAGATCGATGATCATGGCCGGTCAGGATCTCGGTAACGCGGGAATTCGGACAGTGCGTCAGCGAGACGCTGCGCGTCCGGCGCAGCCTTCGCTAGCCCGAAACGCAGCCAGTCGGCGCGAAAGTCGAAAGCGCGAGCGAGGACATGCTGACGGCAGAGATGCGCGTAGATTTCCGAGGCGGCAGGATGCTGGACGAGCAGGAACAGCCCGCCATCGCCGATGATGGGAAGACCGGTCCGGTCAAGGACATCTCGCGTTTCTCGGAGGCGAGCCCGGATTGCCTCGCGTATCGCCTCGACCTTGACGCAATCTGCCATCAGATCGGCAGCGATGGAGAGCGCCGGACCCGACACGGGCCAGGGCCCCATCATCGCGTCGATCGCCGTAAGGCGGGCCTCCTGCGCAATGACGAAGCCAAGGCGGAGGCCGGCAAGGCCGAAGAACTTGCCGAAGGAGCGCATCACGATCAGATTGTCGCGCGATCCGGCATCGCCGGCCACGCTTTCACGCGGGTCGGTATCGGCGAACGCCTCATCCACGACCAGCGCTCCACCCCGCGCAGCCAGCCGGTCGGCTGCGGCGAGAATGTCCGTGCGTGCGAGAAGCCGCCCATCGGGGTTGTTCGGATTGACCACGACGATTGCATCCGCGTCCGCTTCAAGCGCATCATCCGCCGGCCGTTCGTCCACCTGCCAGCCGCTCGCGCGAAACACACGGGCATATTCGTTATAGGTCGGCGCCGCGAAGACCATGCGCCGACCGCCAACCACAAGCCGCGGAAGCATCTGGATCGCGGCCTGCGTTCCGGGCACCGGCAAGGGCTGCGGATGATCGGTCGGCACACCGTAATGCAAGGCAGCAGCGGCGCGCGCGGATGCCGTCAGATCAGCATCCGGAAGGCGCTGCCAGATGTCGCCAGGGGGCCAAGCAAATTCCGCCGGCTGCGGGTTGATGCCGGTGGAAAGATCCAGCCAGTCGCGCGGCTGGCCGCCGAAAAGCCGGCAGGCGGCGGCAATCCCGCCGCCATGGCGCGGCAAAGCACTCATGCGTCACCCGCAAGATCGATCAGATGCATGAAGGAGCCCGAAACGCGCCCGCGCCGCAATCCCACCTGTCCCAGATCGGCGCCGAGCGCGTCTGTCGCTGTGAAAAGCCGGTCGCCCTCCTCCCGCACGATCGTCGCATAGTGAAACTCGTGCGCGGTCATGCGCGCGGTGGACGGCGCGCCCGCAAGCGGCGTCAGCACGCGGTAGCCGAGATGGCGCCGCCGCTCGGCAAAACTCGTCGTGAGCGACAACATGCCGAGCATTGGGTGCTCGACGCCGTCAGCATCGATGATCCCATCGCCGAGCACCATGTAGCCGCCGCATTCCCCGAAGATCGTCGCTCCCCGGTCCCGCGCGGCAATCATTCCGTTGCGAAACCGCGTCGCCGCGGCAAGCTGCCCCGCATGCAGCTCGGGATAACCGCCCGGCAGGTAGATGGCGTCGCAATCGGCCGGCGGCGCTTCGTCGGCGAGCGGCGAGAAAAACGAGATTTCCGCGCCGCGCCGCCGCCAGCCGAAGAGCATGTGCGTATAGGCGAAACCAACGGCGATATCCTGCGCGACGGCGATGCGCTGGCCCGGTGACGGCAGGCGATGAATATTGGCCTCACTTTCCGGCTGCCGGAAAAGGCCTGCTGCGCGCAGCACGGCATCGAGATCGACGCCGGCCGAAACCGCGTCGGCGGCGCGCTCGATGAAGCCTTCGAGCGCTTCGTGCTCCTGCGCCTGGACGAGACCGAGATGCCGCTCGGGCAGTCTGAGGGCCGGATCGCTCATCAGTGTACCGAACACGGAAATGCCCGCGCGGCCGAGCGCATCTCGCAGCATCGCCGCATGGCGCTCGCTCGCGACATTGTTGAGGATCACGCCGGCGATCATCACGCCTGCGTCGAAGCCGGCAAAGCCCCGCACGAGCGCCGCGATGGAATGCGACATCTTCGATGCGTCCACGACGAAGACGACCGGCAGCCGCATGAGCCGTGCGAGATCGCCGGAGGAGCCCCGGCCGTCGGCGGCGGCGTCGAACAGCCCCATCATCGCTTCCACGACGAAGAGCTTGCCGCCCGCCATCTGCAGGCTGGCATTGGCAAGCATGAGTTCCGGCCGCATGGCCCAGGGGTCGTAGTTGAAGCAGGCGGAACCGGCAGCCGCCGTATGAAATGCCGGATCGATATAATCCGGTCCGGCCTTGCCCGGCGCAAGCGCAATGCCGCGCCGTTTCAGAGCACGCAGGAGCCCCAATGTGACAGTCGTCTTTCCCTGCCCCGAACTCGGTGCAGCAATAAGCAACCCCGCCATATCAGCCGGCATCCCGCTTCTGGTCGCTGCGGTCGCCCATCGGGTCGGCGGTCAGCGTCTTGCCCTGAAGCGCGCCCAGCCAGTCGAGGCCTGCGCGCAGCCGAACCACTTCGCCGAGGACGACGATTGCCGGCGGTGCGAGCCCGGCATCCTCAAGCGCCGGAAGCGCTTGCCCAAGCGTGGTGACGAGCACGCGCTGCTCGGCCGTCGAGGCGTTGCAAACGAACGCCATCGGCTCGTCTGAGCGGCGACCGGCTTCCAAAAGCTTTTCCACGATGACGCCGATATGCTTCATCGCCATGTACATGACGAGCACCGGCGATCCCTTGGCAACGGCGTTCCAGTCGATCCGGTCCGGCACGAGGCCGGAGGAATCATGGCCGGTGAGAAAGGTGACCGCGTGGTTCGTCTCGCGGTGCGTCACGGGAATGCCCGCATAGGCCAGGCCGCCTATGCCCGACGTGATGCCCGGCACGATGCGGAACGGGATCTGGTGTTCAACGAGCGTCAGCGCCTCTTCCCCGCCGCGCCCGAAAACGAACGGATCGCCGCCTTTCAATCTCAGCACGCGCCGCCCGGCGTGCGCCAGTTCGACCAGCCTGAGCGAAATGTCCCGCTGTTTCGGCGAAGGCTTTCCGCCGCGCTTGCCGGCAAAGATCATCTCGGCACCCGGCCGTGCCCATTGCAGGCACGTTTCATCCACCAGCGCATCATGCACGACCACATCGGCCTGCATCAGCGCATGGACTGCCAGCATCGACATCAGGCCGGGATCGCCGGGGCCGGCGCCGACGAGCCAGACGTGACCCGGCAGAAGCTCGGGCAGGCCGGCAAAGGGCGTTGGTGATTGCCTCAACGGCTGGTCTCCTTTCCCCGTGCCGGGCGCTCGCCTATAAGCGAACCATGGTCGACGACGCTACAGCCCGCGGCAAAAGAAGCAAGCCAGCCGGCGACGGCGGGGCGGCGCCTTTGCGACGTGGCTGGACGACGGGTGCCTGCGCCACCGCCGCGACCAAGGCGGCGCTGACCGCGCTCATCACGGGCAGCTTTCCCGATCCCGTGACGATCCGCCTTCCAAAAGGTGAAGAACCCGCCTTCCCGCTCGCTGTTGAAACGCTTGGCGACGGCGTCGCTTCGGCCGGCATCGTCAAGGACGCGGGCGACGATCCGGACGTGACCCATGGCGCGACGGTGATCGCGTCCGTCCGCTTTCTCCCTCAAAGCGCCGGCATCGTCTTTTGCGCTGGTCCGGGCGTCGGCATGGTGACAAAGGCCGGCCTGCCGGTGCCTGTCGGCGAAGCGGCGATCAACCCGGTGCCCCGCGCCATGATGCGGGCGGAAATCGAGGCGCTCTGCATGGAGCATGGGCGCTCGCCGGATGTGGAGGTCACGATCTCTGTCCCCGGCGGCGAGGCGATTGCGGAAAAGACTTGGAACCCGCGCCTTGGCATCGTCGGCGGGCTTTCGATCCTCGGCACGACGGGTATCGTCCGTCCCTTTTCCTGCTCCGCCTGGATCCACTCCATCCATCGCGGCGTCGATGTCGCGCGCGCCGAGGGGCTGACCCATGTGATCGCGGCGACAGGCTCGACCTCGGAAGCGGCCGCGCAGACGATCTATGGACTGCCCGAGATCGCGCTGATCGACATGGGCGACTTTGCGGGCGGCCTGCTCAAATATCTGCGCGCGCACCCCATCGAGCGGCTGACGATCGCCGGCGGGTTCGCCAAGCTGACGAAGCTCGCGCAAGGTGCGCTGGATCTGCATTCGGCGCGCAGCCAGGTCGACATGGCGTTCCTCGCCGATCTTGCGGGACATGCGGACGCCGAACTTCTTGAGCGGATTCTGAATGCCAATACGGCGCTGGAAGTGCTTGCATTGACCCGGGCTTCCGGCATCGATCTCGCACCGACGATTGCCGCGCGCGCCCGTCAGACGGCCATCGAAACCTTGCGCGGCGCGGCGGTGAATATCGAAATCATCGTCACCGATCGTCAGGGAGACATCCTTGCCCGCAGTGCCTGAAACGATCCTGATCCTCGGCGGAACGCTCGAAGCAGCCGAGATCGCCGCGAGGCTCGCGGCAAGCCGCAAGGCCCGCATCGTCACTTCGCTTGCAGGACGGACGCGCGAACCGAAACCGATGGCAGGCGAAACCCGGATCGGCGGCTTCGGCGGCGCGGACGGTCTTGCGACATATCTCGAGGACAATGCCGTCGGCCTCCTGATTGACGCGACCCATCCCTTTGCCGGCACGATCTCGACCAATGCGCGGCGAGCGGCGGATATCTGCGCCATCCCGCTCATCAGTCTTGCGCGCCCTGCCTGGGAGGCTGTCGACGGCGATCGTTGGCAACGCGTCGCGACCATCGCCGATGCCGTTACCGCCATCCCTGAAGGTGCGACCGTGTTGCTCGCCCTCGGCCGCCAGCATATTGCACCCTTTGCCGGCCGCGCCGACGTGACCTTCGTCATCCGCATGGTGGACGAACCCGAGGCCGAGCTGCCCTTTGCGCGTTTTGTGCTCGTGCTCGGCAAACCCGATCTCGACATTGCAGCCGAGGAGTCGATGCTGGTCGCCCATGGCATCGACACGATCGTCTGCCGCAACTCCGGTGGCCGGGGCGCATATGCCAAGATCGAAGCCGCGCGCCGGCTCGGCCTGCCGGTGATCATGATCGACCGTCCTGAGCAGCCCGTCGGTTCGCACATTTACGTGTCCGTCGAGGCGCTTCTCGGTGCAGATCTCTTGCGAGAGCTGGCCGACCCATCATGAAGTCGCCCGCTGCTTCTTGCCCCGATTGCGCAGCACATGGGCATAAGCGGCGTCATAGAGTGCGGAATCCCGGAATTCCACCTCGCCAAACACCTTGCCGACCATGACGAGCGCCGTCCGGGTGATCTTCGCCTCGCGCACCGCGTCCTTCATGCCGGCAAGCGTGGTGCGGATATAGAGCTCGTCCGGCCAGGTCGCGCGGTAGGCGATTACGACCGGGCAGTCCGCTCCGTAATAGGGCTCCAGCGCCTCGCGGATATAGACGAGGTTGCGGATCGAGAGATGGATGGCGAGCGTGGCGCCGGAGCGGCCGAGAATTTCCAGTTGCTCGCCCTCGGGCATGGCGGAGGCCTTCATGCCGGTGCGGGTGACGATCACCGTCTGAGCGATTTCCGGCAGCGTCAGCTCCGTCGTCAGCTTCGCGGCGGCGGCGGCGAAGGCCGGAACGCCGGGCACGATCTCGTAATCGATGCCGAGCGCATCGAGCCGCCGCATCTGTTCGGCAACCGCACCGTAGATCGACGGGTCGCCGGAATGAACACGCGCGACATCCTCGCCTCGCCCATTCGCGACTTCGATCTCGGCAATGATCTCATCGAGATGCATCGGCGCGGTGTCCATGACGCGCGCGCCTTCCGGTGCGGCCTTCACGATCTCCTCCGGCACCAGCGATCCGGCATAGAGGCAAACGGGGCAGCGTTCGATGAGCCTGAGCCCCCGCACCGTGATGAGATCCGGTGCACCCGGCCCGGCTCCGATGAAATAGACCGTCATGAGGATGTTCCCATCGCTGTTCCCGCCTTGCCGGCATAGCCGCGCGGCGTATAGACCCATGTGCGCCCGTCGCCCGTCTTGACCGTTCGGGTTTCCGACGAGCCGACGATCACCACCGTCAGCATGTCGACATCGTCGATCTGAAGCTCTGCGAGCGGCACGACCCGCACGGTTTCGCCCTCGCGCCCGAGATTGGTGGCGAGCACCACGGGCGTACCGGCCGGCCGATGTTGCAGCAGTACGTCGCGGGCATGGGCAAGCTGCGTGCGCCGGCGCTTCGAGACGGGATTGTAAAAGGCGATCACGAAATCACCCTCCGCCGCCGCCTTCAAGCGCCGTTGAATGTCGG
Organism: Rhizobium albus; assembly: GCA_030160035.1. GTDB lineage: Bacteria > Pseudomonadota > Alphaproteobacteria > Rhizobiales > Rhizobiaceae > Georhizobium > Georhizobium albus. The sequence goes on along the minus strand of BSNO01000001.1, from coordinate 1,201,811 downwards.
CCCAGGGCGTCAGAAGATCCGACAGCGAAATCGTGCAGAAATCATGCCCGAGTGGCGCGCCCACGCGCGCGGCTGCCGCCTGCAGAGCGGAAATACCCGGCGAGACAACGATCTCGATCCGCCGCGCCGCATCCGTCAGGCCTGTCTCGCCGCCAGCTTTATCCAGAAGCTCGAAGGCAAGCGTCGCCATGGCATAGATGCCGGCATCGCCCGAACAGACGAGCGAAACGGTCCGCCCGGTGGCAGCAAGCTCCATCGCATGGCGCACGCGCAGCTCCTCCGCGCCGAGATCGAAATCATGCCGCGTCTTGCCATCTGCGAGGCGCCCAAGCAGGTCGATATAGAGGCCGTAGCCGACAAGGTCGGTCGACCGTTCCACCATGCCGCTCACTTCCGGCGAGCGCCAGGCGTCGCTGCCGGGCCCGATGCCGACGATGAAGAGCATACCCCGCGCCCGCCCGATCGTTTCGGCGTCCAAAGGGACGGTGGCCCGCGCAATGGCGGCAGTGACGGCGCGGGTCTTGCGCTTCGGGACGATGAGCGCGCCTTCCGGACCAACGGCCGCAAGCGCCGCACCCTCGGCCACGCCGTGGCACCCGACTTCCGCAAAGACGACATCGGACGGATTTTTGAGCCGATGCGCTTCGGCTTCCAGCATCGCTGCATCGAAAAAGCGCGCCGGCACGCCGAAATGCGCGGCAACGGCATGGATCGCGGCCTCATCTGCCTTGAGATCGAGCGAGACCACAGCCGCAAGACTTGCCGGAGCAAGGTCAGCAGACGCAAGCGCCTCTTCGGCAAGGGCGATGGCTTCAGCGGCGGAGGCACCGCGCTCGCAACCCATGCCGAGAACGAGCGTCGCAGGGTGATAGACAAGTTCGCTCCGCCCCGGAGCCGTTGCCGCGTCTGTGACCGTCAGCGTGACGGCGCCACCGGTGTCGATGGGCAGACGGCTTTCCTCAAGCCACGCAGCCTGCCCTTTGAGGTGCACGGATGCACCAGCAACGAGATCGGCCATCACCGCGCGCGCGTCTAGCGGATTCGCCAGTCGGTAGCCCGCGGGCGGATCGTCGAGCGCCACGCCGAAGCGCAGGTCGCCGGCCGTTGTGATCGCCGCATGGGCAGAGAGTGCGGCCGCAATCGCGCGGGCGAGATCGTTCGCGCCATGATGCCCACCGAGCAGCGGCACGACGCTTGCGCCATCCTCGGAAACGGTTACGACCGGCGGCTCGCCATGCTTGTCGGCAAGATGCGGCGCCAGAAGCCGGATAATCGCTCCACTCGCCATCACTGCGACGATCGGGCGGCCCGCCCGGTAGAGCGCGGCGAAGTGGGCACCCGTATCCTCGAACGGCACGTCGACGCCCTCCACCCGGCGTGCAAGCCCATGCACCTCGCCGCCGATCGCGGCGGCGACCCGCTGCGCCAGCGGCACCGCATGGGTGGACAGGATGACGATCGCCGGCTTCATCGTCTGGCCTCCGTGAGATCGGCGATCCAGTCTTCGGCACCCTTGTAGACGAGGATCATCGAAAAATAGGGCGCTGCGTCCTCGGTGACGGCGCTGAGCGGCAGGACGCGCTCGGATGCGAGCGTCACCCGTTCGAGATAGAGGCTCGCGGCCTCCAGATTTAATGCTTGAAGCAAATGCCTGATCCGGTTGAAATGGCGACCGATCTTGATGATCGCGAGCGCCTCTGCGGCCTCTATCCGTGCGCGAAGCGCCGCGTCGTCGAGCGGCGCCGGCAGAACCGTCAGCACGTCGTTGCGCGCGGCAAGCGGCCGACCGGCAGCGGCGGCTGCCGCCACCATGGAGGAGACGCCGGGCACGATCTCGGTCCGATGCGCGCCAGCGAGCCGCTCGAACAGATACATGAAGGACCCGTAGAAGAACGGATCGCCCTCGCAGAGCACCGCGACATCGTCGCCCGCGACAAGCGCCGCACCGATCTCCGCGGCGGCCTTGTCATAGACCGCGCGGGCCGGGAAACGCTCGACGCGCATCGGCACGACGATCGGGATTTCGCGCTGCTCAGGTTTGAGAAACCCAGCGACGATCGAGCGTGCAAAGCTCTCGCCACTGTCCGGCGCAGGATAGGCGACGACGGGTGCCGCTATGAGGATGCGATGCGCCTTCAGTGTCAGGAGTTCCGGGTCGCCGGGACCGACACCCAGCCCGTAGAGCGTGCCGCTCATGGTTGCTCTCCGCCTGAATCATCCGCTGACTTCGTCACCGACCAGAGCGTCACCGGCATCAGCGGCTTCCAACCCATGAAGCGGCCGACTGGCTCGGCCCGCGAGACGGCCATGCGCACGAGATTGCCACCGAAGCGGGCGTGTAGATCGAGAAGCCGCGCTTCGCTTTCCAGCGTTACGGCGCTCGCCACGAACCGACCGTTGCCACGAAGCGCCGCCCACGCCGTCTCGAACGTCCCATCCGTTGAAATTCCTCCGCCAATGAAGACGGCGTCGGGCTGAGCGAGCCCCGCGAGCCCCGAAGGTGCACGGCCTTCGACGATCGACAGATGCGGTACGCCGAGCGTCTCGGCATTGGCGCGGATCATGGCGAGCCTTCGCTCGACCGGCTCGATCGCAATCGCTCGGGCGAGCGGCGCAGCCCGCAGCCACTCGACGGCGACCGACCCGCAGCCGGCACCGACATCCCACAGCAAACGACTGCCGCCGGGCCGCAGATGCGCCAGCACCGCCGCGCGGATTTCGCGCTTGGTCATCTGGCCGTCGTGCTCGAAGGCATCGTCGGGAAGGCCCGACATCGGCCCGTCGATCATAACGCCGGCATCTGCGATGCAGGTGATCGCCAGCGTGTTGAAGTCCGCGAACAGTTGGCCTTGCGCCTCCCTCGCTTTCAGATCGACGATCCGCTCTCTCGGTCCGCCGAGATGCTCCAGCACCGTCAGCCGTGACGCACCATAGCCGGCGCGTGCCAGTATCGCCGCTGCCTCCTGCACCGTCTGGCCATCGGAGGTCAGCGCCAGAATGCGTTGCCCGTCGGCCAGATGCGCGGCAAGGCGAGCGACGGGTCGTCCGTGCAGTGAAATACAGGCGACATCCTGCAGCGGCCAGCCAAGCCGGGCAGCCGCCAGCGAGAAGGCCGAGGGTGTGCCGATGATTTCCATCTCGGCAGGCGCAACGTGGCGGGCAAGTGTCGAGCCAATGCCGAAATGCATCGGATCACCCGTTGCGAGGATAACGAGGGGAGAGCCGCGTCGGGCGAGGATGGCGGCCATCGTCGGCTCGAAGCCATCGCTCCAGTCGAGGACCGTCTTGCCAGTGAGATCGACGCCCGACAGCGCGTCGAGCACGCGACGCGCGCCAAGAATCGCTTCCGCTCCGGCAATCGCCGCCAACGCCCTCGCAGAAAGGCCCGCCGCACCCTCTTCGCCAGTACCAATGATGGTGAGCCATCGACCGCTCATGCGCAGCACTTTCCTGCTCGAAGGGACGATATCCCTTGGCCCATGACGATCGGGAGCGCTGCACGGCGGGTAGATCCTCGGGACAAGCCCGAGGATGACGGAACCTGGGGAGACCTCTGGGCCGGTTTCCAAAGCTCTGCAAACCGATCTGCCAGAGCTCTCACCCCCGTCATGGTCGGGCTCGTCCCGACCATCTGCGGTGCAGCGGCATTTGCGATGGCCGTGGACTGAACCTCGACGACGGCCCATCGACCTGACTTTCGTGAAGCGGCATCGTGCGCGCTCATTGACCGGCCTCCAGCGCGAGGGCATTGACGGCGGCCGAGGCCATGGCGCTGCCGCCGCGCCGGCCGTGAACCGTGATGAACGGTACCCCGTGCGGTCGGCTACCAAGCGCTTCCTTCGATTCCACAGCACCAACGAAACCGACTGGCATTCCGATGATGAGCGCCGGCTTCGGCGCACCCGCCTCGATCAGTTCCAGAAGCCGGAAGAGCGCGGTCGGCGCGTTGCCGATCGCGACGATCGCACCCTCCAGACGCGGCAGCCAGAGATCGACCTGCGCGGCCGACCGCGTCGTTCCATGCGTCTTCGCAAGCACGGGTACCGGAGGATCGTTGAGCAGGCAAAGCACTTCATTCTCGGCGGGAAGGCTTCGCGAGATGATGCCGTGGCGCACCATTTCCACGTCGCAAAGGATCGGCGCCCCCGCTCGGAGCGCGGCCCGCCCAGACGTCGCAGCATCGTTTGAGGCTGCGATGGAGGCGACGAGATCGACCATGCCGCAGGCGTGAATCAATCTCACAGCGATTGCGTGCAAATCGCTGGGCAGCATCGCGAAATCGGCTTCGGCCTCGATCGTTGCGAAGGAGCGGCGATAGATTTCGTCAGGATCGCGGACATAGTCGAAGGGCTGCGAATCCGATGGGGCGTTGGCCGATTTCGGCGCATCGGCGATCGGCGCTGACGCGACTTGAGGCAGCACGCGGGCAACCGAAGTCGACCCGGCCCGCGCGAGTGTCGATCCGACGATCCAGCCCTCCTCTGAGAGCACCGCGGCGCGATCAGTCTCAGAAAGGCTGTCGGGCGCAGCAAGATGCGGCTCCAGCGCATCTTCGGCGTCGAGCGATGCGAAGGTTTCCACCACGGTGCGCACCTGTGCTGCGTCCAGGCAGAGCTCGTCTGGCTTTTGGGTAATAGGTAGCAGCGAGGGATAGATCTCGGTGATGACGATCGGTGCATCCAGGTCATCGGCGAAACCCGTCTCGAAGGGCCAGACCCTGATCTTGCCGGCAAGGCCGGGATGCCGCCGCAGGCGTTCCAGCCCCGCAATACCAACAAGACTCTGGCTGCCGACCGCTCCAGCGCCAGCGAGCTGCCACAGCGTCTTTGCGCCCGGCAAATGCCGTTCGATCACGCGCCGCTCGGAAATGCTCCCGGCCTGAAAGCCCGCCTTCGTCCGCGAAAGTCCTTCATGCTCGGTCTTGGTTCCGTTGCCCCAAAACCGCACACCGTGTTCCGGCAGGAGCCTGCCGTTGAGACGTGCCGCGACGGCAAGCCGGTTGGAGCCATTGTCGGGGCCATCGATGATCTCATCGGCGAGATGCGCCCAGATCGCGTCCCAGCGCGGGCTCCCGGTCAACTGTTCGGCGGTCCCCTGCGGATAGCCAAAGGCGAAATCGAAGCCGGCCATCAGGCGCAGCCCCGACGTCGCGCAGTCCCGCATGGTCTCCGCAATGCGTTCAAGCGCAGCGTGCCGCGTCGGCAGATTGTTGTTCCAGAGAAGCGTGAAGCCGCCTCCCTCGCGCACGCCATAGGCGATCCAGATCGAATCCTTGCCGAGCCTCGGCACGCCTGCTGCCGACCAGTCGGCCATCAGATAGGCATCGAAGAGCGGCATCAGCGACCGCCCGTCCCCTTCGGCTTCTCCATGGAGCGCGGCCCCAGCGGATGATCCGCATGGGGATAGGGATGGTGATGATGCGCATGCCCGTGGCCATGATCGTGGTCGTGGTCGTGGTCGTGAGAATGGTCATGGCTGTGATCGTGCTCAGACCCATGATGATGATGATGATCATGGTCGTGACCATGATGGTGATGGTGATGATGCTCGTGATCGTGGTGATGGTGGCCGTGCTCATGGACGTGCCCGACAGGCTCCAGAGCGGCCGGTTGCGCATGGCTGTGCACCGGTGTGAACGGCAGGCCGTGGATGCGGCAGAATTCCGGATCGCGGCAGGAGGCATCGCAATCGCCTTTGCAGGGGCAGTTTTCCAGCCCACCGCCAATGCCCTCCACATGGTGGTGGTGGCTCTCCTGCGGCAGCCCGACTTCCGCTTCGAAGCCCAGCACCTGCTCGCGATATTTGCACATCTGGCAATTCATCAGCGCCTGGCCGTCGAGGATTTCCTGAACGCGGTGCTGGAACGTGTCGAGCACGAGCGGGTGATCGTTCAGATAGGACGCCTTGACGAACTGGATGTCCGGATGCCGTTCCGCAACCGCATCCGTGTAGCTGTAGATCCGCTTCACGAGCACGCCGGTGAAGAGGAAGTAGGGAAAAACGACGATGCGGCGGTAGCCGAGCCGAGCCGCGTGATCGAGGCCGGGCTCCACGAGCGGAAACGTAACGCCCGAATAGCAGGTCTCGCCCCAGCCGAAGCCCATGCCCTCCCAGATCATGCGCATCACCTTGGTGACGTTGGAATTGGCATCAGGATCGGAAGCGCCGCGGCCGACGACCATCAGCAGCGTGTCGTGGCGATCGACAGGTCCATGGGCGGCATCCGCCTCGGCAATGGCTTCGGCGATTCGGTCGCCGGCAGCCCGGATCATCTTGAGATCGACCCCGAGTTCGCGCCCGTAATAGATGACGACGTCGCGATGCTCCGCCTGGTAGGTGTTGAGCACGGAGGGAATGTCATTTTTGGCGTGGCCGGCCGCAAACAGCATGCCGGGCACGGCGAGAATCTTTGTTGCCCCTTGAGCGCGCAGCGAATCAAGCCCGGCCGAAATCACCGGATTGCAGAATTCGAGATAGCCGTATTCGACCGGCACGCCCGGATAGCGCGCGCGCAGACCCTCCGCGACGGTCGAAAATTCCCGCGCCGCATTCTGGTTGCGGCTGCCATGGCCGCAGACCATGATGCCGATCGATTCTTTAAACGGGTCAGCGCGGAAGGCGGTCATGGGCGGCGGCTCTCGGTTGGAACGCAAATCCGCACGCAACGCCCGTCGCGCCGGATGACGGCGCGGTCTGAAGCTCTGACAGCTTCCGGAATCGACCCCGGATTTCGGTCGGTCTCACCGGATTTTCTCTCAGCCCGCATCCATCGATCGGGCGCCATCGTGCCCCGCGAAGCTAGTCGAGCGCACCTTCCCGGTCAAACGAAAGGCTCAGGCTTTCCGGTGATTTTGTGCAGGTGCCGGCTGCCATTCCTGCGACGAGAGACCGAGGGCCGTCCGGGCATCTGAAATGAATATCTGCGCTTGGCGGTTGAATACGCCGGGCTCCGCCTCTCCATCGCCAGGCACGGACGCGATCTCCGTCATGAGGTCGACGAGACGCCGCCGCTGCTCCATCGGCAATTGGCTCAGCGAGGCGATGTGCGCTTCCGCGTCGTCGCGCCGCTGCCATCGCTCCAGATAGCTGTGCAGCGCCGTCATCTCCTCGGAGAGAACGCCGAACTGCCGGCCGCAGATGTCGGAGAAGACGTTCATTTCCTTTTCGCGCACGATGCCGTCCGCCAGGATCGTGCGAAACAGCAGGAGCATCTGCGCCACGATCTGCGGTTTCGGATCGAGCCTGCGCGCGAGTCGATTGCGCCGGCGGCGATGGGTCAGCGCAACTCCCAGACTGCGGAGCAGTTTCATGATCGACCGCGGCCGCCTGCAAAAGCGATCGCGCCCCAATGCGCCGCCACAAACGAACCGGCCTGCGCGCACAAGCCGATTCGGGGCATGCGGACCGACGACACCATTGCCGCCGCGTCCAGGCTCTGCCATAGGCGATCAAAACACACGGGCGCGGCATTCTCCATTGGAAGACATCTTATCCACAGCGACGTTGATCCTCGTGGTCGCCGCATTCTTTGCAGGTTTCATCGATGCCATCGCGGGCGGTGGCGGGCTGATCACCGTGCCGGCCTTGCTGCTGGCGGGCGTTCCGCCGGTTGAATCGCTCGGCACGAACAAGCTGCAATCGCTGTTCGGCTCGGCTTCCGCGACGATCGCCTACTCGAAGAAAGGCCATGTCGACCTGAAGAAGCAGTGGCGCTGGGCGGTTTATTCGTTCGTTGGCGCTTGCGCAGGCGCGCTTTTGGCAACCGTGATGCCCGGGATCGTGCTTGCGACGCTGCTGCCGGTACTGCTGATCCTGATCGCGCTGTATTTCGCCTTCAAGCCGGATCTCAACGATGTCGATCGTGCCGAACGCATGCGCCCTGCTCTCTTCGGCGTGCTTCTCGTTCCGCTGATCGGCTTTTATGACGGCCTGTTCGGACCCGGCACTGGATCGTTCTTTATGCTCGCCTTCGTGGCGCTCGCCGGCTTCGGCGTCCTGAAGGCGACGGCCCACACCAAGCTCTTGAACTTCGCATCCAATCTCGGCGGCTTCGTCGTCTTCGCCCTGATGGGCGTGGTCTATTGGAAGATCGGGCTTTTGATGGGTGTGGCGCAGTTTGCGGGTGCGCGGGTGGGCGCGGGTCTCGCGATGAAGAACGGGGCGAAGCTGATCCGCCCGCTTCTGGTGCTTGTGTGCATCGCGCTTGCCGTGCGCCTGCTGATGGATGCCGACCATCCGATCCGGGCGTTGATCGGCTATTGAAATAAGAAGTGCCACCACGCGGACGCGGTGGCACTGATGCTCGGTATTTGCCGTCAGACGATCAGTCGGCCGGCGAAATGCGCAGGATCTGCCCGCTGGCTTCGTCGGTCAGCACATAGATCGACCCATCCGACCCTTCGGCGACGTCACGAATACGCAGGCCCAGATCTTCCAGGTAGCGCGCCTCTTCCGTGGCCGTGTCGGCATTGACAGCGACATGGACGAGCGCCGTCGAGGCCAGACCGCCGACGAAGATGTCGCCCTGCCAGTCTGGGAAGGCGTCGCCCTGATAGAAGATCATGCCCGAGGGCGCGATGACCGGCGTCCAGGTCAGGATCGCATCGGTCACGCCTTCCATCGTCGCTTCGCCTTCATTGATCGGGTCGCCCGAATATTCGACGCCTTCGGTCACCAGCGGCCAACCGTAATTGTTGCCGGCTTCGATGATGTTCAGTTCGTCGCCGCCGCGCGGGCCATGTTCGATCTCCCAAAGCACGCCGGTTTCGGGGTTGAGCGCTGCGGCCTGCACGTTGCGGTTGCCATAGGAGAAGATTTCCGGGAGCGCTTCGGCCTGATCGACGAACGGGTTGTCCTCCGGCACGCTGCCATCGGTGTTGATGCGCACGACCTTGCCGAGATGGCTGTCGAGATCCTGCGCCTGGCCGCGGAACTCCGCGTCGGATCGTTCGCCGAGCGTGACGTAGAGCAGGCCGTCATTGTCGAAGACCAGACGCGAGCCGTAATGCGCGGTGCTCGGCAGCTTCGGCTGCTGGGAGAAGATGACCTCGCCTTCCTCGAGCGCAGTGCCGTCATCGGACAGACGCGCCTTGAAGACGGCAGTCGAGTTGGTGCCGTCGGGGCCAGGCTCCGCAAAGCTCAGATAGATCAGCCGGTTCTCGTCGAACGCTGGATCGAGCGCAACATCCAGCAAACCGCCCTGGCCGCGGGCATCCACTTCCGGCGCGCCCGAGATCGGCTCCGACGGCGCCCCATCGGCACCGATCAGAAGAAGGCTGCCTTCCTTTTCGGTGACGAGCCAGGTGTCGTCCGGCAACTGAACCATGCCCCATGGCTGACCGAAGCCCGATGCAACCGTTTCGACCTGTATCGAGCCATTGCCCGTGTCATAGGTCTCGTTCACCTGCGCCCAGACCGGAGCGGCAAAAGCGAGAGCCGTCGAAGCTGCGATGGCGCGCAGATAGGTGGAACTTTTCATCATCTTCCTCGTCACGATTGAAGTCGAGAACGCAACCGTGACATGCGCCGACCCGTTCCGTGAAAAAGACGACGACGGTTTCACATCTACGTGAAGTGAGGGAACAAACGCTCAGAACTCGATGCCGACCTGCGCTTTGACGCCGGATCGGAACGGGTGCTTGATCATTTCCATCTCGGTGACGAGATCGGCAAATTCGATCAGTTCGTCCTTGGCGTTCCGTCCGGTAATGATCACGTGCTTCATCGCAGGCTTCGCCTTGAGCACGTCGATGATCTCCTGAAGCGGCAGATAGTCGTAGCGCAGCACGATGTTGAGCTCGTCGCACAGGACTATGTGATGCTCGTCGTCGAGGATCATCGCCTTCGCCTTTTCCCAAGCCGCCTCGGCCGCCGCGATATCACGCGTGCGGTCCTGCGTTTCCCAGGTGAAGCCCTCGCCCATGGTGGCGAGCGTCACCTGCTCGGGGAACTTGTCGAGCACGTTGCGCTCGCCCGTTCCCCACTTGCCTTTGACGAACTGGACGACGCCAACCTTCATCCCGTTGCCGAGCGCGCGGAAGACGAGGCCGAATGCGGCCGTCGACTTGCCCTTGCCTTTGCCGGTGTGGACGATCGTCAGCCCCTTCTCGATCGTTTTGGTGGCGATGATCTTGTCGCGCGCGGCCTTCTTCTTCTTCATCCTCTCCGCATGGCGCGCATTGAGCTCTTCTTCGCTCAAACCGGCCAGCTTCTCGGACTTTTCAGCCATCTTTCATCAATCCTCTTTGGGCAGCCTGTCGCCGACAACGAGCCAGGGCAGATGCTCGCCGTAGAAATCGTGCTTCTCGATCTGCCAGTCGTGGTCGTCTTCGAAAGCGGCGAGAAGCAGGTGATAGTCACCGTGAAGATCGTCGTGGCGGTACCAGATGGGTGATCCGCACTGCCCGCAAAAGGCACGTTCCACGTCAGGCGAAGAGCGGAAAGTCTGCGGCGCGGCGCCGGTAAAACGCACCTGATCTTCCGAAAACGACGCGAAGGCGGCGACCGGTGCCGACAGCGCCCGGCGGCAGGATTCGCAATGGCAGAATGATACCCACTTGGGATCGCCCGACGTTTCGAACCGAACCGCCCGGCAAAGGCAGCGGCCCTGTCTGGTCTTTGTCACGACGCACCCTCCATGAGTTTGGCCAGATCGAACTTGGCGGAATTGCTTTTCGGCGTCCACATGCCGCGGTCGATCGCTTCCATGAAGCGCGCTGAGGTTTCCTTCAGCGCCTCCGCATTCTTCTCTCGCATGAAGTCCCGAACGTTTTCATCCACCAGGAAGGCGTGATAGGCGAGTTCGAAGTGGTGGTTACGCACCGCGCCGGTCGTCGCGGCAAAGGCGAACATGTAGTCGACGGTCGCGGCGATCTCGAAGGCGCCCTTGTAGCCGTGGCGCATCACGCCGGCGATCCATTTTGGGTTGACGACTCGGGCGCGCACGACCCTGCCAATTTCTTCCTCCAGCGATCGGATCACCGGCTTTTCGGGACGTGAATGGTCGTTGTGATAGACAGCAGGTCGTTCGCCCTTCAGCGCTTCCACCGCCGCCGTCATCCCGCCTTCGAATTGATAATAGTCGTCCGAATCGAGCAGGTCGTGCTCACGGTTGTCCTGGTTCTGGACAACGGCCTCCACCGTGCCGAGCCGCTCTTCGAAGAGGCCGCGTTCCGCTATGCCTTCAGCCTGTGCCCCATAGGCATACGAACCCCAGACGAGATAGGCTTCGGCGAGATCGGCACGCTCCGCCCAGCCTTTTTCGTCGATGAGCGCTTGCAGCCCCGCGCCATAGGCACCGGGTTTCGACCCAAAGACACGATAGCCGGCGCGCTTCATCGCGGACGCGGCCTCCACCCCCTGCGCCTTGAGGGCTTTGGCTTCGGCCCGCATCCGGCTCGCGATCGGGTTCTCCGCCGCACCCTCATCCAGTGCGCCGACCGCGCGGACCGCCTTGTCGAAGAGCGCGATCTGGTCCGGAAACGCATCACGGAAGAAGCCGGAGATCCTGAGCGTCACATCGACCCGCGGCCGCCCCAGCATAGCCGGTGGGATGATTTCGTAGCCGGTTACTCGGCGCGACGCGTCGTCCCACACGGGTTTCACGCCGATGAGCGCCAGCGCCTGGGCAATGTCGTCACCGCCGGTGCGCATGTTGGACGTACCCCAGGCGGTGATGCCGAGGGATGTCGGCCAATCGCCATGATCCTGCGCATAGCGCGTGACCAGGAGCTCCGCCGACTTGCGGCCAAGCTCCCAGGCGGCCGGCGTCGGCACGGCACGGCTGTCGACCGAATAGAAGTTTCGCCCGGTCGGCAGAACGTCCGGCCGTCCCCGCGTCGGCGCTCCGGATGGTCCGGGCGCAACGAATCGCCCGTCAAGCGCCGCAAGCGTGCCGGCGATTTCAGCCGGACCCGAAGCAACGATGGACGGCTTCAATCTCGTCTCGATCTCCTGAAGAACGGCTCGGGCCGCCGTCCAATCGGCAGGGCAATCGACTTCGGCTGCGACGAGCCTCGCCGCCAGTAGCTCGATGCGCTCGACCGTATCTCCGGCGGTACGCCAGGGATCGGAGGTGAGTTCGGCAAGAACTTTTGGCTTCGGCCCTGTCCAGACTTCGGCCATGTCGCAATCGAGCGGGTCGAACTCGAGAACAGCATCGTGGCTTATCGCCCGCTGCAGGCTTTGATCCCCGCCTTCACCTCCTGAGCCTGTCGAATGGCCGCGTGGCACGCGCGCCAGAGCAACCGTCAGATCCGTCAGCAGCCGACCCTCAGGCGCGACGCCGAACACATGCAGCCCGTCGCGGATCTGCATTTCCTTCAGGTCGCACAGATAGGCGTCGAGCTTTTCCAGCGCCGCGTCGTCGCCGTCGCCGTCTGCGATGCCGGCGTCATGGTCGAGGCCGATATCGCGCACCAGATCCAGGATCTGTCGCTTGAGCAGCCTGATCCGGCGTGGATCGGTGCCGAGCGCCTGATAGTATTCGTCGACCAGCGCCTCCAGATCTTTCAGCGGCCCGTAACTTTCGGCGCGCGTCAGCGGCGGGGTCAGATGGTCGATGATGACCGCCGACGAGCGGCGCTTGGCCTGCGTCCCCTCGCCTGGATCATTGACGATGAACGGGTAGACATGGGGCGTCGGCCCGAACACGGCTTCCGGATAGCACCGGTCCGAAAGCGCCAGCGCCTTGCCGGGCAGCCATTCGAGATTGCCGTGCTTTCCCATGTGGACGATGGCATGGGCGCCATAGACCGTGCGCAGCCAGGCATAGAAGGCGATGTATCCATGCGGCGGCACGAGATCGGGCGCGTGGTAGGTTTCCTTCGGATCGATGTTATAGCCGCGCGCAGGCTGGATGCCGACGACCGTCTCGCCGAACCGCATCAGCGGCAGCGCGAAGCGGTCGCCAAGGATGAACGGGTCCTGCTCCAGTGCACCCCAGCGGGCGACCACCTCTTCCTGAATCGATGCGGGAAGTGTTGCGAAGAACGCCTTGTAATCATTGAGCGCCATCGTCTCGCGAATTTCGCGGGCATCGACGGCGGCATTGGTCGGCCCGGCCATCAGCGCGGTGATCAACGCATCGCCATCGGCAGGCAGATCGTCGACCACATAGCCCGCGCCTTGCATCGCCTTCAGCACTTCGATGGTGCCGGCCGGCGTATCCAGGCCGACGCCGTTGCCCAGCCGCCCGTCACGGTTCGGATAATTGGCGAGCACGATCGCGACGCGGCGGTCGGAGGGTGCAGTTCGGCGCAAGCGCGCCCAGTTCACAGCAAGGTCGGCCACAAAATCGATGCGGTCTGCCAAAGGCTCGTGCGCGACGATATTCGCCTCGACCGTCTCATCGTACCGCTCGGCCGATTTGAACGAGACGGCACGCGACAGGACCCGCCCGTCTACTTCAGGCAACGCCACATGCATTGCAAGATCGCGTGCCGACAGCCCTTGCGCCGACGCTTCCCACGCAGATCGCGCCGACCCGGAGAACACCACCTGAAGCACCGGGGCGCCGGTTGATTCCAGCACGGTCCCTTTGGTTTCACCGCCCGGCGCCGAGACGGCGAAACCGGTGGCATTAATGACGACGTCCGGCGGCGCCTCGGCAAAGCTTCGTTCGACGGCAGCGATCGAAACGGGGTCTTTGAGGCTGGAGACGTAAAGCGGCGTGACGGCGAAGCCTCGAGCTGCCAGCGCGTCGACCAAGGCTTTCACCGGCGCCGTCTGCCCGCTTTGGACAAGTGCGCGGTAAAATACGATGGCCGCGATGCCCCTTTTGCCTGTCCCCTCGACAGGCTCGGGATGCGGGGAGACGGGAGCAGCCCACACCCCCGCACGCATGAGCGGAACCGCCTCGCCCGGTCTCGGCGCACCATCCACCATCGCTGCGGCGTAATCGAGCAAGCCGCGTGCGTTTTCGGCTCCGCCTTCATTGAGGAACGCCCAGAGCGCGTCCCGGTCCGCCGGCCGAACCGTCGAATAGCGATCGAGACCGGGATCAGGGTTGTCGTCACCCGGCAGAACGACGAGCGCGATGCCCTCGCGAGCCGCCGTCGCCAGCAGTGCATCGAGCACATAGGCGAAATAGCTGGCGCCGCCGAGCGCGCGCACGATGATCAGCCGCGCATGGCGCGCCGTGCGCTCTATATAGGTATCGACCGACATCGGATGCTTCAGCGTCATGAGACTGGCGACGCGGACCGAGCGGTGAGAGGCCCCGCCGGCGGCCTTGGCAGAAGCGATTGCCGCCAGCTCCGTATCGGCAGCCGACAGGAACAGGATGTCGCCCGGCGTCTGGCCGAGATCGATCGCCTCGTCTGCGTTGGCGATCGACCCCTTCTGGCTCAGGAGGAGGTGCATGGCCGACGTCGCCTGCAGCCGTTACAGCGTGATCGACGTTTTATTGTCATCGCGCGGCATCCTGCAGGGCTGCGGTGATCGCCGCCTCGTCGAGTCCATCGTGAAGTCCGATCACGACGAGGCGTGTCCCGCGCTCCTCTCCCGGCTTCCAGGCGCGGTCGAAATAGCTGTCGACGCGGCTCCCGACCGCCTGCACCACAAGCCGCATGGGCTTACCTGCGACATCTGCGAAGCCTTTGAGCCGCAAAATGTCGTGGGTGGCGATGATGTCCCTCAGCGCTTTCGAAAAGCGATCGGGTGCAGCGACAGCGCCCAGATCGACGACGAAGCTTTCGAAATCGTCGTGATCGTGCTCCTCGCCATTCTCATGCTCGATCTCGTGATGGGATCGGCGATTGGCGATATCGCTTTCGGTGCCGACGCCGAGACCGAGCAGGACAGCCGCCGATACCTCGCCACCGGATGCTTCGATCATCCGCGGCTTGCGGCTGGTGCGCGCCGCCACGTCGTTGCGCACAGCGCCGAGGCCCGCCGCATCGACGAGATCGCTCTTGTTAAGAATGATGAGGTCGGCGGCAGTCAGCTGATCCTCGAAAAGCTCTTCCATCGGGCTTTCATGATCGAGGCTCTCGTCGGCGGCACGGAGCGCATCGACGCGGTCCTCGTCATCGGCAAAGCGCCCGGCGGCGACCGCTGCACTGTCGACGACCGTGACGACGCCATCGACCGTCACCCGCTCCTTGATGCCCGGCCAGTTGAAGGCGTTGACGAGCGGTTGCGGCAGCGCAAGGCCGGAGGTCTCGATGACGATGTGATCCGGCAGCCGGTCCCGTTCCAGAAGCTTTTCCATCGTCGGGATGAAATCGTCGGCGACCGTGCAGCAGATGCAGCCATTGGTCAGTTCGACGATGTCATCTTCCGAGCAGGTTTCGGCACCGCAGCCCTTGAGCACGTCGCCATCGACGCCCAGATCGCCGAATTCGTTGATGATCAGCGCGATGCGGCGGCCTTGCGCATTCATCAGCAGGTTACGAATGATCGTCGTCTTGCCGGCGCCGAGAAAGCCGGTGATCACCGTTGCTGGTATCTTCGCTTGCATGGGAACTAACCCTTCATTTTGAGCGGCAGGCCGGCGGCGACGAAATAGACTTCGCCCGCGACCGCAGCGATTTTCTGGTGCAGGCGCCCTGCGTGATCGCGAAAGGCACGCGCCATGGAATTTTCCGGCACGATGCCGAGGCCGACCTCGTTGGAGACGAGGATCACGCGACCGGGCGGGCTGGCGAGGAGCGAGACGAGATCGTCGAAAGCAGCGTCCATCGCGGCATCGCCCTGCTCCTCCATCATGAGATTGGTGACCCAGAGCGTCAGGCAATCCACCAGCACGACTCGGTCGGGCCGGATGTGCTCGCGCAGGACTCCGGTGAGCGAAAGCGGGCAATCATGAGTTACCCAGTCCGCGCCACGATCGACCCTGTGCCGTGCGATCCTCGCCCGCATCTCGTCGTCGAAGGCCTGTGCCGTAGCGACGTAGTGGCGCGGGAGGCCGGTTTCCCGCGCCAGCTTTTCGGCATAGGCCGATTTGCCGGAGCGGGCCCCGCCAAGGACGAAGACCGCCCCGTTGCGCTGTTCCGCCATGTGGTCAGGCAAGACCGATGGCGGCAAGCAGATGCTCGCCGACGAGCAAGGCACCGACGCCTGCAACGACGCCGCCCGAGATCCGCAAGGCGACGTTGTCGGCAGTCCGGCCGGTGGCGAACAGTGCCGTCGCGGCGAGGCCAGCACCGATCGCGATCAGGTACTGCGTGGCTGCAAAGCCGGCGAGATAGGCGAGCACCGGTGTCGTCTCGGCTCCGAACACGGCTTCGCCATAGGCGTGACCATGAAACAGGCCGGCCAGCGCAAAGACGGCAGCGTAGGCGGCCGGAGCATAAGCGCGGCCCGAAAGCAGCATGATGCCGAGCACCGCGACCGACAGCGCGACCATGACTTCCACGAAAGGGAGACCCAGCGCTGCGAGGTGAACAAGCGTGCCGAGAACAGTCGCGCCGATGAAGAAAAGCGGCATGGCAAAGCGATGGCGCGTGAGCGTGGCCGCAATACCGACGGCGATGATGAACGCCAGATGGTCGAGCCCGATGATCGGGTGCCCGATGCCGGACAAGAGACCTGCAGAGAAGGTTGAGGGCGTCTCGCCGCCCATTGGATGATGGGCGTAGGCAGACGAGGCAAGCACAGTGAAGAATGCGGCTGCTACGCCGCGCTTGAAGACGATCATGAAGACAACTCCCGTGTCAGATAGGCCATAAAGGCCTCTGAACGGCGTGTTCGCCTGACCGCGCAGTCTCCCCCATAGACCGGTGTCCCCCGGCAACGAGACTGTTGGCCAAGAGCGGAACACCCCGTCCCTCTAGGTTCGATGTCGACAGGCAGGTCTCCTGGCTCGTGGCTGCAGCACCGGACCCGAAGGTCCGGTGCAACGGCTTGTCCCTAACCTTCCCGGAGCTTGCGGCGGCTGCGCCGGCGGACGATTCGTAGACAGGAGGCGTCCAGCCGTGGTTCTGCGCAGTCGCCACTCCAGTGGCTTTTCCAGTGATTGCCCATCGATGGCCTGCCCTGCACCATGCCGGGCATCGACCAACGAGACACAATCGCCAGATGGGAAAGCCTCGCCACTCTACAGTCGCGGGGTCGGCTGCGATCAAGGCGCCCGAATTGGGTCCACCCCTCGCATTCCCTTTTCATCCCCGAACGCCAATGGCGCTCAGGAAACCTTTCGATGTACTAGAGATAGGCGTGGCGCCCGATCGGTGTCAATCGCGTTCGAGCGCTGCGCACATCAGACAGACGCGGCCGAACCGAGAAGCCCGTCGACATCGAGCACCTGTTCCAGCCGCGCGGCGATGGCGTCGAGAGCGGCGTCGACGCCTTGCGCATAACTGTCTCCCCCGGCTTTTACACCGAGTGTCGCGAGATAAGCGCGGCGGAACCCGTCGGCGGCAAATAGCCCGTGCAGATAGGTGCCCATCACACGCCCATCGGCGGTGGTGGCGCCATCCGGTCGCCCGTCGATCACCACGGGCGCACGGGCCGCATCCGGTCCTTCGCTGACGCCGAGATGGATTTCGTATCCCTGCAAGGGCTCATCGAACACCGTCGAATGGGCGGAGACATTCCGAACGACCTTGTCGGGCGCCATCACCGTATCGACGTCGAGCAACCCGAGCCCATCAACGCGGGACGGTGCGCCCTCGAGCCCAAGCGGATCAGCAACGCTGCGACCCAGCATCTGGTATCCGCCGCAAATGCCGACCACGTGGCCGCCGCGGCGCACATGACGCGCGAGATCGAGATCCCACCCGTTTGCCCGGAAAGCGGCGAGATCGCCGATGGTCGATTTCGAACCCGGAATCACGATCAGGCCGGCATCGTCAGGCAAGCGTTCGCCGCTGCGCACATAGACCAGGTCGATCTCAGGCTCGGCCGCAAGCGGATCGAGATCGTCGAAATTCGCGATCCGCGACAGGACGGGCACAGCCACCTTCAGCGCACGCGCCGATCCTGCCACCAATCGCTCGAGTGCCACGGAATCCTCCGCCGGCAATCGCGCCGTTTCGGGAAGCCAGGGAACGACGCCGAAGCTTGGCCAGCCGGTGAACCGCGTGATCGCCGCCAGCCCCTCGTCGAAGAGACTGACATCACCGCGAAACTTGTTGATAAGGTAGCCGCAGATCATGCGCCGGTCTTCCTCCGGCAGGATGTGATGCGTCCCAACGAGCGAGGCGATCACACCGCCCCTGTCGATATCGCCGACGAGCACCACCGGCACGCCGGCCTTCGTCGCAAAGCCCATATTGGCGATGTCGCCGGCGCGCAGATTGATCTCGGCAGGCGACCCGGCCCCTTCTACCAGCACGAGGTCGCAATCCTGCTTGAGAAGCGCAAAGCTCTCCATCACCTTTTCGAGCAACTGCGGCTTCAGCGCCTGGTAGTCCCTGCCCCTGGCCTTGCCCACGACGCGGCCGTGAACGACGACCTGGCTTCCCGTCTCACTTTCCGGCTTCAGAAGGATCGGGTTCATGTGTATCGAAGGCGCTGTGCGCGCGGCCAGCGCCTGCAACCACTGCGCCCGCCCCATCTCGCCGCCATCCTCGGCGACGGCGGCGTTGTTCGACATATTCTGCGGCTTGAAAGGTTTGACCCTGATCCCGCGGTTCGACGCAAGGCGGCAGAGCCCTGCCACCAGAACCGTCTTGCCGACATCCGAGCCGGTTCCTTGCAACATCAGCGCTTTTGCCAAAAGACAGTCTCCGGCCGCAGATTAGGTCGGCCGTCCTTAGCACCCGCGATGGCAAAGGTCAGCGGGTGAGACGAAGCGCCGACGATACGAGCGATCCGCCGATATCCTCGAATGCCGCCGACAGTTCGGAAGCCGAATTTGCGTCATAGACATGATCGGCAACACCGGTGCAGGCGGTGTAAAGGTCGGTCAACGTCCCGTTCATGTAATAGGTAACTGCGTAGATCGTATAGCCCTGGTCGCGCATCCGCTGACACTGCCGGATCAACTGGGCATTGACCTCGTCTTCGGTATGCTCGTCGCCGGCTTGTTTTGGATGGTTCTTTCCATCGGTCATGATGACGACGTGCTTGCCGGGTGTCTCCTCGTAGGACAGAGGCAAATCGGGGTTGCCGGAAAACCAGTGACCCTGCCAATCCGGCGAGAGCGAACGCCAGCCCCACAGAAGCCCGACCTGCGTGCTCGTGCCGTGATTATTGGTCAGCGCGTTGATCCCGTCCTGGATCACCGCCCTGCTCTCCGTTAGAGCGATCATCCGAGATTGCGGGCAGGTTTCGTGCGGCCCGTCGAACATGGGAAGTTTTTCGACCGTTGGGGAAGCGTCCGTCTCACCATTGGTGCCACTGCGCCAACCGGAACACAGTGCCGATGCGGACGGCGAAAACGCATCCTTCTTCGGGTTTCTTAGCTGCGCATTTGCGACATTGCGGCCCGTCTGGTCCGACATCCAATCCCAGCCATAGTCGACGAAATTCACGCGGCCGGAAAACGGCACGAGCGACACACGCACATTGGGAAGCGTCGCCTCGGTTCCATAGATCTCGTCGATCAAGCGATTGGCGGCCAATTTCATTTCCGGCATTCGATTCTTCATGGAATTGCTGACATCGAGCACGAGTGCCAGTTCCAGACCGCCGCGCCCGACGCTGCGAGCCTGTTTAGCGAAACTCTGAACACCGATATCCGCCGTCGGCGCATTGAGGACCGAGGCTATGCGCAACGGGATCGTGCGGTTGATGCTGAGCTGCAGTTCACCATCCACCAGGGAAACATCCCAATCGAGGTCATCGGCGTAGGCGAGCGACGAAATATAGCGGTCGACCTCGCGACGCGCTACGCTCTCGTCATCCAGCGAGATCCCTGCTGCCATCAGCACAGCCGCATCGGCGATCGCCTGCAAATTGGTGCGTTCGCGCGACAGGTTGACATAGTCCACGGCGAGCCCTGCCGCACCCAGGAGCGGCAGGAAAGCCAGCGCGGTGATCATGGCGACGTTGCCGCGACGATTGGATAGGAATCTTGAAATCATGACTGAGAAGGCCCCTGCTGCACCAAGCAAGGGCTAGCGTATGCTACATTAACGATTGCTTACGTTGAGGCGCACAACTGAAGTCTAGAAGCGAGAAATTTCGGGTATTTACAGTATTTTATCAAACCTAACGGATTTTGAACCGAAGCTGAACAAGTAGAGGCTATCGATGCCTGCAGCCCTGAATGACCGTCGCGGCAGCTAGCTTTTTTGCGACACGCCATGGCGCTGCCATGTCGGCGGCGACGCGGCGACAAGCCTATATGCCTTGCACGCGTTTCGAGACTCAAGAGTGAAGTGCATGCGTGACTTCCTGAACAATCTGCGTCGCCGCTTTGCCGGGGCCAATCGCCCTGCCGCATCCGCACGTCCCCACGATTTCGTGCTGCGTCACCAGATCGAGTGCGGCCCGTTCAACACGAGACGGCACCGCTTCTTCGACATCTGACGGCGACCGGAAGGTCAAACAAGAACAGCCGCGCCTGCTTCGTGCAGGCGCGGCTGTTCTTGTAACTGGAGGCGCTCGAGAAACGTCGCTTTTCTGCGAAAAGCTCGATTTCTCTCGTTCTTGCTTTGCCGCGTTTCCGAACGGTGAACCGGTATCCACTTCACCTGGAAACGCTTCGAGGGGCGGGCCGCTCCGGGACGCGAGACCTTTTCCGGAGCTTCGGCGGCGTTTGTCCCCCGCACGAGAAGTTTTAGCGAGATATCGTTACCGGAGGGTTATTTAGAGATTAAGCGATTATGAATTGGGCAATTCTTTCGTTAACGGCGCATCGACCTGATGCCCGTGGCGGAAGCCCGCTTCTGTTCCTGATGCCTCGATGCGCGCGGCGCAATATTTGAATTCCGGAATTTTGCCGAACGGATCCAGCTGCGGATTTGTCAAAACGTTCGCCGGGCTCTCGTTGAAGCAGAACGGCATGAAGATCATGCCGTCCGCCACTTCCCGGTCGGCGCGCAACAGCGCCTCGACGGTTCCGCGCCGCGTCTCCACCGTCACCATCATGCCCTGTCGCATACCGCGCCGCGCGATCTCGCGCGGGTTCATCGATGCAATCCCCTCCGGTTCTATCGCATCGAGCACGCCGGCGCGCCGCGTCATGGCGCCGGTGTGCCAGTGTTCCAGCAAACGCCCGGTGGTCAGCACGAGAGGATAATCTTCATCGGGAACTTCGTCCGGCGGCAGGAGATCGGCGGGCACGATTTTGCCGCGGTGATCCTTCGTCGGAAAACCGCTGCTGAAGATGATCTCGTTGCCTGGTATGTCCGGACCATCGGCCGGATAGGTCACGGAGCCTTCGCGCTCGACGCGCTCCCAGCTGATGTTCTTCAGCGACGGCATGACGGAAGCCATCTCGGTGTAAACCTCCGAGACATGGCCGTAATGCCAGTCGAGACCACACGCTCTGGCGAGATCCTGGATGATCTCCCAATCCTGTCGCGCGTCGCCCGGCAAAGAAATGGCCGGCCGGCCAAGTTGAACCTGCCGGTTCGTGTTGGTATAGGTGCCGAGCTTCTCGGCATGCGCGGAAGCCGGCAGCACGACATCGGCGTGCCAGGCGGTTTCGGTGAGGAAGATGTCCTGCACGACCAGATGATCAAGCTTGGCGAGTGCTGCGCGGGCATGGATCTGATCCGGGTCCGACATGGCCGGGTTTTCACCCATCACATACATGCCGCTGATCTCGCCATCATGGATCGCGTCCATGATCTCCACGACGGTCAAGCCGCGCTTGGCATCGAGCGGCCGGCCGTAGAGATCTTCGAATTCGGCCCGGATATCGGCATCTTCCACCGAACGGTAATCCGGATAGACCATCGGAATGAGGCCGGCGTCGGAGGCGCCCTGCACATTGTTCTGGCCGCGCAGCGGATGCAGCCCCGTGCCGGGACGGCCGATCTGGCCGGTGATCAGCGCCATCGCGATCAGGCAGCGCGAGTTGTCGGTGCCGTGCGTGTGCTGCGAGATGCCCATGCCCCAGAAGATGATCGAGCGTTCCGACTTGGCATAAAGCCGAGCCACGTCGCGAATTGTCGTCGCCGGCACCGCGCAGACGGGCTCCATTGCTTCGGGCGTGAAGTCCTTCACCTTCTCCTTCAGCGCTTCGAAGCCGCTGACATTGGCTTGGATGTATTGCTCGTCGTAGAGCCGCTCGGTGATGATGACATTGAGCATCGCGTTGAGAAGCGCGACGTCTGTGCCGGGCTTGAAGACCAGCGAATGGCTCGCATGACGCATCAGGTCCTGCTTGCGCGGATCGATGACGACGAGCTTGCGACCCTGTTTGGCGGCCTGCTTGAAATAGGTCGCCGCAACGGGGTGGTTCGTGGTCGGGCGCGCGCCGATGACGATGATGCAATCCGCCTTCAGCGCATCGTTGAACGGCGCCGAGACCGCACCTGAGCCGACGCCTTCCATGAGCGCGGCAACCGAGGACGCGTGGCAAAGCCGCGTGCAGTGATCGACATTGTTGGTGCCGAAGCCCTGCCGGATGAACTTCTGGAAGAGATAGGCGTCCTCATTCGAGCCCTTCGCCGAGCCGAAGCCGGCGATAGCCTGGCCGCCGCGCTCGTCGCGGATCTTCGTAAGCCCGCTAGAAGCGCGCTCCAGCGCCTCTTCCCACGTCGCTTCGCGGAAGACAGTCAGCGGGTCGGCGCCCTTCAGATTGATGTCGCCACGCTTCGGCGCATCGTCCCGGCGGATCAGCGGCTTCGTCAGCCGGTCCGGCGAGCGCACATAATCGAAGCCGAAGCGGCCTTTGACGCAAAGCCGGTTTTCGTTCGCCGGCCCGTCGCGGCCATCGACCTGAACGATCACGTCGTCCTTGACGCGCACCGTCGTCTGGCAGCCGACGCCGCAGAACGGGCAGACCGAATCCACAACATTGTCGAACTGCTCGACGGTCCGCGTGCGGGCATCGGCGTCCATCAGGGATTTTTCATAAAGCGCACCCGTCGGACACGCTTCGACGCATTCGCCGCATGTGACGCAGGTGGAAAGTCCCATCGGGTCGTGGATGTCGAAGACAGGAACCATGTGGCTGCCGCGTTCGGCCATGCCGATCACGTCGTTCACCTGCACCTCGCGACAGGCGCGTACGCAGGCGTTGCAGGCAATGCAGGCGTCGAGATTGACCGCGATGGCCGGATTCGACACGTCGTGCAGCAGTTCGGTCGTTTGGTGGTCGAATTTCGAGCGCAGGCGATCAGAGCCGGAGATGCCCATCGATCCCGCCCACTGCCAGAAGGACGACTGGTCGTCCGGGCCGGCATCTTGTGCAGGCATGTCGGCGGCGAGCATTTCGAAAACCATGCGCCTGGCTTTGTCGGCCCTCTCCGTCTGGGTCTTCACCTCCATGGCTTCGGTCGGCTTCCGGATGCAGGAGGCGGCAAGCGTGCGCTCGCCATCGATCTCCACCATGCAGGCCCGGCAATTGCCGTCCGGCCGGTAGCCGACCTTGTCCAGATGGCAGAGATGGGGGATGCGCGTGCCTTCGCGCTTTGCCACCTGCCAGATCGTCTCGCCCTCGGCGGCCTCAACCGCCTTGCCGTCGAGCGTGAAGGGAATGAGCTTCGTCATTGAGCGGACTCGGGTTTTTTGGGTGGGACGCCAAGCGCCGGACACACGGACGGATCCATCCGCTGGCTCACAGTTCACTCCTGAAATGCGTCAGAAGATGGTTCACCGGGTTTGGCGCGGCCTGCCCCAACCCGCAGATGGAGGCATCACGCATCACGGATTCGAGGTCGCGCAGCGTCTCTTCATCCAGATGGCCGGGACGCTTAAGAAGCTCCACCATCTTCTCCGTGCCGGACCGGCATGGCGTGCACTGGCCGCAGCTCTCGTGCTTGAAGAACTCGAGGAGGTTGATGGTGGCCGCCTTGATGTCGTCCTGGTCAGACAGGATGACGACCGCATGGCTGCCGACGAAACCGCCGAGCTTGGCGAGTGCGCCACCGAAATCCAGGGGCACGTCGTCCATCGAGGCAGGCAGGATGCCGCCGGAGGCGCCACCCGGGAGGTAAGCCTTGAAGCGGTGGCCATCGGCAATGCCGCCGCAATGCTCGTCGATCAGTTCACGCACGGTGATGCCCGCCGGTGCGAGCTTGACGCCGGGATGCCTGACCCGGCCCGAGACGGACCAGGAGCGCAAACCCGGATGATCCGGCTTGCCCTGCGCGGCAAACCAGGCGCCACCCTTCTCCACGATGTCGCGCACCCACCAGAGCGTCTCGATATTGTGGTTGAGCGTCGGGCGACCAAACAGGCCCTTTTCGGCGATATAGGGCGGCCGGTGCCGCGGCATGCCGCGCTTGCCCTCGATCGATTCGATCATCGCGCTTTCTTCGCCGCAGATATAGGCGCCAGCGCCACGCCTCAGTTCGATGAAACCGGGCTCGATGATCCCCGCCTCCTCGAGCGCGGCGATCTCGCGGCGCAGGATGGCAAGAACCGCCGGATATTCATCGCGCATGTAAAGATAGATGCGCTCCGCCTCGACGACATGCGCAGCGATCAGTGCGCCCTCGAAAGTGCGATGCGGATCGCTTTCCAGATAGAGTCGGTCCTTGAAGGTGCCGGGCTCGCCCTCGTCTCCATTGATCGTCATCAGACGCGGGCCGGGATAGCCTTTCACGATCGACCATTTCCTGGCCGCCTCGAAGCCCGCACCGCCGAGGCCCCGCAACTTGGCATCGGACAGTTCCTTCACCACGGCTTCGACGCTCAGTTCGCGGGAACGCACCCGCTCCAAGAGCGCATAGCCGCCGAATTCGCGATAGGCGTGGAGGCCGATATAACCCGGCTGAAGCGCATCGATCGCGCCCTCGTCCGCCATGGCCTTGAGGCCGTCTGCAGTGGCGTGATCCACCTCTCGATCGCCGATGCGAGCGGCGGGCGCCGTCGCGCAGCGCCCCATGCAGGGAGCGCGCACGACCCGCACAAAACGGCCGTCGACCGCCTGTCGCGTCGCCGCAAGCAGCGCTTCCGCGCCGGCCATCATGCAGGAAAGACTGTCGCAGATGCGAATCGTCAGCGGCGCCGGTCGCGGCTCACCTTCGCGCACCACATCGAAATGGTCGTAGAAGGAGGCGACTTCGTAGACTTCCGCCTGCGAAAGACGCATCAACTCCGCGAGCGCCTGGAGGTGGGGTGCTGGCAGGCAGCCATGGGCATCCTGGATGACATGCAGATATTCGATCAGCCGATCGCGGACCAGCGTCTGCCCGGCCAGCAAATTTTCCACATCGAGCAGTGCCGCTTCATCCAGCGCCCTGCCCTTCGGCGCATCCGCGCGCCTTTTACCAACAGCCATCGACAGTTCGAACTCCTCGCCAACTCCAATGGCACTTGTCATGCGTCGGGCCGCTCCACGCAACAGCAATGTCGCGAAAAAGGCACAGAGCCGTGCCAAAGTACGTTACAGTGATGAGCAAGGATGCCCTCTAGCGACGTCGATGGAGGCGATCGGAAGCCAGGTAGAAAATGATCCAATGAGACATCTGCGACTGTCCCTGGCCCTGACGGCACTTCTCGGCCCCACGCTTTCCGTGCACGCACAGGAGAACGGGGAACCGACCGGTGAGGCGCCGCCGAGCGCCGTCTGCGGCGAGGTGTCGATCGCCGAGCTCAACTGGCCCTCTGCCGCTTTCTTTGCCCATCTCGATGCGATCATTCTCGGTGAAGGCTATGGCTGCGACATCAGCCTGATCAAGGGCGACACACTGTCGACGCTGACCAGCATGGTCGAGGACGGCTCGCCCGATATCTCCCCGGAAACGTGGATCAATTCGGCCCGCGATATGCTGGATGAAGCCGTAGCATCGCGCGACCTGCACTATATGGCGCCGGCATTTGCCGATGGCGGCGTCGAAGGCTGGTGGATCCCTGCCTATGTCGCCGAGGCCCATCCCGACATCAAGACAGTCGCCGACGCGCTAAAGCGCCCCGATCTCTTCCCCTCGCCCGACAATGACGGCATGGGTGCAGTCCACACCTGCCCGGAAGGCTGGAGCTGCGAAGTCACGACGGCCAATCTGTTTCAGGCCTATCAGGCTTCCGACAAGGGCTTCGAACTGCTGCCGTCGGACAATGGCGATGCGTTGGAAGCGTCGATCGCCGAAGCCTTCGCCGAACAGCGCGGCTGGCTCGGATATTACTGGGCGCCCACGGCGGCACTCGGGCGCTATGATATGGTGAAGCTGAATTTCGATGCGCCCTACAACGATGCCGAATGGCATGGCTGTACGACCGATCCGGAATGCCCGGCACCGCGCATCACATCCTGGCCGCGCTCGGAGGTCTACACGGTCGTCACCGACCAGTTCATGCGGCGCGGCAATGGCGCTCTCAACTACTTGCGCACGCGCTCGCTCGGCAACGAGGTCTTGAGCAACGTGCTCGCCTACATGGCCGACAACGATCTCGACGGCGAGGCAACCGCAACGGCCTTTTTGCGCGAGAATGAGGCGATCTGGGCGGATTGGGTCAGCCCGGAAGCGAAAGCCAGGATCGACGCGTCGCTCTCAAAGGCCGATTAGCATCGCGCCGAGATTGACGATTGCAATGACATAAAGACATCTTTATATCGTTACATGTCTTTCGCAAATCGTCAGGATGTCTCCATGCCCGTTGCCAACCCGCTCGCCGATCTCATCGCTGAAAAAGGCGTTCTGCTCGCCGACGGCGCAACCGGCACCAATCTCTTCGCCATGGGCCTGGAAGCAGGAGACGCGCCTGAGCTGTGGAACGAGGACCAGCCGGAGAAGATCCGGAAGCTGCACCGCGACTTCGTCGATGCCGGCTCTGATATCATTCTTACCAATTCTTTCGGCGGCACCCGCCACCGTCTCAAGCTGCACCACGCCCAGGACCGGGTGTTCGACCTGAACAAGCGTGCCGCCGAAATCGCGCGCGAAATCGCCGATGCGGCTCCGCGCAAGGTGATCGTTGCCGGTTCGGTGGGCCCGACAGGCGAACTTCTGATTCCGCTCGGCGCGCTGTCCTATGAGGCGGCCGTCGAAGCCTTCGTCGAGCAGATGGAAGGCCTGAAAGCTGGCGGCGCCGATGTCGCGTGGATCGAGACCATGTCGTCGGGCGACGAGATCAAGGCTGCCTGCGAGGCTGCCAACAAGGTCGGCATGCCCTACACCTACACGGCCTCCTTCGACACGGCCGGCAAGACGATGATGGGCATCCACCCCAAGGACATCCACGGCCTCGAAGGCGATGTCAGCGAAAAGCCCGTTGCCGTCGGAGCCAATTGCGGCGTCGGCGCATCCGATATCCTGTCGTCCCTGCTCGACATGACAGCCGCCAAGCCCGGCGCCGCGATCATCGTCAAAGGCAATTGCGGCATCCCGGAATTCCGCGGCTCGGAAATCTATTACTCGGGCACGCCGCCTCTGATGGCCGAATACGCCAGACTGGCCGTCGACGCCGGCGCCACAATCATCGGCGGCTGCTGCGGCACGGCCTGTGATCACCTGAAGGCGATGCGCGAGGCGATCGACACCCATAAGAAGGGCGAGAAGCCGAGCCTGGAAGCGATCGTGGAAAAGGTCGGCCCGTTCCGCAACAAGACAGCAGGCACCGGCGAAGACACGCCCCAGCGCGAACGCCGCGGCGGCCGCCGCAAGGGCTAAGTGGCGAAGGCCATAGATCCTGCCACGCCCTCGTGGTTCGACGGGCTCACCATGAGGGCTGAGGGAGTGATCGAACACAAACGGTGAACGCGCGAAGCCTGGATGCATTCCCTCCTCATCCTGAGCCTGTCGAAGGACGAGGCCCCGATGCTGCGTTTCCCGCTGAGTTCACCCCTGCATCAAGGATCGCCAGACGGCTTTGTGGATCAGATGACTGACGGTTTCGCGACCACCTTGCTCCCTGGCAACGGGAGCCTTTCAGGTGAAGGCATCGGGCATCGATTCCTTGCGCTGGCGGACGAAGGCGAGCAGCGCCTCGTCGATGCCGGCGTCGAGCTCGGGCGCCTGATAGTTCTGGAGCCACGACCGGCAGAGCGCATTGGCGCGCGTTTCGATGCGCTTTTCGCCTTCCGCCAGCCATTGCTCGTAGGAATTGTTGTCGGCCAGGTTCGATCGATAGAACGCGGTCTGGAAATTGGCTTGGGTATGTGCGCAGCCGAGATAGTGGCTGCCTGGGCCCACCTCGCGAATGGCATCCATCGCCTGGCCGCTCTCTGTCAGATCGACACCTTCCGCCATGCGCTGCATCATGCCGAGCTGGTCGATGTCGATCATGAACTTCTCGTAGGACGAGACGAGCCCGCCCTCGAGCCATCCGGCGGCGTGGAGCACGAAATTGGTGCCGGCCAGAAGCGTCGTGTTCAAGGTATTCGCGCTTTCATGCGCAGCCTGCGCATCGGCGACCTTGGAACCGCAGAGCGAACCGCCGGTGCGGAACGGCAGATTGAGCCTGCGCGCCAGTTGGGCCGCACCGTAGGAGACGAGCGACGGTTCCGGCGTTCCGAATGTGGGCGCACCGGACTGCATCGAGATGGACGCGGCGAACGTTCCGAACACGACGGGCGCGCCCGGCCTGATCATTTGCGTGAAAGCGGCACCGGCGAGAACTTCGGCCAGAACCTGCGTCAGCGTGCCGGCAACGGTCACGGGGCTCATGGCGCCGGCCAGGATGAACGGCGAGATGACCGTCGCCTGGTTGTTGCGCGCGTAGACCTTAGCGGCACCGAGCATCGTCTCGTCGAAGACCATCGGCGAGTTGGCGTTGATCAGATTGATGACGACGCAGTTCTGATCGACGAAATCCGCGCCGAACAGGATCTTGCACATCTCGACCGTGTCTTCCGCCCGTTCGGGCGCCGTGACCGATCCCATGAAGGGTTTGTCGGAATAGCGGATATGGCTGTAGACCATGTCCAGATGGCGCTTGTTGACCGGAATATCGACCGGTTCGCATACCGTTCCGCCCGAATGGTGCAGCGCCGGCGCCATATAGGTCAGCTTCACGAAGTTGCGGAAATCCTCGATCGTCGCATAGCGACGGACACCTTCGAGATCCCGCACGAAGGGCGGGCCGTAGACCGGTGCGAAAACGGTGGCCTTGCCGCCGATCTGGACCGAGCGCGCGCCGTTGCGGGCATGCTGCGTGAAGGTGGAGGGCGCCGTCTTCAGCAGTTCACGGCACAGGCCCTTGGGAAAATGCACCCGCTCGCCGCGGATTTCGCATCCGGCATCCTTCCAGAGCGCGAGCGCTTCCGCGTCGTCGCGAAACTCGATGCCGACTTCCTCGAGCACGATATCGGCGTTCGATTCGATGAGCGCGAGCCCTTCCTCGTCGAGCACCTCGTATTCGCGGATGCGCCGCTGGATGTATGGGCTGGAGGCACCCGGGCCGCCGCCGGAGCGCATAGCGCGTCGGGCCGCAGCACCTCGTCCCTCGCCGCGCCCGCGCCGGGAAGGAGCCGCGGCATCCTCCGCGCCCGTGCTGCCCATGTCGCCCAGAGGCGCTTCGCTCGACTGGTCCATGACCGGAAGACCCTTGCTCTATCGTATCGCTATGACGGACTGTCCGCCCTGCGGTTGGCGCGATGCTATCCACTTGGCCAGGTGCTGCATGTGCAGACTGCGCCAAGCAATGGCGTTTTGAAGACATTCGGGAACGGCACACCCCGTCGCATTTCGCACGGCGCCATGTCGCTCTTGAGGAACCGGATTTTGACCTTTTCCGGCGATATCTGTACCGATCAATCCATGCGCGTCCAACGCGCATTCACGAGGTGAAGGGCCAAGGCTGTAGCAATGTCCGAAGATGATATCATCCTTTCCGAACTGGCCGACGACGAACTCGTGCTTCAGATGCACGACGATCTTTATGACGGCCTCAAGGAAGAAATCGAAGAAGCGACCCGCATCCTGCTCGATCGCGGCTGGCAGCCTTACGAGGTTCTGACGGAAGCGCTGGTCGAAGGCATGCGAATCGTCGGCGAAGACTTCCGCGACGGCATCCTGTTCGTTCCGGAAGTGCTGTTGTCGGCGAACGCCATGAAGGCGGGCATGTTCATTCTCCGCCCCTTGCTCGTCGAGACGGGCGCGCCGAAACTTGGCAAGATGGTCATCGGCACCGTCAAGGGCGACATCCACGACATCGGCAAGAACCTCGTCGGCATGATGATGGAAGGTGCGGGCTTCGACGTGATCGACCTCGGCATCAACAATCCGGTCGAAAACTATCTCGCGGCGATCGAAGAGCACCAGCCGGATATCGTCGGGATGTCGGCGCTTTTGACGACCACGATGCCCTACATGAAGGTCGTGATCGACACGATGAAGGAGAAGGGCATTCGCGACGACTTCGTCGTTCTCGTCGGCGGCGCGCCGCTGAACGAGGAGTTCGGCAAGGCTGTCGGCGCTGACGCTTATTGCCGGGATGCGGCAGTGGCTGTCGAAACTGCCAAGGAATACATGAAGCGCCGCCACAACCAGGCTCAGTCGGCCTGATACCGCCGGTCAGACTGAGAGACGCTCAATAAAAAAGGGCCGCACGGTGGAGCGGCCCTTGGCAAGCGAGGCCGGAGCGATCCGGCGCGTCATCTTAGTAGGTTGCAGCGGCGTCGACGTTGGCAGCAGCAGACTGCGTGGCGTCAACCGTGTTGGCCATGTCTGCACCGGCGCCGCGAATCGTGTTGCCACATGCGCTGAGCGAGAAGATCGCTACGAGAAGGATGGCTGCGCGGCCGAGTGTTTTGGAAGTCATTTTCTGTCCCTACTCTCAATGGGCGCCCCCGGCAGGGATGCGCGTCGGTTAAGCAATGACGCAGAAACGCATGAAAGTCGAAAAGGTTCATTTGATTGCGTGCGGGGCGCTCGCTCGTGAGATTATGGTTATCCGCGAGCAATCGGGGCTGACGCATCTCGATGTCCATTGCCTTCCGGCCATCTGGCACAATCATCCGGAAAAGATCGCGCCGGGCGTCAAAGATGCCATCAACAAGGCTCGGAAGGCCGGCTTTACACGCATCTTCGTGGCCTATGCCGATTGCGGCACGGGTGGCGCATTGGACAAGGTGCTCGCGGAAGAAGGCGTGGCGCGGATCGCAGGCCCCCATTGCTATGCATTCTTCGTTGGTAATGCAGTGTTCGAAGCCCGCGGCGACGAGGATATGACCTCGTTTTTCCTGACGGATTTTCTGGCTCGGCAATTCAAGGCGTTTGTCATCGAGCCGTTGGGGCTCGATTGCCACCCGGAGTTGCGCGACGTCTATTTCGGTCATTACGAGAAGATCGTCTATCTCGCCCAGACCGACGACGCCGAGCTCGATGGGAAAGCCCGGGAGGCTGCCGACCGGCTTGGACTTTCCTATGAGCGGCGTCTGACGGGCTATGGCGAGCTTGCCGATGCCGTGCTGGCGGCCGGCGCACCGCCACAATTTGCGTCACGTCGCATTTGATCCATTGCGACGTCGCGGGGCAGCCAGCGGCACACCCGATTCCCAATCACAGTCAATTTCAAGGAGCATACGCATGGCCGACCGCATCGTCGTCTACTGGCGCGACATCCCGGCGCAAGTCATCGTGAAAAAGGGCCGCACGGCCGCAAAACGCGAACTTTCGCTGCGATTTACCGAGGCCATCGACATGTGTGCGATGCGCTCGGGCGCCCATGGCACGGACGATTACCTTGCCGATTGGCGCAAGGGCGACCCGCAAGCCGTCTCCGACGATCTCGAAGCCGAGGCGGACAAGGCCGCGGCCGAGCTGGAAGAACTGTACACACGAGAGCGGCTGGTCGCTCTCGTCAAATCGGGCGGATCGGAAAGCGATACGGCTTCTTGAAGAGCCGATCGACCGCAGCCGCTGGAATAGGGAAAGCAGCATGAACGCGGTCATCGGATTGAAGCAGCATCAAAGCACCCATATCGCCGCCTCGATCGAAGTGGCACCGAAGCAGGCCATCGAATCCGACGATCTGCCCGGCCTCTTTCCGCAAGGCACCCGCGTCTACATCACCGACATCGGCACCGCGACCGGTGAAATGGTCGCCGCCGCAACCCGTATTCGCGGCCTCGGCTATGAACCCGTCCCGCATTTTGCCTGCCGGCGCCTCACCACCCGCGCGGCCCTGACCGATCGTGTGGAGCGCCTCGCGGGTGATGCTGGCGTCAGGGATGCGCTCATCATCGGCGGTGGACTGGAACGTCAGGCCGGGGAGTTCTCCTCGACCATGGAAGTTCTTGAGACCGGTCTCTTCGATCGCTTCGGCTTCACCGATCTCGGCGTTGCAGGCCACCCCGAGGGCAGTCCCGAATTCAACGAGGAAGTGGCTCTGCACGCGCTGCGCCTGAAGAAATCCTTCGCTGAGCGGACCGGCGCGCGCATGCGCATCGTGACCCAGTTCGGCTTCGATGCGGAACGCTTCATCGACTGGAGCGAAGGCCTGCGAACGGAAGGCATCGACCTTCCCGTGCATCTCGGTGTCGCCGGACCCGCCAAGATCACGACGCTGATCAAATACGCCGCCCTTTGCGGCATCGGCAATTCGGTGACGTTCCTCAAGAAGAATGCGCTGGCGCTGACGGCACTCGCCACCAGCCACTCACCGGAAACGGTCGTGGGGCCGATCGAGCGGCATGTTGCGGCCACGCCGCACTCGGCGATCAAGCAGATTCACGTCTTTCCCTTCGGCGGCCTGAAAAAGTCGGCAGAGTGGCTTGAACAACGCGGCTCTTGGGATATAAAGACATCTTTATATCCTTCTATGCCTCTGACAGCGGAACGTTGATTCCGATCTTTCGCTAATCAGACGGCGCAGGCCCGACCGAGGAGCTTCCATGTCGCGCACCATCATCGCATCGGCAACCCGTGAGATCGTCATGGGCTTCGACCAGCCCTTCTGCGTGATCGGCGAACGCATCAACCCGACCGGCCGCAAGAAGCTCGCGACCGAGATGGTTGCGGGCAATTTCGAGACCGTCATCAAGGACGCGCTGGAACAGGTCGCCGCGGGCGCCACGATGCTCGACGTGAATGCCGGCGTCACGGCAGTCGATCCGAACGCGACGGAGCCGGACCTGCTCGTCCAGACGCTGCAGATCGTGCAGGATCTGGTCGACGTGCCGCTGTCGATCGACAGTTCCGTCACCGCCGCCATCGAGGCCGGCCTCAAGGTCGCCAAGGGCCGTCCCCTGGTCAATTCCGTGACGGGCGAAGACGAGAAGCTGGAAGCGATCCTGCCGCTGATCAAGAAATACGACGTCCCGGTCGTCGCCATTTCCAACGACGAAACAGGCATCTCGGAAGATCCGGACGTGCGTTTCGCCGTCGCCAAGAAAATTGTCGAGCGCGCGGCCGATTACGGCATCAAGGCGCACGACATCGTCGTCGATCCGCTTGTCATGCCGATCGGCGCCATGGGCACGGCGGGTCTGCAGGTCTTCAAGCTTGTTCGGCGGCTGCGCGAAGAGCTTGGCGTCAACACGACCTGCGGCCTGTCCAACGTGTCCTTCGGCCTGCCGCACCGTCACGGCATCAACGCCGCCTTCATTCCCATGGTCATCGCGTCCGGCATGACCTCGGCCATCATGAACCCCTGCCGTCCGCAGGAGATGGAAATGGTGCGCGCCGCCAATGTTTTGAATTCCACCGATGCCAATTGCTACAACTGGATCATGAAATATCGCGATCACACGCCGTCGGCCGCTGCCGACGCGGCTTCGGCGGGCAACACAGCCGCGGCTTCGTCGGGCGGCCGGCGCCGTGGTGGCCGTGCAGCCCGCATGGGAAGCTGATACTCTTCTTTTGCTCTGGGAGGAGCTTTAACCGCTTTCGGCCATTGTCGATGTGCCAAGAAAACAGGATCCCTCCCCGATGACGCGTTCTCGCTCGCGCAAGACACCCGCAGTTCCGGTCGGTGCCCATGCCGATCTCGCCACGCTTGCGTTCACCGCACCGTTCGTCATCGCGTCGCGCATGACGGGCATGTGGCTGAACGTGCTGTCGCCCACGGCCAAGGGCGACCGCGAAAACTCCATGATGGTCAACGAAAAGGTGCTCGCCGGCTTTGAAAGCATCGCGGCGATGAACCTGTCGATCGCCAAGCAGATGACGGATGCCGCGATGGCACCCCTTTCGGGCATGACGCCGCGCCAGTTCGACCCGCAGCTGGTGTTTGCCGCATCGCTTCGACCCTACGCCAAGCGCGTCACCTCGAACGCGCGGAGACTGAGCAGGAAATCGTGAACGCACACGCAAAGCCCGACCACCTCGTTCTCTTCATGCCCTCCGGCCGTCGCGGGCGTTTTGCGCCCGGCACGCCGGTGCTGGAGGCCGCGCGTGAGCTCGGGGTCTATGTCGAAAGCGTGTGCGGCGGTCGCGGCATTTGCGGCCGTTGCCAGGTGGAGGTGCAGGAAGGCCGGTTTGCCAAGCACGGCATCACTTCGTCCGTCGATCACATCTCGGCCTTCTCGCCGAAGGAAGAGCGCTACGCCGAAAAGCGTGACCTGAAGGAAGGCCGCCGCCTTTCCTGTTCGGCGACGATTCAGGGCGATCTGGTGGTCGACGTTCCGCAGGACGTGGCGATCAACGCCCAGGTCGTGCGCAAGGATTCAGACGGTCGCGTCATCGAGCGCAATCCGGCGATCCACATGTGCTATGTCGAGGTCGAAGAGCCGGATATGCACAAGCCGCTCGGCGACCTCGACAGGTTGAAGGTCGCACTGGAGCGCGACTGGGGGATCAAGGATCCTGACGTCGATACCCATCTGCTTGCAACCGTCCAGAAGACCCTGCGTGAAGGCAACTGGACCGTCACGGCTGCGATCCACCGTGACCAGCCCACCGATCGACCGCGCATCATCGCCATCTATCCGGGCCTCAAGAACGAAGCCTACGGCATCGCCTGCGACATCGGCTCGACGACGATTGCGATGCATCTCTCCTCGCTGCTTTCGGGCCGCACGGTGGCGTCGGCAGGCGCTTCCAACCCGCAGATCCGCTTCGGCGAAGACCTGATGAGCCGCGTCTCCTACGTCATGATGAACCCCGAAGGCCGGGAAGCGATGACGTCGGCCGTGCGCCAGGCGCTCAACGAACTCATCGACAAGGTCTGCGCGGATGGCGGCATCGAGCGATCCGACATCCTCGATTCGGTCTTCGTCGGCAATCCGATCATGCACCACCTCTTTCTCGGCATCGACCCGACCGAACTCGGCGGGGCGCCGTTTGCGCTCGCCGTTTCGGGCGCCATCTCGATGAAGGCCTCCGAGGTCGACCTGCCGATGAATGTCGGCACGCGGGTCTACGTGCTGCCCTGCATCGCCGGCCATGTCGGCGCCGACGCGGCAGCCGCCACGCTGACCGAAGGCCCCCATCGCCAGGACGAGACCATGCTCCTCGTCGACATCGGCACCAATGCAGAAATCGTGCTCGGTTCTTCGGCTCGCGTCGTTGCAGCGTCCTCACCCACCGGCCCAGCCTTCGAAGGCGCTGAAATCTCCTGCGGCCAGCGTGCGGCGCCCGGCGCGATCGAGCGCGTGCGAATCGATCCGGAAACTCTGGAACCGCGCTTCCGTGTCATCGGCATTGACGCATGGTCCAACGAACCGTCCTTCACGGAGGGTGCAGGAAGCCACAAGATCACCGGCGTCTGCGGCTCCGGCATCATCGAAGTCATCGCCGAGATGTATCTCGCGGGCATCATCTCCGAAGACGGCGTCATCGACGGCGCGCTCGCCGAGAAGAGCCCGCGCATCGTCGAGAACGGCCGGACCTTCTCCTACGTGATCCAGGAGGCCGAACCGCGGCTTATGATCACCCAGACCGACGTGCGCGCGATCCAGCTAGCCAAGGCTGCACTCTATGCGGGCGTGAAGCTCTTGATGGACAAGCTCGCCATCACCGAGGTCGATCGCATCGGGCTTGCCGGCGCGTTCGGCTCGTTCATCGATCCGAAATACGCGATGGTGCTCGGCCTTGTGCCGGATTGCGATCTGGACAAGGTCAAGGCCGTTGGCAACGCTGCCGGTACCGGTGCTCGCATGGCCCTGCTCAACCGCGACCATCGCCGCGAGATCGAGCGGACAGTGACGGAGATCGAGAAGATCGAGACCGCGCTCGAGCCCAAGTTCCAGGACCATTTCGTCGCCGCCATGGCCCTGCCGAACAAGGTCGACCGCTTCCCGAAACTCAGCGCAGCCGTGACGATGCCACCGCGCAAGACGCTGGGTGATGCGGATGGCGACGACGGCGCAAGCCGCCGCCGCGGAGGTCGTGCCGGAGGACGCCGCCCACGCGGGTGACGCGTTTCACAGCTTCTCGTTCAGCGTCGCCAGCGTTGCCCGCAGATGGTCGGCTGCGGCGAGAACCGGGGCGGATGCGTTTGGCGCGACGACCATGATGATGTTGTAGGTGCCGAGCTCCGGCAGCCCGTCCTTGGCACTCAGACAGACCAGATCGTCGGCAACGAAGGATTTGGGCAGCGGCGCGATCGCCAGATCGGCGAGAATCGCGGAGCGTTGGCCGGCAGTGTGCGCGCTCATATAGGCGATCCGGTACTTGCGGCCCTCGCGACTCAGCGCGTCGAGCGCGCGCAGGCGCCAGGCGCACCCCTCTTCCCACATCGACACTGGCAGCGGTTCGCGCAGATGGGCCGAACCGCCACGTGCGCCGACCCACACGATGTTTTCGGTAAGCAGCACCTCAGAGCCCGCAGGCGTCTGCACGCTCGAACAGGTCATCAGCGTCAGGTCGAGCGTCCCCTCGTCGAGCCGCTTCTGCAGATTGCCGCTCTGGTCGATCACGACATCGACGGCGATTGCCGGATGGGTTTCGGCAAAACGCTTCAGCACATGGGGCAAGACCCGCTCGCCGTAATCGTCCGGCGAGCCCAAACGCACGACACCTGAAATATCCGGCGTGATGAACTTGGACACCGCCTCACGGTTGATCGCCAGCAACTGCCGCGCATAGCTGAGCAGGATTTCGCCATCGCCGGTCAGCGTGACGTTGCGCGCATCGCGGATGAACACCGGCCGCTTCAGCGTCTCTTCCAGCTTCTTGATCTGCATGGAAACCGCTGACGGGGTCCGGAAGACGGCATTGGCCGCCGCCGAGAAGCTCTTTGTCTCCGCAATTGCAACGAAGGTACGCAGAACATCGAGCTCAAGAGTTGGCAGTGGATGATTCAGCGGAGCGTTCATGATCAATTTCTCTTCACATAGAGATCACTTCATTTCGATTGATTGAACTCCAAGCCACGATCATAGTCAACATCAAGGGTCGCGACCTTTCGAATATTGAACCCGAAAGGAACCCAAAAATGGCCTATCATCATCAAAACGACGCCCTTGGCGGCGTCTCCGCCTGGATTTCATCCATCTTTGCCGACATCGGACGCCGGTGGGCCGACAAGCGAGAGCGAGCGCGAAAGGCGTGGATGCGGCACCTGACAGAGGTGGAGATTTCCCGTCTGCCGCCGGAAGTGCGCAAGGACATCGGTTGGCCGACGCGGCACTTCGACTGACATGATCGAACCGCCGTTTAGGGCGCACCTAAATTTCGAGGTGCGCCCGCTTCACAGCCATGGGGTGCTATGCCAAATTCTGCGGCGCAACGCCTGATGCGTCGTCGGCTGGCGAGCCGAGGCCGTCGGCCCCACTGGATTGCCGTCATGGCCAGCACACAGAGCCGCATCAAGCGGTCCATCGTCTTCTTTCTCGTTCCCGATTTCTCCATGCTGGCCTTCTCCACCGCGATCGAGCCGCTCAGAATCGCAAACCGCATGCTCGGTTACGAATGCTACCGCTGGCGCCTCGCCTCCACGGAGGGCCAGCCGGTCTGTGCCTCGAACGGCGTCGAGGTTGCCGTCAACACGTCGCTCGCCGATGAGCGGCGCCACATGACCGGCGAGATGAAGCCATCCATGGTGTTCGTGTGTGCGGGCGTGAACGTAGAAAAATTCAACAACAAGACGGTCAACGCCTGGCTGCGGGAGGAGTATCACCGCGGCATCGCCGTCGGTGGCCTATGCACCGGCGCCCACGTGCTTGCCAGTGCCGGCCTCCTTTCGGGCAAGCGCTGCGCCATCCATTGGGAAAACCTCCCGGGCTTTGCCGAGGCTTTTCCGAAGGCCGATGTGTACGCCGATCTCTACGAGGTCGATTCCAATCTCTACACCTGCGCGGGCGGCACCGCCGCGCTCGACATGATGATCAACCTAATCGGCGAAGATCACGACGATACGCTCGTCAATCGCATCTGCGAGCAGGCTCTGACAGACCGCGTGCGCTCGCCGCACGATCGGCAACGGCTGCCGCTTCGGGCACGCCTCGGTGTCCAGAACTCCAAGATCCTCTCGATCATCGAACTGATGGAGGCGAACCTCTCCGAGCCGCTCTCCCTGATCGAAATCGCGCGCTATGCCGGCCTTTCGCGACGCCAGATCGAGCGGTTGTTCCGCCATGAAATGGGCCGCTCGCCCGCCCGCTACTATCTGGAAATCCGGCTCGACCGCGCACGCCACCTGCTCGTGCAGTCCACCATGCCGGTCGTGGAAGTGGCCGTCGCATGCGGGTTCGTGTCGGCCTCGCATTTCTCCAAATGCTACCGCGAACTCTATGGCCGCTCGCCCCAGCAGGAGCGTGCGGATCGCAAGCTGCTCCTGAACGCAGCCTGACGGAAAATCGGGCGGCGTCATCTCGCACCGCCCGATGCCCATTGACGCCTACTCCGCAGGCAGCGGCACCGCATCAACCTGCCGTGCACGACGCCTGCCTGCCCAGTCACCCAGCAAGAGCAGGATCGGCGCGGCGATGAAGATGGACGATGTGGTGGCCACCACCACGCCGAACACCATCGGTATCGCGAAGTTTGCGACCGAATTGCCGCCCCAGATGGCCAGCGGAAGGATCGCCAGGAACGTGGTCAGCGAGGTGAACACGCAGCGCAGCAGCACCTGGTTGATCGACATGTCGATGACGTCGCGCAGCGGCATCTTCTTGTAGAGCCTGAGGTTCTCTCGCATCCGGTCGTAGACGACCACCTTGTCGTTCACCGAATAGCCGATGATCGTCAGCAGCGCGGCGATGGCCGTTAGATTGAAGTCAAGCCCCGTCAAAGCGAAGAAGCCGATGGTCTTCGTCGTGTCGAGCACGAGCGTCACGATCGCACCGACCGCGAAGTACCATTCGAACCGCCACCAGATGTAGACGAGCATGGCAAGGCTCGCGAGCACGACCGCGATCACACCGTTGCGGGCAAGCTCACCGCTCACCTTCGGTCCGACAACTTCGGTGCGCTCGACGCTCGAGCCCGGATCGAGCTCGGCCATCTTGGCACGCACTTGGTTGATGGCAGACGTCTGCGCCGCCTCCCCGCCTTCCTGCCGCGGCAGGCGCACGAGCACCGATTGGCCGTCACCCACCGTCTGGAGAGAGACTTCACCCAGTCCGAGCTCGCCGAGGCCCGACCGCAGAGCTGCAAGATCCATCGACTGCGATGTCGAGACCTCCGCCTGTATCCCGCCCGTGAAGTCGATGCCGTAGTTCAGGCCGGGCTTCATGAAGAGCACGATCGAGGCGATCGACAGGAAGATCGACATGCCGATGCCGAGATAGCGTGCCTTCATGAAGCGGAAATGCGTCTCGCGCGCCTTGAACCGGAATGGCGAGCGGATCGTCAGCGTCTTCAGCTTCCGCCGGCGAACCACCTCCGTCATGGCGATGCGCACGACGGCGACCGCCGTGAACATGGACAGCACGATCCCGATCAGCATCGTGACCGCAAAGCCGCGCACCGGCCCCGTTCCGAACATGAACAGGAGCAGCGTTGCGATCAGCGAGGTCACATTGGCGTCGACGATCGTCGAATAGGCACGGTTGAAGCCCTGGTCGAGCGCCGCGAAAGCGCTTTTGCCCCGTGCGGCCTCTTCCTTGATGCGTTCGTTGATCAGGATGTTCGCATCGACCGCGATGCCGATGCCGAGGATGATGCCGGCGAGACCGGGCAACGTCAGCGTCGCGCCGAGGAAGCCGAGCGCGCCGAGCGTGAGGATGACATTGAGCAGCAGAGCGCCGCTCGCAATCAGGCCCCAGCCGCCATAGAGCCCCACCATGAGGCCAACGACCAGCACGAAGCCTGCGATGCCGCTGATGATGCCCGTGCGAATAACATCCGCCCCGAGATCCGGCCCCACGGTGCGTTCTTCGATGACGGTCAGCGGTGCGGGCAGCGCACCGGCCCTCAGCAGCGCGGAAAGCACGACCGTGTCTTCCACCGTGAAGGAACCGCTGATCTGGCCGGAGCCGCCGGTGATCGGCTCGCGGATGACAGGAGCGCTCAGCACCTTGCCGTCAAGAACGATGGCGAAGGGCCGGCCGACATTCTTCTGGGTGATCTCCGCAAAGCGTTGCGTGCCGACGCTGTCGAAGCGGAAGGAGACGAGCGGTTCGTGCGTCCGCTGGTCGAAGCCGGCGCGGGCATCGACGAGCCGTTCGCCACTGAGCGCCACGCTGTCTTCGATCGGATAGGAATTGCCCTCCTCATCCTGAAGCGTGCTGATGCCTGGGCCGCTCTGCGAACCAGCGACCATGTGGAAGGACATCTGTGCGGTCGACCCGAGCAGTTCGCGCAGCCGTGTCGGATCCTGAAGGCCGGGCAACTGGACCATGATGCGGTCACTGCCGACGCGCTGGATTGTCGGCTCGGCGACGCCCACCTGGTCGACGCGCTGGCGCACGATCTCGAGGCTCTGGTCGATCGCCTGGTTGATGCGATCGTCAAGGCCCGCCTGGCTGAGTGTCAGGGTAAGCTGCGTTCCGTCGCGGGCGACGAGGATGTCGTTCGTCGGTGTGAAGCCGCCGGTCTGGACCGGGGTGGCGAGACCCGAGACGAGGGCTTCGACCCGGCCGGCCGTGTCGGCATCCGGTGTTTCGATCACGACAGCATCGCCCTGCAGCCGGGGCGTTATGCCGGAGACCTGTTCCTGGCGCAGCAGGCGGCGCGTTTCGTCCTGAAGCCAGGTCAGGCGGTCGTGTTTCAACGCCGGCGCATCGACTTCCAGAACGAGATGCGA
The DNA here is from genome assembly GCA_030160035.1 of Rhizobium albus. Classification (GTDB taxonomy): domain Bacteria; phylum Pseudomonadota; class Alphaproteobacteria; order Rhizobiales; family Rhizobiaceae; genus Georhizobium; species Georhizobium albus. Next base: position 1,160,792 of record BSNO01000001.1, on the reverse strand, counting down.
TCCGCCCTGAAGGTCGAGGCCGAGCGTGACGTGCTGGTTCTGCAGCCAGTTGGGAAGCATGCCGAGCTTGTTCGGCGGCACGAAATTGGGAAGCGCGGCGATTAACCCGCAGATGATGATCAGGGAATAGATGGCGAGTTGCCATTTGGGCGTACGCATGGATGGATCCTTGCATGCACCGTCATCGCCGCAGGGCAAATAGCCCGCAGCGAGATCGTTCGGTGCAATTCCGTCAAAGGGTGGCGGAGGTCAGGATCGTGGCAGGCGGCGCCCGCGCATCGGCGTGAGACGCAAGTCGGGGACGAATGACCGACGCAAGCATCGCTGCGCCGACCGCGTGGCGGAAAATCGCAGAATGCTGATCGGGCAGCGTGGCCGATGCAAGGTCGGGCGGAGAGCCGTCCTTGCCATGGTCGTTGCTGCGCGGCTGGATCGCGTAATGCGACGTAGCCAGCAGCGGGTCGAATTCAAAAGGTGTTCCCGGCGCTGCCTCGGAGCCCATGGCTGCGAGGCGGGGCAGCGGATCGATACGCGACTGCTCGACCGCAAGCAGCGAGAAGGCGAGCGCAAGCGTCGCTGCGAAAAACGCACCGACGGCAGTCGTCCAGCCCTGCTTGCGAGGAGTCTCGTTCATTTCAAACGTCGCGCTTCGTCGGAACACGCTTCACATAGCGCTTCGCGAGCCCGCTGCCAAGGAAGCACCTCACTCAGGGGACGCTCCATATCTGCCTGCGATCATTCCAGATCCGCTCGCCGATCAGACAATCGACGTCGCTGGCCGCCGGATTGGACGCCTGGGCAGGAATGACAGGCGGGACATCCCTCGCCTGCCGCAGGTTCGTGAATCCAACGGGATCGATCGGATCGCCGGGCATGGCGCCTGCGAGTTCCAGCACCAGCTTGCGCCGCACCGCCTGCGGAAATTCCTGCCAGGAGGTCACCGGGATGACGAAGGCACCGCCTCCGCCGATGACACACTCGGCGAAATAGCCATCGAGATTGTCGATCGCATAGCCCATCGTCTCGCCTGGCGCGTTGGTCATCAAGGGCAAGCCGTTGATGGTGATGCCTGCTTCGACCGCTCGATCACGGGCAAGTGTCACCGGAGCGCCCTGGTTGTTCGGCCCATCGCCGGAAATATCGATCACCTTGCGCAGGCCTTCGAACGCATTCTCGTCGAAGAGCTGCGACGAGAAGCTGATCGCTCCGGAAATGGACGTGCGGCGGAAATGGCGCGGTGTCCCGCGCTCCAGCGCATCGGCAAAGGCATGGGCGGCTTCGGCGCTGTCGATCAGCGTCCATGGGACGACGATTTCCTGCGAGCCCATGCCGGCCCATTCGACGTAGGTCACAGCGACGCGGCCGTAGCCGCCATAGATGATCGCCTCGATCACCTCTTCGGAGCGAAAGGCGCTCGCATAGCCATCGCGCTGGATGATCTGCTCTTCGAAATCCATCGACCAGGACGCGTCGACGGCGAGCACCAATTCGACATCGACGGTGTTGTCTTCCTGCGCGAGTGCAGGCGATGGGAGAACCGATCCAAGCGTGTGAAAACCGAGCGTCAGCGGAAGGGCCCACAACCAGCCTCTGATTGTGCCCGGCATGCCTTTCTGTGAGTGGACAGACAAGCGCATGCCGGAAGCATGCCTGAAGGCGAGGTCACCGCAAAGGGTGCAACCCGCTTATCCTCAAGCCCGCAGTTTCACATTCTCGGCATCATAAGGGCTCTCGGCGATCACCCGCGCCTGATGAATCCGACCCAAGATCTTGATTTCAAGAGCGGTTCCCTCAGCCGCACAGTCGGGCCTGACCATGGCGAGCGCAATCGACTTTCCAATGCGGAAACCGAAGGCACCATGGGTTGCTCGGCCGACAAGCTCGCCGTCCCGGTAGATCGCTTCGTTGCCGCGCGCATCGGCATCGGTCACGCCATCCACCTCAAGCGTCACGAAGGTCCATTTGAGGCCGGCATCCTTCGCCTTCACCACGGCATCGCGGCCGATGAAATCGCCCTTCTCCGGCTTGATGAAGCGATCGAGCCCGGATTCGTAGGCATTGTACTCGATGGATAATTCCCGTGGGATCAGACGGTAAGACTTCTCCACCGCCATGGCGGTCATCGCGCGGATACCGAACGGCTTGATGCCGAATTCGGCGCCCGCTTCCATCAACCGGTCGAAGATGGCGATCTGCTGCTCGATCGGGTGATGCAGTTCCCAGCCGAGTTCACCGACGAAGTTGACGCGGAGCGCATGCGCCGTCGCCGGTCCGACATTGATCGCCTTACCGGACAACCAGGGGAAATCGGCATTGGCGAGGCTCGCGCGAGTCAGCTTCTGCAGCACGTCGCGCGAGCGCGGGCCGGCGAGAACCAGCACGCCCCATTGCGTCGTAATCGGCATCATCTGCACCGAGCCGTCAGTCGGCAGGAGCTTCATCAGGATGTCGTGGTCGTGCGCCTCATAGGCACCGGCCGACACGAGATAGAAGCCCTGTGGCTGGCGATAGACGGTGAATTCCGAGCGCACGCCACCGTGCTTCGTCAGCAGATGGCAAAGCGCGATGCGGCCGATCTTCTTCGGTACCGCATTGGCGAGGATGGCGTTCAGCCAGGCTTCGGCGCCCGGCCCGGAGATCCAGCACTTCGCGAAGGCCGACATGTCGAGGACGCCGACATTCTCGGCGACGTTTCTCACCTCGTTGCCGACATGCTCGAAATAGTTTGACCGGCGGAAGGACCAGCGCTCCACGATCCGTCCGTCTTCGAGCGGCGCAGCGTGATTGTGGTTGGTGAGGACATCGACGCCGACGCCGATCTCTTCGGCAGGCACCGCATAGCCGTCCGGCGCGAACCAGTTCGCCCGCTCCCAGCCATAGACGGAGCCGAAGACCCCGCCGAGGCTCTTCAGCCGGTCATAGACGGGCGTCGTCTTCAGCGGACGTGCGGCACCGCGCTCCTCGTCGGGATAGTGCATGGTGAAGACGTTGGCATAGGCTTCCTCGTTCTTTTCCTTGAGGTAGCCTTCGGTCGCATAGGGACCGAACCGGCGCGGGTCGACGCCCATCATGTCGATGGTCGGTTCGCCGTCGACGATCCATTCGGCGAGCTGCCAGCCGGCGCCGCCCGCTGCAGTGATGCCGAAGGAATGGCCCTCGTTCAGCCAGAAATTCTTGAGCCCCGGCGCCGGGCCGACAATGGGCGAACCGTCGGGCGTATAAGCGATTGCACCGTTATAGACCTTCTTGATCCCGACTTCGCCGAAGGCGGGAACGCGCGTGATCGCCGTCTCGATATGCGGCATCAGCCGGTCGAGGTCTTCCTGGAAGAGCTCGTATTCGCTGTCCGCACTCGGGCCGTCGACATAGCAGACCGGCGCGCCCTGCTCGTAAGGTCCAAGCAGCAGGCCGCCATTTTCCTCGCGCATGTACCAGGAACTGTCGCTCTCGCGCAGCACGCCCATTTCGGGCAAGCCCTGCTTGCGCCGCTCGACGATCACTGGGTGCGGCTCGGTCACGATGTACTGATGCTCGACGGGAATGACCGGCACGTTGAGGCCGACCATGGCACCGGTGTTGCGCGCGAAGTTCCCCGTCGCCGAAACGACATGATCGGCGACGATGTCGCCCTTGTCGGTGCGCACGAGCCAGGTGCCGTCCGGCTGGCTTTCGATCGCGGTGACCGTCGTGTTGCGATAGATCGTGGCGCCCCGGTCGCGGGCACCCTTGGCCAGCGCCTGCGTCAAGTCGGCGGGCTGGATGTAGCCGTCATCGGGATGCTGGATCGCGCCCAGGATGCCGTCGGTCTCGCAAAGCGGCCAGATCTCCTTGACCTCTTCGGGCGTCAGAATGTTGAGCGGCACGCCGATCGTCTCGGCGATGCCCGCATAATACATGAACTCGTCCCAGCGGTCCTTGGTGCGCGCAAGGCGGATGTTCGACACTTTGGAGAAGCCGACATTCATGCCGGTCTCCTCCTGAAGCTCCTGGTAGAACCTCACCGAGTATTTGTGAATCTGGCCGACCGAATAGCTCATGTTGAAGAGCGGTAGCAGGCCCGCCGCGTGCCAGGTCGAGCCGGATGTCAGCTCCTTGCGCTCGATGAGAACGCTGTCTGCCCAACCCTTCTTTGCGAGATGGTAGAGCGTCGACACCCCGACGACGCCGCCCCCGATGACCACCGCGCGCGCTCTGTCCTTCATTGATTCTGAACCCCGATATCCGAATTGTCGTCACGCCTGGAGGCGATGGATCGTGCATGCAAATGGGCCACACGTTTGGCCGACTATGCAAGGGCTCTGCGCCGCGCAACAGCCTGTTTGCGACACGCCCATCGATAGGCGCGACGGTCTTGCGACGAAGGTCCGTTGCCGGGCTTCCCGTTGCCGCCTTTAACTCTGAAGTGGCGGATGTGGGACCATTCGGAGAGGCATTATGCAACCGCGCACGTTCTTGGCGACGAAGGCTTGGGCTGATGTCGACTGCACTTTTGTGGCCGCAAGGCGGCTAGCCGGTTTGGTCGCAGCAATGATGAGCCTCTGCGCATTGCTCACGCCCGCGACCGCTCAGGCGCAAGCAGATGCGGGCCCAGCAACTCTTAACGGGCGTTGGAGCGGCACGTACACCTGCTTACAGGCCGAAAGCTCCACCTTCGAGTTGACCTTATCCACTGGCGACACCGGCCCGACGGGCCTCTTCACGTTCACCTTGCCCGACGGCCGAGAGGGCTCTTACGCGGTGCTTGGCAGACAGGCGGCCGATGGACGTTTCATGCTTCTCCCATCCGACTGGGTGGAACGACCGAGCGGCATCCAGGCGCTGACGCTCCAGGGCAGCATGCACGACAACGGCTTGGTGATCAGCGGCACAATGCCGGGATGCGGCGGAACCGAGAATTTCGTGGGACGGCGTCTCGACGAAAGCGGAGCGCAGACCCAAGCTTCGGTCGACTTCGATTTCGCGCCGGTGTCGGGTGGCGCGGCGGCCGGCACGTGGCGCGGCGAAATCGTGTGCGGTCCCAGGCAGCGCCCGGATACCGTGCCGCTTACCGCAACGATCTTGCAGGACGGCGAAGGTCTGGTCGCCAGACTTGCCTATGACGGCCCAGTCTTCCCGCCCTCCCCCGTGATCATGACAGGCAACGTCATCGGCACGACGATCGCCCTGCAGCAATTGATGAAGCTCGACAATTCGAACCGCAGCCTGAAGACCGTATCAGCGCGCCTTGATGCCGCAGGCCAGACGCTTGCGGGGACCGTGGGCCAGAACGGTGCGCGATGCCGTGACTTCCAACTCACGCGAACCGGCGATCCGCAGATGCCGGATGTTGGTGCGGCGCTTGCCGGCAATTGGGCGGGCGCGACGGACATTTCGCTGATGGACCGCTTGGAATCGAGCTACGTCCTCGTCCTCGCCCATGACGGCAAAGCTCTCCAGGGCGAACTGCGGCTGGGGCATCCGGCAAACCGCCCGGTCGCCGAGCAGGACAAGCTCGTCATTTCTCTTGCCCCGATCCACGCCGAGGGCGCTAAGATCGTCATGGCGCCGATCGGCGCGCGGCTCGCCGAGGGTATTCACCGCCCTCAGAATTCCCAAAGCGCGGTGCATCGCCACTGGCTGATCGTGATGCCGGAAACAGTCGGCGAGGAACTTGGCGTTCGTGTCGTGCAGGGAGGCCGTTTTTCGGAAGAGATCAATCGCGTTGCCGAATTAGGCGATCGACATGCGCGGTTTTTCCGGAGAGTGGATGCTGTACAATCCGCCATGACAAGCGGAGAAACGCCTCCGAAGCGGTTCGGACCGGGTATCGGCGGCGCCTTTGCAGCGGCCTCGTCAATGGAGCGCCAATGCCAAATGCTCGCCGATTGGGCCGCACCGTTCAATGGCGACGACCTGGACCGGCAGAGCGTCGAAAATGCGCTGAAAGCCATGCTGCCGATCTTCGAAGACAGCGTCTTCGAACCAGTTTTCGGCCTGCCCTATATGTTCATGACCGATCCGGTGGAACGCCGGGAGATCGGCTTCTTCCTGCAGCGCGATTGCCCGCGACGGTTCGGCATCGAGATCGCGAACGTCGCCTCCATTGCTCATGCCTTCACGCTGCAGAACGCTTATGCAGGCATCACCACGGCGATGATCGACCGTCGGGAGTCGGTCGCCTGGATCGACGCCACGGTCGAGGAATTGAGCGCCATGGGCGAAGATACGGCGGCAGAGACGCGTCTTGCTACAATTCGCTTTGACGCCGCAGATCGGCTGGACGACGTGACCGCCGAGGAAGCGACGCGCTTCGAGACCGCCTATGCGGCGCGCAGGGACCGTATCGAAATAGGCCTGTTGTTCGATCGCATCGCCCGCGCCGAAGCCATGACGGACGATGAAGCGACACTCGCGGAATTGGCCAAAATCGTCGAAGCCGTTGCGCAATCTCCAATGGAAAGTGACGAGCATCGATCGGCATTTGAGAGGATCGGCACAAAGGCTGCCCAGATCACCGCGCCCTTGATCGCCGCCATACGCAGCGAGGAGGCGGAATTGGGCACGAACCTGGCTGCGCTCTCGGCGTTGAACGGGCTGGAGCAACGCACGACCTTCCTGACCGATCTGCGTAACCGCGGGTTGCCGATCGCCGGTATCTCGGAACTGTCGATGGAGCTTTATCAGACGCGGAATAGCCTGCTGGACAGCATGGAGGTTGCCGGGGAATTCCAGGCCTATCTGACTACGATCGAGCCGGGCGACAATGCCCGCATGCGCGTGACCAACGCGGCCTATCTCTACCTGACGCCGGAAGAGCTGGCCGGCGGAGCGCCGTTTTACGCCCAGATACTGGAAACGACGATCTTCTCGCTGGAACAGGCATCGATGGAAATCGTCGACTCAAGCGGCCCAACGGCGGTTCATGCGGTCGGCTCCAGCAATTCGGGTGAACCGAGCGCCAGGGACATGGCGATGGCCATCCTTGCCCACTACCGGCAGGGAACAGCCAACTTCAATGGGATGGGAACCATGTTTCCCGACGATCCTTTCGGTCAGCCCAACCCGTTGAACATGATCGGTGAAGCAATGAATCAAGTGATAGGCGAAGTGAATCTGACGCTTGCCTATTTTGAGAAATTGGGCTGCGCGTCGGCAAGTGGAGCCGGCCAGGCGGGCTACAATTGCGATTACATTGCAGAGATCAGAACCGACAACGCGATGCTTGGTATGGTTCTGCCACAGGCGGGGATGCGCAATTCCGGGCGATTTACCGCCGCGCGCGGTGGCTGGATGTACCTGCCAGACCTCGAATAGACGCGTAGCTTCAAAAACCGGAGCCGGGCTTTTCCAGGTAACGTTGCTCCGCCGGCGTCGAAGTTCGACCGAGGATCTGGTTGCGGTGAGGAAACCGCCCGAACTCGACGATGACGTCGCGGTGCGCCTCGGCGTATTTCGTGTAGGTCTCGTCGCCGAGCGCGCTGATCAGGCTGACGGCACGGTTCTGGTCGGCAAAGTTTTCCGAGTGTTCGAACGGCATGTAGAAGAACACGCGGCGGTCATCCGCAACGGCCTTGTCGAGCCCGGCATCGACCGCCCAGCGCGCTTCCCGCAGCGCGAGGCCGTCCGTCGCAAAGGCAAGCGGCGTGTCGCGGTAGATATTGCGGGGAAACTGGTCGAAGACGATGATCAGCGCTAGCCGCGCATCTGCGTCGACACGCCAGCCATCAAGGATGCGCCGAGCAAGCGACAGATGCGTGGCAGCGAACTTCTCCCGAATGATCGCATCGGTGTCATCGCTTTTCTTGAACCAGTCTTCCGGCGTCAGCGTGTCGAACCAGAAATCGAGAACGTCGCCAGGCGTGGCAATCGCTTCGGCGCGGTCGGTGGTGGCGGTCGTGGCAGTCATGCCGGCTTCTCCTCTTCAGCCAACCGTAGAAGCACCGAGCCCTCACTCACCTGCGCGCCCTCACCTGCGAGGATTTCGGCAATCACACCGGCCCGGGGCGCCGCAAGCGTCATCTCCATCTTCATCGCTTCCATCACGACGAGGATCTCGCCCTTCTCGACCGACGCCTCGGCGCTCTTGAAAATCTGTTTCACCACGCCGGGCATGGGCGCGCGCAGAACGTCCTCACCCGCGCCTTCGTCCTCTCCAGCATGGAGTTCGTCGACGATCGTGAATTCGGCAACCGCATGATCTCGAATGATCGCAATACGGCCGCTTCCCTGAACCACACGAATGGTCACCGCATGCGCCCCGTCGACCAGCCTGAAGACGCCCTCGCCCGCTTCGATCAGTTGAAGGTCGACCGGCGGATCGTCCTCGTCGGCAACACTGTAGCGATCCTTGCCGAGTTGCGCGACGCGCAGGGACCGTTGCTCGCCACCTTGGGAAAGCACAACGTCCCGTTCGGGCGCGCCCCACAGAAGCCAGGGGCCCAGATCGTCGAAGGGATCGCCGCTCATTCGAGCCTGAATGCCGGAGGCCAGTATGGCAGCGGCAGCCCGCGCCATGGGCGATGCAGCCGGCGTTGTCGTCAGTTCCCCAAGCTCGCGATCGATCAGCCCGGTGTCCACCTCGCCTTCCGCGAAACCACTGTGGGCCGCAAGCGCATGGAGAAAATCGAGATTGGTGACGGTGCCGACGATTTCGGTCTGCACGAGCGCATGACGCAAATGCCCGAGCGCCTCGGCGCGATCAGCCCCATGCACGATCAGCTTGGCGATCATCGGGTCGTAGAAGGGCGTGATCGCATCGCCTGCGGCAACACCGCTGTCGACCCGCACCGACGCTTCCGGAAACTGCAGATGCGCGATGGTTCCGGTGGCCGGCATGAAGTTCCTGGCCGCATCCTCGGCGTAAAGGCGCGCCTCGAATGCCCAGCCGTCGATCGACAGCTCGTCCTGCCGCTTCGGCAGCGGCTCACCGGCCGCCACACGCAACTGCCATTCGACCAGATCGAGCCCGGTGATCATTTCGGTCACCGGATGCTCGACCTGAAGCCGCGTGTTCATTTCCATGAACCAGAAGCGGTCCGGACGTAGGCCCTCGGACGCATCGACGATGAACTCCACCGTGCCTGCGCCGACATAATCGATCGCCTGCGCGGCCTTCACCGCCGCTTCACCCATGGCCGCACGCATTTCGGTTGTCATGCCCGGCGCCGGTGCTTCCTCGATCACCTTCTGATGGCGCCGCTGCAGCGAGCAATCGCGCTCGAAAAGGTGCACGACATTGCCATGGCTGTCGCCGAAGACCTGGATTTCGATGTGGCGCGGCTTTGCCACATATTTCTCGACCAGCACGCGGTCGTCGCCGAAGGAGGCGCGCGCCTCGCGCTTTGCGGATGACAGCGCGTCGGCGAATTCGCTCTGGCGGTCGACCCGCCGCATGCCCTTGCCGCCGCCGCCCGCCCGCGCCTTGATCAGCACCGGAAAGCCGATCTCGTTCGCCTTGCCGGCGAGGATCACAAGTTCCTGCGCGTCGCCATGGTAACCGGGAACAACCGGCACCTTGGCTCGCTCCATCAGCTGCTTTGCGGCATCCTTGAGCCCCATGGCGCGGATCGCCTTGGCCGATGGCCCGATGAAGGTGAGACCCGCCGCTTCGACCGCTTCGACAAACTCGGCATTCTCCGACAGGAACCCATAGCCCGGATGAATAGCCTCAGCACCGCTTCTGAGCGCGGCGGCGACGATCGCATCGGCGCGCAGATAGCTCTCCGACGATGGCGCCGGGCCGATGCCCACTGCTTCGTCGGCAAGCTTGACATGCAGCGCATCGCGGTCTGCGTCGGAATGCACGACAACCGTTTTTATGCCGAGCCGGCGCGCGGTCTTGATGACCCGGCAGGCGATCTCACCACGATTGGCGATCAGGATTTTTTTGAACATGGCCATACCTCAGGGTGGCGCGTTTGGAGAAGAATGCCTGCCAACCCGCTATCGAGCAGACACTCTTGGCGTCAGGATACCGAGAAAGCTTGCGTCATAGCCTTCAACAAAGGCAACTCATGAAACCTGAGCTGCTTAAATTCTCCGTCAAAATAGTTACGTTCTACCACGGGCATTTGCCGCCTAAAGAAAATGTACTTTGATGAGTATATCTGCGTCGAAAAATTTATCACTCGAACCTCATCCGAATTTAACCGGATAGTCCTTATACCTTTTTTGTATAAACCTGAGGGAGATGAACAACACAGGCAGATGTAGGGAGTCAACGGAACTATCAGCTTTACCCGAGAATTTAGATTAGCATAAGCGTTGAAATTATTCAGAAACCCATCCCCAAACACAAACTCAGCGCCCTCCGAAAATAAAATGAACTTGAGGCCACAATGCAAAATTGACTCCATTACGCTTCCAAAACATGATCCTATATTGGAAGCAATTATTAAATGCCGATCATCTATAGGATCACTATATGCGCCAAAATGATCGACACTGTTGGATATGACTTTCCTAAACCTCGGGGAACGTACAACAAGGGACGCAAGGCATTCAGAAATTTCCCGTTCTAACCTCTCAGAGATATTTTCAAGATAAAAACGTTCTACAAATGGCCGTCCAATTACGTCGAATTCAGAGTTGAGTTGAATCAAGTGATCGACAACGTGAGGAAAATAGCTATCGGCAAAATTGAAGACGGGTTCGTAAGAGTGAGTCCAAGGCCCGCCCAAATCGACGTGGTGCGCGTTACCGATCGAACCAAATTTTTGGGGTTTCTGCCGAATTACTTCTAAGTCCGGTGTCATCCGGTTGGTCATTCCGTCGATGTCAGCCCAAAATTGTGACAGTGATTTGGGCCACCAGTGATGCTGTTCGCTTTTCAGCTTCACATTGATTGGTACTCTTCTCACATCCGGAACACGCCGAAGCGCGTGTCCTCGATGGGCGCGTTAAGCGTTGCCGAGAGTGAAAGCGCGAGCACGTCGCGCGACTTGGCAGGATCGACGATACCATCGTCCCAAAGCCGTGCAGAGGCATAGAGCGGGTGCCCCTGCGCCTCGAACTGTTCGATGATGGGGCGCTTGAACTCCGCCTCCTCGTCCGCTGGCCAGTCGCGACCCTGGCGCTCCAGCCCGTCCCGGCGGACCGTTGCGAGCACGCCCGCCGCCTGTTCCCCGCCCATCACGGAGATGCGGCTGTTCGGCCAGGTCCAGAGGAAGCGCGGTGAGTAGGCGCGGCCAGACATGCCGTAATTTCCCGCCCCGAAAGAGCCGCCGACAAGCATGGTGATCTTCGGCACCTTCGTCGTTGCGACTGCGGTGACGAGCTTCGCTCCATCCTTGGCGATGCCGCCCGTCTCATATTTCTGGCCGACCATGAAACCTGTGATGTTCTGCAGAAAGACCAGCGGAATGCCGCGGGCGGAGCAGAGTTCGACGAAATGCGCGCCCTTCAGCGCGCTTTCCGAAAAGAGCACGCCGTTGTTGGCGACGATGCCGACCGGAATGCCGTGGATGTGCGCAAAGCCGCAGACGAGCGTCGTGCCGTAGCGCGCCTTGAACTCGTCGAAACGAGAACCGTCGACGATGCGCGCGATCACTTCGCGGATGTCGTAGGGCGTGCGCAGCCCGACCGGCACGATGCCGTGAATTTCCTCGGGATCGTAGAGCGGCGGCTCCGGCTCTTGCAGCGCGACGGTTTGAGGTTTGCGGGCATTGAGATTGGCGACGGCACGGCGCGCGAGGGCAAGCGCATGCGCATCGTTTTCGGCCAGATGGTCCGCGACGCCCGAGAGCCGCGTGTGAACATCCCCGCCGCCCAGATCCTCCGCCGACACGATCTCACCGGTTGCGGCCTTCACCAGCGGTGGCCCAGCGAGGAAGATCGTGCCCTGATTGCGCACGATGATGCTTTCGTCCGACATTGCGGGTACATAAGCGCCGCCCGCCGTACAGGAGCCCATGACGACGGCGATCTGGGCGATGCCCTTCGCAGACATGTTCGCCTGATTGAAGAAGATGCGGCCGAAATGGTCCCGGTCGGGGAACACCTCGTCCTGGTTCGGGAGATTGGCCCCACCAGAATCGACGAGGTAGACGCATGGAAGTCCGTTCTGCTCGGCGATCTCCTGTGCCCGCAGATGCTTCTTCACGGTCATCGGGAAGTAGGTGCCGCCCTTTACCGTTGCGTCGTTGCAGACCACCATGACCTCGCGGCCTTCGACGCGCCCGATACCCGCTATCACGCCAGCCGACGCGATGTCGCCTCCATACATGTCGTGCGCGGCGAACCGACCGATTTCCAGGAAGGGAGAGGATGGATCGAGTAGCCGAGCGATGCGCTCGCGCGGCAGAAGCTTGCCGCGCGCCGTGTGGCGCTCGCGCGCAGCCAGCGGCCCGCCCTCGCCGATCCGCTCGGCAATCTCCGCCGTCTCGGCCAGGAGCTCTGCCATGCGCGCCCGGTTATCGCGGAAAGCCTCCGAGGCGGTCGACAACTTCGATTGAATGACGCTCATTGAAATATTCCAAGTGATATCATATATTGGTATCGAGGATTGACGTTGATTGGGGATATCGGCTTCCGATGAAGGGGATGAACGCCAAGCATCGGAGGACACTGGAAAAGCTATTTGCACAACCACCCAGCGCGACGATCCGATGGCGCGAAATTGAGTCTATGCTTCTAGCCCTAGGCGCAGACATGACGGAAGGTCGCGGATCACGGCTCCGCTTTACTCTCAACGAGCGCACGATCTTCGTCCACCGTCCACACCCAGCGCCCGACGCGAAGCCGTACGTCGTGCGCAACATCCGCGAATTCTTGAAGGACGCAGGGATACAGCCATGAAACCTTATAAGGGTTATGTCGGAACAATCGAGTTCGACGAGGAAGGTCTCGTCTTCCACGGACGCCTTGTCGGCATTAGGGATATTGTCACCTTCGAAGCAGAAACGGCACAAGGGCTTGTGCAGGCGTTTCGTGACAGTGTCGACGACTACCTCGAATTTTGCAATCAGAAGAGCAAGGAGCCGCAGAAGCCGTTTTCCGGTCATGTGTCCCTCAGAATGGACCCGGAGCTGCATCGCAGGGCTGTCGAAGCCGCCGCAACTCAGGCTAAGTCTCTGAACCAATGGATTGCCGACGCGATTGCGGATGCGACCAGAAATGGAACCGGCGAGGGTCAGACACGGGTCGCGCACTGACATTACCATTCACTGGTCGGCAACAGCGCCTCCGCTTCGTCCCTCAAGCTCTCCGCCCGCCGCTCTGCGATCAACTGGTCGGTTACGGACCCACCGCCCCAGTCACCCTGCGCTATCATCCGGCGCACTTTGCGTATCGCAGCCTTCGGCGAGATCACCCGTAATTCTCCATCGACGATTTCGGCCAGCAACGGGCCGGCGCCGTCCGCCATCATGGCTGCCCGCATCTCAGCGGGAAGCTGGATGTTCCCTGCCTCGTCGACCGATAGACGCAAACGACCAAGATCCCGCTGCTCGGCAAGATCATCCGTGTCAGACATCGATCCCTCTCCAGCAAATGCGACACTCGAGAAACGTTGTAACCGCTCCGATTGCGAATATCACGCCGTCTCCGCAAACATCTCCCGGCCGATCAGCATGCGGCGGATTTCGCTTGTTCCTGCGCCGATCTCGTAGAGCTTGGCATCGCGCAGCAGCCGGCCGGTGGGATAGTCGTTGATGTAGCCGTTGCCGCCGAGCGCCTGAATTGCCTCAAGCGCCACCTGCGTTGCCTTTTCAGCCGCGTAGAGGATGCAGCCGGCGGCGTCCTTTCGGGTCGTCTCGCCGCGATCGCATGAGGCGGCGACAGCATAGACATAGGCACGGCATGCATTGGTGATGGTGTACATGTCCGCGAGCTTGCCCTGCATCAGCTGAAACTCACCGATCGCCGTGCCGAACTGCTTGCGCTCGTGGCTGTAGGGAACGACCACGTCGAGCGCCGCCGCCATGATGCCGAGGGGGCCACCGGCAAGCACCATACGTTCATAGTCGAGGCCCGACATCAGGATCCGGACGCCCTGCCCCTCTTCCCCGAGCACGTTCTCGAACGGCACTTCGCAGTTTTCGAAAACGAGTTCGCAGGTGTTGGAGCCGCGCATGCCGAGCTTGTCGAGCTTCTGCGCGGTGGAAAAGCCGCTCATCGTCTTCTCGATCAGGAACGCCGTGATGCCGCGTGGGCCGGCGGCAGGATCGGTCTTGGCGTAGACGACGAGCGTATCGGCATCGGGACCATTGGTGATCCACATCTTGTTGCCGTTGAGCACATAGCGGTCGTTCTTCTTCTCTGCCCTGAGCTTCATCGAGACGACATCCGAGCCCGCACCCGGCTCAGACATCGCGAGCGCGCCGACATGCTCGCCCGAGCAGAGCTTCGGCAGATAGGCTTCCTTCTGCGCAGTGGTGCCCCAGCGGTTGATCTGGTTGACGCAGAGATTGGAATGCGCGCCGTAGCTCAAGCCTACCGAGGCAGAGGCCCGCGAAATCTCCTCCATCGCGATCACATGGGCGAGATAGCTCATGCCCGTACCGCCGAAATCCGGATCGGCCGTCATGCCTAGGAGGCCGAGCGCCCCCATCTCCTGCCAGAGATAAGCCGGAAACTCGTTCTTGCGGTCTGTTTCGTCCGCGACCGGCGCGATTCGGTCGCGCGCAAATCGTCTCACCGTCTCGCGAAGCTGGTCGATCTCCTCGCCGAGACCGAAATTCATGCCGCTGTCGAACATGGCCGCATCCTCCCTGATGCGATGAAGGAGTACCCGGCGATCGCCGATGCGGCAATGCGTGATGCCAAAACGCTCCGGTGCATCGCATTGCTGAACGGCTTCTTCGATGCGGAATTCTCCTCTTCGCCGCTTAATCCCGTTTTGGGACGCCGGGTCCGATCATCCCCCTGCAGAAATGGTTCTGCGTCACCTGCTTGCAGGCGGCAACTCCGAAGTCTCCCGTCGCATCAAAGCGGCGGGAGACGAGCCAAACGATGGAATTCTGGATCGATGCGCCTGCACCTGACGGCACTGCTGATGGCAACAGTGGCGGGCGGTGGCGGCCTGGCAACGGCGCAGGAACAGACCGTCGTCCACGAAGATGCGGTGACCGGCGCCAAGAGCACCGCGACGATCCTCCAGGAAATGATCGTCACCAACAATGCCTTGGATGGTCCTTTTGCAGTGACCGACACGATCTTCCACCTGCGCGGCGCGCTTGCCCATGAGCGGGACACAGCGATCGGCAAACTCGACCTCGGCATCACGCTCGAGACATTCGAGCATCGAGACGTTGAATTCGAGACCGATCGCAGCGCCAATCTCACAGCCGCATTGACCCGCGAGATCGGCGAACGTTTCGTGCTGAAGACGTCGCTTGGCTATCTGGCGGAGAGCACCGGAGACGACCTCGATCTCGGTTCGGTGATCATCGGAACGCGCACGTTCGGCCAGACATTCGCGGGCGAGATCGACCTGCGCGGCCAGCTTACACCGCGCACCGCGATGGCCCTCGTGCTTTCCGGCAGCCACGAGGATGTTTCCGATGCGAAGCTCGACGCAGGGCTCGGCACATTGAGGCTTTCGCCGGACGTGAACCGCGCACGTGCCGGCTTGATTGTCACCCATGCCTTGCCCACCATGGTGTTGCGGCTCACCGGGCGGTTCGACGTCGTCGACATACCTGAAGACGACCCCTTCGCGGTCGGCTCACGCGCTGTCACGCTGACGACCGGAGCCACTCTTCCGGATGTTCTGGGCTTTGCCGTCGATGGCGAAGCTGGCTTCACCCATGTCTCCGACGCGTTCGGCTTCACGGATCGCATCTATCCAGTTTACGCACTCACAGTCGAACGGCAGCTTTACGGAATATCGGCAAGCTTCAGCCTCAAGGGCTCGATCGACACCGTCGACACGGACGATCCGCTGGGTTCCCACGTGCATCGCGCAGAACTGGAACTGTCGCGACCGTTGATCGAGCGATTGACCGGCAGCATCGGCATCTTCGGCGAGTTGCGCGACAATCTGGCGATCGGCAACGAGGAAGAGGCGTCGGGCATCTACGTCGCTGTTGCCTTCGACCCCACCTCCCGCATCTCGTTTCTCATGCGGGTCGATGTCAGTGAGATCAATCGGACGGTTTTCGACATCCACGAGAACACGGTATCGGGCACATTCGGCCTGCGCGTCAGCCTTTGAGCTGTGGAAACGGCAAGGTCCGGACGCGAAGCTTGTCTCGCTTCGCGTCCGGCTTTCTTCAGTGGGTAACGTGTCCCCGTCGAAATCTATCGATGCCGCTGTCCGGCCCGGCGATGGAGACGCATTGCCCGCTCAGGCGATAGGGCCTAACGGCCCAGAAGCCGCTTGACCGGGCCGTTCTGCGAGCCCTTCTGCAGGATCCCGTTGTCACCGCCGAGGATATTGACGCCGGACAGGATGCCGTTGCCGTTGAGCAGACCGTTGCCGTTCAGGATCGAGTTGCGGCTGAGGTCGTTGCCGCTCGCGATCGCTGCACCATTGAGGATGCCGCCGTTCAGCACACCGCCGACATCGACGCTGGGCGAGACGTTCAGCAGCTGCTTGTTGGACGAGGTGTAGCTCTGGCTGCCATAGCCGCCGCCCTTGCCCCAGCCGCCGGCATGGGCAGCCGTGGCAGTGGTGGCAGCCAGTAGCGATACGACGACGAGCTTGATTGCACTGTTCATGGATACTCTCCTCACTCAGGGTTGAATTACTTGCAGACAACAACTCTTGATGTGAGAACGCCACGATGATGCAGATCTGGCAACCGGCAACAGCAGAACAGCGCGCATAACGGAATATTAAGCATAATCTTCGTGCTTAATATTCTGCATTCAGCAAAGAGAAACTCCGAGTTCACGCATGAATACAAGCAATTCGATTAAATTTTGAATTATCTGGCAAAAGAAAGCGGCGCAGCGGTCAGGCTGCGCCGAAGGTGGCCGTGGGGCGGGGAATATCGGCTGAGGATCGAGACGTGGCGCAGTTCGCGTTCAGCGCGCTGCGGCGTATCGGGCGGCACGCATGTGCAGCTTCAATGCCGAAGCTTCGTTGGCGGCGGAAAGCAGCGAACCGACGGTCAGATCGGCGATGCCGCCCGTCTCGGTCGGGCGGCAATAGACCGTAATCGCGGCACAGGCCTCGCCGCGCGCATCGAGAACGGGGGCAGCGATCGTCGCAGTCATGCTGCCTGGCGCTGGCGGAAGAGCCGCATAGCCACGGGTGCGGACCCCCATTGCGATCGCATTCGCGTCGATCGCGCTCCCGGTCTGCACCATGGCCGTTTCGCGGGCGACCAGATCGCGTGTCGCGTGCATCGGCAGGAAGGCCATGAAGACCTGTCCCGCGGCCGAGGCTGTCAGTGGTTGTGTCGCGCCGAGGCGAACCGGGGAGACCAGACGGGTAACGGGTTGCTCCGCCCAGATGCAGATTGGCCCGGCAGGCCCCATCACATCGATGCTCACGGCCACATCGAGCCGCTCGGCCAACGCCCGCACCGTGTCGCAGGCGCGCACGACAGGATCGGTGTTCTCGAGTGCTTCAAGCCCAAGCGCGATCGCCGTGGCGCCCAGCCCATAAAGCCGCGTACGCGGATCCTGCACGATCATTCCCTCTTGGATGAGACTTCGCAGATAGCGATGCGCCTTGCTCGGCGGCAGTTTCGATTGATACGCGATCTCCTTCAGCGTCAACGCCGCTCGTCTGCCCACGAAGGCTTGAAGAATCGAGAATGTGACGCCCACCGACTTGATCACCATGACATGCCCCTCAAATTGTGCCGCGCTCGCAGTACAACCATTAACTGCATTTCCGGTTAATGCAACCTTAGCGGATGCTGATCTGCCAATTCAACGATTTGCAACGCATGGCTTCATGCGCAACAATGTACAATCTTCGGTAGAAGAATCGTATCCTGCAACTGGCATCCTGGGCCTATTCAATGGATGGGATCGTCATGCTTCACGAAGGACTGTTCTTGCGATGCCGAAAGGGTGGTGCCGCGATCGAATTCGCTATCGTCGCGCCGCTGTTTATCCTGACGCTCCTGACGCTGGTGGCCTACGCCATCTATCTCAACACCGCCCATGCCGTGCAGCAGATCGCAGCGGATTCGGCCCGCATTGCCGTTGCCGGCTTGAACGAGGAGGAAAGGCTGCACCTTGCGCGCAGCTACGTATCCTCCGCTGCGATCTCCTACCCGTTCATCGATGCAGCGATGATGGACGTGGATGTCGGGGATGACCCGGAACCGGGCCAGTTCACCGTGCGCCTTTCCTATGATTCCGCCGGCCTGCCGATCTGGAACCTCTTCACCTTCACCATGCCCGAGACGCGGATAGAACGGTACGCGACGATCCGGATCGGAGGCATCTGAGATGGCTGCAGGGAGAACGTTTCTAGCGCGTTTAGCAGCGAACCAGCGCGGCAACGTGGCGATGATCGCGGCAGGTGCCCTGCCGCTCGTTGCCGGATCGCTGGCTCTCGCCGTTGATTACGGCAAACTCACGCTGGAGCGGCGCACGCTGCAGCAGCATGCCGACCTCGCGGCGATCATCGCCGCATCCAACGCGGCAGATCGTATGGGCGCCGTGAGTCATTATCTCGCTTCCAACAATCTCGACTACGTCATCGCCATCGAAAACGGCTTCGTCGACATCGAAGGGAAGCATCTGGCGACCGTGCCCGACGATCGGCTCGGTATCCTGCGGATAGAGCCGGGCGTGTATCAACCCTCATCCGAACTGGAGGTCGATGCACGCTTTCGTGCAGTGGCTGCCACGGCGACATCCAACGCCGCACGCGTGGAGATAAGCCGCCCCGGCACCTTGCATTTTGCGGCGCTCTTTTCCGAGCCGCCGCGGCTGAGCGCAGTGGGCACAGCACATGCCTCCGCACAGGCTGCGTTCTCCATCGGGTCACGGCTCGCCAGCCTCAACGATGGCATCGCGAACCAGGTGCTGGGCGCCATGCTCGGGTCGCGCATCGACCTTAAGCTGATGGATTATAACGCGCTTGCCAGCGCCGACATCTCTCTTCTCGCCTTCATGGATGCCCTTGCGACCAATCTCTCACTGGATGCGGTCACTTACGACGAGCTTTTGAATCGTTCTGTCAGCATCGGTCGCATGGCGACGGTCCTTTCCTCGCTCGAAGGTCTGTCGCCACAGGCATCTGCCGCACTGCGGTCCCTGGTGACGGCGCTCGGCATCAAGGAGACACCAATCGCGCTTTCGGCGTTTCTGGATGCAGGACCGGTGGGCCGCGCAGCTGTCGGCGCAGCGCAAGGCCTGGCCGTGAAGGCCAATGCCCTCGACTTCCTGTCCGCCATGGCCTCCATCGCCGGCGCAGGCCGCCAGATCGCACTCCATCTCGACCAGACGCTGCCGGGGCTTGCCTCCGTTTCGCTGAAGCTCGCGGTCGGCCAGCCACCGGCAGGCAGCGCCTGGATCGCCATCGGCGAGCGGGGCGCAACGGTCCGAACCGCGCAGACGCGCCTTGCGCTCGATGTGAAGGTGCTCGGCACGGGCGCCATATCGGCCTTGCATGTGCCGCTTTATCTGGAAGTTGCCTATGGCGAGGCGACGCTGTCGGCTGTCGATTGTGGTGCCACCCGCTTGCCTCGCAGCGTCACCCTCGACGCACGCCCTGGCGTCCTCGAAGCGGCAATCGGCAAGGCCACCGCCTCATCCTTCACGGATTTCAGCCGCGACCCGACGATTGCCAAGGCCGGTCTCGTCGATCTGCTGCTGCTCAAGGTGAAGGCGGTCGCCCATCTCGAAGTCGCCAATATCGACACGACGGCGCTTCGCTTCTCCGGCGAAGATATCGCCAAGGGTGTGACGAGGACAATCAATACGCGCGATCTCACCCGCTCACTGACACTGTCCCTCTTGGAGCGGCTGCAATTGGAGGTCGATATCCTCGGCCTGGGTCTCGGTCTCGGCAGCGTTCAAGCCGTCACGAAGCTCGTCACATCCCTGCTCGAAGGGGTGAGCGCGCCGCTCGATCAGGTTCTGCATTCCACGCTGCGGTCCGTTGGTGTTTCGGTCGGCGAAGCGGATGTCCGCGTGACGGGCGCCGAATGCAATCGCGCCGTGCTCGTTCAATAAGGTCTACGCGTTGAGTGCGCGGCTGGCGGCTTCCACATTCTGGGCAAGGTGGTGCGGGTCGATCGTCCCGACGACCAGAGACGACACGCCGGGATGACCAAGGATCATCCGGAAGCTTTCGGCAACCGGATCGTCGCTTTGCGAAACGGCATGGCCGGAGGCGAGCGGCTTCTTGATAAGAACACCTTTGCCGCTGGCCGCCGCCACGTCGATGACCGGCAATTCGTCCTGATAGGCGAGATTGTGCGTGACCATCACGCAGTCGCTTGCCGCAAGCGCACGCAGCCCGCCCTCAATGGTTTTCGTCGACATGCCCGTCGCGCGGATCTTGCCCTGAGCCTTCAGGCGTTCCAGCGTATCCAGCGCGCCGAACCGGTCGATCACATCGAGATCGTCGCCGTTGGAGTGAATGAGCACGATGTCGAGCCGGTCCGTTCCAAGCCGCTTCAGGCTCCGCTCGACGCTCAGCGTGATGTGTTCGCGCGAAAAGACATAGTGGCTTTGCCCGGTGGCGGCGTCGAATTCCTCGCCGGCCTTGGAGCAGATCAGCCATTTGTCGCGCTGGTCTTTGAGCAGCGCACCGAGCCGCTCTTCAGACGTGCCGTAGGCCGGCGCCGTATCGATGAGGTTGATGCCGAGATCGGCGGCGAGCGCCAGAAGCGACGCCGCCTCCGCATCGCTCGGCAACTGGAACGGCTTTGGCAGTTTCAGCCCCGCCGTGCGGCCGAACTTGACTGTGCCGAGCGCGATTGGGCTGACGCGCAGCCCCGTGGTGCCGAAATCTCTCAAGTCCATTGGATCGTCTCTTCCCAGGGCAAGCGCGCCACCTCGGGACGCGGCAGATCGGCAAGGCGGGACCAATCGACCGAGGTTTGCGCACCCTCGCCTAACCGCCCATGAAGTCTGCCGAGCGCCAGTCGCGCGAGTTCCGGCGCCAGCGCCAGCTTGGTTGGCCATGCGACGAGGCAATTGCCGACCTCTTCGACAAACGCGCCATCCGGACGCGCACCGCCTGGCTGCAACGGTTCGGCGCGATCGATGCGCAGCGTTGCCCATTTGGCTCGGAACGGCCGAAGCTGCGGCAGGAGCCGGTCGATCGTCTCGCGGGCCGCAGCGATCTGCTCGTCTTCCGTTTTCTCGACGCCCGTTTCGGCGAGCCCGCCGCCGAGATACCAGACGACGCGGCCGTCGCTCGACGGATGGCTCGTCACGGTAAGAAGCGGGCTGCTGGACATTCCGATGCAGTGGCCGAAAAGCGGATGATCGATCGTGTGTCGTGCCACCACCATATGCAGCGGCCGCCGCTGCAATTGCGGACGCACGATGTTGAGGCGCGCCGCAAGGGCCTCGTGGCCAGCACCGGATGTCAGGATAAGAGCACGCGGCTTGAGAACGAGCCCATCCTCAAGGCTGATGCTGCTGACATTGCCGGCTTCGTCAAAGGCGTATGACATCGTCTCGGCGGCAGCGCGGATGATGCGATCCTTGAGCGGTGCCGCCAGGGTTTCGACCAGCGACGGCATGTCGAGCACGAACTCGTTGAGACGATAGACCGACCCACTCGCACCCGGCAGCTGGAAGATAGAGGGTTTGTCTTGGTCGTCGACGCGGTCGACGCGGGAGCGCATGGCCTTGCTCGCGAAGAACGACGTCACCTGCGATGTCAGCGATCCGGCAGACCAGAGATAGGTGGCATCTGAAAGCTCCCGCACGCCTTTGAGATCGAGTTCGCCTCGACCTTTCAGGCAATCGCGCCAGAGGTCCGGCATGCGGCCGATCGCATCGGCAGCCGGCGTCATCGCGCCGCTCAGTGCGTATTTCGTGCCGCCATGCATAATGCCCTGTGCGTAGCGGGTCTGGCCGCCACCAAGCGCGGTCTTCTCGATCAACAGCGCGTTGAAGCCGTCTTGCGTCGCCCGGTTGAGCAGCCAGAGGCCGGCGACGCCGCCGCCGATGATGATCAGATCGAGTTCCATCGGTTCGCTCATGCGCCGCTCTCCGCGATGACGTGTTCGGCGAAACGGGCCAAATCGTCGAAAATCAGCGTGTTTTCCGGGAGGCTCGACCGATCCTTTTCCGTTTTCACGCCCTTGCCGGTTCGCACAAGCACCGGCCGAAAGTCGCGCGAAATGCCTGCCTGCAGGTCGCGCAGGCTGTCGCCGACGAGCCAGCGCTCATCGATGTTATGCGCGCCGAGCCGGTCCAGTATCTCATCGATCATCCCCGGCAGCGGCTTGCGGCAGGCGCAGCCGTCGCTTGGCCCATGCGGGCAAAAGGCGATGTGTGCGATCGCGCCGCCCGCCTCTGTCACCGCCTCCTCCATGCGCCGATGGATGGCCTGAAGCGTCTCGAGCGAAAGATAGCCCCGCGCGATGCCGGACTGGTTCGTGGCAACCGCGATGGTGTAGCCGGCCTGTGCCAACCTGGCGATTGCATCGATGCTGCCTTCGATCGGCCGCCACTCGTCGACGGACCGGATGAAGGCATCCGAATCGTAGTTGATGACGCCGTCGCGATCGAGGATGACGAGCTTCATGACGTGGCAAACCGCCGGTCCATGTCTTCGCAGATCCAATGCCCGATGAAGAGATGCGCCTCCTGCACGCGCGCCGTCTCACTCTCCGGCACGGCGAGAAGATGATCGGCAGTGTCAGCCAGCTTGCCGCCGCCCCTGCCCGTCCACGCCCATCCCGCAGCACCAACGGACCTGGCCGCAGCGAGACCGGCGATGATGTTTGCGCTGTTGCCCGATGTGGAGATGCCGATCACCGTGTCGGCGGGGCCGCACAGCGCTTCCACCTGACGGGCAAACACCGTTTCGAAGGCGTAGTCGTTGCTGTGCGCCGTCAGGATCGAGGTGTCGACCGTCAGCGCGAGAGCCGGCAGCGGCCGTCGCTCAGCCCGGTAGCGCACGACGAACTCCGCGGCCAGATGCTGGCTGTCGGCAGCACTTCCGCCATTGCCGAAGAACACGACCTTGCCGCCCGCGCGGATCGAGCGCTCGATATGGTCGGCCAGAGCCACGACCTGGGCCTCCAGCGCGCCCAATTCCGCAAACAGGCGCCGATGCCGTTCCAGCGCGTCGAGAAATGACATGAATGGCTCCCGATGGTGCCGCCTTTTGGGCGCGCGAGACAGTTAACTGCCACGCGAAGTCGGTGCAAGCCGCGCTGCTTGCGTTGCGATTGCCGCGACACTGGTGCTATCGAGTGTTTCGGGCATAGATCCAGCGCCATTGTCGCGCCCGTTGCAATTGGTAGAGCCGAGATGCGAACCGTTCAAAGACCACACTGCATCGCCTGCGGCAGCTCGGGGACCGAGCTCTACAAGGATCTGCCCGACAGGCTTTTTTCCGCGCCCGGCACGTGGACGATCAAGCGCTGCGACAATGCCCAGTGCGAGACCCTGTGGCTCGACCCGGCGCCGGCCCCGGAGGATCTGGGCGAGATTTACGGCGATTACTTCACCCACGGCAAGTCGGACCGGAAGCTTTCGAAAGCAAAGCGGGCTTATCTCGAAACGCGGTATGGCGCGAAGCCCACGGGCACGACCGATCGCCTTCTGGCTGCGCTATTCGCCACTCGGCGCCGGCGCAAGATGGAGATCGACGATCAGGTTTTTCATCTGAAGCGCGATCCACGACCGCAACGCGTGCTGGATGTCGGGTGCGGCAGCGGCGATGCGCTCTGGACGCTTTCGGAGCTTGGCTGGGAAACCGTCGGTGTCGAATTCGATGCGAAGGCGGCCGAGGCTGCTCGCGCCAAAGGCCTGACTGTCCATGTCGGCGATATCACCGAGCAGAATTTCGCCGATGCATCGTTTGATGCCGTGACGCTCAGCCATGTGATCGAGCATCTGCCCGATCCACACACGACGCTGAGAGAATGCCACCGCATTCTCAAGCCCGGTGGCTCGCTGACGATGCTGACGCCAAACGCTGGCGGCCTTGGGCATCGCATTCACAAGGTCGACTGGATGGCGCTCGATCCGCCCCGCCATCTCAACATCTACACCGTCGACAGCATGAAGCGGCTTGTGGCCGATTGCGGCTTCGCCAATGCAGAGGTCACCAGTTCCGCATCGGGATCCGACCGGATCGCCATGACGAGCAGCGCGATCAAGAAAGCTGGCCACGCCGACCTTGGCGCGAAGCCCGGATTCCTCGTCAAGCGCATCGCCCGCCTGCAGCATGCGCTCCAGGCGGGATTGGTGAAGGTGAACGGCAAGCTCGGCGATCAACTGGTGGTCAAGGCTTGGAAGACATAGAAGCGCAGCGCGAGACGCAAACTGTCGAAACGCGCGGTGCCGTCCACCGGCTCGACATTGCAATCGTAATCTTTCGCCTCGAGCCTGCCGGCGGGCTGGAGATTCACGCGCTCCGCCTTGCTGAAGACCTGGCCGCGCGCGGCCACCGCGTGACGATGGTGACCACCCGAGCCACGCAGGTCCCGTCGGGGATCGAACTTCACCGGATCAACCCGCGCGGCTTCACCAACCATGGGCGGATCGCTGCTTTCGCGCAGGACATGGCCCGGGAGACGGCGGGGAAGTTCGATCTCGTCATCGGCTTCCAGCGCATGCCTGGGCTCGATGTGCTCTTTTGCGGCGACTGGTGTTTCGCCGACCGGAACCGGCAGTGGTGGAAGGCCCTTTCGCCGCGCGCCAGAACGCTCGGAGCGCTCGAAAAGGCCTGCTTCGGACGCGGCAGTGACACGCTGCTGCTCCTGCTCGCCAGACCGCAGGCCGGAGCCTACCAGCGCTCTTACGATACCGAACTGGAGCGCATGATCATCCTGCCGCCGACGCTCGATGCGAAGCTGATACCGCACAATATCGATGTCTCGGAACGGGCTGCCTTGCGGGAAAAACTCGGCTATCGCGCTGACGAGATCGTATGGCTCTGGCTCGGCCTGCATCCGCACACCAAAGGACTTGATCGGGCGGTCGAAACATTAGCGCTCACGCCGTCCGCGCGGCTTGTTGCTTGCGGTCCTGATCCCGAAGGCCGGAAGATTCAGACTATTAGGAAACAAGCGCAAGCTCTCGGTGTTGCTGACAGATTGACCCTGAACGGCCTGACCAGAGGCGACGCGCTGAAGGATCAGCTGCGCGCCGCGGATCTTCTCATGCATCCGGCCAGACTGGACGTGACCGGCATGGTCATCGCCGAAGCGCTCGCCGCCGGCCTTCCTGTGATCGCTACGGCCAATTGCGGTTTCGCACCGCTTGTCGAAGAGGCGGCAGCAGGCATCGTCGTGTCGTCGGACACATCCCCGCGCGAGCTGGCCGACGCGGCTTCGGCGGATCGCGCGACCCTCACGCGCTGGTCGCAATCGGCCAGAGACTATGTCGCGCGAACCGATTTGAGCACGGGCATGGCCGTCGCAGTCGAAGCCATCGAAGCACGCGCGCTCCAGAAGCGATCGCAACCGTGAGCGCCGATCTTTTCATCGTCGAACCGAACAATGTCCCGCAAACGTCCGGGTCCGACGATCTCGCAAAGCTGGCGGCACTTCTGGAGACGAGGCCTGAGCGGTTCATCGCGGTGCCCGCGGGATCGGCGGTCGCGGCTTGCGCCGAGGCTAAATCGGTCATGCTGGATCGCCTGGCAACGCATCCCGTGGATCTTCTCATAGCCGTCGATGGTGCTGGCCGGCGCGAGAGGCGCATGCTGGCGACGGAGGGACTGCGATTTCTCGACCCGACGGCGGAACTACCGATCGTGATGGATCGGCTGTCCGCACTTGCAGCCATCAGGATGCCGGTCGTGGCCGCTTGCGGTGAAAATTGGCGCTGGGCTCTGGTGCGCGCTATCGCCGAAAAGGGCCGGCTTGAGACACTGATCACCGGGCTCAAGCTGCCGAAGCGGCCTCTACCGGTCGTGCCGATGGCCCTGCTCGATCTGTTTGCAAATGGCGGAACGGAAAGCCGGCCAGCTCCGCGCATCCTCGTCGTCGGCCGTATCGAGGCATCCGTCAGCCTCTATTTCGATGGCCTTCCGCCTGAGACTGCGCGCATGCTCCGCTTCATCGAAGCCGAAACCCTGGTCGCGAATATAGCGTTGCTCGAAACGGTCGACGCGATCATCATCGTGCGCGACCTCGAACGCTGCCACGACCTTGCCCTTCTCCACATGATGGCCCAGCTTGACATTCCGCGGGTCTGGTTCATCGACGACAATCCGCTGGTGCTGGCGCGCGAGGATTATCACTGGGCCTTTTATACCGAAGAACGACTCACCCGCCTGCTTGAGCGCTTTGCCGGCATTTTCGCCTCGACCGATGCGCTCGCAGACGCCGTACGGCACCTGCACCGAGAGGTTGCCATCTTCCCGCCTGTGCTGGATCGCCGCCTCATCCCGCCAGCTAAGCCCGTGTCGGAAGAGCTGACGGTCGCGCTCGCCGGCGGCGGGTTTCGTTCGGAAGCTTTTCAGCGCGATATTCTGCCCGCACTGCATGCCGTGCAGGCCGAGAAGCCCGTTCACCTGGTAGCACCGAAAAGCTTTGCCGCCGCGCCTCAACAATTGGTGAAAGCGACGTTCCTTGAGCCCAGGCAGTCCTTTCCCCAGTTCATCCGCGCCTGGCGAGACGAGAACCCTAACGTGCTCGTTCATCCCAGATCGGCGACGGAGAACGCGCCGTTCAAGACGCCTAACGCCTTGCTGGTTGGGCTTTATCTGAATGCTGTGCCGATCGTTCACGCCGATGAACCGGCTTACCTCGCCTTGCCCGAGCATCCGGGGTTCGTGAAAGCGCGGACCCCACAGGAGTATCAAGCGGCGTTCACTGAGCTGAACGACCCAAGCTCACGTCGCGAACGTCTTGCTGCACTGCGCGAGCTTTGCGAAAACCTCTTCGGTGGAGCCACAAATCAGACGGCGTTGGTGAGCCTCGTGGAAGCAAGCCGCAAGTCCAGATCCATGCCCCGGACCTTGAAGCTCGGCTTGCCCTTCCGTCGCGCAACGGGACGCATCTCCCGCCTTTTCCGTCAGGCGCGGCACAAGCTGCGCCGCTGATCCTCTGCTATTTCTTCTTGGCCACGCCGGGGTCGTCGGCATCGAGCGGCCAAGTCGCGTCACCTTCTTCCTTGCCGGAAAAGACACGAGGATCGGCGCTGGCGACGCCGTTATTGTCGGAATGGCGCTTGCCCTTGGCAAACTGCCCGGAAATTTCCTTGCTGCGGGTTTTGGGCTCCGCCCCACCCGTCTTTGGCGTTTTTGCGCTCGTGGCCATTGTGGTCTCCCTGCTCTGGCTTCGCCAATGGCGCTCGACGTCAGCGCCCGCCATTCACACAAACGAATGGCCGCCCGTAGAGCGGTCGGCTCGCCATCACCTGCGCCAGGGCGTGTAGCGGCGGTTGCGGGCTCTCATCGGGGTTTGGATTGGGCATCTCGTCCGGCAGCCGATCGGGTTCCGGCTCCTGAATCGGCGGTTCTTCGGGCAGCGGCGGCTGGTTTGGCTCTTCGTCTGGCCTGGTAGGTCTTGCTGGATCGGACACAAGCGGTCTCCTTTGTCGCTCATGCCTCCAATAGGCGAGCGGCCGAACTGTTCCGGTGTGTCCGTTCAAATTTAATGATCGGTGCGATCAGCTTTGCCCGATCTCTCCGATCAGCCAGGCGCGAAACGCGGTAACGGCGGGGTTGCTGCGCGAGCGCTCCGGCGAGATGAGCGCATAGGTTTCGCCGGTCACCAGCCGATGGGGTGACGCGGCAACGAGCGTACCCCGATCGAGTGCATCGCGCGCAATGAGTTCCGGGATGAGCCCGATGCCGAGACCCGCGGCGGCGGCATCGAGGATCATGTCGAAATGATCGAAGCGCGCACCGCGGGTCATCCGGCGCGGATCGAGCTCCCGTTCGCGGAACCAGTCGAGCCAAAGCGTCGGCCGCGTGGACTGTTGCAGCAGCGGCAGTTGCTGAAGGTCGCGATCATCGAGGCTCGCGCCTTTGGCAAGCACACGCGGCGATGCGACGATCACCATCTCTTCCCGCAAGAGAGCCACGAGATCGGCGCCCGGCGGCTCGTGCTGGCTGCGCATGATTGCCACGTCGAAGGCTTCTTGTGCGAAATCGACCGGCCGAAGCCGCGCCGCGATGTCGAAGTTCACATCTGGCATTGTGGCGGAAAATGCCGCCAGCCGCGGGATGAGCCAGCTGCGGCCGATGCTCGGCAGCACCGCCAACCGCAGCACGGAAGACGCGCCGCCGAACGCAATCGCCGAGGCAGACGCATTGCGCAGATCGTCCAGGAGCGGCTCGGCACGCTCGAGCAGCACGCCGCCAGCGCGGGAAAGCACGAGCCGGCGCCGGACCCGCTCGAAGAGAAGAACGCCGAGGCGATCTTCCAGAGACGATAGCGAGCGCGAAATGGCGCTCTGGGTCAGATTGAGGTGTTCGGCCGCCTGCACCGTCGTGCCGAACCGCGCGCAGGCAACGAAGGCTTCCAGTTCGCCCACACTCGGCACATAGCCCTTCGACATCGCTCACCCCAATATTGACCATCGATGATCATATTTCCGCATAGAGACGGACGATCGGACGCGTGCGGCACCATGCGCGCAAGCATCATAGCCGCAAATTGAATGTTTGCGTCACATGGGTTGATGAGAAATCATCATTTTCTTTGGCTGGCCGCATCGCTTACAAATAGCACCAGATTTGCACGCGATGCGTAGGAGGATTTCCGATGACCGAAGCTTTGAAGGCAAAAGATCGCCCGGACGGCGCCGCTGGATTCCAGTGGGACGACCCGTTCCTGATCGACGATCAGCTGACTGAAGACGAGCGGATGATCCGCGATGCGGCAGCAGCGTTTGCTGCCGACAAGCTCGCGCCGCGTGTCGAGCAGATGTACATGAACGAGGAAAGCGATCCGTCGATCTTCCGCGAAATGGGTGAGAACGGCCTGCTCGGCGTCACCGTGCCGGAGGAATTCGGCGGTGCCGAAGCATCCTACGTTGCCTATGGTCTCGTTGCCCGTGAAGTCGAGCGTGTCGATTCCGGCTTCCGCTCCATGATGAGCGTCCAGTCCTCGCTCGTCATGTATCCGATCTACGCCTATGGCGATGACACGCAGCGCCGCAAGTACCTGCCGAAGCTCGCCTCGGGCGAATTCATCGGCTGCTTCGGCCTGACCGAACCCGATGCCGGTTCCGATCCCGGCGGCATGAAGACGCGCGCCAAGAAGATCGATGGCGGCTATCTGCTCTCCGGCTCGAAGATGTGGATTTCCAACTCGCCGATCGCCGACGTCTTCGTTGTCTGGGCGAAATCGGAGGCGCACGACGGCAAGATCCGAGGCTTCATTCTCGAAAAAGGCATGAAGGGTCTTTCAGCTCCGAAGATCGGCGGCAAGCTCTCACTGCGCGCCTCGATCACCGGCGAAATCGTCATGGACGGCGTGGAAGTGCCGGAGGAAAACCTGCTGCCGAACGTCTCGGGCCTGAAGGGTCCCTTCGGCTGCCTCAACCGCGCACGCTACGGCATCTCTTGGGGCGTGCTCGGCGCGGCGGAAGATTGCTGGCACCGCGCCCGGCAGTATGGCCTCGACCGCAAGCAGTTCGGCAAGCCGCTTGCCGGCACGCAGCTCTACCAGAAGAAGCTCGCCGACATGCAGACGGAGATCACACTCGGCCTGCAGGCGTCGCTGCGCGTCGGTCGCCTCATGGATGAAGGCCGCATGGCGCCGGAGATGATCTCCATCGTCAAGCGCAACAATTGCGGCAAGGCGCTCGATATCGCCCGCCAGGCGCGCGACATGCACGGCGGCAACGGCATCCAGATCGAATATCAGGTCATGCGCCACGCGCAGAACCTCGAAACGGTCAACACCTATGAGGGCACGCATGACGTTCATGCGCTGATCCTCGGCCGTGCCCAGACCGGTATCCAGGCCTTCTTCTGATCATGACGCACAGCGACGACAACGAGGCGGCCGAAGCTGAAGCCCGGCCGCTTTCAGGCAGCGGACGCAGGCCCCTCGAAGGCGTCCGCGTCGTCGAACTGGCACGCATCCTTGCCGGCCCCTGGGCCGGCCAAGTGCTCGCCGATCTCGGCGCCGAAGTCATCAAGATCGAGGCGCCGGAAGGCGACGACACGCGCGGCTGGGGCCCGCCCTTCGTCAACCGCGCGGATGGCTCGCGCGAAGCGGCCTATTTCCACGCGGCCAACCGCGGCAAGACGTCGATCACCGCCGACCTGAAGAGCGAAGAGGGCCGCGCCCGTGTCATCGACCTCGTGCGCGGCGCCGATGTGCTGATCGAAAACTTCAAGGTCGGCGGACTTTCCAAATACGGCCTCGATTACGAGAGCCTGAAAGAAGTCAACGAGCGCCTGATCTACTGCTCGATCACCGGCTTTGGCCAGACGGGCCCCTACCGGCACCGCGCCGGCTACGATTTCATGATCCAGGGCATGGCCGGCATCATGGATCTGACGGGCGACCCCGAAGGCGAACCGCAAAAGATGGGCGTCGCCTTCGCCGATATCTTCACCGGGCTTTACAGCGTTATCGGCATCGAGGCCGCCCTTCTCGAACGCGGCCGCACCGGGCGTGGCTGTCACATCGACATGGCGCTCTACGATTGCATGGCAGGCGTTCTCGCCAACCAGGCGATGAATTACCTCGTATCCGGCAAGGCCCCGAGGCGGCTCGGCAATGCCCATCCCAACATCGTGCCCTATCAGGTCTTCCAGGTCGCAGACGGCCACCTCATCGTGGCAGTCGGCAACGACCGCCAGTTCCGGGCGCTCGCCGAGATCATCGGTCTCGCAGCGCTTGGAACCGATCCAGCCTACGCGACGAATGAAGCCCGCGTCGCCAATCGGGGAGCGCTGATCGCACTGCTTGCACCAGCGATCGCACGTTTCGAACGGGACGCGCTGCTCGCGCTTCTCGAGGAACGCTCCGTACCGGCAGGCCCGATCAACACGGTCGCCGACGTCTTCGCCGATCCCCAGATCCTCGCGCGACAGATGAAGATTGAGACCGCCGACGACCAGGGCACGCCGATCCCTGGAATGCGCACGCCGATCCTGTTCGACGGCACGCCTGCCATCGCCGAGCGTCCCGCCCCAAGGCTCGGGCAGGACAGCTAAGCTTTGCCGCCGCTTGTGGCCGGCAGCCGCCGGTTACAGCGCGCCGACGAAGCGCTCTAGCTTGCCCAGCGTCTGATAGCCGAGCTCGATCGCACCGAAGCCGCGCGCCTGCTGGAATTCCGCTTCCGTGCTGAACACCATGCCGAGCGTCACCAGTGTCGATCCGTCCTGCTCCTCGAACGAGGCCCAGGCATCGGCATGTTTCGGTCCATTCTCGCCCCAGAGCAGTTCGTAGGAGAACCGCTCCTGCGGCAGGATCTCGCCATAGCGGTGATGGTTCGGATAGATGGTGCCGTCTGGCCCAATCATGTCGAACACCCATTCGCCGCGGGACCTGAGATCGATGCGTGCCGTGCGGCAGGAGAAGCCATCGGGGCCCCACCAGAGCGGCAGTGTCTCGGGGTTCATCCACGCGTTCCAGACGACGCTGCGCGGCGCGCGAATGCGCTTCTGCAGCACCATGGTGCGCTGGGCGGTGCCGGTGAGATTGTCCAGGCCGGCACTGAACCCCGCGCGGTAGCCGTCTTCCATATCGGCAGCGAGCGACGAAAGTTGCACGGTGACGGTGACACGGCTTCTTTCACCGAGATCGGCAAAATCGGCTGTGACCAGCGCCGCCGACTGCGTTGCGCCCTCGCGCGAGACCACCTCGTAATTCACGCTACGGACCTCTGTTACGATGTCCAGCCAGCCGCATTCGCATCGCGTATCCGGCTCTCCCGCCACCTTGCACAGCGAAATCTCGCGCCCGCCGACGCGCGTGTCGGCCTCAAGAAATTCAACCGTCACGGATGACATCGGCGCTGCCCAGACTGCACGGGCGGCCGGCGCCGTCCAGGCCTGCCACAAGGTGGCCACCGGCGCGCTCACCACTCGCTCGAAAGTCAGCGTCGCAAACCGGCTGCTATGGTCTTCACTGGGCAGAGTGGGCGTCTTAAGCGTCTTGGACTGTGTCATCGGTTACGCTCCTTCATCACATCCATCACGAAGGCATCGAGGCGATCAAGACGCGCTGCCCAGACAGCCCGCTGTTCCTCCATCCAAGCACGGGCCGGCTCCATGGCCTCCGGCCGGATCGCGCAGGTGCGGATGCGCCCATCCTTCGATGTCGAGATCAGCCCCGCTTCCTCCAGCACGGCAAGATGCCGCATGATCGTCGGTAACCGCAGCCCCGTCGGCTCCGCCAGATCCGTCACCCGCGCCGGCCCTTGCGCCAATCGGGCCAGCATCGACCGTCGCGTAGCATCCGCCAGCGCGTGAAAGAGCAGAGAGAGATCCGGATCATGCTTTGCCATCCAGCTAACTATTCATGCGAATCGAAGATTGGCAAGCGAAACTTCGTCGTTTGGCTAAGTGATGGCAGGCAGCGACTGCGCGCTCGATCGAGATCAGGTGAGAAGCACGCCCGTTGCGCCGTAAAACGGCGCTTGAAATTCGGTGCGAGTGTTGAGGAAAGAGAAGATGGTGGGTGATGTAGGGATCGAACCTACGACCCGCTGATTAAGAGTCAGCTGCTCTACCAACTGAGCTAATCACCCACGGGTCCGGCCTTTTGGGCTGGAGTTGGGCGCGTATAACGTCGATCCGCGGCCCTGTCCAGCCCTTGTCACACATAAAGCAAACCTTCCGCAACCCGAACGGCGGCTCCGCCCAGGCGAGCGCGGGTGATGCGGCCAGCGGTCACATCCATGTGCAGGTGGATCTTGGAAGGGCGGCCCATCTCGATGCCCTGTTCGACGATGCGGATGTGATGGCCTTCCAGCAGGTCGTCGAACGCGTTGACGGCACCTGCCAGCGCAGCGACCGCGGAACCCGTTGCGGGATCCTCCGGCGTGCCGGAGCATGGAGCGAACATGCGGGCATGGAAATCGGCGGAATGATCGATGCCGCCTCTGCAATAGACGAAGGCGCTCGCCAGGATGCCTTCGTCGATGGGTGCAAGAGCCTCCCATCGCGCCGGGTCGCACTGACAGTTTTCCGCAACCGACCGATCACGCACGGGAATGAGCACATAGGGCACACCGGCGCTCCAGACGGAGACGACATGGTTTTCGAAGCCGACACTGCCCGGATTGATGCCGAGAGCATCCGCGACCTGGTCCCGCTTGATGATGCAATCGACTTGCCGCGGCAGTCTTGGCAAGTCGAACTCGGCAAATCCCGCCGGCCGGTCATCGCCCGCGTGGTTGCGCATGCTGACGACGGCGCGGATATCGCCGGCGCGTTCTTCGAGCATCAGCACCGTATCGCAATGGCCTGCACCGTTTTCGGCTGAGCCATTGCGCCGATGCGCGAGCGCCACGGCCGCGCCAACCGTTGGGTGGCCGGCAAAGGGCAGTTCCTGCACAGGCGTGAAGATGCGCAGATGCGCCGTGTGATGTGCGTTCTCAGGCGAGAGCACGAACACCGTTTCGGAGAGGTTGAACTCGGCAGCGATCCCCTGCAGCGCCGCGTCGTCCAGCCCGTCCGCCTCGAAGACCACCGCGAGCGGATTGCCGGCAAGCGCCCGGTCTGAAAAGACATCGAAAATCGCATATGGCCGTGCTTGCGACTGCATCCCCACGTCGCGCACCTCCTCTTATCGGCTTTTCACCCTCTCGGTATGTCCATCCTTCAACGTTTTGAACCGAAATGCCAGTGCAGGAGCTCCGCCATGTAGAATTGGTAGTCGGAGCGCGGTTCATCCTCCGCTCCGACAGAAAAGACGTCATCGATTTCAGGGTCGGCCTCAGCGTCGATATGGGCGCGCACCCGAGCGACCAGTTCATCGGCCGTCATGTCGAAGAAGAAGCGCCGGACGATGACGACGACGCCGCCGATCTCCACCATGCCGTACGCTGCCTCGGCCTCAGCGCTCGCAAGATCGAGCCCTGTTTCTTCCAGCACCTCACGCCGCATGTTGCCGTCGATGTCGACCCTATCCCCAACGACGTCGCTGAGGTCGAGTGAACCGCATGGGCTGTAGACGAGGCCTGCATTGGCGGTCCGTTCTGCCATGCGGCTCAGGAGCACGCGATTGTCGCTGGAGACGAGGAGAGCGGAGCCAAAGAGATGCCAGCAGCCTTCGACCGGCCGCTCCTTGAGAAAAAGCAGCAATGCCGAATAGGGCACGCGATGCGCAACGGTGGTCAGGCGGCCGCCGTCGATGTCCATCGTGGAATGGAGCATGACGGTTCCGTTGAAGAGAGCTGGATTGGCCCGTTGCCTCTGCTGCCAGGCCTCTTCTGCCGCGTCTCGATGCGCGATCTCGAAGGGGTGCGGCTCGGAAGACATGGGGATGGAGATCCGTGAGAGCGGGATGACCGTGCCGCCCGTCCGCTCGATTGTCATGGATGAAGCTCCTTACCGCCAATCACACGCCTTTGAGCCGCAACGGCAAAGATGCCGGTTGACTGGCAAAAGCATGCAAGCCCTCCTTTCCATTGCCACGTTTTTGCTGCAACCTTTTGGAACCGGCTCCCCAAAAAAGACGTTCACAAAATCGCCGGACAAGCGAAGGGACTTTCGCAACCGCCTCCTCTCCCATCCCGGCATCGGACACAGAGGAGCGAATTTGCATTGCTCGGGAGACAAGGCATGCGCGCCTTCCTATCCATTTTGAGTGCAGTCGCGATTGCCGCGACACTTCTTCTACCTTCAACGGTGACTGCTCGTGCACAGGACCGCGGCTTCGGTAATCTTGTGACCGAGGTCCAGTATCGCGATGGACGGCGTTGGCGGGATGATCGCCGGTGGCGTGATGCGCGTCGCTGGCATCACCGCGACCGTTATGCGCACCGCCCGCGTCATTACGGCCCGCGTTACCGTCGTGGACCGTCGGTCGACATCATCATTGGCGGCGGCGGCTACTACCGCCCTGCTCCGCGCTACATTGCGCCTCCGCCGATCCGGCCGGTTCGTCCAGGCTACGGGCTGAACTCCGCCCACATCGACTGGTGCTACGCGCGCTATCGATCCTACCGTGCGTCGGACAACACGTTCCAGCCCTATCACGGCCCGCGGCGGTCCTGCATCTCGCCTTACGGCTGATGCATCAAAGCCAGATGTGCTAGGATGAAAGCGGGTCATCGACCCGCTTTCATGTTTTCGAGGAGTGGTCATGGCTTCACTCGCGCGAGGTTCGCTCCGGCCTGCGATGTCGCGGGACACCGCGCTGCTCTGGGTGTTTTTCGCAGGGCTTTTTCTTTGTGGCATGCTTTACGGCGCGCTGTTAGTTTTGCGCGATGATGGCGCCGACAGGCCTTATCTGAAGATCCTTGGCTCGAGCTTCATTCTGAATTACCGGATATCCGACATCTATATGGGTTTTTCCGCGGCCGTCGATCGCCCCATCCCCATTGGCACGGTGCTCCAGGCCCGTTTCGAAGATCCTATGGGTGGACCACCCTATCTGGTGGAAGAGAGGATAGGCGTTCCGGACCGGCGGATTTCGTTGCGCAGCCCTTCACTGTCGGGCGTCGTGGCTGGCCAACCCTATGGGGTCGATCTGCTTCTGCTGGACCGGGAGACCGGGCAGCCGTTCTGGGAACACCGCTTCACGGTGACGTCCGAGATCGATGGATCCGTCGTTCCGGACGCGCCGTTGACGATTGGGCCAGGCTACCAGCGTCCGCCGCCTACGCGGTAGACGACCACTCAGTTCGGCGCTGCCGGCGCGATGGAGCAACAGCCGCTCAGACCCGTTGCCTGATCCCCGCTGTCGATCACGATTGTCGTCGAAAGCCCGAACATCCTGTCCGACATGCCATCCGAACAGGCTTGAGGCATCACCACCGCCGTCATCGACTGCGCCTGCCGCTCGCCCAGAATGATCCAATGCGGCGACGGGCTGTTCATGGCCCGCGTCACGTGTCGGATCGAAAACGGCGTACCGTCTGGGTTGTCTGGCGTGTTGTAGGTCATGGAGGTTCCCGCAGCCACCACCGACCAGAACGGCTCGGTCCCGAAGCATGCGAGCCGCTCCGGCAACACACCGGACTGCGGGGCGCCGGCTTCCCGCTCCAGAAACCGTGCCGCCACCCATCCGCTGGCCTCGACACTGTTGATCTGCAGCCAGTTGCCCTTTCGGCCGACAACTTCGATGCCAGCCGACTGCGGTGGAAGGCTGCCGATAATGTCGGCGCTCGATCGCGGCTCCAGCCGGATGTTGAGTTCGTCACCGGGTTCGACCCCCGTCACCGCGTAAAGCGCCGGAAGCGACTGATCGTCCGCGAGAACCTCCGCAACGCTTGGCACGGCGAGACACAGTGCGGCGAGCATCAACGATGGTGACGCAAGGTGAACTGGTCGGCGAAGGGAAGTTGGTATCATGGCGGCAAGTCTATCCACACGCAGCACCGCAGACAATGCGATGCTTCATCAGCCGAAGGTACCTGCCGCGATTGCGCCTGATTCTCGCCTCAATCGCCGATTTCTACGCCTTTAGTCCGCTGTGGCGCTGGCAAATACACCGACGAAAGTCCCCAGACTGAAGTCGGACATTCGAATATGTTAATGCACGAAATCCAATGTTTGAGCCCTTAAGAGGCTGAAACCACTTCGTTCTTTTTGTCAGCGGGATCCTGCCCGGATTTCGCACGTGTTCTGCCTCATCGCATCGCGACAATTGCTGCAATGCACAGGGGGATTATCACGGAGAAACAGAATGAACTTGGACAGCCTTTTACTGGCTTTGAGCGGCGATGTGGTGCTCGCCGTCAAGAATGCCACTCGTTTCGCGCATTTCATCGGTCTTGCCATTGGATTGGGCGCGGCCACCATGCTCGACCTCATGCTGCTTCGCTTTGTCGGGAGCCGCCGCATCACCTTCCACGACTGGCAGATGATCGATTTCGGCGCACGCCTGGTCAGCTTCGGTCTGATGCTGCTCTGGATCACCGGCATCGCTTTTCTCGTTCAGTACGCGTTCTTCGAACCGGCCAAGCTGATGAACGAGAAGATCTGGGCGAAATTGGCGATCGTTTCGATTCTGACTGCGAATGGCATGTTCATCCACTCGATCGTCATGCCCCGCATCCGTACGCAGATCGGCCAGACGCTCTTTGCGGGCATGGGTAAGGGTGCACGCAATGCCTTCGTCATCTCCGGAGCGATCTCGGCGACGTCATGGTATGCGCCGGTGGCGCTCGGCGCATTCTCGCAACTCAACAACACCGTGACGGCCATCGGCATTCTGGCCGCCTACGGGGTCGCTCTGGTGGCGATGACCCTGGCGATGCAGGTCGTCATGCGCATCGCCTCGCGGACTGCTCCGGCTGCACCCGCCTTCGCAATGGCACACCCGGACTACCAGATCCGGTTGACTTACGGCTCTTGAAGCAGCGAGCCCCGATCCCCCTGGGGTCGGGGCTTGTTGACCTAGCATGCGACGAAGTGGCGCTTTGTCCCCGGCAAAGGGTTGCCTCTCGCCGAAAAAGTCTGATTGAACCCCTGACCGTCTTCCCAAGACAGTAAGCGAAACGCTCAGGGATCAATTCAGCACATGTCACAGAACTCCAGCAATGCGGGACCGCGCGCGCCCCAGCCCCGGCCGGACACGTCCACGGAACCGGTACTGTCCCTCTTCAAGATTGGCTCCATCATAGCCGGACCGTTGCTCGCATTTCTCCTGCTGGCATTGCCCGCTCCCGAGGGCATGGCACCGGAAGCATGGCGCATGGTCGCTGTTGCGGCCTGGATGGTCATCTGGTGGCTGACCGAGGCGATCCCGATCCCCGCTACGGCGCTTGTGCCTCTGATTGCCATGCCGCTTTTCGCCATCGGCACCACAGCGGAAATCGCCCGCAGCTACGGCGACCCCATCGTATTTCTGTTCCTCGGCGGATTTCTTTTGGCCGGTGCGATGCAGAAAGTCGGCCTTCACCGCCGGCTTGCCCTGATGATCGTGGCAACCATTGGCAC
The DNA here is from genome assembly GCA_030160035.1 of Rhizobium albus. Lineage (GTDB taxonomy): Bacteria > Pseudomonadota > Alphaproteobacteria > Rhizobiales > Rhizobiaceae > Georhizobium > Georhizobium albus. The sequence goes on along the minus strand of BSNO01000001.1, from coordinate 1,122,733 downwards.
CTCGCCGCAAAAGATCATCCTCGGCTTCATGATCGCGACGGCGTTCCTGTCCATGTGGATTTCGAACACGGCCACGGCGGTCATGATGTTTGCCGTTGGCAAGTCGGTGATCGATTTCATCTCCGAGAAGACAGACGACGACACGATCATCCGCAATTTCGGCGTCGCGCTGATGCTGGCCATCGCCTACGCGGCCTCGATCGGCGGCGTCGGCACGCTGATCGGTACACCGCCGAACGCATTTCTCGCCAGCCTAATGCGCGACCAATACGACATCGAGATCAGCTTCTTCACCTGGATGCTGTTCGGCGTGCCGATCGTCCTCATCATGCTGCCGCTCGCATGGCTGCTTTTGACCCGCTTTCTCTTTCCCACTCACACGATCGCGATCGACGATGCCGGCGCCGGCATCCGCAAGGAATATCGCGCGCTGCCACCCATGAGCCGTGGCGAGAAGCTCGTCGGCGTTGTGTTCATGCTGGCTGCGCTCGCTTGGATCTTCCGCACGCTGCTTGCCGACATCACCGGTCTCGCACTGGACGACACCGTCATCGGCATTGCCGCTGCGCTGCTGCTGTTCGCCATTCCGGTGAGCCGCCGCACTGGCGAACGCACGCTCGATTGGGAGACCACGAAGAAGGTGCCGTGGGGTATCCTGCTCCTCTTCGGCGGCGGCCTGGCACTTGCCGGTGGCTTCGCCTCGACGGGCTTGGCGGAATGGATCGGCCAATCGGTCGGCGGTCTGGAGATCAGCGTCTTCATCCTGGTGCTCGTTCTGACCACGGCGATGATCTTCCTCACCGAAATCACGTCGAACACGGCATCCGCAGCCACGTTCCTGCCGATCCTCGGCGCCGTTGCCGTCGGCCTTGGACTTGATCCGCTGCTCTTGACCGTTCCGGTCGCCGTTGCCGCCAGCATGGCCTTCATGATGCCGGTCGCAACACCGCCGAATGCGATTGCGTTCTCCTACGACCGCATGCGCCTGACCGACATGATGCGCGCAGGAATCTGGATGAATATCCTCGCGATCATCCTGATCTATGGCCTCTTCCTGGCGCTGGGCCCCATCGTCTTCGGCCTGGAGCTCTGACTAATCCACGCGTCGCATGTAAAAAAGGGCCGCGCAACTGGGTTCCGCGGCCCTTTTCATGTGTTCAGACCTGAACGGGATCAGAGCGGGAACTGCCACTCCGCCTGCTGATAACGGAAGCGGTCACCGTCGGCGACGATGTAGCCGAAGCTCGGAAACGCCACATGGGTAGCGGCAACCAGTATGCCGTCGGCAGCGACACGATCGAACTGTGCGCGACGCGACTGCGCTGCAAGTGCAGCATCGGTGTCGAAGCCGAAGCCCACATCCGGGTAGGCGGTATGGATCGCGGCATTGTGGAGCGTATCACCGAGGATCAGCATTTCGTCGTCACCGCTGGCGATGTGCAACACCGAATGTCCCGGCGTGTGACCCGGTGCATGGATGAGCGTCAGGCCCGGCGCCACTTCGCCTGCCTGTACCTGCCGCGTGCGATCGGCGTAAGGCGTCAAAGACCGGCGCGCGCTTTCGAACAGGCCCTGCGCTGCTTCCGGCGCCTGCGACAGCATGCCGTCATCAAACCAGAAGCCGTATTCGTCTTCATGGATGACCACTTCGGCATTGGCGAAGACAGCGGCGCCGCTCCCATCTACGAGGCCCTCGACGTGGTCGATGTGGGCATGCGTGAGGATCACGCCGTCGATCTGATCCGGCGTGATGCCGGCTGCTTCAAGATTGGCCACCGTGCGGCCGAGATTGGGCCCGAAAGCCTGCGACGGCCCCGAACCCGCATCGATGAGCCAGGTGCCGGCATCGGAATTGACGACGAAGGTGTTGACCGCCGTCGGGATCGTCGTGCCCTGGCGCACCGAGGCCAGCGCCGCCTCGATGTCGGATGCGGGAACGCCGGAGAAGAGATCGGCGGTCAGCGCGGTGTAGCCATCGTTGATCGCCGTGATCTCGAAGGACCCGACCTTGCGGCGGACGACGCCGGGGACCTGTACGCCGGCAAGCGGCGAAAGGGCCCATGCAGGCAATGCCAGAGTGGAAGCGGCGGCAAGCGCCCCGAGGCCGAATGAACGTCTGGTGATATTCATGATCTGTCCCTACGCGCGGTTGACGGAAACGGAGATGTTGCCACGTGTGGCGTGCGAGTAAGGGCAGACAACGTGGGCTTTGGCAATCAGATCGTCGGCAACGGCGTCTTCGACGCCCGGCAGCGAAACGGTAAGCGCAACGTCCAGACCGAAACCGCCCTCGTCGGCGCGGGGACCAATGCCGACATCAGCGGTCACGTTGGCATCGGCCGGAACGGGGACTTTCTCTTTCGAGGCGACGAATTTCAAAGCGCCGAGGAAACATGCGGCATAGCCGGTGGCGAAAAGCTGCTCGGGATTGACCCCGTCGCCGCCCGCGCCGCCAAGCTCCTTGGGGGTGACCAGCTTGACGTCGACGGCACCATCCTTGGTGGCCGAGCGACCGTCGCGACCGCCGGTTGCGGTGGCCTGGGTGCGGTAGAGAACGTTGACCGACATTGCATATCTCCTCTGTTAAAAGTCGAACTCGCTTATATCGTGCACGATACAAATGACAATAGGATGTCGCTATCGATTGCGTTTTGCGCCGTATCGACCTAACTCAGGGGAACGCGAGCCGGACCAGCCATGTCACAGAACAATGCAGAAGCGCCCGAGACGATCGATCCACAGGCTATGCTGTGTTTCAATCTGTATGCGGTCAGCCATGCCTTCAATCGCTTCTACCAGCCGATTCTGGATCCGCTCGGCATCACCTACCCGCAATATCTCGTTCTTCTGGCGTTGCGCCATGAAGACAAGCGTGGCGTGGGATCGCTCGGCCGCGAATTGATGCTCGATACGAACACGCTCTCCCCGCTTCTCAAGCGCATGGAGATCGCGGGCCTCGTCGGCCGCACGCGCCAGGCCGACGACGAGCGCCGCGTACTGGTGCACTTGACCGAGCGTGGTCAGGAGATCGCTGCCCGCGCGGCTCAAATCCCCGATTGCATCCTGTCCTGTCTCGACATGCCCGAGAGCGACTTGCAGCAGGCGACGGAGATCGTCTCGCGGCTGCGCCGGATGCTCGCCGACATCGACCCACCGAAAACACCGGCCTGAGGCAGAGGCATCAGACAACGGCATTTGAGACGGAAAAAGGCCGCGGATTGCTCCGCGGCCGCCTCAGCAATTGTTCGGCGGCCGATTTAACGACCGCCCTCAAGGCAACGAATTAATTGCGTGCCTTGTCGACGAGCGCGTTCGACTTGATCCACGGCATCATGCCACGCAGCTTTTCACCGACTTCTTCGATCTGGTGGCTGTCGTTGACGCGGCGGATGCCCTTGAAGCGCGCGCCGCCCGAACGGTATTCCTGCATCCATTCCGACGTGAAGCGGCCGGATTGGATGTCCTTCAGCACGCGCTTCATCTCGGCCTTCGTCTCATCCGTGATGATGCGCGGACCGGTGACATACTCGCCCCACTCGGCGGTGTTGGAGATCGAGTAGTTCATGTTCGCGATGCCGCCCTCGTAGATCAGGTCGACGATGAGCTTCACTTCGTGCAGGCATTCGAAATAGGCCATTTCCGGTGCGTAGCCGGCTTCGACCAGCGTCTCGAAACCGGCGCGGATCAGTTCGACCAGACCGCCGCAGAGAACGACCTGCTCACCGAAGAGATCGGTTTCGCACTCTTCCTTGAAGTTCGTCTCGATGATGCCCGAGCGGCCGCCGCCGACGCCGCAGGCGTAGGACAGCGCGAGATCGAGCGCATTGCCCGATGGGTTCTGGTGAACGGCGACCAGGCACGGCACGCCGCCGCCCTTCTGGTACTCGCCACGAACCGTATGGCCGGGGCCCTTCGGCGCGACCATGAGAACGTCGACGCTCGACTTCGGCTCAATCAGGCCGAAATGCACGTTGAGGCCGTGCGCGAAGGCAATAGCAGCGCCATCGCGGATGTTACCGGCGATGTGGTCGCGGTAGATGTCGGCCTGCAGCTCGTCGGGCGTCGCCATCATCATCAGATCAGCCCACGCGGCAGCTTCAGCGACCGACTTGACCTGAAAGCCATCGGCTTCGGCTTTCTTGACCGTTGCGGAGCCTTCGCGCAGCGCGATCACGACGTTCTGTGCGCCGGAATCCTTGAGGTTCAGCGCATGTGCGCGGCCCTGGGATCCGTAGCCGATGATGGCGACGTTCTTCGACTTGATGAGATTGAGATCGGCGTCGCGATCGTAATAGACACGCATTGGGGTCATCCTTCCCTTGGTTGATCTTTGTGATTGGCAACCCTGCTCGCGGTTCCGAACAGGGCAAGAAACTGATCGACCGCCGAGGCGGCATCCCGCGCGATGCGATCTTCAGTCATGTCGATCCGATCGCCGAGCAGCAGCCGGATCTGAACGTCGCGGGCAACGAGCCCGAAAAAGGTCTGGAACGCGGCTTCGGCATCGGCAAAGGAGAGCAGGCCGCCTGCCCTTCCGGCCTCCAGCATCGGCTTCATGCGACGGCCGAGCGCGAAACGACCGTTTTCCAGCACGATCGCCCCAAGCCGGCTGCGCTCGGAGCCGGCATGGCTGATGGCCACGCGGTTCAAGGCAACGGATCGCGGGCCGGAGATGACCCGAAGCCAGCTTGCTGCGTAGTCAGTCAGGTGCATCTTGAGCGAAGAGGCGTCCAGACCGCCCGCCTCGGCATTGGCGATATGGACGCGCGAGGCCTGACGCTGCACGGCAGCCGTCAGCAGACCGTCCCGGTCGCCGAACCACTTGTAGAGCGTTTCCTTGGAGCAGCTTGCCCGGCGCGCGACGGCGGTCATGGTGACGGCGTCGCCGCTCTGGACGAGCAGCGCAAGCACGGCATCGAGCACGTCGCGTTGCCGCTCCGTCCAGTCCGCCTCCCGCTCCATAACCGCTGCCTGTTGCATCATCCTGCCGTACCGTACGTTACGGTTCGGCTCTAAGGCGCTACGGTTGGCGTGTCAAGCGGACGCCGACCATCACCCTCGAATTTTGGAGGAGAGCGCTTAGTCTTGGCCGCCCGAGCGACCGCGGATCGCCTCGACGATGGCCGTCGTCGAGCAATTGTCGAGATGAGACAGCACACGGACCTCGCCTCCATAGGCACGCACGATTTCGCCGCCGACCACTTGATCGAGCGAATAATCGCCGCCCTTAACCAGAATGTCGGGCCGCACCTTCTCGATCAGCGGCGTCGGCGTGTCGTCCTCGAAGGCGACGACCCAGTCGACCGATTCCAGCGCGCTTAACACGACCATGCGCCGATCGAGCGTGTTGACCGGACGCGACGGTCCCTTGAGCCGCTTGACCGAAGCATCGCTGTTGATCGCCACGACGAGACGGTCGCCGAGCGCGCGCGCCTGTTCGAGATAGCCGACATGACCCGCATGAAGGATGTCGAAACAGCCATTGGTGAAAACGATGCGCTCGCCCGCTACCTTCGCGTCGGCAATCGCCGCGACCAATTGCTCCTCGCTGACGGCGCCGCGATCGTGCTCGCGCTGCACGCTGATCGCACGGCGCAGTTCCGGGCCGCTGACAGCGGCAGTACCAAGCTTGCCGACCGCGATACCGGCAGCGACATTCGACAGGCCGACGGCAGCGACGAGGTCCTCGCCGGCGCCAAGTGCTGCGCCGATGGTCGAAATCACCGTGTCGCCTGCGCCGGTCACATCGTAGACCTCGCGCGCCTGCGTCGGGAAATGCACGGGCGCCTCGCCGCGCCTGAGCAAGGTCATTCCGCTCTTGCCGCGGGTAACCAGCAGTGCGCCGAGTTCGAGCTCTTCGACCAGCGCGCGCGCCTTTTCGAGCAGCACCTGCTCGCTGCCGCAATGGCCAACGACAGCCTCGAATTCCGCGAGATTGGGCTTGAGCAGCGAGGCGCCTCGATAACGCTCGAAATCGACGCCCTTTGGATCGACGAGCACGGAGCATCCCTTGGCTCGGGCGGCAGTGATGAGGGCCTGAATGTCGCTGAGCGTCCCCTTCCCATAGTCGGACAGGATGACCACCGAAGCGCTTTCCAAGGCATCGCCGAGCGCACCGGCGATCGCGGGAGCATGCACATCGTCAAACCTGTCTTCGAGATCGAGCCGGATCAGCTGCTGGTTGCGCGCGATGACGCGCAGCTTGACGATCGTGCGCTCTTTTTCCACGCCGATGAGCCGGCAGGCGACCCCGGCGGCCTCAAGTTGCCCGGCAAGCGCCTCGCCCGGCTCATCGCGACCGACAAGGCCGATGAGCGAAGCCGCGCCGCCGAGCGCCGCAACGTTGAGCGCCACATTGGCCGCCCCGCCCGGACGGTCTTCCGTCGCGGCGACGCGCACCGCCGGCACCGGCGCCTCCGGCGAGATCCGGGTTGTTTCGCCCATCCAGTAGCGATCGAGCATGACATCGCCAACAATGAGAACGCGGGCGCTGTCGAAGCGCGGCATGGAGAGTTGCATCTTGTAACCGTGACCTTGTTGGCGAATTCGCGCTGGCTGAGCGCTTTAACGCGCTTCTTCGCTCTTTAGAAGCCGATCGAGCGTGGACAGCACGATCTCCGGTGTCAGAGGAGCAAAGATTGCGGGATCGACGTCGCGACCCGAAGGCTGGAAATGTCGGGCTTCAAGGCAGACCTGTCGCTCGCCATAACCGCCGACAAGCCCCGGATCCGTCGGACCGAACAGCACGACATTGGGTCGCCCAAGCGCCGCTGCCAGATGGGAAAGACCCGTATCCACCGACACGATGCCCGCCGCCTGCGACAGGACCTGAGCAATGGTGGTGAGCGATGAGCGCGGCAGGACTTCGACCATCGGACCGGCCGATGCCAGCCGCTCCGCACGCGCTTGCTCCGCAGCATTCCCCCAGACCAGCTTGATCCGAAACCCTTCAGCAAGCGCAAGCGCGATCAGCTCCGCCCAGTAGACCTCCGGCCAGTGTTTCTCGTGGCGCGTGGTGCCGTGCAGGAAGACGAGATAGGGCACACCCTCGGCAGCCGCACTGGTCGGCACTTCTATGCCGTAGCGCCCGCGCCCCTCCGGCATCCTGTAGCCGATGGCGCCAGCAAAGAGACGTCGCGTCCGGTCGACTGCATGGACGCCCTTCGGGACTACAATTCCTCGGTCGTAAAAGAGCGCTGCCGCCGGTTCGCGTGCCGACGCCCTGTCCATGCCGAACCGCTTGCCTTTTGCCAGCCTTGTGGCGAGCAGCGTGCTTTTCAGCAAGCCTTGAGCGTCGATGACGGCGTCGTAGCGCTCGGCAGCCAGCGCAGTGCGATAGCGTCCCCATTCGCCCGAACTCAACGCTTTCAGCGGAGCCTTGCGCCAACGCCTGATAGCGACCGGGATGACCTTTCGAACGCTCGGGTGCCAGGCCGGGACTTCAGCGAAAGCCTCCTCGACGACCCAATCGAACACGATCCCCGGCAACGCCTCCGCTGCATCGGTGAGCGCCGGGAGCGTATGGATCACATCGCCCATCGAGGATGTCTTGACGACGAGCACCTTCATGAGGCGGCGGCCGATCGATTGGGCAGCGCGGCAAGCACCCTGTCCGCGCCGAGTTCGCGCATGCATCTGTGATGGCCGAGCGGACATTCACGCTTGAAGCACGGGCTGCATTCGATGCCGAGTTGCACAGTGCTGGCCCGCGAACTCAGGGGCGGGGTGAAAAACGGCGAGGTCGAGCCGTAGACCGCAACAAGCGGCCGATCGAGCGCAGCAGCAACATGCATGAGCCCGGAATCGTTGGAGATGACGGCATCCGCAAGGCCGAGCAGATCGATCGCCTGTCCGAGCGTCGTCGCGCCGGCAAGGTTGAAGATCTGCGCGCGCAAGTGTTCCGGCACGGTGGCAATCACCGCCTCACCGACGGCCCGGTCTTTCGCCGAGCCGAAGATCCACACCTGATGGCCCTCTTCCAGCAACCGTGTTGCAGTCTCCGCATAATGCGTTTCGGGCCAGCGCTTCGACGGTCCGAATTCGGCGCCGGGGCAGAGCGCCAGCACGGGCCTCTCGACGGCGAGGCCGAATTGGGCGAGTGCGGCAGCCGGATCTTGCCGGACCAATCGAGGCTCCGGATGCGGCGCGGGAAAATCGGTCGCAGCGCCGATGCGATCCTTGTCGAAAGCGAGCGCATTGAACCGGTCGACCATCAGCGGCAAGGCCGCCTTGTCCAGCCTGCGCATGTCGTTGATCAGGCCATAGCGGCTTTCGCCCCGCCAGCCGGTACGCACCGGGATGCCGGCGAAGAACGGTACGAGCGCGGACTTCAGCGAATTCGGCAGCAGGATCGCCTGATCGTAAGCTTCCTGCGCAAGCGTGCGGCCAAGCTTGAAGCGCGCGCCGACACCGAGCTGGCCATGGGCGAGATCCATGCCGATCGATCGGTCGACTTCGGGCATCCGCGCCAGGAGCGGCTCGCTCCATTTTGGCGCAGCGACATGAAGCTCGACGCCTGGCCGCGTGGCCTTCAGCGTCATGAACAGGCTCTGCGCCATCACCATGTCCCCGACCCAGGCGGGGCCTATGATCAGGATCTTTTCGGGCATGAGCGTTCGGTTCTCCGGCGTCCCGGGCAAAGGACCGGCGACCAGGATGAGGCCGCTGGACCGCAGCCCGCACCGAGTGCAGGCTTTCGTCGGCGCCTCATAGCATTTGGCAGGCGTGAGGCAAATCGAAGCCTTTTCGGCTAGCCCCGGCAAGCCTCAACGAAGCGGCGCACGGTTTCCTTCATGCCGTATTCCAGCGCATCCGCGGTAAGACCGTGACCGATGGAGACCTCGGCCAGATGGGGAATGCGCCGCACAAGAGGCGGCAGGTTGGCGACCGTCAGATCATGCCCGGCATTGACACCGAGGCCGAGCGCCCTCGCCGCATCAGCAGTTTTTCCGAGCAGTTCCAATTCCTTGGCCGCTCGATCGGAATCATCGTGGCAGCCGCCATAAGGCCCCGTATAGAGCTCGATACGCGCCGCTCCGGTCGACTTCGCCAACGCAACATTCTCCTCATCGCCATCGCCATCGGCAAAGAGCGAAACCCGCATGCCCTTGCGATTCAATCTCTCCACGATCGGCGCCAAATCATTGTGCAGCTTGCGAAAATCCCAACCGTGATCGGACGTCGCCTGGCTCGGATCATCCGGCACCAGCGTCACCTGCTCCGGCTCGATCCGCTCGACCAAATCAAGAAACTCGTCGGTCGGATAGCCTTCGATATTGAACTCGGCTTCCGGAAACTCGTCATCGATCAGCGCGCGCAGATCCGGCAGATCGGAAAAACGGATGTGGCGTTGGTCGGGACGCGGATGAACCGTCAGCCCATGCGCCCCGGCCTGAAGCGCGATGCGACCGAGATGCGTGACGCTCGGCCAAGGCAGATCACGCCGGTTGCGCAACATCGCGACGGCGTTGAGATTGACCGAAAGCTTGGTGGACATGGGCTGCTCCGCTACTCGTGATGCCTCACATATGACCCTCGACGGCCTGCGGCAACCCGGCGCCGGTGTCGCAACCCGGCGCTCCCGTCACCGCACGATCGTCAGGCGTTCCGCTGCCCGGGTGATCGCCGTGTAAAGCCAGCGCTCGCGGGTTTCGCGGAAGGCGAAGCTTTCGTCGAACAGCACGACGTTGTTCCACTGCGAGCCCTGCGCCTTGTGCACCGTCAGCGCATAGCCATAGTCAAAATCGTCGAAACGCTTCTTCGTCGACCAGGGGATGTCCGCGTCGGGATCCTCAAAGGCTGCCTTGAGGAGCCGGATCTTGGCGGAGCCACGATCCATATCGTCGTCTTCCGGCTTGATGAGGAGATTGATGCCGGGCTTGGTCGTCTCCTTCGACGACGTCATCACAGCCCAGAGCGACCCGTTGAGCAAGCCCTTGGCCTGGTCGTTGCGCAGGCAGACGAGCTTGTCGCCCGATTGCGGATGGGCCGCCGTGAAGCCCTTCAGCTCCCGGAGTCGCTGATTGTATCGCCGCCGCGTCCGGTTGACGCCGAGCAGCACTTGGTCGGCCTCAAGCACGAGATCCGTCGTCACATCGGATTTCGAGATGATCTGCGCGCTACCCCAGTCGCCATGCATCAGCTCGCGGCCTTCGCGCACATGCATGGCGAGCGTGATGATCGGGTTGTCGCGCGCCTGCCGGTGAATTTCCGTCAGCAGAAAATCCGGCTCGTGATCGGTGAAGAACCCGCCCCCGGTAATCGGCGGCAACTGGCCGGGATCGCCGAGAACGAGGATCGGCACGCCGAAGCTCATCAGATCCTTGCCGAGCGCCTCGTCGACCATCGAACATTCGTCCACCACGATCAGCGCGCATTTCGCGATCGGGCTTTGCCGGTTGATGGAAAACATCGGCGAGATCGAGGTCTTGCCAGTCTCTTCGTTCTCGACTTCTTCCTCGCCGCGGGGCCGATAGATCAAGGAGTGGATGGTCTTGGCATTGGAAGCGCCGCGCGAGCGCAGCACCTGCGCGGCCTTGCCGGTAAACGCGGCAAACTGCACGTCGCCATCCACATGCTCGGCGAAATGGCGTGCGAGCGTCGTCTTCCCGGTGCCGGCATACCCAAAGAGCCGGAAGATCGGCGAGCGGCCTTCCTTCAGCCAGCGCGCGACGGCCTTGAGGGCCTCCTCCTGTTGGGGTGCAAATTCCATCGATCAAGCAAGATCGGTCTGGGCGAAATCATCACCCTTGTAGAGCAGCGGCAGCCCCGCCCGCTTGGCCATCGCATAAGAAAAGCAATCGCCCATGTTCAGCCGGGCGGGATGGCCAGAGCCTTTTCCAAAACGGCCATGGGCATTCACCAATCCGGGCAACAAGGAACGATCGACGCTCTCGATGCTCATATTCAGCTGGCTCACAAATTCATCCACCATGGCGTTGGCTGTTTCAAGTCCACCGAGCCGTTTGGAAAGGGCGAGAACAGCCTCGAACAGAGCAACCGGCGAACTTACGCAGGTTGCGGCTTGATCGAGCCGCGCTACAAACTCGTCTCGATCCGGTTCGTTGCCCAGTATGGCGACGATGACCGACGCATCCACAAACATCAGTCGTCCTCCTGGCCCCACAGCTCATCATAAAATGCCTTGTCCGGCTCCGGGCCCGTCTTCGGCAGGGCATCGATCTCGTCGAAGAGCGGCTTCAAACGTTCCATGAGGGGAATTTTCTGACGCTCCCGCTTCAGCTCGTTTTCGACGGCCTCGCGCACAGCCTCGGTGATGCCGATGCCGCGCTTGGTCGCCAACTCCCGCACGAGCTGATCGGTCTTCGGATCGCGGATGTGAAAAGCCATGGCGCTGCCCTTCGTCTAGACGTTCAGCACTATCATCTAGCTAAAAAGAACACAAGAAGAACGATTTTGCGGCTATCGCAGCATCGGCCAGATCGAAAAGGCGAGCAGGATGCCCATGGAAATGTTGAACCACTTCAGGCGGACAGGGTCGGACAGGAATTGCCGCAGCATCTGGCCGAACGCAGTCCACGCCGTCACGCTTGGCACGCTGACGAGTGAAAATACGAATACGACGATCAGCATCGAGAGAAAAGGCGCTTCGATCGTCGTGTAAACGGCGACGCCGGAGACCGAGGCGACCCAGGCCTTCGGGTTGACCCACTGGAAGGCCGCAGCCTGCAGGAAGGTGAGCGGCTTGGCGGAACCATCGGCCGTCGCCACGGTGCGGCTGGATGCGATCTTCCACGCCAGATAGCACAGATAGCCGACGCCCGCGATTTTCAGTGCCGTGTGCAGCCAAGGGAAGATGGTCAGCAGCGTGCCGAGCCCGAGGCCGACCGCCATGATCAGGACCATGAAGCCGACGCAGACCCCGAGCATGTGCGGGATCGTGCGGCGAAAGCCGAAATTGACGCCCGAGGCCATGAGCATGATGTTGTTCGGCCCGGGCGTCATGGACGAGACGAATGCGAAGGTGGAAAGCGCTATGAACGTCTCGATCGGCATGTCGGCTCCCTGAAAGCGCAAGGCCTAACGCCCCCTCGCCTCCCACGTCCAATTCCAAGCGGTGAAGCAGCAATCACCTTCCGTGATCGCTGCACCACATCTCAATCGTCCAGACCACGGTTCATTGCCGCGATGCCGGTCCGGCAGACTTCCATCAGCCCGAGCGGCCGCATGATGGCGATGAACTGCTCGATCTTCGAAACGCGCCCGGTGATCTCGAAGATGAAGTGCTCGATATTGGCGTCGATGACACGCGCGCGGAACGCATCGGCAAGGCGCAGCGCCTCCATGCGGTCCTGCTCGCGCCCACGCACCTTCAGAAGCGCCAATTCGCGCTCCAGCGGTTTGTCATGGCCGAGTTCGCGTGCCCGTACCGTCAGGTCCCTGACGCCGTGGACCGGCACGATGCGCTCGAGCTGCGACTTGATCTGCTCCAGCACGTGCGGCGTGCCGCGCGTCACGATCGTGATGCGCGACAGATGGGCCTCATGCTCGGTTTCCGAAACCGTCAGGCTTTCGATGTTGTAGCCCCGGCCGGAAAAGAGCCCGATGACGCGCGCGAGAACGCCCGGTTCGTTGTCCACCAGCACCGAAAGCGTGTGGGTCTCAACCGCCTCGGTCTCCTTTTGGATGAAATAGGCCGAGCCGGTGGGTTGCTGCTGTGCGTTCATCAAACTCTCTCGTCTTAAGGTTTTCTGACCGAAATGTCCGACGATACTGTCGGTGCCTTCCTAATCAGTCTTGCATCGTATGTAATGAAATCGGTGCAGCCCCTTGCGGAAAACAGGTGCATTGCGTCGGCGAAATCCAATCCCAATCGGTGCGCCAGAATTGCCCGCGCCACGATCTCGCGATCTGCGAAACGCGCGTTGCTGGAGGCCAGGAGACCGGTCAGCAGCGCATTGATCACGTCACGACCAAGCTGGAAGACGCTTCTCAAAAGCCATTCCGTCTCCAGCAACACCGTGTCCGCAACGTAATGCACGTTCTGCAAAAGGCAGAGCCGGGCCTGTTCCGATTGCGGCGTCTCGTCATCGACGATAGCGCGCACCAGAACATTGGTATCAACGGCGAGTGTCATCGAACCGCCGTCTGGCCTCAGCCATCATAGCCTCATCGATTTCAGCATCGGTCGGAAAGGGCCGGTCGATTCTGATCCTTTTGGAAAGAAACTCCTCCGTTGTGATCGGAGGAAAGGCTTCGTCCAGCCAAGATTTCGCCGTCAGCGTCACCTGACCACCAATATCGGCAACCTGCAGCTTTGTACCGGCGCGCCAGCCATACTTGTCTCTCAACTCTTTCGGCAGGACCACCTGGCCTTTGCTGGAGACCGTGATCTCAGTCATGGCACCCTCTCGGTAAGACGATGTAAGACATAGCAGCCGATTGACGGGCTTTCAACCGCAGCATCACACCAACGAGCGCCCTTCCGCGCTGATGGCATTGGCGACGGCCTCGTCGGTGGCTTCGTCCGGCAGAAGCATTTCGTTGTGCGGCTTGCCTGAAGGGATCATCGGGAAGCAGTTGGCGAGGTTGGCAACGCGGCAATCGAAGATGACCGGGCGCTTCACGTCGATCATCTCCTGGATCTTGTCGTCGAGTTCCGCCGGCTTCTCAGCCCGGATGCCGACGCCGCCATACGCCTCGGCAAGCTTCACGAAGTCCGGCAGCGCCTCGGTATAGGAGTTGGACAGGCGGTTGCCATGCAGCAGCTGCTGCCACTGGCGCACCATGCCCATATACTGATTGTTCAGGATGAAGATCTTGATCGGCGCATTGTACTGCACCGCGCAGGACATTTCCTGCATCGTCATCAGAACCGAGGCATCGCCGGCGATGTCGATGACGAGCGCATCCGGATGCGCGATCTGCACGCCGAGCGCTGCCGGCAGGCCGTAGCCCATGGTGCCGAGGCCACCCGACGTCATCCACCGGTTCGGCTTCTCGAAGCCATAGAACTGTGCCGCCCACATCTGGTGCTGACCGACTTCGGTGGTGATGTAGGTGTCGTGGCTCTTCGTCAGCTCATAGAGGCGCTGAACCGCATATTGCGGCATGATCACGTCGCTGTTCGGCTTGTAGGCCAACGAGTTGCGCGCGCGCCACTTCGTGATCTGCGTCCACCACGACTTCATGGCCTCCGGGTCGTTCTTCTTGGAAGACGCCCGCCACAGCCGCACCATGTCTTCGAGAACAAGCCCGACATCCCCAAGGATCGGGATGTCGACATGGACGTTCTTGTTGATCGACGAAGGGTCGATATCGATGTGGATCTTCTTGGAGTTCGGCGCGAATGCATCGAGCCGGCCGGTGATACGGTCGTCGAACCGGGCACCGACGCAGACCATGACATCGCAGTCATGCATCGCCATGTTGGCTTCGTAGGTGCCGTGCATGCCGAGCATGCCCATCCAGTTCTCTCCGGAAGCGGGATAGGAGCCGAGCCCCATCAGCGTCGACGTGATCGGGAAATTGGTCAGCTTGACCAGTTCGCGCAGGAGATGGCTGGCTTCCGGACCCGAATTGACGACACCGCCGCCCGTGTAGAGCATTGGCTTCTTGGCTGAGGCCATCAATTCGATCGCCGCCTTGATCTGGTTCAGATCGCCCTGGATGCGCGGCTTGTAGCTCTTCTGCTCGATGACAGGCGAAGGCGCGTGGTAGGTGCCCTTGGCGAACTGGACGTCCTTCGGGATGTCGACGACGACCGGGCCGGGGCGGCCGGTCTTGGCGATGCGGAACGCCTCGTGAAGGACCTTGGCAAGCTCGTTGACGTCTTTGACCAGCCAGTTGTGCTTGGTGCAGGGACGCGTGATGCCAACCGTATCGCATTCCTGGAAAGCGTCCGAACCGATCAGCGTGGTCGGAACCTGGCCGGTGATGCAGACGAGCGGGATCGAATCCATCAGCGCATCCTGAAGCGGCGTCACCGCATTCGTCGCACCCGGACCCGACGTGACCAGCATGACGCCGACCTTGCCGGTCGATCGCGCGTAGCCTTCAGCCGCATGGCCGGCACCCTGCTCGTGACGCACCAGAATGTGCTGAACGTCGTCCTGCTGGAAGATCTCGTCGTAGATCGGGAGGACGGCACCACCCGGATAACCGAAGATGTGCTCGACACCGTTATCGCGCAGCGCCTGCAGCACGATTTCCGCACCGGTCATCTCCTGGCCTGCCGCATCCTGTCGCCGTGTCGCCTGCGCCGGCGCGTCCTTGGTCGTTACGTTCATGGGTCTCGCTCCCGTCCTGTCGTCTGCGTCCGCTTCACCGCCCGCATCCGGGCATAAAAAAAGGCCCCTTGAGGAGCCTCGTTTGCGCATGGGTGGCTGTCGCCGGGTGGTTACACCACCCTGCCCATGCGCCTTCCCACCACGATAAGAATATGTCTGATCATGACCGTCTCGTAACCGTAAACTGCGCGACCGTCAACTGAACGCCGCGGATTTCAAATTGAGACATGCATTCTGTACGAATCGGCACAACCAAATCTTAACAGCCCGTTGTTAGGCTTGCAGTCTTTCGAAGTGGTTGCGGGGCACGATGGATCTCAGTCACACACCCCGGATGGAAGATGCCGCGCTCAAGGATCGACGAGGGCGCGGTGATCCCCGAGAACGAATGCTCGGCCGCGTCGTCTCGTGCAATGGCGCCCGAGCCACGATTTCCGCCATAGCAGAAAACGGCGAAGTCGCGCTAGCGGAACTCTGGTCGGTCGGTCGGCTGATCTCCATCAGCGTTGGCGAAAGCCGCATCGTCGCGCTTGTCTACTCCATGAATTCGCCTGCGGAATGCTGGCAGGCGGACGCCGACAACGTTCTCCATTTCGAAGTCGAAC
This sequence comes from Rhizobium albus, assembly GCA_030160035.1. Classification (GTDB taxonomy): domain Bacteria; phylum Pseudomonadota; class Alphaproteobacteria; order Rhizobiales; family Rhizobiaceae; genus Georhizobium; species Georhizobium albus. The sequence continues at coordinate 1,106,880 of BSNO01000001.1, read as the reverse complement.
TCGTCGGCGAGATTCGCAACGGCTCCGATCACAAGCCGATCTTCATGGCCGGCATCTCCAACTATCCGTATCTCGGCGCGATCGCTCACCGCATCCGTGCTGCCGATCTTGCGGCAATCTATGACAGCGGCCGGAGCGACAGCGTTGTCATCGGCAAGCTGACCCAGGACGAGACGATGGACGCGGCAGTCCACGTGCCCTCACTTCTCAACCGCCATTTCGCGGTCGTCGGCACCACGGGCGTCGGCAAGTCCTCCGCCGTGTCACTGCTGTTGACCAAAGCGATCGAGACGACGCCCGATCTGCGTGTTCTCATTCTCGATCCGCACAATGAGTTCGCCGCAGCGTTCCCCGATACGTCGATCGTCATCGACACCGAGACGCTGGACCTGCCCTTTTGGCTGTTCCGGCTTGATGAATTTACCGAGGTTCTCTTCCGCGGCCGTCCTGGCATTCCGGAGGAAATGGATTTTCTCCGCGAACTCATTCCCGATGCCAAGCGCGCCTTCCGCGGCGGCCCGGACAATGGCCTCTTCCGCCGCGCGACGGACCGCTCGTCGCTGACCGCCGATACGCCTGTGCCCTACCGCATGGCCGATCTTCTCGCGCTGATCGACGAGCGCATAGGGCGGCTTGAAGGTCGAGGCGACAAACCGCACCTGCGTTCGTTGAAGATGCGCATCATGTCGGCGATCAACGATCCGCGCTTTCACTTCATGTTCTCCACCAACACGATCAACGACACGATCGTGGAGACGATGAGCCACATTTTCCGTATACCGGGAAATGGCCGGCCGATCAGTTGCTTCCAGCTCGCCGGCATTCCCTCGGAGGTCGTGAATTCCGTCGCCTCTGTTCTTTGCCGCATGGCCTTCGAAATCGCGCTCTGGAGCGATGGCGGCATACGCATCCTGGTCCTGTGCGAAGAAGCCCACCGCTACGTGCCGGCCGACCCCAATCTGGGCTTCGTGCCGACCCGCCAAGCGATCTCCCGCATTGCCAAGGAAGGCCGCAAATATGGCGTCAGCCTCGGCGTCGTGACGCAGCGTCCGGGCGAGCTCGACCCGACGATCCTGTCGCAGTGCTCCACCGTCTTCGCAATGCGTCTTGCCAATGATCGCGACCAGGAAATCATTCGCTCGGCCATTGCCGATTCCTCGTCGTCGACAACGAGCTTTCTCTCCTCGATCGGCAATCGCGAGGCGATCGCGTTCGGTGAGGCTGTGGCCGTGCCGATGCGCATGATCTTCGAGCGCATTCCGGAACGCAGCCTGCCCAAGGCCAACGGCTCGACCAAATCTAAGGATGGGCAAGAAGCCGAACTCGATCTGCGCACGATCGTTCAGCGCATGCGCAACCTGCCGACCAATGAGGCAGCCGGCCTGGCGGGTGCCCCGGTGCCCGAGTTCTTGCCCCAGGCCGGCGAGCCGGCGGCCTATGCCGGCAGCCGGATGAGCCAGCCCGGCGACGATGCGTATGGCACGGCCCGCGCGGCTCCATCGCCCGCGATTCACCACCATCCCGAAGCGCAACGACCGGCGCCATCGCTGATGGATGACTCTCGCTACCGGGAACCGCAGCCTTCATTGGGCTCGCAGGATCCGGAAACCGCACCGCCAAGACCGACAAGCGGAGGCAGTTCGCTGCGTGCGCAATTGCTGAAGAAGCCGCTGAGCTCTCTGCGCAAATAGGTCGATCGAGGCAGGACGAAACCTGCCTCGCGCTGCACCATCATATATATTCTAAGAAGATCAGGCGCAGACGCGGTTGCGGCCCTGCCGCTTGGCTTCGTAAAGCTGCGCATCGGCGCGCTTGTAGAGATGCTCGCCGCTTTCCTGGCCATCCCACAATGCGACGCCGGCACTGACCGTAATGCGCAGGGTCACGTTTCCAGTGCCGACCTTCAGCGACCCGATCGCGGTGCGGACACGATCCGCAAGGCCGTAGAGCTGGCTTGAATTGACGTTCGGCGACAGGATAGCGAACTCTTCACCGCCGAGCCTGGCGACCACATCATGGTAGCGCGTGAAATCGGCGAGACATGCCGCAATCTGGCGCAGGACCTCGTCGCCCACATCATGGCCATGGGTGTCATTCACCTGCTTGAAATGGTCGATGTCGAGCAGGATCATGCCCATCGGCTTTTCAATATCGCGAAACGCCAAGAGGTACTCATTGAGGGCGTCATCGAAATAGCGGCGATTGTAGAGGCCGGTCAGCGGATCCGTGACCGCCGCATATTCCAGCGTTTGCGACCGCGCGCTGAGAGACGCCGTCATCCGGCGCAGTTCACCTTGCTCGCGCAGGCCGTGCCAGATCATTGGATAGACGAGAAAAACACCGCAAACGATTGCCAGGCCTGCAAAGACGGCGCTGAGGAACGTGAACCGGTAAATCAGGTCGATGTCCGCAATGCGCGCCTGTGCAACGAAAGAATCCACATGCCGAAACGCGCTCCAGCTGAAAAACCCGGTCAATCCAATCAGGATGACCAGGAAAAAGAACAGCAGCTCTGCCTTGTGCAGACGCATCGGCCTAACGGACCCTCTCGTGCCAGCGCTTCAAAACTAAAAGCTACCGGCAGTTGGTTGTCTTAGGATTAATTACAGATCGACATTGCTAAGTGTCGGGCTGGAAATCCGGTGCCAGTCCTCTGAAAAGCGATTGCGGAACCACGTCGTCTGCCGCTTCGCATAGCGCCGTGTCGCCGCCGCACCCTGCTCGACGGCGCTTTCGAGATCGAGCATGCCACCAAGATGCGCGGCAAGCTCCGGCACCCCGATCGCCTTCATCGCTGGCATCGATGGATCGAGATGCAGATCGAGCAGCCCGCGTACCTCATCCAGCGCGCCGCCCTCGACCATCTGCCTGAACCGGCGATCGATGCGTCCGGTCAGCATGCCGCGCTCGGGCATCAGGAGGATGCGGCGGGTGTCCCCAGCATTGAGAACCGGCTCACCGCGCGTTGCCTGGAGCACGCTGATCGACTTCCCGGTCGCATCCAGAACTTCCAGTGCGCGCGCGATCCGCTGGCCGTCGTTGGACGAAAGGCGTGCCGCCGTCTCTGCATCTCGCAATGCAAGCTCGCGATGCATCCCCGCCGGCCCGTTGGCCAGCAGCTCAGCGCGACGCGCCATGCGGATCGGTTCGGGAATATCCGGCATCGTCGCCAGCCCACCCAGGAGCGCCTCGAAATAAAGGCCCGTGCCGCCAACGACGATCGGGACTTTGCCGCGCGCATGCACATCGGCAATCACTTCGGCGGCCTCGCGCATCCACTCACCGGTCGAATAGGCCTGATCCGCCGGCCGGTGTCCATAGAGGCGGTGCTCCACCTGCTCGGTATCGGCCTGGCTCGGGCGTGCGGTGAGGACATGAAGCGCGCCATAGACCTGCATGGAATCGGCATTCACGATCACGCCGCCGATCCGCTCGGCCAGATCCAGCGCCAGCGCCGACTTGCCGCTGGCCGTCGGCCCCGCTATCAGGATCGCATCCATCTGTCCCCCGGAGTTCTGTAATGGCCCTTGTCGCCACGCTGATTGCTGCGCCTTCGAGGCCGGTCCTCACCCCATCTCTCGCAGAAGCTGCCGCCGAGCGCCTCTCGGCTGCCGGCCTCTATTGGCTTGCCGACGGGATCGCCTGCGATATCGCATTGCGTGACGGACACGACAAGGCCGACGCCGAGTCTCTGCTGGCTTCGATGATTGGTGATGCGCCGATCGATGTGGTCGTGCAGATCACCGAAACCCGTCGGAAAAGCCTCCTCCTGGCGGACATGGATTCCACGATGATCGGCCAGGAATGCATCGACGAGCTTGCCAACGAACTTGGCCTGAAGGACAAGGTCGCAGCCATCACGGCACGTGCCATGAACGGCGAAATCGCGTTCGAGCCGGCACTGCGCGAACGCGTGGCGCTCCTGAAGGGCCTGCCGGTTTCGGTGATCGAAAAGGTCATCGCCGAGCGCATCACGCTGACGCCCGGCGGCCGGGAACTGATCGCGACGATGAAGCACTATGGTGGCTACGCCGCGCTGGTGTCGGGCGGCTTCACGGCTTTTACCGGGCCTGTCGCCGGCATGCTCGGCTTCGATGAAAACCGCGCCAATGTGCTTTTGGATGCCGATGGCCTACTCGTCGGCGCGGTTCAGGAGCCGATTCTCGGCCAGCAGGCGAAGCTGGATGCACTTCTGGAACTCTGCCAGGCCCGCGGCATCGAGACCGAAGATGCGATGGCCGTTGGCGATGGCGCGAACGATCTCGCCATGATCGAGCGGGCCGGTGCAGGCGTGGCACTTCACGCCAAACCCGCCGTCGCCGCGCGCGCGCGCCACCGCATCAATCACGGCGACCTCACCGCCCTCCTCTACATGCAGGGCTATCGGAAGACGAATTTCGTCACATGACGCCCATCGAGACCGACCGCCTCATCCTCCGCAATTGGGTCGACAGCGACCGCGCGCTCTTTCACGAGATCAACTCGGACGAAGCGGTCATGCGGTTCTTCGAGTTTCGGCGCAACCGCGCCGAGGCCGATGCGAAGATGGACGAGATCAGGTCGGAGATCGACGACCTCGGCTACGGCTTTGCCGCGGTGACCGTGAAGGCGACAGGAGAGCCGATTGGGTTCGCCGGCATCAGGCCGTGCTCCAGTCTGCCCCACTATGCCGAGCACTGCGTGGAGATCGGTTGGCGGCTCGCCGAGCGGTCATGGCGCAACGGCTATGCCAGCGAAGCTGCTGAGGCCTGGCTGGCATATGGATTCGACACTCTTGGCCTCAACGAGATCATGTCCTACGCCGTCCACGACAATCATGCCTCCACCGGCGTGATGCGCAAGATTGGCATGCAGGCATTGCCGGAATACACCTTCGACTATCCCGGCATCCCGGATGAATTGGCCCATCTGCGCCAATGCGTCGTCTATCGCATCACCCGCGAGCAATGGGCAAAGCGCCGGGCCGATCCCGTTTCCTGACAGCAGGCTCCGTCGATCCTTCGGGACCTCGGCTCAATCCATGCGCAAGGTCACGAAACGCAGCGTTCCATCTGCCTCCGCCACCATCAAAAGCGCGTTGCGACGCCCTTCTTCGCGAAGCTCGGAAATGCGCGCCTCGACATCCGCCGGCGTCGCCATCGTTTCCTGTGCGATCTCGACGATCACTTCGCCGGCGACGACACCCTTCTCCTCCGCTTCCGATCCTTCGGAGACGTCTGCGATCAGCACACCGTTGACCGCAGCATCGATGCCGAAGGCGTCGCGCTGCTCATCATCCAATGCGCTGAGCGTCAGCCCAAGCAGATCGACCGTGGCGCTCTGTTCCTCCTCGCCAAGCTCTTCGCCTTCGGCGCCGAGTTCGGCCTGTTCCTGACCGTTTTCCAGTCGACCGAGCGTAACCTCGACTGTCTGCTCTTCGCCATTGCGCAGGATAAGAACGTCGACCACATCGCCCACGGGGCTTTCGGCCACGATGCGCGGCAGATCGCGCATGTCGTTGATGGGACGGCCGTCGAATTCGAGAATGACATCGCCGGGCTCGATCGTACCGTCATCGACAGGACCGCCATTGATCACGCCAGCCACGAGGGCGCCGCGCGCGCGGCCCATGTCGAGACTTTCGGCGATTTCGTCGGTGACCGGCTGGATGCGGACGCCGAGCCAGCCACGGCGGGTTTCACCGAAATCACGCAGCTGATTGATGACATTAACGGCTAAGTCTGCCGGGACCGAAAAGCCGATGCCGATGCTTCCACCCGTTGGCGATATGATCGCCGTGTTGATGCCGATGACTTCGCCTCGCATGTTGAACAGTGGGCCGCCGGAATTGCCGCGGTTGATGGCCGCGTCCGTCTGAATGAAGTCATCGTAGGGGCCGGCATTGATGTCACGGCCGCGTGCCGACACGATGCCGATGGAGACCGACCCGCCAAGCCCGAACGGATTGCCGATCGCCATGACCCAGTCGCCGATGCGCATGGCATCGGAATCGCCGAATTCGACATGGTCGAGCGGCTCGGGCGGTTCGACCCGCAGCAGCGCAAGATCGGTTTGCGGGTCGGTACCCACGATTTCAGCCGAAAGCGAGGTGCCGTCGGCGAAGTTCACTTCGATGTCGTCGGACTGCTCGATCACGTGGTTGTTGGTCACGATCAGGCCGTCAGCGGAAATGACGAAGCCTGATCCGAGGGAATTGACGCGGCGAGAGCGCGGAACCGGCGGGGTTTGGCCGTTTTCCTCACCGAAGAAATCATTGAAGAAATCTTCGAAAGGCGAGCCCTCGGGGATTTGCGGCATCGGTGATGTCTCGTCGTCGCTGACGCGCTGTGACGTCGAAATGTTGACGACGGAATCGAGAAGGCCTTCCGCAAGGTCCGCCACCGAGGCAGGGCCATCAACGGGTGCGCGGGGCGGAACAGGGTCCGCCATTTCCTGCGCAGCGGCCGGAAGAGGAAGGATCGAGACGGCTGCGAGAAGCGAGAGCGAACGCGCCCATCTCGATGCTACGCTGATCGTGTGGGTCATTGCCGCCTTCTCCCTGCGATTGCATCCGGCGAGCCTGCCGGTTGCATGGGTATAATAGTTCATTCCGCCGCGGCGGAAATAGGGCTTCGTCGCGTCAGCCGCGCCCAAGTTCAGCCGCGGACAAGCCAGATCACGAAGACGCCTGCTGCCAGGGCCATGATACCCGAAAGCCGGAGTGTCTGATCAGACAGCTCCGGCAATCGTTCGGCCATTTTACGCATGGCGGTGGGGGCTGCGGCATAGACCAGACCCTCTATGACGAGGACAAGGCCTATGCCCACGAGCAGACCGCTCATTGCGCCCGCTTACTCGGTCGCGCCTGTCGAAGGCTCGGTGGCGACCGGAGGCGTCGACGGCTGAGGTGCCGCAGCGGCATCGCCTGCGTTATCCGCACCTTCGTCAGCAGGCTGCGTGACAGGCTGCTCGGCGCCGCTTGCGACCGGAACAGTGCCGCCCGACGCATCGCGGAAGTAACGGAAGAATTCCGAATCCGGCGAAAGCACCATGGTCGTATCGGAATCCTGGCTCAGCGAAACCGCATAAGCCGACATCGAGCGATAGAAATCGAAGAAATCTTCGTCTCGCGAATAGGCCTCGGCGTAGATGCGGTTACGCTCGGCATCGCCCTCACCTCGAACGATTTCAGCGTCACGGGTCGCTTCCGAAACGATCTCGACCACCTGACGGTCGGCGACGGCGCGCAGGCGCTGCGCCCCTTCACGACCGCGAGCGCGGATAAGTTCGGCTTCGGCAAGACGCTCGGCGATCATGCGCTCATAGGTCTGCTGGGAAACTTGCTGCGTCAGATCGGTCCGGCGAATACGCACGTCCTCGATGAGGAGGCCGAGGTTTTCGGCGTCTGTGCGCAGCTGAGACGCGACTTCATCCATCATCGCCTGCCGCTCTTCGGAAAGCGCCGCTTCGAAACCGCGCAGACCGTAAGCCCGACGAAGAGCCGAATCGAGACGCGTTCTCAGACGGGCTTCCGCGGAAACGATGTCGGCCGACACCGCCTGGCGGAAACGCTCGGCGTCCTGGATGCGATAAACGACGAAAGCGTCGACATCATAGAACGCACCACCGGATACCTGAACGCGGATGTCATCCAGGTCAAAGCGCATGGCACGGTCTTCGACGAACTGTACCGTGTCGGCACCGGCAAACGTGAACGGCAGCTTGAAATAGAGGCCTGGCTCGCTGTGCACCGCACGGATTTCACCAAAGCGGGCGACGATCGCTTGCTCGCGCTCGTTGACCACGAAGATGGACGAGAACACCGCGAAAACGACGACCGCCAGGACGATTATGATAGCGGGAAGCTTGTTACCCATTACTGGTTCCCTCCCTGATTTTGCGATTGCTGCGCCTGCCGATTGACCTCAGGCAATGGCAGATAGGGAACCACACCCTGCCCACCCGTCTGCTCGACGATGAACTTGTTGGAATCGCGGAACACGTTTTCCATCGTTTCGAGGAACATGCGCTTGCGCGTCACTTCCGGTGCCGTAGCGTATTCGTTGTAGATCGAAACGAAGCGCTGCGCCTCACCTTCTGCGGCGTTCACGACCTGATCGCGATAGGCAGCGGCCTCTTCGCGGACCTGGGCGGCTTGACCGCGCGCCTGTCCGAGCTGCTGGTTGGCGTACTGGTTGGCTTCTTCGACGAAGCGATCTTCGTCCTGCTCGGCACGCTGCACTTCATCGAACGCATCGGCCACTTCACGCGGCGGCGCGGCATCTTCGATCGATACGGTGTTGACGGACATGCCGGAGCCGTAACGGTCCATGGTGACCTGAATGACGTCGGTAACTTCCATGGCAATCGCTTCACGATTGTCACGGAAAACGTCCTGCGCAGGACGGCGACCGACGATCTCACGCATGGCGCTTTCGGCAACCTGGCGCAGGGTTTCTTCCGGGCGCTGCAGGTTGAAGAGATAGGCCGCGGGGTCGGTCACGGAATAGAGAACCGAGAACTGGACATCGACGATGTTCTGGTCGCCCGTCAGCATCAGGCCCTGCGTGCTGTTGGCCTGATCGCCGCCGCCCACATTGATCTGGCGCTCGACGATCGTGGCGCGCTCAACCGTTTCGAAAGGCCAGAAATGGAAGTGCAGGCCGGGCATGGACAATTCGTCCTTGGGAGCGCCGAAGCGAAGCTCGATACCGCGCTCATCCGGCTGAACTGTATAGATCGACTGGAACAGCCACAGCGCAACAAGACCGACGCCGATCAGACCGAACAGGGCTGGGCTTGGCCCGCCGCCACCCGGGATCGCGTTCTTCAGTCGATCCTGGCCACGCCGAATAATTTCTTCGAGGTCTGGCGGACGATTGCCGCCACCGCCGCCCCCACCATTAGGACGTTGAGGCCCCTGACCCCATGGGCCCTGGTTGTTGCCTCCTCCTCCACCGCCGCCGCCCCAAGGGCCGCCGCCGCCATTCTGATTACTCCAGGGCATTCAGTCCTCATTCTGTTGGAAGCGTCGTGCCGGCTGTTGGGAACCACGCGCCGGAACACGCATTTTTATCGTTATGTCTCAAATGCGTTATAGGTGTGACTGGCCGTGCTTTCAACGCAGCGCGCCAGGAGCGACGGACGATTTCGGCCGCCAAGCGCAGTGTCTAGCGCTGCTTGCGACGGTACACCGCATAGCGCGTCGGTTCTGAGTCCGACGGACCGACGGGAACGGAGACCTCTTCCAGGCACTCCCAGTCGTCCGCATCGATCGGCGGAAAATGCGTGTCGCCCTCCGGCATCGCCTCCACATGGGTTACATGCAGCTGATCCACAAAGGGCAGTGCTTGCTCGTAAATCTCACCGCCGCCGATGATAAAGATCTCGTCGACACGATCGGCATGCGCAGCCTGGCGCGCGAGGCGCAGAGCCTCCCGAATGTCGCCCGCGCGGGTCACGCCGTCCGCATGGAAAACATCGTCGCGCGTGAGCACGATGTTGGTGCGGCCCGGCAGCGCGTGTCCGATAGATTGATAGGTGCGCCGACCCATGATGATCGGCTTTGCCATCGTCAGCGACTTGAACCGCTTGAGATCTGTCGACAAACGCCAGGGCATCTCGCCAGAACGGCCGATGATGCCATTTGAAGCCACGGCCACGATGATGGAAACGATGGGATCGGTCACACGGCGACCTTTGCGCGGATGTGCGGATGTGGATCGTAGCCCGACAGCGTGAAATCGTCGAAGGTGAAGGCGAAGACATCATCGACGCTCGGATTGAGCTCCATCTTCGGCAATGTCCGCGGCGCCCGCTGCAACTGCTCGCGCGCCTGCTCGAAATGATCCGAATAAAGATGCGCGTCGCCGAGCGTGTGAACGAAGTCGCCGGGCTCGAGCCCGCAGACCTGCGCGATCATCATCGTCAACAGCGCATAGGAAGCGATGTTGAACGGCACGCCGAGGAAGATATCGCCGGAGCGCTGGTAGAGCTGACAGGACAGTCTGCCCTCCGCCACGTAGAACTGGAACAGGCAGTGACAGGGCGGAAGGGCCATTTCGTCGACCAGCGCCGGATTCCAGGCCGAGACGATCAAGCGGCGGGAATTGGGGTTCGTCTTGATCTGGTGAATGACGTTGGCGATCTGATCGACATGCCCGCCATCGGGCTTCGGCCAGGAGCGCCACTGATAGCCATACACCGGGCCAAGATCGCCGTTCGCGTCCGCCCAGGCATCCCAAATCGAAACGCCGTTGTCCTTCAGATAAGCGATGTTGGTATCGCCCTTGAGAAACCAGAGCAGCTCATGGACGATCGATTTCAGATGCAGCTTCTTGGTCGTCAGCAGCGGGAAGCCTGCGGCCAGATCGTAGCGCATCTGGTAGCCAAACACGGCACGCGTTCCTGTTCCGGTGCGATCCATGCGATCGACGCCGGTCTCCAGCACGTGCTCGAGAAGATCCTGATACTGCTTCATGCCACTCACCGCAGGTCGCTTGTCGGGCGCCGACTATAGAAGCTCAGCGCCGTGAACGCACGAATTCGCGCGATGCCATCAACAGGAAAGCAAAACTACTTCGAAAGCCTCGGCCAGTTGGTCTGCGCCGAACGCACATAGCCGGGGATATCGCTCTGCCAGGTCCGCTGAACGCCGCGGCTGTAATTGAGATAGAGCCGACCGTCGACGATGTCCCAGATTTCGGGCTCGCCCTTGGCGGTGTAGCCTTCGGCCACCGCGTAGGCGCAATACCCCCCGAACTGTGGCGCATAGCGATCCGGATCGGCGCTAAATGCCTGCCGATTTTCGACAGTCGCGAAGTGGAAGACAGCGCCCTCATGCGTGAGTGCAATCGCCGGATCGCCGCGCCGGGGCCGGCCTTCGGTAAAATAGGCGACGGGGTCATAGCCGCCGACCGCGACACCGTTGACCAGGCCGGTAAACCAGCGATCGGCCTTCTCTGCCTGCGCCTTCGGCATCAACGGCCACAAGGCACCGACGGTCAATACAGCAAGCAGCATGCGACGTTTCATCACGACATCCATCCACGACGAAATCCTGGATCATGGATGCCATCTCTTCGCGCAACGCGCATCACACGCCTTTTCACGAGCGCGTCACGTGCGATCTGCCGGGATCGATCCGCATTCCCTCTTTCAATCGAGCGGCGGAAACCCTATATCTCGACTGTCGTCGCAAGGCGACTATGGCAATAAACGGGCGGTGTAATAAGCTCTTCGGACCCGGGGGCGGTACCCGGCGCCTCCACCATGAACCGACGGTTGCATGCGCGCATGCCAGGCCGGTTGATGATGGGGGCGAAATAGGATCGACGGGAGTGTAAAGATCGACTTTTTGCCCGGCATGATACCACCGTTATCGGGTCAAACTTGTAGTTGCAAACGACAACTATGCAGAAGCTCGTCTCGCCGCCTAAGGGCAGCGCGACAGTTTCAATTCAAGCCCTAGTCGGTATGCTCGGCTAGGCGGGGTCCGGAGGCACCTGGCAACAGAAGCCTCCACCTTCTCAATGATTTGGTCTATAGACGTCGCATGCCGACTCGCACGGTCGGCCGAAACAGCGAATAAGAAAGAAATGGCCCCATGGTGCAGGACCACATCCGCTACGACATTCTTGCGCAGGACGCGCTTCGCGGCGTGATCCGCAAAGTGCTATCGGAATGCGCCGCAACGGGCTCGCTGCCCGGCGAGCACCATTTCTTCATCACCTTCATGACGAACGCTCCGGGCGTGCGCATTTCGCCGGCGTTGCGCAAGAAGTACCAGGACCAGATGACGATCGTCATCCAGCACCAGTTCTGGGATCTGAAAGTCACCGAGACACTGTTCGAGATCGGCCTGTCCTTCTCCGATACGCCTGAAAAGCTCGTGATCCCGTTCTCGGCCGTGCGCGGGTTCTATGATCCCTCTGTCAATTTCGAGCTCGAGTTCGACAGCGCACCCGGCGAAGTCTCGCTCGTTGGCGACGAGGACTCAGACGAGATGCTGGACCCTGTCGCTTCGCTGATGGAAGGCCCGCTCGACGACGCGCCGGCAGCATCCGGTGAAGGCGACGACGACAAGCCAAAGGGCGGCAAGAAGTCCGGCGCCGACGTCGTGTCGCTCGACGCTTTTCGCAAGAAGAACTGAGCCGACGATGTCCGGCGATATCGTCAATCTGCGCCAGGCTCGAAAGCGCCGCAAACGGGCAGAGGACGAAAGCCGCGCGGCTCAAAACCGCATCACCTTCGGTCGCACGAAAAGCGAAAAGCAGGCGACATCAGCGCTGAACACGCTCGTCGACAGACGCTTGGAGGCCGGCCGCCGTGAAACGCCAGAGCCGGTCAAGCCGGACGATGGAAACTGACGCACCCGCTTCTCGTTCCGCTGCGGGTGTGACGGCATGATCCGTAAGCATTCGGTTTCGCTGAGCGGCCACCGCACCTCATTTTCACTGGAAGACGCGTTCTGGACGGAGCTCCAGGCACTCGCCAAAGCACGCGAATTGCCGATCGCGGCTTTGATCGGCGAGATCGACGCGGAACGGGCGCCGGACTGCAATCTATCCTCCGCAATCCGGCTTCACGTATTGGCTGCGCTCAAAGCCTCCGCCGGCCACTGATCCGTTGATCATTCGACAGCGTTGAGATCGACCCCGGGAAGCGTCTGGAAATCAGGTGCTGGAGCGGGTCCGGTAGGCAAGCCATTGGCGGGCACGTCGCCAGGCAGTGGCGGATTGATCGCCTGGCCGTCGAAGCTTTGCTCGTCGAACGGCTGATCCCAGCCTTCGAGCGCCGGCTGTTCGCCCGGCACATCGCTCGGGGGTATCTGGAAGGGTGGCGCAGCCGGTAGCGGCACCTCCGGCGGCGGAAAATCGCGCAGCGCATCTTCCGCTGCCTGCGCCTCGGCTGCACGCCGTGCCGCTTCCTCCGCCTGCCGTTCCGCTTCCCGCGCCAACCGCTCGGCTTCGGCTGCAGCGCGCTCTTCCCGCTCCGTGGCCCGTGCGGCGATATCGGCACGCAGAAGCGCTGCTTCGCGGCGCAGCCTCTGTTTTTCTAGCACGGCCGCCTGCACCCGTTCGACCCGGCGTCGCTCACGCTCATAGGCACGCAACGACAGGAAATTGGCGAGGTCGATCGCCGTCAGCGAAACCTCCGGCGCCTCCAAAGTGCCGCGCACGGCGACGTCAACGGCCGGCAATGCGCCGGGCATCGCTTCGTCTCCGGCCTCGAAAGCAAGATCGAAAGTGGCGTTCAGCGCCATGGTGCGAAGATCGACTGCACCGTCACCCGATAAGGAAGCGCCCTCGCCCTGCATCACGATGCTGGAGGCGCGAGCAACGCCGCCGGCCACATTGATCGGCAATGCCAGCCTGCTCGAGGTGAAAGCGCCTGCATCCAGCGCCTCGGCGGCCAGATCCGTGACGGTCGCCTCGTCGATGATAAAGCCTTGCGCATCTGCACCCGCAAGAATGGCAGTGAAAGCCTGCTGATCGAGGCCGTCGATGCGGAGGTCGTCGAGCTGCAGTGTCGCCGATCCGTTCAGTGCTCCAACCACCGCCTGCGGACTTTTGCCGGTGCCATCGAGTGCGATGGCGATCCCTGCCCGGCCGGACAGGTTCTCGAGTTCGGGCTGGTCGGCGAAGATCCGCACGATATCGGCGTCGACCAGCTGCGCCTGCAGCCGCACGACGCCCGTATCGTCGGCGACACCGAAAGCCGTATCCCCCGAGATGCGTCCGCCCAGCCATTCGCCTTCGGTCTGGGACAGCATCAGCGTGCCGTCCTGATAGCCAAGCCGCGTCGAGAGCGTCTGGGCAGGTTCGGCGTGACCCAGTTCCGCCGCATCAGCCGTGACGGCAATATCCAGGACGAACGGATAGGGTGAGGTCTGCAGCAACTCTCGATCGGACCACACTCCGGTATCGCCGGCACGAAGCGGAGCGCCTGCCAGCGCTTCGGCGAGCCAGGGCAGATCGAGCAAACCGATGTCCAGCGATCCGTCGATGCGGACATCTTCGTCACGGCTGACGGTCAAGTCGGCCGACAACGGATTATCCGCAATCTGCCCTTCCAGCCGCTCGATCCTCCAGAGATCGTTCTCGACCGTGACGCTGGCAGTGAGATCGGCGGGCAGACCGCTGCCGAAACCCGGCAGTCCGAGCCCCGTCAGCAGCAGATAAGGATCGAGGTCCTCAGCGGCGAGCACGACATCCAGCTCGCCGGCCGTGAGGCGTGATTGCGCAAACGACGCGGCGCCATCGACCCGCAGGGATAATCCCGGGCTGGCAAGCGTCGCCGCGACCGAAGCGCTGTTGGAAAGAACCCCGTCCACGGTACCGTCAATGCGCATCGGCCCGCCGACATCGAAGGGCAGAACCGGCAATCCGATCTGCGCCAGAAGATGATCGGAGCGCGGATGCTCTGCCTCGAACGTCAGATCGAGCGGAACATCAGCGCCGACTGTAGAAACATCACTCGACACGCTGGCGGCGATGGTGCTGCCGCCGCTCATGCCTTCGATATCGAGCGAATAACCGCTGCTGCCGTTCTGACGCGGTGCATCGCGCGCCGAGCCGAGCGTCAGTTCGACAGTCAGATCCGTCTCGCGGAAAAGCGCGGCGTTCTGCCGGAAATGCGACAGGTCGATCACGCCCCGCAACCGGCGCTCGGCCAGAGCCAGCGCCGCAGCCGGATTCTCGGAGGAAATGCGGATGTCTGCCCGCCCCTGCGGTTCGATGCGCAGATCGGAGAAAACGCCGACCGCGGAAATTGCAGCACCTTCGATGTCGCCAACCGACAACCGCTCGATGTCGAGCAGCCCGCTGCCATAGGTAAATGCCGTGTCGACATCGGACATCGCGATCCCGTCGGCCGTGAAATTCTCCGCCCTGAATCGCGCCGCAAGATCATGCCCTGCGATGCCGGGCTGGCTCTCACCATCGCCGAACAGCCCGACCAGCGCCGAAAGCGCGTCGAGATCGAGCGTGTCGCCGGAAAGATCGACCGCGAGCGACGGCACTTCCGATTGCGTCACGCGCTCGAAGCGGCCCTGAAGGGTCGCCGGACCGATCGCAAGTTCCAGGTTCTCGAAGCGCTGATAGCCCGTTGTCAGCTGCACGGCGGCCTGGAAACCGGCAGCGGTGAGCCCGCGAATGGCCGGCGGTACGGAGCCGCGCAACCATGAAGCAAGGCCGCTCGGCTGACTCGACGCCACGACGAGATCGCCGGTAAAGCCAAAATCCTCACCTAAAGCCAAGTCACCCGACGCTTCGATCTGCGTGCGGCCCGGCAGCGATGCGCGGAATCGATCGACCCGCCAGGCTTCGCCATTATCGGGAGCCGCTTCGATGCTGACATCCCGCAGCGTGGTCTCTCCCGCCACGATCGCCGGCAGATTGAGACTGACGCTGCCCGGAAGATCGGGGATCGGAATTTGCGCGATGATGTCGCGGAAAGTGGCGACCCGCTCGGCGGCTGAAAGCGCGACCACAGGCTCGTCGGTTTCGGCTTCAGTCGCTTGACCGTCAGTGGCCGCCTCATCCCCCGTTGCCGAACCGGCATCGCCGATCCGGTCGACATCGATTTGCTGGCCGTCCGCAATGACGAGAAATTCAGGCTCGGGACCGGTATCGAGCGTCGCTTCACCGGTGACGACGTAAGGGTCGGTGGCAGCACCGACCTCAAGGCGATAATCGGGAATGCGAAGCCGGTCGCTCTCCGCCTCGAACCTTCCGCTGCCGCGCAGCGCCGCCGCTGCAGGCTCCGCCGCCACGGGCTGTGAAACGGCGTCCGTTGCCTGCGCGCGTAGCATCTGCACCACGAAATTGCCGGCGTATCGAGGCTGACCGTCCACGAAACGGGCATCGCCATCAAGCTCGAGCGAAATCGGATGGCGATCGGGCAAAAGCCGCGTCGTGACGCGGATCGTGCCCTGATCGTTCACGGATCCGGTCGTGATGGAGAAGGCAGCGCTCTCGTCGCCCCGCCGGGCGGTGCCGGTGACGCGCCAGGGACCGATCAGCGCATCCGCCGAGACGGTCGCCTGGACATCCTCGATTTCATGCACGCGCCCGTTCTGTCCATCTTGGACGGTCAAATGGCCATTGGTGATCGCGACCCGCTCGAGGACGACGTTGGCAGTCGGCAGCGCCTGTTCGGTCCGTTGCGCCCAGTCGATGACGCCATTCTCGTCGAGCTGTACCGTCAGATGCGGGTCTTCGATGCGCATGTCGAAGATGCGCACCTCCCCGCTGAGAAAAGGCGCCAGTTCGGCATCCATCGAGAATCGCGCGATTCGCATCATCGCGTCTTCGGCAGGAACGCCCTCGCCGGCCGATCCGCCCACCTCCACATCGTTGAAGGTGACCGACGGGAACGGCAGAAGCCTGGCGTCGGCGCTGCCGTGAACCACGACCCGCTGGCCAAGAATACGGCTCGCCTCCCGCTCGAATTCAGCGCGATAGTTGCTCCAATCGACGAAGGGAGGAACGATCAGCGCTGCAAACAGGACGACGACGATCAAGCTGCCGATGAAGACGAACAGACGAGCCAGCGCAAAAGACTCCTTGAACTGCGGGTAGCAACGGCGATCCGTAACGGGCTACCGGCCGGATCCAGCCCCGCACTGATACGGGAGAATCACGTCAAATCAAAGATTTTACCGGGGTTCATGATGTCGTGAGGATCAAGCGAGCGCTTGATCGATCGCATCAGGTCCACACTGCCGCCGAGTTCCATAGGCAGATAGCGCATCTTGCCCTGTCCGATGCCATGCTCGCCGGTACACGTGCCGTCGAAAGCGAGCGCCCGTGCGTTCAGCCGCCCGATGAAGGCTTCCGCGCGCTCGATCTCAAGGGTATCGGCCATGTCCATCAGCACGAGCACATGGAAATTACCGTCCCCCGCATGGCCGACGATCGGCGCGATCAGGCCTGTCTCGATGATGTCTCGCTGCGTTTCCTCGACGCATTCCGCTAGCTTGGAGATGGGAACGCAGACATCGGTTGAGACCGCGCCGGCACCCGGCCGAAGCTGCAGCGCCGCCCAATACGCATTGTGCCGCGCCTTCCAGAGTCGCGCCCGTGCTTCCGGGTCCGTTTCCCAGGCAAAAGTGCCGCCGCCGCACTCTTCCGCGATGTCTGCGAAAAGGGCCGCCTGCTCGCGCACGCCCGCTTCCGTACCGTGAAATTCGAGAAACAATGCCGGCGTCTCGGGATAGTTGAGCCCGGAATAGGCGTTACAGGCCCGGATCTGCAGAGCATCCAGCAGTTCGATGCGGGCGACGGGTATCCCCATCTGGATCGTCATGATGACCGCCGAGCAGGCATCATGGATCGTCTTGAACGCGCACACACCACCGGACACGGCCTGCGGGATGCCGGCAAGCCGCAGCGTCACCGACGTGATGACACCGAGCGTGCCTTCGGCACCTACAAAAAGGCGGGTGAGATCATAGCCCGCGGAAGATTTGCGCGCGCGGCGCGCCGTTCGGATCTCTTCCCCGCTTGCCGTGACGGCCGTGACCGCGATGACATTGTCCCGCATCGTGCCGTAGCGCACCGCGTTGGTCCCGGATGCGCGCGTCGATGCCATGCCGCCGATGCTGGCATTGGCGCCCGGATCGATGGGGAAGAAAAGGCCCGTATCGCGCAATTGAGCATTGAGCGCTTCGCGGGTGATGCCGGGTTCGACCGTGCAATCCATGTCTTCGGGATTGACCTCGATAATGCGGTTCATCCGCGACATATCGAGCGAGATCCCGCCATTCGGCGCATTCACATGACCTTCCAGCGAACTGCCGACACCGAACGGAATGATCGGAATGCGGTGTGCCGCCGCGATCTGAACGACTATCTTCACATCCTCCGCGCTTTCGGCGAACACCACGCCGTCGGGCAGCTGCCCGGCGATATAGGTCGTGGTGTGCGCATGCTGCGCCCGCATCGCCTCGCCTGTCTGCAGCCGATCGCCAAACCGATCGCGCAAGGCCCGGAGCACCTCGCCGATCGCTGTCTCGTCCCGCGCGCCCGATCGGATATCCGCCAAAGCCACTGCTCGTCCTCCACCCCAATGCAATCGCCTGCCTTGCAGGCATGGCCTCGACCGTTAAAGTGTCATCTGCACCTTGATACAATCGAAGCAGCAGGACGATCCATGCTTTTTGATAGTCCGGTCTTCGCTCCGCCCGAGGAAGTGCGCCAGGAGTGGATCGACCTCAAC
Organism: Rhizobium albus; assembly: GCA_030160035.1. Classification (GTDB taxonomy): domain Bacteria; phylum Pseudomonadota; class Alphaproteobacteria; order Rhizobiales; family Rhizobiaceae; genus Georhizobium; species Georhizobium albus. The sequence continues at coordinate 1,088,679 of BSNO01000001.1, read as the reverse complement.
GGTCATCTCAACATGGCCTACTACAACGTCCTCTTCGATCACGCGGTCGACCACCTGTTCGAAAAGCTTAATTGCGGGCCGGAGTGTATAGAGCAGCGCAAGCTGAGCTTCTTCACCGCCGAGGCGCATGTCCGTTATGTCAGGGAAGTGCATGCGGGCGACATGACCCGCTGCTCGCTGCAACTCGTGAACCACGATGCCAAACGGCTTCATCTCTATCAGGAACTGTTCCACACCGATGGCTGGCTGTCGGCCACCAGCGAAACGCTGCTGCTGCACATCGACATGAACGTTCGAAAGGTGGCGACCATTCCGGATGATATCCGCGAGAAAATCGATGCTCTTGCCGCCGCCCACCAGTCGCTGCCGCAACCAGCCACGATCGGTCGCGGCATCGCATTGAAACGGCAGCAGCCTTGATAGCGATGTGTGCGCCAATGGTCTGGCGGAGGCAGCATTGAAACCTGTGCTGCCCGATTACATTGCCGGACTTCCGCGCCTGCTGAAAAGTTGGATCGCACCGAACTTCAACGCCTTTCGCCGCGATCGACTTTCCCTTCTCTGGCTCCTGTCGCTTCTGATCGGTATAGGCGTTGCACTTGCGGCGATCGCCTTCCGCGAGGCGATCGGTCTCGTCCAGCTGTTATGGCTCGGCGATCGGTCGGAGCGCGTTCTGAGCGCGGCGCGAGAGGTTCCTCCTTACGTCATCTTCCTGGCACCGGTCGTCGGCGGCCTCGTCGTCGGGCTGCTGCTGCATTATTTGATGCCCTCGAAGCGCACGCAAGGCGTGGCCGACGTGATCGAGGCACGCGCAATGTCAGGGCGGCCCATCGGCTTTCGCGAGGGGCTTCTGTCTTCGATCATCACCGCGATCTCGCTCGGCAGTGGCGGCAGCGCCGGACGCGAGGGACCCGTGGTCCATCTCGGCGCGACCCTTGCAAGCGGCATCGCACGGCATCTCTCGCTGCCGGAGTGGAGCCGTCGGACCCTGCTCGGCGCCGGCGTTGCGGCGGCGGTCTCGGCAAGCTTCAATGCCCCGATCGCAGGCGTCCTGTTTGCCCATGAGGTTATTCTCGGCCACTACGCCATGCGTGCCTTCGTGCCGATCGTCATCTCCTCGACGGTCGCAGGCGTTCTGTCGCGCGTCTATTTCGGTGATGCCGCCGCTTTCATGCTGCCAGCCTATGGCATCACGTCTTATTGGGAGTTCCCAGCCTTCGCCCTGCTCGGGGTCGTCTCTGCCCTTGTCGCCATCGGCTTTCAGTTCACCTTGTTTTCAGCCGATTTCCTTGCGCGGCGGATGACGGTGCCGCTTTGGACGCGACCGGTCATCGGTGGTGCCGCGATCGGCCTGATCGGTATGGTGCTGCCGCACGTACTCGGCGTCGGCTACGAAGTGACTGATCTCGCGCTATGGGGGCAGTTGCCGCTTGTCCTGATGCTGGTCCTCATCGTGGCAAAGACGATCACGACCGCGATCACACTCGCCTCCCGCTTCGGCGGCGGCATCTTCTCGCCGGCTCTCTATCTCGGCGCCCTGACCGGCGGCGCGTTCGGCATCGTGGCGGCTGCCCTCTTCCCTGACCTCGCATCGAGCCGGTCCCTCTACGCCATCCTTGGCATGGGCGCTGTCGCCGGCGCTGTGCTTGGCGCTCCTATCTCGACGACAGTGATCGTCTTCGAATTGACCGGCGGCTATGCGCTGTCGGTCGCGCTGCTGCTTTGCGTCGCGATTGCCCATGGCATCAACCATGCGCTCCACGGCCATTCCTATTTTCAATGGCAATTGGCGAGCCGCGGGATCTTCGTCCAGGAAGGGCCCCACCAGACCTTGCGCCACGCGATCAAGGTGATGGACTTCATGACACCGATAGAGCCCGACAGCGAAGGCTCGTTCGACCGTGAAAAACAGCCGGATGCCCTGAAATCGTCCGACACGCTGGAGCGCGCCTTGCGTCTATTCGACCAGGGCGGGCACTCCCGCCTCCCGGTGCTCGACGAGAAGAGCGGAACGACACTCATCGCATGGGCAAGCCAAGTCCAAGCGCTCGAATATTACAATGCCCGGCTTGTTGCGGCTAGCGAGGAGGAGCACCGCTAATAGGCGGCGCTCCTGTCAGTTCTGCTATGTGTTTCGCATTGCCGCGGCCGCATCGAGCTCGCCGAGCAGCTTCACTTCCTCTGCTGCGCGCGGCTTGCTGAACCGGGCCAGCAGCAGATAGGCGACCGGCGTGACGAACAGCGTCGCCGCAACGGCAAGACCGAGCCCGCCCACGATGATCCAGCCGAGAGCGATGCGCGCTTCCGCGCCCGCGCCTGACGCCGCCACGAGCGGCACGCCACCGATGATCGTCGCGATCATCGTCATCATGACCGGGCGCAGGCGAATGGCGCAGGCCTGTTCGATGGCCTGGCGCACATTGCGCCCCTGGTCGCGGAGTTGGTCGGCAAATTCCACGATCAGGATGCCGTTCTTGGCCATGATCCCGACCAGCAACACCAGACCGATCTGGCTGTAGATGTTGAGGCTGCCACCGGTCAGCACCAGCGCAAACACCGCACAGGCGAGCCCGAGCGGCACCGTCGCCATGACGATCAGGGCGCTGACGAAGCTCTCGAACTGGGCCGACAGCACCAGGAAAATGATCAGGATGGCGAAGCCGAAGGTAATCAGCATGCCGCTGGAGTTCTCCTGCAGCGTCGCCGCTTCGGCCAAGGGGATGATGCGTTCGCCGGCCGGGAGAATCTCGTCCGCCATCGCCTGAACCTCGCTCAGCGCTTCCCCGAGCGGGAAATCGCCGACTAGTCCTGCGTTGATCGTGATGGAGCGCAGCTGACGCTCGCGGTCGAGCGAAGGCGCGATCGCCCGCTCCTCCACCGTCGCGATGGTGGCCATCGGTACATTCTTGCCGTCAGCGGTGCGGATGAAGATATTTTCCAGATCCGTCGGGTCGTTGATCGGGTTGGTCGTCGATTCGATCAGCACCGGCACCGCACGGCCATCGACGAATACGTCGGCGAGCTCCCGCCCATCGACCATCGCCTGGATCGTGTCGGAGAGGCCGGTGATGTCGATACCGAGATCGTAGGCCCGGTCACGGTCGATCGACACATAAAGCTGCGGCTGCGTGGTTTCGAAGGATTGCCGAACCTGGTTGAACCGTGGATCGTCCTCCAGTCGCCGCACGATCTGATCGGCGGAGTCGGCAAGCGATTCATAGGTATTGCCGACGATCGCGAACTGGAGGCCATTGCCGGCCCCACGGATGCCGAGACTGTTCGGCTGGATGGCGAAGGCGCGAACCGACGGCACCTGCGCGACGGCCGCGTTGATATCGGCCACGATCATGGCTTGGGTGCGCTCGCGCTCGCCCCAGGGCGCCAGCGTCATCACAACGAACGCGCTGTTCGGTTCGCCGCCCTGCCCGGTATTGGTGAAGATGTTGCGGATTTCGCCGCTGTCCATCAGCGGCTGCAGCGCCTGCTCGATCTTGCGAACCTGCACGCCCATGTAGTCGAGGCTGACGCCCTGCGGTGCCGAAACCCGCATCAGCGCAAATGAGCGGTCTTCTGCTGGCGTGAGCTCCTGCCGCACGCCACCCAGAGCCAGGAGCGACGCACCGAGGAACAGCACCGACACCAGCACGACGATGAATGGCGCATTGAGGCAGGCCGCCAGGGCCCGGTTATAGAGCTTGGCACTCGCACCAGCGACACGCATCTTCAGCGACTTGCGACTGCCCTCCGTGTGCGGCAGCGAATCCTTCGTGAGAAGCAAGGAAGCCAGCATCGGGCAAAGCGTCAGCGCAACGAGCGACGACAGAGCAACGGCAAAGGCGAGCACGAAGCCGAATTCACGGAACAGGCCACCTGTCTGGCCAGGCAGGAACGAGATCGGCACGAAGACGGCTGCAAGCGTCGCCGTGGTCGCAACGACCGCAAAGAACATTTCGCGCGTCCCGATCACTGCCGCGGCGCGCCGGCCAACGCCCTGGGCCCGGCGCCGCACGATGTTCTCAAGCACGATGATCGCATCGTCCACCACGAGACCTGTCGCAAGCACGATGGCGAGCAGGGTCAGGATATTGAGCGAGAACCCCGCGAGATACATTGCTGCAAGCGTACCGATGAGCGCCACGGGCAGCGTCAGCATCGGAATCAGCGTCGCTCGCCAATCGCCAAGAAACAGGAAAATGACGACCAGCACGGCCACCACTGAAACGGCGAGCGCGAGTTCGACCTCGTGGAGCGCACCTTCCACGAAGACGGCGTCGTCGCTGGTGATCGCGATCTGCACGCCATCCGGCAACACGTCCGCCTGCAATTGCGCAACGGCAGCCGTAACACCCGATGAGATGTTCAGCGTGTTCGACTGCGCTTGCCGGATGATGCCGAGGCCGACACCGGTCCGGCCGTTCGATCGGAGGCCACTCGCGCCATCGTCGGCGGCAAGCGTCACGGTCGCGACATCGCCAAGCCGCACGCGGCCGTCGATATAGAGTTGCTCAAACTGTTCGGGCGTCGTGACATCCGCAGTCGCGCGGACAACGAGGTCCTGGTTGGCGCTCGAAAGCGAGCCGGCGGGTACGTCGTATGAAACGGAATCAAGGACCGCCCGCATGCTGCCGACCGTCAGGCCTCGCGCAGCAAGTTTGGTCTGATCGACATCGACGCGGAAGATCTTCTGGCGGTCGCCATAGACCTGAACGTCGGCCACACCCTCCACGGCGGCCAGTCGGTTGACGACTTCGTCTTCCACGAGGATCGTCAGATCCTCGATGTTCATGGCGTCGGCCGTCACCGCCAATCGCATGATGGCCTGTGCATTCGCATCGGCCTTGACGATGATAGGGTCGTCAGCGTCATCGGGAAGCTGGCCCAGCGCGCGACCCATCGCATCGCGCACGTCCGACGCTGCGACATCCAGATCGACATTGTCGTTGAACTCGATCGTGACCCGGCTGTCGCCGAACTCCGACGACGAGGAGATCGACCGAACGCCGGAAACGCGGGCGACCGCACCTTCAACGACTTCGGTCACCTCACGGTCCATCGTCTCGGGCGCAGCGCCTGTGAATGAGGTACGCACGGTGATGACGGGACGGTCTACATCCGGCAATTCGCGGATTTCGATGCCGACGAAGGCAGCAAGCCCTGCAACGATGATCAGCGCGTTGAGCACGAACGCGAAGATCGGGCGGCGGACGAAAAGCGCGATGCCGCCGGTGGAGCGGTTAGCAAAAAGCGCCTCCTCCTCACGGTCGGCCAGTTGTTCGGCCGCGCGCTGGTCGTCACTGGGGCGGATCTCCGTTGGGCTCATCAAATGCGCTTTCTCGGAACGATGTCTCGGGGCTGATCTCGAAACCTAGACGGGTCCAGGATCGAGGCGGCGAACAATTGGAGGCTTTCAAGAGCCCGACGGTGCGGCGGACGGCGTGACCGGATTATTTCGTGCGACCGGAAGACCATCGCGGCCGACCGCGACAGCATCACCGGCTTCTTCACCGGCATCATCCGTCACGGTCACGACTTCGGCGCCATCGCGCAGCTGCATTAGGCCTTCCACGACCACGTCGTCGCCTTCCTTCAGCTCGGCCTCGACCAGAATGGAATCCGAATTGCGCTGAACGATGCGGACAGGCACGCGCTCGCTGCGACCGTCCACCACGCGCCAGACGAACGAGCCTTCCGCGCTCCACTGCAGTGCGAGCGGATCGACCGTCGGGAAATCGTCACCATCGAAGGTCAGTTCGACGGAGAAGGACATGCCGGCGCGGAGGCGATCGTTCTCGTTCGGGATCGACGCCCGAACCCAAAGCGTGCGGCTTTGAAGATCGACGCGGTTGTCGACTGCGCTGATCTCGCCTTCATGCACCTGATCTGGGCTCGAAATCGCGTGTGCTTTGACGGGCAAGCCGACGTCGATCATGTTGGCGAAACGTTCGGGCACCCAGAAATCGACCAGCAACTCCGTGCGGTCGTCGATGCGCACGATTTCAGTGGTGGTCGTGACGTAGTCGCCGGGATTGACCGAGACGATGCCGATGACGCCGCCGATCGGTGCGGTGATCGAGCGGCGCGAGAGATTGAGCTCGGCTTCGCGCAGTTGGAGACGTGCGGTCTGCACCGCGAGCTCGGCCTGCGTGATCTCGACATTGGCGACGGACGACGCGGAGGATTCGCGCAGCGTCCGGCGCCGCTGCAGCGTGGTTTCGGCATCTTCCAGGTCAAGGCGCGCCCGTTCGACGGCGATGGCCTGCTCGTCGGAGGCAAGCTGTGCGATGACGTCGCCTTCTTCGACCGATTGTCCCGAGCGAACGAGGACTTCTTCGAGGTTACCCGTCACATAGGGCGTGACGTTGACCGTGCGCACAGCCTCGCCATTGCCGATCGCCGACAATCGGTCATTGACCTGTGCCCGGCCCGCGGGTTCGGTCATGACAAGCCGCGCCTGCGAACCCATGCCGCCGCGACCACCGGCGCCGGGAGCCCCACCCGGGCCCGCGGCAGGTGCCGATTCGTCAGCGCCGGTCGCTGCAAGCGCGGTTAAAGCGGGATGCGCCAACCCAACCTGCTCAAGCCTCGTCACCGCACCCGGATCTAGCTTCAGCCAAGCGAAACCGGCACCCGCCACGATGATGAGGGCCACGGCCCCCTGCTTGAATGCTGACATTGATGATCCTCAAACGCAAAATCGGACAGGCTTGTCGCTTGCTGCACCGCAAACTTAGCACGCAAATGAAATTCTACAGATGTGCGATAGGACAGCGAACCTGAACGCACTCTGAAGAAAGATAGCCGCACTATCGCGTAACCAAGACGATGACGAGAATACGTCGACACCGATGCGCCGGTTCAGGCGCGATCATGGTCGATTTTGTACGGAACTGGCAATCTATCGATCGTTTTCCGGGCTCAGACGCGATTTGAAAGCCCGTTCAATTGGCATAACTTTTCCGTGAGTGTGTCGTTGGGCATCGTGCAAACGACACACCAGCCGCGTTCAGCCGGAGAATGCCTTGAGCATGGCCTTCGTCAAAGACTGGCGCCAGCCTGCCGCGTCCGCCCAGGGGTCCGGTGCTTCCAGACGATCAGGCATGTCGTGCAGTCGGAACGAATTGGCGTCCTCCAGATCGGCCAGTTCTTCCCAGGAAACCGGAGTCGCCACTGGCGCACCCTCGCGCGAACGTGTCGAATAGGGTGCAATCGCCGTGGACCCCCGCTCGTTTCGCAGCCAGTCGATGAAAATGCGCCCCTTGCGCTTCGCCTTGGACATGGTCGCGACGAACCGATCGGGTTCCTCCTCGGCAAACGCCGTTGCAAAGCTCTTCGAAAAGGCTTTCACCTCAGTCCAGGTTGCGCGCCTTTGCAGCGGTACGATCACGTGCACGCCCTTGCCACCGGTCACCATCGGTACGCTCTGCAACTTCAACTCCGCGAGCCGGTCGCGCATGGCGAATGCAGCCTCGCGCACATCGTCGAAAGTCAGCCGCTCGTCGGGATCGAGATCGAAAACCATGCGAACCGGCTTTTCAAGGTCGGTCATGTTCGAGCCCCATATGTGGAATTCGAGCGTTCCCATCTGGACTGCGGCGACGAGGGCCTCGGCGCTGTCGAGAACCATGTAATCCTCGGTATCGCCGGAATTCTCCTTGATCGGCACACGCTTGATCTCGGCGGGGAACCCGTCGCTGGCATGCTTTTGGAAGAAGCATTGCTTGGTCCGTCCCTGCGGGCAGCGCACAAGCGACACGGGATGACCGGCAACGAAAGGCAACATCCGGTCTGCAGCCACCGCAAAGTAACGGGCGAGGTCGATCTTGGTAACGCCCTGCTTCGGAAAGACGACGCGATACGGACTGCTGATCTTGATGCCGAGCACTTCTTCCGAAGCCGCGCTCTTGGCGCGCGCATTTTGTTTGGGCGTGATGGGCTCGTCGTCCGCGCTCATATCCGTCCCCTTGTCTGAAGATGCACTTTCGAGCGTGATGTCGTCCGCCGCCTTGTCCTCGCGCAGGCCAAGGAATGCGCCATGGCGGATGTGCCCGTCATCGGTCAGCTCCGCATAGTCCACCTCGGCCACGAGGTCGGGCGTTACCCAGACGGCATCACGGCGGAACTGTGCGTCGACACTCTCGAAGGGCATCGATTTGCGGGTGCGCTCCTTTAATAGCGCGCCGAGTTCTTCGAGCGTCTCGCCTGTGAACCCGGTGCCGACGCGCCCGCGATAAACAAGCTTGTCGCCTTCCCGCGTTCCGAGAAGAAGCGAGGCGAAAGCCCTGCCGCGCTTGTCGGATTTCGAATAGCCGCCGATCACGAATTCCTGCCGCTTGGTGCATTTCACCTTCAGCCATTCGCGTCCGCGACGGCCGCGATAAGGCGCATCCGCCTTCTTCGCGATGATGCCTTCCTGACCAGCCTTGCAGATGGAGCGGAAGACGCTCGGACCATGGCCGCGCACATGCTCGCTGTACTGCACAACGGGTGTGGCCGCACTGTCGGAGATCAGCTGCGAAAGCGCTTCCTTTCGCTCGATCAGCGGATTCTTCTTCAGATCCTTGCCATTCAGCGCCAACAGGTCGAATGCGAAGAAGCGTTTGGCTGCGCCGCCCTTGATTGCCTTCTGCAGTGCGGAGAATGCGGAGCCGCCATCCTTGATGTCGCTTGCCATTACCTCGCCGTCGATCAGCGCGCTCTTGCAGTTCAGCCCTTCGAGCGCCTTGGCGACGTCCGGGAACTTGTCCGTCCAGTCAAGACCGGTGCGAGTGTAAAGGGCAACGCCTTTCCCGCCGATCGCTGCCATCAGGCGATAGCCGTCGAACTTCACCTCGTGCAACCAGTCGTCGCCCTCGGGCGCGGCATCGACGAGCGTCGCCAGCATCGGAGGCTCGAAGGCCGGCATTGCGATGGTGGATGATCGCTTGGGGCGCTTCGCCTGCGCCGCTTCCGTCTTGGCGGTCTTGGCTGCCGGCTTCGCGCTGGACGACCATACGGCGTCGGCCGAAGCGGCGATCTCCTCCATCGACCGGCCTGAAACGATGCTGATCATGTTGGCGGTGGTGATGATGTCGCCCGTCTCGCCTTCGAAACTGTCGGCAACGGCGTCCCGCTCCTTGATCAGAAGCCAGTTGTCGCGCTTCTCGCCTTTGCGCGGCTTGATCCGGACGAGAGCCCAGCCGCCCGTCATCCGCTCGCCGTGCAGGTTGAAGTGCAGCTTGCCTTCCTTGAGGCCCTCTTCCGGGTCGTGCAGCGGCTCCCACGTCCCCTGGTCCCAAAGCATCACGGTGCCGCCGCCATACTCCTTCTTGGGGATTACGCCCTCGAAATCGCCGTAGGACATCGGATGATCCTCGGTCATGACGGCGAGCCGCTTGTCACCCGGATCGACGCTCGGGCCGCGGGTGACGGCCCAGCTTTTCAGCACCCCTCCCCATTCGAGGCGCAGATCGTAGTGCAGACGCGTCGCGTCGTGCTTCTGCACGAGAAACCGGAGCTTGTCCTTCCGCGTGCGCGCCTTCTTGCCCTTGGGCTCGCGTGTGCGGGTGAAATCCCGCTTGGCGTTGTAGGTTGAAAGCGGATCAGCGGATGCCATCGATCAAAACCCTCAAGCCGACTTCTTGCGGGGCGCGGCCTTTGGCTTGGCCGCGGTCTTGGTCTCCGTCTTGGTCGATCGCGACGCGCTTGGCTTTGCTGCCGCAGTCTTCTTCTTGCCGTTGGACGTTTCCAGGCTCTTCTTCAGAGCCGACATCAGGTCCACGACGTTGTCGCCGCCCTTGGCCGGTTTGTCGTCGTCGCCCGTATCCACGCGTTTCGAAGTCTTGCTCTTCGTCTTGGAGTCGATGAGATCGCGCAATGCGTCCGCGTAATGGTCCTTGAAGACCTTCGGATCGAACTTCGCCGTCTTCCGGTCGATCAAGGCCGTTGCGACTTCGAGAAGCTCCTCGTCGGCCCCTTCTCCGCTGATTTCCGAAAACAGGGGATCCGCTTTGCGGATCTCGTCGGCGTAATGCAGCGTCTCCAGCAGCAAACCATCGCCGCACGGCCGGATCGCGCACAGATATTCATGGCCGCGCATGGCCAATTGTCCGAGGCCGACCTTTTCCGATTGGCGCAGCGCATCCCGCACCACGCGATATGCGTCTTCGGCGAGTTCGTCGGTCGGCACGACGTAATAGGGCTTGTCATAGTAGAGTGGCGGGATCTCGCAGGCTCCGACGAATTGAACCAGCTCCAGCGTCTTCCGAGTCTCGAGCTTCACGGCTTCGATCTCGTCGGGATCGAGCAGGACATAATTGCCCTTGTCGTACTCAAAGCCTTTGACGATCTCGTCCGCATCGACCGGGCCGTGCCCGTCGACGACCTTTTCGTACCGGATCGGTTTGCCTGTCGGCTCATGGATCTGGCGGAAGCTGATGCGGGCGCCCGTCTTGGTGGCGCTGTACAATTCGACCGGGATGGAGACGAGTGAAAGGCGCAGCTGGCCTTTCCACATTGCACGTGCAGCCATGGCATTCCTCTTGACGCGAGACAGTTTTTAACAAAACGCTAATGTGACGTGCACGTTCCCCCGGCCTCGAAAGAGCTGACGATCACGACTTCTTCTTGTTCGGCAGCTTCTCGCGCTTGGTCTCTGCCAGCTCTTCCAGCTGCTTCTCGGTCATGGACTCCACCATGTCTTTCGAAGCCCCCTTCAGATCGGATTTCTTGGTATCGCCGCGCTTGGCGGAGAGCGCCGCGCCGGCGGCCTTCTGCTGGGCTTTCGATTGTGCAGGCATCGACGATCTCCGGGAAGCAGTTGCGATCTCCTGAAAATCCGCACACGCACGAATGTTCCCGAGCGCTGATGGAACAATCGATGCGCCGCTGAATTTCAGCGGCGATGGAAAGCATCATCGCCGACATGACCCACTCGACCTTCCTCCCGGCGCCCGTCATCTGGGCACGGTTCGTCGGAGCGCTTCTCTTCGGCGCCGTGATCGGTTTCGAACGGGAATTGCGGTCACGACCGGCAGGGCTGCGAACCCACGCGCTGGTGGCCGTCGCCGCCAGCGCCTTTGCGATACTCGCAACCGAAGTCATCCACTCCGAGAATCTGGGCGACAATGACGTTCAGATCGATCCGTTGCGCGTCATCGAAGCGGTCACTGCGGGCGTCGCGTTCCTCGCAGCTGGATTCATCGTCTTCGCCAAGGGCGAGGTCAAAGGTCTCACGACCGGTGCCGGCATCTGGCTCGCCGCCGCGATCGGCCTTTCCATCGGCTTCGGCTATTGGATGATCGCTCTACCGGCCACGATCCTCGGCGTTGTGGTGCTTGCACTTCTTCGCCGGTTCGAAGGTTTCGTCGAATTGAAAGCACCGAAATGATAGAGCGTATTTCAGCTGAAGAGCATGCCAAGGCAGCGCGTCTCATCTATGTGAGCGACGAAACACCCGGCTTTCGCCGCCGCAAGGCCGGGCGGGGTTTCTATTATGTGACGCCGGAGGGCGACAAGCTCGGCGCCGGCGATCATATCGATCGCATTCGGTCGCTTGCTATCCCGCCTGCCTACCAGGATGTCTGGATCACGGTCGAACCGCTGGGCCATCTCCAGGCAACGGGGCGCGACCAACGCGGGCGCAAGCAGTACCGCTATCACCCGAAATGGCATGAATCCCGCGACGCGACGAAGTACGGCGAACTCGCCTCCTTCGCACAGCTGTTGCCCACGATCCGTGAGCAGGTGGATGCGGATCTGCGCCGCCGATCACTGTCCTATGAGAAGGTCACGGCATCGGTGGTCTGGATGCTGGACAATCTGCTGATCCGTGTCGGCAACGAGATCTATGCAAAGCAGAACAAGAGCTTCGGCCTGACGACGCTGAAGAAGCGTCATCTCGATATTTCCGGCTCCGTGATGCGGTTCCGCTTCAAGGGCAAGTCCGGCAAGGAATGGAACCTGACCCACACCGATCGGCGGATCGCCAAGATCATCCGCACCATCCACGAATTGCCCGGCCATCAGCTCTTTCAGTATGAAACGGGCGATGGTGGACGCTCTACCGTCAAGTCGGATGACATCAACGCCTATCTGCGCGAGATCACCGGATCGGAGCTGAGCTCGAAGCTGTTCAGGACGTGGTCCGGCACGCGGCTGGCCGCCATTGCCTTGTCGGAGCTGGAAGCCCCTACCTCCAAGACGGATGCCTCCCGCAAGATCAACGCAGCTGTCGACGCAGTCTCGTCGCGTCTTGGCAACACCCGCGCGGTCTGCCGCCGGTGTTACATCCATCCCGCAGTGATCGACGCATTCGAGGAGGGTTCGCTGAGGGATGAACTGAAAGCCATCCGCCCATCGCGCGGGGCAGCATCGGAGTGGATGGACGATACCGAGCTTCGGCTGATGCGCTGGCTGGAAAAACAAAACGGCTGAACCGGAAACAGATTCCCGTTCAGCCACTTCGACCAGTCGCCGGATCCGGGCTCTCAGCTAGATGGATCGTCAGGCAGGTGTGGCTAGCTTTTCTCTGAAAAAGGCCAGCGTCCGCTCCCAGGCGACCGCCGCCGCGACAGGGTCGAAGCGGGCACTCGACGTGTCGTTGTTGAAGGCATGGTTGGAGCCCTCATACATGAACAACTGGTATTCGACGCCGTGTTCCTTGAGGGCGGCCTCATAGGCTTCGATGCCGGCATTGATGCGATCATCGAGCCCGGCATAGTGCAGCATGAGCGCCGCGCGGATGTTCGGCACCTGTTCAGCGGCGGCCTGCCGACCGTAATAGGCGACGCCCGCGACGAGATCTTCCGAAGCGGCGGCCAGATCGTTGACCATGCCGCCGCCCCAGCAAAAGCCCACGGCACCCACCCTTCCGTTGCTGCTTTCATGGCCTTCGAGAAAGGCGACGGTTGCCGTCGCGTTGGCGATGGTCTCGGCAGCATCGAGTGCCCCGATCTTCTCGCGGGCACGGTCTTCATCCTCCGGCGTTCCACCATCCGGCGAAAGGAAATCGGGGGCAAGAACGAGGAAGCCCTGCAGCGCGAGCCGCCGTGCGACATCGCGGATATGCGGATTAAGACCACGGTTTTCGTGAATGACGATGACGGACGGCATGGGGTTCGCAGCATCGCGCATGCGCACCAGATAGCCCTGCATCTCGCCGTTGCCGCCCGGATAGGTGATGTCTTCCGCCACCAGGCGATTATCATCCTCCGGCACCTGCTGCGCCGCTGCGTTGCTTGCGGCCAGCATCGGCGCAATGGCAGCGGCCGCCGCTCCCGAGCCGGCAAGCTTGGTCAGCTTCTCCATGAACCCACGCCGGTCGAGCGTGAGATGGGTGTACTCGTCGTAAGCGGAAATCATGTCTTGGGTGATGGTCGGGCGGGTCATGCTCTTCCTCCTGCGCGTGTCCTAGAGAAAAGCATAGGCTGCAAATAGGGCCACAACCCGATCCGGCGAGTGGTGATGTTCCTAGCGGCAGATGCCTTCCGTCTGGACGAGACCCCACCCAAACACCTCGTCGCGCCCAGGAGCGCCGAGATCGGCAGCCTGCGCGGCAAGGGCCGAGACCAGCTGCGCGCTCGGCGTTTCCGGATCGCGCGCGCGGGCGACGGCCAACGCAGCCGAAACGAAAGGCGCAGCATAGGACGTACCGGACCGGAAGCGCCCGCCACTCACAGACGCAGCGGTCCATAGCTGAACGCCGGGCCCTGCGAAATCGATGTGCGGGCCATTGACGGCGCGACGATAGACGCGGCGCTCGCCATCCACCGCAGTGACGGCCACCACACCCTCATAGGCTGCCGGGTAGAGAGGCTCTGACCGGGGCCCGGCATTGCCGGCTGCCGCGACGAGAATGACGCCGCGCTCGGTTGCAGCCGCCGTCACGCGCTCGAGCACACCATTGGCCGGCCCGGCGAAGCTCATATTGATGACGGACACGTCCTGCTGGACGAGCCGGTCGATCGCCCGGGCGATATCGAACGTGTCGGCGCGGTCCTCGCCGTCGCTCGCCCGATGAAACGCCTCAGCCGCCACCAGCCTCACACCGCTTAAAAGGCCGGGCGTACGCGTGTCGCTTCCGCCCGCGAGAAGAATCGCGATTGCGGTGCCATGAACGGCGCTGCCGGTCGCGCGATCCGCGGCGAGCACCGGCACCTTTTCCAGCTCGACACCGGCAAGTGCCGCATGCTCGGCATTGACCGTCGTGTCGATCATCCCGATCGTCACCCCTGCCGGGCAGGCCCGCGCATCGTCCGTCCAGCCGATCAGCTGGAATGCCTGACAGTCGCCATCGGCACAGGCGAGTTCGCCCGGTACATAGAGATGGTTGAGATCGAAGATTGCGCCCGGAACGAGACCAGTGATTTCAGCTTCCGCTTCCACGACCGTCCGGTTCGGCGGCAACGTGAAACGGCCGAGCTCCAATGTCACGATACCGATCGAGGCACGCTCCACCAGCGCGTAGCCTTGCGACGCTATGAGATCGATGCCGCCTGCATCCAGCGTGGCGACGACGATTTCCGGTCGCGGCGGCGCCGGCCGGGATACGACGCCCGAACCACTGCCAGATCCCGCCGAACCAGCTGAGCCGTCCGAAGCGCGGGCCCGCGTCACACCCGTCAGAAGGGGAGCCGCATACACCGCCGAGGCAGCAAGACCCATGCGCCGCAACACCATCCGGCGCGTTAGGCGCTGCGATCGAGAGGAAGGCGATGATGTCATGCTGTCTCCTGTTGCCGTGAGGCGCGGCGCTCTCAGAGCGATAAAGCTCGCATGAGAACGCGTGACGGCGTGCCTTTATTCCCCGTTCTCTTCTGCGCTCAACCCGAAACGATCGACAACGCTCGGCTGGATCAGTTTGGAGTGCAGCGTGAGCAGGATCAAATCGGCATCCACGCCCTCCCCGGCTTCCAGCGCGGCATCGATGCGAGCTTCGACTTCTCGGGCGCGATCCGGGCCAACTTCCCCCTCGAACGTCTCATGACCGAGCAGGCAATAGGCAACCAGATCTGCGACATGGGGATAGGTGGCAGCGTCGGCGTATCGTCCGCCGTTATCATCCTTCAAGAGATTGGAGATGGCGAGTTTGACGCCCTCAGGGACGAGCGCCGGATGCAGTCCAGCTCCTCGGAAGGCAGCATCCAGTTGGCGGAGATCCTCCGATCGGCCGAAAAGCCCGAACAAACCCATGGATGATCCGCGTCGTGCCATGTTCGGCCTCCTCTGGGACATGTGTGATGTCGCCTCGGCGAGCGGACATAAAACGCTGTTCAAATCCGTCACACGGGTAAAGTTCCGTAATAAATTGTTTCATTTCGTTACTGTCAATTGATCGATTGGTCGCCGAACCAACCGTCATGTGTACCGTTCCTCCAGCATCGATCTGCCGATAACAAAATCGTGAAATCGCATCAGACGGATGCCGGCCGATCATAAAGAGGAGAAGACCATGAAACGCACGCTTCTTACATCGGTCGCCCTGGGGGCAATGTTCGCCGGCGCAGCCTTCACCAACCCAGCAATCACCGACAGCATTGTCGGCTCGGCAGCCGCTCAGACACAGCCTGCTCCCGGAGCTGATGCGACTACGGATCAGCCGGCAGAAACGATGGACGACGCTACCGATAGCATGGGCGAAGCCGCCGATGATGCAGGTGACGCGGCCAGCGACGCTGCGGAAGACGCCGCCGACACGGTCGATAACGAGATGGAGCCGGATGCCGATATCGAGGACGGCGATGAAGTTTCTCCCGTGACCACGACCGGCGACACCAACGATGCAAATGACGGCACGGTGGACGACGCAGACGCCAGCCAGGAAGCTGACGAAATGCTTAGCGACACGGACGACACGACGACGCCCGACGCTGGCGCAGCCGCTCCCATGACGGACGACAGTGCTTCGATGGACGCACCGTCCGGCGAAATGTTCATCACCATGCAGGAAGAGAACGAAGTCTCCGCCAACACTTATGTCGGCCAGTCGCTCTACAATATGGAAGACGAGTCGATCGGCGAAATCACCGACCTGATCTTCTCCGATGACGGCGGCGCACGCACGGCAGTTGTCGGCGTTGGTGGCTTCCTCGGCATCGGCCAAAAGGATGTCGGCGTTAACTTCGACATGATCACCATCGAACAACAGCCGGACTCCACCGACGTCCGCCTGGTGATCGAGGCGACCCGCGAAGACTTGGAAAATGCTCCGGAATACATGGATCTGGATGACCAGGCAGCCGAGCAGGACGCCGAGATGGCACCGGCAACCGATACGGGCGGCGCCATGGATCCTGCCACGGCCCCTGCACCGGCTCCGGCGCAGTAACACCTGCAACGAAAAGTCTGAATGGAACCGGCGGTCGCAAGACCGCCGGTTTTTCTATGCAAAGTGGTCACCGAGGTCGATTGCTGGCCTTCGACGCCCGAATCACTACATTGGTGGCCATGATCGACAGCAGCGACGATATTCCGTTCTTCGGCGACAGCGAGCCGGTGAAGCGCCCCTCCGGGTTGGCAGCGCGCGCAATGGCCGCGCGCAATCAATCGGCACCGGCCCCCGACTATCTGATTGGCCTCAACCCCGAACAGCGACAGGCCGTCGTCACGACCGAAGGCCCCCTGCTGGTGCTCGCGGGTGCCGGCACGGGAAAGACGCGCGTGCTGACGACGCGCATCGCCCATATCCTTGCGACAGGCCTTGCCTTCCCGTCGCAGATCCTGGCGGTGACCTTCACCAACAAGGCTGCCCGCGAGATGAAGGAGCGGGTCGGCATGCTCGTCGGCGGTGCCGTCGAAGGCATGCCCTGGCTTGGCACCTTCCACTCGATCGGCGTGAAGCTTCTGCGCCGCCATGCCGAGCTTGTCGGGCTGCGCTCGGATTTCACCATTCTCGACACCGACGATGTCGTGCGCCTGATCAAGCAGTTGATTCAGGCCGAAGGTCTGGACGACAAGCGTTGGCCCGCGCGCCAGTTCGCGCAGATGATCGACGGCTGGAAGAACAAGGGTCTGGCGCCGCACGAGATTCCCGAAGGCGACGCACGTGCCTTTGCCAACGGCAAGGGCCGCGAGCTTTACGAAGCCTACCAGAACCGCTTGAAGACCCTGAATGCTTGCGATTTCGGCGATCTGCTCTGCCATCCGATCCGCATGCTGAGGGCGAATCCGGATGTGCTGGCGGAGTACCATCGCAAGTTCAAATATTTGCTGGTCGACGAGTATCAGGACACCAATACGGCCCAATATATGTGGCTGCGCCTGCTCGCCCAACGCCCCCAATCAAAGGAACCAGGCCAGCGCGGCGGCAGCGTCAATGTCTGCTGCGTCGGTGACGACGACCAGTCGATCTATGGCTGGCGTGGTGCCGAGGTGGACAACATCCTGCGCTTCGACAAGGATTTTCCGGGCGCGACCATTATCCGCCTGGAGCGCAATTACCGTTCGACAGAGCATATCCTCGGTGCAGCCGGCCATCTCATCGCGCACAATGAGGGGCGCCTGGGCAAGACGCTGTTCACCGAGCAGTCTGACCCGGAGCATGAAAAGGTTCAGGTTCACGCCGCCTGGGACTCCGAGGAAGAAGCCCGTGCGGTCGGCGAAACGATCGAGCAGCTGCAGCGCCCCGACGCCAATGGCCGCCGGCACAATCTGAACGACATGGCGATCCTCGTGCGCGCCTCGTTCCAGATGCGCGAATTCGAAGATCGCTTCGTGACGATGGGGTTGAACTACCGCGTCATCGGTGGCCCGCGCTTCTATGAGCGGCAGGAAATCCGCGATGCGATGGCCTATTTTCGCGCCGTCTGCCAACCTGCCGACGATCTCGCTTTCGAGCGGATCGTGAACGTGCCGAAGCGCGGCCTTGGCGACGCAACGATCCGCCAGCTGCACGATTACGCCCGCGCGCGGGACATCCCGATGATCGCCGCCGCGCGCGATCTCGTGGAGACCGAAGAACTGAAGCCTAAGGCGCGCAAGAGCCTGCGCGACGTGGTGGAGGGTTTCACCCGCTGGTCGGCAGCACTCGAAAACACGCCGCATACCGAGCTGGCCGAGCGTATCTTGGAGGAGTCCGGCTACACCGAGATGTGGCAGAACGACAAATCCGCCGAAGCGCCGGGTCGTTTGGAAAACCTCAAGGAACTCATCCGCTCGATGGATTTTTACGAGTCCATGCGCGGCTTCCTCGAACATGTCGCCCTCGTCATGGACGCCGAGCAGAACGAAGACATGGATGCCGTCAGCATCATGACGCTGCACTCGGCCAAGGGCCTGGAATTCGAAACGGTTTTCCTGCCGGGCTGGGAAGAAGGTCTCTTCCCGCATCAACGCTCGCTCGACGAAGGCGGTCGCTCCGGCCTCGAGGAAGAGCGGCGGCTCGCCTATGTGGGTCTGACGCGTGCAAAAAAACGTGCGCATCTCTGGTTCGTGTCCAACCGACGCATCCATGGGCTGTGGCAATCGACCATTCCATCGCGCTTTCTCGACGAGTTGCCGGAAGCCCACGTCGAGGTGGCCGAAGCGGAAATGTCCTATGGCGGCTACAATCGGTTTGGCGGCGGCTCGTCTGGCTTTTCGGCGGGTCGGCAGAACCCGTATGGCGCATCCCGTTTCGACAACCCGGAGATCTTCGCCTCCACCTACGAAACGCCTGGCTGGAAACGCGCCCAGGCGAACCGAACAGATGCCACAAGTCGCAACTGGGGCAGTCGCTCCGGCCATCAGGTGGAGCGTGTCGGTTATGGCGAAAGCGGGCCACGCGGCGTGCGCACGATCGAAGGCGAGCTCGTCGCAAAATCGACAACGGACACACCCAGCGCCTTCTCCATCGGCGATCGCGTCTTCCATATGAAGTTCGGCAACGGCAATGTCGCGGCGATCGAAGGCAACAAGCTGACGATCGATTTCGACAAGGCCGGCCAGAAGCGCGTGCTCGACGGCTTCGTCACACCCGTCTGAGCACAAATCTAAAAACGCCTTCCGCATCGGCCGTTGGAACCGGATGCGCGAAGGCGCGTTCTTGAGCACTTCATGCTAAAACAACTGCTTAAGGACCACCGATCATGAACCGTGCCCTTCCCATTCTGCTTGCCGCGCTCGTCGGCCTGGCTGCTTGCGGTGACGATCCCAGCCAGACCGGGAACGCCACGGCTCCCGGAGTCGAAGACAACGATACGTCGCGCGAAGCCGGCGAAGCCATGGACGCTATCGGCAATGCTGCGCGCGAAACGGGCGAAGCCGCCCGCTCCGCGGCCGAAGACGCGGCCGATGCCGTCGGCCCTGCCATCGATCGTGCGGGTGAAGCCGCACGTGATTTTCTGAATTCGGCCGAAGATACGGTGAATGACGCGACCCGCTCGGCAGCCTGCCAGACGGCACGTGCGGCCGAGGACGAGGAAGGCATTCGCGCCAACTGCTGACACAGATGACGCGAAGGCGGCCGCAGATGTGCGACCGCCTTTCGCATCGTCATGCTTGAGAAGATTTACTGGCTTTCGACTGCGCGCAGCGGCGGAGACGAGCGTGGGGCTTCGCGTCCCAATCCCATGGACTTTGCCAGTTGGGAACGCTTTGCGGCGTAATTCGGTGCGACCATCGGGTAATCGGCGGGAAGACCCCAACGAGCGCGGTACTCTTCGGGTGAAAGACCGTATTGTGCAGCCAGATGTCGCTTCAGCGATTTGAACCGGCGGCCGTCTTCCAAGGAAATGATGTATTCCGGAGTCACCGATTTAGCGACGGGGACAGCCGGCACAAGCGGCTCGGCGGGCACTTCGCCGGCGGCGAGTTGATCGAGCGATGCATAGACGTTTTGCAGCAGAGCCGCCAATTCAGAGGACGGAATGGAATGTTTGCCGACATATGCGCTCACGATCGCGCCTGTCAGTCTTAGTTTATTTTCATTATCAATCTCGGACATGCCGGGACTCCCAATATGACGCAGCATTCCGTTTCAGAGTACTCGTCACAGTTTAGCCGCCCAGCCCGACAGCATAGATTTTATCACCAGCCCCCATGGTTTGACACCCATCAAATATAGCAGGTTACCAAAGGTTTATCTTGAACAGGCCTGCGTGGGCGAGCGGTCCCGATTCGGCACATCCCAAGCCAGTGTTTCGCAGGATGAGCGCGCCTGCCCCAAGAAGAGCGCCGAATCAGAAGGCGCACATCCATTTCCGTGCGACGGCGCTGACCCGCGCTTGTACCAAAGCGGCAGAATTACCGCCTTGACGGGTTGTGCAATCTGGCCGCTAATTCTTGCACCCGGTGGTGGAGCACCGGTCTTGGGAGGAAAACATGAAGACCAGATTGATCTGTGCCGCCTTGGCGGCAAGCGCTGCCTATTGCGTGCCCGCTTTCGCACAATCCAACGACACGCTGGAGCGGCTTGGCAGCTTCCGCACCACCGGCACCACCGAGTTCATTACCGTCGATCAGAACAGCGAAAGTGCCGATGCGATCCGCTCGACGCTCGAGCGCATCGAACTTCCCGACGGGTTCTCCATCGATCTCTATGCCCTCGTGCCGGATGCCCGTCACATGGCCGTTGGACCGCAGGGCATCGTCGTCTTCGTCGGCACCCGCAAGACCGAAGTCTGGGCCGTCACCGATCGCGACAAGAACCGTGTTGCCGACGAAGTGAAGAATTTCGCGCCGTCGCTCGCCAAGGCGATCCCGAACGGGCCCTGCTTCTCTCCTGAGGGCGTGCTGTTCATCGCCGAGCAGAACCGCGTTCTGCAGTACCCGGCCGCTGAATTCTTCTACGAGAGCCCGGACGTCGTCGCCGTCCCGGTCATCGCCGATGGTGAACTCGTGCCGGAAGAGGAAGTCAGCTACAACCACACCGCGCGCGTCTGCGACATCGGGCCGGACGGCAAGCTCTACGTGTCGCTCGGCCAGCCCTACAACGTGCCGCCGGCTGAAAAGATGGATCTCTACAACGAGCAAGGCATCGGCGGCATCATTCGCGTCAACCAGGATGGCTCGGATCGCGAAGTCTACACCCACGGCGTGCGCAACTCCGTCGGCCAGGATTTCCACCCCGAGAGCGGCGAACTTTGGTTCACAGATAACCAAGTCGACGGCATGGGCGACGACATCCCGCCCGGTGAGATCAACCGCCAGACCGAAGCCGGCCAGAACTTCGGCTTCCCCTGGTATGGCGGCGGATCGATCCGCACCAACGAATACAAGGATGCCGAGATCCCTGCAGACGTCGTGATGCCCGTCGTCGAGATGCAAGCGCACGCAGCCGATCTCGGGATGATGTTCTACTCCGGAAACCAGTTTCCGGACGAGTACAAGAACGGCATCTTCTCGGCTCAACACGGCTCCTGGAACCGCACCGAGCCCGTCGGCGCCCGCGTGATGTTCACCCCCGTCGATGCCGAAGGCAATGTCGGCGAGACCGTACCGTTCGCCGAGGGTTGGCTCGACGAGAACGGGGAATATCTCGGCCGTCCGGTGGATGTAGCGCAGCTGAGGGACGGGTCCATTCTCGTCTCGGATGACCTGGCAGGCGCGATCTACCGCATCTCCTACGAGGCACCGCAGGCACAGTAATGCGTTCTGGCGGCGGGCAGATCATGCTCGCCGCCATTCTCAGCCAGGATTGAAAACATGCGTTACATCGTTGCTTTATCGGCACTTATCGCTGCCTGCTCTATCGCCTCCCCCTCACTTGCGCAGGATGCAGCATCAGGCCGCACGTTGGCTGGCCAGTGCCGGACATGCCATGGTCTCGACGGCATCGCGCAAATCCCAATCGCGCCGAACCTCGCCGGCGAAAGCCAGATTTATCTCGAAAAGCAGCTGAAGGCCTTTCGCAGTGGCGAGCGCGAAAATGAGATGATGAGCGTGGTTGCCAAGAACCTGACGGACGAACAGATATCGGATCTGTCGGCCTGGTATGCCTCCATCAAGATCACCGCGACGATGCCTGAATGAGACTTGCGATCCAGCGCCAAAATCGCCACATGCGATAGATACCGTTTACGCGAGGCGCTTGGATACCATGGCAGAGACCGTCACCGTCGAGATCCCCCACCGTTTGACGAAGCTTGAGGCACGCCAGCGGCTGGAAGGCGGTCTGCAGCGTGTTCACGAGCAGGTGGCCGGTCGCGCCGTGAACGTCGAGCAGGAATGGTCCGGCGATCATCTCGATTTCAAAGCCGGCATGATGGGCCAGACGATATCGGGTCGCCTCGACGTCGAGGACAACGTCGTCAAGCTCGAGCTCGACTTGCCATGGCTCCTCGCCTCGCTCGCCACCACGATCAAGGGCCGGCTTCAGAAGGAGGGCACGCTACTTCTCGAAAAGAAGTAGCGCACGCCCTTCCAAGTCGATTTGCCGCCAAGGGTTGTGCCCCATGGCCGCTTCCTGCAGTCTTGCGCCCGATTTCAGGCCAGACAGCGAGGAAGACCATATGATCGACCAGACGTCGACGCTCACCTCTGCGAACTCCACCGCGAATGGGCAAACCGACATCACGCCAAACGGCTTCAAGCTTGCCGACCCCGATCTCTATCGGGACCGTTCGTTCGTCGGCGGCCGATGGATCGACGGCCAGGACGGTGCAACGCTGGACGTCCGGAACCCTGCCAACGGATCGACCATCGCCACCTTCCAGGTCCTAGGCCCCGATGGCGCGAGTGCAGCTGTCGATGCCGCAGACACTGCCTTCGGTGCTTGGGCCGACCTTCTCCCCCAGGACCGCATGGCGATCCTGCGGCGCTGGTACGACCTCGTCCTCGCGAACAAGGAAGACCTCGCCCGCATCATGGTGCTGGAACAGGGAAAACCGATCTCCGAAGCCCGAGGCGAGATCGATTACGGCGCATCCTTCATCGAGTTCTTTGCCGAGGAAGCCCGACGTCCCGACATCATGAGCGTGACCTCGCATCTACCCTCGGCAGAAGTCGAGGTCTGGCGCGAGCCGGTCGGTGTGGCAGCACTCGTCACGCCATGGAACTTCCCCATCGCCATGATCACCCGCAAGGCCGCTGCAGCGCTTTCAGTCGGCTGCACCGTCGTGATCCATCCCTCCAAGGAAACGCCGATCTCGGCCTTGGCGCTCGCCGTTCTGGCAGAGCGCGCCGGCTTTCCGGCAGGCGTGTTCAATGTTGCCATCGGCGAGCCGGCACCGATCGTCGGAACCTGGACGAGCGACGCGCGGGTCAGAGCGCTGTCCTTCACGGGATCGACCGAAATCGGTCGGTTGCTCTATGAGCAAAGCGCGCCGACCATCAAGCGGCTGAGCCTGGAACTTGGCGGTCATGCACCATTCATCGTCTTCGCCGACGCTGATCTCGACAAGGCCGTCGACGAGGCGATCAAGGCCAAATTTGCGACATCCGGACAGGACTGTCTCGGTGCCAATCGCTTCTATGTCGAACGCCCGGTCTATGACGCATTCTGCGAGCGCTTTGCCGAGCGCACGAAGGCGCTGACCGTCGGTTCCGGCATGGACGATCCCGACATCGGACCGCTGATGAACGAGGCTGCAATCGCAAAGCAGGTCGAACAGGTCGAAGACGCCCGTATCAAAGGTGCGAAAGTACTGTGCGGCGGCCATAAACACGAAGCCGGTCCCCTCTTCTTCGAACCGACCGTGCTCGCCGACGTCCCGGCCGATGCCAAGATCATGAGCGAGGAAACCTTTGGCCCGGTCGCCGCCATCACGGCATTCGACAGCGAGGACGAAGTGGTGCGAGCGGCAAACGCCACGGAATACGGGCTGATCGCCTATGTCCACACGATGAAGCCTGCCCGCATCTACCGGCTGTCGCGCAAGCTGCAATACGGTATGATCGGGGTGAACAGAACGAAAGTGACCGGCGCGCCAATCCCATTTGGCGGCATGAAGCAATCCGGCCTCGGCCGCGAAGGTTCACGCCATGGCATTGAGGCGTTCTCCGACGTCAAATATGTCTGCCGCGACTGGTCCTAACCACCAGCGACTTCCCATTTGTCGAGAAAGTCTTCGATCGCGAGCATCTGCATGTCCGCAATGGCGGCGTGCAGGCGTTCATCCGGCCAGTCCCACCAGGCGAGAGCCAGCAGCCGATCGATGATCGCTTTCTCGAACCGTGTCCGGAGCGGCTTGGCAGGCATGCCGGCGACGATTGTATAGGGGTCGACGTCGCGCGTGACGACGGCGTTTGCGCCGACCACCGCACCCGTTCCGATCGTGACACCAGGCATCACCACGGCTCCGTGGCCGATCCACACGTCATGGCCGATCGTCACACGTTTCGAGCGGCGACGATCGCGAAACCCATAATCGATGCCGTGAAAGCGGAAGAACTCGTTCGGGCGATAGGTCACTTTGTGCGTGGTGACCCGCTCCATCGGATGTTCGAGCGCGTTGATCCGCACATTGGCGGCTATCGAGCAAAACCGACCGACATCGGTATAGATCGCTTCGCCGTGACGCTCGAAATAGGAGTAGTTGCCGACGGTTACGTCGCGCATCACGACGCGTTCTCCGATCACCACGAACCGGCCAAACGTGCAGTCCTGCACGGTGGCGCTGCCGTGCACCTTGGGCGTCGGGTCCTTGAGGAGGTCATCGTGATCGTCCATGGCCGGCGTTTATTTGCTTCACCGAGCATCGGCAAGTGCACCCTGTCTGGCGCAAGCCCTTGAGCCGCGCTAATCTAGCGCCATGGACGGAACCAACATCAACAATCGCGTGCTGATCGTCGCGATCGCCTTCTCGGCGATCAT
Source organism: Rhizobium albus (assembly GCA_030160035.1). Classification (GTDB taxonomy): domain Bacteria; phylum Pseudomonadota; class Alphaproteobacteria; order Rhizobiales; family Rhizobiaceae; genus Georhizobium; species Georhizobium albus. Next base: position 1,063,973 of record BSNO01000001.1, on the reverse strand, counting down.
GACAGGGGCAGCCTTTGCCGGCTGGTCGGCCTATGGCACGGACATGTTCGTTGCGATGGTCCAGAACGGTCTCGCATGGTGCCTGTAGCGCGGTTGTGAACGGCTGCGCCCATTTATCCTACTGACATTGCAGGGATCTGCCTTTAGATCAGGCTCGAAACAAAGCCGCTGAAGGCATCGACGCGCATGGTTTTCTTCCGCACGGCCCTTTGGGCACTGGTCATCATCTTCGCTGGCGTTCTCGCCTGGGTGAGCTATCAGTTTACCCGCACCGCCGGGCCGGGCGGCGAGGAGCCCTATGGCGTGGACTTCGCGCTCGTGGACGCATCGGGCCAGGAGATCACTGAGGAAGCTTTCCGTGGTCAGCCGACAGCCCTCTTCTTCGGCTTCACCCACTGCCCAGACGTCTGCCCGACGACGCTTTTCGAACTCGATGGCTGGATGCAGCAGGTCGACCCCGAGGGTGACGACCTCAACGCCTACATGGTGACGGTCGATCCGGAACGGGATACGCCGGAGCTTCTGTCTGGCTATCTCTCCAACGTTTCCGATCGCATCGGCGGCATCACCGGCGAGCCGGGCGCGGTCGCCGAGATGGTGCAGGGCTTCAACGTTTACGCACGCAAGGTCCCGCTCGACGAGAACGATCCAGACGGCGACTACACGATGGACCATACGGCATCGGTATTCCTGCTGGATGAAAACGGCCGCTTCCGCTCCACCATCGCCTATGGCGAAAATGCCGACACGGCTGTACAGAAACTGCGCAATCTCATCGGCGGCTGAGCTGAAAAGCGACGCCCGGACGCAGGATCTTCATGTCGCAAAAGCGCCTCTTCGTGAAAACGAGCGAAACTGAAGCTTCGCGCATCCTCGACATTCTCTCGAACGCCTTCGAAGAGGACGGTTTTCCGGTCGCCACGTCGGAAATCGATGAGAAGGCGGATGTCTGGGAGGCCTCGATCTACGCCGACGAGGGTGAGATCGCGGATTTGCGCGAACGGGTGGCTGCGGTGCTCGAGCCCGATTTCGGCACTTTGCCGATTGAATACGAAGACGTTCCGGATATCGACTGGGTCAGCAAGTCTCTGGAAGGCTTGAAGCCCGTGCGCGCCGGACGTTTCCTGGTGCATGGCTCGCACGACCGCGCCGCGATCAGGCCAGGTGATCTCCCGATCGAGATCGATGCCGGCCAGGCTTTCGGCACGGGTCATCATGGCACCACGTCCGGTTGTCTGGAGATGATCGATGAGGTGGTGCGGCGGAGCAAGCCGAAGCGCGCGCTTGATCTCGGGACCGGCAGCGGTGTTCTCGCCATAGCCGTCGCGCAGCTATGCAACGCGCGTGTCGTCGCGACCGATATCGATCCGATTGCGGTGAAAATCGCGGCAGAAAATGCCGCGCTGAACGAAGTCGGTGCACGCATCAAGATGCGCACGGCACCCGGTTTTCAGGCGCGAATCTTCAAGGACGAAGGCCCGTTCGACCTCATCGTCGCCAACATTCTGGCAAGACCGCTGATCTCGATGGCTCCCGAGCTGGTGCGCCATCTCGCACCCGGCGGCAGCGTGATCCTGTCGGGCATTCTTGCAGAACAGCGCTGGAAAGTGCTGTCCGCCTATAACGGCCAAGCCCTCGCCCACAGAAAGACGTTGTGGCGCGAGGGCTGGGTCACTTTGCATTTGAGCTGAGGCCTGCCGGAGGCTCCGCTTTCACCAGTTCAAGATTAGAACGGGAAAGAAGAAGAGCCTTCGCGAACCATGTCTTCGCGGCGGCGACCGAGCGTCTTCAGCGTTTCGTCGTCGAACGACAGCAGAGCGCCGTTGACGTAGCGGCGCACCTGGCGCTCACGAGCTTCGATGACGCGATCGAATGCAGTACGGAAAATGTTCTTGGCCATGTCGGTGTCCTTTGGTCCGGCGTTGCTTGGCCTCCCATGCTTCTCAAGATAGAGATTCGTTTCGGTTGTGGCAGGGCCCAAGGTGCATGGGAGCCTTGCATTTATCGCAACTGCGAAGCCGTCATGCTGCAACGCAATATTAACGATGGCCCGGTTTGCCAGCAGGCGGGTGCCATCTCAGGTCGAAGGTTGGACCATGTTTCAGAATTTCTCCGTGCTTTCGTCGCCGGAAACAGGAAAAGATCGCGTTGCGAGACTGCGCGGAAAATTCGACGAGCACGGCATCGATGCCTTCATCATTCCGCGCGCCGATGAATTCCAGGGCGAATATGTGCCGGCGTCTGCAGCACGCCTGCAATGGCTCACGGGCTTCACCGGCTCCGCCGGCGCCTGCGTGGTGACCCGGAATGAAGCCTTCATCTTCGTCGATGGCCGATACACGACCCAGGTTCGCATCCAGGCCGACATGGACGTCTTCCAGCCCATGGACCTCGTGGACAACCCGCCGCCGGAATGGATCAACGGCAACGCGCCGGCCGGCATGCGCATCGGCTACGACCCATGGCTTCACACGACGGGCGAAGTCGCACGCCTGGAAAAGGCAGCGAAGTCGTCAGGCGCCGCGCTGGTTGCCGTTTCCTCCAATCCACTCGATGCAGTCTGGGACGATCGGCCGGCCGCGCCCGTGGGGCGGGTGTCGATCCAGTCGCGCGATCATGCCGGCAAGCTCGCGCATGACAAGATCGCCGAGATCGATGCGGCGGTCACGGCCAGGAAGGCCGATGCCTTCGTCATGACCGATCCGTCCTCCGTCGCCTGGGCCTTCAATATCCGCGGCGCCGACGTGCCGCACACGCCGCATCCCCTCGCCCGTGCGATCTTCCAGCCCGGACAGCGCCCGCAGCTCTTCATCGAGGACGCTAAGCTCGGTATCGAGGAGAAGGCCTATCTCACGCAACTGTCGGACCTGAAGGCGCCGGAGGGCTTTGCCGCTGCACTCAATAGCCTCGGCAAGAATGCCGCCAAGGTGCTCGTCGATCCTGCTCTGACGCCAAAGGCAATCGCCACGGCCATCACCGCGGCCGGGGGCAGGCTTGTGGAGGATGCCGACCCTGCCCGCCTGCCCCGCGCCGTGAAGAACGCGGTGGAGATTTCCGGATCGCAACGCGCACATCTGGTCGACGGTGCGGCGATGGTGACGTTCCTTGCCTGGCTCGACGGCCAGCAGCCGGGCTCGCTCGATGAGATCACTGTGGCGAAGACACTCGAAGCGACCCGCAGCCGGATCGGCCAGAGCCACCAGCTGCCGCTGAAAGACGTCTCGTTCGAAACGATCTCCGGTGCCGGGCCGAACGGCGCGATCATCCACTACCGTGTCAACGAACAGACCAACCGTAAGCTCGAGGCGGGCGAACTGTTCCTGCTCGATTCCGGCGGGCAATATGTGTCAGGCACGACCGACATTACCCGCACCGTGGCGATCGGTACGCCGACGGATGAGATGCGGCGCTTCTTCACGCTGGTGTTGAAGGGCATGATCGCCATCTCGGTCGCGCGGTTTCCCGAAAACACCAAGGGCAGTGAGCTCGACCCGCTCGCCCGCATCGCGCTCTGGAAGGCCGGCGCTGATTTCGGCCATGGCACCGGCCACGGCGTCGGGTCATATCTGTCGGTGCACGAAGGCCCGCAATCGATCTCGCGGCGTGGCACGCAGGCTCTTCTACCTGGCATGATCTTGTCCAACGAGCCCGGCTACTACCGCGAGGGCGCGTTCGGCATCCGCATCGAGAACCTGATCTACGTCCACGAGCCTCGCGCGATCGAGGGCGGTGACAAGCCGATGCTCGGCTTCGAAACGCTGACGCTTTGCCCCATCGACCGCAGGCTCGTCGAACCAACGCTCCTGACGGAAGAGGAGCACACCTGGCTGAATGCCTACCACGCCCGCGTTCGCCACGAACTCACGCCGATGCTGGAAAGCGCAGAAGACCGCGCTTGGCTCGACGCTGCGACAGCGCCGCTCTGATCAGCCGATCAAAGCGTTTCCAGGTGAAGTGGATACCCTCACCGTTCGGAAACGCGCCAGATCAGAAACTTGATGTGATTGAGCTTATCAAAGATAAGCGAAATCACATTAAGGCGCGCAGTGCCACCACGATCGCCGTGCCGATGAAGACGGTCGCCAGCATCGGCAGGCGCAATCCGATGAGGATCGCGGCGGCCATGGTCAGGGCTTCTGCCGTGCCGTTGAAGACGGCGGCCGGCGCAAAGAGCGTCGTGAGAACGGCTGCCGGAACTGCGTTGAGCGCCGCTTCGACTCGCGGATGCAGCCGTTCGAATCGCGACAGGATCAGATGACCGCCAATCCGCGTCGCATAGGTTGCGAGCGCGGCAGCGAGAATGATCCAGACATTGACGCTGAAGCCGTCCATCACCGAGAAGCCTCGCTGCCGACGGGGGCCTTCATGTTCTGTGTCGGCCGCGTGTCCGCGATGATCGCCGCAACCGCGATGCCGATGATCGCACCGATCGAGACGTGCCAGGGCGAACCGATGAAATGGAAGCCGGCGATCGATCCGAGCGCGCTCGCAAGCACCACAGGCAGCCAATTTTTGCGCGAGCGAAACCCGAGCACGAGTGCCATGAAGTAAAGCGGCAGAAGGAAGTCGATGCCGAATTCTTCGGGGTTTTCGATCAAGCCGCCGAAGACGGCGCCGAGATAGCCCTCCGCCACCCAGGACAGATAGACCGGCAGGCCGATTCCGAGATACCAGGCAAACGTCATCGACTTGCCGGCTTCGCTGCGCCTCTCGGTCTCGGCATAGACCGGATCGATGAGCAGGAAGAACGCAACCGCCTTCTGCCACAGTGAGAAGTGGCTGATGCGACGCCCGACCGCTGCCGAATAGAGAACGTGGCGGAAGTTGACCGCGAAGATCGACAGCACGATCAGCCAGGGAGCGGCCGATCCGTTGAAGAGATCGATGCCGACCATCTGGCTGGCGCCCGCATAGATCGTCGCGCTCATCAGCACCGCCTCGCCGACGGTCAAACCGTTGTCGACCGCGAGCGCTCCGAACAGGAGGCCGAAGGGTGCGGCGGCCACCACCACCGGAACGCACTGGCGCATACCGGCGAGGAAATCGCGCTTGAACGAGACGGTCATGATGGTCCGATCGAGAATATCAGCGGAGGCGAGGTTTCGTCCGTGAAACCCCGAAACGGCGCACGGCCGTGAGCATGCGCACTATCTTTCCGTCGCCATGGTCAAGTCAAATGAAAAGGCCTGACGCTCGTTTGCATATTGCTGATGCTAACATGCCCGTTCTCAGGCGCCGATCAGCGTGAACCAGCCATCCTCGTCGGTCGTCTCCACGCCCAGTTCCTGCGCCTTTTTCAGCTTCGATCCAGCGCCCGGGCCCGCGACCAGAAGATCGGTTTTCGCGGAGACCGAACCGGCGACTTTCGCGCCGAGCCGCTCGGCCATCGCCTTGGCCTCGTCGCGCGTCATCCGCTCCAGAGCACCCGTGAAGACCACTGTCTTGCCGGCAACAGGAGAATCGCTTTGCGGCTTCTCCGCCTCCTCCACGGTGAGTTCCGCGACGAGCGCCTCGACCATCGCGACATTGTGCGCCTCGCCGAAAAAGCGGCCGACAGCGTCGATGACGGCGGGGCCGATATCGTCCAGAGCGTCCATCTCTTCGCGTGCCTGCGCATCGCCAGCCGCAACCGCGTGCGCGGCCTGCTGGAACCCGTCCCAGTTTCCGTAAGCCCGCGCGAGCGTCTTTGCGGTCGATTCCCCCACATGCCTGATGCCGAGCGAGAAGATCAGCCTTTCGAGCGGCACCGTCCGGCGTGCTTCGATCGCATCGAAAAGCTTCTGCGCCGAGGTGGCGCCATAGCCTTCGCGGTTCTTGAGCTTGCGCAGGTCTTCGGCAGCATCACGCGCCTTCAGCGTGAAGATGTCCGCGGGCTGGCGCACGAAGAGCGTCTCGTCGTCGAAGAAATACTCGATCTGCTTCTCGCCGAGGCCGTCGATGTCGAACGCCTTGCGCGACACAAAGTGCTTCAGATGCTCCTTGCGCTGATAGGGACACGCAAATTCGCCCGAGCACCGGCGTACCACGCCCTCGGCGCCGCCTGCCGTCTCTTCGCGCACGATCGGCGTCTTGAGGTGACAGGGGCAAACGGTCGGAAACTCGAACGCCACCGCATCTTCCGGGCTCTTCTCGACCCGCAGCACCTGCGGGATGACGTCGCCGGCCCGCTGGATCTCGACCGTATCGCCGATCTTGACGCCGAGCCGGGCGATCTCCTCGGCATTGTGGAGCGTCGCGTTGGTCACGACCACGCCGCCGACGGTGACCGGTTCCAGCCGTGCGACCGGCGTCAGCGCGCCGGTGCGGCCGACCTGGATGTCGATGGCGTTGAGGATCGTGAAGGCCTTCTCGGCCGGAAATTTGTGCGCGATTGCCCAGCGCGGCGAGCGTGACACGAAGCCAAGCCGCTGTTGCAGCGCGATCTCGTCCACCTTGTAGACGACGCCATCGATGTCATAGGGCAGTTCGGCGCGCACCCGCTCAATCGCGTGATAATGCTCCAGCATCGCATCGACGGTTGAGAGCCGCCGCATCAGATCATTGGTGCGAAAGCCGTATTCGGCGAGGGTTTCGACCATGGCATACTGGGTATCGGCTGGCAGTCCGGGCAGCACCTCGCCCCAGGCATAGGCGAAGAACTTGAGCGAGCGCTCGGCCGTAAGCGAGGCGTCAAGCTGGCGCAGCGACCCTGCAGCCGTGTTGCGCGGATTGACGTAGGTTTGCTTTCCGAGTTCCGCCTGGCGCTGGTTGAGCGCGACGAAATCATCGCGCGTCATATAGACCTCACCGCGCACTTCCAGCACGGCCGGCGCGCCTTTTGGCAGCGTGGTGGGGATGTCCTTGATCGTGCGGGCATTGGGCGTGACGTTTTCGCCAACGGCACCGTTGCCGCGCGTGGCCGCCGTGACCAGTTCGCCGTCTTCGTAGCGCAGGGAGAGCGACAGGCCGTCGATCTTCGGCTCGGCCGTGAAGGCCAGTTCGGTTTCGGCGCCAATCCGCAGGAATCGCCGCACCCGTTCGACGAAATCGGACACGTCCTCGTCGGAAAAGGCGTTGTCGAGTGACAGCATGCCGACGCGGTGGACCACCTTGCCGAAGCCCGATGCCGCTTCCGCGCCCACCTTGTCGGACGGCGCCTCGGCAGGCTTCAAATGCGGGAAATGGGCTTCGATCGCGAGATAGCGCTGCTTCAGCGCATCGTAATCTGCATCCGAGATGACCGGAGCGTCTTCCTGGTGGTAGCGCTTGTCATGCTCGGCAAGTTCCGCCGAGATTCTTTGTAGAAGTTCGGCGGCCTCGGTTTCGTCCATCTTGTCGACCGGGGTCTTGCGGACATTCGGATCGAACGAGGTCGGCATCTGCTGGCGCTCCAGTGACTGGTCTAAACGCCCATTCCATATGGCAGGTCAGGCCGCGAAAACAGCCCTCACCGGCTCAAGCCTCAGGCGTTTTCCGACAGCAGGCGTGCTGCCGCCGCCCGCGCCTCGGTCGTCACGGTCGCACCGGCCAACATGCGGGCAATCTCTTCCTGGCGGCCATCGGCGTCAATTTCGGTGACGCGCGTCGCGATGGCGTTGGAATCGTTCGGCCCTTTGGCGATCAGAAGATGCGTCGAGGCGCGTGCGGCCACCTGCGGCGCGTGCGTCACCGAAAGCACCTGCACCTGACCCGCCAGCCTCCGCAAACGCTGGCCGATAGCATCGGCGACCGCACCACCCACCCCGGTGTCGATTTCATCGAAGACCAGCGTCGGTGCCGATCCCCGGTCGGCAAGCGCCACCTTCAGCGCAAGCAGGAAGCGGGAGAGCTCGCCACCGGAGGCAACCTTCATGATCGGACCCGCGCGCGTGCCCGGGTTGGTGCGCACCTGGAACTCGACCCGATCGATGCCGTCGGCCGTCGGCTTCTCCGGATCACTGTCGACCTCGATCAGGAATTCTGCGCGTTCGAGTTTCAGGGCCGGCAACTCGGCCATCACGGCAGCCGCGAGGGCCTTAGCCGTGTGGCCACGCTTTTCCGACAATGAGCGTGCTGCCGTGTCGAACAGCGCCCGCGCTTCGACGACCGCCGCTTCCAGATGCTGAAGCTTCTCCTCGCCTGCATCGAGATCGGCGAGATCGTCCATCATGCGCTGGGCGAGCGCCGGCAACTCGGAAACGGGAACGTTGTGCTTGCGGGCTGCAGCACGCAGCGCGAACAGCCGCTCTTCGGTGCGTTCCAGTTCGGCCGGATCGTAGTCCGCCTTCCGCATGGCAGCCTCGATCGCCATCTGAGCCTCGCCAAGGGCTGCAAGCGCCGCATCGAGTGCCAGCACGGTTTCCTCAAGCAGCCCCGGGGCTTCCTGGGACTTGCGCTCGAGCCGCCGCACGAGCGAGCTCAGGAGCGGCACGGGAGACCCCTGCCCCGAAAGCACGTCCTCTGCTTCCTTGATATCGCTGGCAATGCGCTCGGACTTCATCATGTCCGCCCGGCGACCGGCCAGATCGTCCTCTTCACCATCAAGCGGTGACAGCTGATCGAGCTCGGCAAAGGCGGCGCGCAGATAATCCGCTTCACGGGCCGCGGCATCGACCTTGGCGCGATGGATATCGAGCGCCCGGACAGCATCGCGCCATCGGCGATAAAGGCCGGCAAGTGCTTCGGCCTCACCGGTCAGTCCACCAAAGGCATCGAGAAGAAGCCGGTGCCCGTCCGTGTCGATCAAGGCGCGATCATCGTGTTGACCGTGAATTTCGACGAGCAGCCGGCCTATGTCGCGCATGGTGGCGACGCTGGTCGGCTGGTCGTTGACAAAAACCCGCGTGCGGCCATCGGCACTTTGGATGCGCCGCAGGATCAGGTCGCCATCGTCATCGAGACCGTTTTGACGCAGGAGCTGGCGCGCTGGGTGATCCTGCCCGACATCGAAGACGGCCGTCACCTGCCCGCGTTCGGCACCCTGACGCACAAGGCTACCATCGCCGCGGGCACCGAGTGCGAGCGAAAGGGAATCGAGAAGAATGGACTTCCCTGCGCCGGTTTCCCCGGTCAGCACGGACAGGCCGCGCTCGAAGTTCAGGTCGAGCCGCTCGATCAGAACGATATCGCGAATCGACAGCTGTGCCAGCATGAACCTTTGCTCGGGGAGTCGGCAAAAACGGATGAACGATCAGCAGACGAAGAACCCACCAAACCCTTCTTGGGCCGGTGGGTTCCGAAGATCAAGCATCCGGGCCGATGAGGGCTGCGCCGGCACGAGAAATCCAGGAGCCGGTGTTTTCACGCGGCTGCAGCCCGCCGGTCTGCAGCAATGCGTAGGAGTCCGCATACCACTGGCTGTCCGGATAGTTGTGGCCAAGCACTGCAGCAGCCGTCTGCGCTTCGTCGGTCAGGCCAAGTGCGTAATTCGCTTCGACGAGACGGGCGAGCGCTTCCTCGACCTGACGCGTGTTCGGATAGCGCTCAACGACGTTGCGGAAGCGGTTGATGGCGGCGACATATTCGCGACGCTCGAGATAATAGCGGCCGACCTGCATTTCCTTGCCGGCGAGCTGGTCGCGGGCGAAACGAATCTTGGCCTGTGCGTCCTCGACATATTCGGAGTCGGGATAGCGATCGACGACGGCCTGCATGGCCTGAATGGCGCGGGCCGAATCACGCTGATCCTGCGTCACGTCGCGGATCTGGCGGAAATAGGACAGGCCGATGATGTACTGCGCGTAAGCAGCATCTTCGTCGCCCGGATAAAGGCTGAGATAGCGGCTCGCACCATTCACCGCTTCGTCGTAGTCGCCCTGCCGATACTTGACGAAAGCGTTCATGACGAGCGCACGACGGGCAAACTCCGAATAGGGATGCTGGCGATCGATCGCTTCGAACTTGCGCGCAGCCTCTGTCAGCCGGCCGCCCTGCAGGTTCGCCAGGCCCTGGTTGTAGAGAACATCCGGCGGATCGATGTCGCTTGCAAGAGCGGTGATATCGATATCGGGTTCCGTCTGGCAGCCTGCAGCGACGCCCGCGACGGCGACCAGAAGACCAAGCGCCGCGCTTCTCGCAAGCGAGCTCCCGGACTGTTGCCGAACCTTGACTGTCATGCGCGCCAAAACCCTTTCAAGATGTCCAATGCGAACCTTGGCCTTCTAGCGGCATTCGCCGCTGGCCTCAATGCCTGAGCCGGCCCGTAACTGTGCCGATATTGGCGCATTTTTGTGACGGCAGCGATTTGGCGCTACGACTAATGCGCCCATGGAGCAAATGAGGGCGATACCGCAACCAGATCCGCCCTGCGAAAGCGCTGAGCCCCGGCCGACGGCGCTTCGACGATATCGTAGGCGGACAAATCGTCGAGCAGCGCTTTCAGCGCGATCGCGTTCAGCTTGTGCCCGCCGCGATAGGAGCGGAAGCACCCGATGATCGGCGCGCCGGCGAGTGCCAGATCACCGACGGCATCGAGCGTCTTGTGGCGCACGAACTCGTCTGAGTAGCGCAGACCCTCAGCGTTGATGACGCTGTCATCATCGGAGACCACCACGGCATTTTCGAGCGATGCGCCGAGCGCAAAGCCGGCGGCCCAAAGCTTTTCCACGTCGCGCATGAAGCCGAACGTGCGCGAACGAGCGAGTTCGGAGCGGAACACGGCGGCGGTGATGTCCCCTGCCCAAAGCTGACGGCCGATCGCGGCGCTGTCGAAGTCGATCGTGACCTCGTAACGCGTCGTTCCATGCGGCAGGAATTCACCCCAGGAGCCACCCATCTCGACGCGCACGGGCTTGCGCACGCGAATGAAGCGGCGACGTGCCTCAAGCTGGACGATCCCAGCCTCGTCGATGGCTTCGACGAATGCCCGGGCCGAACCGTCCATGATCGGCATTTCGGCGCCGTCGACTTCGATGATGATGTTGTCCACGTCGAGAGCGGCGATGGCTGCCATCACATGCTCGATCGTGCCGATGGTCGCGCCGCTTGCGCTGCCGATGACCGTGCAGAGATCTGTCGCGACGACCTTCGACGACACGGCGCGAATGTCTTCTCGGCGACCGTCGGCAAAGACCCGGCGGAAGATCACACCGCTGTCGATTTCACGCGGGTGAAGACGGACGGTCACTTCGGCCCCACTGTGAACACCGATGCCCGAAAGCGAGACGTGGTGCGCAATGGTAGTCTGGTTGCCGGAAGAAATTGAAATCATAAAATTGCCCGCTGCGTTGTCGCGATCGATCCCTTCGCGGTTCGATCGTCTGTAGTCCCAAGGGCATTCACGCAGTTCGAACGTTCGTCAGCCCCAGCCTCCCGGTGGATGCGGAAGATACGGGCGGGGCTCAGGCCGGCAAAATCACGGATTGTTTCGAAATCTTGCAACCTGCCTTGTCAGAATTCTAACGTAATTTCAATGGCTTGCGAGCTGTTGATCTTTCGGCAGCATCAGAGAAGGATGCTGCCGAAAGGCGATAGTGTGGCGCGACTCAGTTGGCCTGGCGGCGCAGGAAGGCTGGAATTTCCAGCTGATCGTCGTCCTGCGAAACGCGCTTGGCCTGAACCGCGCGGCCCTGGTCATCGAGCTGTCCACGACGCGGCGCGTAGAGGCTCGCCTCCGGCGACAGGCTGCGACGCTCCTCTGCGGCCGGCGCACGGGGCGCTGCACGCGGTGCTTCTTCCTCATCACGACGGCCAAGGCTGTTCGACAGGCGCTTCAGAAGGCCCATCGGGCCACGCTCGTCGGCAGCAGGCTCGGTGCGCGGAGCCTGGCGATGCTCCATCTCCGCCTGAACGACCGGCGGGAAGTCTTCGACCCGCGGCATGCGCGCCGGCTCAACCGGAGCCATCGCCTGCGGAGCCGGAGCCTCGACGGGACGCGGCGTCGGCGGAACATGATAGCCAGCCATCGGACGCGGAGCCGGAGCTTCCGGCTGGGGTGCGTTTGCGAAGAGGCGGCTCTGCGGCACGAAGTCGTCGGCCTGCGCGATCGGCTCGATGCGCAGTTCGCGCTCGATCTCCGCTTCGGCAGACTTCAGCGAGGCTGCAAGCGTCTGCTCGGATACCACTTCGCGAACCGCTGCGGGCTGATGCTGGACCGGCGCAGGGGCAACCGCACGCGGAGCAGCCGGCTGGGCAGCCTGAGGTGCGGCAACCCGCTGGGCGGGACGCACTTCCTGACGCTGCTGTCCGGCCTGACCACCGCCGATTTCGGCTGCAGCCTTGTCGATGCCGGTGGCAACGACCGACACGCGAATGAGGCCTTCGAGTTCTTCGTCGAACGTCGCGCCGAGGATGATGTTGGCATCCGGGTCGACTTCTTCGCGGATGCGGGTCGCTGCTTCGTCCACTTCGAACAGCGTCATGTCACGGCCGCCGGTGATAGAGATCAGCAGCCCTTGAGCGCCCTTCATGGAGGTTTCGTCGAGCAGCGGGTTGGCGATCGCAGCTTCGGCAGCGGCCATTGCGCGGCCTTCGCCGGATGCTTCGCCCGTACCCATCATTGCCTTGCCCATCTCGCGCATCACCGAACGAACGTCGGCGAAGTCGAGGTTGATGAGGCCTTCCTTGACCATCAGGTCGGTGATGCAGGCGACGCCCGAATAGAGTACCTGGTCGGCCATGCCGAAGGCGTCGGCGAACGTCGTCTTCTCGTTGGCGATCCGGAACAGGTTCTGGTTCGGGATGACGATCAGCGTATCGACGCAAGCCTGAAGCTCTTCGATGCCGGCATCGGCAACGCGCATGCGGCGGCCGCCTTCGAAGTGGAACGGTTTGGTGACGACGCCGACGGTCAGAATACCCTTCTGACGGGCAGCCTGCGCGACGACCGGAGCAGCACCGGTGCCGGTGCCGCCGCCCATGCCGGCGGTGACGAAGCACATATGCGTGCCGTTCAGGTGATCGACGATCTCATCGATGCACTCTTCGGCGGCAGCGCGGCCGACTTCCGGACGCGACCCGGCGCCGAGACCTTCGGTGACAGCAACGCCCATCTGGATGATGCGCGTGGCCTTGGTCATCGACAGCGCCTGCGCGTCGGTGTTGGCGACGACGAAATCGACGCCTTCAAGGCCTGCATTGATCATGTTGTTGACGGCATTGCCGCCGCCGCCGCCGACACCGAAAACGGTGATCCGTGGCTTCAGCTCGGTGATGTCCGGCTTCTGCAATTTGATGGTCATGGCACCCGATCCTTTCCGTTTTCGGCCAAACGCCGCTTTGGCCAAAGCCCTGATTAAAAACTCTCTCTAAGCCACCGCCCCATAAGGGCGATCGTACCTGTTCCTTCGCCGACAAAGCCGGCCCTGCCGGAAGCATGGTCTTCGAGACCTGCAACCTGCGGATAGATCATCAGCCCCACTGCGGTGGAGAAGGCCGGACCCTTGGCGGCCGCGGGCAAGCCCGCGACACCCATCGGCCGACCGATGCGGACGTTGCGGGCGAGAATTCGCCTTGCCACGTCCGCCATCCCCGTCAGTTGGCTTGCGCCGCCCGTCAGTACGATGCGCTTGCCGACCGCGCCGCTATGGCCGGATTTCTGCAAACGATCGCGAATCATTTCCAAGGTTTCCTCTACCCGTGCGCGGACAATCTTCACCACTAGAGCACGCGGAACCTGCGTGGGCATGTCGCGCTCATCGTCGCCGATCGGAGGAATGGTGACGACGTCACGGTCGTCTGTGGAGGTGGTAACGGCCGAGCCGTGCACGACCTTCAGCCGTTCTGCATCGTCGACCCGCGTGGAAAGGCCGCGCGCAAGGTCCATCGTCACGTGATGGCCGCCGAGCGCGATGGCATCGACATGCACGAGCCGACCTTCGGAAAACAATGAAATGGTGGTCGTGCCGCCGCCAAGGTCGATCGTGACGCAGCCCATCTCGGCCTCGTCGTCGACCAGCGCGGCGAGCCCGCTGGCATAGGGCGTCGCGACCATGGCCTCGACGGAGAGATGAGCCCGGTTGATGCAGAGCTCCAGATTGCGCAGCGGCGCGCGTTCGGCCGACAGAATGTGCATGTCGACCGACAGACGATCGCCGAACATGCCCGTCGGATCTTCGATGCCGCGCTCGCCATCGAGCGTGAAAAGAGTTGGGAGCGAATGGATGACGCCGCGATCGGCGAGCGCCGATTTCTGCGCTGCCGCCGACAGGACCTTCCGCAGATCGGCGGAATTGACCTCATGCCCGCCGAGATCGATGGAGCCCGAATAAGTGTCGCTCTTCAGCCGGCCCGCCGAAACGTTGACGATCAGCGATTCGACCGTCAGCCCGGCCATGCGCTCAGCCGCGTCGACCGCCAACCGGACGGCGCCCTCTACCGCGTCAAGATCGGCGATTACGCCGGCCTTCATGCCGCGGGACTTCTGGTGGCCGATGCCGACGATTTCGATCCGGTGCGTGCGGCCAGGCAGAAGCTGGCTTTCCGTGCGCGGCGTCAGCCGGCCGATCATGCAGACGACCTTGGACGATCCGATGTCGAGCACCGAGACCGTGGTCGTGCGCTTGGCCGAGAGCGGACGCATGCGCGGGACGCCGAAGGAGCTGGACCCGAAGATGCTCATGTACGCCGCTCCATCGCCTTCAATGCCTTGCTGCGCTCTTCCCACGCTGCCTGCCGGCGCTCGAGCGCATCCGGCGTCAGGCGGATGGCGATGCGGTCGGAGAGCCTCAGATCCACCGCAGCGATGTCGCGCGACAGGATTTCTTCGGTACGGTCGAGTTCGGCGAGCGTCGCCAAGGCTTCCTTGGTGCCGCGCTCGGGCAGCCGAGCTACGATGCCGTTGCGGAAATAGAGGTCCCAGCGGCGCTCCGCGACGCGGACGGCGGCGCGCATGCGACGCTGCAGATCCGGATGCTCGGACAGCATCTTGTCGAAGCCGGCGGCGCCTGAATCGGCGCCGAGCCCAACGAACAGCGGCAGCATGTTGAAGCGCGCATCGTTCATCGGGGTGATGATGTTGCCGTTCCGCTCGATCAGGAACAGGTCCTTGCCGTTCTGCCAGATGCCGAAGGCCTGCCGTTCCTTGACTTCGACCGTCACGCCGTCCGGATAGACCTTGCGGACCTGGGCGTCGCGGACCCAGGGAAGCTCAAGCAGCGCGTTCCGCGCATCAGCCGCATTCATGGCCATGACCGACGTCGCGCCATCCAGGCCGAGCGTCGTCAGAATATCGATTTCGGACGTCTGGATATTGCCCTCGACGGTGACGTTATCGATCGCAAAGCCGAGCGCGGCCGTGCCGTCATTGACGACTGCGGGGCCGTGCCCGCCGACGACGGTGCCATAGACGAGCGTGGAACCGAGGAACACCAGCGCGAGAACCGATCCCAGGTGACGGGGGATCGCAAGTTCTTCAAGCGCAGGCGATTCGAGATAGCGCACTACCCGGCGAAAGGGGCGCGGCAGTACCGGAACGACACGGGCCGACGCAGCCGCAACCGCCGCCGAACTCCTCCACGCACGTTTACCGATCAACGCAAACAAGATGCGTCCTCCACCATCCAAGCCAAGAATTCGCCGAAGTCATGCCCTGCATGCTGGGCGAGTTCGGGCACCAGCGAGGTTGGTGTCATGCCAGGCTGAGTGTTGACCTCCAGCCAGATGACCTCGCCCTCTTCGGAAAATCGGTCGTCGTAACGGAAGTCTGATCGACTGACGCCGCGACACCCGATTGCCCTGTGTGCCTTGAGCGCCAATGTCTGTATTTTTTGGTAAATATTTGGTGAAATTTTTGCGGGGTATTCGTGTTTTGATCCGCCGGGTACGTATTTGGAATCAAAATCATAGAAGGTGTGGCCCTGCGGGATGATTTCGATCACCCCAAGCGCCACATCGCCCATCACGGCGCAGGTCAATTCACGCCCTTCGATGAATCGCTCCACCATGATTCGGTCGCCATATTTCCATTCCGACGAGCCGATGACCTGCGGCGGATGTGTCTGCCCCTCGCGCACGATGACGACCCCGAAGCTCGACCCTTCGTTGACCGGCTTCACCACATAGGGCGGCTTCATCGGATGGTTCGAGCCGATGTCGTGGCGATCCATCACGCGGGATTCGGCAACCGGCACGCCGCCGGCCTTGGCGACCTTCTTGGCCTGATCCTTGTCCATGGCGAGCGCAGAAGCGAGCACGCCGGAATGGGTATAGGGAATCTGCAGATATTCGAGGATGCCCTGGATCGTTCCATCTTCGCCGAACGGCCCATGCAGAGCGTTAAAGACGACGTCGGGCTTCAGCTCATGAAGAACACTGGCGACATTGCGATCGACATCGATGCGGGTCACGCGATAGCCGACGCCTTCGAGCGCATCCGCACAGGCGGCACCCGACGACAGGCTGACCGGTCGCTCCGAGGAGAACCCGCCCATAAGAACGGCCACGTGGCCTTTCGACATACTGATCCCCTCTAATCATCCCTCAAAACACAGGACGCACTGAAACCGCGCGCGACAAGGCAGCCGGCCCCGGACCAGCAAACCTTGGCGACGTCATGCCGCGACTCAGTGACGAATGTGCTTGAACCCAAGGAATCAGAACGGGGATTCCGTGACAACCCCACACGGAGCCCCTTGGAATCACATGTGATTTCAAAGGGGCGTCGGCCGAACCCTCAAGCGGGTGAAATCGAGGACCTACTCGGTCCCGAGAAAGGGCTGTACCACCCGGCCATCGGCGAACTCACCGAGACGGCGGATTTCCCAATGCAGGCGCACGCCGCTCGTTTGCGCAACGCGTGCGCGAACGGTCTCGCCGAGAAATTCCAGGTCGTAGCCGCTCGCCTGCCCCGTATTGATCATGAAGTTGCAATGCATCGGTGACATCTGCGCGCCGCCGATCGTCAGACCACGACAACCTGCCCGGTCGATTTCCTTCCAGGCAGACGAATCAGGCGGGTTCTTGAAGGTCGAGCCGCCGGTTTTCTCACGGATCGGCTGCACCGTTTCTCGGTGATGCTGGACCGCATCCATCTCGGCACGGATCACAGCCTGGTCGGCCGCGTAGCCCTCGAAGATCGCATGGGTGAAGATGAGATCGTCGGCCGCCCCGCTGTGGCGGTAGCTGTAGCCCATGTCGGCGTTGCTCAGCACATGGACATTGCCCTGCCGATCGAGCGCGTGCACTTCGACGACCCGATCCTTGGTTTCCACGCCGTTTGCGCCAGCGTTCATCCGAAGCGCGCCGCCGATGCCGCCGGGGATGCCGTGGTAAAAATGCAGGCCTCCGATAGAGGCATCAAGTGCCGCGGCCGCGACACGCTTGTCCGGCGAAGCTGCACCTGCCTTCAGCCGTGTCTCGCCAACCTGCTCGATGTCGCCGAAGCCCTTTGCGGATAGCCGCACGACGGCGCCGCGAATGCCGCCATCGCGCACCAGAAGGTTCGAGCCGATCCCGACGACCATCAGCGGCACGTCTTCGGGAAGCGCCTTCAGGAACGCGGCAAGATCATCCCGGTCGGCCGGCTGAAACAGAAGATCGGCCGTACCACCGGCCCGAAACCAGGTGATCTTGTCCATCGACGCGTCGGGGGTCACGCGGCCGCGAAGGCCATCAAAGATCGGACCGAGCGTTTCCAGAAGCTTCGCACCGTGCTGGGGATGCTGCATCATGCGTCTCCGGACAATGCTGCAAGCTCACCTCCGAGCGCAGCCGCCCAATAGGTGATGGAGCCCGCGCCAAGGCACACCACGTAATCGCCCTTCGAGGCCGTCGCAGCAACGATGGCTGCCAGTTCGTTCGGCGCCTCGATCAGGCGCACGTCGCGATGACCGCCGGCCTTCATGCGCTGTGCCAGATGGGCGGAATCGATGCCCTCGATCGGCTGCTCACCTGCCGTGTAGACCGGAGCGAGGATGACGGTGTCCGCATCGTTGAAACAGGCGGCGAAATCGTCGAACAGGCTCGCCAGCCGCGTGTAGCGATGCGGCTGGACGATGGCGACGATGCGACCGTCGCAGGCGTCCCGGGCGGCTCTGAGCACCGCCTTGATCTCGACAGGGTGATGCCCGTAATCGTCGAAAATCTCCACGCCCTTCCAGCTGCCCACATGCGTGAAGCGCCGCTTCACGCCGCCAAAGGAACTAAGGCCGGTCTTGATCTGCTCCGGCGTCACACCGAGTTCGATCGCGACGGCGGTCGCCGCCGTGGCATTGGACACATTGTGACGGCCAGGCATCGGAAGACGCAGGTCGCAGATGTCGATCGTCTCGCCGGTCTTGCGGCGGCGGATCAGAACGTCGAACACCGAAACCGGGCCGTCCATGCGGTGGTTGAGGAAGCGCACATCGGCCTGAGGGTTCTCGCCATAGGTGACGACGCGGCGATCTTCGATCTTGCCGACAAGCGACTGCACCTCCGGATGGTCCAGACACATGACGCCGAAGCCATAGAACGGCACGTTCTCGACAAACTGCGCGAAGGCCGCTCGAACCGCATCGAACGAGCCGTAATGATCGAGATGTTCGGGATCGATATTCGTGACCACGGCCACGTCGGCGGGCAGCTTCAGGAACGTGCCATCGCTCTCGTCGGCTTCCACCACCATCCAGTCGCCTGCCCCCATGCGGGCATTGGTGCCATAGGCGTTGATGATGCCGCCATTAATGACGGTCGGGTCGAGATTGCCGGCGTCGAGCAAGGCGGCGACCATGGAGGTCGTCGTGGTCTTGCCATGCGTGCCGCCGATCGCGACCGCGTTGCGGAAGCGCATCAGCTCGGCGAGCATTTCGGCGCGGCGGACGATAGGCAGCAGCTTTTCGCGCGCCGCAACCAGTTCCGGATTGTCCTTCCGGATCGCCGTCGACACCACCAGCACCTCAGCATCGCCGAGATTTTCAGCCGCGTGCCCGACGCTGACCGGGATGCCCTTCTTGCGCAGGCGCTCTACATTCGCGCTTTCCGACTGATCGGAGCCCTGCACGCTGTAGCCAAGCGTATGAAGCGCTTCGGCAATGCCGCTCATGCCAATGCCGCCAATGCCGACGAAATGGACGAGGCCGATGGTCTGCGGCATCTTCATGCGCGGTTTTCCTTGAATTTCCCGATGCTCATGCGGCCCGCAATAGCCTCTGCGAGATCGGCGAGCAAGGCGGCGGCATTCGGCCGGCCGGTCGCCTTGGCGCTGGCAGCCGTGGCCGCAAGCCTGTCAGGCTCGCTCAGGGCACTTGCGATCAGGCCGGTCAGCCGCGGCTGGTCGAGCGCCGATTGCTGGATAACCTCGGCGCCGCCCTTCGCCATGAGGGCCGCCGCGTTGGCGGCCTGGTCATGGTCGAGTGCGTGCGGATACGGCACGAGGATAGCCGGTCGACCGATGACGGCGAGCTCCGACACCGTCGACGCGCCAGAGCGGCTGATGACGAGATGCGCGGCAGCGATCCGCGCCGCCATGTCAGAAAAGAACGGCGACACTTCCGCCGTGATGCCAAGCGCGCGGTAGGCCGCAACGACCCTGTCCGCATCCTCCGCCCGCGCCTGCTGAGTAATCGTCAGCCGTGCGCGCAGATCCGGCGCGAGCTTCTCGATGGCGGCCGGCAGCGCCTCACCGAAGAAGCTGGCGCCCTGGCTGCCGCCGAAAATGACGAGATTGAAGGGCTCACCGGGCCCAGACTGTCGGTATGGCACCTGCGAAGCGTCGATGACGGCGGGGCGGACGGGATTGCCGGTCGTGACGGTTCGCGCCGAATGCAGGCCCTCTTCCGGCAGGAAGCCGCCCGCGATCGCATCGACCCTCGGCGCGAGTAGCCGGTTCGCCCGACCCATCACGGCGTTTTGTTCGTGGAGCAGGGTCGGCGCACCGAGCCGCGTCGCGGCGTAGACCGGCGGCAGCGTCGGATATCCGCCAAAGCCGATCACGGCCGCGGGTTTCAGCCGGTTGATAAGGCGCTTGGCCTCGCCGACGCCCTTGACCAGTGTGATCACCGACTTTGCGACGGCGATCGGGTTGCGCGAACCGATCGTTGCGGAGCGAACCACATGCACCGCATCGGCCGGGAACTGTCCGGCGAACCGCTCGGCGCGGGTGTCGGTCACGAGGTCGACCCGGTGGCCGCGGCGTCTCAGCTCATGAGCCAGCGCCTCGGCCGGAAAAAGATGTCCCCCGGTTCCCCCGGCCGAAAGCAGAAACAGTTTGCTCAAGAAGCGATCCCTTCAGGTCTTTGCTATTCGGCCGGCACGCGGAAGCCGAAATCTCCGAACAGGCTGCGTTCCGACGAGCGCTTTTCCGGCCTGCGCCGCGTCAGCGCCAGAAGAAAGCCGACGGAGATCGCCACCGCGATCATCGACGAGCCGCCGTAGGAGATCAGCGGCAGGGTCATGCCCTTGGCAGGCGCGAGCTCGAGATTGACCGAGATGTTGATCAGCGACTGCAGCCCGATCAGAAGCACGAGGCCGGAGATGGCGAGCCGGGTGAAATCGTCGCGCTCACGGCTGGCATGGCTAAGACCGCGCAGCACGATGAAGGCGAAGATGACGACGAGTGCCATGCAGAAGATGATGCCGAACTCTTCCGCCGCCACCGCGAAGATGAAGTCCGTATGGCTGTCGGGCAGGATCCGCTTGATGGTGCCTTCGCCCGGACCGCGGCCGAACCAGTCGCCGCGGATGATGGCTTCGCGGGCGGTGTCGACCTGATAGGTGTCGCCCTCGCCGGTCAGGAAGCGATCGATACGGCCCTGCACGTGCGGGAATGCCGTGTAGGCGCCCAAAATGCCGCCGACGCCGACGACGCCGAACAGGATGATCCAGAACCAGGGCATGCCGGCCATGAAGAACATGCCGCCCCAGATCGCCGCCACCAGAACGGTCTGTCCAAGGTCGGGCTGGGCGAGCAGCAGGGCCGAGATGATGACGAAGAGGATGATCGCGAAGAGGTTGCCGGGGATTTCTGGCTGACGGCTATGCTCGGAAAAGAGCCACGCACACAGAATGACGAAGGCCGGCTTCATGAACTCCGACGGCTGGATGGAGATACCCGCAAGGGCGATCCAGCGCCGCGAGCCCTTCACTTCCACGCCGATAAAGAGTGCGAGCACCATCAGCAGCGTCGATAGGCCGAAGATGAAGAGTGCCGCCCGTCGAACCTGCCTCGGCGTCAAAAACGACACGCCGATCATCACGACCAGCGTGGGCAGCAAAAATACCGCATGGCGCTTCACGAAATAGAAGCTGTCGAGCCCGATGCGCTCGGCAACGGCCGGGCTGGCGGCGAAAGACAGCATGAATCCGAGCGCCATCAGGAGAACGAACGCGATCAGGAACACGCGGTCGATCGTCCAGAACCAGTCGGCAACAAGTCCCCGTTCCGCTCGGCTTACCATCTCAGTCGCTCTCCTTAGCGAAAGGCACCAGCATCTCGACACCGTCGAGACCAGCTACGGCCGCGACGAACGCATCGCCGCGAACCTCGAAATTCCTGTACTGATCGAAACTTGCGCAAGCCGGGCTGAGCAGCACGACCGGCGCGCCGGCGGTACTCTCAGCAGCGTCGCGCGCGGCATGAGTGACGGCGAGATCGAGCGTGCCCGAGATTTCGTAGGGCACGGCCTCGCCCAGAGTGGCGGCAAAATCGGGCGCGGCCTCACCGATCAGATAGGCCTTGGATATCCGGCTGAAGAACGGCTGCAGTGATGTGATGCCACCCGCCTTCGGCAGGCCGCCCAGAATCCAGTGGATGTCGGTGAAGCTCGACAGCGCTGGCGCCGCCGCATCGGCATTGGTCGCCTTGGAGTCGTTGACGAAGACGACCGCGCCACGGCGGCCGACCGGCTGCATGCGATGCTTGAGGCCTGGGAACGTGCGGATGCCGGCTTCGATTTCTGCCTCGCTCAGGCCGACGGCGAGGCAGGCCGCAATGGCAGCTGCCGTGTTCTGGGCATTGTGGGCGCCCTTCAAGGTCGGGTGACCGGCGAGATCGACAATCGTGCGCTCGCCAGTGCTTCCCGCCTGCACGATGCGGCTCGACTGCGCGAACAGGCCATCGGCCAGCGCGCGCTCCTTCGAAATCCGAACGAGCTTCAAGCCGGACATGCCGATCCGCTCTGCGATGGCAGCAGAGAAATCGTCGTCGACACCGACGATCGCAACGTCGGAACCGGCAACGAGCCGTTTTTTGATCGCCGCGTAATTTTCCATGCTGCCGTGCCGATCGAGATGATCAGGCGACAGGTTGAGAAGGATGCCGGCGGTCGGATCGAGGCTCGGCGCCAGGTCGATCTGATAGGAGGAGCATTCGACGACGAAAAAACGATCCGCCGTGGGCGAGTCGAGCGACAGGACGGCTGTGCCGATATTGCCGCCAAGCTGCGTGTCGCGGCCGCTCGAGGCGAGAATATGTGCGATCAGAGCCGTCGTCGTGGATTTGCCGTTCGTACCGGTGATGGCGATGAAGGGCGCATTCGATTGGCTTGCGCGGCGCTCGCGGCAGAAGATTTCGATGTCGCCGATGATCTCGACCCCCGCCTGGCGGGCAAGGTCCACGCTCCAGTGCGGCTTTGGATGGGTGAGTGGCACGCCGGGCGAGAGCACGAAGGATGCGATCTCAGACCAATCGATCTCGCGCAGATCATGCGTGACGATTCCCTCGTCACGCGCCCGCTGCACCGATTCCGGATTGTCGTCCCACGCGACGAGGTTCGCTCCTCCGGCGACGAGGGCGCGGGCGGTGACGATGCCCGAGCCACCGAGACCGAACAGAGCAAGCTTCCGACCATTGAATGTCTTGGCCGCGATCATGGCTCAGCGCAGCTTCAGCGTTGCAAGGCCGACAAGGGCCAGGATGATGGCGATGATCCAGAAGCGGACCACGACTTGGCTCTCCGTCCAGCCCTTCTTTTCGAAGTGATGGTGTATCGGCGCCATGAGAAAGACGCGCTTGCCGGTGAGCTTGAAGACGCCGACCTGGATCATCACCGACAGCGCCTCCATGACGAAGAGGCCACCGATGATCGCCATGACGATCTCGTGCTTTGTGGCGACGGCAACCGTGCCGATCAATCCGCCAAGCGCGAGCGATCCCGTGTCGCCCATGAAAATGGCGGCGGGCGGCGCGTTGAACCAGAGAAAGCCGAGCCCTGCCCCGATGACGGCGCCGAGCACGACGGCAAGCTCTCCCGTGCCGGGCACGAAATTGATCTGCAGATAGTCTGAAAACAGCGCGTTGCCGGTGAGATACGCGATCACGCCAAAGGCGCCTGCCGCGATCATCACCGGGCCTATGGCAAGACCGTCGAGACCGTCGGTCAGGTTCACCGCGTTGCCGGCGCCCACGATCACGAACGCACCGAAGACGACGAAGAAGAGCCCGAGATCGAGGAAGAAATCCTTGAAGAACGGAAAGGCGAGCGAGGACCCGAAGGTCAGGCTGTCGGCGGCGGTCGATGCAAGCGTCGTGCGCATGATGAAGTAGACCGCGATGCCGGCGATGACGAACTCGATGCCGAGACGCGCCTTGCCCGAGAACCCCATATGGGACTGCTTCGTCACCTTGAGATAGTCGTCGTAAAAGCCGATCGCGCCAAAGCCGATCGTCACGATCAGCGTGACGAGCACGTAGATCGACGACAGGTCCGCCCAAAGCAGCGACGCACCAATGATGCCTGACAAGATCATCAACCCGCCCATGGTGGGCGTGCCGGCTTTCTTGAAGTGCGTTTGCGGACCGTCGGCACGGATCGGCTGGCCGCGACCCTGGCGGATGCGCAACGAGGCGATGATTCGGGGTCCGAACAGGAAGACGATCAGGGCCGAGGTGAAGAGCGATCCACCCGTTCTGAACGTTATGTAGCGGAAAAGATTGAAGACTTGCAGTTCATCCGCCAGTCCTACAAGCCACATCAGCATGGGTGTGTCGTCCTTTGCCTCTTCAATCGCCTGAATCGGCTTCCGGCACGGCCGGAAACTTGTCAAGCAAAGCGGAAACGACCGCGCCGAAGCCGATCCCGAGTGATGATTTGACCATGATGGCATCGCCCGCATGGACGGCCTTGGTCACGAGAGGCACGAGTGACGCGGTGGTCTCGCGATACTCGCATGCGATTTCGGATTTCAGCGCCTGTTCGAGCGCCTTCATTTCCGGCCCGGCAAGATAGACCCGATCGATCTTCGCCTTCTTCAGAGGCTCGACGAGTTCCTCGTGGAGCTTGGGCGAGAAGCGGCCGAGTTCGAGCATGTCGCCGAGTACGGCGATGCGCCGCCCGTTCGGACCGAGCGTCGCATGACCGAGCAGCGCGATGGCCGCCCGCATGGAGGCAGGATTGGCGTTGTAGCTTTCGTCGATCAGCGTGAAGTTGCCCGACCCGTTCTTCAGCCGGTACTGTGCGCCACGACCCTTCTCTGCCCGGAAGTCGGCCAGTGCGCCAGCAATCTTCGCCAGGTCGGCACCAACGAGATAGGCAGCGCCGAGCACGGCCAGAGCATTTTCGACGACGTGCCGGCCGGGGGTCCCGATCTTCACCGCGACATCCTCGTCGCCGATCCGCGCTGTCAGGCAGGAGCAGGTCGCATGAAGCTGGACCCGTTCAAGCCGGAAGTCGGCCTCCCGGCTTTCGCCGAAGCTGTGGATATGCGCGACAGCGGCTGCGTCGGCGCCGTCGTGCAAAACACCGAACTTCTCGTTGTCGCGGTTGAGAATGGCATGTCCATCCGGCTCGACGCCGAGGAAGATTTCCGCCTTGGCGGCGGCGATCTCATCGAGGCTCTTGAAGTTGCCGAGATGGGCGGCGGCAATCGTCGTGATGATCGCCACATGCGGGCGGACCATCTTGACGAGAGGCGTGATCTCGCCCGGATGGTTCATGCCGATCTCGAACACGCCGAAGCGGCAGTCGGCCGGCATGCGTGCAAGCGTCAGCGGCACGCCCCAGTGATTGTTGAAGGACGCAACGGCCGCATGGGTCGATCCCACGGCCGAAAGGCAATGCTTCAGCATGCCCTTGGTCGTCGTCTTCCCGACCGAACCGGTGACGGCGATGATCTTCGCCTTGCTGCGCGCCCTTGCCGCCTCGCCGAGGCGACGAAGCGCGTCCAGCACATCGTCCACCACCACCATCGGCGCCTGGATATGCCCCAAGGCCGGCAGCTTGTCCTCGCCGACGACCAGCACGGCGGCACCATTGGCAACAGCCGCGCCGACGAAGTCATGCCCGTCGAACCGGTCGCCCTTGATCGCGAAGAACGCGTCGCCCGCGCCTGCCGTCCGGCTATCGATGGAAATGCCGGTAATGCCGCTCGGCATGTCGCCGACAGGGCGTCCATTTGTTGCTTCGATAAAGGATTTGAGCGTCCAGAGCGGTGTCATTGCGCATGCGCTGCGAGTGCAGCCCTTACCTGTTCGTGATCGGAGAATGGGAGTGTCTTGTTACCGATCGTCTGGCCGTTCTCGTGGCCTTTGCCAGCGACGATGAGCGTGTCGCCTTTCTTGAGGAGGCCGACGGCTGCGCGGATCGCCTCTGCCCTGTCGCGGATCTCCGTTGCACCAGGAGCAGCAGCCAGGATCTCGGCACGGATTTCCGCAGGCACTTCCGAGCGCGGATTGTCGTCCGTGACGATCACCACATCGGCAAGCCGGGTTGCGATTTCGCCCATGATCGGGCGCTTGCCGCGGTCTCGGTCCCCGCCGCAGCCGAAAACGACGACGATGCGGCCCGTCGTGAACGGCCGCACTGCTTTCAAGACATTTTCCAGCGCTTCGGGCTTGTGCGCATAGTCCACATAAGCGGGAGCGCCTTCCTGCGTGGTGCCGACAAGCTCCAGTCGCCCCGAAGCACCTTCGAGCCGCTCCAATGCCGCCATCGCCTGCTCCGGCGCAACGCCGGTCGAGATCGCAAGACCGGCCGCAACCAGCGCGTTGGACAATTGAAAATCGCCGGCGAGCGGCAGGTCGATTTCGTAGATCTTGCCGGCATGGTGGACTTCGGCGAGCTGCCGCTGGCGCTGATGCTCGACACGCTTCAGGGTAAGGAAATTTCCACCGCGGCCAACGGTGCGCACATCGAGCCCGGCATCGCGCGCGGCCGAAATGACCGGATCGGAATAGGCATCGTCGGAAAAGATGATTGCGGGCGCGCCCTTCGGCAAGAGAGCCGTAAACAGGCGCAGCTTGGCGTTCAGATAGTCCGTGATGTCGGCATGATAATCGAGATGGTCGCGGCCGAGATTGGTAAAGCCGCCGGCCTGCAGCGTCACGCCGTCCAGCCGGTGCTGGTCGAGCCCGTGGCTCGAAGCCTCCATCGATGCATGCGTCACACCTTCCGCGGCAAGCTCCGCCAGAAGGCGATGCAGTTCGACCGGATCCGGTGTGGTGAGGGAGCCATAGTCGTTGCGGGTCGGAGAAACGACACCTGTCGTCCCGATCATCGCGGCCGGCAATCCAACGCTCGCCCAGATCTGGCGCGTGAAGGATGCAACGGACGTCTTGCCTGCCGTCCCTGTGACGGCAACCATCGTCTTGGGCTGAGCGCCTGCGATGCGCGCTGCCGTTCTTGCCAGAAACGCACGTGGTTCCTTCACACGGATTGTCGGTGCCGTCACGGTCAGGGCTGCATCGTCAGCGGCGACGATGGCAACAGCGCCCCGCGCCAGCGCATCCGCCACATAGGTCGCGCCATCGGCCTTGGAGCCGGCAAGCGCCGCAAAAAGATAGCCGGGCTGGACTTTGCGGCTATCTGAAGCGATGCCCGCAACCTCCGGATTCCCGTCCATCCCCTCCGGCGTCTCGA
Source organism: Rhizobium albus (assembly GCA_030160035.1). Lineage (GTDB taxonomy): Bacteria > Pseudomonadota > Alphaproteobacteria > Rhizobiales > Rhizobiaceae > Georhizobium > Georhizobium albus. Next base: position 1,037,307 of record BSNO01000001.1, on the reverse strand, counting down.
TACGCGCTTGCGCGTCGATGCCGACGAGTTCCTGAAGTCTCATAGCCCACGTCCACTGGTTGCCGCCCCGCTCGATGCGCGTCGCGATCCGCGCGACGGGGCGTAAGTCTGGAAGGATCGGACGGCAGATGCCGTCAGATCATGTACGCGTCAGGGCGCCGTTCATTGGCGCTCAATAAGACACCAGCATGGCAGAGCCATCCTGTCCGTATTTGGGCTGCACGCCGAGCAGCGAAGCGGAGCGGCGAATGATTGCCGACACCGTCGGCGCGGCGTTCAGACCGGCGGTTGCCGAGTGCTGCCCTTCCTCCGGCTTCGGCTCGTCGATGACGACGAGAACCACATATTGGGGTGCGTCCATTGGGAACGCGGCAAGATACGCGTTGAAGCGCACGTTGCTGGAATAACGTCCATTGACCACCTTTTCCGCCGTGCCCGTCTTGCCGCCGACCCGGAAGCCTTCCACGTCGGCGCGGCGTCCGGAACCTTCGAGCGAGTTCAGGCGAAAGAGTTCGCGCATGTCGGCGCTGGTCTGAGGGTTCACCACCTGAACCGCGTGCGCCATCGCTTCTGCTTCTGTACGCGGCAGGAAGGTCGGCTGGATGAGCTTGCCACCATTCATCAATGCAGCTGCAGCGACAGCCGTCTGGAGCGGTGTTGTGGTGACGCCATGGCCGAACGAGATCGTGATGGAATTGATCTGCTTCCATTCACGTGGCTGGAGCGGCATGGCGACTTCAGGCAGCTCTGTTTGCATCCGGGTCAGAAGACCGAGGCGCGTCAGGAATTCCTGATGGCCCTGAACGCCGACGACTTCTGCCATCTTCGCAGTGCCGATGTTCGACGAGTAGATGAAGATTTCAGGCACACTCAGCACGCGGTGCTTGCCGTGGAAGTCGCTGATGGTGTGACCGCCGATCCGGATAGGACGCGACGCATCGAAGCTGTCGCCCATCCGCACCCGGCCGCTGTCGAGCGCCATCGCCGTCGTAAAGGTCTTGAAGGTCGAACCCATTTCGTATGTGCCCGCCGACATGCGGTTCATACGATCCTTCTCAAGAGCCTGAGACGGGATGTTCGGATTATAGTCGGGCAGCGACGACATGGCGATGACTTCGCCGGTATGGATGTCGAGCACAACGGCGCCGGCCGCGATTGCATCGTACCGTTCCATCGCAGCAGCCAACTCGTCGCGCACGATGTGCTGAACGCGCAGATCGACCGACAGCGCGACCGGCTCCATCTCCTCGTCGACCGTCATGCCGAGGTCGAAGAGATCGGCAAGTCCCTGGCTGTCGAGATACTTTTCCATGCCGGCAATGCCGCGATTGTCGACATTGACGTGACCGACGATATGCGAGGCCGTCGTTCCACCGGGATAGAACCGGCGCTTTTCCGGACGGAAGCCGATGCCCGGAATGCCGAGCGCCATGATGTCGGCCTGCTGCTTCGGCGTGAGCTGACGACGCAGCCACTGGAAGCCCGAATCCGACGACAGCTTGCGATGCGTGGTGCGGATGTCGAGATCCGGCAGCACGGTCTGCAGTCGTTCGATCGCCTCGTCGGCATCGACGATGCGGCGCGGTTCGGCATAGAGCGAGACGGTGCGGATGTCGGTTGCAAGGATTTCGCCATTGCGATCGACGAGGTCCGGGCGCGATGCAAGCAGCATGTCCGCCCGCGGAATGCTCGCAGTCGCCTGATCGTCGGCCATGCCGTATTGGACGAGCCGGCCGCCGATGACGACATAGAAAGCGCAAAAGCAGAACATCGCGATCATGACGCGCGACTTGGCCTCGCGGCCGCTGCCCTTGCGCGCGGTCAATGCCGCCTGACGGCGCTTTTCCAGCATGCGGTTGAAGATGTCGGGCTTCTTCATCAGCGCACCACCGAGCCTGTGATCGTGGGATCTGCGAAATCGTCGAAATCCTGCGCGATGAGCTCTTCGATCTGCAGCAGTTTCTGCGGCAGCTCGTTTGGCTGCGCAATCTGCGGCGGATCGATGTTGCCAAGCTGCAGGTCTTCCTGGAACCGCGCGACAAGCTGCTCGAGCCGCACTGGCTGGTTCAGCAGGCTCCAATCGGCTTCGAGCAGATCGATCGTCTGCCGCTCGAGCTGGATCTGCGCCTGCAGCGCACGAACTTCACCGAGCTTCTCCTCGGCACGATGCTTGATCTGATAGGTGACGGTCGCCGCCCCGATCATCGCCACCACCAGGAAAAAGTTGAAGGGCTTCAGCATTGTCTCATCCACCAATCGCATCAAGTTCGGCCAGGTCCGGCAGGCCGAACACTGACATGTCCGCGCGCTGCGCTTGCGCCTCGGTCCGTTGACCGCATCTCAATTTTGCCGAGCGCGCGCGGGGGTTGTCCGACAGTTCCTCGTCACCCGGCGTGACCAACCCCTTGCCCACGGGCACAAAGGTTGCCGCAATCAGTTCGACCTGCGGCAGATGACGCGAGCCGCCGGCCTTGCCGCTGCGTTCGGCAAAAAACCGCTTCACGATCCGGTCTTCCAGCGAGTGGAACGTCACGACGGCGAGCCGACCGCCGGGCTTCAGCGCACGTTCCGCAGCGATGAGAGCCGCAACGAGTTCGCCGAGCTCATCATTGACGTAGATGCGCAGCGCCTGGAACACGCGCGTTGCCGGGTGAATCTTGTCCTTGGCCTTGCGCGGCGTAACGGTTTCGATCAGCCGGGCGAGGTCGCGCGTGGTGCTGAACGGTTCTTCGGCGCGCCGCTTTTCGATGGCGCGAGCAATGCGCCCGGCCTGGCGCTCTTCGCCGAGGAACCCGAAGATGCGCGCGAGATCGCCCGCCTTCAGGCGGTTGACGACATCAGCCGCGGAAACGCCCGCGCGCTCCATGCGCATGTCGAGTGGACCATCCTTCTGAAAGGAAAAGCCGCGATCAGCCTCGTCGATCTGCATGGAGGAAACGCCGATATCGAGAACGACGCCGTCCAGGCCACCCTCTGGCGCAAATTGGTCGAGAAGCGAGAAGCGAGACTGGTGAAGCGAAAGCTTGCCTTTCCAGGCATCGACCAGCGGCTGGCCACCCGCGATTGCACCGGGATCGCGATCCAGTGCGACGACATCGGCGCCGCGCTCAAGCAACGCGCTCGTGTAGCCGCCTGCCCCGAACGTGCCGTCCAGGATCACCTTCCCGGCCTCGGGCTGCAGCGCATCCAGCACTTCCTGCAGAAGAACCGGGGTGTGGCGGGCTGGTCCGCCATCAGCGTCCGGCCGGCCGTGGCCGGCGAAATCGCCTGTGCCCGCCATCACCCCGTAGCTCCCGCCGATGCGATCTGCGCCCGCGCCGCATCCTGCATGCGCTGGAAAGCCAACGGCTCCCACAGCTGGAAATGATCCGACCGCCCGACGAAGGTGACCTCGTCTGAAAGATTGGCATAGTCGCGAATAAGGTCCGTGATCATCAGTCGCCCTTCCCCGTCCAGTCGAAAGAACGAGCCGCCGCCGTGAATAAGCAGCGACAATTGCTGTGCCCGCGGAGAGAAAGGATCGAGCGTTGAGATCTGCCGCTCGTAGCGATCGAGAATATCCGGCCCGCCGAAGCAGAACGCCGGATAGAGAAAATCCTGAAAGCCGTAGAGATCCTCGATCGACTGCCGCGCCATGACCGTGCGGAAGATCGCCGGCACGGATACCCGCCCCTTCGCATCGATCTTCTTGGTCTGGCTGGACAAGAACCGGTTCATCGCTTGCCGCGTTCATGTCCTGCTGCACGGCCCATGCCATAAGTCCCCCGAAACGCCGACGATGACACACGCAAACGACACCACCCGAGACACTCGCAAGCCTCGGCCGCCCCAACGCATCCGTACGGAATGTGAACAATGATCGGGCAGCGACGCGCCCTTCAAAACTGTGCATTTGGGATAACATGGGACATTTTGGGCGTCAATGGGAACGCTCCTTGAAGTGGCGACGCAACAGCACGGATTCCGGCATTCGCGATGATGCGAAAACATGCTTAAGGAACGGTTACGAAGAGCCGGCAAACCGTTGCGCCGACGACGTTTGCCGCCGAAGTCGGACCGCTCACGCGCTCTGTTTTGCAGGGAATTTGCCAGTCGGCCTGTAAGCCGGGTTCTGTATGGCCCGACGTCTCGAGAGACGCCGAACGCGGCAGCCATTCATCTGGGACGAAACTTGCGTTTCGCCTCGCGCAACCCACCCGGATGACCGGCCCGGAAACGGGCTGGCCGCCCTTTCAGGCGGCCGCGTCATCCCTATTCGGTCTTGCTCCCGGTGGGGTTTACCGTGCCGTCCCTGTCGCCAGCGACGCGGTGGGCTCTTACCCCACCCTTTCACCCTTACCTCGCCTGAGCGAGGCGGTTTGCTTTCTGTGGCACTTTCCCTAGGGTCGCCCCCGCCGGACGTTATCCGGCACCGTGTTTCCGTGGAGCCCGGACTTTCCTCACCCCGCGGCCTTTCGACCTTTTGCGGAGCGCGGCTGCCCGGCCGACTGGCGGCTCCTGATAGCCTTGAAAGCCATCTCCGGTCCAGCGCGTTCCGACCGGTCGGGCTGCAAAAACGGAACCGGGCCCCTCCGTGAGGAGAGACCCGGCCTGTTGCCCCAGACATCCGAGCGCGAAGCGGTTAAGCCTCGCGTCCGAATTCGGGTATCGAAAATCCGTCAGAGATCACTGAAGAAGTGCACTCACCTTGCTGCAATAGCGCGCCGAAACCGGGTTCATACGCTTGGCACCATGGCCGGCATTATACTTCAAGATCGTTCCGCAGGTCGAGCCGTCGCTGAGGCTCTGTGCCTTTGCGAGGTAGCGCATTCCGTACTTGATGTTGGTTTCCGGATCGTAAAGAGCGCTGCGCGAACCGGAGTAACCCATCATCCGTGCCGTCGACAGCTTCAGCTGCATAAGGCCGATCTCGCCAGCCGCTCCGGTCGCGTCCGAACGGAAGTTGCTTTCGACGCGAACCACGGCGTGTGCGAGGCTCTCCGAGATGCCATGCGCTTCAGCATAACTCGAAATCAGGCTGCCATACGGATTGGCAGCGTAACCGGAAACACGGGTCTGCTCCTGGATCGGCTTCTCGGTCGTTTCAGTTGCTGCGCCTTGGTTCGATGCAGCTTCCGTCGCCGCATCGGCTTCTCCAGCATCGTCGCTTTCAGCGGCTTCCTGCTCAGGCTCGGCGGCGGGACGGGTCGGACGTTCGACATAGCTATCCATGACGGGTCCGTGCTGCGACTGGTGGAACATCGGCTTGACCGCCCGTGCCTCGGATGAAGCCGCTGCGGCGGTTTCTCTCGCTTCGCCAGCTGCATCGGTCTCTGCCAATGCCCAGCCTGCGACAAGCACGTTCAAAAGGGCTGCCGACGTCGCCGTCAGTACAAATTTCATCAGTAATATACTCCACAGAACAGGAACGAGCCTGCCCTATGGCAATAGGCAACGCCCCCGAAACACCCAGTTCAGACCAGTCACAACCACGATGCCCCGAGGTCTCGTGACCGGCCACGACAATGGCGAGGGATGTATAGGGCTCTGGAGGGCGAGTTTATGACCCGCCAAATAACAACATGTTGCAGAATGTTAAATCGCCTATTGTGCATATGACGATGCAGCGAATTTATCTGTATTTTGGCAATGCCTGAAGCAAGCGATGCAATGTATCTATCGTTGAGCTGTCGGCGATCCCGTCAACCAGAGCGGGCCGGAAATGGCGTTGGAACGCTTTGGTCACCTGCTCGGTCGCGATGCCGAACACGCCATCGATTTCAATGCTGTAGCCATAAAGCGCGAGCATTGACTGATAGGCCTCGATCGGCGCACCGGCATCGCCACGCTGAAAGAAGCGCCCGCCGGTGATGGGCGCCGGCTCAACATAGTGCCCGATGCCTGCCCGAAACAATTCGGCCCAGGGAAATTTTTCGCCAGGATCATGTTTTCGGGATGGCGCGACGTCGCTGTGGGCCAGAATCCGCTCAGCAGGAATGTGGCGACGCCGGCCACAGTCGATGGCAAGCGCCTTGATCGTCTCGATCTGGGGCGCGGCAAATTCGGGATATCCGAAATCATGCCCGGAATTAGCGATCTCAACCCCGATCGACCGGCTGTTGATGTCGGGCACACCATGCCACGCGCTGATGCCCGCATGCCAGGCGCGCTTGTCCTCCGGCACGAACTGCAACAGCGTGCCATCGAGCTTCACGAAGTAATGGCAGGAGACGGAGCTTTCGGCGATCGTCAGCCGCTTGATGGCGGCATCTTCATCTTCCATCCCGGTATAATGCAGGAGCAAGACGTCGATCGGACCGCCATCCACACGATCGTTGAAATTCGCGGCAGGGTGCACCGCGCTGACAAGATCGCAGTCGGGGGCGAAGGGTTCCAAATGACTTTCACTCATGCAGCGATGCGGTCTCGCTCGATCGCTTCGAACGCTGCGTTGAGCTTCGCGGTGCGGTCCGTGGCGATAGTGATGAACTCTTCCGGAACGCCACGTGCCAAGAGCCTGTCAGGATGGTTTTCTGCGACAGCGCGGCGATAACGCCTCTTGATCTCGGCGAGGTCGGTGTCTCGTGTGACGCCAAGGATCAGATAAGGATCGAAGCCATCGACATGGACGTGCCGCGCCATGATGCGGGCGAACTGGTCTTCATCAATGCCGAAGATCTCGGCGACCCGCTGCAAGAACCCAAGCTCGCGCTCGTGAATGGCGCCGTCGGCCTTGGCGATATGGAACAACCCGTCGAGAATGTCCTCGAGAATGAGACAGCGCTCTTCGCCGCCTTCGCAGAGCCCGCGCAGCCGTCGCGCATAGTGCTCAAAGCCCGCAACGTCCTGCTTGGCGAGGTTGTAAAGCCGCGCGACGTTCTCTTCTTCCTGCTGAGGGATCGAGAATATGTCCCTGAAGGCCTGCACTTCAGCATTGCTGACAACGCCGTCGGCCTTCGCCATCTTGGCGGAAAGCGCGATCATCGCCACGGAAAAGGCGACACGGCGGCGCGTCTCCGGATCTCCTTCGAACAGCGTGCGCACGGCCTCGATGACACGAGAAATGGCGTCAGAAGCGGCGTCGCCGACGAGTTCGATGAGTCTGGCCCAGAAAGACATCGCCAGAAACTATTCGATTTGAGGGGACGAATCGAGATGGAAAGTTGCCTCACCTGCCGCATCGCAGCAGAGCGCGGAAGAACACAAAAAAGGCCGGCGCAAACGCCGGCCTATCTTGGCTATCCGCCGAAGCGGAGAGCGAAGGGTATTACTGTACCGGTGCCGGTGTAACGGCCGGATCTTCAGCCGGTGCGGCCGGGGCTGCAGGCTGTTCCATCGGCGCCGTGTTGTCGACCGAACCCGTTGCATTTTCATCGACGTTGTCGCTGCAGGCAGCAAGGCCCAGCGTGGAAACGACAAGCGCGGCAGAGATCAGAAACTTACGCATTTTATTGCTCCTTTTTCTGTATTCGATAGCGCTACAACGGAAGATGTAGTGATGCGTTCCCGGCGAACCAGGTAGTTCCGTAACAACAGAGGTTACACATCGAAATATTACTCCAAGCAACAAGGCGTGACCGCGGGATCGCGGTGGAGCACGGCTGGACAGACGCGTCTACTAGCGGCATCACAAGGCACAACGAAAGCGTGGGAACGACGAGCTTATGCAGGCTGACTGAGACTTAAGGGGCGATCGGGGCGGCACGTTCACGGACATCATCGGACGGTCACCAGACGGCACGCTGGTGCAGAAGAAGCTCGAAGCTGGAACGCCGCGCGCGGCTGATCGAGCTCAACGAGCGCGTTCGCGCCGACGGCACGGTGGAGCATGTCTTCGAGCCGGAAGCGCTACCGAACGACCTGAAGGCGGTGCGAGACGACGGCATCGACGCGGTCGCGATCGTCTTCATGCATGCCGGGAACTATCCGGTGCAAAGCGACAGTCGACTTCACCGGCACGACATCGGTCATGGCCAACAATTTCACTGCGCTGGAACCCGTGACGCGAGTTGCCGTCCTCTATTGGGTGGCGGCGACGGCGAATGCAGCAAGACCGAAGTGCCGCAAGGACGGATTGACCGAAACGCTGCGCGCGTCCGACCAGATAATGCTACAGCCCGGTGAAGCCGTGATTGTCACGACACCGACAGCGGGCGGCGCAGGCTGCACGGCATAAGCCGGCACCACTGAAATCAGATCGCCACGGTCTCGCTGCCGATGCCAGTGGCGATAATCATTCTCATCATTTGACGAAGAGCGTGGCCGGCAAGCCGCACTCTATTCTTGTTCAGCGCGCGCAGCCATTCACATAGGTCAGTGCGGGCCACTGACCGCGGCGAACAACCTGTTGGCGGATCCACGCGCCCGTGTCTGCCACCTGGGCACGGCACCAACGGCCATCCGATGCCTCGAGGCATTGCTCGAGCGCCACGCAGGTATTCTGCGGAATGGTCGCGACGACATTCGCGTCCGGCCTGGCTTCGGCACGGGCATTAAGATCGACAAGAATGCGGGCTTGCGGCAGGTCGTCGTCATCGAAAGCCGGCGCTTCCAGGGCGGCGACTTCGGCACAGGAGGCCGTGTAGCCGAGATAGATGCAGGTGCCTGACGAGATACCCGCTGCGGTGATGGCACGGCCCGGTGTTCCGGCCCGTTCGAAGATCACGGCGCGGCCGTCGGCCGTGTCGCCTGTCATGCGCGTTTGATTGCCGCCAAGCCGCACACGAATGGCGCCTTCAGAATCGAGCAGCGCCAGCTGATTGTTGACGATGCCCCAGCCACCAAGATCGACAAGCGGCCCGGCGCAGCCGGTGGTAGAGACGGTGTAGCCGATTTCGTTGCGCGCTTGGTCAAGCACTACCTGGCACTGGCCGCTTGAGCTCAAGGACGGCTCGAATGTCAGCCAATCGCCCGCAAATGCCGCGATGAAATCGGCTTCCGTCTGCGCCGCCGCTGGTGCTGCGAACAGGACTGCAGCCGCAAGTGCCAGTGCGTTCAAAAACTTCATGGACAACCCCACCCCAATAAAACCGACCCGACACGTAAACGTCGGAGAAATCGGATCAATAGCGAACTTCAGAGGAAGAACGCGACACCACGATGCCGTTCTGGCTGACTTCGATCGTTGCCGAAAGCGCGTCGCCGCGCTGAAGATTGAAGCCCATCCGGCCCACCGCCTGGGTTTCGCCGGCCGCCAAGGTGACCGCATTGCCCTGGCGAGTTGCGGCACGACCCGAAGCACCCTCTTTGATAACGCTGAGCGCCACGTCATAGGTGCCGGCAGTCACCGCGGTCGCACTCCCCGTGACGACGACGGAACCATCTGTAGCCTCGATCGAAACGAAGCCTTCGGCAGCCCGGTCCTGCGACACGGCCGGAGCCGATAGTCCGACGGCTGCAGCCGCCAGAAGCATGCTGCGGAACGAGCCCCACGACATCGTCAGTTGCCGGTGCCGAAGCCGGTTTGCGTGATCGTTACCGATGCGGCATTCGAGATGACACTGACGCCCTGACCGTTGACCGGTGCAAGATTGTTCCCAGCCTGGATGACAGTTACCGAGGTGCCAACGCCGTCCACCACAACCGTTCCGCTGTCGTTGTTGCTGCCAAACTGACCGATGAAGCCTTCATTGCCGCCCGAAACGGACAGGTTAGCATTATTGCCAATGCCCACTTGGAGCACGGAACCGGTCGAGCCGTTGCCGAAAAGATCAAGCGTGGCATCATTGTTCAACCCTGCCTGGGCGACGCTGCCCAATAGGCCGGAGCCATCGGCATTGACGTTGGCGGTGTTGCCGATGCCTGTCTGCACGAGGCCGACATCATTGATCTGCGACGACGCAGGGCCACCGCCCAGGATGGTCACGGTCGCCTCGTTGTTTCCACCGCTCTGCAAGGCAGTCTGCGACGTCGGAACATCGATATGCAGAAAATTCGTCAAGATCGTCCCGCGTCGGCTGGAAGCCGTGGTGGCACCAAGCACCCGCCCGATCGTCAGGCCTCCGACGCGGCTGTTTTCCGCTTCCGACTGATCGATCATCAACTGGTTACCGACACCGCTCTGCTCGATGTACACTTCGTTCTGCTGCGCGAGCGCCGGCATCGCGATGCCGGCAAATGCCGCGGCGAACAGGCTGGATCGGATCATTGTGTCGGCCCCTCGAGATTGCCAGGGCCGTTGACGGCCCCTACCATGAAGTCTGGCTAATACTGACTATATTGCCGTTTCCATTTTGAGAAAAGGCCGCAATATTGTTTTGGCCGATTTGTTGAATGGAAGCCTGGTTGTCTAGACCGCTGATCGATCCCGACGCTGAGTTCAAACTGCCCTGTTGCACGAAACTAAACAGGTTTCTCATCCCGAACACCGACAGCGACACGGCATTGTCGAAGCCGGACTGCGCGATAAGCCCCCCATCGGGCATATCGCTGCCAAGCGTCACATTAAGGCTGTTTGGCGCCAAGCCCGGGGCAAGCGTGCCTGACCCGTTGCCATCGCCTTCGATCCAGACCCTCGCCTGATTGCCTGACTGACTGCCTGCGCCAGAGAAAGTCTGCACGATTTGCAGAACATTCTGAGAGCCAATAATGTCCACTGAAGCGGAATGCGCCAGAGCCTCTGCAGGCAAAATGACGAGGTTGTTGGCGAGAGCCGGGCTTGAAAACGAAAGCGCCAAGGCGCCGAATGCGAGGACCGGTACCATCTTCACGTGGCTTACTCCCACTGGGTTGCGTGAGAGAAGCATGCAGGAAGCAAGTTAACGGATTTTGTTTTGAAAATACCCTTCTAAACTTGTTCTATTGAGATGATTAGCGGAACTATAATTGGATTTCGAAATTCGATTGATCCAATTAGCACTTTATTTACTGCAAGATCAGCACGGCATTGCCGCTGCCAACTTGACTGAAGTTGGCGATATTATCATCGCCCGTTTGAACGACGAGCGCCTGGTTGCCGCTGCCTTGCATGAAGCCGACAACCTGGTTGCGCGCGCCTTCGGAAAGCACCGCGAAGAGATGATTGTCGCCGATCACGTCGAGTTCGATGCTGTTGTCATCGCCAACTTGGCGCAGCACGCCTGGTCCCAACCGACCGATGCCCGGCGCGCTCGACGCTGCAAGGAGCGGTTCGGCGAAGCTCCCGCGCGGCGCGTTGTTGAAACTGCCTTCGATCGCAACGCGTGCGACGTTGCCGTCACCGGTCTGCGTCAAATCAACGACATTGTAGTCGCCGAACTGAAGGATCGCGCCCCGGTTCCGATCACCATCCTGCACGGAGGAGAGAGAGTTGCCGTCGCCGAACTGAGCAATGGCGATCTCGTTCGCGTTGCCGTCTGAAATGGCACGAATTTCATTTCCGTCACCGGCCTGCGTGAAGCCGTAGAGATTGTTGCTCCCACCGGTGGCAAGAAAGCTCAAGGTGTTTTCCGAGCCGAGTTGGAACACCTGCGCCTGTCCAGGCGCCCGGACTGTCGGAAGCCCCCTTGCAAAATTCGATAAACCGTTTGCGCCGTCGGATCCGTTGGCATCGCTTTCGAAGCGCAATTCAGCGATGTTGCCTCCTCCGCCCTGAACATCGTTGTTCTGCTCAACGATATCGACGAGGTTTCGAGCTCCATCATGATCAACGGTCAGACGATTGCCGGCACCCCACTGCGTCACCGTTCTGACTTCGTTTTCACCATTGATCTGGTCGATGACGACACCATTGTCGCTACCATTCTGCCAGATACGACCGATGATATTCCCGCCAATCCCGTTCTCGTCCGCCTGCGAGACATCGACGCGGTTGGCCAGGCCGGCAGTGAAATTGATCTGCACGATCTGCTCGATCGCCTGGCCTAACCCGGTCTCGCCTGAAACCTGCGTCACGGTCATGAAATTGCCGACCGAAGAGCGGCCGGTTGCTGCGATCTGCCCCGTCGCCCCGATCGAATTGGCGGCGTTGGGATTCAGATTGCTTTGATCGACCACCAACTGATTGCGATCGCCCTCCTGGTTCGGACCAAAGACACGAAATTCGGGAAAAGGCGACGTGAGCAGCGCCCCGAGAGAATTCGAGAAGCCGAACTGATCGACCGTCAGCGTGTTGCGCGCACCGAACTGGTTCAAACGCAAAATGTCGGCATTCTCGCCGACAAGATTGGAATTGCCTTCCTGATCGATCGTAATGGTGTTCGTGTCGCCGGTCTGACCGATATAGACTTGGTTGGTACCGAGTTCTTGGGCGTTGGCCGAACCCAGCGCACCGACAAGTGTGCCAGCCAACAACCAGCGGAATCTAAGTGTCATCACAACCCATCTCCAGGCATGATAAGGGGCCGGATGAGCCTGGCCCCTTGCATGTTCTTACTGCGTGATGCCGACGTTATTGTTGTTTCCGGTCTGTGTGACAAATGCGGCGTTCGCGTTGCCACTTTGAACAACGGCAAGCTGATTATTATTGCCATCGACAGCCGCGGCAATCTGGTTCTGATTGCCTGTCGACGACAGAACGAAAGCATTCCGGTTTCCGTCGATCGACAGCGCTGCCTCATTGAGGTCGCCAAACTGATTGATCAAACCTGAAGTCAAGCCACCCGCGGCAGTGAGCGCAGGCCCACTGAAGTTGCGCGAACCGCCATTGAAATCACCATCAATGAGCAGCGTGGCGCTGTTGCCGTTGCCGCCTTGTGAAGTGAGAACGCTGTTGAAGCCACCGTCGACACCAACGGACGCGACGTTGTCATCACCGAACTGAACAATTCCGATATCGTTGCCGATACCATCGACGGCGCTCAATTCGATCTCGTTACCATCGCCGCTCTGCACGGCACCCACCTGGTTTCCAAGACCGCCGATGGTGATGCGCCCAACGGTGTTGTTTTCGCCGGTCTGCGTGATGCCGAACTGGTTGCCAATTCCACCCACATCAAGGTCGATCGAGTTACCTCGACCGCTTTGAAGGAGCGACGATGTCTGCGCTCCCGATGCGGCTGCAAAGCCGGTTAGCGGATTCGTACGGAGCCCGTTCAGTGTTCCGGACATGCTCACCGTCACCGAATTTACGCCCGCTGCGCCGGAGCTCTGCTGCGAGACGCGATCCAATACGTTGAGCGTTCCTGTCTGCGTGATGTTCGCGACGTTGCTTGCTTCGGATGCCTTGCTCTGCAGAACGCTGTTGACGCTGTTTACGCCAAAGCCACTCTGTTGAATAGAAAGACTGTTGCTCGTCGTATCTCCAGCCATGGCGCTCTGTTGAAAAACTGCGCCCACCGTGTTCAGACCAGAGGTCTGCTCAATCGTCAAAACGTTCTGACGGCGGTCCGAAGGAGATGCTCCGCTCTCCTGGCGGATACCGACCGTGCCGTTCAGTCCATTAGCCAGTTCGCCGACGCTATTGCGGTTGCCCGATTGCGTGATAGTCGCATCGTTGCTGTTGCCGGCTTGCGTCAGCGGGCGCGAAGCCGTGCCTGCGGTGTTCACCCGGCCGCTCTGCGTGACGCTGACCGAGTTGAAGTTGCCAAGCTGATCGACGTCGCTCTCGTTGCTCTGCGCGAGCGCCAAGCCGGTTACCATCGTCAGTGCGGTTGCGGCCGCCAGGACCTTCGAAAAATGTGTCATGATAATTGTCCTTCCCATATCCCGGCCAGACGCCAGGCTGTCCGGTGCCTAGCGAATGCGCTTCAGAACAAAGCGGCTGCTCGGCATCATAGATTGAATGAGGAAGCCGGCGGGGTGATCCCGCCGGCCTGCATCTTACTGGCTGATGCCGATAACGTTGAACGAACCCGTCTGCGTTGTTGCAGCAGAATTGCTGTTACCAGTCTGAGCGATAGCGATCTGGTTATTCGAGCCGTCAATCACGCTGGAGATGGAGTTGGTCGCACCGGTCTGAGCGAGCGCGACCAAGTTGTTGTTGGACGGAACCGTGTTGTCACCGATCGACAGATTGACCGTGTTGCCAGAGCCAGCCTGGGATATCACCCCTGCCGTCAAACCAAGGGCAGCAGATGCACCGCCGGCAGTAAATGTGCCAGCGCCGTTGAACGAACCTGAAATGAAGACATCCGCGGAGTTGTCTGCAGTTTCACCACCCGACTGCTGGATATCGAACGAGTTCGAGTTTCCAGCTTCGATCTCGACCGCTGCCGAGTTGAAACCGTCCTGCGTCACTGTGATGTCGTTATCAGACGAACCACCGACAGTGCCGATGTTGATTGCAACATCGTTCACACCGGTCGACGAAACATTGACGTCGTTGCCATTGCTATCCGAACGCAAAACATTGAGCGTGAGAGTATTACCAACGCCGCCTGCGGCCAATCCTACCTGACGGATGCCGATGTTGTTGTTCGAACCTTCGATCGTTGAAATAGTTGCGCGATTCGAAAACACGTTGGCAACGTTGCCCTGAAGCTCGCCCTGCTGGAAGATGCCGAGTTGGTTGTCAGAGCCCGTGATCGTTACGACCCCGATCGAGTTGTTCGAGCCGTTTTGCGTGACGCCAAACGCATTGTCGTCACCCGAGATCGAGATCGAAGCAACGTTGCGAAATCCTGCCGAATTGAAGGTACCCTGAATAATAGCGGACGAAGTAGCGCCAGAAGCGGCAGCATAACCCGTTAGAAGGCTTCCACCATTCCTATCGCCACTTAAAGTTACATCTACCACATTGCGCCATTCGGCTGGGTGGCTGCCTCCATTCGAGCCTGCTGTCTGAAACACCCGGCTTATGGCGTTATCCGAACCGGACTGAACGATCGTCGCAGTATTAGCATTCTTGCCGTTTACCTGGTTCTGATAGACGGTGCCAATGCTGTTGCCACCCGTGGTGGCCGTACCCTGATTGATCGTCAGCACGTTCGTCGGGGAACTGCTGAAGGATCCCACGCCGATCTGCTCGATGGACCCGACCGTGTTGTTGGACGATTGCGTGATACTCGCCGAGTGCGAGTTGTTGCCAACCTGCCGGACGCCGTTTGACGTCGTGCCGACCGCAGTCTCGCCGACGGAGTTTTCATTGCCCGTCTGCGTGATCGTCAGCCGGTGACCCTGGCCGCTGGTGCGGGTATTGGTCTGCAGCATGCGGAGAGTCGCATTGCCGGCGGCGTTGTCGCTGCCGGACTGTGTGATGGCAACACTGTTACCGGTGCCCACCTGATCGATCTGCGCCTCATTGCTCTGCGCAAACGCAACGCCCGTCATCATCGACAGCGCGGTCGCAGCCATCATTACCTTCGTAAAACGCGTCATTGTCTCAACCTTCCCTGCGCGCTCGGCTTCCCCGCCGGCGCTTTTGACTTCGTTACTGACCCGACATGCGGGCAAGCATGGCTTCGCCGCCCGCCTAAAACGTCTGTCTTAAGCGGCGTGCCTCCCACACGGGGAAGCAGACATTTTGGGAAATCGGCGCACGCGATTCGGTGCTCGAAAATCGAGCTAAACCCTTTCGGTGCCTGATAGCCCCCCATTCGGAAGAGGGTAAACAAACCCTTAACCGAGCCTCAATCTAGGCGCGATCGAAGTCGGAGTCAAAACTAAACTGCTCTGACACCGCTCTTTACTCGGTATTAGCGTTAATTCAGCCAGCCTTATCTAAAATTGATGACAGTGATGCCGCGCCGAACCCAAGCATTCCACTGAACCACATGGCGAACAGGCGTCCTGAACGAATACAGATGCTTCAGAATGAAACTTCCACGCCGAGGTAACCGGCGTTAGACTGGATTTGTCCCAAATATAGCTGTCACAATTGTCACAAAATGCAAAAACGCCCGGCTCCAAGGAACCAGGCGTTGCTGTGCTTTAATTGTGGGCGGGCGCCTAAAATGAGGGCGCAGATCTTCTTACTGCAGGAGCGCCGCGAGTGTGTCGCCGCCGGCAGTTGTCGGAACCAGCGGATCGGTTTGGCCGAGCGTCTCACCCGGTTCCGGGGCCGGAGGCAGATCCGGACGAGGCGCCGCCTGTGCCGGGGCAGCCGCAGGAGCTGCCTGAACTGGTCCGCGCTGGCTGCCGGCATTCGATTGCGCACGCGGCGGGCGAATGGTGCGCACCTGGACGGGTTGCGGCGCACGAGCGACCGTTTCCGTGATCTGGTTTGCGTTCTGCGTGACGGGCGTCACCGGCGTTTCGGCCGCAAGCGTCAGCAGGTCCTGATATTTGCGGTCGCGATATGCAGCAATGAACTGCTGCCCTTGTGCCGGATCCTGGAAATTCCAGATGCCGATCGCCGCACCCTCGACGATCAGCGATTTGACCGCTTCTTCGATCGCCGACTCGACCGCGATTTGCTTCGGTTCGTTGTACGTGATGCCGGTTTCGGCCTCGAGCAGTTCATCAAGCTTGATGAAGCGGAACGCCCCACCCTGCAGGGCATGCGACGCAACCGCCTTACGCGTTGTGACCGTGGTCAACACTTCGCCCGTCTTGGTGGAAACGGCGCGCAGCGATACCGTCACGGTATCCTGGATATAGCGCTGGCTTCCGCCAATGCCGAGGAACCGCGCACCAATGCCGCCCGTCAGCGTGTTGGTGTCGTAACCGATGATGCCGCCTTCGATGATGATGCTGGCATGGAGAAGCGGCGGCAGGACATCTGCATTGACATCGTTCTCGT
Organism: Rhizobium albus; assembly: GCA_030160035.1. Taxonomy (GTDB): domain Bacteria; phylum Pseudomonadota; class Alphaproteobacteria; order Rhizobiales; family Rhizobiaceae; genus Georhizobium; species Georhizobium albus. The sequence continues at coordinate 1,020,731 of BSNO01000001.1, read as the reverse complement.
TGCGATAGATCCGCCGCATCTCCGTCAGGATCTGGCGCTCGCGCAGGAGGTTGTCCAGTTCGGTCCGCTCGAGAACGGTGAACCAACGCCCCTCGCCCGCATCCTGCAGAGCCTTGATGAGCATGGGCGCTCCGCCCTGCGTCACGGCGCGCGAAAGGGTCTGCACATTGTCACGCTCGCGGTACTGGCCAGTCAGATCGCCATATTCATAAACCGCAACGACGGTGCGCTCATTCGGTACGGGGATGCGACGCAAGCCGTCATTCGGACGCGTGACGGGTGCTACGACCGGAGCGGTATCGAGTGCCGTCTCCGTTGTGACGGCGCAGCCCTGCAGGAATAGGACGCCTGCCAGAACCGTGGACGCGACAACGGCGCGCCTCGCGGCGAAACTTTTTCTCATCATGTCTTGTGAGCCCCCCAGGCTCAAACCCGCCTAGTTTACGACAAGCTGCGGTACGACGATCTCGGTCACCGAGCCGTCGAGGAAATTCGAAATCACAAGCCGGATCGATTCAGGCGTGCGCTCGAAGGTGACTTCCGTATCGCCGAACTGCACGGTGCCGTTCTGCTGCGGATTTTCCCCGAAGATCGCATCCGTGACCTGGCTGGCGAGCGCGGATAGGAGACGGCCCTGCAACTGACGGACGAAGAGATCCGCATCGCTGTTGCCGCCGGATCCGCCCGAGCCGCCGCCAGAACCGCCACCCAGCAGATCATCGATCTCGGCATCGCTCGCGGTCGCGTCACGCTGCGCATTGGCTGTCGCCAGAAGATGACTGGAATTCAAAGGATTGCCGCCGAAGGACGGGTTAACGGGCGTATAAACCAGATCGCCAGCCAGCACGGGCGATGCACCCAGCGCCATCGCGCCCAGCATCACAGACAATAAGCGTTTCATTCGCCCCCCAGACAGACTACATCGTCAACTTTTGCCGAAAAAGCATGCAGTACTTGAAGATGTAAAGTGCACTACTGCACATTAAGTCAACTGGAAACCGTTTAGCAGGCCATGTGTTAATTGCGCCACGGTTAATTACCGCGCACGCAACAGTCGCTCAGATCGACATGTCAGAGCCTTGGCTTGCCAGCGAGAATGAGCTTCGGATCAGGCCTGATAGCGCTTGGGGAGCTTGACGATGGCTGCGCTGGCGGCAACGGGCGACGCATCATTTCTGCGTGGCCGATGGCACGTATCGGCAATGACGGACGGCACCTGGTCTACGGGTACGGGCCTTGAGAACAGGAAGCCCTGGACATCGCCGGCGCCTGCTTTGCGGATGAATTCCAGTTGGCTTTCGGTTTCGACGCCCTCCACCGTGGTGGAGATATCGAAGGCCTGCGACAGCTTCATGATGACGCCGACAAGTTCCGCCTCGCGCTCGTCCGTCAGCATGGATTCGGTGAACGACCGATCGATCTTCAGCGTGTCGAGCGGGAAGCACCGCAAGTGGCTGATGGACGAAAAGCCCGTACCGAAATCATCGAGCGCCAGTTTCACGCCGAGCGCTCTGAGGCGGGAAAGACTGCCGCGCACCACATCCACGTCGACACTGAAGAGAGATTCGGTGAATTCGATGGTGAGCCGCCGCGCATCGAGGCCGGTTTCGGCGAGCGTCCGCTCCACCATCGCCACAAAGCCCACATCCTTAAACTGCTCGCCCGCAACGTTCACCGACACACCGACATCGGCAGGCCATAGACTGGCATGGCGGCAGGCTTCCGCAAGCACCCATTTGCCAAGCGGCACGATCAGGCCCGATTTCTCGGCGACGGGAATGAACATGTCGGGACGAACGACAAGGTCGCCGCGTTGCCAGCGCAGCAGTGCCTCGAAGCCTTTGACCCGGCCAGTCTCCAGATGGACGATCGGCTGATATTCGAGAAAGAACTGCTGCTCCTCGATGGCAAGCCGCAAGTCCTTTTCCATCATCATGCGCTGCTCGGCCTCGTAGGCGAGCGTGCTGTCGTAAAGAACGAAGTGACTGCCGGGCACTTCCTTTGCGCGGTAGAGCGCCAGATCGGCGCGACGCAACACATCCGACATGGTCTTGTCGTCGGGGCCGAGCCACGTCACGCCGATGCTGCCGCCGGTCGCAAGCCTCAGGTCTCCCAGTTCGAACGGAAACGAGATCAGCGAAACGAGCGCATCGCAGAACGCATTGATGACCTTGGCAGACGGCCCACCACTCCACAGGATGACGAATTCGTCGCCTCCGAGCCGGTAAATTCCCTGCTCCGGACCGCTGGCCGCCCGCAGGCGATCGGACAGCGCAAGCAGGATCGCATCGCCGACATTGTGCCCCATCGTGTCGTTGATGAACTTGAACTTGTCGAGATCGAGCAGCATCAGCGCCGGCCGATTGTTCGGCCCGACACCCTCGGCGATCCGGTCGAGAACGTCGCACTCCAGCGCGTGCCTGTTCTTCAGCGATGTCAGGGAATCATGAAACGCATTGTGCTCGAGCGTATGTTCGGCTTCGATGCGGCGCTCCAGCTCGGCAACGAGCCGTGCACGCGATTCGCCAACCTTGAAGAAAGTGTAGCCCATCATCGCCGGGAAGAGCGCCACGGCCGTGTAGACGGGATTGGTCTGGACCAGCGACGTGAAAGGCTCAGCGCTTTGGATCACCGCTGCATCGTAGGCGAAGGCCGCTGACGTGAAAATCGAGCCGAAAGCAGTGCCAGCGAAGGCATAGCGCGCTCTTATGCTCGTAATGACGTCCGAAAGCATCCACCATCCCGATCTTCATGATCCCGATCGTGAAAAATCTACCATTTCAAGCATTAAGCATTGGTTAGCGTAGAAACTGGATAAAGTTTGATGAAGCGTTAAGGCAAGCCTCAAAATTTTAGAGGATGCTTGCAGACATCGTCGCCTTCATTGCTTTAGCCGCGCCGTCACAGGGCTGTAATGTGGTCCGGCTAGGCAGTTTTCCCATCGAAGCGCGAGGGAGAATCGCCTGCCATGACCGGTATCACGCGAGGCCTGCCCGGCCGGAAGACCCGCCATATCCGCGACGCCGTCTTGCGTCACTCGCCGATCAGCAAGGCCGGTCTTTCCGAACGCCTTTTTGCCTTCGTGTTTTCAGGTCTCGTCTATCCCCAAATCTGGGAGGACCCGGAGGTCGACATGCAGGCCATGGCCCTAACGCCGGAAAGCCGCATCGTCACCATTGGTTCGGGCGGCTGCAACGTTCTGTCCTATCTCACACGGGCACCGGCGCGCATCGACGTGGTCGACCTGAACCGCGCGCATATCGCCTTGAACAAGCTGAAGCTCGCGAGTGTCGCGCATCTTCCGAGCCAGAGCGACTTCTTTCGCTTTTTCGCAGGCAAGGACCAAGCCCATAACAGCCTCGCCTACCGACAGTTCATCGCGCCGCACCTCGATACGCAAAGCCGCGCCTATTGGGAAGGCCGTGGGCTCAACGGGCGGAAACGCATCACGATTTTCGACCGCAATTTCTACCGAAGCGGGCTTCTCGGTCTCTTCATTTCCGCCGGCCACCTGGCCGCACGGCTGCATGGCGTGAACCCTGCAGGGATCATGCAGACGCGCTCCATGCGCGAGCAGCGACAATTTTTCGATGAGCACCTCGCGCCGCTCTTCGACAAGCCGCTCATCCGCCTGCTGACGCGCAGCAAGGCATCGCTGTTCGGGCTCGGCATCCCGCCCGCCCAATATGAAGAGCTGGCTGCGGCGGACGCAGAGATGCGAGTGACCAACGTCTTGCGAGCGCGCCTCGAAAAACTCGCCTGCCATTTTCCGCTGGAAGACAACTATTTCGCCTGGCAGGCATTTGCCAGGCATTACCCGGAGCCAAACGGAGGCTCGCTGCCGCCCTACCTGCAAGCCCGGCATCATGCGACCCTGCGAGAGAACGCCGGTCGTGTCTTCGTCCATCACCAGAGCTTTACGACGCTGCTTGCTGACAAGCCTGCGTCGTCGGTCGATCGTTACATCCTGCTCGACGCCCAGGACTGGATGAGCGACGCACAATTGAACGCGCTCTGGACGGAGATCTGCCGGACGGCCGCGCCAGGCGCGCGTGTGATCTTCCGCACGGCCGGCGAACCCTCCATTCTTCCAGGCCGTCTCCTGCCCGTCCTTCTCGACCATTGGAACTACAACGCTGCCGCCAGCGCGGAAGGCCACGCGCGCGATCGCTCCGCCATCTATGGCGGCTTCCATGTGTATGAGCGCAAAGGCGCATGATGGGGCTGGAACGGACGCAATCCGCCGAGCACGCGGTGTTGATGGACAGCGTATACCGCTATCAGCGCCACATCTACGATCTGACGCGCAAATACTTCCTGCTTGGACGGGATCAGATGCTCGACGCGTTGGCGGTCCCGACCGGTGGCATTGTGCTGGAACTTGGCTGCGGTACCGGACGCAACCTCCTGGCCGCCGCGAAGCGCTATCCCGATGCGCGCTATTACGGCATCGACGTATCGCCGCAGATGCTGGAGACCGCGAGAGGCAACATCGATCGGGCCGCACACGCCCGAAAGATCATCGTCGCAGAAGGCGATGCGACAAATTTCGACTGCCAAGCGCTCTTCGGCTTTGACAAGGCTGACCGCGTGTTCATCTCCTACGCCGTCTCGATGATCCCGAGCTGGCAGCAGGCGATTGCCGCAGCACTCAAAGCCACCAAACCCGGTGGCTCCGTCCATATCGTCGATTTCGGCCAGCAGGTTGAATTGCCGCCGGCATTTCGCCGATTGCTGACAGCGTGGCTGGAGCGGTTCCATGTCACACCGCGCGCCGACCTCTTCGAAGTTGCCAAGCTGGTTGCGGCCAGCGATGGCGCGCAGGTGGAAAACCGATCCCTCTTCCGGGACTATGCGAGGATCGTCGTCATCACGCGGACGAAAGGTCGTTGAGCTCGGCTTTAGTCGGCGGGAACGAGCCGTTAGGAAGGAAGCGGTGATTCCCTCCTGATTCGCGGAGCCTAGATGATACGACGCGCCGGCATTCTCCTGATCCTGGTCATGACGGCCGCCCTTTCAGCCTGCAGCACCACCGCTACCGATATCCTCCACATCTCTCCGGTCAACGCACCCCGCTTCGGCGACAACGATCCGCAGGATTTCGCCCGGTCGCCGTCCACCTATGCGGTCCACGGCATCGACGTGTCGAAATATCAGGGTACGATCGACTGGAACACGGCCCGCGCCGCAGGTGTCTCCTTCGCCTTCATCAAGGCGACAGAGGGCGGCGACATGTTCGATCCGAAGTTTGAGGAATACTGGGCAGGCAGTCGCGCAGCCGGCATTCCGCGCAGTGCCTACCACTTCTTCTATTTCTGTCGTCCCGCGATCGAACAGGTGCAGTGGTACATCCGCAACGTTCCGCGAGAGAGCGACGCCCTGCCGCCGGTCCTCGACATGGAATGGAACCACCTGTCGCCCACATGCCGCCTGCGCCCGCCGCCGGAAAAGGTGCGCAGCGAAATGCAGGTGTTCCTGAACGCGCTCGAACGGCACTATGGCAAGCGCCCGATCATCTATACGACGATCGATTTTCACCGGGAGAACATCGAGGGCCACTTCCTCGACTATCCGATGTGGCTGCGCGCCGTCGCGGAGCATCCCGACACGCTCTACCCCGGACATTCCTGGACGTTCTGGCAGTATACGGGCACGGGCATCGTGCCGGGCATCACCGGTGACACCGACATCAACGTCTTCAACGGCACCATCGAACAATGGCGGCGTTGGCTGTCCAATGCGACGAGCTGAGGCAAAGCGAACGACCTGCCACAACTGAGCCAACATCCGCCTGCATTGCGAGCGCGGGACATCGACGGATACCAGCTGGGGAACCAAGCCTATGACGATCACGACATCTGCCAGGAAGAGCCTCCTCGGCATCGGAACCGGACTTCTCGCAACGCTGATGGCGACGAGCGCCTTTGCCCAGCAGTGTGGCGGAGATTTCGGGCAGTTCCTGCAGGGCGTACGTGCCGAAGCGGTCGCTCAGGGCCTTTCGCCGGAAGCAGCGGATCGGGTGCTTGGCAGCGCGCGTCAGGATCAGCAGGTGCTCAACCACGATCGCAGCCAAAGCGTCTTCCGCATGAACTTCATCGAGTTTTCGCAGCGGATCATCAGCAACAATCGCATGCAGCAGGGCCAGGCCATGCTGCAGCGTCATGCCTCCGTCTTCGCGCGCGCCGAACAGGAATTCGGCGTGCCGGGACCAGTCATTGCCGCCTTCTGGGGCCTGGAAACTGATTTCGGTGCCGTTCAGGGCGACATCAACACCGTCAATGCGCTTGCGACGCTTGCACACGATTGCCGTCGTCCCGCGCTCTTCCGTCCGCAGCTGATCGGCGCCATTGCCATGGCCGAACGCGGTGATCTCGACCCCGCGACGATGACCGGCGCGTGGGCCGGCGAGATCGGACAGGTTCAGATGCTGCCGGCCGACATCATCCAATTCGGCGTCGACGGCGATGGCGATGGCCATGTGAACGTCAAGACGAGCAGTGCCGACGCGATCCTGACGGGCGCCAACTTCATCCGCAGCCTGGGCTGGCGCGCCGGCGAGCCCTGGCTCCAGGAAGTCACCATTCCGCAGAACCTACCCTGGGAGCGCACCGGCCTTTCAGGCGGCGCGACCGTTGGCGAGTGGCAGTCGCTCGGAGTTTCGCCCCGCAACGGTTCCCTGCCCAATGCCGGCATGCAGGCACGTCTGATCATGCCGCAGGGCCGGTTCGGCCCCGTCTTCCTGGCCTATCCGAATTTCGACGTCTATCTCGAGTGGAACCAGTCCTTCATCTACACGACGTCGGCAGCCTATTTCGGCACGCGTCTCGCAGGTGCTGACAGATATGCTGCTGGCAATCCACCTGCCGGCCTTAGCGCCGAGCAGATGATGGACCTGCAGCGCCGCCTTCAAGCGCGTGGTTACAATGTCGGCGACATTGACGGCATTCTCGGTGCGGGCACCCGCGATGCGGTGCGCGCCGAACAGCTTCGCCTCGGCATGCCCGCAGACGCATGGCCGACGCCGGAACTGCTCGCTCAGCTCTGAGCGGTCAGCGAGTATTCAAGACATGAAGGCCGCCTGCGCACCCGCCGGGCGGCCTTTTCATCAAGAGGCCATCGTTTCCAGGCTCGCGAAACCTTCCGGTGCGCCCTCGTCGCCGAACGCGGTGGTCACCTCCACGAAATCGTCCGGATAGAACCCGTTGAATCGCGTGCGCAGCGACAGAGAATAGGCGCCGATATGGCCGATCTCGATCCAGTCGCCCGTGTCCACCGTTTCCGGCAACCAGAACGGCCGCGAGAGGATGTCGACACTGTCGCAGGTGGCGCCGCAGACCTTGAATGGCACGACGTTTTCCGGATCGCCATTGCGTGATTTGCGGGCAGGATCCGGGATGAAACGGGCCGGAAGCGTGATCTTTCCGGTCCAGCTGTCGGACAGCGACGCCCAGATGCCGTCATTGATATAGAGCCGCCGGCCCTTGCGCAGCAAAACCCTCACGACCAGTGAAAACGACCGTGCGACGATGGCTCTGCCCGGTTCGGCGACAAGCGGCAGCGTCTTGAAGCCCCATTCCGTCAGGTTGAGATCAAGCCGCTCCATAAGTTCGTCGATGGTCGGGATATCAGGCTTCTTGCGGTTTGGATCATGGCCGTATTCGGCGGGAAAACCGCCGCCGACATCGAGGCCGGCGAGCGAAACGCCGGCGCGACTGCGCACCCAATCGGCCGATGCCAGCGCGCGTTCGTAGGATTCCGATTCGGCAATCTGGCTGCCGACATGGAAGCAGAGACCGACCTTGAAGCCGATACGATCCAGACGCTGAACCAGTTCCACCGCATGGCCGGGTGCTGCGCCGAACTTCTTGGAGAGCTCGTAGGCCGCGTGACCCTTCGTCTGAAGCCGGACGAAGATGGTGAAGTCCGCTGGATCGAGATCAAGTGCCCGCACGATGCGCAGCACCTTGGCGATCTCGTCCTCATGATCGAGCGACATTACCCGGATGCCGTAGGTCTCGAGCGCAAGACGGATGTCCGACTGCGCCTTGACCGGATGCATGTAGAGCATCTCGGCATCCTTGGAGGCGGCGCGCACGGCCGCAAATTCGGCGGGGGAAGCGACGTCGAAGGTCTTCACGCCGGCCTTGACCAATGTTTCCAGCACCATCGGCTCGCCATTGGTCTTCACCGCATAGGCCGTCTCACCCGGAAATTGCCGCATGAAGCGCTGCGCATCCTCGATGAGGACCTCGGGCCGGAAACAGTAGAGCGGCGCGTCTGGTCTCAGCGAGAGCGCCGCCTCGGTTCCGGTGGTGAATCGCTGCATGGGGTCGGCTCCTGATGATGGCGGACGCTATCAGTTTGTCGCTGAGGGTAAAGGTCGCCAGGCGCGTTGCGGCCCGCACGACGCAGCGCGGAAACATTATCCACCCTTCCTACGCCGGCGACGATGGCAACAAGATGAAAACAAAACAGCGCCCTAGCGGCGAAAATGAATTCATTCGTATCGTCGCGTCTTGCACTGCAGCAACGAATTCCCTTTTCGCGATACGTGTTAACACCTATTATCAGGAGGTTAACTGCGAGGAGGTGACCATGAGACTGACGCAACAGTTCAATGTTGTCATGATCTGTGCCGCGTTCGCCTTCATCGGGAGCATGCTCTTCATCTGAAGGGACATTCACCTGAAGGGACCAGGGCCCGAAAGCGCCTTCATTACGTAGACCCAGCAAGAATAGGAAAAGGGGATCGTCTCGTCGGCGATCCCCTTTTTCCATTGTGAAGTGGGCGTCCGATGACGCCTTCTTAGCCTACGATCAGGCCGCGGCCACGGCCTTGTCCTCCGCCTGCGGCGCACGGCCGCGAAGACCGAGGAGATGGCAGATCGCATAGACGAGCTGGGCCCGGTTCATCGTGTAAAAATGAAAATCGTGGACGCCGCGCTCGACGAGATCCATCACCTGGTCGGCCGCGAGTGCGGCTGCGATCAGCGAGCGGGTCTGGGCGTCGTCTTCCAACCCTTCGAATCGCTCGGCCAGCCATGTCGGGATCGACGCACCGCACATGCCGGCAAACCGAGCGACCTGCCCGAAATTGTGGATCGGCAGAATGCCCGGGACGATCGGGATGTAGATCCCTGCGCGGCGGACACGCTCGACGTAGCGCTCATAGGTGTCGTTATCGAAGAAGAACTGCGTGATCGCCCGCGTCGCGCCATTGTCGACCTTGCGCTTCAGCATGTCGATGTCGGTCATGAAATCCGGGCTCTCCGGATGCTTCTCCGGGTAAGCGGACACCGAAATCTCGAAATCGGCAAACGCCTTCAGGCCTGCCACCAGCTCTGCGGCATTGGCGTAGCCATCCGCGTGCGGCTTGAAGCGCGTGCCGATGCCACCCGACGGATCGCCGCGCAGGGCCACGAAATGACGCACGCCGACATCCCAGAACTCGCGAACGACCGCATCGACCTCTTCGCGGCTGGCATCGACGCAGGTCAGATGCGCCGCAGTCGACAACGTGGTCTCGCGGTGGATGCGGCTGACGGTGTTCAGCGTCGGCTGCTTGGTCGATCCGCCTGCCCCATAGGTCACCGAAACGAAATCCGGATTGAAAGGCGCGAGCTTCGACACGCTTTCGAAAAGCTGCGTCTCCATGTCCCCAGTCTTCGGCGGGAAGAACTCGAAGGAGACATTGATCCGGTCGGCGCTGAGCGAAGGGCTTGATCTTCTAAGGAGCGACATGGTCAGGCAAGTCCCTTGGTGACATCGGCGCTCTCGTCGCCGGCAATGAGAAGACGCGGATCGCGTGCGAGCCAAATGGTGACGGTCAGCGTTTCGCTGCCCTCCTCTTCCGGCTCAAGATCGACGATCCGTTCGATGGACAGACCGGCCGAGCGCAGCGCCTCGCCGATCGTCTGGTGCGCAAATCCGAGACGCACATGGGCATGCTCTTCCCGCAACCGCTCCAGTTCGTGCGGCGCGAAGTCGACGATGATCAGCCGCCCACCGGGCCGCAGCATGCGCGCTGCCTCCGCGATCGCGTCGTCTGGTGACTGCAGGTAGTGCAGGACCTGATGGATCGTCACGAGATCGAAGGTCTCGCGGTCGAGCGGCAGGTTGAAAATGTCGCCATGGCGCACCGAGGCGTGGCTGAGCCCGTTGCGATCGAGATTGGCACGCGCGACGGCCAGCATGTCACGGCTTGCATCCACGCCGATGCCACGCCGATAGAGCCCCTGGAAAAGCTGGAGAATGCGGCCCGTACCGGTGCCAAGATCGAGCATCGAATCGAAAGGCGTCGTGCCGACCAGTTCCGTCAGCGACGCCTCGACGCGATCGTCGCTCACATGCAGCGAACGCAGGTCGTCCCAGCTTTCGGCATTGCGCGAGAAGTAGGACTGCGCCTTTTCCGCCCGCACCTTCTGAACTGCGCGAAGGCGTTCCGCGTCGCGCGCCAGGATGGCATCATTGGCCGAGATGGCATCGATCAAAAGGCGCGCAAGGCCAGCCGCCCGCCCTTCGCTGGTCAGCCTGAAATAGGCCCAGGCACCCTCCTGGTAGCGCTCGATGAGGCCGGCTTCGCCGAGAAGCTTGAGATGGCGCGAAATGCGGGGCTGCGATTGACCGAGAATATCAGTAAGATCGGTTACTGTGAGGTCGCTCGTCGCCAGCAGCCAGAGCAGCCGCATGCGCGTCTGCTCACCCGCAGCCTTCAACAGGTCGACGATTTCGTCGAGACCGAGCTTGTAGTGATCGAGCATTCTCAACATCCAAAAACGATATAAAGATATCTTTATATGTTTCTGGACGCTGTTGCAAGCCGCTCGGGATGCCTGATTGCAGCGACACCTGTCAGCCGCGATAGATCCACTGCTCCGGCACGTGAACCTTCACGCTCTCGCCAACACTGATCCGCCCGGGCTTTTCGACCCAGGCAACCAGCCCCCGGCGACGCTTGGCGGCGTCCTTGAACGACAGCGCAAGTGCTGTGCGATCATGATCAGGGAAGTGATCGGCGATGGAACCGCCCGCCAGGCGGCACGGCGCGTTTTGACCGTCGATCTTGAGCGTCACGCCATTCGCGAAGAAAAGCAGCGTGCGCGGCGGCAGCATCGAAAGCTGCGGAACGCCATCGAGCAGGAGATTGGCACCGATCCATTCAGGCCGGATGCGATCGACGCCCATATCGACTGCCGCCTTCGCCAGCTCGTCCGCGGCGACGATGCTGAGCTGACGCTCGTTGCGCATCTCGGTACCGCGGGGATACCATGGCTCACGTCCACCGGAGCGCCGAGTGGCACCCGCATGAAAATCGCCGACGATGCCGTCGAAGGTGAGGTCGAGCGACGACACCGGCCCGCTGATGAAATCGTCGCCTGTGGCCGCGAAAAGCCCACCAACGGTCGCGGAAAGACGGCGACCAGTCACGACCTCAGTCGGCATGTCGAGCGGCAGGGAAGATTGAAGGGGCAAGGTCATGGCGACGGTTCTCCGGACGATCGGCTGTACTCTTGCCAATCGGCGACCGTCTCGACCAGTCAGAAAATCTGAAGTCTGCATTCACCGGCCGCGATCTGAGCGATGGCGCCGGCCGCACCTCCTGATATGGAAGGCGACCGGTGCGATAGCCAAAGTCAGCGCGTCAGGCGCTTGTAGGTCATGCGGCGCGGATTGACGCTTTCGACGCCGAGACGACGGACCTTGTCCTTTTCGTAGTCTTCGAAGTTGCCTTCGAACCACTCCACGTGGCTGTCGCCTTCGAACGCCAGGATGTGGGTCGCAAGCCGGTCGAGGAACATGCGATCGTGGCTGATGATGACGGCACAGCCGGCGTAGCTTTCCAGCGCATCTTCGAGCGCAGCCAGCGTTTCGGTGTCGAGGTCGTTCGTCGGTTCGTCGAGCAGCAGAACGTTGCCGCCGGTCTTCAGCATCTTGGCGAGGTGCACGCGGTTGCGCTGGCCGCCCGACAGATTGCCGACCTTCTGCTGCTGGTCGCCGCCGCGGAAGTTGAAGGACGAGCAATAGGCGCGCGTGTTGGCCTCATGCTTGCCGAGCTTCACCACTTCGGCACCGCCGGAAATTTCTTCCCACACGGTCTTGTCCGGATCGAGCGCGTCGCGGCTCTGGTCAACATAACCGAGCTTCACGGTCTCACCGACACGGATATCGCCATTGTCGGGCGTCTCCTGGCCGGTGATCATCTTGAAGAGCGTCGTCTTGCCAGCGCCGTTCGGTCCGATGACGCCAACGATGCCGCCGGGCGGCAGCTTGAACGACAGGTCCTCGATCAGGAGGCGGTCGCCGAAGCTCTTGGAAATACCATTGACCTCGATGACGACATTGCCGAGGCGATCCCCATGGGGAATGACGATCTGCGTGTCGGTCGGGCGGCGGTTGTCGGCCGCTGCAAGCAGGTCCTCGAACGCCGCGATACGGGCTTTCGATTTCGACTGCCGCGCCTTGGGGCTCGATCCCATCCACTCGCGTTCGCGGGCGATCGCCTTCTGGCGGGCGTCATCCTCGCGGCCTTCCTGCTTGAGCCGCTTGGCCTTGGCTTCGAGGTACTTCGTATAGTTGCCTTCGTACGGAATGCCGCGCCCGCGATCGAGCTCGAGGATCCAGCCGGTGACATTGTCGAGGAAGTAGCGATCGTGGGTAATGATCATCACGGCGCCGGGATATTGGCGCAGGTGCTTTTCAAGCCAGGCCGTGGTCTCGGCGTCCAGATGGTTCGTCGGTTCGTCGAGCAGCAGTAGGTCGGGCTCGCGCAGCAGAAGCTGGCAAAGCGCGACACGGCGGCGTTCACCGCCCGAGAGCTTGGTGACGTCGGCTTCCTTGGGCGGGCAGCCGAGCGCTTCCATCGCCATCTCGACCTGCTGTTCGAGATCCCAGAGGTTCAGCCGGTCCATCTCGTCTTGCAGATGAGCGGACTCGTCAGCCGTCTCGTCCGAATAGTTCATCATCAGTTCGTTGTAACGGTCGATGATCGCGGTCTTGCGCGCCACGCCCGTCATCACGTTGCCGAAGACGTCGAGTGCCGGATCGAGGTCGGGCTCCTGTGCCAGGTAGCCGACGGTGGCACCTTCGGCGAGCCAGGCTTCGCCCGAATATTCCTTATCGATACCGGCCATGATCTTGAGCACGGTCGACTTACCGGCCCCGTTGGGACCGAGAATGCCGATCTTGGCATCGGGGTAGAAGGACAGGTGCAGGTTTTCCAGCACCTTCTTGGCGCCGTAGGCCTTGTTGAGGCCGGCCATGTGGTAGATGAATTGACGTGCCATGAGGGCGCGATCTTTCCTGTAACGAATAAGGGAATGCGGGAGAGATTTGCGATTGGCCCGCTTTTATGCAATCCGGCCGCCGCTATCAATGCGTATCGGCAATTAGCTGGCCGACTTCATCTCCGCCAACAGCGCATCGTCCTTTTCAGTGGCCCGCTTGTAGGCCGGACGATCGGCGAGCCGCTTGGCATAAGCTGCAAATTCCGAACGCTGCTCGAACGTGCCGAACTGAAGACCCCACAACACTTGCGCACCGACATAGACATCAGCTGCGGTGAACCGATTACCGGCAATGTACGGCCCGCGTGAAAGAGCTTTGGCAAGCGTGTTCATGACGGCAGCGAAGTTCCCGTATCCCACGAACCCCTGCTTTTCATCGGGCACGGCCACTTCCAGGCTCTTGTTGGTGACGGCGGCTTCGAGCGGACCGGCGGCGAAGAAAAGCCACCGATAATAGTCGGCCCGGTCGGTGAGCGCCGGCGAAAGCCCCGCCTGTGGAAACGCGTCGGCGACGTAAGCACAGATGGCCGCGCACTCGGTCACCACGCGGTTGCCATGCTTGACCGCCGGCACCTTGCCCATCGGGTTGATGGCGAGGTAGTCGGGGCTCTTCATGTCGGGCCCATAACCAAGCGCGCGCGTCTCGTAGTCCACACCCGCCTCTTCGAGCATCCAGCGCGCGATCCGTCCGCGCGACATAGGGTTGGTGAAAAGAACGAGATCGTCAGTCATGGCGCCACCTCATTTCCGGGAGGCCTCTATTTAGCGGCTTGCTCGGACTGCCTCAAGCGAGCGGCTCCGCGATGATCATCACGGCGATTGCGGGCAGACTGCGGCTCGCCTATGCATGGCGGCCATGACGTCCAGCTTCGAACAGGCATATTCCATAGACAGCCCGACCGGCGCGACGCTGAGCGTGCGGCACCAGCCGGCGGTTGGACCTCAGCGCGGGATCCTTCTGCTGTCGCACGGCCTGGCCGAGCATTCTGTGCGCTATGTCGCTTTTGCCCGATCGATGGCTGCCGCCGGTCTTGCCGTTTACGCCCACGATCATCGCGGCCATGGGAAAACCGTCGCTGCCGATGCGCCCATCGGCCGTTTTTCGGCAACTGATGGGCGCCGCAAGGTACTCGCCGACGTGATGGCGGTCCGTGCCCATGCGCTCGAAGCTCATCCCGGGCTGCCTGTCATCCTGTTCGGGCACTCCATGGGCGGCCTGATCGCCTGGAACAGCGTCATCTCCAATTCGGCGGCCTTCGACGCCGTGGCGGTCTGGAATTCCAATTTCCAGGCGGGCGCGGCCGGTCGCGCGGCACAGGCAATCCTAGCCGTCGAAAAGGCGATGAAGGGTTCCGACGTGCCGAGCGGGATCCTGCCGAGGCTGACGTTCGAAGCCTGGGGCAAGGCCGTGCCGAACCGCCGAACACTGTTCGACTGGCTGTCGCACGATCCAACCGTCGTCGACGCCTATATCGCGGACCCGCTTTGCGGCTTCGATGCGTCCGTTTCGCTGTGGCAGGACCTTTTCGGCCTGATCTATCGCGGCGGACATCCGAGCAACTGGTCGGGCATCGATCGCAATCTGCCGATCCATCTCGTCGGCGGCACGGAAGATCCCGCGACGAACGGCGGCAAGGCCGTCGACCGGATGGCGCATGATCTTCGCAAGGCCGGTTTCCGCGATGTGACGCTTGCCCTCATCTCCGGCTTCCGCCACGAGACGCTGAACGAAATCGGCGCTGCGCAACCGATCGAGGCATTTCGATCCTGGGTCGACCGTGTCCTCGCGCACCCGCGCCGCCAAGAACGATAAAAGCCCCAGAAATCGCAAGAAGGAACACACGATGAGAACCGGCGGACAGCTGATTGTCGACGCATTGGTGGCCAACGGCACGAAGCGGCTCTTCTGCGTGCCGGGCGAGAGCTATCTTGCTGTGCTCGACGCGCTGGTCGATGCCGATATCGGCGTCACCGTCTGCCGCCAGGAAGGCGGCGCGGCAATGATGGCCGACGCCTGGGGCCGCCTGACCGGCGAACCGGGCATCTGCTTCGTGACGCGCGGCCCCGGCGCAACCAACGCATCGGCCGGCCTCCACATCGCGCGGCAGGATTCCACGCCGATGATCCTCTTCATCGGCCAGGTGCAGCGCGAGGCGCGCGAGCGCGAAGCCTTCCAAGAAATCGAATACCGGCGCGCCTTCACCGAATATGCGAAATGGGTCGGCGAGATCGACGATGCCCGCCGCATTCCGGAATTCGTGACGCGCGCCTTTGCCGTCGCAACGTCCGGTCGGCCCGGCCCGGTGGTCCTGACGCTTCCGGAAGACGTGCTGCGCGATATCGTGGAGGCACCCGAGCCAAAGCCATACACACCCGTCGAGACCTATCCGTCGCACCAGCAAATGGACGAGGTCGAGCGGCTGATCACCGAGGCCGAACGCCCCTTCGCCATTCTCGGCGGATCACGCTGGACGGCGGAAGCGGTCAGCCGGTTTGCGAGCTTTGCCGAGCGCCACGAACTGCCCGTCGGCTGCTCCTTCCGCCGACAGGCACTCTTCGATCATCTGCACCCCTGCTATGCCGGCGATGTCGGGATCGGTATCAATCCGGTCCTGGCCGAGGCCATCAAGCAGTCCGACCTCGTTCTGCTTCTCGGTGGACGGTTCTCGGAGATGCCGTCGTCCAATTACACGTTGCTGGAAAGCCCCTACCCGCGCCAGAAGCTGATCCATGTGCACCCGGATGCCGGCGAGCTTGGCCGCGTCTACCGGCCGGACGTTGCGATCAATGCGAGCCCTGCAGCCTTCTGCGCCGCCTTGCCTTCGACGTCCCGCAATCCGGCACCTGCGAGTGCGGATCGCGCCGCCGCCCTTCACGATGCCTACCGAACCTGGTCCACGCCGCCCACGGAAGGCCCTGGAAAGGTGCAGATGGGCGCCATCATGAATTGTATCGAGGAAAACGCGAAGGCCGATACGATCTTCACCAACGGTGCCGGCAACTACGCCACATGGCTCCATCGCTTCCATCGCTTCCGGGGCTTTGCGACCCAGGCCGCGCCGACCTCCGGATCGATGGGCTACGGCATGCCCGCCGCTGTCGCTGCCAAGCAGCTCTTCCCCGAACGCGACGTGATCTGCTTTGCCGGAGACGGCTGCTTCCTGATGCATGGCCAGGAATTCGCGACCGCCGTGCGCTATGACCTGCCCGTGATCGTGCTCGTCATCAACAACGGCATGTACGGTACGATCCGCATGCACCAGGAGCGCGAATACCCAAGCCGCGTCAGTGCAACGGATCTCACCAACCCCGATTTCGCCGACTATGCCCGCGCCTTCGGCGGCCATGGCGAAGTGGTGACGGAGACTGCGGAATTTGAGGCCGCCTACGAGCGCGCGAAGGCGAGCGGCAAGCCCGCGATCATCGAAATCCGCATCGACCCCGAAGCGATCACGCCGACGCGCTCGCTGAGCGACATCCGTAACGCGGCAAGAAGTTAAAGGAGGCGCCCTGTTTGGGCGCTACACCCTCAATTGCGGATGTGCCGGGTCAGTTCGTAAATCTTCGTCGAGCGCGCGCCGGAGCGGCAATAGCCGAGCATCGGACGGGGCATCTCGTCCAGGCAGTCGACGAATGCGTTGATCTGGTCTTGCGAAACGCCTTCGGCGCCGAAGGGCACGTGGCGGATCTCGAGGCCGAGCTTTTCGGCCTCGGCCTTCACGGAAGCAAATTCCGGCTGGCCTTCGGCTTCGCCGTCCGGGCGATGACAGACGATGGACTTGAAGCCCATCTCCTTGATCTCCTTGACGTCCTCGGCGGTGATCTGGGCTGCGACGGAGTACTCGTCGTTGATCTGGCGGATGTCCATCGGGCGACCTCTTCATTCCTGCAGCGCGAACGCGCGGCTTGCTCCATAACGTCAGTGATAAGCGGCCTTCGGGCGCGAAATCAAGCGATGGATCGATTGACCGAACTCGATCTCGTCGCGAAAAGTGCAGCAAGGCGCACCAAGGAGACCGAGATGCTGAAGTCCATCCCGACGATGATCGATGCGGAATTGCTGTGGATTCTGCGCTCGATGGGCCACGGCGACACGCTCGTCATCTGCGACGCCAACTTTCCCGCGACATCGGTAGCGTTCCATACGGTGACGAAGAAGCTCGTCCGGCTCGCAGGCGTCGACACCACAGAATTTGCCGAAGCGCTCTTCAAGCTCCTCCCGCTCGACAGCTTCGTCGATCACCCGATTGCGCACATGCAGGTTGTCGGCAAGCCCGGTGAACGGCTGCCGATCCACGAGGAGTTCAAGGCAGCAGCCGACCGCGCGGAAGCCGGTGACATCGGCATGACGTCGATCGAGCGCCACGCCTTCTACGATGCGGCCCGACAAGCCTATGCCGTCGTGCAGACCAGCGAAGAGCGGCCCTATGGCTGCTTCATCGTCACCAAGGGCGTGATCTTCGACTAGATCGACCTTTTAGCGGTCGCTCGTCTTCCAACGTGGGTTGATCCAGGGCTCGGCATTTTCCGGCGCGAGCGGCTGGCGACCGAGAATGTGATCCGCGGCCTTTTCGCCGACCATGATCGACGGGCCGTTCAGATTGCCATTGGTGATCTGCGGGAAGATCGAGCTATCGGCCACGCGCAGGCCGTCGACGCCGATGACGCGGCATTCGGGATCGACCACCGCCATCGGATCATCCGCGCGCCCCATCCGGCACGTGCCGCAGGGGTGATAGGCGCTTTCAGCGTGGTCTCGAATGAAGCCGTCGAGGTCGACATCCGACTGCAGATTGATGCCGGGCTGGATCTCCTTGCCCGCGTAATCGGCAAAGGCCGGTTGCCCGAAGATTTCGCGCGTCAGGCGGATGCAGTGGCGGAAGTCCGCCCAATCCTTTTCATGGCCCATATAGTTGAACCGGATGACGGGCTTGTCCTTGGCCTCGCCGCTGCGCAACGTCACCGAACCGCGCGAAGGCGAGCGCATGGGCCCGACATGGGCCTGAAACCCATGGCCTTCGGCAGCCGCCTTGCCGTCGTAGCGCACCGCCATGGGCAGGAAGTGGTACTGGATGTCCGGATAATCGACGCCGGGAGCCGAGCGCAGGAAAGCGGCGCTTTCGAACTGGTTCGATGCTCCAAGGCCCGTCTTGAACAGCAACCATTGCAGACCGACGAGACCCTTTCCGATCAGATTGTAGTGCTTGTAGAGTGTGATCGGCTGAAGCGATGCGTACTGGATATAAAGCTCCAGATGATCCTGCAGATTGGCGCCAACGCCCGGTCGATCCGCGACAGGCGCGATGCCGTGCTCGGCGAGATGCGCGGCCGGGCCGATGCCGGAGAGCATCAGGAGCTTCGGCGAATTGATCGACGATGCGGCGATGATCACCTCGCGCCGCGCCTTCACGATCTCGATGGCGCCGCCGCGTTCGATCTCGACGCCGGTCGCCTTGCCATTCTCGATGATGACGCGGCGGGCGAAACACCGGACGAGCTCGGTGTTCTTCTTCTTTAGCGCCGGCCGCAGATAGGCATTCGCCGTGGACCAGCGGCGGCCTTTCCAGACCGTCTGCTCCATCGGCCCGAAACCCTCCTGCTTTTCGCCATTGTAGTCGTCCGTCGCCTCGAAGCCTGCCTGCTTTCCGGCCTCCACAAAGGCGCGGTAAAGTGGGTTCTTCCGCGGGCCGCGCGTAATGTGCATCGGCCCTGAGCGGCCACGCCAGGATGGATCGCCCGAACCGGCATCGGCAAACGGCCCACCGGCGTGCCAGTGCTCCATGCGCTTGAAGTAGGGCAGAACGTCCGCGTACGACCAGCCTTGAGCGCCGAGGTCCGCCCAGGTGTCGAAGTCGCGTGCATGGCCGCGCACATAGACCATGCCGTTGATGGAGGACGAACCGCCGATGACCTTGCCCCGCGGCGTCGCAAGCCTGCGGTTGCCGAGATGCGGCTCCGGCTCGCTCTCAAATCCCCAGTCGTAGATGCCCATGTTCATGGGATAGGACAGTGCCGCCGGCATCTGGATGAACGGGCCGATGTCCGTGCCGCCATATTCCAGCACGAGCACGGAATGGCGCCCGTCCTCGGCCAGCCGATAGGCGGTGGCGGCGCCGGCCGAGCCGGAGCCAATGACGACGAAATCCGCTTCCATGGTCATCCGCGCGGCCCCATCAATACGGCGCGTCCTGCGGGCCGAGGCCCACATAGACGCTCTTGATCTGCGTGTAGTGTTCCAGCGCCGCGCGACCGTTCTCGCGACCGACGCCGGACATCTTCATGCCGCCGAAGGGCATTTCCACCGGTGTCAGATTGTAGGCGTTGATCCAGCAGGTGCCGGCATCGATACGGCCGATGACACGGTGGCCGCGGGTGAGATCGGCCGTGTAGACCGCGGCCGAGAGCCCGAACTCGGTGCCGTTCGCTCGCTCGACGACTTCGTCCTCGTCCTCAAAATCGAGGACGCACATGACCGGGCCGAAGATTTCCTCGCGCGCGATGGTCATGTCGTCGGTCACGTCGGCAAAAATGGTCGGCGCAATGAAGGCGCCATCATCGAGACCCTCGGGTGCCACCCTCTCACCGCCGGCGACGAGGCGCGCGCCTTCCGCCTTGCCCTTCTCGATATAGGCCTCCACCTTCTCGCGCTGGGCGTGCGAGACGAGCGGTCCCATCTGGGTCTCCTCGTTGCGTGGATCGCCAAGCACGATTGATGCGGTGCGCTCGGCAAGGCGGGTGAGGAACCGGTCCTTGATCGAACGATGAACGAAGACACGGGTGCCGTTCGAGCAGATCTGCCCGGTCGAATAGAAATTGCCGAGCATGGCGCCGCTGATGGCATTCTCGATGTCGGCGTCATCGAAGACGATGATCGGCGACTTGCCGCCCAGTTCCATCGTCACATGCTTGATGCCGGCGGCAGCGGCCGCGTAAACCTTCGAGCCGGTCGGCACCGAGCCCGTCAGCGACACTTTATCGACCGCAGGATGGGAAACGAGCTTCGCCCCGACTGCGCCGAGACCCTGGACGACGTTAAAGAGGCCCTTCGGCGCGCCGGCTTCGATGAAGATTTCGGCAATCTTCAGCGCGCAAAGCGGCGTCATCTCGGAAGGCTTGAAGATCAAGGCATTGCCGCCGGCCAGCGCCGGCGCGGCCTTCCAGCATGCGATCTGCGTTGGATAGTTCCAGGCCCCGATACCGACGCAAAGCCCGAGTGGATCGCGCCGCGTATAGGCGAAATCGCGCCCGAGCGGGATCGTCTCGCCATTGAGGGTGGCGGCGAGCCCGCCGAAGAATTCCAGGCAATCGGCCCCCGAGGACGCATCGGCGACAATCGTTTCCTGGATCGGCTTGCCCGTATCCAGCGTCTCCAGTTCCGACAATTCGCGATTGCGCGAGCGGATGATGTCGGCGGCGCGGCGCAGTACGCGTCCGCGCTCGGCGGGCGCAAGTGCCGCCCATTCCTTCTGGGCCCGACGACCCGACGCGACCGCTTCCTCGATGATCCCATCGGTCGCGGCGTGGAGCTTCGCGATCACCTCGCAGGTTGCAGAGAAGACATTTTCGAAAACCTCACCTGCCGTATCCTCGACATAGCGTCCGTCAACGAAATGGGATGCTTGGGGCTGGGCACGCATTATTCACCTCGGGGAAAGCGGTTGTCGTGTTCGACGACGTTCAGGTCCATGTGGTTGCGCATGTAGCGCTCGGATGCCTTGCGCAGCGGCTGGTAATCCCAAGGATAGTAGCTGCCGTTGCGCAGCGCCTCGTAGACCACCCAGCGCCGCGCCTGGCTTTGGCGGACGGCCGCATCGAATGCGGCCATGTCCCATTTGGCGGCAACGACCCCGGCAAGCCACGCGGTCGTCTCCGCATGGGCGGGATCGGCAGCCAGATTGCTGAGCTCGTGCGGGTCGTTCGAAAGGTCGTAAAGCTGCGGCGGATCGACCTCGCAGTGAACATATTTCCACTGCCCATCGCGGATCGCGACCAGAGGCGCGATCGACGCTTCCGCCGCATACTCCATCGGCACGGGGCTGGAACGCCTGGTCTGGCCGGCAACCGGCACGAGGCTTTCGCCATCGGTCCATGGCATGATGTCGTCGAGCGAAATCCCGGCAAGCTCGGCGAGTGTCGGCGTAACGTCAAGCGTGGAAACAGGTTCTTCGATCAGGCCAGCGTTGAGACCGGGCGCCGCGATCATCAGCGGTACGCGCGCAGAACCCTCGAAGAAGTTCATCTTGTACCAGAGCCCACGCTCGCCGAGCATGTCGCCATGGTCCGACAGGAACACGACGATCGCTTGCTGCCGCGTCGCCTCAAGCGCATCGAGCAGTGCCCCGATCTTCTCGTCGAGATAGGAGATATTGGCGAAATAGGCCTGCCGCGAGCGGGCGATGTCTGCCTCGGTGATCGTATAGGAGCGCCAGTCATTGGCATCGAAGATCCGCTTGGAATGTGGATCGTGCGCCTCGTAGGGCATGGCCGGCACGTCCGGCTGCAGATGCTGGCAGTCCTCGTAGAGATCGAAGAAGCGCTTGCGCGCCACATAGGGGTCATGCGGGTGCGTGAAGCTGACGGTCAGATGCCAGGGGCGATCATCCTTGCCCCTGGCGAGATCATAGATCTTAGCCAGCGCGTGATGGGCAACCTCGTCGTCATATTCGAGCTGGTTGGTGATTTCGGCAACGCCGGCACCCGTGACCGACGCCATGTTGTGGTACCACCAGTCGATCCGCTCGCCGGGTTTGCGGTAGTCGGGCGTCCAGCCGAAATCGGCCGGATAGATATCCGTCGTCAGCCGCTCCTCGAAGCCGTGCAACTGATCAGGCCCGACGAAGTGCATCTTGCCTGAAAGACACGTCTGGTAGCCGGCGCGGCGCAGATGATGCGCAAATGTGGGGATGTCGGAGGCGAACTCGGCTGCATTGTCGTAGACGCGGGTGCGGCTCGGCAACTGCCCGGACATGAAACTTGCCCGCCCGGGTGCGCAGAGCGGCGAAGCCGTGTAGGCATTGCGAAAGCGTGCGGAGCGCGCGGCAAGCCGCTTCAGGTTCGGTGCGTGAAGCCAGTCCGCCGGCCCGTCCGGAAAGAGCGTGCCGTTCAGCTGGTCGACCATGATGGTAAGAATGTTCGGCCTCATCGGGCACGCTCCGCGATCAGCAGGTTGTCGATGAAGGTCTCCACCAGGCGGATGGCATCCTTGGGTGATGCGGGACCAGGCCTCAGCGACTGGCGAATGTAGAGACCATCAATCAGCGCGCCGATCATTTCGGCCGTGTCTTCAGGGCGTTGGCTGAGTTGCCTCAGCGAATGCAGGAGATTGCTCCGCAGGCGACGGGTATAGACGTTCAGGAGCGTGTAGGCCTCGGAAGACTTCCGGGTCTCCGCATAGAAGGCGAGCCAGGTCGCAACCGTCGCATCGCTGAACTGTTCGACGCCGAAGCTCGCTTCGACGATTGCGCTCAGCCTTTCGCGCGGGGTCTGCCCCGCCCGCATACGCCTCTTGGCGATCGCGTTGAACTCCCTGAGGAGGTGCCGCATCGTCTCGATCAGGATCTGCTGCTTATTGCCGAAATAATGGTGTGCGAGCGCGGCAGAGACGCCTGCTCGCTTGGCGATCTGGCCGACCGTGACGTCGAGGCCGCCTTTCGCCCCGATTTCGGCGATGGCCGCATCGATCAATGCGCGCCGCCGGATCGGCTCCATTCCCAGTTTCGGCATCACCAACTCCAAAAAAATGCAAAAAGCACTTGCATTCCGGGGCTAATTTATTTTGATTGATGCGTCAATCAAGAAAAATTCGCCGCTTCTAGCTGGGGCGGCGGAATGCTAACGTCCATGGCTCGCGCTGTCGAAGCGCTTGATGCAATTCCAGAAAAAGGGAACAGATATCTATGGCACGCCACGCGAAAATCGCAGGAGCCCTGCTCGTCTCGACCGTACTCGCCGGGCCGGCATTGGCGCAGGATGCCTGCTCCTCGCTGACCTTCTCCGATGTGGGCTGGACGGACATTACCGCCACCACAGCCGCCACCACGCTCGTTCTCGAAGCGCTGGGTTATGAGACCCGCACGAACATCCTGTCCGTCCCCGTCACGTTCCAATCGATCGCCGATGGCGACACCGACATCTTCCTCGGCAACTGGATGCCCGCACAGGAAGGCGCCATCCGTCCCTACCTCGACGAAGGCACGATCGAGGAAGTGGCCACCAATCTCGAGGGCACGCAGTACACGCTCGCTGTTCCGAAATACACCTATGACAAGGGCCTGACGACCTTTGAAGACATTGCGGAATTCCGCGACGAGCTCGACGGCCGGATCTACGGCATCGAACCCGGCAACGAAGGCAATGGCTACATCATCAGCCTGATCGAAAACGACACCTTCGGTCTTGGCGAGTTCGAGGTCGTGGAAAGCTCCGAGCAAGCGATGCTTGCCCAGGTCGGCCGCGCCGTGAACTCCGAAGACGACGTCGTCTTCCTCGGCTGGGCCCCGCACCCGATGAACAGCAACATCGAGATGGAATACCTGACGGGCGGCGAGGAATGGTTCGGCGATGTCGGCACCGTCCACACCGTCACGCGCACCGGTCTCGCAGAGGAATGCCCGAACATCGGAACCTTCCTCTCCAACCTCAAATTCACGCTCGAGATGGAAAACGAAATCATGGGCGCCATCCTTGACGATGGCGAGGATGCCCGTGCTGCCGCGCAGGAGTGGCTGACGGCAAATCCGGATACGCTCGACGCATGGCTCGATGGCGTTACGACCATCGATGGCGAAGAAGGTCTCGCGGCCGTTCGCGCCGAACTCGGCCTCTGATAGCGCATATCCCGCCGGGCGATCCCCAAGGCTCGCCCGGCGGATACCTGTTTCACAAGACGTTGCGCGGCTGGGGGGTGAGGGCCAGCCGCCGCGACGGGATGGATCGGCGAATGCCGTGGGCCGACTTTGCCGCTCAAGTCATTGTCGGCAGGATTGGGGACAATCTCGATGGAATGGATAGCCGACAACAAGATCCCGGTGGGGCGCACGGCAAGCGACGTCGTCGACTGGCTGACACGCAACGCGTCATGGGTCTTCGACTTGATCGCCGGCATCATGGAAAGCATCATCGACAGCGTGCTCTGGGTGCTTCAGACGCCTCATCCGCTGGTGATGGTGCTGATCTTCACGGCACTCGCCTATGTGCTGCAGCGCTCGTGGAAGGTGGCCGCTCTGACGTTCGTCGGCTTCCTGTTCGTCATCAACCAGGGCTATTGGCGTGAGACGACCGAAACGCTGACGCTGGTTCTCTCCGCCTGCGCGCTCTGCATGGGCCTCGGCGTCCCGATCGGCATCGCATGCGCCCACCGGCCGAAGCTCTACGCCTGGGTCCGGCCGATCCTCGACCTCATGCAGACCTTGCCGACCTTCGTGTATCTGATTCCGGCGATTGTCTTTTTCGGCATCGGCATGGTGCCGGGCCTCATCGCGACGGCAATCTTCGTCATCCCGGCACCGATCCGCCTCACCCATCTCGGCATCTCGTCGACACCCCCGGCGCTGATCGAGGCTGGGCGTGCCTTCGGGGCAACGTCGCGCCAGATGCTCTGGAAGATCGAGCTTCCCTATGCCCTTCCCCAGATCATGGCCGGCCTGACCCAGACGATCATGCTGTCGCTGTCGATGGTCGTCATCGCGGCCCTCGTAGGCGCAAGCGGTCTTGGCGTTCCGGTCGTACGCGCGCTGAACTCGGTCAACACGGGCCTCGGTTTCGAATCCGGGCTCGTCATCGTCGTGGTCGCCATCATCCTCGACCGCATCTTCCGCCGGGAGAACGAGGTATGAGCCGAGAGCCGATGATCCGCTTCGAAGACGTCTGCATCGTCTTCGGTGACAATCCCAAGATCGCCCTGCCCCTGATGGACAAGGGCATGAAACGGAGCGAGATCCAGCAGCAGACCGATCAGGTTTTGGGCGTCCACAACTGCTCGCTGGAAGTCGGCGAAGGCGAGATCGCGGTGCTGATGGGCCTGTCCGGGTCGGGCAAATCCACTCTGCTTCGCGCCGTCAACGGCCTCAACAAGGTCGCGCGCGGTTCCGTGATGGTCGAAACCGGCACGGGCATGGTCGATGTCGCGAAGGCGGACCGCAAGACGCTGCGACAGGTGCGCACCGAGCGCGTGTCCATGGTGTTCCAGCAATTCGGGCTTCTGCCCTGGCGCACGGTTGCCGAAAACGTCGGCTTCGGCCTGGAGTTATCGGGCATACCGGCAAGCGAACGCAAGGAGCGCGTCGCGGCTCAGCTCGACACGGTCGGCCTCACCGACTGGGCGGACCGCAAGGTTCACGAGCTTTCCGGCGGCATGCAGCAGCGCGTCGGCCTCGCCCGCGCTTTTGCCACGGGCGCGCCGATCCTGCTGATGGACGAGCCCTTCTCCGCACTCGATCCGCTGATTCGCACGAAGCTGCAGGACGAACTGATCGAGTTGCAGCAACGCATGAAGTGTACGATCCTCTTCGTCAGCCACGACCTTGAAGAAGCTGTGAAGATCGGCGACAAGATCGCCATCATGGAAGGCGGGCGCATCATCCAGGCGGGAAAGCCGGAGGACATCGTGCTGCGTCCGGCCAATGATTATGTCGAGGAATTCGTCGCCCATCTCAATCCGCTCGGCGTACTCTGCGCGGAGGACGTCATGCGTCCCGGTCAGGCAGGCGCCAAGGAAGCGATCGGTGGATCCGTCAAGCGCCGCACGCCGGTCAAGGACATGCTCAGTACGCTGGCCAACCACTATCCGAGTTCGCTCGCGGTGGTGGAAAATGGCGGCATCGTTGGCGTTGTCAGCCCGGCCGACATCCTGAACGCACTCGTCAAGCGATAGCGTGATTTCTCGCCGACACCTGCTCGATGAGGCGCACGAAGGCACGGCCGGCGATTTCCGGGGCGCCATTGTTGTCGATGATCGTCAGGTCCGGCGTGTCGAGCGCGAACCGCTCCGCACGCTGAAGCCGCGCCGCGATCTCGGCCTCGCTTTCGCGGCCACGGGCAGCAATGCGTGCCGCCAGCACATCCGCAGCGACAGCCAGCGTCACCGGCACGAGCGTCGGATAGCGCCGCCGCAGATCGGGCAGCGTCGCGCGCGACCCGTTGGCGATGGCTATGCCGCCTGAAGCAAGATGCGCGTCCATCGAACGTGGCAGCCCGTAGCGCAACCCATGTGCCTGCCATGTGAAGGCAAAGGCACCCGCCTTGTCGGCGGCCAGGAAGGCATCTTCGTCGAGCGTATCGTGGTCCTCGGCCTGCACGGCGGCATCTCGCGTCACCACCCGTCGCACGAACAGAACATCGTCTCGTGCGCCAAGTGCCTCGCGCGCGAAATCGATGATCGTATCCTTGCCAGATCCGCTCGGGCCGAGCACGACGATCAGCGTACCCGCATGTTCTCTGGCCGGTCTCTCCGCCATCAGATGACGCGGCGTCCCTGACGCCACACGGTTCGAACGATCGGCAATTGATCGAGATTGCGAACACGGAGCAGATCGGCGCGCTTTCCGACGGCGACGATGCCGCGGTCGTCCATTCCAACGGTGCGTGCCGGCGTGGATGTGACGAGCGCGACAGCCTGCGGCAGCGAAATCGCGTCGACATCGTCAGCCAGCTTGAACACCGCCTGTAAGAGGCTCGACGGCACGTAATCGGAGGACAGAACGTCGAGGATGCCGGCTTCCGCGAGATCCTTGGCGGCGATATTGCCGGAATGCGATCCGCCGCGCACCACGTTCGGCGCACCCATCAGCACGCTCATGCCGGCTTCGTGCGACGCGCGTGCGGCTTCCTTCGACGTCGGGAATTCTGCAAGGCCGACGCCATCGGCAATCGCCTCATCGACATGGTCGAGCGTCGCATCGTCGTGGCTTGCGAGCGTCACGCCGGCGCCGCGGCAGTGCTCGGCGATCGCGCGGCGATGCGGGGCCGAATAACGGGCCGACTGCTCCTGGCGCTTGGCGACGAACACCTCAAACTGTTCGTCCGTCAGTCCGCGCTTCGTCTTGTAGTAAAGCGTGTACTGATCCATCGTCTGGAACTGCCGCTGGCCGGGCGCGTGGTCCATCAGCGAAGCGAGCCGCACGCGGTCGTCGCTGCGGAACTTATCGAAGGCGTCGAGCACATCGGCCGCCGAAACCTCGCATCTGAGATGCAGGAAGTGGTCCGAGCGCAGCCGATCCTCGCGCTGCGCCTGCTCGATCGCATCGGCCAGCTCACGCATTTCGCCTGGCTTGAAGCCACCGTCCTCGTCGGACCCCATGCGCAGGCAATCGAACACTGTGGTGATGCCCGACGCGGCGATCTGCGCGTCATGCGCCTGCACAGCGGCAATCGCATTCCAGCGCACGCCCGGTCGCGGGCCGTAGTGGCCCTCGAGGTGGTCGGTGTGAAGCTCGATGAGGCCCGGCATCAGATAGTCGCCCTCGAGATCGTCTCCGGGAGCCGATGTCGTTCCCTCGCCGATCTCTGCGATCATCCCGTCACGAATGACGAGATGGCCCTCGACCACCCGATCGGCCAGAACCAGCATCGCATTCTTCAAGATCGTCTCGGTCACCGTGCTCATCCGTATCTGCAAGTTCTTGTCGTGAAGTGTCATTGTGCGGCTGCCCGTCGCGCCACCTTGAACGATCCGAGTGGATGCAGCGAATCCACCGAGAACGCTGCGCCTGTTTCCGGCTCCACGAAGAGTGCCAGATTGCTGACGGAGACAGGCTTGTCCAGGAAGAGTGCAAACACCTGATGCAGCGCCGCCCCGACCCGGTCTGCATCGCCGGCATCGACAGGCCCCGTCAGCGTCATGTGGAAGCGGAATTCCTCGAAGACATAAGGGTAGCCGAAGCTGTCCAGATACGCCACCTGCCGTTCCGACAACCGATCGACCTTGCGCCTCGCCCGATCGGCCTCGCTCACTGGCGCATGGTACCGGTTGAAGCGGCGAACGACGGCATCGGCGAAGCCCTGGAGAGCGGGCGACGGCGCGCTCGGCGTCAAGGCGAAGAACGGGCCGAGCCGCTCGATGCGGAGCGGCGGCAGTTCGAATGGCTCGAGTTCGCCGCAAAAATGCATGATCTCCGACAACAGATCCGCCTTCGTCAGCCCATCCGCCAGAGCAAAGGGTGCCTTGATGGTGGCGTGGAAACCGTATCGGCGCGGCGCTTCGGTGATCGCAGCGATCTCATCGATGCCGAGGCCTGTATCGTCCGGATGCTCGAACGCTGCGCCCGAAAACGCGTTCCGGCCGAGCCAGCGCGATGCGGTGCGCTGCAGCGCGTCGCTCATCGGCGGCGTGAAATAGAGCGCATAGCGCATGGTGAATCAGTCTCCGAAAGAGGTCTTCGTTGACGAGAGGCCGAGGCTATGACCGATAACCATGACAGATTGACGAAAGGAAGAACGGAAAACGACATCCTCCCAAATGATGTCCCGGGCTTCCTAGCGAGCGAGTTCCTTCAGCCTGTAGGCATCGCGCAGATCGGCCATTTGATCCAGCGCTTCGTGGAAATCGCTCCAGTCGTCATCGGTATCGATACCGGACCAAATGCGCTCGACATCGTCGATCAGCACAGTCACCGGCGAGAGCGCGGCGAGCGACGGATGCGCGAGATCGATATCGGCGCGGGTCTGGTAACGGTCGATGAGTGCGCGGGTCTGAGCGAAAGTCTCGCCCGTATATTCGGCCGCCACCGGGCTTCGGCCAGCACGATCCGGCACGCCGCCGAACCAGTCGAAGAAGGCCTGCTCGAACGGCATGGCGCTTGCGGCGAGAAACTTCCAGAAGCTTTCCGCGAGCTCTCGGTCGGTAGCGGCATCGAGCGGCTCGAGACCGAGGCGCGCGACGATCTGCCGATCGAAGGCTGAGCGGTAG
This sequence comes from Rhizobium albus, assembly GCA_030160035.1. Lineage (GTDB taxonomy): Bacteria > Pseudomonadota > Alphaproteobacteria > Rhizobiales > Rhizobiaceae > Georhizobium > Georhizobium albus. The sequence continues at coordinate 991,544 of BSNO01000001.1, read as the reverse complement.
TGATCCGGAAATGCGCGCACGATCGGCTCGACATCTTCCAGCGGCGCGAGCGGCAGCAGGCATTCCGCCAGCCGCGCGAGGTTCCAAAAAAGCGTCTCGGGCTGACGCCCGAAGGCATAGAGGCCCGTCTGATCGAAATAGGCGGCGGTGAAAGACGGGTCGAGAACCGGCAGGAAGCGCCAGGGGCCGTAATCGAAGCTCTCGCCCGTGATGTTGATGTTGTCGGTGTTCAGAACGCCATGCACGAAGCCAGCCGCCATCCACTGCGCCCCGGTGCGCGCCACGTTCCGACAGACCCGGTCCAGGAACGCGAGCGCCGTGTCTTTCGTATCGGCGCGGGCGCAATCGGGCATGTAGTTGGCAACCGCATGGTGCAGCAGCGCCTCGACACAGTCGGGCTGCTCCAGATAGGCGAAGCGTTGAAAAGTCCCGATGCGGATGTGGGAATGGCTGAGCCGCACCAGAACCGATGAGCGTGTCGGCGAAGGCTCGTCACCCCGCATCAATTCTTCGCCGGTCTCAACGAGGCTGAAGGAACGCGACGTGTTGACGCCGAGCGCTTCCAACATTGTGGTCGCCAGAACCTCCCGCACGCCGCCTTTTAATGTGAGGCGGCCATCGCCTTGGCGCGACCATGGCGTCTGGCCGGATCCTTTCGTGCCGAGATCGAGCAGCCGGTCGTCCCGGTCCAGAAGCTGGCCGAAAAGAAACCCGCGGCCATCGCCGAGGTCTGGATTGTACTGGCGGAATTGGTGGCCGTGATAGCGCAGCGCCAGCGGCTCCGGCAGATTGTCCGGAAGCGGCTCGAAACGCCCAAAATGACTCACCCATTCCACACCGCTTAATCCGGACAACCCGACCTCGGCAGCGGCGTCTCGGTTTCGGTATCGCAGCGTCGTCGATGGAAAGTCAGCGGCTTCGACCGGGTCGAAGAAGTCACGGCCAAGCGCCTGGTGGCGCGGTGCGGCGCGGTAGGTCGGGTCAATCGGCATCGAAAAACTTTCGGGTTCAGGTAGCAGTCGCTGGACGTCCAAGCCTGCGAGCGGCCTTTCGTTCCAAGGCACTGAGCGCGTCATAGGACAGAACGGCGATGATGGCGACGATCACGCCACCCTGCAGCACGAACGCGGTGTTGCTGGAAAGCAGCCCGGCGATGATCACTTCGCCTAGGGTTGGGGCGGCAACCGTGGAGCCGATCGTCGCCGTTCCGAGCGAAATCACGAAGGCGAGCCGCACGCCTGCAAGAATGACCGGGAAGGCCAGCGGAAGTTCAACGCGCGTGAGCCGCTGCCAGCCGGTCATGCCCATGCCGCGCGCGGCCTCCCGCACGCTTGAAGGCAACGTCGTCAGACCCGTTAGCGCGTTCTCGAAGACCGGCAGAAGCGCATAGAGAAACAGCGCGATCAGAGTCGGCTTTGTCCCGAAACCAACGATCGGCACCGCGAGCGCCAGCACGGCGACGGGCGGAAATGTCTGGCCGATATTGGCGATCGATCGCGAGAGCGGCAGGAATTCGCGGCCGAAGTCGCGGGTGACGACCACGGCAAGCGCGACGGAAAGCACTGTAGCGGCCAGGGTCGCGGCGATCGTGATGCCGATATGGCTGAGCGTCAGCGAAAGCAGGCTGCCCTGGTTGTAGATGGCCGGTGAGCGCGGCCCTGCCAGCGGTCGCAAAAGCGGCTCGAAGAGTGACGGCGCGAACAGGAAGGCGAGCAACAGAACTAACGCGACGAGCCGCGCCACCATGGCAACCGTCAGTTTCATGCCGGGCGCGCTGCCAGACGGGAGATGGCAGCAAGGCGCACCTGACCGATGGCGGCGCCCGATGCATCGACGACAGGCAGCGCCTCCCTGCCCTGCCACAGCATGTTGGCATACGCCTCGCGAAGCGACGTCGAGGGCTGGACGGGTTCACCACCGTCTGCCCCACCCGGCTCCATCACGTCGTCGACCTTGCGCAGCGACAGAAGCCGGAACGGTCGATCCGCCGTGCCGACCAGATTGTCGACGAAGTCGGTTGCCGGCTTCACCAGCAGCGTCGCCGGGTCGGCATATTGCACGACCTTGCCTTCGGCCATTACCGCGATCCGGTCGCCGAGCCGCATGGCTTCATCCATGTCGTGCGTGACGAGCAACACAGTGACACCCGTCTTGCGCTGAATGTCCAGCAGATCGTCCTGCGCCTTCGCACGAATGATTGGATCGAGGGCGCCGAAGGGTTCGTCCATCAGCAGGACGTCGGGTTCGGCAGCAAGCGCACGGGCGACGCCGACGCGCTGCTGTTCGCCCCCGGACAATTGAACTGGATGGCGGTCGCGATAGTGCTGCGGTTCCAGCTGAAACAGAGACAAGAGCTCATCGACCCGCGCGTCGATGCGTGCACGGTCCCACCCTGCAAGATGCGGGACGGTCGCGATATTCTCCGCCACCGTCCGGTGCGGGAAAAGGCCATGACCCTGGATCGCATAGCCGATCTTACGCCGCAGCTGGTAGGCCGGCATGTCGCGCGTGTCTTGACCGTTGATCAGGATGCGGCCTTCACTTGGCTCGACCAACCGGTTCACCATGCGCAACAGCGTCGTCTTGCCGGAGCCCGACGTGCCGACGATGACCGCGACCTGGCCCTTGTCGACCCTCAGGCTCACATCGTCGACGACGGTGTTGTCGCCGTAACGCTTGGTCACATTTTCGATCTCGATCATCGAGCAGTCTCCTTGAGCCCGGCAGGCCGGACCATGTCGATGAGGGCGTCGAGCAGCACGGCCGCCGCCAGAGCCAGAGCCACCGTCGGCAGCGCACCGAGCAGGACAAGATCCATCGCCGTCTGCCCCACGCCCTGGAATACGAACACGCCGAACCCGCCACCGCCGATCAGCGCGGCGATCGTCGCAAGCCCGATATTCTGGACGAGCACGATGCGGATGCCGGTCAGGATCACCGGAAAGGCGAGCGGCAGCTTGATCCGGAAGAGCCGCTGGCGTTCCGTCATGCCCATCCCCGCTGCAGCTTCCGTGACGGCGGGCGAGACGCCTGCGAGCCCGACTACCGTGTTCGCCACCACGGGCAGCAGCGAATAGAAGAACAGCGCAATGAAGGCAGGCGCCGCGCCGATGCCGCTGATGCCGATGTCGCGCAGCACCGGCACCGCGTTCGATAGCCAGGACAAGGGCGCGATCAGAAGCCCGAAAAGCGCGATCGACGGCACCGTCTGCAGGATGTTCAGCACGCCAAGCACCGGGCCCCGCACAGCCTTGACCTCATGGCAGAGAATGCCGAGCGGGACGCCGACGAGCGCCGCGACACCCAGCGAGCCGAGCGCCAGGAACAGATGCCGTTCCGCTTCGCGGCCGAAGCTTGCTGCGCGGTTCTGATATTCGCGCATGACCGAAAGATCGTCCCACAATCCACTGCCAAGGCAGATCGCCAGTGCCGCACCAGCAAGAACGACCAGCAGAATGCGCTGGATCGGCGGGAGCTTCAGCCGGGCCAGCGCATCCATAGCAAGCAAGCCGAACAGCGCGAACAAGAGCCAGAAGCCCGATGCGGGTGAAACACGTGCAACGGTGTCGCCCTCTTCCACCAGCCCCGAAGCCGCGGCGCCGACGCAGACTGCCAGCAACGCGATGCCCGCAAGACTGGCTGAAAGCCTTAGCCATACGGGCGAGCGTACGATTGCGATGAGAGCGATGGCGATGGACACCAGAACGAGCCCATAGGCCCACGCACCGGGAAGCGCCGCGGCGATGCCGAGACCTTCGCCGAGAACGATGCGGTTGGCAGCAAAGGTGACAAACGGCGCGAAGAAAAGGACCAGACTGACCCCGGCCGCAATCAGGATGCCGAGCTTGTCCAATCGGACCCATCCCGACGTCTCTTCATCCAATACAAGTGCCGATGCGGTCATTGCGCCTCGCAATTCTTTCCAGCTGCCGCGACGGCAGACCGCATCTTCATGTCATCCAGACGCAACGGCAGAAACCGCCCCGTCGATCAATCCAGAAAGCCGTTCGATGTCAGATAGTCTTCGGCAACGGCGCTTGCCGCCTCACCACCGACCTGCACGCGTCCGTTCAGCTGCTGGAGGGCTTCAAGCGAAAGCGACTCGAACACCGGCGTCAGCACCTCTTCGATTTGTGGATTGGCCTCGAGAACTTCCTCGCGGATGATCGGCGCAGGATTGTAGACGGGCTGAACGCTCTGGTCGTCTTCCAGAACGACAAGACCGGAAGGCGCAATGCCGCCGTCCGTGCCGTAGACCATCGCTGCATTGGCCCCGTTGGTCTCGCGTGCCGCGGCCTGGATGGTCGCGGCCGTATCACCGCCCGAAAGTGTGATCAGCTGGTCGCCGGTCAGTTCAAACCCGTAGACCTCTTGGAATGACGGAAGCCCGGCTTCGGAATTGACGAACTCGGCGGATGCGGCGAGCACGGCTTCACCGCCACCATTCACCCACGCCGCAAAGTCGCTCATCGATGCGAGGTTGTTCTCGGTCGCCACATCCTCGCGGATCGCGATCGCCCAAGTGTTGTTGGCAGGGGCAGGCGTCAGCCAGACGATCTGGTTTGCCTCGTAATCGAGCGACTTGGCTTCCTCGAAACCCGCATCGGCGTCGCGCCAGATTTCATCGTCCGCGCGGTCGAAGAAGAACGCAGCGTTGCCGGTGTATTCCGGATAGATGTCGATCTCGCCTGCGGTAATCGCCTCGCGCACGACGGGTGTGCCACCGAGTTGCAGGCGGTCTTCCGTTTCGATCCCGGCATGCTCAAGAACCTGAATGATCATGTTGCCGAGGACGCCGCCCTCGGTATCGATCTTCGATGAGACGACGACCTGTGCATGGGCGGTACCCATGAGGAGCGTCGCCCCGAGAAGGCTGGCGGTGACGAGTGCGAGACGGGTCATGAGCGGCTCCTGTAGCGTGGATTTCGGCCCAGCGATGCGTGGCGATTTGAGGTGCGATCGGCCGGCTGTCTTCGGCACCGGAACAAACGCTCGAAGCGCCATTATGTTGCGGAAGCTTCAGCACGTTCAAGGCGCCTGCCACTTTTTTGCCGCATGCGCCTCACGCGACTAGCGCCATCGGTTTGTTTCTGCTGCCTGCGATCTGGTGCCTCACGCTGATCAACCGTCAGCCAGAGTGCATCGGCAGTGGCGCGCAGAAATTCATCTTTCGTCAATATCTCCAGCCCTCTAGCGGCGTTTGCTCATAACGGCTCGCTAACCATCCGTAAACTTCCCCACGTCAGCATCATCGACAAGCGGAATGCGATTCGCAGCCGCTCGGTGCTGGATCGTGCGGGTCAAGAAGTGGGCACGCATCCGGCAGGAATGGCATGGGCAGTTCAGCGTTTTGAGGAATGCGAAGCGGCTCCTTGTGTTGGGTATGCCTCGGCATGATTGTCGGGCGTTTTGGGGCGATGACGATGACGACGATGACGGATGAGAGCAATGCGGGCGGCTTTGGTGAACTCGCACTGTTCCCGCTGACGAGCCAGGCGCGCCGCGTGCGAGAAGCCGCAGCGCAACTGCTCAAGCGGCGCACGACCGCAGCGGCCAACCGCTACCGCCAGGAACTCGCGGGCGGGATCTTCAACGAGCTGTCAGCGCTGGGCTTCAGCGAAGAGCAGCAGGACGAGGCCGTCGGCGCGTTTCTCACCGAGGTCGAGCGCGAACTCGCCGAAATCCACTATCAGCGCATCCGGCTTTTAGTGTGAAGCGTTTCCAGGTGAAGTGGATACCGGTTCACCGATCGGAAAGGTGACCGATCTGCGACCCTAGCCACCGCTGATCGCGGTGATCACGAACACCTCGTCATGATGAGACAGCGGCGTGTCGAGCGTCGCCCGCTCCCCATCCACGAAAACGTTCATGTGTTTTCGGATCGCAGGGCGGCTGTCTCTGATCCGGTCACCCATTCCAGGGAACTGCTGATCGAGCGCATCGATCATCTCGCCGACGCATTGCGCTTGGACGATGAACTCGCGCGGCGCACCGGGGAAGAGATCGGCAAGAACGGCGGCGATCTTCACCGTGACGACCGGGCGTGCCGCTGACGCATCCATGGCCGATCACGCGACCATGGTTTCGACGGAGACGACCGGCGGGAGGTTTTGCGCAATCAGCGTCCAACCGTCACCCTCATTGGCGCTGCCATAGATCGCGCCCGAAGCCGCGCCGAAATAGACACCTGCCGGCGAAAGACTGTCGGTCGAAAGCGCCTGACGGAGCACGTTGAAGTACACGTCCTGCTGCGGCAACCCATCACGCAGATCGGCCCATGTCTTCCCGCCATCGCGCGTGCGCCATACGGCGGCCTTTGCGTCCGGCATGTAGCGTCCCTTGGTATCGCCATTGAGCGGCACCATGAACACCGTATCCGGATCCCGCGGATGCGCAGCTGCCGGAAATCCGAAACTCGACGGGAGGCCATCCTCGATGCTCTGCCAGGTCTTTCCGGCGTCGTCGCTGCGATACATGCCGCAATGGTTCTGCTGATAGAGCCGCCCGTTGCCGCCGGCTGCCCGCACGAGGTTGTGCACGCACTGACCGACTTCGGGATAACGCTGGTCCTCGGGCATATAGTCGGCGCGCGTACCCTTGTTGCGCGGCTCCCAGGTCTGGCCGCCATCAGCCGAATGGAAAACGCCTGCCGAAGAGATGCCCACATGGATCGATTGCGGGTCGTCCGGATCGACAAGCAGGGAATGGAGGATCAAGCCAGCGCCGCCGGGCATCCAGTGCTCGCGGCTCCGATGGTTGCGCAGCCCGTCCAGATGGACCCAGCTCTCACCGCCATCGGTGCTTTTGAACAATCCGGCAGGTTCCACGCCTGCATAAATGGCATCAGGCGCCACGCAGAGGCTCCAGACGGCCTTCACCGGATCCTGCCCCTCCGCATAGGCCAATCCTTTGCTTGAATGCGTCCAGCTCTTGCCGCCATCCGTCGATTTCCAGACCGCCGGGCCGAACCACTCATTGCCGCCGGCGGCATAGATCGTGCCGGTCTTGGGATCGCCGACGACATGGTTCGTCGGCCAGGTTTCGCAATGCGGCCCCGACATCTCCCAGATGCGCCGGTCCTCGTTGCTTTTCAGGATGAAGGCACCTTTGCGGGTGCCGATCAGCAGATTGATGGATTGTGTCACGACGAGCCTCCCAACTGCGCTGGACATTTACGTTGATATCAACATTATATCGTCATGTCAAAATCGGGTGATTTGCCGTTCTCAACCACCATCGAAGTGCGCGACCGCTGCCTGTGCCTGCGGGTGCAGCGTGCGGCGCGCCGTCTGGCCCGCCGCTTCGACGAGGCGTTGCGCCCGTTCGGCCTCACCCATGGCCAGTTCTCCATCCTGATGGCGCTGAACCGACCGGCCCCGCCGACGATCGGGCAGCTCGCGGATTTCCTGGCGATGGACCGCACCACGCTGACGGCCAATCTGAAGCCGCTGCATCGGCGCCAGCTTGTCACGCTCACCGTCGACAAGGCCGACAAGCGCAGCAGGCTGCCGTCACTGACCGACGACGCGAGAGCTTTGCTGGCAGAGGCGGCTCCCATCTGGCGCGCGACCCACGACGATCTGGATGCCGGCCTTACCGACCCCGCCGAACTGCGCGAGCGCCTGGCCGAGATCGCCTGATCAGCGCCGTGTCGCCTTGACCGTGCTTTGGCTTCTGACTATCGATACATGCAAATGGATATTTCCTGGCTGGGAGAGGTTTGGCATCTGCCAAGCTTGCCGGGATCAAGGGAGGACGATCATGAAGAAGCTCACGCTTATCGCATCCGCATGCCTTTTGCTGACGGGCCCCGCGCTTGCGCAGGAAACGACCTTGCGCGCCGTTTCCGGCTTCGCGACCGGAACTGCCTTCTCCCGTCCCTATGAGGCTTTGGTCCAGTGGATCAACGAGAACGGCAAAGGCGTGCTTCAGATCCAGAGCGTCGGCGGGCCCGAATCCATACCTCCGTTCGAAGTCGGAAATGCCGTGTCGTCCGGCGTCGTCGATATGGCGAACGTGACGGCGGCCTTCTACACCAATGTGCTGCCGGAAGGTGATGCGCTGAAGCTTGCCCAGACGACGATCCAGCAGCAGCGCGAAAATGGCTGCTACGAGGCTGTCGATACGCTTCATCAGGAGAAGATGAACGTCAAATATCTCGGCCGCACCGGCGATGGCGTGAACTTCCACCTGTATCTGACGAAGCCGATCGAGAGCGCAGACCTCAGCGGCCTCACCATCCGCACGACGCCCGTCTACCAGGCCATGTTCGAGGCGCTTGGCGCCACGCCCGTAACCACTGCTCCCGGCGATGTCTATACGGCGCTGGAGCGCGGCACCATCGACGGCTATGGCTGGCCGATCCAGGGCGTGCTGGACCTTGGTTGGGACGAGCAGACCAACTACCGCGTCGACCCAGGCTTCTATCAGGTCGACGTCGAAATCCTCGTCAATCTTGACAAATGGGAAAGCCTGACCGACGAGCAGCGCGCGCTGCTCGAGGAAGGCATGGCGTGGCTTGAGGAGCAGAACGCCAACAATGCCGAGCTGAACGAAAAGGAACGCGCAGCGCAAGCGGAAGCTGGCATCGAGACCATCGAACTCAGCGAGGAAGCCTCGGCCAAATGGCTCCAGGCCGCGCAGGATGCCGGCTGGGAAAGCGCAGTGGCCGTCAATCCGGAGTTCGCCGAAACGCTGCAGGGCTGTTTCCAGGAATAAGCTGCGTTCATGCGCCCGCTTGCCCGCCTGCAAGACGCGGCGATCCACGCTTTCGCCGTGTTGGCGGGGATCGTCTTCGTCCTGATCACGCTCATCCTCGTCCTCAATGTCGGCCTGCGCTTTTTCGCAGGCAAGAACGTCTACGGCATGATCGATGCGATCGAGATGGGCTTGATGGCGGCGACCTTTCTCGGAGCGCCGTGGGTCCTTCGCAAGAATGCCCACGTGTCCGTCGACATCGTGCTGTCCGGCCTTTCCCCGGCGCGGCGACGGCTCGTTGATCGGCTGACATCGCTTCTCGGCGCCCTGTTGTCGGCCTTGTTCACCTGGGCGACGTTCAGCGCCTTGATGATCGCGCTGTCACGCGGATCGATGATGCGTGGCGTCCTCGTCATTCCCGAGTGGATACCGCTTCTGGCACCCTTTATCGGCGGACTTCTCCTGACGCTGGAATTTCTGAGACGCGCAGCGGTCGGCCCTGAAACCGAAGCGCATCAGGCGGGCCTTTGATATGGATTGGGCACTCACTCTGTCGCTGATGCTCGGCGCGCTTATTCTGCTGCTCGCCACGGGCCTGCCGGTCGCGTTTGCTTTCATCGCCGTCAACGTCGTCGGCGCCTATTTCATCCTGGGCGGCGAAAACGGCCTGATCCAGATGGCGCGAAACGCCTTCCAGTCGGTCGCGAACTATTCCCTCGCACCGATCCCGCTCTTCATCCTGATGGGAGAAATCCTGTTCCAGTCGCGCGTCGCGCACCGGGCGATTGATGCGGTGGAGCGGCTCGTCACGCGCATTCCGGGACGTCTTGCAGTCGTCACCGTATTCGGCGGCACGATCTTCGCCGCCCTCTCTGGCTCGACCATCGCCAATACGGCCATGCTCGGCTCGACGCTGATGCCGAGCATGCTGAAGAAGGGTTACCATCCGACGCTGGCGATGGGCCCGATCATGGCATCCGGTGCCATTGCGATGCTTATCCCGCCCTCTGCCTTGGCAGTTCTTCTGGGCAGCCTTGCCGGCATTTCGATTTCGCAGATCCTCGTCGCCGGGATCATTCCCGCGCTCATCCTGTCGGCGGCGTTTGTCGTCCTGATCGTGGTGTCGGCCTTGATGCGACCCGATCTGGCACCGTCGGAAGATCTGCCGCGGATGACGATGTGGGAGCGCTGGCGGCCGTTTTGCGTCTACGTTCTGCCGCTGTCGGGCATCTTCGCAACCGTCATCGGCAGCCTCATCGTCGGCATCGCATCTCCAACCGACGCTGCCGCGCTCGGATGCCTCGCCGCCGTGGTCGCGAGCCTTGCCTACCGATCGTTGACGTGGGCAAATCTGGTCGAAGCCGTAATGGAAACCGTCAAGCTCACCGTGATGATCATGTTCATCATCGCGGCCAGCCAGACCTTCAGCCAGATCCTATCGTTCAGCGGGGCGACCAGCGGGCTCATCGGCCTGATCAATGGTTGGGAACTGACGTCGATACAGGTCCTGATCGGGATGATCCTGCTCCTGCTCTTCCTCGGCTGCTTCATCGATCAGGTGAGCATGCTGATGATCACGATCCCGATCTTCATTCCGCTCGCCAACTCGGTCGGGATCGACCTGCTCGTGCTGGGCGTCATCTATCTCCTGACGATGGAGATCGCGCTTCTGACTCCGCCCTTCGGCCTTTTGCTCTTTGTCATGCAGGGCGTCGTCCCTTCATCGATCACGATGAAGCACATCTATGTGGCAGTGACACCCTTCGTCATGATCAAGCTGGTCGTGCTGGCGTTGATCGTCGCCATTCCGGAACTCGGCACCTGGCTGCCCGGTCTTCTGGCGCGCTAGCCTACCAGCGATCTAGCCTGCGATCCCACAGCTGGTCCGGTCGCTGCACATCCGGATCGGGCATTGGGATGTCCGAGGCAACGGCTTGAGACGGCACGATCAAATCGCCGTCGCCGATCAGGACACGCGGCTCCAGAGAACCTTGGGCCGGGGTCGCTTGAAGGTCTGTGTCAAGAGTTGGACTGGTCATTTTGCTTGCACCTCGTTTGCGCGGTGATCGGCAAAACAACACCAAGGTCCGGGCAATTGTTCCGCCCCACCGAAACCGGCGGAGCGGAACACCTCGAGTGAGCCTAGAGGGCCGGAAGATGGTCGAGCACATCCTCCAGATGGATCGGGAATTTCCGGGTGCGATAGCCAGTCGCCGCATAGATGGCGTTGGCGATCGCCGGCCCAGTTCCGCAGATGCCCAGTTCGCCGATGCCCTTGCTGCCGAGCGGATTGGAGTTCTGGTCGAACGTATCGAGCATCTTCACCTCAAGCCGCGGGACGTCACGGTTGACGGCGATGTGGTACTCGGCGAGGTCGCGGTTCATGAACGACCCGAACCGCATGTCCATCAGGCTTTCTTCCATCAGCGCAGCGCCGAGCCCGAAGATCATGCCACCCATCAACTGCGAGCGCGCGGTCTTCTCGTTCAGAATGCGGCCCGCATCAAATGCGCCAGACAGGCGACGAACCCGGATTTCGCCGGTATCGGCGTTGACCGACACTTCCGCGAACACGCCGCCATACGAATATTGCGCGAGGTCTTCATGCGCCTTGCCGGGCTCGACTTGCCCTTTGCCCTTGAAGCTGTCGCCGCCAATGGCATCCAGTATGGCTCCAAGCGCAAGGCTGCGTCCGGCAACGACGGCATTGCCGTTTTCGATCCGCAGATCGCCTGAATTGACGCCGGCCCAATCGCCGTCGAGCCGCGCCGCGCGGTCGATGATCGTGTCGCGAATCGATGCGCACGCCTTGGAGACCGCCGTGCCCGTGCTGCCGGCACCGAACGAGCCGCCCGATCCGCATGTCTTCGGGTAGTCGGTATCGCCCAGTCTTACCGCAATCGCGTTCGGATCGAGACCGAGCGTTTCGGCAGCGATCTGCGTCAGGATGGTGTAGGTGCCTGTGCCGATATCCGTCATGTCGAGTTCGACGGTGAGGCGCCCATCCCGATAGAGTTCTGCTGCAGCCTCCGCCGGCTGCATCATGTTTGGCCGGATCGCTGCGGCAAGCCCACGCCCGATCAGAAGCCGCCCTTGGCGCAAGGCGCCAGGCTCCACAGGACCGGTCTCCCAGCCAAAGAGTTCGGCACCTTCACGCAGGCAGCGCGCGAGCGTACGGCTGGAAAATTCCTTGCCGGATGCGGGCTCCTGCTTCGGCTCGTTCTGGAGGCGAAATTCGAGCGGGTCGATTCCGCACTGAACGGCCAGCTCGTCGATGGCGCTTTCATAGGTGAGCGTACCGATTGCCTCGCCCGGCGCGCGCATGGAGTCCACATGAGGAATGTTCGCCGCAACCACGCGGTGGCGGATTTTCATCGCATCGGCAGCGTAGCTTGCCATGGTGGGTGAAGCGGCCGCCTCGGCGAACGGGTAATCCCGCGACATGGCGCCGAGGGTTTCATGGGCGACGCTCAACAGTTTGCCATCGGCCGATGCACCCAGGCGAATGCGCTGGCGATGGTTGGTGCGGTGCGGGCCGTTCGAGAACACATGGCGGCGCGTCTGCGCGATCCGCACCGGCCGCTGAAGCTTGCGGGCTGCAAGTGCGGCAAGCACGCCTTCGCTATGCACGCCGAGCTTCGAGCCGAAGCCGCCACCGACGAAAGGCGTGACGATGCGCACATTGGCCGGATCGATCTTGAGCGTGTTGGCGAACGCCTTGCGCGCCGACGACAGGATCTGCACCGCGATGTGGACGGTCAGCTTGTCGCCGTCCCATTCCGCCACGGTCGCATGGGGCTCCATCGCCGCGGCATGCTGCGCGGCGGTGTGGAAAGTGGCGTCGAGCGTCTCGGCACTTTCGGCGAAGACGGCATCGAAATCGCCCTTGTCGACGTCAGCTTCCTCGGCACCATCGAGGCTGTCGGGCGCAAAAGCATCGTCTTCATGCTCGAATGCGTCGAAGACGCTGTCATCGGCCTGATACGTGACCTTGATCAGCCCTGCCGCGTAGCGCGCCTGTTCGAGCGTGTCGGCGACGATGAAGGCGACGGGTGCTCCGTAATAGCGCACCTCGTCATTCTGAAGGACGGCATGCGACATGCCGAACCGGCCGGCATCCGCATTGTCGCCGAAGGGAGCCTGCTCCGGCGCGTTCTGGTGCGTCATCACCAGGTGCACCCCATCGGCCGCTTCTGCCTCCGCGGTCTCGATCTGCGAAACCTTGCCGCTGCCAATCGTCGCCTCGACGATGAAGCCGATCGCAGCCTGCTGATCGCCGCGATAGTCGGCCGCGTAGGTCGCCGCACCTGTCACTTTTGCCGGGCCGTCGACGCGATCGAGCGGCTGTCCGATCCATTTGGTGGTCGGTTGATCGTTCATGCCGAGTGCTCCTTAGACAGGTCCGTGACATCGCGCAGTGCTGTAATAATGAGGCGGCGCACGATAGGAATCTTGAAATCATTGTCGCCGCGCCCGACGGCATCCTGAAGTTCGGCGTCCGCAGCCTGTGCGAAGACGCTGGCATCGACAAAAGCCCCTTCCAGCGCGCGTTCGGCTTTTTCCGCACGCCACGGCTTGTGCGCGACGCCGCCAAGCGCGATGCGCACGTTCTTCATCACATTGTCCTCCATATCCAGGGCAACGGCGATCGAGACGACGGCGAAGGCGTAAGACGCGCGGTCCCTCACCTTGCGATAGAGCTGACGGGCGGGCGGGTTGGCGGGCAACCGCACTTCCACGATCAGTTCACCGTCATCCAGCACATGGTCGCGTTCGGGCGCATCGCCCGGAAGCCGCAGCAGATCGGTGGCCGGTATCGTCCGCCCCTCGCCGTCCGCCTTGATCGTGCGCACTTCCGCATCGAGTGCCGCCATGGCGACCGCCATGTCGGACGGATGCACGGCGATGCAATGCTCGCTCGCGCCGAGGATTGCGTGGAAGCGGTTGTGGCCTTCAAGCGCATCGCAGCCGCTGCCGGGCTCGCGCTTGTTGCAGGCACGCGCAGTATCATAGAAGTAGTGGCACCGTGTCCGCTGCAGGAAATTGCCGCCGGTCGTCGCCTTGTTGCGCAGCTGCTGTGTCGCGCCCGACAGAAGTGCGGTCGAAAGCAGCGAATAGCGCTGACGGATAAGCGGATCCGCCGAAAGCGCCGCATTGGTGACGCTCGCGCCGATGACGATCGCGCCATCGCTTTCCCGGATGTCACCGGGCAGGCGCGACACGTCGACGAGGCGCTCCGGCCGCTCGATCTCAAGTTTCATCAGGTCGACGAGATTGGTGCCGCCACCGAGATAACGGACACCGGCCGAGGCGGACGCCTTTTCGGCACGTTCGAAGGAAAACGGGGTCATCGGACAGCCTCCCCGCCTTGCGCAGCCGCTTCGACGATGGCGTCCACGATGTTGTTGTACGCGCCGCAGCGGCAGAGATTGCCGCTCATTCGCTCGCGGATTTCCTCTTCGCTCAAGATGATTTCGCCGTTGCTGACGACGCTCGGCTCGCCGGCCTCGATCTCCTTCAGGAGTGCCGTCGCCGAACAGAGCTGTCCCGGCGTGCAGTAGCCGCATTGGAAAGCGTCATGGGTGACAAACGCGCGCTGCAGAGGCGACAGCGCCTCACCGTCTGCAAGCCCTTCCACCGTCACGACGTCGTCGCCTTCATGACTGGCTACGAGCGACAGGCAGGAATTGATGCGCCGGCCATTGACGATGACGGTGCAAGCGCCGCACTGGCCCTGGTCGCACCCCTTCTTTGTCCCGGTCAGGTTGAGGTTCTCGCGAAGCGCGTCGAGAAGCGTGGTGCGAATATCCGCATTCACGGTCTCGCGGCGCCCGTTGATCGTGAGCTGGGTCGAGTGCATGGGAGTCCTTGTCGATTGAGGCTCGCATCCGCGCGAATGGCGGATCTGAGACCTAAACCGAACATCTTCGCCGAGGTTCCAGCGACGGTGCTCATGTTCCATGCCTAGCCAGAAAAACTCCTGCGGCATCGGTCATGCCGCAGGAGCTGAGTGATTGGCAGGACAGAAAGCGCAGCAAGTACCGGCCATTCGAAAGCGCTGCGTCGAGGTGCTCCACCAAGCTCGCGCTCGCCCATTTGGAACAGCGGGCAGCCTGAGACCAAAGCACGGCTTGCTTCGACAACCGCAAGTCTGTTCCATCGCAATGCAAGGGGCACGCGATCGCGCTAGGGTGTTCAAGGCGGCATGGTCCGCCATTGGACGAACCGCGTCATGGACATGCTCATCGCCCGCCTTGGTCTGTCGCTCGCCATCGGCCTCCTGGTCGGGCTCGAGCGGGGCTGGCGCGAACGCAGCGAGCCCGAAGGCAGCCGTACGGCGGGAATACGCACATTCGGCGTAGTCGGGCTGCTCGGCGGTGTCCTCGCAGCCCTGTCCGATGCTTTTGGAAGCGCTGCGATCTTTATTGCGGGTTTTCTTGGCTTCGCCTTGCTCTTCGGCTGGTTCAAGTTCGCCGAAGCGCAGCATGACGGCAGCTTCAGCGTCACAGGCACAATCGCCGCGCTCTGCGTCTTTGCACTGGGCGGCCTTGCTGTCTCCGGGGACTACCGTGCAGCAGCCGCCGGCGGGGCAGCACTCGCAGCCGTTCTTGCCAGCCGTGAGGCTTTGCACGGCATGGTGCGCCGGCTATCCTGGGTGGAACTGCGCTCCGCCATCGTGCTGGCGGTCATGACTGTCATCATCCTGCCGCTTCTGCCAAACCGCACGCTCGACCCCTGGGGCGGTTTCAACCCCTGGCAGATTTGGTTCTTCACGGTGCTGACGGCGTCGATCTCCTTTGCTGGATACATCGCCACGCGGCTTCTTGGGTCCGCGCGCGGCCTGCTCGTGAGCGGGCTTGCCGGCGCGATCGTGTCGTCGACAGCGGTGACGGTCGCCTTCGCGCGATCGGCAACCGCCGGCGAGCAACGTCGCGCCTATGCCGGTGCTGCAGCCCTCGCCGCGATGATCTCGATCTGTCGGGTCATCCTCATCGTCGCCATCGTCGCGCCGCTTGTCCTTGGCTCGATAATTCTGCCGACGCTGGCCGCCGCCATCGCTTTTGGTCTTTCAGGAAGTCTCATGCTCTTCAGGGCTGGCGCACAGGATACGCCATCAGAGCCGACCAACCCGTTTGAATTGACCACGTTGCTCCTCTTCGCCCTCGCCTTCGCCGTCGTGGCGACGGCGAGTGCCGCCCTTTCGAGCCGGTTCGGCGACACGGGGCTCGTGGCGACGTCCGCGCTATCGGGCACTTTCGATGTCGATGTCGCGGTATTGAGCGCGTCGCGCCTGGTAGTGCGAAACGTCGGGATGGAAACCATCGGCAGCGCGGTGCTCGCCGCGCTCGCCGCCAATGCCATGGGCCGCCTCGCCCTCGCCATCGCCGCGGGACCCCGCGCATTCTGGGTTCCGCTGCTCATGACAAACCTCACCGCCGCCGCAGCCGGAACAGCCGTATGGCTTATGGCGTGATGCAGGCGGCAAGCACGTCCACTTCTATAACCCCTTCGGGTGGGCCATGAATTCCTCGATGATCTCGATAGGTGGCTTCACGTAGTCCGAGGTGCGGCTGATGCCGAGGCCGGTCAGGTTTTTCAGCTTTACGGCCATTTCCGCCAGTTTGACGACGATCGGGATGCCGTTGATCACCGGGGCGCCGTCGACACGGTGGTCATGGAGCTGGGAGAACAGAAGCATGGGGATGCCGCCACCGGGGATCAGCACATCGACGCCCTCCTCGACCAGCGGTCGCGCCTCCTCCTCGAACAAGGCCCTGACAGTCTCGAGCTTTTCTTCCGAGCCGAAGGCATCCAGGATCTGGCCGGGTTCGAACTGCATTGCATGCACGCCGGTCACCCGCTCCTTCAGGCCGTACTTGCCGATCTGGTGGTGAAACCAGGGGATGTAGCGCCTGTTGATCGTCACGATGCCGGAGCGCTGGCCGAGCTGGCAGGCATGCAGCATCGATGCCTCGCCCATGCCGAGCACCGGAATGTCGACCACCGAGCGCGCCTCGTAGAGACCCGCATCCTGGAAGTGCCCGATGATGAAGGCGTCGTAGCCGTCCCGCTCCGCACGAACCGCGTTGCAGATCACTTCTCGAGCGCAGCGAAACTCGACGATGGCATGGGCGTAGGAATCATGCGGCGTGATTCCCTTGATGTCTATCTCGGTGCCGGGATCGATGATCTGGTCGAGATGCTTACGCAACTCGTCCCAGTAGCCCGCACCATGTTCGTAATCGACATAACTTTGATACCAGATGCGCATTGTCAGTACCTGATCATGCTGGGCAGCCACAGGGCGATCTGGGGCCAAATGACGAGAAGCACGACGAGAAAGAGCGTGCATCCGATATAGGGCAGCGCCGCCCGGGCGACCTCGCCGATCGTGGTGCCCTTGGGTGCGACCCCGACCATGACGAACAGCAAAAGCCCAAACGGCGGCGTCACGAGGCTAAGTTCGAGCACCAGCAGCATGATGATGCCGAACCAAACGGCATCGAAGCCGGCGAGCGCCGAAAGCGGCATGAAGATCGGAAGCGTCAGCATCATGATCGAGAGTGGATCCATGAACATGCCGAGCACGATCAGCACCAGCACCATCAGCGTCAGCAGGAGATAGGGCGATACGTCGAAGCCGGTGGCAAAGCCGATGAGCCCCTGCGAGGCGCCCGAGAAGGCAAGGATCTGCGAGAACGTCGTGGAACCGACGATGATCATCAGCATCATCACCGACACGGCAAGCGTGCCCTTCATCGACTTGACGACTGCTTCCCAGCTCAGCTTGCCGTAGAGCGCGGCAAGAACGATGACGGCAAGCGCCCCGAATGCCGCGGACTCCGTCGGTGTTGCCCAGCCAAGCAGGATCAGACCAACGACGGCGAAAACGACAATGCCCATCGGTGCCACATCGACGATGAGCGCGCGTGCGATCTCGCGTCCCGTGGCGCGCTTGGCCGCGTAGCCGGGTGCCGCCTCCGGATCGATAGCGATCTGCAGCCTGATCGTCAGCGCGAAAAGGAGCGCCAGCACGAGGCCCGGTATCAGGCCAGCGATCAGCAATGACCCTACGTCGATCCGCCCGAGCGAGCCGAGCAGGACGGCGAGCGATGATGGTGGGATGATCATGGCAAGCCCGCCTGTCGCGAGAATAGGCCCCATGATGATGTGCTTCTTGTAGCCCCGCTTGATCATGTCCGGCATCAGCGTGGTGCCGAGCATGGCGGCGTTAGCCATGGAAGAGCCGGACAGGGTCGCGAAGATCGTGCCGCCGCCGACGGTCAGATAGGCGAGCCGGCCTCGGATGTTGCCCATGCACTTGTCGAGCGCGTCGAAGACGCGAAACGCAAGCCCCGTGTGGAACAGCAGTTCGCCCATGATGAGGAAGAGCGGCACCGGAACGAGCGCGAAACTCGTGATCGAGGTCGTGGCGTTTGCGACCAGCTGATCGATGCCGACGATCCCGCCCATGAAGATCAGGACGCCGATGATGTTGATGACGAGAAAGGCAATTGCGACCGGCATGCCGATGAGCATCAGCGCCAGCAGGCCGCCGATCATGATCAGCGTGGCGTCATACCAAGGCATCATGTCAGTGTCCTCCGCCCGCGCCGCTATAGGTTTCGCCGCGCAGCAGAATGCGCAGGAACTCGATCGCCATCAAAAAGAAGCCTCCGCCCAGCATCGCGTAGAGCACCCAGGCCGGGATGTTGATCGAGCGCATGTCCACCGATCGCGTGACGATCATCTCCATGCCGACGGCGGCCGATCGCCAGGTGAGAAGACCAAGCGCGAGGATGCAAACCACCAGAACGAGGCGGCCCACAGCCACGCGCAGACCATCGGGAAGCTTGGCGACGAAGGAGCCGATCGCCACATGCCCGTTTTCGCGCACCAGCCAGGGCGCTGCCGCCATGGTGGCGAACAGCATGACATATTCGACGATCGCGCTCGTCGATTGGAACGGCCTGAAGCCGGTATTTCGCAGGATGACGTCGACGATAATCAACGCCGTGATGGCCGCGAGGCTGAGAGCCCCGAGGACCGCCAGGCCAACGATCAGCCGGTCATAGAATCTCATCATGGTCTTGGCGCCCGTTCCATTGGAAACGAAAGCCGGGCGAGGCGCTTGGCCCCGCCCGGTCATCTCATCACTCAGGATAGTAAGCCGAACGCAGCGCGTCGTAATGCTCGCTGCCGGCGGCCTGCATGCGCGCCCAGGCGCTTTCGAACGCCATGCGGCGGAACTCTGCCGCCTGCTCGTCCTCAAGCTCGACGACGGTCATGCCCTCCTCGCGCACGGTGGCATCCGTTTCGGAAATCACCTGCTGGAAGTTCTCATAGGACGTCTGTTCGTATTCGGCAGCCGCTTCCTCGATGATCGCCTTGGCCTCATCCGAGAGGCCTTCCCACTTCGCCGGGTTGATCACGACGGCGAGATCGGTCTGGAAGACGCCGGGATCGATGCGGTAGCGCAGGAAGCGATCCCAGGAGAGATCCTTGATGCCGACGATCGGCCAGCCCGAACCATCGAAGGTGGAGCGTTCAAGGCCGGTGTAGACATCCGGCACCGGCACGGAAACCGGGATCGCGCCGATCTCCTCGAAGAAGGCGTTATAAATCGGCTGGGAACGAATGCGCAGGCCGGAAAGATCGACGCCACCATCCTCGGACCGCCGCGGTTCCTGGATCGTATAGACGTGGAACTCCACGCCGGTATCGAGATGTGCCAGAAGCTCGACGCCGAGCTTTTCACGGAAAGCCTGCTGCATGATCCCGAAGCCGCCGTTCTCGCGCGCTTCCGCAGCCGTCACGGTCGAGCCAACCCAGGCATCGGCTTCCGGCATGGTGCCGAGATAGTAGGACGCCGGGCCGTATTGCATGTCGATCACGCCGCGGCGAACAGCGTCGACCTGCTGGTTCGGCGGAAACATTTCCGGACCGCCGGCATAGGTGATCTGGACGACGCCTTCGCCCTTCTCGTTCACCAGATCGACGAAGCCCTGAAAGCTCTGGGAAAAAGCCAAAGCCTGCGGGAAAGCGGAAATCGCCCGGATCTGCTCTTGCGCATGAGCGGCGTAAGCGCCGAGCGCAAGCATCGATGCGGTGGTCATAATGGCAAATTTGATGTGCATTGTTTTCATGGTGAGTACCCTCTGTGGATCTTTGAACCAACTGCCGGCTTGCTACCGGTCTGTCATGAATTGCCCGCGAGAACCGGAGGGCGAACAAGCCCTGAAGCTTCGAGGGATCGTAGGAAATCGGCCATGCGTTTCTGCCGGTAGGCAGCCACGTCCATGCCCTCGTAATCGAAGAAGCCGGCACCGGTTTTCAGTCCGATCCTGCCTTCTTCCATGTTGCGGCTGATGATCGCCGGCGGCGCGAAGCGCTCGTCCTTGAAGGCATCGCTCAGGTAGTTCGAGGCGTAATAGAGAATGTCGCCGCCGCCCCAGTCGATGAACTCGAGCAGGCCGAGCACGCCGAAGCGCAAGCCGAAACCGTAGGTCACCGCCTTGTCGACATCCTCTGCACTGGCAACGCCTTCCTCCACCAGCCGGGCCGCTTCGTTCATCGCCAGCGCCTGGATGCGCGGAACGATGTAGCCGGGCGACGCCTTGCAGGTGATCGGCACCTTGCCGATGGATTCCAGGAACCCGCGCACCGCAGCCAGCGCCTCATCGGCCGTTTCGTCGGCTGGAGAGAGCTCGACCAGTGGCATCAGAAAAGCAGGGTTCAACCAATGGGCATTGAGGAAGCGGCTCGGATGCCGCGTGAATGCCGCCAGATGCGTCGACAGCATCGTCGATGTCGTGGAGGCGAGAACGGCGCCCTCGCCTGCATGGTCATCGAAGACGGCGAAGGCATCGCGTTTCGCTATCTCGGTCTCGGGCACAGCTTCGAAGACGATTGCAGCCTGCGCCAACGCCTCGGCCGCCTGGCCGGACGGAAGCACCTGAACACGTGCCATGATTTCGCCGATGGCGGACGGGTCGAAGGCGCCGAGCGACGCGATCGCCTGAAGTCCCGCCTCGATCTCGCCAAGTGTCTCGGCCTTCAAAGCGTTGAAGGCAGACGCGTCGCGCGGCTTGGCATCGAGCAACCGGATATCGTGTCCGGCATAGGCGACGCACTGCGCGATGCCGCGTCCCATGCGGCCGGCGCCGATACAGGCGATGATCTCCCCGGCCATCAGAGGCCGTCCTGCAGCATGGACTGGACCTCGGCGGGGCTTTTGTCGACAAGTCCGATGCTCTCCATCGTTCGGCCATGCGCGCGGAAATCCTGTTCCGCAACTGCACCGGCGATCGCGAGCAGGCCCTTGGCGACCGGGCACGGCACCCTGGCCCAATCACCGACCGACACGAGGAAGGCAAGTCCAAGACCAACATCCTCGGTCATGTAGCGATGGTTCTTGAGATCGAGCGTCTCATGCCAGTCCCCCGAACCGACCAGCTTGTCATGGGCAAGGTTGCCGTACATCCAGTCGCTGGTTTCGTAGTGATCGGCGAGCGGGAAATGCGGTGCGCCATAGCCGAGCTTTTCACGGATCGCGATGCGCTCGTTGTCGAGTGCCGCATGCGTGCGGCGGATCGCCGGCTGCGTGCCCTCGTTATGAATGTCCCACTTGTCGAAATGCTCGATCGGTCCGGCATTCATCAGGATCAGCGGCGGATGGATGATCGGTCCGGCATTCATCAAGGCGCCAGAGAGCGCATCTTCCACCCGCTCGATCGCTCCGGGGAATGCAGCCGAGATGACCTCGATCGCCTCGTCCGTCTTGCGGGCCGGCAGAACGCCGGTCGGCAGGCGCGAGGCGCGCGTCGTGATGCGAACCTCAAGCGCGTTCTGCTTGCGGCAAAGCCAGGGCAGCGTGCCGGTTTCGGCAATCGCGATATCGGCCTTTGAGCCCGCATCGCGGATGCGCTTCATCATGATGTAGGACCCGAATGTGCCCGGTGGCAGATAGATCACCTGCCCGTCGACCAGGTGCGACGCGAGCGCATCGGCCATGTCGGCCTGGGCAAATGCCGGCGTCGGCGCCACGATCAATGCCGCGCCTTCGAGCGCTGCGCCAAGATCGTCGGTGGGAGCTACGGGCACGTTCCGGCTGCCCTTGTGGTCTGTGACGGTAATCACGCCTGCCGCGGCAATATCGGAACAGCTCGATGCTTGGCGACGCCACCACGCAACCTCGTGGCCCGCTTCGGTAAAATCGGCCACCGCCGCGTAGGACCCGTTGCCCCCACCCAGAACGGCAATCTTCATAAACGCACTCCCTGCTTCTGAACGTCTGGAACAAAGCTGTTCGCTTCGAATGTCCTCGGCGAGGTCGCTGCGGTTCTGCGCATTTGCCTCACCGCTCCTCGTCGATTGTCGGGGCAGACGGCCGATCTCCGGCACGGGCTTCCGGTCCGTGCAGATCGATGATGCGCGCCAGCACGCCCTTCAGGATCTCCGCCTGATCCGGCGAAATCTGCTCGATGATCCCCGCCTCATGTGCACGGGCCTCCGCGATGAGTTCAGCGGCGAGCTTCCTGCCCTTCTTCGTGAGATAGACTCTCACACGTCGACGATCGCGCTGGTCGCTGCGCCGCGTCACCAGGTCCTTCTCGGCCATCTGGTCGATGATCTTCGTCAGCCGCGACTGTTCCATCAGCGCCAGCGCGGCGAGCTGTGTCACCATCTGCCCCTCTTCGTCGGCGAGGCAGGCCAGGATGCGCCACTCGGGCACGCGCACGCCACGCGCCCGAACAAGGGCATGGAACTCCGTCAAGACGGCATCGCTGGCAGCGGCGAGCAGATAGTGGAGGTAGGTTCGGACAAAGCCCTGTTCGGCGGGCTTTGCGGGTACGGCGACAAGGTCAGAAGCGCGCTTTGTTACAGTCATAGGGTGCTCACATCGATTGTGGGATGATGAGCGCCAGACCTGGCACAAAAATCAAAAGAGCAAGACGCACGATGTCGACTGCGACGAAGGGAACGACACCGGCATAGATACGCTCGATCGGGACTTCGGGTGCGACCGAGCGCATGACGAAAATATTCATCCCGATCGGCGGCGTGATGTAGGAAAGCTCCGTCGCGATCACCACGAAAATGCCGAACCAGATGGGATCGAACCCCAGGCCCACCACGATGGGAAAGAAGATCGGCACCGTCAGCGTCACCATCGACAGGCTTTCCAAAAGGCAGCCGAGGATCAGGTAGATGATGACGATCGAGAAGATGACCTGATAGGGCCCGACACCGAGAAGGTTGATCCACTCGCGCAGATCCGTCGTGAGGCCGGAGAAGTTCACGTAGTTCAGGAAGAACAGCGCTCCGAACAGGATGAAGAACATCACTGCCGTGGTCTTGGCGGTATCGAAGAGCGTGGCGAGCGTGTCGCGCAGCGTCAACCGGCCACGGGCGGCGGTCAGAAGGAAGGCCCCGCCGGCCCCCATGCCTGCCGCCTCTGTCGCCGTGAAGGCGCCGACATAGATGCCACCCAACACGAACACGAACAGAGCCAGTGCCCAGAAGACGCCTTTCAGCGCACGGAAACGCTCGATCAACGGCAGCTTCGGCTGAACCGCCAGCTCTTCCTTGTACATCACCAGCGAAAGCCGCACGGCAAAGATGTAGAAAACGATGCCGACGAGCCCGGGAAGCAGGCCGGCCAGAAACAGCATGCCGATGTTCTGCTGCGTCAGGATTCCGTAAATGACAAGAATGACCGACGGGGGAATAAGAATGCCGAGCGTGCCCCCGGATGCGATCGAGGAGGACGCAAGGCGATCGGAATAGCCGAAGCGGCGCATCTCGGGCAGCGCGATGCGCGCCATCGTGGCTGTCGTCGCAAGTGACGAGCCGCACACCGACGAGAACCCGCCGCAGGCGACGATCGTCGCCATCGCAAGTCCGCCCTTCCGGTGGCCGAGCCAGGCATTCGCCGCCTTGAAAAGCTCTGCCGCCACACCCGACTGGACGACCAGATTGCCCATCAGCAGGAAGAGCGGAACGACTGACAGCGTATAACTGCGGCCGCCATCAAAATAGGTCTGGCCAATGAGAGAAAGCGTCGGCGTCCAGCCGATGATCGAGGCAACCCCGACCAGGCCCACGCCCGCCATGGCGAAAGCGATCGGCACGCCGCAGAAAATGAGGCCCAGGAGCAGGGCAACGCCGATCGGCCAATCCATCACACGGCTCCCTCTCGGCCTTTGGACAGCCGCATGACGGCCATCACGAAGGTGACGACGGAACAGGCGCCGGCGATGATTGCGGCAGCCTTTGAAAAGGGCCCGATCGGCGCGCGCAGATAGACCGTGACCTCGTTGTAACTTGCGAGCTGGCTGCCGTGCTTCCAGAGCTGCCATGCGATGACGGCAAGTATGACGCTCACGAAAAGCCGCGCGATCAGAAGCTGCGCGATCTCGGCCCACCCCTTGAGCCTCGACGTGATGAGATCGACGGAAATGTGCCCGTCATCGAGACAGACGGCCGGCAGCCCGCAGAAGATGATCGCCATCAGCAGGAGCTCCGTATATTCGGATGCACCCGGCAACGGACTGGACAGGAAATAGCGCCCGACGACATCGATCACCGTGACGCATGTCAGGGCGATCAGCAGCGCTCCGCAGAGCACTGCCGTAATCATGCGCAATCCCCGCCGAGCCCTTGTGAAGAAGGCCTCGGGAGCGGGTGTCATCACTCGCTCGCGACTGCTTGCACTTCGGTTTCGAGCTTGGAGAGGATGGCGTCGAAATCGACGCTCTTGGCCTCGTAATTGGCCTTGATGCCATCGAAGATCGGCTGCGCTGCCGTTCGCAGCTCCTCGACCTCTTCCTCGGTCGCGTCATGGAACGTGACCGTTTCACCGATCACTTCCATGCCGGCCGCGTCCGCCGCATCCCAGGCCTGACCGGCCATGCGGGCGAAAGCTTCACCGGAAATTTCTTCGATCGCCGCCTGGTCTTCTGCAGAAAGGCTGTCGAACTTCGCCTGGTTCATGACGAAGAAAAACGAGACGTTGTAGAGCCCGCCCGGAACGCGAAGCGCGGTATCGACCAAGCTTTCGAGCTTGAAGAAGGGGATCGATTCCACCGGGAAGAAAATGCCGTCGGCGACGCCGCCGGACAGGATTTCGTAGGACTGCGGCGAAGGCGCCTGGATCGACACCATGCCGAGCCCCTCGGCGAGCACGTTGGTGATGTTGCCGGCGACGCGCACCTTCTGGCCGGAAAGACCTGAGATCGGAGTGACCGGCTGGCCCTTGGTGAAGAGCATGCCCGGGCCATGCGCGAAGACACCGAGCACCTTGGTTCCGCGATGTTCGTCCGCGGCGGCAAGATCGCTTTCGTAGACGCGCTGGAACGCGACGGAAAGGCTTTCCGACGTGTCGGCGATGAACGGCAGCTCGGCGATTTCGGTCAGCGCGAAGCGGCCCGGCGTATAAGAGTGGACACCGAAAGTGAGATCGGCGACGCCGTTGGCGGCCAGATCGAAATGGGCGGGCGGCGGCCCGAGCGGCGCATCGAGAATCTGAACGCTCACGCGTCCGTCCGTCGCTTCCTCAAGCTGCTCCGCCCACGGGATCATCATGTCCTTGATGATCGGGTGAGAGGTCGGAAGCCAGTTCGACATGCGAAGGACAGTCTCTTGCGCAGACGCGGAGACGCTGAGCGCAAGCAGCGAAATAGATGCATATGCAAGTTTCTTGAGCATGGCGGTCACCGTGGTTCCCCTTGTTATCGGACGCCTTACAACCGAAATGCTGACACAGGTTTTCGATCCCTTCAAGCTTGAAAAGATGAAATTGCATAAGTTTATGCCTGAAGGTTGACAGGTGAAAACATGATAATTCATATTCTTTCAGTCGACGCTGCGAGTGCCGCCGACGAGATGGCCGAAGCCGAAAGCGGAGGTACTGCGCATGTCGCAACTGCGGCTAAAAGTTTCTTCTGTTGAAGCGCTGACGGACAGGATCCGGGCGGTCACGCTGACATCCGCCGATGGCCGCAAGCTTCCCGGATACCAAGCCGGCGCTCATATCAAGATCACGATCCCGACCGGTGGCGAGCGCCACTACTCGCTGATCAATTCCGATGCCGAGACAGACACTTCCCACGGTAGGGACAGCTATCGGCTCGGCATTCTGAAGGAAGCGGCGAGCAAAGGTGGCTCGCTCTTCATGCATGCGTTGTCGCCGGGCGACACGATCGAAACATCGGCTCCAAAGAACGATTTCGCCCTCGCCACGCATGACGGTCCAGCCATCCTGCTGGCCGGGGGGATCGGTGTCACGCCGATGATTTCGATGGCGGCCGAACTGCAGCGGTCGGGCCGGCCGTTCGAATTCCACTATTCCGGCCGATCACGTCCGCTCATGGCATTCGTCGACGAGATCGAAGCGGCGTGCGGTGACGCACTGAAGGTCTATTGCGACGACGAGGCCGAACGCTGTCTCGACCTTGTCGGTCTCATCGAACGAGCGCCGGCCGACGCCCATTTCTACGTCTGCGGTCCCCGCGGCATGATCGAAGCCGTACGCGAACGCGCGCTCGCCAAGGGGTTCGACAAGGAGCGCGTGCACTTCGAACTGTTCGACCAGCCGGAGGAACAGGCCGGCGACCAGCCATTCGAAGTGGAAGTGAAGTCGACCGGCGAAGTTTTCACCGTTGCACCCGGCCGGACGATCATCGAGGTTCTGGAAGAAGGCGGCGTCGATCTCGTCTATGACTGCCAGCGCGGCGATTGCGGCATCTGCCAGACCACCGTGCTCGAAGGTGTTCCGGACCACAGGGATGTCATCCTGACCGACGAGGAGCGGGCGGCCAACGACGTGATGCAGATTTGCGTATCGCGATCGAAGACCCCTCGCCTCGTGCTCGATCTCTAGGAGGAAGTTCATGAGCCGCCATGCCAATGACCGCTCCGCCATCGCCGCCCTGGTGCGTCCGACGGAAGTTCACCGCGACATCTACATCGACGAGGATGTCTTCCAGCTCGAGATGAAGCACCTCTTTGCCAATTGCTGGGTGTTCGTCGGCCATGACAGCCAGACCCCGAACAAGGGCGATTACTTCACGACCGAGATCGGCACGCAGCCCGTCATCATGGTGCGCCATTCGGACGACGAGATCTACGTCCTGCACAATCGCTGCCCGCACAAGGGCACCAAGATCGCCATCGACCGCGCCGGCAACACCGGCAAGTTCTTCCGCTGCCCCTACCATGCATGGTCGTTCAAGACGAACGGCTGCCTGCTCGCGATACCGTTGCGCAAGGGCTACAAGGACACCGGGCTCGAAGAGAGCGAAAGCGTCAAGGGCATGGCGCCCGTCGGCGCCGTCAAGAACTACCGCGGCTTCGTCTTCGCCCGGCTTGCGCCGGAAGGCGTGTCCTTCGAAGACTTCTTCGGCTCTTCCTTGAGCTCGATCGACAACATGGTCGACCGTTCGCCGGCCGGGCGCCTCGAAGTGGCAGGCCCGCCTTTGCGCTACATGCACCGGTGCAACTGGAAAATGCTGGTCGAGAACCAGACGGACACCTGCCACCCCATGGTCGCCCACGAAAGCTCTGCCGGCACGGCGATCAAGCTGTGGGAAGAGATGGAAAAGCCCGAAGGCACGAAGAAGCCGATGGCCATGGAGGTGATCGCGCCCTTCATGTCGTCATACGAATTCTTCGAGAACATGGGCATTCGCACTTGGCCGAACGGCCACGGCCACACCGGCGTGCACCATTCGATCCACTCGGACTATTCGGCGATCCCTGGCTACTTCGAGCAGATGTGCGAAGCCTATGGTGAGGACCGCGCGCGCGAAATCCTGGGTGAAAATCGGCACAACACGGTCTATTTCCCGAACATCATGATCAAGGGCCCGATCCAGCAGCTCAGGCTCTTCAAGCCCATCTCGGCGAACAAGACGCTGGTGGAGAGCTATATCTACCGACTTGTCGATGCGCCCGACATGCTCCTCCAGCGCACGGCCATGTACAACCGCCTGATCAACGCGCCCACATCCATGGTCGGTCACGACGATCTGGAAATGTACGAGCGCGCGCAGGAAGGCCTGCATTCCGACGGTCTCGAATGGGTCAACGTCCAGCGTCTCTATCAGCCAGGCGAGAGCTTTGAGCAGGAAGCGATCGAGAATGGCACCACCGAGCGCCAGATGCGCAACCAGTTCGACGCCTGGACCAAATACATGACGATGACGATGGACGAGGCCGCCCAATGAGTGCGCCGAGCAAGGACGATCTCATCGATTTCATCTATGAAGAAGCCCGAATGCTCGACGATGGGCGCTTCGACGAGTGGCTGGATCTCTGGACGCCCGACGGCATCTACTGGATGCCGCTCGAATACAACCAGCAGGACGAAAACCTCGTCACGTCGCTGCTGCATGAGGATTTCTTCATGATCAAGCTGCGGGTCGAGCGCTTCAAGGGCGAGCGCACCTTCTCGCAGAAGCCGAAGACACGCTGCCACCATGTCATCCAGCGACCCTTCGTCGACAGGCTCGACGTCGACGCCGGCGAATTCGTCACCCGCACGGCGTTTCACTATGTCGAGACGCGGCTGGACGACCAGACGCTTCTGGCCGCCAATGCCCGGCACGATCTGGTGCTGGTGGACGGCAAGCTGAAGATCAAGCGCAAGCGCGTCGATCTGCTGAATTCCGACGCCGCCTTCGGCAACATCCAGATGTTTCTGTAGAAAACGCCATGATCGAGATCGCGCCGCACGCCACAGTCTTCACCGCACTCCGGTCTGCCGCAGAACGCTGGCCCGACCGCCCGTTCCTGAATGTGCTCGAAGAGACGGCACGCATCTACGGCATCGATGCGCGTGAATGGACCTACGCCGAAGCTCTGCGTGAAGTGGAACGCCTGCGCGATGCCTATGCCGCTGCGGGCTACACGGCAGGTGGTCGCGTCATGCTGCTCATGGAGAACCGACCGGCCTTCTTCCTGCACTGGTTCGCGTTGAATGCGCTGGGTCTGTCGGTCATGCCGGTCAATCCGGACCTTCAATCGTCCGAACTCGAATACATGGCTGGACACGCAGAGCCGGTTCTGGCCGTCGCCATTCCCGCGCGTATTGCCGATCTTGAAAAGGCATCTTTAGCGTCAGGAGTCGGCTTTCCGGTCATCGCTCCGGACGCCACGCCGCCTGAACTTTCAGCGGAGCTGGCCAGGCGGATCGTCGCGCCAACAGGTGATCCGCTTACGCTTGAAGCGGCCATGCTCTATACGTCCGGCACGACCGGCAAGCCGAAAGGCTGCGTGCTCTCCAACCTTTATTTCCTCGCCGCCGGCCGCTGGTACGCCGAAGCCGGTGGGGTTTGCACGCTGCGCGAAGACGGCGAGCGGATGATCACGCCGCTGCCGATCTTTCACATGAACGCGATGGCCTATTCGCTGATGGCGATGATCGGTGTCGGCGGTTGCCTGACGGCGCTCGATCGTTTTCATCCCAAAAGCTGGTGGCAGAGTGTGCGTCAGTCTCGCGCGACCTGCCTCCACTATCTCGGCGTCATGCCCTCCATCCTCATGAAGGCCGAACCGGCTGATGCCGACCGCGATCACGATGTCCGCTTCGGCTTCGGTGCCGGCATCGATCCCAAACTGCACGGCTTGTTCGAAGATCGCTTCGGCATCCCGCTTGTCGAAGCCTGGGCGATGACCGAGACCGGCGCGGGCGCCGTGATCGCCGCCAACATCGAGCCACGCAAGCGCGGAACGAGTTGTCTTGGCCAACCGCGAGGCGGCGTGGAAGCGCGCATTGTCGACGCTGACGGTCACGACGCTGCAGCCAACGAACCGGGCGAACTCCTGGTCCGGCACGCCGGCGACGATCCGCGCTACGGCTTTTTCTCCGAGTACTATAAGAACCCGGAAGCGACGGCCGAAGCTTGGGCGGATGGCTGGTTCCACACGGGCGACATCGTGCGGCGTGACGAAGATGGCGACATCTTCTTCGTCGATCGCAAGAAAAACGTTATCCGTCGATCAGGCGAGAACATCGCCGCCGTCGAAGTGGAATCGATCCTGATGCAGCACCCGGATATCAAGGCAGCAGCGGTGGCCGCCGCACCGGACGAGATCCGCGGGGACGAGGTCTTTGCCTGTCTGGTCGTCGACGGCGATCGCACGGATGCAAGGGCACGTGCCATCGTCGCCTGGTGTCTGGAACGTGTCGCCTATTACAAAGTGCCCGGCTACATCGCCTTTCTCGATGCCTTGCCGCTGACCGCAACGCAGAAGATCCAGCGCGGCGAGTTGAAGACGCTCGTGCCGCAGCTCATGACGGATTCGGCAACGGTCGACACGCGGTCCATGAAGAAGCGGCAGGCCGCCTGATGGCGCGTGCGCGGCAAGCCTATGATGGTGTGGTGCTCGCCGCTCCAACCACGATACCCTACCAGCGCTTCTCGACTGAAACGGCCCATTGGTGGATCGCCCGCGCGCTTGCGGAGTGCCTGAAGACCGCTGGCATCCGGCCTGCCGAACTCGATGGTTTCGCCGTCTCGAGCTTCAGCCTGTTTCCCGACACCGCAGTCGGGCTGACCCAACACCTTGGCCTCACGCCACGGTGGCTCGACCATATCCCCATGGGTGGCGCGAGCGGGATCGCAGCGCTTCGCCGCGCAGCACGCGCGGTGCAGGCGGGTGATGTCGACGTGGTCGCCTGTGTCGCCGGCGACACGAACCAGGTCGACAGTTTCCGCCGCATGCTCTCGAGCTTCTCGCGCTTTGCGCAGGATGCCTCCTACCCGTACGGCGCCGGCGGCCCCAACGCGTCCTTCGCTTTGCTGACCGACCACTACATGCAGAAGTTTGGCGCGACGCGCGAAGATTTCGGCCGCATCTGCGTGGCGCAGCGCGACAATGCGCTGAAGAACCCGCATGCAGTGATGAAGGCGCCACTGACGCTGGACCAGTATCTTTCGGCGCGGATGATCTCCGACCCGATCGCCCTGTTCGATTGCGTGATGCCTGTCGCCGGTTCGGAGGCGTTTCTCGTGATGCGCGAAGATGACGCCCGCGCCGCCGGTCTGCCACACGCGCATATCCGCTCGACAATCGAGCGGCACAATGCTTTCCCGGAGGACGCCATCCAGATGCGCGGCGGCTGGGCGATGGACATCGACGAGCTCTATGCGATGGCTGATGCGAAGTCTGACGATATCGATCTCCTGCAGACCTATGACGACTATCCCGTGATCTCGATGATGCAGTTCGAGGATCTGGGCTTTTGCGCCAAAGGCGAAGGCCCCGAATTCGTGCGCGGCAAGGATCTCACCATCGACGGCGACTTTCCGCACAACACGTCCGGTGGCCAGCTTTCGGCCGGTCAGGCGGGTGCGGCCGGCGGCTACATCGGTCTCGTTGAAGCGATCCGGCAGGTGACCGGAACGGCCGGGCCGACACAGGTGGCCGGGGCAAGGACCGCGATGGTCTCGGGTTTCGGCATGATCAACTACGACCGCGGTGTTTGCTCCAATGCCGCCATCATCTCGGGAGCGGGTGCATGACCGATCCGCTCTCGCCGCCACCAAAGAAAGACCCCCAGAAGCGCACGCGCGTTCCGGCGCTGCCATCCGGCATGCGCAGCCGTGCCGCGCTCGGGCTGGCGGTCGCGGCCGCGGAAGGCCGGTTCATGCTGCAGGGCTGCGAAGCCTGCGGCGCGCTGCAGTATCCGCCGCGCGATGCCTGCTCGACGTGCCTTTCCGTCGACCTCAAATGGCGCGACGTCGAACCGACCGGCCAGCTGATCGCGGAGACGACGGTTCGAACGTCGACCAGTGTCTATTTCCGTGAGCGGACGCCATGGCGCGTCGGCTCGGTGAAACTCGATGCAGGGCCATCGGTGATGGCGCATGTGCACGGTGATGTCGCGCGCGAAGCGGCCGTGCGGCTCATCAATCGCCTCGACAAATCGGGCCAGGGCGTCTTCTTCGCTCTGCCCGTGGATGGGAGTGCCAACATGGCGGACGATCCTCAACTGCGCGAACTGACCGCCGATCCGAAATTCCGCCGTGTGCTCATCACCGATGCGCGCAACGAAAACTCGGTGGCGCTCGCCAAGGCGTTTGCGGATGCGGGCGCCACGACCATCTTCGTCGGCGAGCCGGAAGGCTGGCGGCCCTACCCGCATCGTGCTGCACTTGCGGCCATCGCCAATGTCGCGATCGTTCCGCTCGATGTCACCGACACGCAATCCGTGACCGAGCTAGCCGGCGAGATCGGCGGCAAGACTGACATCCTCGTCAACAATGCGCGCTTCATCCGCCCCGGCGGCATCATGGACCGCGGCGACACCGTCTTCGCCCGCGACGAATTCGAGACCAACGTGCTCGGCCTCATGCGGCTCGCCCAGGCCTTTGGACCCCCCATGCGGAACAGGGGCGCCGACGGCGTCAACAGCGCCGCTGCCTGGGTCAACATCCTGTCCGTCTACGCCTATGCCAACATGCCGGCCTATGGTGTGTTCTCGGCGTCCAACGCCGCTGCGCTGTCGCTGTCTCAATGCCTGCGGGCGGAAATGGCGCCGGGTGGCGTGCGCGTCCTCAACGTCTATACCGGCCCCACCGAGGACGAATGGCACCAGCCGCTGCCGCCACCCAAGGTCGCGCCCTCCGCCCTTGCGCGATCCGTCGTGGCAGGTCTGAAGGATGGGCTCGAGGACGTCTATGTCGGCGACGTCGCCAAGGATCTGATCGAGCGCTGGCGCCAAGGCCCGAAGCTCCTGGAACGCGAGATGATTGCCGAGGCGGGAGAAGCCCGATGAACGCGGTCGATATCAAGAGCGCCGATCTGCTGGCGCAGATGGCGGGCGCCATCGCTTCGGGCAGCATCGAAGTGGTGGATCTCACCCACACGCTGGACCAGGATTTTCCCGTCATCATCCTGCCGCCGGAATTCGGCCAATGTGCCCGCTTTCGCATGGAGGAAATTTCCGCCTACGACCATCGCGGTCCGGCCTGGAAGTGGCACAATATCAGCCTGTGCGAGCATACCGGCACGCATTTCGATGCACCGTCGCATTGGATCTCCGGCCGCGACATCCCGAACGGCAATGTCGACGAGATCCCGGTCGATCGCTTCGTCGGTCCGGTCTGCGTGATCGATTGCTCGGCGGGTGCACGTCAGAACGAAGATTTCGAGCTGACGCCCGAGATCATCCTCGATTGGGAAAAGTCCCATGGGCCGATCCCGGCAGATAGCTGGGTGCTGATGCGCACGGACTGGTCGAAGCGACGCGGTGCCCATTATCTCAACATGCGCGACGACGGCCCCCATTCACCGGGCCCGACACCCGACGCGATCAGACTTCTGGTCGAGGAGCGTGGCATCCGCGGCTTCGGCACGGAGACAGTCGGCACGGACGCCGGCCAAGGCATGCACTACACGCCGCCCTACCCCGCGCATTTCATCCTGCATGGCGCGGGCCGCTATGGGCTGCAGTGCCTCAACAATCTCGACCGCTTGCCGCCGACGGGCGCGGTCATCGTGGCGACCCCGCTGAAGATCAAGAAGGGCACTGGCAGCCCCCTGCGCGTCATCGCGCTTGTTCCGGGAAAAGATGCATGAGCAAGCCTCAGTTCACGGCCGTCATCACCGGCGGCAACAAGGGCATCGGCGCCGATCTTGCCGACCGCCTGCTCGAACAGGGCTACACTGTGGTGTCCGTCGCACGCCGCGCGCCGGAAAAATCGCATGACCGGCTGTTTTCGGTGGAAGCCGATCTTCTCGATGCGGACGCAGTGAAACAGGCGGCTGCGACGATCGCGAAGGATCACCGGGTCACACATCTCGTCCACAATGCCGGGCTTATCTGGCCGAACCTGATCGAGGATGCGAAACCGGAGGACATCACCGGCCTCGCGCAGCTTCATCTCGGATCGGCGCTGACCCTGCTTCAGTCGTTTTTGCCGGCAATGAAGGAACAGCACTTCGGCCGCGTGATGTTCAATGCCTCGCGCGCAGCACTCGGCGCCCCGACCCGCACGGCCTACAGCGCCTCGAAAGCCGGCATGATCGGCATGGCGCGCACCTGGGCGCTGGAATTGGCCAAACACGGCATTACGGTCAACGTCGTTGCGCCGGGCCCGATCCTGACCGACAATTTCTGGGGCATCATCCCCAAGGACAGCGACCGCGAGGCGGAACTCGCCACCAAGATCCCCGTTGGCCGTCTCGGCACGGTGGAGGATGTGACGAACGCATTCCTCTTCTTCTGCGATCCGAAATCGAGCTTCGTGACCGGCCAGACACTCTATGTCTGCGGCGGCGCAAGCGTCGGTGGTTCGATCCTTTAATTCGACACGCACCGCAACGTTTCGTTTCAATTCATGTGGGGTCAGCGTTGTCCAAACGCTGGCGATCCCCACATTTTTAGGCATCACCTTAAGGTGTTTTAGATACGCCTGTTGTACGTTGGCATTGGATCGACCGGCCACATCGTGCCGGCGGCATCAGGCCACTCGGTCCGCGCCGTTTGAATGCGGCATGCCAGTCTCATCCCCCACATCCATTTGCCCTTGAAGGCAACCCATAGGTGTCATCATGCGAGCCAAAGTTCTCGCCAGCGCCGCTGCACTTGCAATGCTTTTCTGCCAGCCAGCCCTGGCACTCGATGCCCCGACCGACCCCGTCATCCTCACCATCACCGGCGCCATCACCGAGACCAACAGCGATGGCGCTGCCGTTTTCGACCTCCCGATGCTGCAGGACCTGCCCGGCCGCACCGGAACCATGGAAACTCCGTGGACCGAGGGCGAGACCGCTTTCGATGGCCCGCTTCTGCGTGCGCTTCTTGCGGAAGTCGGCGCGCACGGCAAAACGCTTCGGGTCACCGCGCTCAACGACTACTCCGCAGAAGTGCCCGTCTCCGATGCAACCGACTACGAAACCATTCTCGCACTTGCGATGAACGGCAAGCCGATGTCGGTTCGCGACAAGGGCCCGCTGTTCATGGTCTACCCGTTCGACCTCAACCCCGAACTTTATAACGAAAAGTACTTCTCCCGCTCGGTCTGGCAGATCAAGGCGATCGAGGTCATCGAGTGACACCAGCGCTGCGCCACAGCCGAAGGGCCATCAAGCGCGCCGGCAGGGAGACGACCTTTCTGGTCGTCCTGTCGGCGGTGCTGATGGCCATTCTCGTGGCGACGTTCGGCTATCTCTACGCCCGCCAGAACGCGCTCCAGGACGGCATTCGTGAAGACGCGCTCTGGGCCGTTTATCAGCTCGATCGCGAAGCGCGCACGCTTGCCCATGCCATGAGCGCGGCCCAGTCCCAGTGGCCAGTTGAAGCATCGAGGATCACGGAGCTCTCTCTGCGCTACGACATCCTCTATTCGCGCCTGTCGATCCTCAGCAACGCCAAATACGAAACGTCGCTCGCATCGAGCGCCGGCTTTGTCGGAAGCCGCGCGTCGATCCGCGACAAGGTCCTCGGCCTTGAACCGTTCTTCAACGCCATGGCTTCATCTGCGCCCCTCGATCGCGACGAGTTCGCAGTCACCACGTCCGACCTCTTGGCTCTTATTCCCATCACCGAGCGCATGTTGACGGATACGAACACCTCCGTTTCCGCAGTGCGGGCGGATGCCCGTGCCGAGGTTATGCGCATCCAGCAGGCGACCGCGCTTCTGGTTCTGATCATTGCTGTCTCCATCGCTTTGCTCATCCTCAATCTGATGCGCCAGCTGAAACTGACCCGCCGCACCACCGGCCAGCTGGAAGAGGCCGCTAACGAAATTTCAAAGGCCTACACTGCGGCAGAGGCCGGCAACCGGGCGAAATCGGAATTCATGGCAGTGATGGGCCACGAGATCCGCACGCCCTTGAACGCGATCCTAGGCATGACGGAGCTGCTGGCCCATGCCGATCTGCCGGAGGAAGACCGCCGCGGCGTGAAGGTGATCGCAAGTTCCGGCCAGGCGCTTCTCGAGATCATCAACGAGATCCTCGACTTCGCGAAGATCGAGCATGGCGACCTCGTGCTTGAGACGATCCCCTTCGAGCCAGGGAAGCTCGCCGAAGACGCAATGGAGGTTGTCGCCGGTCGTGCCGCCGATCAGGGCGATCGCCTGGCATTGGAGGTATCAAGCTCCCTGCAAGGTCTTGCCGTGCTTTCGGATCCGACGCGCATCCGCCGGGTGCTTTTGAATCTGCTCTCGAACGCTGTGAAGTTCACCCAGAACGGAGAGGTGCGGCTGCACGTTTCGCTGCCCGCACCGAACCGCATCCGTTTCGAAATCGCCGATACCGGCATCGGCATATCGGCCGAAGCGCTGCCCCGCCTGTTCAACCCCTTCACCCAGGAAGACGGCACGATCAGTCGTCGTTTCGGCGGAACGGGTCTGGGGCTGGCGATCTGCAAAAAAACGATCGAGGCCATGGGCGGGGATATCGGTGTGCAAAGCACCGCGGGATCCGGCAGCGTCTTCTGGTTCGAGTTGCCGGTCGAAACGGTGCAGGCACCGCTGGCTGACACCGCATCGATCGACCCAAGCGCCGCATTGCCCGTACGAAACATCCTTGTTGTCGAAGACAATGCCGTGAACCGCGATGTCGCGCAGCGTTTCCTGAAGAAGCTTGGCCAGCGGGTCACCATGGCGATCGATGGCCTGGAAGGTGTCTCCCAGGCGAAGGCGGGCGATTTCGACCTGATCCTGATGGACATGCAGATGCCGGTGATGGACGGCTTGGCTGCCACCCGGGAGATCCGCTTGCACGAACTGCAAACCGGCAAGCGCGCGCGCATCGTCGCCATGACCGCAAACGCCTCCGACACCGACCGCGCGCTTTGCATGGAAGCCGGAATGGACGCCTTCGTCGCCAAGCCGATCACCCTCGCGCGGCTGGCCGAAATCGTGCGCGGCCCAGAAGCGAGCTCCTCGTCCCCGATCAGCAGCGACACCCATTCCGATTATCCGGTCATCGATCAGGAACGCCGCCTCGAACTGACGGAAGCCTTCGGTCCCGATGGCCTGAAGGAACTCGACGAAAGCTTCTTCTCCGATGCTGCTGGGATTCTTCGGGCGCTCCACGCAGCCTTGAGCGTCGGCGACGCCGCATCCGCCGACAGGGCGCTTCATTCGCTGAAAGGAGCCTCGGCAAATTTGGGGTTCGTCGATTTCTCCACGTTTACCGAGAGAGCACGCAGCGAAACCTTGAGGGCCGATCTCGGGACAGAAATCGAAAAGCGTTTGGCCACCATCCGCGAAGCAGGGGAGCAGGCGCACGCCGCCTGAGCACGATGAAGACGAGCGTTCTGATCGTGGAAGACAACCGAACGAACCTGATGATGATGGAGCGTCTTGTCCTGCAGGTGCCGGACTGCGTGGCCTTGACGTTCATGGATCCCGTTGAGCTCCATGATGGACTGGCTGGCGTGTCCTACGACATCGCGCTCGTCGACTATCAGATGCCGGGAATGAACGGCGTCGAGCTTCTGAAAGCGCTGCGCGCCGCACCCTCCTACCGCGACCAGCCGCTGGTGATGATTACGGCCGATCAGGAAAAGGCAATCCGCATCGAGGCCCTCCAGGCGGGCGCGGTCGAATTTCTGCACAAGCCGATCGATCCGGTCGAGTTCAAGGCAAGGCTCGCCAACATCGTCCGGCTGAGCATCGTCCAGCGCCAGCTCGCCGACCGCGCAGCATGGCTTCGTTCGGAAATCGAAAAGGCCACGGCCGAGCTTCGCGAACGTGAGGAGGAGATCGTCCACCGGCTCGCCCTGGCTGCAGGTTACAAGGACCGCGAAACCTCCGAGCACACGGTGCGCATGGCGCGCTATTGCCGCCTGGTCGCAGAAGGCCTCGGGCTCGACGACGAGCTCTGCCGGGACATCGAGCTGGCCGCGCCGATGCACGATATCGGCAAGGTCGGCATTCGCGATGCGGTGCTGCTGAAGCCTGGCGCGCTTGATGCTGAAGAGCGCGCTCACATGAACGAGCACACCGCCATCGGCGCCGCTATTCTGGCAAATTCCAAGTGTCGGCTGATGAAACTGGCTGCGGAAATAGCCGAAGCCCACCATGAACGCTGGAACGGCACCGGCTATCCCCACGGCCTTGCCGGCGATGCGATCCCGCTTTCAGGCCGCATTGCCGCCGTCGCCGATGTGTTCGACGCGCTGACGACCGAGCGGCCCTACAAGTCGGCATGGACCATCGACCAGGCCTTCGACTATCTGGATCAAAAAGCCGGTGTGGAGTTCGACGCAGCCTGCGTTGCCGCCCTTAAATCCGCGAGGGACCGGATAGCTGCTCCAGCTCGCGACGGGGCCAATTTGAAGCCGGCCGCTTAAAACGGTTCCAGGTAAACGTTTTACCTATCTCGCCTGGGAAGGCTTGAGACGGTATTGCAAAACGCCCCTGCCCCGCTTGGCACTGCAGGCGGCGCGTCATAGGGTCGGCCTTCCTCCAACAAGGCATTTGACTCAATGGCGACGAAGTTCATTCTCGGCTGCGACCTTTCCTATGAGATCCAGTCCGAGGCCGTATTCATTTTCAACTTCGAGGTCGCCAGGCTCGCACGACATCTGGATGTCAGCGAGACGCTCACGATCTCGGCGGGCGAGAACCGGCGGACCTATATCGATCCGACCTCGCTCAACCGCTTCCTCAGCATCACGGCACAGCCCGGCCCGCTGAATGTCCGCTACCGGGCCGAAGTGACCCTCGACCCCTATTGCACGGATCCGGCCACGATCGAGGAGACGCCGCTCGGCGAGCTACCGCTGGAGATCATGCCGTTCCTGCTCCCCACGCGCTTCGTTTCGTCCGACAGGCTGGCTGCTTTCGCCAATCGCGAATTCGGCCACATGATGCGCGGCCACAGCCTGGTGACCGCGATCTGCAACTGGATCTACGAGAACATCGATTACGAGCGTGGATCATCCGATTCGCAAACCACGGCAGATGAGAGCCTCATCCTGCGCGCCGGTGTTTGCCGCGACTTCGCGCATCTCGGCATCGCCTTCTGCCGCGCGCTGAACATTCCCGCGCGCTTCGTCAGTTGTTATGCGCACGGTCTCCACCCCTCCGACTTCCATGCCGTTTTCGAAGCCTATCTCGACGGACGCTGGTGGCTCTTCGATGCGACGCGCCAAGCCCATCTCGATGGTCTCGTGAGGATCGGCGTCGGCCGCGATGCCGCCGAGGTGGCTTTTGCAACGCCATTCGGCGAGGTCGAACCCGGCCCGGTCACCATCATGATCGAACGAACCGACGGCATCGCAGACCCGGACCTGCGGACTTCCGATGCGGTGAGCACCGAATAGCATCCACAGACGCGCCATCGGATACCGGCCCTTCCAGGGTACCCGATGGGATCACTGCGCTACCGCTAGATCGCTTCGCCAAACCTGACATTCGTCATGTCTTCCGACACCTCCCAGAGTCTGCGCGCAACCTGTTCGTCCGCGGCCTGCGGGATCGGCTTGGCGACAGCCGGATAGCCACGCGTTTCGCTGAGCCGGTGCGGTCCATAATAGCCGCCGGGCTGCGCATCGGGAGCCGTCGCCGCGTAGAGTGTCGGAAGCGCGCCCTGTGCCGCGGGCTGGAACAGGAACCAGAGAAAGCTCCGGGCAAAACGGTTGAAGCTGAAGCGACCCGGCGCATTGTGCAGGAGATCCGTCCGAGAGACGCCAGGATGCGCGGCAATGCTGGTGATGCCCCAGTTTGCGGCGTTGCTGCGCCGCTGAAGCTCGTAGGCAAGCATCAGGCAGGCGAGCTTGGACTGAGTATAGATCGGCATTGGCGTATAGGAGCGCTCGGCATTGAGGTTCGAGAAGTCGATTGCACCTTGTCTCGCGGCGATGCTCGACAAGCTGACGACACGCGCCTTGTCCCCCCTGGCAAGCAGCGGCAGCAAGTGTGCCGTAAGCGCAAAATGGCCAAGGTAATTCGTGCCGATCTGCAGTTCGAAGCCGTCTTCCGTCATCTGCCGTCTCGGCGGCACCATGACGCCGGCATTGTTGATCAGCACATCCAGATTGCTTCTTGTACGCCTCATGCGCTGGCCAAACGCGGTGATGGAGGCGAGGCTGGCGAGATCGAGCAGCTCGAAGCTGATGGTTGCACCCGCGACCGCTGCGCGGATTGAGTTCACCGCCTGCTGCCCTTTCGTGGCATTGCGGCCGGCAAGGATGACGTCGCCTCCTGCGCGCGCGAGTGCCAGGCCGCATTCATATCCAAGGCCACCGGTGCCGGTGATGACGAAGCTCCGTCCGGCCTGCGAGGGCATGTCGGCGGCAGTCCAATTCGTTTTCATGATCGTGCTTTCCAGGTTTTTTGACGCAACGCGGCCTCGGCGGTGGGCTCCACCGCCGAACGCTCTGCTTGAAGATGCGATGATCAGTTCGAAGAGGGTGACTTCGACTGTCTGCGGATGCGGTAGACCGCAGCGGGCGGCAGATTCCGCCAGGTGCCACCCACCCGCTCGGCCTCAAGGCCCAAGCGATCCAGGATCGGTGCGCTGACCGGACATTGCGGGCCGTAGGTGAACTGGTAGAACGCGCCCGATGGGCGCAGATAGGCGAAGGCTCCCGATAGGATCGACATCACGGCGCGTGGCGTCATCGACAACAGCCCGAGGCCGCTGATCACCGCGCCCGCCTCACCGCGCGCCAGGATCTGCATCGCCTTCAGTTTGGTCGCATCGCCATGAACGATCGTCGCTTGCGGAAAGCGCATGCGAAGCAGAGCCGCAAATTCTTCGTCGAACTCGACGAGCGTCAAATCTCTTTCCGCGATGCCGCGATCGACCAAAGCCTGGGTGAAAACGCCGGTGCCGGGTCCAAGCTCCAGGATCGGGGCGTCCTCGATCGCAATGTTCTCCGTCATCAGCCGCGCCAACGAAGGACCGGATGGGGCGACGGCAGCCACACGCAAGGGGTCCTGAAGCCAGGAACGAAAAAAGCGCGCGCCATCCGACGATGCACAGGGCGTGCGGTCTTGTTCGTGGAGCCGAGGCGACATGGGGAACCCTTAAGTTGTTTATATGAGACGACTATGGCGAGCACCGCTTTGATGTTCGCGCTTGAACCCACAAAAAACTTGCCTGATCCTCCAAGCCACTTTCGTCCCGATGAAGCTTTCTCTACGCTTCGAAGATCACAGCCCGACGAGGACAGAAGCGTATGGCAGACCTGACGCAAACCGTGGCCCGCTACGTTGCGGCCCATGAAGGACCGGATGCGGTGTCTGCAACGCCGATCCAGGGCGTCAGCATCATGTGCAGCACGCAGGAGCGTCTGCCCTTCCGCCACATCTACAAGCCTTCCTTGTGTGTGGTGGTCCAGGGAGCAAAGAAGATCGAACTCGAAGACCAGACCTTCGACTATGCGGCGGGCACGGCGCTTGTCGTCAGCGTCGAACTGCCTGGCTACGGAAGCGTGGTCCAGGCGTCCAGGGCCGAACCATTTCTCGGAATGACCATCGAATTTGACATCGGCCTCATGCGCGACGTTCTGGAACAGATGGCCAAGCCGCCTCGGCCGGCCGGAGAGCGTCTCGGCGTCTTCGTCGAGCAACTGTCGGAACCGGTGAAAGATTGCATCAACCGCCTCGTGCGGCTGTTCGACAGCCCGGAGGCCGTCCCGGTGCTTTATCCGTCGATCATGAGAGAGCTTTATTATTGGCTGCTAACCGGCCCAAACGGGCGCGAGATCTGCAAGATCGCCCACGGCGACAGCCACACGCAGCGCATCGCGGACGCGATCTACCTGATGCGGCAGCATATTGCGCGTCCACTCAGCATCGAGGACATGGCGAGCGCCGCCCGCATGGGCGTGTCCTCGTTTCACCAGCACTTCAAGATGCTGACGAGCATGACCCCGCTCCAGTACCACAAGCAGCTGCGGCTGCTCGAGGCGCGCCGGCTGATGGTCGCCGAAGCCGCCAATGTCACGAGCGCCGCTTTCCATGTCGGCTACGAAAGTCCGTCGCAGTTCAGCAGGGAATATGCCCGCCTCTTCGGGCAAGCCCCGAAGCGCGACGCCATAGCCCTCAAATCGCTCGGCGCGACTTTGTAGCAGGTTCAGCTTGCAGTTGCCCGACCCCGGTGACAGTGTCCGCCGGCAAATTCGCCCAGCTCAGAGAGCCCTGTGCCCGATAAAACCCTCTTCATCGTCCAGCAGTTTGAAAAGCAGGGCAAAAAGCTCGTCCAGGGCCGACAGATGGAGCTGCCATCCGCCGAACAGGCTATCGCGCGCGCCGACCGCGACGTCGGACGATTCGCAGGCGTCATCGCCGTGGCGCAGACCGTCGACACGGAAACCGGCGAAGTCCTCGACGACCCCGTCATCCTCGCCCATCACGGCGAGCTGCCGACAGGCATGATCGGGGAAGAATAAGGGCGGCGCGCAACAGGCCGCTGCCCAACCCGGGCGGAACAGCATTCGCTACGATACATCTAAGTCATTGATTTAATGCAGATATTTTGGTGGGCCCGGAGGGACTCGAACCCCCAACCAAGCGGTTATGAGCCGCCGGCTCTAACCATTGAGCTACAGGCCCCACCTTCGGGCGCTTCGCCCGGTTCATGGTGTAAAGCACACTCAGCGTAGCGCAGACAAGGGTTCATGAGGAAGCGCGAAAGCGGCACCGCAACCAGACGCCGCAATTGTCCCACAATCCGCGATCAACACTGGCGCCTCATGTGGCGCGCCGTTCGGCGCAAATGATCAATCGAGGAGCCCCAATGATCGCCAAAATGAACGTCCTTGCCCTCGCCTCTGCCCTTGCGATCGTGGCAGCTCAGCCGGCCTTCGCGCAAAGCGCGACGAGTGACGACGAGAAGCGTCCGGCGACTATTTCCGTCATGGGCGAAGGCGAAGCGGCAATCGCTCCCGACATGGCCATCGTCACCTTAACCGTCGTGCGCGAAGCAGAGACGGCCCGCGAGGCGCTCACGGCCAGCAACCAGGCGATGGACGAGGTGCTGGCGGCCATGCGCGCGGCCGAGATCGCCGATCGCGACCTGCAGACCTCGAATTTCGCCATCCAGCCGCAATATGTCTATCCGGATGGTGACAGCCAGCCGCAGCAGCCGCGGATCACGGGATATGAGGCGTCCAACACGCTGACGGTCCGCCTGCGCGACCTGGAAAAGCTGGGCACGCTTCTGGACGAGGCAGTCACACTCGGCGTCAACCAGGGCGGCAACATCATCTTCACCAATGACGATCCGAGCGCGACCTTGAACGAGGCGCGCCGCGATGCCGTCGGCGATGCACGTGAACGCGCCGAGATTTTGGCCGAAGCGGCAGGCGTCGAACTGGGCCGCATCCTGTCGATCGATGAACAGACGATGATGCCGCAGCCGATCCCCATGGCGCGCATGGAAGCCCGCAGTTTCGACGCGGCGGCTGCCGTGCCCGTCGCAACCGGTGAGGACGCCTATCGGATCACCGTGACCATGCGGTTCGAGATCGACGAAGGCACGGCGGAATAGATCGGTCGCCTTTTGCTCGAAGAGATTGAACTAAAAATCCCCGCCGGCAGGTCGCCGGCGGGGATTTTTCATGCAGCATGCGATGTGCGGCAGCGCTTGGCGGCAGTCGCTCGCTTATCGGTACCCGATTACCGGGCAGCCGCGCTGATTGGCAAACACGACCCGTACCTGCTGGCCGCGCTGAAAGCCCGCGACGGCGACGCGGCGCGGCGCATTGCGCACCACATGGGCGCGGCGGATGCCCATGCTCTGAGCCTTGCCAAGCGCATGGCGCGGGTCGCAGAAGTTCGGTGCGAAATGACGCCCGCCATGGCGCGGACCGTGATGATAGCGCGGCGCATGGCCATTACCGAAGCGAAGCTCGATCGACTGAGCGGCTGCCTGGCCACTTGCCGATGCGGTCGCAGCAAGAGTGCCCATGCCGCCGGCGACAAGGGCAGCGCTGAGCACGACGGCTTTGATCATTTTCTTGAACATGATTGTCTCTCCACCAGGAAATCTTTGACCGAAGATCGCCGTCCCATGCGACCGAAGGTGAGATTAGGCGGAGGAGTGTGAACCGTGCCGGAACCGCGCATTCATCCCGCATTCATGGGAGAGGCGCTGCGGCTCTGGATTATGTGAGCGCGGCAGTCAGCGCCTGCTGATCGTGATAGCGCGTGAAGCGCACGATCTTCGCGCCGTCGATCTCGAAAAACAGGCCGGACGACACTGAAAACGGCTGGCTGCCGGCCTTTGACCATCCATCGAGCGTGCGCTCATAGGTGCCTCGAAGCGTGGCTTCAACGGCAATGCGATCGCCGGCCTGCGATGAAAGCAGGACCCGATCGGCAAAGCGTTCGTTCAAGGCCGAGGCGCGTTCGACAAGTGTGTCCCGGACAGCGCTTGCGCCAACGATCCGCCGCCCATCGCCATCGTCATAGACAGCGTCTTCGTCGAGCAAAGCCGCAAGGGCGTCGCCATCGACCGCTTCCAGAGCGTCGAGAAATTGGGTGACGATGGTTGCACTGTCCATGCGGGCGTTCTCAGCAGGCCACGGCTGCATTGGTGACAGGATCGACGCAGATCGCAGTTGATCCCCGACGTGTCTGCACATTGGTGCCGCCTGGTCCGACAGCGGCCGTCGCACTGCGGCTCTCGACCGCGATGCGGCCGTCGCTCACCGAAGCGCCTGCGACGCCCCCCGAGACAAAGCCGCTGCAGCCCGACAAGGCAAGCGACGCAGCAAGAGCGACACTCAAGTGGACGTTGGTCCTGAGGCCGTGACAGTTGATACGCATCGCCAATTTCCTCATTCGAGTGGTTTTGAACATCGTTCAAAGGTGCCGCGGTTGAAAAGAAAATGCCCGGCAGAGCCGGGCATGAGTTGAAGCTGGCAGCTTGGTTGTTTGTCTCTTCCCCAATGAGGATGCTGCCAATGCGTGTCGCTTTACTGTGCCGGTGCGGGGGCCGGGGCAGCAGGCGCTTCCGGAGCAGCCGGAGCTTCCGGTGCAGCGGGAGCTTCAGGTGCGGCAGGAGCCTCAGGGGCTGCCGGTGCGGCGTCCGGTGCAGTGTCTGTGGCAGCCGGTGCATCGGTCCCCGTGTCC
Source organism: Rhizobium albus (assembly GCA_030160035.1). Classification (GTDB taxonomy): domain Bacteria; phylum Pseudomonadota; class Alphaproteobacteria; order Rhizobiales; family Rhizobiaceae; genus Georhizobium; species Georhizobium albus. Next base: position 946,794 of record BSNO01000001.1, on the reverse strand, counting down.
GCGGGTGCAGTCACGTCCACATCAACGCCAGCTCCGTCGCCGCCACCGGAGTTCATGTAGAAGAACGCTGCAATTGCGATCGCCACAACCAGGAGACCAGCGATGAACCAGCTGGCGCCGCCGCCGCTTCCGCCATTGTTGCTGACAACGGTTTCGCGCGTCGTGTGGGTGTGAAGTGAATCGGCCGGACGCGTCGGGTCTGCGGGACGTGCCGGATCGGTGTAGCGAGGATCTCTGTTATCGACCATCTGATGGCCTCCATTATCGTTTGTCCGTCGCGAAATGAACGCGGATCTTGCGGTAACGTTCCCGTGAAAGCACGAATTCGCTAATTCAGGGACCGCGAATGGCGGCTTGCCCCCGCGCTAGCGATCTCACGAGGCCAAATGGAGCACGATTTCGCGGGAATGGGGCTGGTCGCGGTGTTCGAAGAGATAAAGACCTTGCCAGGTCCCCAGCAGGAGCCGCCCCTTTGCGACGGGGATGGAGAGCGACACCGCTGTCAACGCGGCCTTTATGTGCGCCGGCATGTCGTCGACGCCTTCGGAGCGGTGAACAATAAAGCCCATGGACGGATCATCCGCGCTCGGTACCAGCCGACGGAAGAAGGCATCGAGGTCCCGCCGCACATCTGGATCCGCGTTCTCCTGAATGAGCAGGGAGCAGGATGTGTGGCGCGCGAACACCGTCAGCAGTCCGGGACCTGACGTTTGAGCGGCAACGAAGGCACGAGCCCTGTCGGTGAATTCGTAGAGCCCCTGCCCCTTGGTCTGAAGCGTGATCAGTTCCTGCATCGCCATGACGCCACTCTAGGCGGGCAATGCGGGCTGCGAAAGCCTCAGGCGGTTAGGAGCATGAGCGACTCGGTTCGCTCGGCGACACAGAGCCGGTTGCGGCCTTCCTTCTTGGCTCGATAGAGCGCGTCATCGGCGAGCGCCACCAGATCGGTGAAGTCGAAACCGTTCTCCGGGAACATCGCCATGCCAACAGAGATCGTGACCTTCGGCAATGCCCTCTCTTCGTGCGAGAGTTGCAGTTCCGAGACGCTCGCGATGATCCGCTCGAAGCGTGACTGCGCGTTTTCGGGCGAAACCCCGCGCATCATCACAAGGAACTCTTCGCCCCCATACCGGAAGAGCCAGTCGCCGGAGCGGAGATTTTCCTGCAGATGATCGACGACGCTCGAAAGCGCCACGTCGCCTGCCAGATGGCCGTTGAGATCGTTGAACCGCTTGAAGTGATCGATATCAAGCATCGCTATGGCGACGTTCTGGCCGAGGCGACGGGCCTGCGCGATTTCCTTTTCCGCCACCATGTCGAGATAGCGTCGGTTGAAGGCGTTGGTCAGCGGGTCGCGGATAGATTGTTCGTTCAATGTCTCGCGCAGGCGGATATTAGAGAGCGTCAAGCCGAGTTGATGGACAAGCATTTTGGCAAGCCTGATCGTCTCCGGCGCGATCTGGCCGTTGCTGTCTGGCGCTTTGAGCGCCAGCACACCGATCGCCTCTCCGTGAGCGAGCAGAGGCAGGCACAGCGTGTCGCCCGCGTCATGATGATGCCGGCACGACGGTGCGGAGCCTGCCTGCTCATGATGGTGCACCATGCCGCGGCGCAGCGCCCAGCACTCCTGAGGATCGATGACCTCGTCCGCAGTGCCCTCGCCCCACTGGACCAGGACCGTCAGCTGATTGCGTGACGCCGCATAGATATAGAGCCCGCCGGAAAGCACAGGGAACAGCCGCTGCATGAAAGGCCCGGCCAGGTCGGCCACTTCAGACATGGTGTTGCAGCTTTGAAGAAAGCTGCCAGCCTCGTTGAGAAGCGTGATTTCCGACCGTTCCACGGTGAGCCGCGACACCGTATCGTTTAGGGAATTCGCATAGCTCTCGATCTGCTTGGCAGCTTCGTGCTTGTTGAGCACCGCGCGCCGCGTGCTCCACCAGATGGTGGCAAACAGGCCCACGACAGCAACCATGAGCACGGCAAAGGAGATGAAAGCAACGATACGCGCTGCTTCATAGCGCGCTTCGCGCTCCCTCAACTCCTGGTTCTCCAACTGCTGCAATTCACCGATGAGCAGCCGCAGCCGATCCATCATGAACTTGCCGCGGTTTTGCGCGACCAGCGCGTTGGAAGCGTCGCTGCCGCGTTCCGCATGCACCTGGATCGTGCTGGCCAACTCGTCGAGCTTCTGATCGACAAGCCGGCTCATTTCCCGGAAGCGACGCCTGTAGTCCTCCGTCTGGGCGAGTGTCTGGTCGAGCACCCGCATCTTTTGGCGCAGTTCCACCTCCGCCTGGTGATAGGGCGCAAGATAAAGCTGTTCGGACGTCAGAAGGTAACCGCGCTGACCCGTCTCGGCACTCAATAGGTCAGCCTTGATGCCGATGAGCGTCTCGCGCACTTCCAGCGATTGGCGCACCCATTGGCTTGCCAGGAACAGATGATTGACACTTGTGTGTAGAAACCAGCTGTTGATACCCAAAAGCACGAGCGGTATCGCGACCGCCAAAATCCGATTTCGACGTCCTGAACTTGTCATGGAGCACCCCAGCAGCACTTGGTCGATCAGGCGCTCGGTCTGGTGAATTTTCCGTATCGACGCTGTAGCAAATGCTAACACTCGGCCTTCATGATGCGGCTGATCCGGGCGCGTAGGCCTCGGCAAATTCCGCCGCTGGCGCGATGGGCTTGATGACGTCGATCAAGACGTCATTCGGATCGGCCGTGATAAAATGGCGCTGGCCGAAGGCTTCGTCACGGAGCGGGAGCAGCATGGGGAGGCCGGCACCTTGAAGCCGCTCCCACTCCGCATCGACATCATCGACTTCGAAGTTCAGGAGCAGACCCGACGCCGATCCGCCCCGCGAGCTCTGCGGGATGGTTTCATGATTGCGATCGAGCACGGCGAGATTGACATCCGGTTGCTCGGGCATCGTCAGGTGCACGTACCAGTCGCTCGTAAACGCTGGCTCGAAACCGAAATGGGTTTGATAGAACGCAGCGGTGTCGGCCACTCGGTCGGTCATGATGACGGGGTAATAGCTTTTGATCTGCACGGTCTTCCCCTCCGATGATAAAACATACATACTGTCTGCATGTAAATAACATACAGGCTGTATGTATGCAAGGGAAGCGTCCGCGAATCAGCAATGAGGAAAGAAGCCAAGCGATGCGCAGAGCTTTGCTCGACGCCGGCAGAGCCCTTTTCGTGGCGAAACCCTACGCGGAGACCTCGACACCTGACATCGTCGCGGCGGCCGGCGTGACGCGCGGAGCGCTCTATCACCACTTCGAGGACAAGAAGGCGCTCTTCCAGGCGGTGGTGGAGGCAGAGGCTGAGGCAGTGGCACGCTCTATCGACGAGGTCAGCGATGGCGAACTCACGGCCATCGGCGCTCTTATCAAGGGCGGTGAAGCTTTCGTCACGGCCATGACCAAACCGGGCCGCACGCGGCTTTTGCTTCTCGATGGTCCCGCTGTGCTCGGACCAACCGCAATGCGGGCAATCGACGAACGTCACGCGCGCAAGGCGCTGCGCGAGGGCCTCGAGGCGGCCATTGCCGCAGGCGCGCTACCCGCTCTTCCGGCTGGCGCCCTGACAGCCCAGCTATCGGCAGCCTTCGACGCAGCCGCGCTCGGCATCGAGATGGGCGATGCCATCGCTGATCACCGCGCTGCCTTGCACGGCCTGATCGAAGGATTGGCCGCCAGCGCGGCGGAGCGATAAACAAAAAAGGGACGCCCGAGGGCGTCCCTTATGTATTCGGATGGCGTTGCATCAGCTGTCGAGGAAGCTGCGCAGCTTGCGCGACCGGCTCGGATGCTTGAGCTTGCGCAGTGCCTTCGCCTCGATCTGGCGAATACGTTCGCGCGTCACCGAGAACTGCTGGCCAACCTCTTCCAGCGTGTGATCGGTGTTCATGCCGATGCCGAAGCGCATGCGCAGCACGCGCTCCTCGCGCGGCGTCAGCGAGGCGAGAACGCGCGTGGTGGTTTCACGCAAGTTCGCCTGGATCGCAGCGTCGATCGGCAGGATCGCATTCTTGTCCTCGATGAAATCGCCGAGATGCGAATCTTCCTCGTCGCCGACGGGCGTTTCGAGCGAGATCGGCTCCTTGGCGATCTTGAGGACCTTGCGGACCTTCTCGAGCGGCATCGCAAGCTTTTCGGCCAGCTCTTCCGGCGTCGGTTCGCGGCCGATTTCGTGCAGCATCTGGCGCGATGTCCGGACGATCTTGTTGATCGTCTCGATCATGTGCACCGGAATACGGATTGTACGCGCCTGGTCGGCGATCGATCGGGTGATCGCCTGGCGGATCCACCACGTGGCGTAGGTGGAGAACTTGTAGCCGCGGCGGTACTCGAACTTGTCCACGGCCTTCATCAGGCCGATATTGCCTTCCTGGATGAGATCCAGGAACTGCAGGCCGCGGTTCGTGTACTTTTTGGCGATCGAGATCACGAGACGGAGGTTGGCTTCCACCATCTCCTTCTTGGCGATACGCGCTTCGCGCTCGCCCTTCTGCACCATGTTCACGATGCGGCGGAACTCGGTGATCGAAATGCCGGTCTCGGTTGCGAGATTCTGGATTTCGCCGCGGAGATCCTTGATCGCGCCATTCTCGCTCTTGGCGAATTCCTTCCAGCCCTTGGCCGAAAGGTTGGCGATCGACTTCATCCAGTTCGGATCGAGCTCGGCGCCGCGATATTCCTCGAGGAAGGACTCGCGCTTGACACCATAGCTCTCCGCCAGACGCAGCAAGCGGCCTTCATTCTGCATGAGGCGCTTGTTGATGTCGTAGAGCTGCTCGACGAGGCTGTCGATGCGGTTCTGGTTGAGCGCCAGCGACTTCACAGCCGTGATCAGCTCTTCCTTCAGCTTCTTGTAGCTGCGCTCCTGGCTGGGCGACAGCGTGGCCGAAGCGGCAAGGCGCGCTTCAACCTGCTGGTCCTGCAGCTTGCGCAGCTTCTTGTAGGTCTCGGCGATCAGATCGAAGGTTGCCATGACCTGGGGGCGCAGTTCGGCTTCCATCGCGGCGAGCGAGAGGTTCGACTCGTCGTCGTCATCCTCTTCCTCTTCGCCGGGAAGGCCCTCGCCACCGACATTCGTGACGTCGTCGCTCGCAGCACGCTCGCGGCGCACCTTTTCCTTTTCCTCGGCAGCCTTGCGGTCCGCCTCGATCTTCTCGGCGCTCTGGAACTGCGGAGCAGCCTTCGCCTCGGGACCGGAATAGGTGGTTTCGAGATCGATGATCTCGCGCAGCAGCGTCGAACCTTCGTTCAACTGGTCGCGCCAGATGATGATGGCCTGGAACGTGAGCGGGCTTTCACAAAGCCCTGCGATCATCGTCTCGCGGCCAGCCTCAATGCGCTTGGCGATCGCGATTTCGCCTTCGCGCGACAGAAGCTCGACCGAACCCATCTCGCGCAGATACATGCGCACCGGATCGTCGGTACGGTCGGTCGGCTCTTTCTTCTTGGCCGTAGCGAGCGCGGTGCCGCTGCTCGTGGCAATCTCGTTGCCATCGCTCTCTTCGTCGGCGCTGTCGTCCGGCTTCTCTTCCTGCTCTTCCTCGTCCTCGACCACATTGATGCCCATGTCTGAAAGCATGGACATGGTGTCTTCGATTTGCTCGGACGTGACTTCTTCGGAAGGCAGGACGGCATTGAGCTCGTCCATAGTGACATAGCCGCGCTTCTTGGCGGCCTTGATCATCTTCTTGACGGCGTCATCGGAAAGATCGAGAAGCGGACCATCGCCGGAACCCTCGCGTTCGACTTCGGCTTCCTCGTTTTCCTTAACTTTTGTGGCCATATGGTCTGATCACTTTCCTTCGACGCCGATGGAGCGAGGCGCACATTCCGAAGCCAAATCGGCTGCGGCGCGCCGGCTGCGCTCGCGGCTATCTGCAAGTTTTTGGTTCACAATCTGATAAGGTAACGTCACTGGAGCAAAAAAATGCGATCCCCTTGACGTCGCAACAACCGCTCCGGGAAAATCGGGTCTCCCGAACACCGTAAGATTTTGGGTTAATGCCATAGGCAATGGTGATTCCCACAAATTCGGTCGTCGTCAAGGCTCACACTGAAAAAAGGGCCGTTTCGCCCGATTTCCACTCCGGCCAGACGCCGCAACGAGAATAACGATAGCCAGTGGCGCGCCTGCCAATTTGCGAGCGGCTGTACAGTCAGCACTAGATTTAGGTGACGACTCCCATTTCGCAAGGGCTGAGGCGACGCTTTAACCGTCTGCCCGGCTGGATGTTCCCGATCAAGGAGTGCAACTCATCAGACGCGGGCGACGGCCTTCGACCGTCCGGACAACACCCCGAACCCGTCGATGATGGCGTGCTGATTCTCAAACCGGGTGATTTCCATCTGAACCTGCTCGAGATTGAGCAACAAGGTCGAGATCAGCTCTTCGTCGCTGGCCTCGGTCGCTTCCGCGATGTCACGCTCGAGTTCCTGCTTCTGCCATTTCAACACACGGGCGCGCTTGTTGAGCGAGAGCGCCTGGAAAAAACCTTCCCGGGCATCTTCAAGAGCAGCCTCCTGCGTCGCCACCCAAAGGCGTGCATTTCGGATCTGGCGTTCCAGCGTGGCAACGAGCGGCGAAAATCCCTGCGCCTCCAGATGCGCAAGCATGCGTTCGCGGTCGATGCGGGCGCTGTCTGTCGAAGCGCCAAGGATCGCCTTCCACAGCCGATCCAGATCGACATTGTCGAATTCGACGCTGGTGATCTCGTCGAACTCCTCGATGATCAGGCTGGGATGATTGACGACGGTTAGAGCGAGCGCGCTTTCCCGAAGCGCCGGCACATCCGAGACGCCGCGCACCAGCGCAGAGCGCGTCAGCCGATCCGATGGTGTCAGGCGCGCCGGCGTCGTCCCGAACCCGCCCGCATTCTGCCCTCGCCCGCCGCCCGATCGACGACCCGGCTGGCCACCGCGCTGCTGGCCCGCCCCTTGGGGTGCCGCACGGAAATGGCCGAGCATTCGTTCACGCATGTCCTGGGCGTAATGATAGCGCACGCTGTCATCGGGGATCGCCGCCGTCACCGCCTTCAGCCTGGCTTCCAGTTCCGCGCGCCGCTCCGGCGTATCGTAGGATCCGCCACCAAGTTCGCGCAGCCACACCATGTCGGCCAGTGGCCGGGCCGCGGCAAGCACCGCGTCGAAAGGCGCCCTGCCCTCGCGACGCACGAGATCATCCGGATCCTTGCCCTCGGGCAGCATCGCGAATTGGACGGACCGGCCGGGCTTCAACCCCTTCAGCGCAAGATCGACCGCGCGAAAAGCCGCGCGCTGCCCTGCTCCATCGCCGTCGAAGCAGAGAACGGGTGTCGGCGCGATGCGCCACAGAAGCTCCAGCTGATCTTCCGTCAGCGCTGTCCCGAGCGGCGCAACCGCCTGCTCGAACCCGGCCTGATGCAGCGCGATCACGTCCATATAGCCTTCGACGGCCACGATCTGACCGCTGGACCCGGACTGCTGCGCGGCGCGCCGTGCGCGGGTGAAATTGTAGAGCACCCGCCCCTTGTGGAAGAGCTCGGTCTCGTTGGAGTTCAGGTATTTCGCCGGCGCGTCCGCCGCCATGGCACGACCGCCGAAGGCAATCGGCTTTTCCCGCGCAGACAGGATCGGGAACATGATGCGGTCGCGAAAGCGGTCGTAGGACACCGGAATGTCGGGGCCGTGCACCAGAAGCCCGCATGCTTCCATCTGCTGCAACTCGATTCCCTTGGAAGCGAGATGCTCCTTCAGCCCATTGCGCGAGGGTGGCGCATAACCAAGCCCGAAGGTCTCCAGCGACCGCCCGGTCAGCCCGCGATCACGCAGATAGGCCCGCGCCTTCGCGCCGTCGGAGCTTTGCAGCCGATCCTGAAACCAGGCGACCGCCATCTCCATCACGTCGAGCAGGCTCGCGCGCTCGCGCTCCCGGCGTTCCGCCTGCGGGTCGGCGATCGGCATGGCGATGCCGGCCATGTCCGCGACCCGCTCGACGGCCTCCGGAAACGACAGCCCCTCCAATTCCGTGAGAAAGCGGAAGTGATCGCCCGACACGCCACACCCGAAGCAGTGATAGCGGCCCTTGCGATCCTCGCAGTGGAAGCTCGGCGACTTCTCACCATGGAACGGACAGCAGGCCCACCAGTCGCCACGACCGGTGTTCGTCTTGCGCTTGTCCCAGGAAACGCGCTTGCCGATAACGTCCGAGATAGGGACGCGTTCGCGGATCTCATCGAGAAAGGCGGGTGAAAAGCGCATGGTTCATCCAGCTGTCGGGAGCGCGTGACCTACACTTCGCGTCCCCGCTTGACCATGGCCCGACTGGCGCCACGCCGCAATAGTTTTAGACGCCTCAAGCCGGCCCGGCGTTTTGCCGGACCGGCTTGAGCGGTGATCAGCCTGGATTGGCCTACTTGTCGAGATAGGCCGGGCCGTTCGTCGACATGACGAAGGAATTCGAGCGGCCGTCGGAGCGGGCATCGTTCGAGACGCTGCCGGTCGTGAACCGGTCGATACCGGTGGAACTGCCGCCGAGCGGGCTTTCCAGAACCGGCCCTTCGAAAGACATGACGCGATTATGCGTGCTCTGGGCAAATGAAGCCTGCGAGAGAGCAGCAAGAGCGATCGCAGAAACAAGAAGAGTTTTCATCGAAGTCATCCCTTTTACGGTCACTGGCGAATATAAGGCGGCGGTATTGCCGGCCTTACGCGCCTCGATTATCTGCAGCGCCGCGACCACCGCCGCGCTTACAATCAGATGACAAAGATATATTCCCGGCGCTTGATCCGGTCGCGTCACATGGACTTGAGCGGAAGGTGAGCCGCAGTGATTGTGATCGGCAGTCAAGAAAAAAGCCCGGAGAACCGGGCTTTCAAGAATTCTCAGCGCCTGTTTATCTCGGCAAGCGCACGTCCAGTTGATCGACAGTGCGGCTTCGTGATTAGCGAAGCAGGCCTTTGACCTTATTGGAAGCCTTGGCGAAGTCCATTTGACCGGGATAACGCTCCTTCAGAGCGTTCATGCACTTGCCCATATCACGAAGGCCGTGAGCGCCGGTTTCCTCGACGACCTTGGCGCACGCCTTCTCCACCTCGGCCTCGGACAGCTGCGCGGGCAGAAACTCTTTGATGATCGCGATTTCCTCGCGCTCCTGCTCGGCCAGTTCGAAGCGCGACGCCTCGTCGTAGATCCTGGCCGATTCCTCGCGCTGCTTGATCATCTTGGCGAGGATCTGGGTGATGTCGTCATCACTCACATGGTCCTTGCCCGATCCGCGATTAGCGATGTCGCGGTCCTTTATGGCAGCCTGGATCAAGCGCAAGGTAGAAACCTTGCGGCTATCGCGCGCCTTCAATGCATCTTTCAACGACTGTGCGAACCTGTCGCGCATCGCCCTGAACTCCTGGAATTGAACACTTAACCTTAGCGCGCAATGCCACTTGGGCAAAGGCGACGGAACTAAGAACCTGTATTGATAAGAGTTTTTCGTCTGCCAATAGGTGCGAGCGCATCATTGACGATCCGCGACGCAATCTCTATTTTCCGGCCACAGCATCCACATAGTGCCGCGTCTCCTACCTGTCATCAACGATGACTGGGGCCGGAACGCGGCTTCGGCCACCAGCAGCATCAGATGGCACTGACGCTGCGCTTCTTCAAGAGCCGACCGGGACACAGAAGGACCTGCATTCATGACCGCTACCCCCGCGCAAAGCCCCGCCCCCTGGACCGCGCAACCGCAGACTGCGGTTCTCGTGCTGGCCGATGGTACGGTCATCAAGGGCCGCGGTATCGGGGCGACGGGCACGGTCGAGGCTGAGGTGTGTTTCAACACCGCACTGACTGGATACCAGGAAATCCTTACCGACCCTTCCTATCTCGGCCAGATCGTTACCTTTACCTTCCCACATATCGGCAATATCGGCGCGAATGACGAAGACATTGAAGACCTGACGCCCGCCGCGCGGCGCGGCGCCGTCGGCGCGATCTTCAAGGCCGACGTGACCGACCCTTCCAACTACCGCTCCGTCCAGCATCTCGATGCCTGGCTTAAAGCGCGCGGCATCGTCGGCATGACCGGTATCGACACCCGCGCCTTGACCGCATGGATCCGCGAGAATGGCGCGCCGAACGCCGTCATCGCCCACGATCCCCGCGGCGAGTTCGACATCGACGCGCTGAAAGACAAGGCCAGGCAGTGGCATGGTCTCGTTGATCTGGATCTCGCCAAGGAGGCCACGAGCGGCCAGTCCTCACGCTGGAGCGAAAAGCCGTGGGCATGGGACAAGAGCTATGAAACGGTAGGCGACGACGCGACGGGTCCGCACATCGTCGCCATCGATTACGGCGTGAAGCGCAACATCCTGCGCCTCCTCACCGGCCTCGGTGCACGCATCACGCTCGTACCGGCCGCTACGGAGGCCGAGGATATCCTGGCCATGGCGCCGGACGGCATCTTCCTGTCGAACGGCCCCGGCGACCCTGCCGCCACGGGAGCTTACGCGGTGCCCACGATCCGCAAGCTCATGGAAAGCAACATCCCCATTTTCGGCATCTGTCTCGGACACCAGATGCTGGCGCTCGCGCTTGGCGGCAAGACCGTGAAGATGCATCAGGGCCATCACGGCGCGAACCACCCGGTGAAGGACTTCACCACCGGCAAGGTCGAGATCGTCTCGATGAACCACGGCTTTGCGGTCGACACGCAGTCGTTGCCCGCGGGCGTTGAAGAAACGCACATCTCGCTGTTCGACGGCACCAATTGCGGACTGGCGGTCAAAGGCATGCCGATCTTCTCGGTCCAGCATCATCCCGAGGCCTCGCCCGGCCCGCAGGACAGCCACTATCTGTTCCGTCGGTTCATGGACATGGTCGAAGCCCATCAGGCCAAGAAGGCCGCGGAACCGGCCTGATCGGCCGGTATCCTCTTTCCAGTCGATCAGGAACTGATCCGGACCCGGCGGATGCTGTCGGCGATCTTCCCGAAGGTTTCGTCAAGCGTTGCCGCATCGGGCACGTCGAAATAATGCGCCTCCGACGTCGCGCATTGTGACAGCAGCGTTCCGGTCGATTTGTCCTGCAGTTCCAGCCGGATCACATAGATGGTGATGCCGTCGGCCTTGGCGTTCGTGCAGCCTGCGAGCGTCTTGGTATCCATAGCATTCGAGACCATCACCGCACCCGATCCGGCACTGACAAGGCGCTCGTCCACCGCGTAGCCGAAGCTGGAATACATAGAGCCCAGGCTGTTGCTGAGCTGGTTCCAGGTGTTGGCCCCGTCAGTCAGGAAGATCATGATCTTCTCGTTGTTGGCCACACTCTTGGCGCGGCCCTCGGCGAAGGGCTCGCCCGGAGACAGCACCCGCCAACCCCAGGTGACACCCTCGAGCATGTTGGTGGCGCCCTCGGCGACCAGACCGTCGATGCGCTCCTTGATGAGATCGTAGTCGCTGGTCAGCGGCAGGATGGGCTGGGCCTGGCAGTCGAGGTTCGGCCCCTTCGACCAGTTCTCGCCGCTCCAGAATACGGCTCTTGAATCGTCGACTGCCGGCGGCTCTTCGAAAAGCACATCCGTCACCGTGTCGAGGAGCCCTCCGATCAGATCTGGGTCACCGGATCCCTGCAACTCGACGTGATACTTTTCGCGCAGGCGCTTGCGCTTGGGATCGCGCAGCGTGGTGCCGTCGTCCTCCAGGTAACTGTTGGGGTAGAGAGGACGTCCCGTGCGGCTTCTGTCATCCGGTTCGTCGATCGAGAAAGCCGGCACGAAAAGCGAGCGCCGGTCCTTGGAGGTCGCAGGCGCATCGGTCACATCATAAGCCATGTCCTTGTGCGGCGGACGTGTCTCGATGCAGCCTTCCCACTCTTGGCCCAGATGATGAAACATCTGAAACCGGCTGAGATTGTGCGCAAGCTCCACCTGCGGGATGGGGTTCTTGCCGCGCATGTCGAGCCACGGCGCAGCCTCGCGCGTCACCTTGCCGTCGGCGTCGAATTGCGGTCCGAACTGGGGGCCGACATTGACGAAGGACGAGAATGGCACGAGCGCCATCTTCACCATGTCGGGATCGACCGCGCTTTCGGCCATCGTATCGACGAGCTGCGTTGCAGCGGATTTCAGCTGCTCGAGCTTTTCGCCGCGCATTGATCCGGTCGTATCGAGAACAAGCCCGATCTCGTAAGTGTTCAGCGCGAATGTAGCGGCCGACTCGACCGATACGCTCGATGCATCGACCCCGAAGATCTTGGCAAACCGCGTCGCGGACGACGCCGCCACGGCAACCGACCAGGTATCGTCGGTCTTGACGACCGTAAGATCGGAGTAGGAACCGGCGAAATGCGCCTGGATGAATTCATCCGCGAGCTGCTCGGCCTCCAGCTGGCTGAGCTCGTCCCCGCGGCGGGCAAGGGCGAGCGCCGCGGCATCGGCGGCATTGTGCAATTCGCTCCGCTGACGGGACGCAGCCGTGTAGTCGACCGCAAGCGCCACGGCTCCGACGATCGGAACCATCGCCAGACCGAACATGATCGCAAAATTGCCGGACTGATTGGTTGCGAAACGACGAAGCATCAAAGCACTCCCCAGAATGATGTTTCACATCACCAGAAAGCACTAAAATTTCAGTGAATTCAGACCCTAGGATTATTCAGGTGTCGTCATGTTGAGGAATTGCTTTCCCATTTCATAACGCTTCTTCAGATGCCCAAGGCCTAGACTGGACCATTGAACGTGTCGCAGTCCTCCAGCCGGCCGCTTTCGAAGCCACGCTGAAACCACTCGCGACGCTGGGCCGATGTGCCGTGATTGAAGCTGTCCGGCACCACGTAGCCCTGCGTGCGCCGCTGAAGGGTGTCGTCACCGATCTGCGTCGCGGCATTCAGCGCTTCCTCGAGGTCGCCCGCTTCGAGCAACCCGCGTTCAGCGGTGTAGTGTCCCCAAATGCCGGCGAAGCAGTCGGCCTGCAGTTCGACACGAACCGAAAGCGCATTGGCTTCCGTTTCGCCCATCTGCTGTCGCATCTGGTTGAACTGCGGCAGAACGCCGATCACGTTCTGGACGTGATGCCCGACCTCGTGCGCAACCACGTAAGCCTGCGCGAAGTCGCCGGCCGCATCGAACCGCTCTGCCAATTCATTAAAGAAGCCGAGATCGATGTAAAGCTGCTGGTCGTTGGGGCAGTAGAATGGCCCGACGGCGGAACTTGCCTGGCCGCAGGCCGAGGATACCGCGCCTTCGAACAGAACCAGCGTCGGCTCCGGATAATCCGCGCCTTCCGCTTCCATGATGCCGTTCCAAGTGTCCTCCGTTTCGGCAAGCACCGTGGCGATGAATTCCGAAGCTTCGTCACGCTGACCGGGAGCAAGACCCTGCGTCGATGGCCCTGCCTGCTGCTCGATGCTCGTAGAAGTACCGCTCCCGCCATCGAGCAGGATCATCGGATTGATGCCGACCGCCCACAGGATGATGCCGAGCACGATGAGCACGAAGATCGACCCGATACCGCCGCCACCGCGACCGCCGCGGATCACGCCACCGGGAATGCGCATCCGTGGGCCTGCACCGCCGAAGCCACCCGATCGTCCGCGCCGATCATCGATGTTGGAACTCTGTCGCCTGCCCCGCCAACGCATCCGCATCTCTCCGCGAAAAGGATCATCGATCCACCGAAAGTGCCCGCCGTCATTTTGGTTCCGGAACGACGTCACTGGCCGACGATCTTATCGAATCCGCCGACCTCGGCCAGCCTCCCCTCACCACTTCAAAGGCGGTCGAACACATCTGTCACAAACATCTGCAACAGTGCGGCCCAAGCTGTGCCGATGGAAGGCATGGTCAGCTGATGACCGAATAAACGGGCAAGCAAATCAATGTATTTAAGTTTATGCTTTTTAAGTATGGGCCGATTCGGTTCATTAGGACTACGGGGTTCATAACGGGATTGCTGGCAAACGGGTTGGCATCAGAAAACGGGCAGCGACACGATATGACGCCAGATGATTTCCGCCGTTGGCGCAAGGCGCTCGGGCTCAAGCAGAAAGATGCCGCCGACGCGCTCGGACTGAAGAAGCGCGTCATCCAATACTACGAGAAGGGCGACCGGGACGGTAAGGCCGTTGAAATCCCCGTTGCCGTCGCGCTGGCCTGCTATGCCATTTCCCAGGGCGTCACCCGCTATGACGCATCCGAACTGATTTACGAGAGCGAATGAGCGCAGGTTTGACCCCTGCCTGAAAAAGCGTCGGAACGTGCGCGTGCAGGGTTTTCCTCTCAGAACCTTTACCCTATAAGGCCGGCCTAGCCTCAAAATCGATAGACGAGCGCGGGTGCCGCATGAGCCAATCTTGGCCATGCCATACCCGGTGCCGACCTGACAGATGGATGACCCATGCCGAAAAGAACCGATATCCAATCGATCCTGATCATCGGCGCCGGCCCCATCATCATCGGCCAGGCCTGCGAGTTCGATTATTCCGGCACCCAAGCTGTCAAAGCTCTGAAAGAGGAAGGTTACCGGGTCATCCTGGTCAACTCCAACCCGGCGACGATCATGACCGATCCGGAGCTTGCGGATGCCACCTATATCGAGCCGATCACGCCAGAAGTCGTCGCCAAGATCATCGCCAAGGAGCGGCCCGATGCGCTGCTGCCCACGATGGGCGGCCAGACCGCACTGAACACGGCCCTGTCGCTGAAGCGCATGGGCACGCTGGAGCGCTACAATGTCGAGATGATCGGCGCCAAGCCCGAGGCGATCGACAAGGCCGAAGACCGCGCGCTGTTCCGCGAGGCGATGGCAAAGATCGGCCTCGAAACGCCCCGCTCGCTGCTCGCCAACGCCACCGCCATCAAGGAAGAAGACCGCAAGGCCCACGAAGCGCTGAAGGCGAAGATTCGCGCCGACCATTCGGGCGATGCGCTCGACAAGGCGCTCGACGATCTCGAGACGCAGTGGAACCTCGGCGAGAGCGACCGCAAGCAGCGTTACATGAGCCACGCCATGGCGATCGCAGCGCAAGCCCTCGACACAATCGGCCTGCCGGCCATCATCCGTCCGTCCTTCACCATGGGCGGAACCGGCGGTGGTATTGCTTACAACCGCACCGAATTCTTCGACATCATCTCCTCCGGCCTCGATGCCTCCCCGACCACCGAAGTGCTGATCGAGGAAAGCGTGCTCGGCTGGAAAGAGTACGAGATGGAGGTCGTGCGCGATCACGCCGACAATTGCATCATCGTCTGCTCCATCGAGAACATCGACCCTATGGGCGTGCACACGGGCGATTCCATAACGGTCGCGCCGGCACTCACGCTGACGGACAAGGAATACCAGATCATGCGCAACGCCTCGATCGCGGTGCTGCGCGAGATCGGGGTCGAGACCGGTGGCTCGAACGTGCAGTTCGCCGTCAACCCGGACAATGGCCGCCTGGTCGTCATCGAGATGAACCCGCGTGTGTCACGCTCGTCCGCACTTGCCTCCAAGGCGACCGGTTTCCCGATCGCCAAGATCGCAGCCAAGCTCGCCGTCGGCTATACACTCGACGAACTGGACAACGACATCACCGGCGGCGCGACACCTGCCTCCTTTGAGCCGTCGATCGACTACGTCGTCACCAAGATCCCGCGCTTTGCGTTCGAGAAGTTCCCGGGCGCCGAACCGACGCTGACCACGGCGATGAAATCGGTCGGTGAAGTCATGGCGATCGGCCGTACCTTCGCCGAAAGCCTGCAAAAGGCCCTACGCGGCCTGGAAACCGGCCTCACCGGCCTCGACGAGATCGAAATCCCGGGCCTCGGCATCGATGGCGACAGATCCGACGACCGCAACGCGATCAAGGCCGCGCTCGGCACGCCGACACCCAATCGCCTGCGCATGGTGGCGCAGGCGCTCCGTCTCGGCATGAGCGAAGCCGAAATCTATGCGAGTTGCAAGATCGATCCGTGGTTCCTTGCCCAGCTCAAGGCGATCGTCGACATGGAAGCGCGCGTGCGCGCCCATGGCCTGCCGCAGGATGCAGAGAACCTGCGCATGCTGAAGAGCATGGGCTTTTCCGATGCCCGCCTTGCGGGCTTGACCGGCCAGAGCGAAAAGGATGTCGCCAAGCTGCGCACAGCGCTCGACGTGCATCCGGTCTTCAAGCGCATCGACACCTGCGCGGCCGAATTCGCTTCGCCGACCGCCTACATGTACTCGACCTACGAGACACCCTTTGCAGGCGAATTGCGCTCGGAAGCCTTCGTCTCGGATCGCAAGAAGGTCGTGATCCTCGGCGGCGGGCCGAACCGCATCGGCCAGGGCATTGAGTTCGACTATTGCTGCTGCCACGCAGCCTTCGCGCTCGCCGATGCGGGCTATGAAGCCATCATGGTCAACTGCAACCCGGAGACGGTCTCGACCGACTACGACACGTCCGACCGGCTCTATTTCGAGCCGCTGACGGCTGAGGACGTGCTGGAGATCCTGCGCATCGAGCAGTCGAAGGGCACGCTGCACGGCGTCATCGTCCAGTTCGGCGGCCAAACGCCGCTGAAGCTTGCAGAAGCTCTTGAGAAAGCCGGCATTCCGATCCTCGGCACCGCCCCGGACATGATCGACCTTGCCGAAGACCGCGACCGCTTCCAGAAGCTGCTGGTCAAGCTGGACCTCGCCCAGCCCAAGAACGGCATCGCTTATTCCGTCGAGCAGGCGCGCATCGTCGCGGCCGAGATCGGCTTCCCGCTCGTCGTTCGTCCGTCCTACGTGCTTGGCGGCCGCGCCATGCAGATCATCCGGGACGAGACGACGCTCTCAAATTACCTGCTCGGCACGGTGCCGGAACTGGTGCCGGAAGACATCAAGGCACGTTACCCCAACGACAAGACCGGCCAGATCAACACGCTGCTCGGCAAGAACCCGCTGCTCTTCGACAGCTATCTGACGAACGCGATCGAGGTCGATGTCGACTGCCTGTGCGACGGCCAGAACGTCTATGTCTGCGGCATCATGGAGCACATCGAGGAAGCCGGCATCCATTCCGGCGATAGCGCCTGCTCGCTGCCGGTTTATTCGCTGCCGGAAGACATCGTTGCACAGCTGAAGACGCAGACCGAGGCCTTGGCCAAGGCGCTGAATGTCGGCGGCCTGATGAACGTGCAGTATGCGGTGAAGGACGGCACGATCTACGTGCTTGAGGTCAATCCGCGCGCCTCGCGCACCGTGCCTTTCGTTGCGAAGACAATCGGTGCGCCGATTGCCAAGATTGCCGCGCGCATCATGGCGGGCGAAACGCTGTCGCAGGCGCTCGATGCCTATGGTGCGTCCGCCGATCCGAAGAAGCTGGACCACATCGCCGTCAAGGAAGCCGTCTTCCCCTTCGCCCGCTTTCCCGGCGTCGACACGCTGCTTGGACCGGAGATGCGTTCGACTGGCGAAGTCATGGGCCTCGACCGCGACTTTACGCTTGCTTTCGCCAAGGCCCAGCTCGGTGCGGGCGTCGAACTGCCCCGCGACGGCGCGGTCTTCGTCTCGGTCAGGGACGACGACAAGGAGCGCGTCCTTCCTGCCATCGAAACGCTGGTCTCGGTCGGCTTCCGCGTCATCGCGACGAGCGGCACTGCGAGCTTCCTCAAGGAGCACGGCATCACGGTGGAGCGGGTGAACAAGGTGCTCGAAGGCCGGCCGCATGTCGAAGACGCAATCCGCAACCGCCAGATCCAGCTCGTGATCAACACGACGGATGGCGCCAAGGCCGTGTCTGATTCGAAATCGCTGCGCCGTGCAGCGCTGATGCAGAAGGTGCCGTACTTCACCACGATGGCTGGATCCGTGGCAGCGGCGAAGGCAATCGCTGCACTGAAGGCCGGAAATCTTGAAGTGCGGCCTTTGCAGAGTTATTTCAGCATTTAAGAAGAGTGCGATCCATGCGGTCGCATCTTTTCAGGTGAATTCGCTGGCATTATTTGATAATCACTCGCGATGGACAGCGAGAACGGTTCCGAGATCACTGCTCGAGAACCGTTTTCTTTTTTGCCCGATTGAGCACTTTTCAGCGGCCCGGAACACGGACCGGGCGATGGTGCTTTGAATCGGGCACGCTACGGAAAGGGATACGACAATGGTCGACAAAGTGCCCATGACGCCTTCCGGCTTCAAGAAGCTGCAGGAAGAGCTGCGCATGCGCCAACAGGAAGAGCGCCCGCGCATCATCGAGGCGATCTCCGAGGCTCGCGCCCATGGGGATCTCTCCGAAAATGCGGAATACCATGCCGCCAAGGAAGCGCAGAGCCACAATGAGGGCCGGATCACCGAACTCGAAGACCTGCTCGCACGCGCAGAAGTCATCGATCTGACGAAGATGTCCGGCGATACGGTGAAGTTCGGCGCGACCGTCAAGATCGTCGACGAGGACACCGAAGAAGAAAAGACCTACCAGATCGTCGGCGACCAGGAAGCCGATGTGAAGGATGGTCGGATCTCGATCTCCTCGCCGATCTCGCGCGCCCTCATCGGCAAGAGCGTTGGCGACTCGATCGAAGTCAACGCGCCCGGCGGCTCCAAGGCCTACGAGATCCTCGCGATCAACTGGGGCTGAGCCACAGGCTCCAGCCCATTGCACGACGATAGATCAGGGGCGTGGCGGGCAACCGCTGCGCTCCTTGTGTCTTGAGCTGCGATGCTCGAAAGGCTCGATGCGAGACCTCAGATGGCAACTTCGCCTTCGTCCTTGATCTGGCGAATGGTCAGCATCGTGCGAACGGTGTCCACGTTCGGTGCCGCCGTCAGCGTATCCACGACGAAATCCTGGAAGCTCGACAGGTCCTTTGCGACACAATGCAGCAGGAAGTCGCTTTCGCCCGAAACCATCCACGCAGCGCGCACGATCGGCCACATCGTGGTCATGGCGGCGAATTCCTTCAGATTGCCGTCCGACTGGTGGATCAACCCGACCATGGTGAAGGCGACGAGGTCGTAGCCGAGCGCCTGTGCATTGATCAGCGCCCGGTAGCCGCGGATGATGCCAGCCTCCTCCAGCTTGCGCACCCGGCGCAGGCAGGGGGGCGCTGAGATTCCGACGCGCTCTGACAGTTCGACATTGGTGATCCGGCCTTCGCGCTGCAATTCGCGGAGGATTTTCATATCGATCGCGTCGAGATCAGCGCGAAATACCATTCCTGATGCCTCTGGCAATAAGATTGCGTTCATTTCGCCGTTTCACGCAATTTTATTGCGGGGCGATTCTCGTGTCTCCAAGTAGCACAATCGCCGCAAATGCGAGATACCTCTTGTGAGAAAGTCGTGGGTACGCCTTGAAACGGCGGCGCCCCCATTCGTAGATTAGCGACAGTGGTGATATGGACTGTCGCCAAAGACCAATAGGACATTACCGACATGAGCGAGCGTCACACGCCGGTCCTGATCATCGGCTCCGGCCCCGCGGGATACACCGCCGCCATCTACGCAGCCCGCGCCATGCTGAAGCCGATCGTCATCGCCGGCATGGAACAGGGCGGCCAATTGATGATCACCACGGATGTGGAAAATTATCCGGGCTATGCCGATCCCGTTCAGGGCCCCTGGATGATGGAGCAGATGCTCAACCAGGCGATCAATGTGGGCGCTGAAATCGTCAACGACCTCGTCGTCGAGGTCGAGACTGACCGCCGCCCCTTCCGCGTGCGCACGGATGGTGGGCAGGTCTTCACCGCCGATGCCCTGATCATCGCCACCGGCGCCAAGGCCAAATGGCTCGGCATCGAGAGCGAGCAGACCTTCATGGGCTTCGGCGTCTCGGCCTGCGCCACATGCGACGGCTTCTTCTATCGCGGCAAGGATGTCGCGGTCGTCGGCGGCGGCAACACCGCTGTCGAGGAAGCGCTCTATCTCTCCAATCTCGCGAAATCCGTCACGCTCATCCACCGGCGCGAGGGCCTTCGTGCGGAACGCATCCTTCAGGATCGCCTCTTCGCCAAGGACAACGTGAATGTCGTCTGGAACGCCGTGATCGACGAGATCACCGGAACGCCGGCCAAGCCGCCGATGCCGCCTTCCGTGACGGGCGTGCGGCTCAAGGATACGCAGACGGGTGAAATCAAGGATCTCGCTGTCGACGGGGTCTTCGTTGCGATCGGTCATGCGCCGGCCGTCGATCTGTTCAAGGACAAGCTCCGGATGAAGCCGAACGGCTATCTCTGGAGCGCGCCGGATTCGACGGCGACCGACGTGCCGGGCATCTTCGCCGCCGGCGACGTGACCGACGACGTCTACCGGCAGGCGGTCACCGCAGCGGGCATGGGCTGCATGGCGGCGCTCGAAGTAGAACGATACCTTGCCGGCTACGTCCACATCGCGGAAGCGGCCGAATAAATAAGACGACCTGAGGGGATGGTCTGATCACATGGTAGCTCCATTGGACTGGGACAAGCTGCGGATTTTTCACGCAGCCGCCGAGGCGGGTTCGTTTACCCACGCGGCGGACGCCCTGCATCTGTCGCAGTCCGCGATCAGCCGCCAGGTCAGCGCGCTGGAACACGAAGTCGGCACCAAGCTCTTCCACCGCCATGCCCGCGGCCTCATCCTGACCGAACAGGGCGAAATGCTCTACCACACGGCGCATGACGTGCTGCTCAAGCTGGAGACGGTCCGCGCCAGGCTGACCGAGACCAGCAACAAGCCAAGCGGCAAGCTGCGCGTGACGACGACGGTTGGTCTCGGCCAAGGCTGGCTGACGGAGAAGGTCCAGGAGTTTCTTGAACTCTACCCGGAAATGCAGCTTCAGCTGATCCTCGACAATGAGGAGCTGGATGTGAACATGCGCCACGCGGACTGCGCGATCCGCCTGCGCCAGCCGCAACAACCGGACCTCATTCAGCGCAAGCTCTTTACGGTGCATCTGCACGTCTATGCATCGCCCGGCTACATCAACCGCTTCGGCGAGCCCAGATCGCCTCAGGATCTTGACGGCCACCGCATCATCACCTTCGGCGAGCCGGCACCGGGCTATCTCCTCGGCCTCAACTCGCTCGAGGTCGCCGGTCGGACCGCCGACAATCCCCGCGTGCCGCACCTGCAGATCAACAATCTCACTTCCGTGAAGCGGGCGGTGCAGATGGGCATCGGCATCGCCATGCTGCCTGACTACATGGTCGGCCGCGATTCGGGCCTCGTGCAGCTGGAGACGACCGCTGACGCCCCCTCCTTCGACACCTATTTCTGCTATCCGGAAGAAATAAAGAATGCCGCCAAGCTGAAGGCATTTCGCGACTTCCTGATCTCGAAAGCCAGAAACTGGAACTATTAGGCGATGGAGTTCAGCACACCGTTAATTTGGTCACGATTAGAAAAATAAAAATATAATCCAATACCGAAAAACGAGTGATCCCAAATCAAGGCATTGACGGATGACCGAGGCATCGGTTCCAGCGGCGGCGGAATGATGCCTCGCTCGCGCGCGAAATTCTCCAGATCAGAGCTAGGTCGCATTTTCCGGCCTCGGAAAATTCTAAAACCCCAATATGCCATCGACAGGAAAATAGCTGGATAGAACCCGAGGAAGCCGGAAACGAACATCAATGGTCGTGTGAGGAGACTACTTAGCGGAAACACAATTGCCTCTTTGGCGCGCAACGATCCTGCACCGTTGCCTCTTCGACATCCACCGTCCAGTGATATGTGCGTGACGCATGGCAGAAATGCGCGGCCGAACCTTGCCGTTTGCCTATCGAAGCATCATATCGCCTACAGCAGATGCACACGGTGACTACTTTCCTCCCACGTCATCGCATCTTGCTGTTCCCCTCTGGAGGTTTTGACCTTCAAACTTAAAAGGGCCCGGGTCTTCCCGTGGCCCTCTTTTTTTGTCCGGATATCCGCCCGCCATAAAAAAGCGCCGCCCACGAAGCCGGGAGCGGCGCTGTGTTCGGCGTCAGATTGGCTGCCTCAGCGGCAGGCGGCGCAGAAGCGCTGGATGCGGCTGCAGGCTTCTTCGAGAAGCTCTTCCGAAGTCGCGTAGGAAATGCGGAAGTTCGGGCCGAGGCCGAATGCCGAGCCGTGCACGACGGCCACGCCTTCGGCTTCCAGAAGCTCGCTCACGAAATCCTCGTCCGTTTCGATGACCTTGCCGCTCGGCGACGTCTTTCCGATCAGGCCTGCGCAGGACGGATAGACGTAGAACGCGCCTTCCGGCGTCGGGCAGTTGATGCCCTTGGCCTGGTTCAGCATCGACACGACGAGATCGCGGCGCCGTTCGAAGATCTTCTTGTTCTCCGGAATGAAGTCCTGCGTCCCGTTGAGCGCTTCGACAGCGGCCCATTGTGCAATCGAGCAGGCACCCGAGGTTTGCTGGCCCTGGATCATGTCCATGGCCTTGATCAGCTGAAGCGGACCAGCCGCATAACCGATGCGCCAGCCCGTCATTGCATAGGCCTTTGATACGCCGTTCATCGTCAGCGTGCGGTCGTAGAGCTTCGGCTCCACCTGAACCGGCGTCGTGAAGGTGAAGTCGCCGTAGACAAGATGCTCGTACATGTCGTCGGTCAGCACCCAGACATGCTCGTGCTTCAAAAGCACGTCCGTCAGGGCCTTCAGCTCAGCCTCGCTGTAAGCGGCGCCAGAGGGATTCGACGGTGAGTTGAAGATCAGCCACTTGGTCTTCGGCGTGATCGCCTTGTCGAGCGCGTCCGGTGTCAGCTTGAAGCTGTTGTCGATGGTCGTTTCGACGAAGACCGGGGTACCGCCGCAGATCGCGACCATTTCCGGGTAGCTCACCCAGTAGGGAGCCGGGATCACGACTTCGTCGCCGGGGTTCATCGTTGCCATGAAGGCGTTAAACAGGATCTGCTTGCCGCCGGTGCCGACGATCGTCTGGGACGGATCGTAGTCGAGCCCGTTTTCGCGCTTGAACTTGTCGGCGATCGCCTTGCGCAGTTCCGGGATGCCCGAAACCGGCGTATATTTCGTCTCGCCGCGATTGATCGCAGCGATGGCCGCGTTCTTGATGTTGTCCGGCGTATCGAAGTCTGGCTCACCTGCGCCAAGCCCGATCACGTCCCGGCCCTGCGCTTTCAGTTCGCGGGCCTTCTGGCTGACAGCGATCGTTGCCGATGGTTTGACGCGCGAGAGCGCGTCGGCGAGAAAAGCCATGCTCTTTACTCCGGTTCGATGACACCGGTGCGCCGATTGAAGTGCGGCACGCGCCGGCGGGGAAAATGCCGGTCTGGTATGTCCAATCTGCCCGCGACTTTCAAGCGCACCGGCAAGATCAGTGGGCCGGTTGTGTTAAGAAGATGTCAGTTGGAAGCTGCGACAGTGCCTGATCGGCCGCTTGGGAGAGAGACGGGGCGATGCAGAACCATACGCTCTCGCAAAATATCGTTCGGCAGCAAGATGGCTGGTACGCTGCCGTCTATGGTCCCTTTGCGCTCAAATCCGCATTCCAGCCGATTTTTCGCCAGATCGGGCACGGCAAACTCCGCCTGGAAGCCTTCGAAGGCCTGATCCGGCCGAGCAAGGGCGGCCAGAGCGTTTCGCCCTACGGGTTTTTCGCAAGCGTGCCCCCGGAGGATGGCGGGCCTGTCGATGCGCTCTGTCGCCAACTGCATCTTCTGAACATGGGCCAGCTCGATCGACCAACGGCGACGTTGTTTCTCAACTTCGATCCGAGGCTCTTCAACGATGCGCGCACAACCGCAACGGAAGTCGCGCGCCTCCTGGATCTCACCTCGCAGATCGGCCTGGCACCGCGGCAGATCGTCTGCGAGATCACCGAAAAGAAGGCTGCCAATCGCGCCGCGCTCGTCGCCGTCGTAGACGATTTCCGTGGATGCGGTTTCCGCATCGCGGTCGACGACTATGGCGCGGAAGATTCCGACATCGCGCGCATCGAACTGCTCAAGCCCGACATCGTGAAATTCGACGGGGATTGGGTGCTGCGCTATATGGAACATGCACCCGGTGTAGACCTGCTGCGGGACACGGTGCAGCGGTTCCGGGCAAACGGCATCGCGACATTGTTCGAGGGACTGGAGCATCCATGGCATGTAGATGTCGCGATCGACTTGAAGGTGGATCTGCTGCAGGGCTACGCGCTGGCGAAGCCGGACACGATCCTCGGCAAGTTCAACGATCTTTTCCCCGATCAACCGGGCGCCTCATCAATAACCGAGGCACCGCGGTTGCACGAGGCAGCCGTGGCTCCCGTGCTGCCGGAAGCGCCGTCGATCATCGCTCCGCCACCCGTCCCGCAGCGGCCAATCACGGCCCGAAAAACCTTCGGCAAACGCGGCCGCTAAGCCGCCCCGGCATGATATGACCGATTTGCTGGCCCCGATTGAAGCCATCTGCGAATGAAGATGTTCTTCGTAATCCTCGTCGTCGTCATCGGCCTCATCGTTCTGGCGGCCATCGTCTATGGTCGCGAACGCATCTGGGAACGCATGACCGGACCGGCGGATCTCGGCCGCTATGATTTCACGCAAGGCCGGAGCAGCGGTTCGCCCAACGATGCCCTTGCGTGCACCGAGGGCGCCTGCACTGCACCAGACGTCACGATCGCGACGCCCGACCAGCCGCCGACCGAGATCGTTGCCCGGCTTGCCGACCGGCTCGCAGCCATCGAAGCGCATGTGCGTCGGGTCGATGATCGCAGCAATCCCCTCTATGCCCGCTTCGTCGTCTACACGCCGTTGATGCGCTTCCCCGATACGCTCGACATCGAAGTCACTGAACGTTCGGATGGCGCACCCGCCATCCGCGCCTATTCCCGCTCGAAACTGGGGCGATCGGATCTCGGCACGAACAGGAAGCGGCTGGAAGAGCTTTTCGACGTCAGGTGAGCAGGCGCTACTGCGCAGCCGGCCAGACAAGCGGCCAGGAGTCTGGGCCGTCGCCATAATCGCCGTCGCAGTCGTCCTTCACACGCTGTTCGACAAGCGTAAGAGAGGGGCCGTACCCGTCGTTTGCCACAGACCAGACCGACAGCGTTCCACAATCGCCGATGCCGCGCCCCTTGAAGAAGGATGTGATCCGGTCGGTCTTCTGGTCGAAATCGATGTTGTAGGCGAAGGGCTGCGATTGCGGGCCATCCTCGCCCATCACCGGAAAATCCCGTGCGCGCACGGTGGCGAGTTCACCGCCGATATAGACCGCATAGGGGAAATTGTAGGCACCGCCGAGCCCGCAGGGCAAAAGCAGCATCACGCCCTCATCGCCGCGATCCACGAGCACGCCTTCCATCGCGGCAAAGCGGTCGTCGTCGAGGCCGCCGCAATAGCCCATGTCGTCGGTGAAGTCCGCGGCGATATGGGCTGGCAGTTCGTCGAAGGAGGTGATCGCACTGATCGGCGATGAAGCCGGCGGCTCGCGATCGCCGATGGCGTGCAGCGCATCGGTGCGCTCCAGGCGGTCCTGGCTTTCGTCGATGAAGAGCAGCGACGCGGTGACGCCCGAAAGCGACACTTCTGTGATCGCCGATGGATCGTCGGACGAAATCGAGACAGTCATCGCCGTACCGTTCTTCATGGCCTCGATCAGGCTGCGCAGAACCGCATCGTCCTCGAAGTGAAGCTCGGAATAATCCTCGCGCCGCTCCGCCCCGGCAAATTCAAGCGACAGGGCCGGGCCGCCCGTGATCTCGATATCCATGCGTGCGTTTGCGTCCGGAAGCGTCTCCCGAAAGCCGACGGTGAGTTCCACCGGGGCATCCGGCGCGTTGCTGCGGCTGAAAGTGAACGCATAGAACGGCGCGTCATCCGGCAGGGTCGGCGTCAGCCGGCAGGTGAGCGCAGAGGAGCAGTTCACCTGCCAGTCGCGAAACTCGCGATATCCGGAGGCGACTGCAGCCTCCGTAAGGATGAAAAGCCCGACTGCGGCGAGCGAAAGGTGCTGTAAGTGGGCCTTTTTCATCCAGCAGATCCTCGGCGTGGCGACGATAATGCCGCGCGTCTTGCAGCGGCTTTCACCAACTGTTAGCGCAAGTGCGGGCGATAGCAATCCGACTCCTGTCGTCGTCCTGCCCCTCTCCTTCCCGCTGGCTTTTGATGTCCCGTCTGCTTGCCAATTCCATCCTGCTGACCGCCGGCGCCATTTGGGGCATGGGCTTCGTGGCGCAGTCGACCGCGATGGACGCGATCGGTCCGCTGCTGTTCGTCGCCCTGCGTTCCGCCATCGCCATGCTGGTGACGCTTCCCTTCGCGATCGCCGAAGGTCGAAGGGCGGCAGACGGCCCCGTCATCGCCTTCAGCCCGGGCTTCGTGCTTGCCGGCCTCGCGCTTTTTGGCGGCATCGTCTTCCAGCAGATCGGACTGGTGACCACGACCGTCACCAATTCCGGATTTCTGACCGGCCTTTACGTGGTCTTCGTTCCAATTCTCATGACGGTGATCCTGAGGCGGCCGCCGCATCCCGTCGTGTGGCCGGGCGCGATCCTCGCCTTTGCCGGCCTCGTGCTCCTCTCCGATGGTGCGCTCACCTCGCTCCGGCCGGGCGACCTCTTCACCATTCTCGCCGCAGTCTTCTGGGCCATGCAGGTGATCCTCGTCGGCCGGCAGGCATCGATGACCGGCCGACCTGTTGCGCTGGCCCTCATGCAGTTCAGCGTCTGCACCCTGCTTGGCCTTGCCGCAGCGCTTGTCTTCGAACCCATCGAGTGGACCGCGATCCAGGCAGCATTGCCCGAGATTCTCTATGCAGGCGCCATCGCGAGCGGCCTTGCCTTTACCCTGCAGGCCATCGGCCAGCGTTATGCCGCGCCCGCCACTGCCGCCATCCTGCTGTCGACCGAAGTGCTTTTTGCCGCCCTTTTCGGCGCCGTACTGCTCGGCGAAACCATCGGCAGCCTCGGCTATCTCGGCGGCCTCTGCATCTTCGTCGCCATCCTGCTCATCGAAGTCCTGCCTGCGCGTCAGGCTCGAAACGCTGCCGCCTCCAGTTGAGATTTCGCAAGAAACTTTCACTTGCGAAATCTAAGGAGTTCAATCAGTCTTCCCATTGTTCGGACCCGTCGCGAACGAAGGAAAGATGCGTTCCGGAGACGCAAGAATCCTCCGGGCGGATAGACTTGGCCTTGCTTGTCGAAAGCATTGGCAGCCGCAACAACACGAACACTTTTCCTCTCATGACCGATCGAGACCGAGGCATGCCCCATGCATGCAGTGGGGTCGTTCAAGCATGGCCGCGCGCCACCCAGCGGGCGGCGGAAAAAGGGACTGCGTAGAATGCCCGAGACCGGTACAGTCAAGTTCTTCAATTCCGAAAAAGGCTTCGGCTTCATCAAACCCGACAGGGGCGGCGCCGACATCTTTGTCCATATCTCTGCCGTGCAGGCCTCCGGCTTGTCGGGATTGGCCGAGAACCAGAAGGTCAAGTTCGACACCGAGCCCGATCGACACGGGAAAGGGCCGAAAGCGGTGAACCTCGCCGTAGACGGCTGATCAAACAGCTCGAGGCCAAGTGCTTGCGGACATGAAAACCTCCCGGCCATGCGTGGCCGGGCATCTCTCCGCTCATAAAATCGTACGGCGGGAAGCTCACGAAATTCGTTCAGCCAGCGTTCAGGCAGCACCCGATAAATTCTCATCATCGCCCAGCGCTTCCAAAGGCTGCGGGGTTCTGTTCAGGAGCGAGGCTCCTTGGGGATCAAGACCATGAAGAAATTGTCGCAGATGCTTGTTCTTGGTGTCGCCGCAGCGGCGACCCTCTTCACCACGCTGGCTCCGGCTGAAGCAGGCCATCGTCATTGGCACAACCGTGATCGCGGCGATGCCGTTGCGCTCGGTGTGCTGGGTCTCGCCGCCGGCGCCATCATCGGCGGCGCGATTGCCGACAGCAACAACAACCGCCGCGTCTATATCGATCCGGCGCCGACTTATTACCCGCCGCAGCCGACCTACTACCCGCCGGCGCCCAGCTATCAGCCTGCCTTCCGGCCTGCGCCCGTCTACCACCCGGCGCCAGCCTATCGCCCGGCCCCGGTCTACCGGCCTGTCGTCAGCCAGGGTTTTCAGCCCTGGAGCCCAGCATGGTACGACTATTGCTCTCGCCGTTACCGGTCCTTCGACCCCTCGTCCGGCACGTTCGTGGGCTATGATGGTCAGGAGCGCTTCTGCGTCGCCAACTGACGATCGATCGAACGTCGCGACGAAAAGGCCGGTTCGCAAGAACCGGCCTTTTCGTTTTGTGGGTCAAAGACCCTTCAGATAGGGATTGGTCAGCCGCTCCTCGCCAATGCGACCACCGGGCCCATGCCCGCAGAGAAAGCCGAAATCGTCGCCAAGCGGCAGCACCTTGTCCTTGATCGAACGAAGGAGGGTGTCGTGATCACCGCCCGGCAGATCTGTCCGGCCGATCGAGCCGCGAAACAGAACGTCGCCGACATGGGCGAACTTGGCTTCGTCATTGACGAAGATGACGTGGCCAGGCGCGTGTCCCGGACAATGGCGCACGGTGAAGACGTGACCGCCGGCGCTCACGCTGTCGCCATCGTCGAGCCAGCGATCGGGTGTGCAATTGCGCACCGGATCGTCGACGCCAAACCGGCGGCCCTGCTCGTCCAACCCCTCGAGCAGGAAACCATCATCCCTGTGCGGACCGATGATGTCGATGCCGAGTGCTTCTTTGAGCTCCATGGCACCGCCCGCATGGTCGATATGTCCGTGCGTCAGCCAGATCGCCTCGATCACGAAGCCGTTTTGCGCGATTACTTCCTGAATCTTGTCCACCTCACCACCCGGGTCGACAACGACACCGCGCTTGGTCTCGCTGTCGAAGAGGATCGTGCAATTCTGCTGAAATGCCGTGACCGGGATGATGCCTGCCTGAAGTTGTCCCATAAGCGAAACCCCTGTTGCTGACGCGGGCTAGCACCTCGCGCTCCATGTGAAAAGGGCCGCCTCTCAGAGACGGCCCATAGATCGCAATCTCGAAAATGTGTGCTTAGAGTTCCATCAGCTCACGCGTTCGCGCACCGCCGAAGCCGGCAACGGCCGAAATCCCGGCGCCGATGAGGCAGGCCAGAAACGCCCAGAGCGACGCGCTGGAAATCGCATCGGCTGCCTGAGCGGCCTGCTCGCGCGCTTGCGCTTCAAGCTGCTCGATCTCCGTGCCGAGACCCTGGACCGACTGGACAGCGGCATCGACCTGTTCGCGCACGGACGTCGAGAACTCTTCGTAACGGGCAATCGCCTGGTCGGTCGCCTGCTCGGCCTCCTGCTGGGTCATGTCGGTGTTTTCAGTCAGCGAAGCAACGATCGCATTGCGATCGATCTCTTCGCCAAACCCTTCAAGACGCGTCTGCAGGTCGTTGGCGAGATTGTCCAGAACAGCAGCATACTCCGTCGGGTTGCTGCGGAGCGCTTCGAACGCATCGGCAAAGTCCGCCCGCGTACCCTGCAGTTCCTCGGAGATCGCTTCCGGCTGAAGGGCCTCGATATCGGTGTCCTGGAGAAGCTCACGAATGTCGGCAGCGGCACCCTCGGCGTCCACATCGGCGAACTGGTCTTCGTCGAAATTGGAAACGACGGCGGAAATCGCATCACCGCCGAGGCCAGCAGTGGTGGAAATGGCAGAGCCGGTCAGCGAGGCGACCGAGCCGATCGCCGAGCCTGCGAGCTGCGTCGCACCGCTGATGGCGAATGCCGAAAGAACGACAGCGGCAATCAAAGCTGTAGCCCAGGACAGAAGACCGTGGACCCAGCCAGCCTGCAGCGAGAGGTAACCTGCAACGAAACCGCCGGCGGCAAGGCTGATGAAGAGCGACAGAACGGACCAAATCCCGAACCCGACACCAATGCCGCCGAGCGGATCGTTCGACTGGGGATCTACGGCGCCAAAGCCGAGACCGGCGCCCAGAAGGGAAAGGAGAATGGAAACGGCAATCACAGTTACTGCGCCGCCGAAAATGCTGCCCCACGAAGCGACGGGGGTTACAACACCGTGTCGATCAATCATCTGAGTTTTCCATGATAGAGAAAGCGGCGCCGAGGGCGCAGCATCACTCCCAAAAACGAAGATCACTCAGAAAATGTTCCGCCGGACCACGTCCCGTGATCCGGCGTAATGGCACAATATTCGAGCTGCCCTATTCGGCGGCGAGACGTTTCGGCTGCACTTCGGCAGCGTAGTCGTTGACGAGATTGGTCGCGATTTCACCGACGGTAAAGCTGTAGGGCCCGATTTCGGAAACCGGCGTCACTTCCGCCGCCGTGCCGGTCAAGAAGCACTGCTCGAAGCTTTCCAGTTCTTCCGGCATGATCGCCCGTTCCACGACCTCGTAGCCGCGGCGCTTTGCCAGATCGATGACCGTGCGACGGGTGATGCCGTCAAGGAAGCAGTCGGGCGTCGGCGTGTGGATGACGCCGTCCTTGACGAAGAACACGTTGGCGCCCGTCGCTTCGGCCACCTGGCCGCGCCAGTCGAGCATCAGGGCATCGGCATAGCCCTTCTTCTCGGCTGCGTGCTTCGAAAGGGTGCAAATCATGTAAAGACCGGCCGCCTTCGACTTGGAGGGAGCCGTGCGCGGATCCGGCCGGCGGTATTCCGCCATATCAAGGCGGATGCCCTTCAGCTTCTCTTCCGGCTTGAAGTAGCTCGGCCACTGCCAGATGGCGATCGCGACATTGATCCGGTTGGCCTGGGCGGAAACGCCCATCATCTCCGAACCGCGCCAGGCGATCGGGCGAACATAGGCGTCCTGAAAACCCTGCATTTCGAGAAGCTTGATGCAGGCATCATCGATCTCGGCCACGCTGTAGGGAATATCGAAACCGAGGATCTCGCCGGACTTGATGAGGCGTTCGGTGTGTTCGGTCAGCTTGAAAATGCGACCGCCATAGGCCCGCTCGCCCTCGAATACCGCCGAAGCATAGTGAAGACCATGCGTCAGCACGTGGATCTTCGCGTCCTTCCAAGGCACGAATTCGCCATTGAACCAGATGTGACCATCGAGTTGATCGAAAGGAACGGAAGCCATCGTGTTTCCTCCGCCGCGCCGGAGCTCTTGTGGATCGGTTGCGGCTCTAGTTGTGGACGCCCATCTGCATGACCCGGCTACGCGTCGAACCCGGCCGGTACAGTTTGAGGCAGAACGAAAAGCTAGCAATCCGGTAAAAATATGTCAATATGCCTGACATATCTGAAAGGATCGAACGCGACGATGGCACCAGGCGCAACAAAATCGCAGGCAGCCGAGACAGGCAGAAGCCAGGCTTCGGATCTCGCATCCATCGATACGGAACTCATCGAGCTTCTGTTCTTCGCCTATCGAGACTTCACATCGGACCCCGACCAGATCCTCCAGCGCATCGAATTCGGCCGGGCGCACCACCGTGTGCTCCACTTTGTCGACCGTCAACCAGGGCTGACTGTTGCAGATCTGCTCGACACGCTGCGCATCACGAAGCAGAGCCTCGCCCGCGTGCTGAAGCAGCTGGTCGATGCAGGCCACATCCATCAGGTCATGGGCGCTGAAGACAGGCGGCAGCGGAAGTTGTATACGACCGAAAAAGGGCGCAAACTCGCACTCGATCTGGCAAAGCCACAGTCTCGCCGTATCGCGAAGGCATTGCGCGATCTGCCCGCCGGGAGCCGCGAAACGGTCGTGAGTTTCCTGCGCGGCATGCTGGATGGGGGCAAGTAGCGACCGGCGGTGGACCTTTGCCGCCGCCCGGCGTGCAGAGGATGTGAGAGGTACTGCGTGACACAAAATCCATCGCCTGAACCGATTTCCGACGATGCTGCCCATCTGCTCGTCGTGGATGACGACACCCGCATCCGCGATCTCCTGAAGCGCTATCTCTCCGAACGCGGCTTCCGCGTCACGACCGCAGCCGACGCTGCGGAAGCGCGCCGCAAGCTCGAGGGCATCGATTTCGATCTGCTCATCCTCGACGTGATGATGCCCGGTGAGTCCGGCGTCGATCTCACGCGCAGCCTGCGGGCCGTAAAGGACGTGCCCATCCTGATGCTGACGGCGTTGACGGAAGCCGACAACCGGATCGAAGGCCTCGAAGCCGGTGCGGACGACTATCTGCCGAAGCCGTTCGAGCCGCGCGAACTGGCACTGAGGGTCAGCAACATCCTGAAGCGCGGCGCGCAGCCGGCAACGCCCAAGATCGAACAGGTGGTCTTCGGTCCCTACACCTTCGTGATCACCAAGCGCGAGCTGAAACGCGCCGGCGAGCCGATCCGCCTCACCGACCGCGAGCAGGAGATCATGACGCAATTCGCCGAACGCGCCGGCGAAACGATCCCACGCCATGAACTTGTCGGCTCCGACGCCGAGGTCGGCGAACGCACGATCGACGTGCAGATCAACCGCCTGCGCCGCAAGATCGAGACCGATCCTGCAAACCCCATCTGGCTGCAGACTGTCAGAGGCATCGGCTACCGCCTGAGCGTGGAATAGACGGAGGCTTGGCCGATGGGTCGGCACGAGAGACAGCCGACCGATGCGGCACAGGCACCGCCGCAGGCGGGCCCGGGCCAGCACGCCTTGTCCGCGAGCTCGCTGGAGGACCGCCGCCCCGTCAGCGGCCTGCGCCGCGTAACGCGCTGGCTCAAGCGTCGCGTGCCACGCGGTCTTTACGCACGGGCGCTTCTGATCATCATCCTGCCTATGGTGATCCTGCAGTCGGTGATCGCGTTCAACTTCATGGAACGACACTGGCAAACCGTGACGCAACGTCTCTCGACAGCGGTGACGCGCGACATCGCGGCAATCATCGACGTCATCGAGACCTATCCGCAGACACCGGACCACGCCGAGATCATTCGTATTGCGCGTGAGCGCCTGGCGCTCAACATCGCCATTGAACCGCCGGGAGACCTGCCTCCACCCCGGCCGAAGCCGTTCTTTTCGATCCTCGATCGCATCCTGTCGCAAGAACTGTCCCGCCAAGTGCGCCGCCCCTTCTGGATCGACACGGTCGGCAATTCCGATCTCGTCGAAGTGCGCATCCAGATGGACAATTCGATCCTCCGGATCTTCGCGCGGCGCAGTCAGGCCTATGCGTCCAATACCCACATCTTCCTGCTCTGGATGGTGATCACGTCACTCGTGTTGCTCGCCATCGCCATTCTCTTCCTGCGCGGTCAGATCAGGCCGATCCTGAAGCTTGCGGAAGCGGCGGAGCGCTTCGGCAAGGGCCAGAAGCTGTCCGGTTTCCAGCCGCGCGGCGCCGACGAGGTGAGACGCGCGGGCCAGGCCTTTATCCAGATGCGCGAGCGCATCGAGCGGCAGATCGAGCAGCGCACGGCGATGCTTTCGGGCGTCAGCCACGATCTGCGCACCATCCTGACGCGCTTCAAACTGCAACTGGCCTTTCTGGGGGACAGCCCGGAGGTCAAAAGCCTCAACCAGGATGTCGAGGACATGCAGTTGATGCTGGAGGGCTACCTCTCGTTCGCCAAGGGCGAAGCGGAGGAAGACATCGGCACGCTGAACATCGAGACGCTGTTCGGCCGCATCCGCGACGAGGCGGCCCTGCTCGAATCCGGCATCATGATCTCGATCGATGGCGATCCGCTGGTCAACGTCCGGCCAAACGCCTTCTCGCGGCTCGTCCACAACCTCACGTCGAACGCGTTTCGATATGCCGACAATGTGCGCCTCACGGCTGTCCACGGGCCGCGATGGCTGACGATCACGGTCGATGATGACGGCCCCGGCATCCCGCCGAAGGCGCGCGAGGATGTGTTCAAACCATTTTTCCGGCTGGATGAAGCGCGAAATCTAAACGAGAGCGGCACCGGGCTCGGCCTCGCCATCGCCCGCGACATCGCACGCAGCCATGGCGGCGACGTGATACTGGATGACAGTCCAATCGGGGGCCTGCGGGCAATCATCCGCGTCCCGGCGTGACAGACGCGACCTGAACCGTCAGGCAGCCCGGGGATACGGACCGCTTCGGACGCGATTGCGCCCTTCGGTCTTGGCCCGGTAAAGCGCGTCGTCGGCGACGGCTATCAGCGCATCTATGGGCTGGCCGCGCTCCGAGCTCACCGTAACGCCGGCGCTCACGGTGGCAGCGATGCTGCGGCCCTCGGCTGCGAAAAGTTGTGCAGCCAATTCATGACGGATGCGCTCGGCGATCGCCACGGCAGTTCGCTGGTCGGCATCCTGGAGGATCACGCAGAATTCCTCGCCTCCAAACCGGGCCGCGATGTCTGTCGAGCGGATATTCGCCCTCATCACGCCTGCAAATCGCGACAACACGATATCGCCCACGCTGTGGCCGTAGAGATCATTGATCGCCTTGAAGCGATCGAGGTCGAAGACGATGACGGCAGAGCGGGCATTTTGCGTGACCGCGCCATAGCGCTCAGCCAGCCCGCGCCGGTTCAAAAGGCCGGTCAACGGGTCGGTCTGTGCCTGAAGATGATGATAGCGCGCGATACGTGACTGGTTGACGCCGAGCGAGAGTGCGCCGATGCCCGTGAGACCGATGATGGCGACGATCGAATTCAGGTCTTCAGCCCAGTTGGACGGCCGCTCCGTCAGAATCCAGAGCCCATCCGCCGCAAGGACGAAGCCGCAGAGGAAGAACGAGATCGCAGTGGCGACATAGAGAATGGCGCCGGTCGTCATCGCAAGCGGCACTTCCTTCCGGCCCGCCCAGTATTCTCTCGCGATCAAAAGCAGGATCGCGCCGATCGTCACGTTTCCGACGATCGTTCCAATGCCGGAGTAACCGAGAAGAAAGGCGACCGTGGTTGGTGCGACACCCGCGAAGACGGCAAACCCGACCAGACGCCAGTTGGCGCGCCCGGTACGAAACTGCATCGACCCGCCATAGATCAACCCAAACCCCGACAGGAAGGCCAGGAACGAGGCCCACTGCAGGGGTTCGTTGTAGGCTTCGCCGAGCATTGCAAACAGGATCACGCCAGCGACAATGGCTGCCAATCCGCCTGACCAGTTGACCAGGAAGAGATCGGTGCGCGACCCCAGCCAGGCGCCCAGGAGGGTGACACACAATGCAGCGCCGGAAAAACCGATCGCTGCAAGAAGTGACACTTGATCGAAACCCATACCCACGCCCTGCCCGTTGACGGCGTCACCTTTGAGGATGAAACCCTAAGACGACGTCAACCGAAATGGACACTCTCCGGATGTTGCCGAGATTTGAGCTGCGTGGTGGCGAAAAGGTTAAGGCAGAGGTTTAGGTGTATCAGAACAGGCGGCCGCCATTCGGCACGATCTTGTCGACTGCTGCCAGCACGACCTGACCTTCTTCATCCGGCAATCCGAGCGTCAGCACTTCCGAGCGCATCGGGCCGATCTGTCGCGGTGGGAAGTTCACCACCGCGATGACCTGGCGTCCAACGAGCTCACCGGGCTCATAATGCTTGGTGATCTGCGCCGACGACTTCTTGATGCCGAGCGGCCCGAAGTCGATCCTGAGCTTGATCGCCGGCTTGCGTGCCTCAGGAAACGGCTCTGCTTCCACGATCGTGCCAACGCGGATATCGACTTTTTCGAAGTCGCTCCATGCGATCTCGGCACTCGTCTCTTCGCTCATCATTCGCTCTTGGACAGTTCTTCGGATCGGTTCTTGGCGGCTGCAACGGCCCGGTCGAAGAGGGCCTGCATCGCGCCGTCTTCCATCAGCACGGAGAGCGCCGCCGCAGTGGTGCCGTTGGGCGAGGTTACGTTCTTGCGGAGCGTCCCGGCATCATCGGATGAACGATGCATCAGTTCCCCGGCACCGGAGACGGTGGCCCGCGCAAGGCGCATCGCCAGATCTTCCGGAAGGCCGGCCTTACGGCCAGCTTCTGCCATGCATTCAACCAGATAAAACGCATAGGCCGGCCCGCTGCCCGAGACAGCCGTGACCGCATCGATGAGCGCTTCGTCGTCCAGCCATTCAACTGGGCCGGAAACGGCGAGCAACGCATCGACCGCAGATTTCTGCCGGTCATCGACGGCGTGTGTAGGAACGGCTGCGGTGATGCCCCGCCCGACCATGGCCGGCGTGTTCGGCATGGCGCGTACGATCGCTTCCGCTCCCAGCCCCTCGCGAAGAGTGTCGATCGTCGTGCCGGCAGCGACCGAAACGACAACCGTCTGTGCATCGACAAGGGGACGCAGGGTCGGCAGCACCGCCGCCATGGCCTGCGGCTTGACCGCGACGAAGAGGATGCCGGCCTTTACGTCACTGGAGGCTACTGCATCGATCTGGATGCCCGACGCCTCGCAATAGGCCGACATCGCTGGAGATGGATTTGGATCGACGATGCGGATATCCGCGCCCGACAGGCCGGCGGCGACCCAGCCGCGCAGCATGGCGCCGCCCATATTGCCTGCGCCAACGAGGACGACAGGCCCGTGTGCTGCGATATCTCCGATCGCCAAGGCCTTAAGCCTCGCCGACGGTCTCGAACAGAACCGTTTCCAGAGCGCTCTTCGCTTCCATGCCGGACCAGACCACGAACTGGAAAGCCTGGAAATAGATCTCGCAGGTCTCGAGCGCGCTCGAAAGCAGCACTTCCACCTGCTGGTTGGTCGGCTCCGCACCGCCGGCCAGCAGCAGGGACTGACGGAAGATCACGACATCTTCCTGCTCCCACAGATCGAAATGACCCATTAGCACCTGGCTGTTAACCAGCGACAGAAGCCGCACGACCTCGGTGACGCGGCTCGGCGCCACCTTCATGTCGAAGGCGCAGGCCAGATGAAGGGCCTCGAACTCTTCCATCCAGGAAAAGGAGATGTGGTAGTCGGACCACTTGCCTTCGACCGTCATGGCGATTTCGTCTTCGCCTGAGCGTTCGAACGACCATTGGTTCGTCGCAGCAACGAACTCGATCATATCGACCGGATTCGTCGCGCGTTCGAAGCTCACTTCCTGAAGGCTCATGCCACACCCTTTGTCAGCCGGAACCATCGCACCCGTATCCCTCTCATCAGGAAACCGCGGCGCTTATGCGACAGTCTTGCCGGACCTACCCCTTGGACGACGATCCGTGTTCACCAAGCGCATCATGCGCCAAGCCGAACTCAAAGAGCCCGTTTCGAATCATCATTAAAAATCAGTCTATAACGGGAGATTGCTTGCGCCAGCCCTGTCACGGCGGAGGATGGAAATGGGGTGTGGACAGTTCCTGCCAGACAGATTCAGCGGTGAGTCATAACTGACTCTGCCGCCTCGTCTTTTTCCCTCCGGCAGGAGCCGGAAGGGCATGGTTAAAAATCTATGGATAAGTGTGTCGACGACCCGCGCATGTCCCGGGCCAGCACCGATGATCCAGCGACGATCAGCCGATCTTGTCGGTCGTGCCCGTCGCGGTCGTGCTCGTCGCGGTCTTGCCTTCGAGGGCTTCGATGCGCTTGAGAAGACGCTCGTTCTCGTCGCGCGCCTTGATCGCCATGTCGCGCACGGCCTCGAACTCCTCGCGCTTGACCACGTCCATCGTGTTCAAGACGCGCTCGGCCTGGCTGCGGAAGGCCGTTTCGAATTCCTGCCGCACGCTTTGCGCCGTGCCGGCGGCGTCGGTCATCAGCTTAGCGAATTCGTCGAGGATTCGGTTCGATCCGGAGGCCATGAAGTACCCTTTCTGTCTCTGTCAGGCCGACCACGACCTTTGAGCCTTCGAACTAGGAGCGCGAGGCCCTAAATTCAAGCGAATAGAGGATGGTCGGGACGTTTGTGTCTCGCGCCTTGACCACACCACGTTCCACCGTCATCTTCCGCCCGCCATCAACCAGGGTTCCGAGAGCTTGGACTATCTCCTGACACCGCTTGCGGTCCTCCCCTTCCCGACGATCGATCCCGTCATCGTGCAGATCGGCCCGATTGCCGTTCGCTGGTACGGACTGGCCTATGTGGCCGGCATCATCCTCGGCTGGATCTATGCCCGCAGGCTCGTCGCGAACGAGCGTCTGTGGCCGACAGGCCGGGCGCCCATGACGCTGACGGATCTCGATGACTTCCTGTTGTGGGCGGCGGTCGGCATCGTCGCCGGCGGGCGCATCGGCTACGTGCTGTTTTACGATTTCGCGAGTTTCCTGGCGAACCCCCTGTCGATCTTCGCCGTCTGGACCGGGGGCATGTCGTTCCATGGCGGCTTCCTCGGCACAACGATCGCGATCATCCTCTTTGCGCGATCGCGCCAGATCCCGGTCTGGACGCTGCTCGACACCGTGGCTGCCGTCGTTCCGATCGGCCTTCTGTTCGGACGCCTCGCGAACTTCATCAATTCGGAGCTGTGGGGACGGCCGACGGACGTACCATGGGCGTTCGTCTTCCCGACAGGCGGCCCGGAACCGCGCCATCCGAGCCAGCTCTACGAGGCAGCGCTCGAAGGCATCGTGCTCTTCGTCGTGATCTGGCTGCTCATCCATTTCGGCCGCAAGCTGAAGCAGCCGGGCTTCATTGCCGGCACGTTCGTCGCCGGTTATGCGGCCTCGCGCATCTTCGTGGAGTTCTTCCGCGAGCCGGACGCTCATATCGGCTACCTCTCCGGCGGCTGGCTCACCATGGGCATGCTGCTGTCGTTGCCGATGCTCGCCGCTGGCCTGTGGGCCATGGCCACCGCCGGTGGCCGCAAGGCGGCTTCGACCAGTGGCGCTCCATCCTGACATGAGCGGGCGCCCACCGCGCAAGACCCCACTTGCCGACAAGATCGTCCGCCTGATCGAAACGGGCGGGCCGCTCAGCGTCTCCGACTACTTCCATATCTGCCTGTCTGATCCGCAACACGGCTATTACATGACCCGCGAGCCGTTCGGTGCGTCAGGTGATTTCATCACCGCTCCGGAGGTCACGCAGCTCTTCGGCGAAATGATCGCGATCTTCCTGCTCGGCGGCTGGCAGGCGGCCGGAATGCCGAGACCGGTGCGCCTCGTAGAACTTGGCCCGGGCCGCGGCACGCTCATGAAGGACATGCTGCGCACGATCCGCAAGGTGCTGGGCGCCGACATGGCCGGCTGGAGCGCTCACCTCGTGGAGACGAGCCCACGGCTGCGCGCCATCCAGGCCGAAACGCTGCGGGATTATGCCGATCTCTGCTCATGGCACGAGCGCCTCGAAGACGTGCCGAAAGGGCACATGCTTCTGGCCGCCAACGAGCTGTTCGACGCGCTTCCGATCCGGCAGTTCGTCAAATCCGGATCGGCCTTTCGCGAAAAGGTCATCGGCCTCGACGCGGCGGGCGAGCTCACCTTCGGCATCGGACCGGCGGTAATCGAGGCAAGCGCCCTGCCCCATCACTGGGAAAGCCAGCCTGAGGGCACCGTGTTCGAAGTCTCGCCCATTCGCGAAGCGTTCATGGCCGCACTCGCGACGAAGCTTCGCGCTGAAGGCGGGCTTGCTGCTGTGATCGACTATGGCCATCGCGTGCCGGGTTTCGGCGATACCCTGCAGGCCATGCGCTACCACGGCTTCGACGATCCGCTGGCGCATCCCGGCGAAGCCGACCTGACCAGCCATGTGGATTTCGCAAGCCTCAGCGCCGCTGCACAGGCTTCAGGCGCACACGTACTCGGCCTGACCTGCCAGAGCGACTTTCTCCTCGGCCTTGGTCTTCTTGATCGCGCGGGTCGGCTCGGTGCGGACAAAGACCGGGAAACGCAAAAAGCGATCGAAGTTGCGGTGGACCGCATCGCAGGGACGGGCCCGGGGCGGATGGGCGAATTGTTCAAGGTGCTTGCCATTTCCAGCCAGCCGATGGATTTCGCTCCCTTTGCACGCTTTGGCGAAGCCGCCCCCAAGGGCCGCTGAGCTTGATGATTGACAGACTGCCGAGCCGTCGCCACCATCGCCGCGCTTCGACCAAGGGACGGGACGATTGATGCTTGCCACTTCACCACCCCAGCCGATCGAGAGCGATCTGATCGCGCAGGCGACGAGCGGAACCCCTATCAGACATGGGTTTTTCACCCGCCACGGCGGTGTTTCCCAAGGGATCTATCAGGGCCTTAATGTGGGCCTCGGCTCCAATGACGAGCGGGATGCAGTCATCGAGAATCGCGTGCGTGTCTGCGGCCATTTCAACCGGTCGATCGACGATCTCGCCACGCCGCATCAGATCCATTCGCCGGATGTGGTTGTCGCCACCGGCTCTTTCGGGGACGAGCGCCCGAAGGCGGACGCCGTGGTCACCAACATCCCCGGCGTCGTCATCGGCGTCTTGACGGCCGATTGCGGACCCATCCTGTTCTGCGACCCGGATGCAGGCGTTGTCGGAGCGGCACACGCAGGTTGGCGCGGCGCCCTGACCGGCGTGCTGGAAAATACGATCGCCGCCATGGAGAACCTTGGTGCCGACCGTCGGTCGATCCGAGCAAGCCTCGGCCCATCCATCAGCGTGCGCAATTACGAGGTCGGCCCGGAGTTCGTGGAGCGTTTCACAGACGCCGATCCCGACAACCAGCGCTTTTTTGCCGATTCCGATCGTGCCGGGCATGCCATGTTCGATCTGCCGGCCTACACGCTTCACCGTTTGAAGCGGGCCGGCGTCGCGGCAGAATCGACCGGCCACTGCACCTATGAAGACGAGGCCGCCTTCTTCTCCTATAGGCGCACCACCCATCGCGGCGAGCCGGACTACGGTCGGCAGATCGCAGCGATCGCAATCACGGAGTGACCCCCATGGCCCCGCGCTTTGCCCCGGAAGAATATTCCGGCCGTCTCGAACGGTTGCTCATGGCCATGAAGGAGGAGCGGCTCGACGCGCTGCTTTTGTTTGCCCAGGAGAGCATGTACTGGCTGACCGGTTACGACACCTTCGGCTTCTGCTTCTTCCAGAGCCTGATCGTGAAGGCCGATGGGCAGATGAGCCTTCTGACGCGCTCGGCCGATCTTCGTCAGGCACGCCACACGTCCACGATCGAGAACATCACCGTGTGGACCGATCGCGCCAACGCCGATCCGACGGTGGAACTGAAGAACCTGCTCGACGAGATGGACCTGCTCGGCGCGCGCATCGGCGTCGAATACGACACGCACGGGCTGACCGGAACGAACACGCGCCGACTGGACAACCAGCTCCAATCCTTCGGCAAGATCATCGATGCATCCTACGTCGTCAGCAATCTGCGCCTTACCAAGAGCCCGGCCGAGATCGTGCATGTGCGCAAGGCGGCAAAGCTCGCCGATGCCGCGCTCGACGCGGCCTTGCCGCTGATCGAGCCCGGTGCACGCGAAGCGGATCTGTTGGCTGCCATGCAGGGCGCCGTACTGGCTGGCGACGGCGAGTATCCCGGCAATGAGTTCATCATCGGCTCGGGCGACGATGCCCTGCTCTGCCGCTCCAAATCGGGTCGTCGCAAGCTCAACAAGACCGATCAACTGACGCTCGAGTGGGCCGGCACCAGCGCGCGCTACCATGCCGCCATGATGCGCACGATCATGATCGGCAAGCCCAAGCAGCGCCACATCGAGCTTTTCGACGCCTGCCTCGATGCGATCCAGCAGATCGAGCCGGTGCTGACGACGGGTCACACCTTTGGCGAGGTTTTCGACGTTCATGCCAGGGTGATGGATGAGCGTGGCCTTGCCCGTCACCGGCTGAACGCTTGCGGCTACTCGCTCGGCGCGCGCTTTGCGCCGTCATGGATGGAACACCAGATGTTTTACCAGGGCAGCCCGCAGCCGATCGAGCCGGACATGTCGCTCTTCGTCCACATGATCATCATGGACTCCGACGCAGGCGTCGCCATGACGCTCGGGCAAACCTATCTGACGACGCCGGGCGCGCCGGAAGCGCTGTCCAAACATAAGCTTGAACTTATTCAGCGTTGACTTGGCCGAACGCCCCGAACCATAAGTTGGCCCGGGGCTGCACTTGTGTGCCCAGCTGCAAACGGGACGTTGAGACGACAGGGATAACGGCATGAGGCGTGCTCCCGGACCGATCCGGATCATCTTGGCGCTCGGCCTCTTTGCCGGGCTGGCCGCCTGCACATCGACCGATGGCCCTGTTGCCGCCATCGAGACAGCCGGTCAAAGCAGCAATCCGACCAGCCCGATCGAAATCGACGCTGCGACCTACGCGACACCGGCTGGCGAAGGCGATGGTGCCGAGCTCGCCCTTGTCCCACCGACCTCAGACCAGTCCGCCACGCCGACAATCCGCTTCATGCCGATCATCGGTGCTCCGCTGGAAGCCGTGACACCGATGTCACGCCGCTTGCGCACCGAAGCGGGACGGCTGGGCCTGACTGTCCTGCCTTTCCAGGACGAAACCAGCGCCTACGTGCTGAAAGGCTATTTGTCGGCCGAGCGCGGCGAGACCACCAACACGGTCTATTACGTCTGGGACGTGCTCGACGGCAGCGGCAACCGTCTCCACCGCATTCGC
Organism: Rhizobium albus; assembly: GCA_030160035.1. Classification (GTDB taxonomy): domain Bacteria; phylum Pseudomonadota; class Alphaproteobacteria; order Rhizobiales; family Rhizobiaceae; genus Georhizobium; species Georhizobium albus. The sequence goes on along the minus strand of BSNO01000001.1, from coordinate 904,509 downwards.
GGCACGATCGAAGCCGAAAAGCCGAGCCAGGCAGGCGCGACGTCCTGGGATGACATCCCGAGCGCAGCCATGGAGAGCGTGGCTGAGCAGAGCCTTCAAGCCTTCACACTGTGGGAAAGCCAGCGGCAGGGCTGATCCTTGGCGAACAATCTGCCGCCGCGGCTTGCAATCGAGACGAGACTGGCTAAAAGGCCGGCAACGGCGCGCAGCACGGGCGGACAATCATGAAAATCTTCGCGGGCAATTCCAACAGGATGCTTGCCGACTCCATCTGCACCTATCTCAATCTACAACTCGGCAAGGCCAGCGTCCGCCGCTTCGCGGACCAGGAAATCTTCGTCGAGATCCAGGAGAACGTGCGCGGCGAAGACGTCTTCGTCGTCCAGTCGACCTCCTACCCCGCCAACGACCACCTCATGGAACTGTTGATCATGATCGACGCGTTCCGCCGGTCGTCGGCCCGCCGCATCACCGCGGTGCTCCCCTATTTCGGCTATGCCCGCCAGGATCGCAAACCCGGTCCGCGCACGCCGATCTCGGCAAAGCTTGTGGCCAATCTGATTACCCATGCCGGCGCCGATCGCGTTCTGACGCTCGATCTCCACGCTGGCCAGATCCAGGGCTTCTTCGATATCCCGACCGACAACCTCTACGCCGTGCCGATCCTGTCGCGCGACGTGAAGGAGCATTACGATCTGTCGAACATCACCGTCGTGTCGCCCGACGTCGGCGGCGTGGTGCGTGCCCGCTCGTTGGCGAAGCGCCTCGATGCACAACTCGCCATCGTGGACAAGCGCCGCGACCGGCCCGGTGAGTCCGAAGTGATGAACGTGATCGGCGACATCGTCGGCCGCGACTGCCTGCTGATCGACGACATCGTCGATTCCGGCGGCACGCTCTGCAACGCAGCAGAGGCTTTGCTGAACCAGGGCGCGACAAGCGTCACCGCCTACATCACCCACGGCGTGCTGTCCGGTGGTGCGGTCGCCCGCGTCACCTCCTCCAAGCTGAAAGAGCTGGTCATCACCGACAGCATCCAGCCATCGCCAGCGGTCCAGGCGGCCCACAACATCCGCGTCATCACGACGGCGAACCTGATCGGCGAAGCCATCAACCGCACCGCAGCCGAAGAATCGGTTTCCAGCCTCTTCGACTGAGGCCGCGCAGCACCACTGGGGCCACCTCGTCCTTCGACAAGCTCAGGATGAGGTGGATCGACACGGCGCTTTCACTCAGCCCTCATGGTGAGCCTGTCGAACCACGAGGGCGTGGCAGGACGCTGCGGCACCATCGGGGCCACCGCGCCCTTCGACAAGCTGAGAATGAGGTGGGGCGCTGCGTTACTCCGGCAAGATCCGCACGGCACCCTTGTCGGCGCTCGATGCAAAGGCGGCGTAGGCCTTGAGCGCCTTGGTGACGTTGCGCTTGCGCGGTGCCGCAGGCTTCCAGCCGAGCTTGTCCTGTTCGGCACGGCGCTGAGCCAACTCGTCTTCAGTGACGGCCAGATTGATCGTGCGGTTCGGAATATCGATCTCGATCATGTCGCCATCGCGCACCAGGCCGATCGTTCCGCCCTGCGCCGCTTCGGGCGACGCGTGGCCGATGGAGAGGCCGGACGTGCCGCCCGAGAAGCGACCATCGGTGACGAGCGCGCAGGCTTTGCCGAGACCTTTCGACTTCAGATAGCTCGTTGGATAGAGCATTTCCTGCATGCCGGGCCCGCCTTTCGGGCCTTCGTAGCGGATGACGACCACATCGCCGGCCTTCACCTCATTGCCGAGAATGCCCTTCACCGCCGCATCCTGGCTTTCGAAGACGACCGCTGGACCGGTGAATTTCAGGATCGACTCGTCGACGCCCGCCGTTTTCACGATGCAGCCGTCGAGCGCGATGTTGCCCTTGAGCACGGCGAGCCCACCATCCTTCGAGAAGGGATTGGCGACGGAGCGGATGACGCCATTTTCGCGGTCGATGTCGAGCTCTTCCCAACGCGCTTCCTGACTGAAGGCCACCTGGGTCGGTATGCCGCCGGGTGCCGCGCTGAAGAACTTCCGCACGCTCTCACTCGAGGTGCGGCCGATGTCCCAATGGTCGATCGCATCGCCAAGCGTGGGTGCATGCACGGTAGGGCTATCGCGATGGATGAGCCCGCCCTTTTCCAGTTCGCCGAGGATCGACATGATGCCGCCTGCCCGGTGGACGTCCTCCATGTGCACATCCGACTTCGCCGGCGCCACCTTCGACAGGCACGGCACCTTGCGCGACAGCTGGTCGATGTCATCCATGGTAAAATCGATCCCGCCCTCATGGGCGGCGGCGAGGATATGCAGCACGGTGTTGGTCGAACCACCCATGGCGATATCGAGAGACATGGCGTTTTCGAAGGCCCGCTTGTTCGCGACATTGCGCGGCAGGACGCTTTCGTCCTCCTGCTCGTAATAGCGCTTGGCGACATCGACGATAAGGTGACCGGCCTCCACGAACAGCCGCTTGCGATCCGCATGCGTGGCGAGCGTGGAGCCATTGCCCGGCAGCGAGAGGCCGAGCGCTTCGGTCAGGCAGTTCATCGAATTGGCGGTGAACATGCCCGAGCACGAGCCGCAGGTCGGGCAGGCGGAGCGCTCGATCGCCTTGACGTCTTCGTCGGACACGCTGTCGTCGGCTGCAGCCACCATCGCATCGACGAGGTCGAGCGCCTTCACCTTGCCGTTCAAAACGACCTTGCCGGCTTCCATTGGCCCGCCGGACACGAAGACGGCGGGGATGTTGAGGCGCATGGCAGCGTTCAGCATGCCGGGCGTGATCTTGTCGCAGTTGGAGATGCAGACCATGGCGTCCGCGCAATGCGCGTTGACCATGTACTCCACGCTGTCGGCGATGATCTCGCGCGACGGCAGCGAATAGAGCATGCCGTCATGGCCCATGGCGATGCCGTCATCGACCGCGATCGTGTTGAACTCCTTGGCGACACCGCCGGCGGCCTCGATCTCGCGCGCGACCAGTTGGCCGAGATCCTTGAGGTGCACGTGCCCCGGCACGAACTGGGTGAAGGAGTTCACCACCGCGATGATCGGCTTGCCGAAATCGCCGTCCTTCATGCCGGTGGCGCGCCAAAGGCCGCGCGCGCCAGCCATGTTGCGGCCATGGGTCGTGGTGCGGGAGCGATATGCGGGCATGATTATTTCAATCCGTGTCGGTGTCAGGAAATGCCGTTGCGTAATTCGGGCCGCACCTTCGGTCAAGCATCCGGCTTTGTCCACCGATGGAACGGAATTTCCAGTTCCGGATCTTCAGCCGAGCGTGAGAATCGCGCCCGCGGCTGCAGCCGCTCCGAGAACGAGAAAGATGTTGAGGTGAAACCGGATGAGCGCGATGCCGGCGGCGACCGCGATGGCAAGAGCCGCAAGATCCAGCGCCGCCGGATCGAACGAGGGCAGCGAGAACGGGCCCCAATCGACAGTCGACGTTTCGCCGAAGAGAACCTGCAGGCCGAACCAGACGGCGAGATTGGCGATGACGCCCACCACGGCGGCCGTGATGGCGGAAAGTGCGGCGGAAAGCCATTTCACGCCACGCAGGCGCTCGATGTAAGGCGCGCCGACGAAGATCCAGAGGAAGCAGGGAATGAACGTGAAGAACAGCGCCGTCGTGCCGCCGAGAATGCCGCCTGTGACCGGATCGAGACCGGACATGCGCGATGCGCCCAGGAAGCCCACGAAGACCAGAACGAGAATGAGCGGCCCCGGCGTCGTCTCAGCCAGTCCCAGGCCCGTCAGCATCTCGTCCGGCCGCAGCCAGCCATAAAACTCAACCGCCTGCTGCGCCACATAGGCGAGAACCGCATAGGCCCCCCCAAATGTGACGATCGCGGTTTGTGAGAAGAACAGAGCCTGATCCGCAAACACCTGCCCTCGCCCGAATAAAACGAGCAGCAGAGCAAGCGGCCCGAGCCAGAGTGCGCCCCAGATGGCGAGCGTCTTCAGGGTCGCCGACGCCGGCACGCGCGGTTCCGAAAGCACCACATCCGTTGCATTATCCGGACCTGCACCCGAGAGGCGATGACGAAGGATACCCACAAGGCCTGCGGTCGCGATGATCAGCGGGAACGGCACCTGCAGAAACGCTATCGCCACGAAAGCGGCAACCGCGATGGCATAGGCGAAGCGTCCGTGCAGCGCGCGCTTGGCGACCTTGATCATTGCTTCCAGCACGATTGCGAGAACCGCTGCCTTCAGGCCGAACAGCAACCCATCGACGATCGGGACATCGCCCAGCGTGATGTAGAGGATCGAAAGCCCCAGCAGTACGAAAAAGCCCGGTAGGACGAAGAGAAGCCCAGCCAGAAGCCCGCCGCGAACACCTTTCAGAAGCCATCCCGAATAGGTGGCGAGCTGCATGGCCTCGGGGCCGGGCAGCAGCATGCAGAAATTCAGCGCATGAAGGAACTGCGGCTCGGACAACCAGCGTTTTTCATCGACTAGGATGCGATGCATGAGCGCGATCTGGCCCGCAGGCCCCCCAAAGGAGAGAAGCCCGATCTTGCCGAAGGTTTGAAAGAGCTCGCCCATCTCGACGGTCGGCCGTTCGGCAGCGAGATTGTCGCTGGTCATCGTCGATCGCTGCACTGTCATCGTCGCGGTCCTGATAAGATGCGTTTTACTCAGGCACCCATGGCGCGCCCGTGTAACAGTCCCGTGTCGTTCTAGCGGCCGGAGCGATGATCACAAGGCAAGGCCTTCCAAGATTTGAAGTATACGCGCGAAAGCCGCCCGTGCTTGCGCTTTTTCCACCTGTCGGTTATAGACGCGCCGTCCGCGTAGACACCCTTGGAGGCAACGCGGATGGATCTCTCGACATGAGCGGTTCCACGTTCCGCCACTTTCCTGAAATGGAAAGGCGGGGCGCTCCAGATCATACCTCGAAAGGAAATGCCATGAGCGACACATACGAGCTCAAGGCCGAGGCGCGCGAACGGGTTGGTAAGGGGTCCGCCCGTGAACTCCGCCGCAACGGCAAAGTCCCTGCAGTCATCTACGGTGACAAGCAGCCCCCAATGGCCATCACGCTTCCCTCCAAGGAAGTGACGCTGAAGATCCGTGGCGGTGGTTTCATGACCACGGTTGCGACGATCGACGTGGATGGCAAGAAGATCCAGGTTCTCCCCAAGGACTACCAGCTGGATCCCGTCCGTGACTTCACCATGCATGTCGACTTTCTGCGCGTCGGCAAGAACACGGTCGTCACGGTCGAAGTCCCGGTTCATTTCGAAAACGAAGAAGCCTCGCCCGGCATCAAGCAAGGCGGCGTCCTCAACGTCGTGCGCCACACGGTCGAAGTTCACTGCCCGGCAAACAAGATCCCGGACGCTTTCATCGCAGACCTCACCGGTCTTGAAATCGGCGATGGCATCCACATCTCCAACATCACCCTTCCGGAAGGCGTCGAGCCGACGATCACCGATCGCGATTTCACCATCGCAACGATCGCTGCTCCGGCTGTCCTGACGGCCGAGGAAGAAGCTGAAGGCCAGGAAGCGCCGGAAGCCGATGAAGTCGAAGCCACCGAGCAGAACGACGAAGCAGAAGAAGAAGGCGGCGAAGAGAAGTAATTCTCTTTGTCCCTGTTGTCTTTGGGTCGGCCCGGACGCTTGGCGCTCCGGGCCGATCGCTTTATACGACCTTGAAACAGCCGCAAGGTAAGGATCACGCGCATGCTGGTGATTGCAGGGCTCGGAAATCCCGGTTCACGCTATCAGGCAAACCGCCACAATATCGGCTTCATGGCCGTCGATGCGATTGCGCGGGCTCAGAGCTTTTCCGGCTGGTCGAAGAAGTTCAAGGCCGAGATCGCGGAGGGCGAGATCGGCGGCGAGCGGGTTCTGCTGGTCAAACCGCAGACCTTCATGAACCTGTCGGGCGAGTCCGTCGGCGAGGCCTTGCGCTTTTACAAGCTCGGCCCGGATGCGCTGACCGTGATCTATGACGAGCTCGACCTTGCGTCCGGCAAGGTCAGGATCAAGACCGGCGGCGGCCATGGCGGCCACAACGGCATCAAGTCGCTCGATGCGCATGTGGGCAAGGACTACCGCCGCGTGCGTCTCGGCATCGGCCATCCGGGAGCGAAGGAGCTCGTGCACAACCATGTGCTCGGCGATTTTGCGAAGGCGGATGCAGCCTGGCGCGATCCGCTGCTCGACGCGATCGGCGCCCATGCGGGGCTTCTCGTCTCAGGCGACGATGCCGGCTTCATGAACAAGATCGCCACCGCGATCGGCAGTTCTTCGGAAAGTGTCGGCGATGCGCCTTCCGCGAAGGCTTCAGGCGCTGGCAACGCGAAAAGCCACATCCGACAGGCCAACCGGCCAGCAGGCACAAATCAGCCGGTTTCCGGCCCGATGGCAGACATGCTGAAGCGGCTCTTCGGCAACAAGAACGGCGAGTGACGGTGAAAGCGGTTGACGATCGTCGACCCCTTCCCGCATACGCCACCCCATCATCTTTTAAGAAATAGCGGACGCACCATCCATGGGTTTCAAATGCGGCATCGTCGGACTGCCCAATGTCGGCAAGTCGACGCTCTTCAACGCGCTGACCAAGACGGCGGCAGCCCAGGCAGCGAACTATCCGTTCTGCACCATTGAGCCGAACACCGGCGAAGTTGCCGTGCCCGATGAGCGGATGCGCAAGATTGCGACGATCGCGAAGTCGAAGGAGATCATCCCGACGCGCATCTCCTTCGTCGACATCGCTGGGCTCGTGCGCGGCGCCTCGAAGGGCGAAGGTCTCGGCAACCAGTTCCTCGCCAACATCCGCGAAGTGGATGCCATCGTGCACGTGCTGCGCTGCTTCGAGGATGACGACATCACCCATGTGGAAGGCCGGATCGATCCGGTCGCCGATGCCGAAACAATCGAGACGGAGCTGATGCTCGCCGATCTGGAGAGCCTCGAGCGCCGCACCGAACAGACCCGCAAGCGCGCAACCGGCAAGGACAAGGAAGCCGCTCTGCTCCTGCCGATGATGGAAGCGTCGCTGAAGCTTCTGCAGGAAGGCAAGCCCGTGCGCCTGCTGCTCGAGGGCATGGCTGCGGAAGACCTGAAGATCTTGCGCACGCTCAACCTTTTGACCTCGAAGCCCGTGCTCTACGTTTGCAACGTCGCCGAAGGCGATGCGGCGGACGGCAACGCGCACACGAAGGCTGTCGCCGAGATGGCTGCCGCCCAGGGCGCCGAGGCAGTGGTCATCTCCGCCGCGATCGAGTCGGAAGTGGCCCAGCTGCCGGAAGCCGAAGCGCGCGAATTCCTCGACGCCATGGGCCTCGAAGAGCCCGGCCTCGATCGCCTCATTCGCGCGGGCTACCGCCTGCTCGAGCTCATCACCTATTTCACGGCCGGCCCGAAGGAAACGCGCGCCTGGACCGTGAAGCGTGGTTCCAAGGCCCCCCAGGCCGCCGGCGTCATCCATTCGGACTTCGAGCGCGGCTTCATCCGCGCGCAGACGATTGCCTATGACGACTATGTCGAGCTCGGCGGCGAAGTGCCCGCCAAGGAGGCCGGCAAGGCGCGCGACGAAGGCAAGGAATATGTCGTTCAGGACGGCGACGTTCTCCTGTTCCGCTTCAACACCTAAGCGACGGCCAGACCCGCCATGTACGATCAAAGCTTCTTCCATTTCGAGGACATGGAACCCGGCCGCTCGTTTGAGCTTGGTCCGGTCACGGTCTCGGCGGAAGAGATCATTGAGTTTGCTCGCCAGTTCGATCCGCAGCCAATGCATCTCAGCGAAGAAGCCGGCAAGGCCAGCATTCTCGGCGGCCTGGCAGCCTCAGGCTGGCACACCTGCGCCATCCTGCACCGCATGATGTACGATGCCATGATCAGCCGCACGGCTTCCGAGGGTGGCCCAGGCATCGATTACGCGGAATGGAAGAAGCCTGTGCTTGCCGGCGACACGCTCACCGGCACCTGCACTGTGCTGGAGGCACGTCCGTCGGCGTCGCGACCAGTGATCGGGATCGTGACCATCGAGAACAAGCTCTATAACCAGCGCGGCGAACTCGTCTGCGAGACGAAGCAGCCGACCATGATCCGCCGTCGCGACCACACCACGGCAGGGGCCACGGCATGAGCCCGCTTGATTATTACGAGATCGGCGCGCGTCAGGATTTCGGCACGCACACCTTCACCGCCGAAGAGATCATCGCCTTCGGCAAGACGTTCGACCCGCAGCCCTTCCATGTGGATGCGGACGCAGCGAAAGAGAGCCTCTTCGGCGGCCTCTGTGCGTCCGGTTGGCATACGGGCGCCGTCTGGATGCGCATGATCTGCGATTTCCGCGAGAAGGAGACCGCGCGCATCAAGGCGGAAGGCGGCACTCCGCCGATCCTCGGCCCCTCCCCCGGCATCCGCAACATGCGCTGGCTGAAGCCGGTTTTCGCCGGTGAGACGATCCGCTTCGGCTGCGACGTCGTGAACGCCCGAGAACTGCGCTCAAAGCCCGGCTGGGGCATCGTTGAAACGCGCAACTTTGCCGAAAACGCTCAAGGCGAGCGCGTCATGGAATTCGACAGCGCCGTCTTGATTCAGATCTAGGAGTCAGTTGGACTTTAGTGACCTTCGAAGGAGACGAGGGTGCGCACGTCGACGCCCATGTCTTCCAGCTTCTTGCGGCCACCGAGATCCGGCAGGTCAATCACGAAGCAAGCCGCAACGATATCCGCCCCCATCTGCGTCAGAAGCTTACAGGCCGCCTCCGCCGTCCCTCCGGTGGCAATCAGGTCGTCGACGACGATGACCTTCTCGCCAGGCGTGATCGCGTCTCGGTGCATCTCCATCTCGTCCACGCCGTATTCCAGGCTGTAGGCGATCCGCACAGTGTCGTGCGGCAACTTTCCCTTCTTGCGGATCGGCACGAAGCCGGCCGAGAGCTGATGCGCAACCGCGCCGCCGAGAATGAACCCGCGTGCCTCTATCCCCGCAATCTTGTCAATCTTGGTGCCAGCATAGGGATGCACGAGATCATCCACCGCCCGGCGAAACGCCCGCGGATCGCCAAGCAGCGTCGTGATGTCACGGAAGACGATGCCCGGCTTCGGATAATCCGGAATGGCGCGGATGGACGAAACGAGGTCGCGATAGCGGTTTTCCATCAAGCTCTCCTACAGGGCGTGGCGCGTGACAAGACAGAGCGGCTAACGGCTCGCCGTCCCGAAAACGCATGAACAGAAATCTGAGACCAGTTGGGACGTTTCGGAGCGCGAAGCACGCGCGTGGTGGACATGAAAAAGGCGCCACTCTTGTGACGCCTTTTTCTCAATGACTGGTTTTGGAAACCGGATCAATGATCCGTCCGCGACCACACCGCTTTCTTGGTGAAGAACAACAGCACGGCAAAGATCAGCAGGAAGATGACGACCCGGAAGCCGGTCTGCTTACGATCTTCAAGGTGCGGCTCGGCCGCCCACATCAAGAAGGCACTGACGTCGGCCGCATACTGGTCGAGCGTCTCCGGCGAACCATCGTCATAGGTCACGAGCCCGTCGGAGAGCGGCGGCGCCATCGCAAGCGAGGGACCCGCGATATAGTACGGATTGTAGTAGGTGCCCTCGGGGATCGTCACCCCTTCCGGCGCATCCGTGTATCCCGTCAGCAGCGAGTACAGATAATCGGGACCGTTTTCGGCATACATCGTGAAGATGTCGAAGACGAAGTTCGGGAACCCTCGCTCGACCGCGCGTGCCTTGGCGAGCAACGAGAAGTCAGGCGGAATGGCGCCGCCCATCGCCGCTGCAGCGGCCTGGGGGTTGGCGAACGGTGCCGGGAAGTGGTCGGAGCCAGTTGCCGGACGCGTGAACATGTCGCCATTGGCGTCCGGACCGTCCTGAACCTCGTACTGGGCCGCGAAGGTGCGAACCTGATCTTCGGAGTAGCCAAGATCGGCGAGGCTGCGGAAAGCAACGCGGTTCATCGAGTGACAGACGGCGCAGACTTCCGTGTAGACCTTCAGGCCACGCTGCAGCTGGCCCTTGTCGTAGGTGCCGAACGGACCTGCAAACGACCAGTCCACGTGACGCGGCTTGTTGATCGGGTAATGCGGGGTCTCACCTTCCGCAGCCTGCGCGCCGAGTGTCGCCGTGAAGGCGATACCGACGGCCAAGGCGGCCGACAGAAGGCTAGCCAGACGAATTTTCATGAGAATTTCCTTTCAGACTCGTCTGGACGTCAACCACGGTGTTCCGGCGAAGCAGGCGCTGCGGCAGGTCGGCCCGCACCAGCCTTCTTCGCAAGCACGGCTTCCGAGATCGAATTCGGCACGCGACGCGGCGTCTCGAACATGCCGAGCAGCGGCATGATGATCAGGAAGAATGCGAAGTAGTAGAGGGTGGAAAGCTGCGAAGCCGTCACGTACCAGCCTTCTGCCGGGCGCGAGCCGAGCCAGCCGAGGAAGACGGCGTTCACGGCGAAGATCCAGAAGAACAGCTTGTACCACGGGCGATAGACAGCCGACCGAACCTTGGACGTGTCGAGCCAGGGCAGGAAGAACAGGACGATGATCGAGCCGAACATGGCCAGAACGCCGCCGAGCTTGGAGTCGATCGGTCCGATGTTGAAGGTGATGGCGCGCAGGATCGCGTAGAACGGCAGGAAGTACCATTCCGGAACGATGTGCGACGGCGTCACCAGCGCATTGGCAGGGATGTAGTTGTCAGCATGCCCGAGATAGTTCGGGATGTAGAAGATGAAGTAGGCATAGACCGCCAGGAACACGACCAGTGCCAGCGCATCCTTCGTCGTGGCGTAAGGCGTGAAGGCGACCGTGTCGGTCTTGGTCTTCACGTCGACGCCCGTCGGGTTCGTCTGGCCCGTCACATGGAGCGCCCAGACGTGGAGGATCACGACGCCGGCAATCATGAACGGCAGCAGGTAGTGCAGCGAGAAGAAGCGGTTCAGCGTCGGATTGTCGACCGCGAAGCCACCAAGCAGCAGCTGCTGGATCGGCTCGCCGATGACCGGGAATGCCGTGAAGAAACCGGTGATGACGGTCGCACCCCAGAAGGACATCTGGCCCCAGGGAAGAACGTAACCCATGAAGGCCGTTGCCATCATGAGAAGCAGGATCACGACGCCGAGGATCCAGAGGACTTCGCGCGGCGCCTTGTATGAGCCGTAGTAGAGACCACGAGCGATGTGGATGTAGACGGCGATGAAGAAGAACGACGCGCCGTTGGCGTGCATGTAGCGCAGCAGCCAGCCGGAGTTGACGTCGCGCATGATCTTTTCGACGGAATCGAAGGCAACGCCTGTTTCCGCCGCATAGTGCATGGCCAGCACGATACCGGTCAGGATCTGGATGACCAGCATGACCATGAGAATGCCGCCGAATGTGTAGGCGTAGTTCAGGTTGCGCGGGACCGGATAGGAAACGAACGAATCGTGCAACAGCCGCGGCAGAGGCAGCCGGCTGTCCATCCACCGGCCGACGCCGGACGCAGGTACGTAGGTAGAGTGTTCACCGCTCATGTTGGAAATCTCTCCTCGCCTCAGCCGATCGTGATCATCGTGTCGGATGCGAATGTATAGGGGGGAATCGGCAGATTGAGCGGCGCAGGACCGGTGCGGATGCGGCCCGCAGTATCATAGTGCGAGCCGTGGCACGGGCAGAACCAGCCACCGAAATCGCCTGCCTGACCGAGCGGCACGCAACCAAGGTGCGTGCATGAACCGATCATCACGATCCAGTTCTCGCGGCCTTCGCCGGCGGAACGGTAGAGATCGGTGGCAGGCTCGGAAGGCGCATTTTCGTTCTGCGACGTCGGATCCTTCAAATCGGAAAGCTCGACGGCCTGGGCTTCGGCGACTTCTTCTTCCGTACGATTGCGGATGAAGACCGGGCGTCCGCGCCACTGTACCGTCAGCGACATGCCGGGCTGAACGCCGGAAACGTCGACATCGATCGAAGCGAGGGCGAGGGTCGATGCATCTGGGCGCATCTGGTCGATGAACGGCCAGGCGACTGCCGCCGCACCGACCACACCTACCATGCCCGTCGTCAGATAAAGAAAGTCCCGGCGGGTGGGCTCACCGCTGAGGTCTGCTGTCGTTTCGTGTTCGCTCACGGCTCAAACATCCTTTGCGCATGATCATGGCGGACGTCGCAGCAACGCGGCTGCGGCCTGTGGAACAGGAGACAATTCCCCCGCGCGACAGCCCTCGCCGATCGCCCGTCAATTGGGCGCGTTCTATGCTCACAGTCAAATTATGTCCAGTCTCGTCACAGTCATATGGGCAGATTGTCGCGCCCGCACGCTGAGGTTCCACAAGCTCTTTGCGGTCCGAACGCCACAATGTGGCAACAGTGGCCCTATTCCGCTGCCATGTCTCCTGCGATGAAGCCACCCGACTGGCGCGACCAGAGGTCCGCATAGAGGCCGCCGCGCGCGACGAGCTCCTTGTGCGTGCCGTCTTCGATGATCCGGCCCTCGTCCATGACGATCAGCCGATCCATCGCCGCGATCGTGGACAGGCGGTGCGCGATCGCAATCACCGTCTTGCCTTCCATCAGGCGCGCCAGATTGTCCTGGATCGCGGCTTCCACCTCGGAATCGAGTGCCGACGTCGCCTCGTCGAGGATGAGGATCGGAGCGTCCTTGAGCATCACGCGCGCAATCGCGATCCTCTGGCGCTGGCCGCCCGACAGCTTCACCCCGCGCTCGCCCACATGCGCGTCGAAACCGGTGCGCCCCCGAGCATCTTCGAGCTTGCCGATGAAGCCCGCTGCCTCGGCGCGCTCCGCGGCCTTCAGCAACAGGGCATCGTCCGCATCCGGACGTCCGAAGCGAATATTGTCGCGGATCGAGCGATGCAGTAGCGATGTGTCCTGCGTGACCATGCCGATCTGTGCTCGCAAGCTTTCCTGGGTCACGTTTGCGATGTCCTGGCCATCGATCAGGATGCGACCACCCTCCAGATCGAAGAACCTGAGCAAAAGGTTGACCAGCGTCGATTTGCCGGCACCGGACCGGCCGATGACGCCCACCTTTTCGCCAGGCTTGATCGTCAGCGACAGATTTTCGATGACGCCCGAGCCCTTGCCATAGTGGAAGGTGACGTTCTCGAACGCGATGCTCGGTCGATGGACGGTGAGCGTCTCCGCCCCGGCGTGGTCGACGAGACCGATCGGCTGGGCCACCAGTTCGGCCGAATTCTGGATCGTGCCGAAATTGCGCATCAGGCCGTTCAGCTGCGTCATCATGCGGCCGAGCAGCATGTTCAGCCGCAAGACGAGCGCCATGGTAAAGGCGACCGCGCCGCTGGTTACGGCACCCGTCAACCAGAGGTGGACCGAAAAGGCACCGATCATCGCGATCATCAGGCCCGACAGGAGCGCGAGTGTCGCGCGAACCGCCGTCAGGTTTCGCGTAAACGGGATGATGGCCGCGATGAAGCGGTCGAAACCGTCGCGGATGTAGCGGTCGTTTTCGTCTTCCCGGGCAAACAGCTTCAGCGTCTGCATGTTCTGGTAGCTGTCGACGAGCCGGCCGTTCAGCATCGACGACGCTTCGGCGGACGCCCGCGCCCAGCGGCGGATGCGCGGCACGAAGAAATAGGCAAGCCCGCAGAACGCCGCGATCCAGAGTCCGACCATGGCAGAAAGCCGCCAATCGAGCTGCGCGATCAGCGCCATGGTCGTCGCGGTATAGATGATCACGAACCAGACGACCTGCAGCAGGCTGACCATGAAATCGCCGGTCGCCTGCCCCGCTTGCCACACCTTGGTGACCACACGGCCCGCAAAATCGTTCTGGAAAAAGCTGAGGCTTTGGCGCGCCACATGCGAATAGGCCTGCCAGCGCACGAGATTGTAGAACCCCGGCACGATTGTCTGCTCTTCGACGAGCGCCGCCAGCGCTGTGATCACGAAGCGGGCCACGACGATGACGAGCAGCATGAACAGCAATTCGGGCCCGTGCGCGGCGATCAGACCTTCCCAGCCGCTGGCGCGCTCGACCGTGTCCAGCAGATCGACGATCCGACCGACGAAATAGAAGAGCGCCGCTTCCAGCAAGGCGACGAGGCCGCCAAGCACCAGCATGGCGAAGAAGGGCCAGCGCGCCTGGCGGATATAGAACCAGATAAAGGCCAGCACGCTGGAGGGCGGCTGGAGGTTCTGCGTTTCGCGAAAAGGATCCACCCAGCCTTCAAACAGCCGGAAAATGCGCTTGACCATCGACCCGCATATAATGCGCTCGCACGCTCCCGCAATTGTGGGAGCGTGCGTTTGCCTGAGGAATGGCTATTCGGCCGCTTCGTCCTGTCGCGGTTCGGTGGAGATGAAGCCGCCGGACTGGCGCGACCACAGGTCCGAATAGAGACCTCCACGCCCCGCCAGTTCGCCATGCGTGCCGGTTTCGACGATCCGGCCTTCGTCGAGCACGACAAGCCGATCCATTTCCGCGATCGTCGACAGGCGATGCGCGATCGCGATGACCGTCTTGCCCTCCATCAGGTCGAACAGGTTCTCCTGGATCGCAGCTTCCACCTCGGAATCGAGCGCGGACGTCGCCTCGTCGAGTACCAGAATCGGCGCATCCTTCAGGAACACGCGTGCGATCGCGATGCGCTGACGCTGGCCGCCCGACAGTTTCACGCCCCGCTCGCCCACATGTGCGTCGAGCCCGGTCCGACCCTGCTGGTCGCTCAGTTCCGAGATAAAACTCCAGGCATTGGCGCGCTTCGCTGCCTCGATGATCTTCGCATCGCTCGCTTTCGGCTTACCATAGGCGATGTTGTCGCGAATGGACCGGTGCAGCAGCGAGGTATCCTGCGTCACCACGCCGATATGCGATCGCAGGCTGTCCTGCGTGACGTCAGAAATATCGTGTCCATCGATGAGCACACGGCCCGCCTCCACGTCGTAGAAGCGCAGCAGAAGGTTGATCAGCGTTGTCTTGCCGGCACCCGAACGCCCCACCAGGCCGATCTTCTCGCCGGCGGCGATCGACAGGGTCAGGTTCTCGATGACGCCGTTGTCCTTGCCGTAATGGAAGCGGATGCCGTCGAAATCGATGCGCCCCTTGCGCGTCTGCAGCGGCTTCGCATTCGGCTTGTCGACGACGTCCCGCTCCTTCGCCATCATGTCCATGCCATCGATGACGACGCCGATATTCTCGAAGAGCGCCGAGACTTCCCACATGATCCACTGCGACATGCCGTTCATGCGCAGCGCGAGACCGATCGCAACGGCAATCGCGCCGACGGAGACGGCATTGCCGAGCCACAGGCCGATCGAAAGCGCTGCCACCGCAAAGACAAGGATCGCGTTGTTCACGTAGATCAGGACCTGAAACATGGTCACCAGGCGCATCTGCCGATGAACCGTTCCCAGGAAGTTGTCCATGCTTTCACGCGCATAGGCTTCTTCACGGCCGGCATGGGAGAAAAGCTTGACGGTCGAGATGTTCGTGTAGCTGTCGACCACCCGCCCCGTCATCATCGAGCGGGCATCGGCCTGGACGCTGGACACCGCCCGCATGCGCGGCACGAAATAGACGACGAGCGACACATAGATGATCAGCCAAAAGACCAGCGGGATGGCCAGCCGGAAATCCGCCGCGGCGATCATCACGATCATCGAGATGAAGTAGACCGAGACATAGACGAAGACGTCCAGCATCTTCATCACCGTTTCGCGCACCGCGAGCGAGGTCTGCATTACCTTCGTGGCGACGCGGCCCGCGAACTCGTTGGCGAAGAAGGTCAGGCTCTGGCGCAGAAGATAGCGGTGCATCTGCCAGCGCGCGATCATCGGATAGTTGCCGAGCAGCGTCTGGTGGATAAGCACCGATTGCAGAAGAACGACCGTCGGCAGGCCGACCAGGACCAGCGCGCCCATGGCGAACAGCGTCCAGCCCTCGCGCTGAAGGAAGCCCTCAGGCTCCGCTGTCGCCAGCCAGTCGACGATCGAGCCGAGGAAGCCGAAGAGCAAAACTTCGCCGATCGCGATCATCGCGGTCAGGCATGCCATGGCGATGAGATAAGGCGCGGCATCCTTTGAATAATGCCAGCAAAACGCCACGAAACCCTGCGGTGGACGCTCCGGATCAGCCTCTGGATAGGGATTGAGGCGGCGTTCGAACCACGAAAACATCAAGACATCTTTCAATATGGGTCCAGCAGGCGCTGGAGAGTGCCTCGCAAAAGGCGATCTGGCAGACGGCACGGTGCGAACACTGTCTTCGGAATGGAACCGTTGAACTCGGTCCCGGCCGTGCGCGGGAGATCGCCGATGGGGCAAGAGGAATGTTTCAGCCAGATAGTGCGTCGATACGGATTTCGCCAGACCGACCGCGGCCGTCTCACGCATCCCATTGCCAGCACAGTGTGACACTGGCATAGCGGCACGGCATGCAGAGCCTTTCACTTGCCCTTTTTCAACCCGACATCCCCGGAAACTCCGGAACGATCCTGCGCATGGCGGCTTGTCTTGGCCTGTCGGTCCACATCATCGAGCCCGCCGGATTCGATCTCTCGGACAAGGCTCTGAAACGCGCCGGCATTGATTATGCGGCGCAGGCGGCGCTCGTGCGCCACATCAATTTCGATCATTTCGAAGCGTGGCGGTCGGAAGAGAAGCGGCGTCTCGTGCTCGCGACCACGAAAGGCGCCGTCGCCTATACGAACTTCCGGTTCGACCCGAGCGATATCCTTCTGTTCGGGCGCGAGAGTGCCGGCGTTCCGGACGATGTCCACGCACTTGCGGACGCCCGCATTCTCATACCGATGCAGCCCGGCATGCGATCGCTCAATCTCGCAATTTCAACAGCGATGGTCGCCGGCGAGGCACTCAGACAAACGGGTGCTTTTGCCGTCGAGTAGGAGTGAAGGGCAAAAGGGCGAAGATCAGTCGGCGGTCGGCAGGCGCCGCATGGTGAATTCGATCCGGTCGTCGGGAAGCTGCCGCCAGGTCTCGATTTCCGTCCAGTAGGCGGCCTTGGGCCAGGTATCGAGCCATTCGCGGGCCTTGGCGCGAGCAGCCATGCGCGGCAGCACGAAGGTTTCGCGCACGAAGGTCGACGTGGAGCCCGTGGCGCCTTCGCGCCGCCCCTTGCTGATCTGCCTGCGCAGGCCCTCCATCGGGGGTTGCGGCTGTCGACGAACCATCATGTCCTCGCGGCTTCCAGTCCTGATCATCAAAAGATAGACATCGGTATCGGCGAAAGCGAGTCGAATCGTCGCGGCCGGGCCGTGCCAAGCCGGTTGCAAATCGCGGCTTGCCGGGCAAACTGCGCATCGGGCGGACGAGCCGCCGACACGGGGGCATTAAGCTATGGAAAGACCGGACCTTCCGGCCACACATCCAGACGACATCGAAGGCAAGAAGGTGCGCGCACGCGCCTGGTTCGAAACGCTGCGCGACACGATCGTCGCCGCGTTCGAAACGCTGGAGGATGAAGTTCAGGGTCCGCTTTCCGATCAGGAGCCCGGTCGCTTCGTTCAGACGCCTTGGAGCCGGGACGACGGTGCGGGCGGCGGCGGTGTCATGTCGCTCCTCAACGGCCGCGTGTTCGAAAAAGCCGGTGTCCACACATCGACCGTTTTCGGCGAGTTTTCACCCGAATTTCGCAGCCAGATCCCCGGCGCAGAGGAAGACCCGCGCTTCTGGGCATCGGGCATTTCGCTGATCGTGCACCCGGTCAACCCGAATGTGCCTGCCGTGCACATGAACACCCGCATGGTCGTGACATCGAGTCAGTGGTTCGGTGGCGGCGCCGATCTCACCCCCGTGCTCGACCGCCGTCGCACGCAGGACGATCCCGACACCCAGCTCTTCCACCGGGCGATGGAAATTGCGTGCAACCGGCACAAGGTTGCCGATTATCCGCGCTACAAGGCCTGGTGCGAGGAGTATTTCCACCTGAAGCACCGCAACGAACCGCGCGGCATCGGCGGAATCTTTTTCGACTGGCTGCGCTCCAGCGAGGATAAAGGCGGCTGGGATGCCGATTTCGCCTTCGTGCAGGATGTCGGCCGCGCTTTCGCGATCGTCTATCCGAAGCTGGTGCGCGCCAATTTCAACAAGGGCTGGACGGAAGAAGACCGCGACGAGCAGCTCGTGCGCCGCGGCCGCTACGTCGAGTTCAACCTGCTCTACGACCGTGGCACGATCTTTGGTTTGAAGACCGGCGGAAACGTCGATTCGATCCTGTCTTCTTTGCCTCCGGTGGTGCGCTGGCCCTAATCACGACCGTCCTCAGTCACGAACAAATTGGGCGCCAGCGCGTTTTGCTGGTAGTCTTCAAGTTCCGGACAGAGGAGGAAACGATCATGAAGACGTTCCAATGCGGATCGCTCGTGCCTGGCTGTTCCTGGCAAACGAGCGCTGATGAAGAAGCGGAAGTCGTGCGCCGCGCCGTCGACCACATGCGCACGACACACGGCGAAACCGTCATTCGCGAATCCATGGTCGACGCCATCAAGCAGCGCATAGAAGACGGGCCAGCGAGCCGTCAGGCAAGCTGATCAGCTCTCCTTTTCAGCGATCCGCGCGGCGGCCTTCGAAAGGAGGTCGTCGCGCGTCATGATGAAATTGCTGGAAATCCAGGCCTCTTCGAGATCCGACAGCAGCGCACCGAGCTTCGGCCCCTGCTTCAAACCAAGATCCGACAGGTCCTTTCCGCTGATTGGAAAGACCGGCCGCTGCCACTTTCCAAGGCGCTCGATCAGCCGCGCGTAGCCGGCGGCCTCTGCAAGGGCGCCCGTCTCCGACCGCGCCCGCATCCGGGCCGAAGCGAGCTTGAGCTTGAGCCGATCCATTAAGGCGGGCCCACTCGCGCGGTAGGCATGCTTGTGGAAGACGACGTCCGTTGCACCATGTGCCGGATCTTCAGCCCGCGCATAGGCCTGTAGTCGGCGCGCCT
The DNA here is from genome assembly GCA_030160035.1 of Rhizobium albus. Classification (GTDB taxonomy): domain Bacteria; phylum Pseudomonadota; class Alphaproteobacteria; order Rhizobiales; family Rhizobiaceae; genus Georhizobium; species Georhizobium albus. Next base: position 885,594 of record BSNO01000001.1, on the reverse strand, counting down.
CGGCGCGCGACATCTTCAATCGCTTGGCCATCGCGTCCAGCCGGGCTTCGTCCGGCGGCACGATCGCGAGCAGCCGAAGGAGCGGATCCGGCTCCCAGCCGAACGCCTCCTCGGCATGGACGAGACCATGGATCGAATCGATTCCCCACTTTTCGGTTTCCGGCAGGACTTCCGTCAGAACGCCGGACTGGCGCATCCACAGCAGCGCACGGGATGGATCGCGGGCAGCGAGGAGCTTCTTGAGTTCCGCCCACACCCGCTCGGCCGACAGTTTGGCGATGCCTTGCTTGTGGCGCGCAGCCGCACGGATCCCATCGGCATCCGGACGTCCGCCGCCGAAATGGGCAAAGAAGCGGAAAAACCGCAAAATGCGCAGGTAATCTTCGGTTATCCGCAAATCAGCATCGCCGATAAAGCGGACTGTCTTCGTCTCGATGTCTGCAAGCCCGTCGACCAGATCGACAAGCTCCCCATTGCGATCGAGATAGAGCGCGTTGATCGTGAAATCGCGTCTGGCGGCATCCTCGGCCCAGTCGGTTCCAAAAGCGACGACGGCGCGTCGCCCATCGGTTTCGACGTCCGTGCGCAGCGTCGTCACTTCGAAGGTCTGGCCGTCCACGACCAGAGTGACCGTGCCGTGCTCGATACCGGTCGGCAGAGACTTGATCTTCGCCGTCTCGGCCCGTTGGATGACCTCCTCCGGCTTCAGGTTCGTAGCCAGATCGATATCGACGACCGGCAGCCCCATCAGCGCATTCCGCACCGCCCCGCCGACGATCCGCGTATCCGCGGCCTCGTCGTTCAAGAGATCCAGAACGCGTTGAACCCCGGCAGCCTTGAACCACGGCGCCTCGCGCAATGTTTCAGCGCTGGAAGCCACATCCCCCGTAACGTCCGTCGTCATCCGTAAAGCCTCTCATAGAGCATCCGCAAAATCCCCGCGGTCACCCCCCAGATGAACCGATTCTCGTACGGCATTGTGTAATAATGGCGTTCGCGCCCCTGCCACACCCGACTTTCGCGAATGTGATTCTCAGGGGTCATAAGGAAAGAAAGCGGCACCTCAAAGACCTCGGCCACTTCATCCGGATTGGGAACGAGCGAATATCCCGGCTTCACGACCGCGAGAACCGGCATGATCCTGAAACCCGACATGGTGAGATAAGGCGGCAACTGACCGACAGGTGTGACGAAGGCAGGATCGAGCGCGATTTCTTCCTGCGCTTCGCGGATGGCAGCCGCTTCGGGCGAGCCATCCTCCGGATCGATCTTGCCGCCCGGAAACGCGACTTGTCCGGAGTGTTGGCGCAGGCTTCCCGCCCGCTGCGTGAGGATGAGGCGCGCATCGGCTGCGCCATCATCGATCACCGGTATCAGAACGGCCGCATCGCGTCGCGCAACCGCCTCTAGCTGATCTGCGAGGTCCGGGTTCAGGGCATGGTCGCCATGGTGGCGGAACGCATCTGCGATTTCGGTAGCGCTGCGCTGGTGATGGGCCGCGCGCTGCCGGAAGGTTTCGGCGCTGAAGCGATGGAGCCCCGCCGGATCTTCGAAACGCATCGTCAATGTCACCCGGCTGCGAGATCGTCGGCGGGCATGATCGGAAAGACGGCGCCGGCCGATCGCAGGCAAACAGTCGCCTTTCCATCGACGTCCTCTGTCACGGCGCGTTCAACGAGATCGTAAGTCAGCGCCCGGGTGACGAGCGCTTCTAGCCGTCCCCGCACATGCAGATAGGGCTTGAGTGCACCATCGGGTTCGGTGGCCTCGAAACGGATGGGATGCTCGGGCCCGGCTTCGACCAGATCGCCGACATTGGTGCGGAACGTCAGCACTTCGTGTCCATCGCGCATGGTCGCGCTCATCTCGACCGCGAGAAAAGGGGCATCTTCGACATGCACGACAACCTTTTCCACAGGCGTGACGAGATAGGTCTGCCCGTCCTCATCCTTGCGAAGGACCGTGGAAAAGAGGCGCACGAGCCGCTCCCGGCCAATCGGGGTGCCCTGGTAAAACCAGGTACCGTCGGCGGCGATGCGCATGTCGATATCGCCGCAATGATCCGGATTCCACGTCTCGACAGGCGGCAGGCCACGCCCGGTGACAGCTCGACTTATCAAAGCGGCAAGATCGCTCTCGCCCTTGTCGGATTTGGCCGGGTCGTGCTGCGTCATATCTGCTTTGCTTCCTGCCATTGTTCCGTCCAGCTTGCCCGCTAACTCACCAGATAGTTATTCGAAACATGCTTGCCAGCGAAGGGCGTCGGAATAAGCTTGGCTTTGATCCCCTCATGCGGTCACCTGATCCTTGATGCGGGACGAGCGAGAAAAGCGTTCCGGCCGTTCGCCAGAGCTCCGTCAGGAACCGATCGAAAGGGCTTCGACCCAATGGGCGCCATGCAACCGACCGCCACGCCGCTGGATGAAAAGGCGATCGTTCGCTCCGCCGAGCAGGCACTGGAAGACATTGCCCGCATTCGCGCGGAAGTCGCCAAGGTCATCTTCGGCCAGGACAGCGTGGTCGAGCAAACGCTGCTCGCGATTCTCTCGGGCGGTCACGCGCTGCTCGTCGGCGTTCCTGGGCTGGCCAAGACCAAGCTTGTCGTAACGCTCGGCACCGTGCTCGGCCTCAATGCCAACCGCATCCAGTTCACGCCCGACCTCATGCCGTCCGACATCATCGGCTCGGAAGTCATGGACCAGGATGACAGCGGCAAGCGATCCTTCCGCTTCGTGCGCGGCCCTGTCTTCACGCAGCTTCTGATGGCGGATGAAATCAACCGCGCCTCGCCCCGCACCCAGTCGGCACTCCTGCAGGCGATGCAGGAATATCACGTGACCGTGGCAGGCGAGCGCAACGATCTGCCTGCCCCGTTCCATGTGCTCGCGACCCAGAACCCGCTTGAGCAGGAAGGCACTTACCCCCTGCCAGAGGCACAGCTCGACCGGTTCCTGATGCAGGTGGATGTGCGCTATCCAGAGCTCGAAGCCGAGCGCCAGATCCTGCTCGAAACTACAGGTGTGCGTGAGAGCGATGCTTCGGCGGTGCTCGATGCGGCGCGTCTTCAGGAAATTCAGGCGCTCATCCGCCAGATGCCAGTGAGTGAAACCGTGGTCGACGCCATCCTTTCGCTCGTGCGCGCGGCCCGGCCCGGCAACGGCAACGAGTCCACCGACCGGCATGTCGCCTGGGGCCCCGGTCCCCGTGCCGGCCAGGCGCTCATGCTTTGCGTCCGTGCCCGAGCTCTCTACGATGGTCGGCTTGCACCTTCGATCGACGATGTCGACGCACTGGCCGAATCGGTGCTGCAGCACCGCATGGCCTTATCCTTTGCAGCGCGCGCGGAAGGCATGAGCCTGCGCGACGTGATCGCCGATCTCGTGAAATCAAAAGCGAGGCGGTAAGCGAAGCGATCCTGATGGCAGCCCTCGGAAAAACGGTTCAACCCACATCGAGCAGCGAGGCGCTTTCGCGTGCGCGCCAGCGCGCTGCGCTTGTGCCGGATTGCCTCGTTGAAGCGCGTAGGGTTTCCAACAGCGTCATCGCCGGCTGGCACGGCCGCCGCCGCAGGGGCATCGGCGAAAATTTCTGGCAGTTTCGCCCCTACGCTCCGGGTGAAAGCCTGTCACGCATCGATTGGCGCCGCTCCGCGCGCGACGACCACACCTATCTGCGCGACCGCGAATGGGAAGCCGCGCACACGCTTTGGCTCTGGGCCGACGCATCCGCTTCGATGATGTTCAAATCGGATCTGGGTCAGGTCTCCAAGGAAAGCCGCGCGCTCGTCGTCGTGCTGGCGCTGGCGGAAATCCTGTCTCGGTCCGGCGAACGCATCGCCTATCCCGGCGCGATGGAGCCGGTCGCGGCACGCAACGCGGCCGAACGGCTGGCGGGCGCATTGGTGCTGGCACCGCCAAGCACGGCTCTGCCCGATCTCACCCGCATCACCGCCCGCAACGACATCGTCGTCGTCAGCGACTTCCTCGATCCGCCTGAAGATGTGCTGGCCATGCTCGCGCCGCTCGCAAAGCGCGGTATCCGCGGCCATGTGCTGGAAGTCTGCGATCCGGTAGAAGAGATATTCCCCTATGCCGGACGAACGGAATTCGTCGATCCGGAGACCGGCGGCAAGCTAACGCTCGGGCGTGCGGAAACGGCCGGCGAAGAGTACCGCAACGCCTATCTCGCACGACGGGAAGTCCTGGGTGGCGCGCTCAGACGCCTGGGGTGGAGCTTCACGACCCACCGCACGGACAGGCCCGCATCGGAAGCGCTTGTCGCTCTGCACATGCACCTTTCCGGCATGCCAGCGACGACTTTGGCGAGGGCTGGCTGATGCTTGGTCTGCCGCTCGCCTTTTCCGCGCCGCTCGTGCTTTTCGGCCTGCTTGCCCTGCCGGTCATCTGGTGGTTGCTGCGCCTGACGCCGCCGCGCCCCCAGGCGGAGATTTTCCCGCCGCTCAAGATTCTCGCGCGCGTCATGAAGCGTGAGGAAACGCCGTCAAAGAGCCCGTGGTGGCTGACGATTTTGCGGCTTGCCATTGCCGGCTTCATCATTCTGGCGCTTGCTGATCCGATCCTCAATCCGCGTGAAAACAGCATCTCGACCGAAGGGCCGCTCCTGATCGTCATGGACAATGGCTGGGCGACCGCCGCCGATTGGGATGATCGCGCAGCGGTGGCATCGCAACTGATCACCGAAGCCGAGGAACGCGAAATTCCGGTTTCGCTCGTCTTCACCGCCGACGCAAGCCACGACGCCAACCCGCGCTCGGCCGCCCAGGCCCTGGAGCGCTTGCAGGCTGCAAGCGCCCTGCCCCAGCATGGCGATCGCGCCAGAGCGCTAGCAGCCGTGGCGGACGCGCTTGGTGATGCAACACCTGGCACGCTGGTGATCCTGAGCGATGGCGTCACGTCCGACGCGGAAGAGACTGACCGTCTCTCTCAACAGCTCGGGGCGACCGACGCGGCGTCAGTCCTGCTCTTTGAGGACGGACCCGATGCCGTTGCGCTCGTCGACGCCGAGAATGGCGCCGACGCCTTCGTCGTCGAAGCTGAGCGGCCGGTCGGTGCCGGAGCCGTGAGCTATTCGTTCAATGCTCACGACATCCAGGGCCGCGCGATTGCCGAGGGCAGCATCGATTTCGCGGATGGCGAGACCACGGGCACCGGCTCTATCCGGGCGCCGTTCGAACTCCGCAACGATTTCGCGCGCTTCGCGATCCCGGGGATTCGCAGCGCCGGCTCCGCCTATCTGCTCGACGACAGCTTCCGCCGCCGGCGCGTGGCCTTGCTCTCAGGCGCTTCTGCTGATCTGGCACAGCCGCTCCTCGCCCCGCTCTATTACATCGAACGCGCGCTCGAACCCTTTGCCGACATCGTGCGACCACGCGATCCGGAACTATCGGTTGCCATTCCCGAGCTCATCGAGACCAACCCGTCGGTCATCGTCATGGCCGACATCGGCACCTTGCCGGACGATGTCTACGGCCCGCTGACCGAATGGGTGGAAGACGGTGGCCTGCTCCTGCGCTTTGCCGGGCCAAGGCTTGCCGGCGCGGACGAAAACGACCCCCTTATTCCCGTGACGCTGCGTCAGGGCGAGCGCGCGCTCGGCGGCGCCCTGTCATGGACGGAGCCGCAAAACCTTGCGCCCTATCCGGATCAGGGCCCCTTCGCCGGAATGCCGCCGCCCGAAAACATCGTCGTCAACCGCCAGGTGCTCGCGCAACCCTCCCCTGAGCTTTCCGCCAATACCTGGGCGAGCCTGGAAGACGGTACGCCGCTCGTTACGACCCGCCAGATCGGCGAGGGTCGCACGGTGCTGTTCCATGTCACTGCCGAAGCGACCTGGTCGAACCTGCCGATCTCCGGAGATTTCGTCGAGATGCTGCGCCGGACGGTCATGCTGTCCAGTGCAGGCGGGCAGCCGGCCGGTGGCAGCGCGGGCGAAGCCGCATCCCTGCCGCCCTATCGGCTGCTCGACGCCGCCGGCCAACTGGTCGCGCCATCGGGCGAAGCCCGTCCACTCGTGCTCTCAAACGAAGCGCCCACAGTCAGCCCGGAAAACCCGCCCGGTCTCTACGGCACCGAGGATGGCTTCATCGCGCTCAACCTGATGGACGGACGCGATGCGCTTGAACCTGTCGCCTGGCCGGACGCCGTTTCCGCGACGCGGACGGGCTACGGGACAGACAATGCCGTGTCGCTGCGCCCGCATCTCTTCACCGCAGCGATGATCCTGCTGCTCGTCGATAGCGCCATCGTTCTTTTCATGGCTGGCTTTGCACGGCGTCTGCGGATCGGATCGCCCGCCCTCGGCCGCACGGCAGCTGGCATGGTCGCTATATTTGCAGTGTCGCTTGCGCTGACACCCGATGCGAGCGCGCAGACGGACGACACGCGCGCCGGCGACGACGTTATCCTGGAGCAGCTCAACACCACCCGGATCGGCTATGTGCTGACCGGCGAGGACGAGGTCGACCGCATCTCCGAGCGCGGCCTTGCGGGGCTCGCCGAGTTCCTGGCCTACCGAACGTCACTCGAACCTGGGGCTCCGGCAGGGCTCGATATCGAGACTGATCAACTGGCCTTCTTCCCGCTGATCTACTGGCCCGTCAGCGCGACCGCGCCGATGCCGAGCGCGCAGGCGATCAGCCGCATCGACGCCTATATGAAGGCCGGCGGGACCGTTCTTTTCGACACGCGCGATCAGTTCTCCGGCCTCGGCAATGCGGCAAGCCCGGAGACCGATCGCCTGCGGGCTATCATGGCCGACCTCGACATACCGCCGCTGGAACCTGTGCCCGAAGATCACGTGCTGACGAAGGCGTTCTATCTGCTTCCGGATTTTCCGGGCCGGTACCGCGGCGGCGAAATGTGGATCGAGCAATTGCCGCAAGCCGGTGAAACGCGCACGATGACATCCGCCGATGGCGTGACCTCGGTCATCATCACCGGCAACGATCTGGCCGGCGCTTGGGCGATCGACACCAATGGCGTGCCGATCTATCCGACGGTTCCGGCCGATCCCGCCCAGCGCGAATTTGCTTACCGGACCGGCGTCAACATCATGATGTACATGCTGACCGGCAACTACAAGACCGACCAGGTGCACGTTCCCGCGCTTCTCGAACGGCTCGGCCAGTGAGGCGCCCCGTCAGATGACACTCGATTTCGCCCCGTTGCTGCCCTTCTACGCGCTCGTCGCCCTGGCGCTTGGCGCCGTGCTGGTTGCCGCTGGCCTGATCGTGCAGGGTGCCCGCGGCCGCATCCTGCGCGTTGCAGCGCTCGCCGCTGTGTTGATGGCACTCGTCAATCCCGTGCTCTACCAGGAAGAACGCGAGCCGCTGCAAAGCGTGGTCAGCGTGGTGGTCGATCGCAGCCAGAGCCAGAACTCTCTCGAGCGCACCGAGCAGACCGATCACACGTTGCAGCAACTGATCGAACGGCTCGAGCGCCAAAGCCGCTTCGACGTTCGCGTTGTCGAAAGTCGCACCGACGAGAATGAAGAAGTGCCGTCGACCCGGTTGTTCGAGGCCCTCTCCTCATCGATCCAAGATGTCCCCACATCCCGCTTTGCCGGCGCGATCCTGATCACCGACGGCCAAGTTCACGACATTCCCGACAACGCCGCCGCCCTTGGCTTCGATGCGCCGATTCATGCGTTGGTCACCGGCCATCCGGACGAAGTGGATCGGCGGATTCAGCTGATCGAGACCCCGCGGTTCGGCATCGTCGGCGAAGAGCAGACGGTGCGCTACCGCGTCATCGACGATGGTCAGCCATCGAGCGAACCAGCCTTCATTTCGGTTCGATTGAACGGCGAAGACATCGCCAGCGCGCCCGTGACGGTCGGCAATGAAGAGCGCCTGAGCTTCGAAGTTCCGCGCGGTGGCAAGAACATCCTCGAATTCGAGGTGGGTGTGCTCGACGACGAGATCACGCCGGCCAACAACCGAGCGGTGATGGAACTGGAAGGCATTCGGGAAAACCTGCGCGTTCTGCTCGTTTCCGGAGAGCCGCATTCCGGTGAGCGCGCATGGCGCAACCTGCTGAAGTCGGACGCTTCCGTCGACCTCGTTCATTTCACCATTCTGCGGCCGCCGGAAAAGCAGGACGGCACGCCGATCAACGAGTTGTCGTTGATCGCGTTTCCAACGCGCGAACTGTTCGTGGAGAAGATCAACGAATTCGATCTGATCGTCTTTGATCGCTACCAGCGGCGCGGCGTATTGCCTGTGCTCTATTACGACTACATCGCCCAATATGTCGAAGCAGGCGGTGCGCTTCTCATCGCCGCCGGGCCCGAACACGCGGGCTCGCAGTCGATCGCGACGACACCGCTGGCGCCCGTCCTGCCTGCCATGCCGACCGGCGAAGTAAACGATGTCGGCTTTTTCCCGCGCCTTTCGGAAGATGGTCGCAAGCACCCGGTGACGCGCGACCTGCCGGGCAGCGAGCAAGAGCCGCCGTCCTGGGGCCGCTGGTTCCGCGCCGTCGAGGTGGATGCTCCACAAGGCAATACTGTGCTCGACGGTCCCGACGGATCGCCGCTGCTCGTCCTCGATCGGACAGGCGAAGGCCGGGTGGCTATGCTGCTCTCCGACCATGGCTGGCTGTGGGCGCGCGGCTTCGAAGGCGGCGGCCCACATGTCGATCTCTATCGCCGGGTCGCGCATTGGCTGATGAAGGAGCCATCGCTCGAAGAAGAGGCTTTGACGGCGCGCGCGCGGGGCCGCACGCTCATTGTCGAGCGCCAGACCATGGGCAACGAGCCCGGGCCGGCCTCCGTGACGACACCGGCGGGAGAAGTGATCGATCTCGCCCTCTCGCAGGCCGAAGAGGGTCTGTTCCGCGCCGAACTTCAAACGGGAGAGGTCGGCCTGTTCGAAGTGGCGAATGGCGATTTGACGGCACTTGCCCATATCGGTGCGATCGACGCACCGGAATTTCGCGCCACCGTCTCGACGGAAGGCTTGCTTCAGCCGATCGCCCGCGAGACCGGCGGGTCGGTCACCCGCGTCTCCGGCAACGAGCTTCCGACCATCCTTCCGGTGCGTGGCGCCGTGCGCGATACCGGCTCCGGCCGCATGCCGCTCAGGGTGACGGACGAGACAGTCCTGATCGGCGTCAACCGCATTCCGCTGTTCTCCGGCTTCCTGGGCTTGGCGCTGCTGCTCCTGGCACTTGGCTCGACCTGGTATCGCGAAGGCCGCTGATCGCGGGTCGCTCGCTTAAGCCCGCCAGCCGACGGTGCCCTTCAGCCTTGCGCGGGCCGTCGGCGAGCAGCCGGCGATGAGAATGCGGGATGGATCGACAGGGCCGGGAAACGCCAGCGTGCCGATCGCCACCGGCTCAAAACCAAGCGGCTGATAATAGGGCGGGTCTCCAACGAGAATGACGCCTTCGCTGCCCTGATCGAGTGCACGACCGACCGAGATGGCGACGAGCGCCCGCCCGATCCCCCGGTTCTTGTGCGTCGGTCGGACGGCCAGCGGCCCGAGAAGATGCGCCTTCGCACCCCCGGCAAGCACGGGCGTCAGCCGCACTGAACCGACAATCGCGCCGTTCTCGCTGGCGACGAAAGACAAGCGACGATCATGCGGCCCCTGCTCGCGCACACGCTCCGCGGCGCGGGTAAAACGACCCGGTCCAAATGCTTCCTGGTTGATCAGTTGAATGATGCCGTCGTGCGACGGGTCTTCGGTCAGATAGACGATATCGGGATTGTGCATGAAGGCTGGACCAGCAATGAACCGCAACGAGGGTGCGCCGCGCCCTCTTGCGAGGCACGGGAACGATCAGGATCGTCGCTGTCTGGTCGGCTGATGCAAAGCTGCTTCCTATCGCCCCAAGGTCAGGGCATCGCGGCGATAGCATGGGCCCGCGCCACCGCCAACAGGAAAAACAGACTGTCTTCGCTGCATCGTTTCTTGGAGAGCCGCGTTCCGCCTACAATGCTCACAAGAAGCTAAAATAATGGAGATCGGTAAATGGGCTTGCTCGTCGAAGGTCAATGGCAGGACGTCTGGTACGACACCAAGGAAACGAAAGGCCATTTCAAGCGGTCTGAATCGCAGTTTCGCAACTGGGTGACAGCCGATGGCTCCGCCGGTCCCACCGGCCAACAAGGCTTCAAGGCCGAAGCCGGCCGCTATCACCTCTATGTCTCCTACGCCTGCCCGTGGGCGCACCGCACATTGATCTTCCGCAAGCTCAAGAAGCTCGAGGACGCGATCTCCGTCTCGGTCGTCGACTATCACATGGGCGAGAATGGCTGGGAGTTCAAAGACCGGGATGGCGGCACGGTCGATCACCTCTTCGGCTTCACGAAGCTCTGGCAGGTCTACACCAAGGCGGACATGGTTTATTCAGGCCGGGTTACAGTGCCGGTGCTCTGGGACAAGGAGCGCGCGACGATCGTCTCGAACGAGTCCGCCGACATCATCCGAATGCTGAATTCCGCCTTCGACGACATCGGCGACGAGACACTCGATTTCTACCCGAAGGAGCTGCGCGGCGAGATCGATGAGATCAATGCGCTAGTCTACGACGCGATCAACAACGGCGTCTACAAATGCGGCTTCGCTACGACCCAGGAAGCCTATGAAGAGCATTTCGTCGCTCTCTTCGATGCGCTGGATGAGGTCGAGGAACGTCTCGCGAAAAATCGCTATCTCGTCGGCGAGCGCCTGACGGAAGCCGATTGGCGGCTCTTCACGACGCTGGTCCGCTTCGATCCGGTCTATGTCGGCCACTTCAAATGCAATCTGCGCCGCATTGCCGATTACCCGAACATCTCAGGCTACATGCGCGAACTCTACCAGATGCCGGGCATCGCAGAGACCGTGAACCTGCTGCACATCAAGCGGCACTATTACGGCAGCCATGACACCATCAACCCGACCGGCATCGTGCCCGTTGGCCCTGCACTGGACTACGATGCACCGCATGGCCGGGGCCATCTGGCGCAGGCTGCCTGACCGCCGGCCTACCAATAGGGAGAGGCTTCGGAACCATTAAGCTCCGCGAGCCTTTTCCGAGTGGCCGGGGTCGTACCCTCCGGCAAGGCATCCACGTCGAAGAACCCCGCCTCGGCAATCTCGCGATCCGCTTGTTTGACGCGTTCCTGCGCCACGAGCGCACAGTGATAAAGGACCACATGATCCCGCCTGCTTGCTCCGCGATTGAGATAGATGCCGGCAAGCCGTGGCGCTTCGACCAGCGTGAGGTTGCCTTCTTCGAAAAGTTCCTTTTCAACCGCCTGCAGAACCGTCTCGCCGGGTTCCACGCCCCCACCCGGCAGATGCCACCCGCTCACATAGGTGTGCCGCACCAGAAAAATTCGGCCATCCCGATCGAATGCCAGCATACGCACGCCAAGCGTCATCGGTCGCCTGACCAGGAAGAAGACATGATAGAGCCTCAGCCGCAAGCGTCGCGCCAGTCGACGCAGATCGAAACCCGTCGGTTCGGCCTGACGCAGTTGCGGATCGGTGCCTGAATGTTTCGGCTGGCTCATATTTCCGACATCCATCTGGGGCTCGAACACGTCCCCTCCATGCGCGAACTCGCATCCAAGCGCATCACCGGCTATGTGAACTGGCGGCGCCATCGGCGCAAGGCGCTGTTCGGCAATGTGCTGGAAGCGCTGCTCGACGACATCTTCGACAAGAAGCCCGATCACCTGGCCATCACCGGCGATCTGGTCAATCTCGCCACCGACAACGAAGTGGAGGTCGCCACCGCGTGGCTGGAGGCCATCGGCGACGGGCTGAGCACGTCGGTGGTGCCCGGCAACCATGATGCCTACGTGCCCGGCGCCTACGACAAGGTGGCCGAAGCCTGGCGCAGCTATATGACGAGCGACGACGAGCGCCTGATCCGTCCCGACAACGGGCTCTTTCCCTTCATGCGCGTTCGCGACAACGTCGCGCTGATCGGCATTTCGACGGCCACCGCAACGCCGCCCTTCGTGGCGAGCGGCTATTTCGGCATTCCGCAGGCCCGCCGGACGGTGGAACTGCTGAAACAGGCGAAAAGTGCCGGCTTGTTCCGCGTGGTCATGATCCATCACCCGCCGGTCCGGCGCGCGGCGATCTGGCACAAGCGCATGATCGGCATCGGGCGTTTTTCGCGCGTGCTGCGGGATGCCGGCGCCGAACTGGTTCTGCACGGCCACACGCACCTCAACACGATCCACTGGCTGCCCTCGCCGGGCGGGCTCGTGCCCGTGGTCGGCATCGCGTCTGCAAGCCAGGGGCCGGGCGGCGCCAAACCGACGGCGACCTACAATTACATTTCGATCGACGGGAAACCGGACGATTGGCAGTGCCGGCTGGAACGTTTCCAGCTGCCGGAAGATGGTGGCGACAAGCCGATCCGGATCAGCGACGACGACCTGATGCGGCCCGAAACGGTTCCGCCAGGCCACATCGACCCGGCGCTCGGTCAGGATGGCGCGTCACTGCTGCAGGAAGCGATCGGCGAACGACGCCATCAAAAGCAGGCCGCCCAATATGCAACCGCTCAGGAACCAAATGAAGCTGACAAGTAGGCTTCTCGAATTGATGCCCTGCGCCCGCTCGGTGGCTGCCATCGCTTGAGAGTTCGGTGAGTTCAGCGCATTTGTGACAGCAGCCGACGGCGCGGTTGGCGCATCTGCCCGTTCATGCCGTGCCCGATCACGTTGCTCCGACGAACGGCGTCCGCTCGAGCGCTCCTCGGTCTCGTAGGACGTCCGCATTGCTTCGAAATCGCCTTCAAGCAGGCGCTGGCGCTGGATGATCCGCTCGGCGATGTAACGCGAGACGGCGTCCGCAGTCTGCGCCATGTCGGCGGTTTCGCTCATCAGCGTACGGCCAAGCCTTGTGTCGCGCACGAAGCGATAGGTGCGCCGGTCGCGCGCCATGTGCACATGCGCAACCGCGTCGATCCAGAACCGTGGCTGCAAGCCGGAGGACAGGGCAAAATCGAACTGATCGTCTTGCGCCGGAACATCGGCGATGACAGGTTCCAGTTCCTGCGCGAGCAGTTCCAGACGCGCCCGATCCGCATCGCGCATGTCGACGACCACGTCGTCGCGCTCGGCAGCCGCCACCTTCACCTCTCGGATGATCTCCGAAAGGCGCCGCTGGCGCGCAGATCTCGACTGATCGCTCATCACGCAGAACCCTCGCTGAGCCACAAGGCGGCTTAACTGTTTATTAACACACCGCGAGCGGCCTTGGCGAGGGAGACGGCGGCGGCACGAAAGAGCTAACCACTGGTTTTGACCGACTGCCGAACCAGTGTGATGACCGCTTCGCGCTGCTCGTCGACCAGCATGTGCCCCGTATCCTCAAAGACATGGGCTGCGAAAAGCGGTGGCAGCCGATGTGCCTGGCGCGTCGGCAAGACGCGGTCCTGCGTACCCCAGAGCACCTTGACCGGCATCGTCAGCGTTTCGAGATCGGCACGCGCGATCATGCCCTGCCGCCGGTCGAGGCCGGTACCCGTGGTCATGGTGTCATGGATCGCGAGCAGCGTTTCGATGGCACCGGGCTGCGCCCGCAAGGCCACGTAAGCCTCCACGGTCGCATCGCTGATCGGCCGGTTCCAGCCATACATTTCCTCAAGCGCAAGCCGAATGGCGTGCGCATCGGCCGCCTGCGCATAGCGCTCAAGCAGCCGATGGTTGATCTCCGACCCGAACCCGCCGGGCGCGAGCAGCGTCAGCGATGCGACCCGGTCCGGGTCGCGCAAGGCGAGAAGCGCCGCCACTGCCCCGCCCATCGAATGCCCGACGAGATGGACGCCGGCGATCCCGCGGCTATCGAGATCGGCCGCAATCGCCTTCGCCATCCGCCCTGCCCCGCCAATACCGGCAGCTGCAAGAGAACGCGCATGCCCCGGAAGGTCATAGGCGACCGTCGGATGTTCGACGGCGATGGCGGCGGCGACCTCTTTCCAGATATCCGCCGATCCGCCGAAGCCGTGCAGGAAGACGACCGGCGCCCGTGCCGTCGGATCTCCCTCCGTCGCAGCAAACAACGGTGTCTCGGACTGGTCGGCGCCGGTCTTTTCCACCGTCATCCGGCATCACCGCTGCGATCGATGATACGGTTGGCAGCAGACACGATCGCCTCGAGCGAGGCCGCGACGATATTCTGGTTTACGCCGACGCCGAAGATCGTGCGCCCATCGTGCTCCATCTCCATGTAGCAGATGGCGGCCGCATTCGAGCCGTGCTGCATCGAATGCTCCGAATAATCGGCCACCGTCATTTCGATCCCCAGATATTTGTTGAGCGCATCGACGAACCCATCCACGGGACCGGTGCCCTTGCCTTCGATCCGCTTCGTTTCGCCGCCATCCGTGATTTCAGCGGCAACGATGCGGCGGCCCTTCACCGGTCCATCCGCATAGGTGTGATGATCGACGAAGGAGAGCCGCGAACCCGGCTGGCCGACATAGCGCTCCATGAAGCGATCATAGATGCGGCGGGACGGCAGTTCCTTGCCTTCCTCGTCGGTGATGCGTTGGATGTCTTCGCGGAACTCGACCTGCAGCTTCTTCGGCAGGTTGAGCCCGTAATCCTCCTGCAGGATATAGGCGATGCCGCCCTTGCCCGATTGCGAGTTGATGCGGATGATCGCCTCGTAGGTGCGGCCGACATCCTTGGGGTCGATCGGCAGATACGGCACTTCCCAGAGCGGCTTGTTGGCGACCTTGATCGCCTTCATGCCCTTGTTGATCGCATCCTGATGCGATCCGGAAAACGCCGTGTAGACGAGTTCACCCACATAAGGGTGGCGCTCGGCGATCGTCATCTGGTTGGAATATTCGTAGACGGCCTTCATGCGCTCGATGTCGGAACAATCGAGCTCAGGATCGACGCCTTGCGTGAACATGTTGAGCGCGAGCGTCACCACATCCACATTGCCGGTACGCTCGCCATTGCCGAAAAGCGTGCCTTCGACACGGTCCGCGCCGGCCATCAAGCCCAGCTCGGTGGCAGCGATGCCGGTGCCGCGGTCGTTGTGCGGATGCAGCGAGATGATCAGGTTCTCGCGGTTGTCGAGGTTGCGGCACATCCATTCGATCTGGTCGGCATAGATGTTCGGCGTCGACATCTCCACCGTCGACGGCAGATTGATAATCAGCTTGTTGTCGGCTGTCGGCTTTACGATCTCGGCGACCGCGTTGCAGATTTCGAGCGCAACCTCAAGTTCGGTGCCGGTAAAGCTCTCCGGCGAATACTGGAACCGGTAGCTGTCGGCACCGCCGCCGATCTTGGACGCCATGTCCATGATCATCTTTGCGGCATCGGTCGCGATTTCCTTGATGCCGCGAACATCCTTCTGGAACACCACGCGGCGCTGCAGCTCCGAGGTCGAATTGTAGAAGTGCACGATCGGACGGTGCGCGCCCTCAAGCGCCTCGAAGGTGCGCGTAATCAGTTCCGGCCGGCACTGCACCAGGACCTGCAGCGAGACGTCGTTCGGCACATTGCCCTGCTCCACGCACCAGCGCGCGAAATCGAAATCCGTCTGCGAGGCCGATGGAAAGCCGATCTCGATTTCCGGAAAGCCCATGTCCAGCAGAAGCTTGAACATGCGCTCCTTGCGATCGTGCCCCATCGGGTCGACCAGCGCCTGATTGCCGTCGCGCAAATCCACCGAACACCAGATCGGCGCCTTCTCGATCCGGCGCGACGGCCAGGTTCGATCGGAAAGATCGATCTGCGGATAGGGCTGGTACTTCTGGGGCGCGCTCGGCATGCCCTTTTGAATGCGGGCAGCAGGCTTCTCTTGCTTGGCGTGGACAGTCATGGCTCTCGTCTCCGTCTCCTCCGCTTCAAACGCGCTGCCCGACAAAAGGGGCAGAAACAGCGCACAAGCGGGACCTCAATCGGTCAATTCACTGGCAGTGTCAAAGGGATAAGGAGCTGTTGCCGGCAAAGCCTCTACGGCCGCCGGGCGCTCCTCAAAGGACCCGGCAACCGCGCGTAAGGCCGAGAAGAAGAAGCGAGCTGAGCGTACGCGCACGGACTGACACGGACGAAATGCCCATGTCGCGGAAGGATCCAGCCGTGTTGCGCCTCTTGCTCATGGAAGGAGTGATAGCCGAGGACGCCGAGAGAGGCAAGCGGGAGACTTGACAGGCATAGATCCCGGCTCCCCGGGATCGCCACCAGCGCGACGTCTAATCCACGATCGACTTCATCCCCGCCCGCAGCACCGACCGTATTCTGGGACGGTTGCTGGGGGCTTCCATGTCATCGTCGAACGATCGACTGCTAGGCTGAGCGGATTTTCCGAGGATATGATCAATGATCCTGACAACATCGTGCTGATACCGCGGATGCGGCACTGGCTGATTAATCGATGGTATGCCAGACCAAATGATGAATTCGGTGGCTTGTCGCCGAAGGAGTTTCTCCAGGGCAAGCCGTGGGACGAGCAGCGGCGGGTCGGACTGAACGCTTTGGTCGATGCGGGAGTGCTGAAACCATGAATGAAGATCTTGGGGCTGCATCTGTCGACCAACTGGTGGATGCCTTCGCCGACGTCGCTCGAAGGATGGACGAAGCGAGCATTGAAGGTCGAATGTCGAGATATCGGACGCTTTACGCAGAAAAACGTTCCATCGAAACCGAATTGCGATCCCGCCACGGCGACCAGCGTCGCGCTCTACTGCGCCTTTACGATAATCCGAGCATGGAGGTGAGGTTGCTGGCCGCTAAGGCGACCCGCTCCATTGCGCCCGTCGAGGCGCGGCATGCACTGGAGCGTATCCGAAATTCTCAGTGGCCGCAGAAACTCGATGCGGGGATGGCTCTGAGGGCGTGGGACGAGGGCATCTGGCAGCCGGACTGAAACGATGACACATCGGCCCTGCTGACAGCTATTCTGAAACCATGCTCAATACCGGTGAGTTGAAGCCCTCGCTTCACAGCCGCGACACATACTCCACCAGCATCCGATCCGCCTTGTATTGCTCCCAGAAGTGCTTGGCGACCGAGAGGAAAACCACGGCGGCGGTCAGCCATATCAGACCCATGAAGATGCTGCGCTGGAAGAAGCCGAGCGAAAAGAAGGCCATTCCGAACGCGATAAGCAAAGCGACCGTAAGCAACACGATCTGCCGCACGCGCGCACCCGGTGTCAGAGCGCGGTTGGCAAAGGAAGTGCCCGTTTCAGGGATGATGTAGTTGTAGAGGTGAAAGCGGTCCTCGTGGGGGCGACCGATTGCTACGACGCGTTGGTTCTCGGCGTCCTTGAGCTTGAGGCCCGAGAGATAGACCTCCTTTTCGAAGATGCGCGTGATCGGACGCTTGAGGACGAGGCCTTCGATTTCCATCATCGGCGGCTTGTCGCGCAGCTTCAGCCGCTCCCGTGACGCGATATCCCTGCGCTTTTCGACCGGTACCGCCTCCATCCGACCATCGATGATGACAAGGGGACTGAAGTCGAGAAGACTGAAATCATGCATGAACTCTTCGTCACTCCCCGTTGTGGCCGGTCGAACCCGCGCTCCTGGCGCAACTTCGCCCGTCTTCGAATGGATCAATCGCTCTTGGTGTTGATTGATCGCGTCGCCGGGCGGTGAGCCGGCATCCACTTCGCCTGGCAACGCTCTTAGCTCTATGGCCCAAACAGGACGGTGGCGAAAGACCTCAGCGCCGCCGATAGAGCATCAGGGTCACCGGCGCGAGGATCGCCGTCACCAGTGCGGGCGCGATCAGAGCCAGGCCCACATCGGCGAAACTGCCGCCGCCATTCATCAGCCCGCGGATCGCCGTCGTCATCAGGCTGACCGGATTGACGTCGACGAAGCTGCGCAGCCAGCCGGGCATCGTTGCCGGATCCACCATGATGTTGGAGGCGAAGACGAGCGGAAAGAGGAAGGTGAAGCCCATCGTCATCACCGTCGTCGGCGTGCGGATCAAAAGTCCGAGCACCATGAAGATCCAGCCCATGCCGAAGCCGATCGCGACAAGCAGCGCAAAGGCGCCGAGCACGCCGAGGATCCCCGTTTCCGGCCGGTAGCCGAGGATCAGGCCGATGGTCAGGATGATCGTGGCGGCGATCAGGTGTCGCAGGATATCGCCCACCATCAGCCCGGCAAAGGGCGCCAGCGGCCAGATCGGCAGCGAGCGGAAGCGATCGAAGAGACCCTTGCCGAGATCGGTCGACAGCCCCATGCCGGAATAGACCGAGTTGAACATCACCGTCTGGACGAGAATGCCGGGCAGGAAGAACTGCAGATAGTCCCCCGTCGAACCGGCAAGCGCGCCACCGAACACGAAGGTGAAGAGCAGCGTGAACATGATCGGCGTCATGACCAGATCGAAAAGCTGCTCCGGCACGTGCTTGAACTTCAGGACGGCACGCCAGCCGAAAACGAGCGCGTTGGAGAACGCGGACGGCTTCGGCGGCCGGGCGACATGTCTGAGGCCGGCCGTGTCCGGCAGATCGTTCATCGGTCGATCGCTCATTCCGCAGCCTCCCTTTCCGGCATGTCCGTGGTGGTGCGCTCGCCCGTCAGCGCAAAGAACACTTCGTCCAGCGTCGGCTGCCCCATGGAGAAATCGGCGAGCGCGATGCCGTCGGCGATCAAAGTCGCCAAAGCAGCATTCGCCGCTTCCGGCGACTTGGCGATGATCGACAGCGTCGCACCTTCCGCCGATCTCTGAACGGAACTCTGCAGCTGCTCTTCGAGCACCGCTGCGGCGCGGTCGAGATGCCCGGGATCGGCGAGCGCCACATGCAGGAAGCCGGAACCGGTCGCAGCCTTCAACTCGCGGCTCGTGCCTTCGGCGATCTTGCGCCCGTGGTCGATGACCGCGATGCGCGAGGCAAGCTGGTCGGCTTCCTCGAGATATTGGGTCGTGAGAAGAATGGTCACGCCGCTGTCGGCCAGCCCCCGGATCATCCGCCAGACGCCCTGTCGCGCCTTCGGGTCGAGGCCCGTCGTCGGCTCATCAAGGAAGAGGACACCGGGGGTCACGATCAGCGATGCGGCGATGTCGAGCCGCCGGCGCATACCGCCGGAATAGTCCTTCACCTGCTTCGTCGCCGCATCGGAAAGATCGAAGGCGGCGAGGAGCTCGTCGCCGCGCTCGCGCGCTGCCCGGCCCTTGAAGCCCCAGAGCCGCGCGATGAGGATGAGGTTCTCGCGCCCCGTCAGATCTTCGTCGAGCGAGGCGAACTGACCGGTCATGGCGATCGCGCTGCGCACGGCATCGGGCGCGGCGGTCAGATCATGACCCATCACCGTGGCTGCGCCGCCATCGGGAACGGTGAGCGTCGCCAGCATGCGCATCAGCGTCGTCTTGCCGGCGCCGTTCGGGCCGAGAATGGCGAAGATCATGCCGCGCGGCACGATGAGATCGATTCCTGCAACGGCAGTCACGTCACCGAAGCGCTTGATCAGCCCTTTGGCCACGATGGCAGGTTCCGGCGCGCTTTCACGGTATGCGTCTGACGTCATGGCGTGGCCCATCTCAATCTGTGGTCGACACTGCCAAGGACGATGGCAACAGCCGTCAGCCGACAGGCGATCCGAATTTTCGATCGATCGGGCTGCTTTACACCAGTTTCATGCCGATCTTGAAGACAGTCCATGCATCATAAAGGCGCCTGCGACGTGAGCCAGTAGATCGACAGGAGCCAGGCGGACGCCGCCAAGCAGAAGATCGCGTCTCGTTTGGATGAAACCGGCGCACCGATGACGGTACGCTGGGACGAGGCGCCAAGACCACGGCTTTCCATCGCGAGTGCTGTGTCCCCCGCTCGCCTGATGGCGTAGGCGATGAGCGGCACGACGAGCGAACCGACTTCGATCGGGCCCGGGATGCGCCGTGGTGGAGCGCCGCGTCGCATGGCGCGGGCAAGTCGCATCTGCTGCAGTTCGGAAGCGAGATCCGGCACCAGCTGCAGCGCTGCGAAGAGCGCATAGCCGACGCGCGGCGACAGGCGCCAATTGACCATCAGTGCTTTCACGAAGCTGCCCGGGTCGGTGGTCAGCACGAAAACCGCCGACACCATTCCGCAGGCAATCGCGCGCAGGAAAAGTACGATGCCCGCCTGCAGCCGCCCGTCGCCGAAAGGCGTTTCCTGCGCCATCTGCACCGCAAACTCGCTCTCTTGGCGGAAGAGCACGCTGGTGGTGATGAAGCCCGCGCCGAAGAGCGCGAAGGGCACCATCAAGGCGAGCACCAGCACTGGCGAAAGGCGTTCGAGGAGGATGAGGACGGTCACGCATGTCAGGATCATCACAATCTGGAACGACGCATCGAACACCGCGATGGAGCCGGCAAGCCAGACCAGCGCGACGATAAGCTTCGGCAGCGGATGAACCGTCTTCAGCATGCGGGCACCGGCTCCTTTTCCAGCCAGTCGAGCGCTTGAAGAAGGTGCGGTGGCGCAAGCCCTGCCCGTTTCATCAGCGCGCCATCCCGCATGAGCTCGCTAGCCGGGCCGTCGGCGAGAATGCGCCCTTCGCCAACGATGATCCAGCGTGGGGCTGTCGCGAGCGCGAAGTCCATGTCGTGCGTGACGATCGCCACCGCGCGCTCACCGTCGCGGAGCCGGTCCACTTCATCCATGAGCGCCTCAGTGCCCGCCGCATCCAGCCCGCCGGTCGGCTCATCCAAGACAATCAGTGGGAACCGGTCGCCGGCCATCAACAGGGCTAGCGAGAGCCGCCGCTTCTGCCCTTCCGAAAGCTGCATCGGATGGCGCTCGAGAAGCGTGACCAGTCGCCAACGCTCGGCAAGTGCCGCCACATCGGCTGCCTCCGCCTTTGCGCCGGCGGCCTCGAGTGCGGCGGCAAGCTCTTCGCCGACCGAACCCGCGATGAACTTGCTGTCTGGATTCTGAAACGAGATGCCGCCCATCGCCCCATCTCGGCGCCCAGCCTTCAGGCGGAGGAGCCCCGCCAGGCTGGCAGCAAGGGTCGACTTGCCCGCTCCGTTGGCGCCGAGGATCGCAACCACCTCGCCCGCCGCGATCGACAGCGTCACCTTTTGAAGGACCGGCTTGGCGAAGAGCGGCGCGCAGGACGCGTTTTGCAGCTGGGCAACGGTTGCGCCGATTGCTCCGGCTTGCGCGATCCGCGGCGCAATGAAGTCGACAAGCGTTGCGCGTGCTCGGTCGAGCAGCGTAAGGGGCAGCCGATCCATGGCCTGAAGCGCTTCAGCCAAGGTCAGCGGCTGCGGGTCGGCCTCATGACCGAGCGCCATCAGCCGGTCTGCAAGACGGCTGCCGATCGGCCGCCAGATGCCCAGACGATCGAGCGTTTGCCCGTGATCCCGGAACACTTTTCGCGGGCAGCCAGTGACGACAATGCGGCCATCGTCTCCGAGCACGGCGACACGGTCGATGAGCGGGATGAGATCGTCGAGCCGGTGATCGACGACGAGTGCGGCGCCGTCGGGTGGCACGTCGCGCAAGCGCCGTTCCAGCCGGCGTGCAGCCTCGGGCGCAAGATGTGCCGTCGGCTCGTCGGCAACGAGGATGGGCGCGTCTTGCGCCATGATGGCAGCGATGGCTACAAGCTGCCTTTCACCGCCGGACAAGCGGCTCGTCCGTCTGTCGCGCCACTCCGGCGGCAGGCCGAGCGATCCCATTACTGTTTCCGTGCGCGTGGCAATCTCGGCTACGGGTAGGGCCTGATTTTCGAGCGCGAAAGCAATCTCGTCGGCCACCGTCATGCCGCAGAGCGTCTGTTCCGCCTTCTGGAAAAGCCGCGCGACCGTGCTGCTCCATTCCGCCGGCGTGCGCGCGGCAACGTCTTCGCCAAGAAGTCTTACCTCGCCGGAGCGCTTCGCCGCGATCGCGTGCGGGATCAGCCCGGTTAGCGCGTTCAGCAGCGAGGATTTGCCCGACCCGGATGCGCCGAGCAGCAGCCACCGCTCGCCCGGTCGGATGACGAGATCGACGGGTCCGACCGCCGTCTTGTCCGATGCGGCATAGGTGACCGAGACCCCGTCGATAAGAACCGCGGCAGGCTCGTCAGCCATGCACGACCCGCCGGTCGCGATCGATGCCGAGACCGGAGAGCACGCCCGTACGATAGAGGGCCTGCGTCACCCAATGTCCGAGCAGGCCGCCGAGCAGCGCGCCGCTCAGGCATCTGATCACGAACATCGCGATCAGCAGGCCCGGTGCGAGCGCGCCATAGTCGAAGCGGATCCAGGTGTAGATGAAGGACGCGACCGCAGCCCCAACACCTGCAGCCATCAGCACGGGCAGGCGATAATTTTTCCAGCGCGTGGCAGCGAAAACGGCTTCCGCACCTGCACCCTGGACCAGCCCGGTGACGATCAGCAGCAGGCCCGCCGGACTTCCGAGCAGTACCTGGACGACCGCGGCGAGCACTTCCGACAGAAGCGCCGCACCCGGCTTGCGGATGATTGCGGCAGCGATGATCGAGACGATGAACCAGAACCCCATGACGACATCCATCGTCACTGGCCCGAAGATCGCCTGCGTGATGAGCCAGACCTGCACCCAGGCCAGATAAAGAACGCCGAAGACCGCCCCGAGAAAGGCG
Source organism: Rhizobium albus (assembly GCA_030160035.1). Lineage (GTDB taxonomy): Bacteria > Pseudomonadota > Alphaproteobacteria > Rhizobiales > Rhizobiaceae > Georhizobium > Georhizobium albus. The sequence goes on along the minus strand of BSNO01000001.1, from coordinate 863,050 downwards.
ACGATCAGGATTTCGCGCAGGGTCCAGCTGTTGCTGTGCATGACAGGCCTCTTGAGAGAAAATATGAAACAGGAGAGAGGGTTAGCGCCGCGCCCTCAGGCGCGCTTGCTCGGGCTGTTGGCCGAAACGGTTATGTCGAGCGCCACATGGCCACGCGCATCGCCAAAGCGCAGGAAGGCTTCCGACAGCGTTGCGAAGACCGCGCCCGCGTCACCCCCGAGCTTCGTGCAGAAATTCTTCGAGCGATCGAATACGCCCGATGACTTCAGGAAGTCGATGCACCCATAGATCTCGTCCATGTGGTGCCCTTCGCCGAGCGGGTAGAGCGAAAATTGCGCCGCCACATGCTGACCTGTGACGGGCGCATCGGCCACATGCGCGCACGCCGCCTCGATCCGCTCGGCGAGCGGCAGCGCATTGCCAGCGCCCGAGATCGGCGTGCAGATCGGATCGTCCGGTTCGCCCGGGCAGCCGCGCGAGACGGCTGCGGAGAGAACGCAGTGGACGCCGGACTGCGCCGCACGCACGAAGACATCGCGCATGGCGGGAAAAAGGTCCTCCGGCGGCCCGACGATCAGCGTCGACACATCGTCGGTCTCGATGCGGAACCGATCCCGATAGGGATCCAGCGCCTGCACGGCATCGAGGATGATCCGGACGAAATCGTCGGACATCGGATAAAGGGAAATCTGCGCACCGGAAAACATGTCGTCGCCTCGCTCCGCTGGCATTAACCAGATCAGCTTGAGGGTCCGGAGGCTTCACGCGCCTCGCATCTCAGCCCCGGCAATTCGGAGCACCCCTGTCGAATGGGTGGACGCTATCGCGCTCATTCGACAGACGCAAGTCGTTCGTTGATTTTCCTAGTGATTTGTCGAACACCTAGCTGGCCTGCCGGGCGTGGGGTGCGAAAGGGCTGAGGCCGAGCCATTGCTGCATGGCCTTGGCGATGACGGGATCGCCATCGACGACGAGCCTCCCCGCGTCGATTTCGCTGCGGATAGGGGCGAGCCCCATCCAGACGGCTGTCATGCTGCGCAAGTCCCCCGTGACAAGAAGGTCGAGATCGAAACCCGGGTCGAAATTGCAGAGATCCACATGGCCGCGGTCGACGACCAGCCACCAGCTTTGCCGGTTCGTGGGTAGTTCGGAATACAGAAATTGTATCGTGCACCGTCGCGGCGGAAGCGGTTGCGGATTGAGATGCCGTCGCATGTCCCACATCAGAAGCGACGGATCGAGATTCTTGAGAGAAAGTCGCGATTCCACCCAGCGCTGACCCCAGATGCCGAGCCCCATAACGAGTGGCTCGAGATCGCGCCCAGCTCGGGTGAGGTGATATTCCGACGCCGTGCCGTCGTTGCGCCGGATGGCTTCGATGACGCCCGCTTGCTCCAGTTCCTTCAACCGCTTCGACAGGAGCGCTGGCGACATGCGCGGCACCCCCCGGCGAAGATCGTTGAAGCGCGTCGTGCCGCAAATGAGCTCACGCACGATCAGCACCGTCCAGCGCGAACAGAGGATCTCGGCCGCCATCGCAACCGGACAGAATTGTCCGTAACCGGCATGTTCCGTCATGGGCTGGCCCTCGCCTGCCGCCCCACTGCCCGAACGGATAATACCGCCTTCTCGCGGCGCGCGATACGAAAAGCGCAGTACAGTTCCTGAACTGGAAATCCCGAGCAAGCAGGCGGATCATCAAGCTCGATTAATCAGTCGAGGGAGAATGATCATGGCACTGGCTGTTCAGGACACGAATGCAACCCGCATGCGGAGCACGGGAACGGATCCGGTAGACATCGCAAAATCACTGATTCCAGAATTGAGGAAACGCGCTGAAAGCACTGACGAACAAGATGCATTCGTTGCGGAAGATTTCGCTCTTCTGAAGGGCGCCGGACTTGTCGAGGCAGGCGTCCCTATCGAACTCGGTGGAGGCGGCGCCAATGTCGAGCAGCTTGCAGAGATGCTGCGCACGCTTGCCCATGGCTGCAGTTCGACGGCGCTCGCGTTTTCAATGCACACACATCAGGTCGCCGTACCCGCCTGGCGATGGCGCCATCAGCAGGTTGCGGCGGTCGAGCCGCTTCTGCGCCGCGTCGCAAGCGAACGCATTATCCTGCTCTCAAGCGGTGGATCGGATTGGATCGGCGGCTCCGGGACGGCTGAGCGGGTCGATGGCGGCTATCGCATTCGGGCCCGCAAGGTCTTCACGTCCGCGTCGCCCGCGGGCGATATCCTCATGTCGGGAGCGCTTCTGGATGAGGGCGACGGAACGTCGTCGGTCATCCATTTCGGCATCCCCATGAAAGCCGCGGAGGTCTCCATCGAGCCGACCTGGCGCGCGCTCGGCATGCGGGGCACGGGATCGCATGATGTCGTGATCGACGGGCTGTTCGTTGCCGATGCCGCCATTGCGTTCAAGCGCCCTGCGGGTCGGTGGCACCCCGTGTTCCAGATCATCGCGACCGTCGCCTTCCCGCTGATCTATGCGGTCTATCTCGGCGTTGCAGAGCGTGCGCGCGACATTGCGATGGAGATCGCATCGCGCAAGCCGCAGACGGCGCACACGCTCGATCTGGCGGGCCGCATGGTGACGAGCCTCAAGGCTGCCCAACTGGCGCACCGCTTCATGGTCGAAACCGCCCTGCGTGGCGATGCCTCCGCCGAGACGGTCAATGCGGTAATGATGGGACGCGCGCTGGTGGCGGACAAAGCGATCGAGACGGTTGAACTGGCGCTAGAGCTTGCCGGCGGAACCGGCTTCTACCGAAAGGCCGGGCTGGAGCGATGCTTCCGCGACGTCCAGGGAGCCCGGTTCCACCCGCTGCAACGCGGCCCCCAGGCGGCCTATGCAGGGGCAATGGCGATGGGACTTCCGGTCGACACGGTATTTTGAGAACAAGCTGCATGGCGGGTCGCATCGTCGCGACCCGCCATCTTGCAATTAGCTCTGCTGCGGCATGACGCGGATGCCGTGCGCCTTCACGCCCTCCGGCTCCACATGGATCGCGATGCGGGCGCCCGGCACCGCGGCACGGATCGCATCTTCGATCCGGTCGCAGATCACATGAGAGGCTGCCACCGTCATCTCGGCCGGCACGACCATGTGGAAATCGACGAAGGTCGCCGGCCCCGCCTGGCGGGTTTTCAGATCGTGCACATTCACCGAGCCTGCAGCGTGGTCAGCGATCGCGGCACGGATGAGAGCATCGTCCTGCGCATCCACGGCGCGGTCCATCAACCCGCCGACAGATGCCGAGATGACCTTCCAGCCCTGGAAGAGGATGTTGATGGCGACGATAATGGCGAGCAGCGGATCGAGGATCGCAAAGCCCGTAACGAGCGCCGCGACGAGACCGATGAAGACGCCGACAGATGTCACGACGTCCGACACGATATGGTGACCGTCGGCGACGAGCGCGGGCGATCGATAGGCGCGCCCCTCGCGGATGAGGAGATAGGCCCAGGCCGCGTTGATGGCGGCAGCGGCGAGGTTGATGGTCAGACCTAGCCCTGCGGCTTCCGGCAATTGCGGTTCGAAGAGCGCCGGGATCGCCTGCTGCATGATGGCGATGGCCGCCACGACGATCAGTACGCCTTCGATGACTGCGGAGAAATATTCAGCCTTGTGGTGCCCGAACGGATGGTCCGCGTCGGCCGGCTTGTGGGCGTAGGAGACGGCGTAGAACGCAATCAGTGCCGCGATGATGTTGACGATCGACTCCAGGCCGTCGGACAAAAGCGCGACGGAGCCCGTCACCCACCACGCGACCAGCTTCATGCCCGTTACGACCAAGGCGATCGGGATCGACCAGAAGGCGAGTTGCCTCACCCGCACACTGTTGCTTGGCACCACGCTCGTCGTCCTTCAGGCAGCCGCCACATCGGCCTTGCGCGCAAGCCGTGCCACCACGTTTTCGATGATGCGCATGCCGACATCCTGGCCGAGCGTCATGATCGATTCCGGGTGGAACTGCACGGCAGCGACCGGTTCCCGGGAATGTTCGATGCCCATGATCGTTCCGTCCTCGCTCTCCGCCGTGATGCGGAAATCCGAGGGCAGGCTCGCCGGATCGGCGAAGATCGAGTGGTAGCGGCCGACGGTCACTTCGAACGGCAGACCGTCGAAGACCGCGCCGGGATCGATGATGCGGATGCGCGAGGGCTTCCCGTGCATGGGCAGGGCAAGCTGGCGCAACTGGCCGCCATAGGCCTCCGCCAGCGCCTGCAGCCCCAGGCAGACGCCGAAGATGGGCAGGCCTCTCGCCCGCGCGCGCTTGATCGTCGCCTTGCAGTCGAAATCCTTCGGGCTGCCGGGGCCAGGCGAAAGCACCACCAGATCCGGATCGATACGATCGAGCACTTCGTCGGCCACCGGCGAGCGTACTGTGGTGACCGTAGCACCGGTCTGGCGCAGATAGTTGGCCAGCGTGTGGACGAAGCTGTCCTCGTGGTCGACGAGCAGGATCGACACCCCGTCGCCCACCCGGTCGGTCTTTCGAGCGCCCGCAGCCACCGTCGCGCTGCCGGCGTCGCGAATGGCCGAAATCATCGCCGAGGCCTTGAGCTCGGTCTCCGCTGCCTCTTCCTCCGGATCGCTGTCATAGAGCAGCGTTGCGCCGGCGCGCACTTCCGCCACGCCGGCCTTGATGCGGATGGTGCGCAGCGTCAGCCCGGTGTTCATGTCACCGTTGAAGTTCACCATGCCGATCGCGCCACCATACCAGGCGCGCGGGCTCTTCTCGTTGGCTTCGATGAAGCGCATGGCCCAGAGCTTCGGCGCCCCTGTCACCGTCACGGCCCAGGCGTGCGAGAGGAATGCGTCGAACGCGTCCATCCCATCCCTCAGCCGGCCTTCGATATGGTCGACCGTGTGGATGAGCCGCGAATACATCTCGATCTGACGGCGGCCGATCACCTTGACCGAACCAGGCTCGCAGACGCGGCTCTTGTCGTTCCGGTCGACATCCGAGCACATGGTGAGTTCGGACTCGTCTTTCTTTGAATTCAACAGCTTGAGAATTTGTTCTGAATCAGAAATTGCATCCTCGCCACGCTTGATCGTGCCCGAGATCGGGCAGGTCTCGACGCGCCGGCCATTGACCCGCACGAACATCTCCGGCGATGCGCCGATGAGATATTCCTGGTTTCCGAGATTGATGAAGAACGAATAGGGCGACGGATTGATCGCCTTGAGCCGGCGCGAGATCGCGGACGGCTTCGACTTGCAGCGCTCGCGAAACATCTGCCCCGGCACGACTTCGAACAGGTCTCCGCGCTTGAAGCTCTCCTTCGCGCGGCGCACCAGATCGGCATATTCGCCCGGCTGGTGATCGCACTTTTCCGGAACCGTGCCCGTGTCCTGAAACGGCTCGGCTTCGACAGACCCGTCCTGGCCGAAGGTCGTCGCGCCATCCTTGGCGAAATCGTATCGATCGATCCAGGCCTTTGCCGAATAGTGGTCGACGACCAGAATTTCGTCGGGCAGGAAAAGCACCAGGTCGCGCTGGTCGTCCGGCCGCGGCAGGGACTGCTTCACCGGATCGAACTGAAAGGCCAGATCGTAGCCAAACGCTCCGTAGAGCCCGATATTGCTGTCTTCCGACGACCGGAAGAGATCGACGATGGCGCGCAGCACCGTGAACACGGTGGGGACGCGGGAGCGTTCTTCTTCGGTGAACAGGCGGCTCGGCTCATGCACCTGAAGCGCAAGCTTGCGATCCGTCCGCTCGACGAGCGTCATCTCCTGCTCGGAGGCGAGCCGCGCTGCGATCATCTCAAGCAGCACTGCACCGCGATCGTTGTAGGCATCGAGGGTGACCGCTCGACCGCGAGCCGTAATCGACAGCGGGGGATCGACGATCGCCGTATCCCAACGGGTATAGCGGCCGGGATATTCGTAGTTTGACGAGAAGACGGCACCGCGCCGCTCATCGAGCCGATCGATATAGCTGTCGATCGCACCGCCATAGCCGACCTCCCGCCGCAGCCGGGAAACCTCAACGCCACCTTCCGTCAGGAAAGTCTGCGCGCCGTCTTCTTCAATCCGAGCCATCGTCGCTGCCCACCCTTTTTGTTCAGCCCGGCCACCCTGTCCGGCGGGCTTAAACAAAAAAGCCGCCGGGAGTGATCCTGGGCGGCTTCGGTCTATCAGTCACGCACGACTGGTCGCGGCCGCTCTAGCGTGCCCACCACCAATTCTTGTTTGCGCGTGCCATGTTCATGCATTCTCAATACCGGCGAAAGCGGCCCGCCGCAACTGGATTCGCGAGCGTAGGCTCCACTCTCCCGTCGCCCATGGGAACCGCGACTCACACCATGCGTTCAGGCACCGGGGAGCGCTCGACGCGATCGCGTCGTGGGAGAGGATCAATCCTTGATGGACACTCGATTTGCCTGCAGCGTAGCCGCCGCAATTCTCTCGCTCGCGCTCGTGACGCCTGCCAACGCGCAAGGGACCGAGCCCGACCCGACGCTGCCGCAGGCAAGCGACGCGCCCCTGCCCGAGGAGCGGCCGGATCTGCCCGCCGACGCCGAACCGAGCGATGACGCCGAAGAGCCGGCCGATGGCGAAGAAGCAGAAGAGACCGTCCCCGACGATGTGCCGGTCCCAGATGAGCGCCCCGAGGAAGATGGCGACGAAGCCTCCGATGACAACGCCGACACCGACGCCGGAGACGACCAAGTCGAGGAAGAGGCCGTCGAAGAGGAGATCCCTGAGCCCCTCCCGCCCGAGCCTGAAGACGCAGCCGCGCTGCGTGCCTGCCGTGCCGAACTGCGCGGCCTCGGCGCGGAATTCACAATACTGGACACGATCGAACCCGAAGGTGCCGAACAGGCTGGATGCGGCGTTGACACGCCCTTCGCCGTCACACGCATCCTGCCGGGCATCGCGCTCGAACCGGAAACGCAGATGCGCTGCGCAACCGCGCTGGCACTGGCGAAATGGGTGCGTGCAGAAGTGCTGCCTGCCGCCCGCGCGCTCGAGCTTGGCCAGCTAACCACGCTCAACCACGGCTCGACCTATGTCTGCCGTCCGCGCAACAATGTCGAGGAGGCCGACATATCGGAGCATGCGCTTGGCAACGCCATCGATATCATGAGCTTCACGTTCGAGAGCGGAGAGGCGATCACCGTCTCACCCAAAGAGGGTGACGGCGACGCCAGCGAAGCTTTCCAAAAAGCGGTCGGCTCAGGCGCTTGCCTGCACTTCACGACGGTTCTTGGACCGGGCTCGGACGCCTATCACGACGACCATCTGCATCTCGACATCGCCGAACGCTCGAGCGATTACCGGCTTTGCCAGACGCCGTGACGGGCTAGCCCGTGTGCGTCGCGAGCCAGATGAGGTGCCGCGCTCCGCGTGAGCGTCTGGCGCGCACCTTCACTTCTTCCACGGCAAATCCCGAGGATTTGAGCCTGCGGGTGAACCCTGCATCCGGCGCGGACGACCAGACGGCCAGAACGCCGTTCTTTGTCAGAGCACGTCGCGCTCTTTCCAGGCCGGCGAAACTGTAGAGCCCCTCATTGGCATCGCGCGTCAGGCCGTCGGGGCCATTGTCGACATCGAGCAGAATCGCATCATAGCGGCCAGGCTCGGCCGCGATGACTGCGCCGACATCGCGTTCGATGATCGTCACGCGCGGGTCGCCGAGGCTTTCGCCATAGATCGGCTGCAGCGGTCCGCGCGCCCAGGCGACCACGGCCGGCACCAGTTCGGCGACGACGATCTCGCTTTCGGGTTTCAAGGCTTTCAGCGCCGCCCGCAGCGTGAAGCCCATGCCGAGGCCGCCGATCAGAATGCGCGGCTTTGCGCGGTCCGCAATCAGGGCGCAGGATCGTTCCGCCAGCACCTCTTCCGAACCGCTCAAGCGGCTGTTCATCAGTTCGGTCGCGCCGGTCATGATCGAGAATTCATGGCCGCGCTGCATCAGCTTCAGCGGCGTTCCATCGCCCGGCACGATTGCCGTATCGAGATGCACCCAGGGAATCATCGGATCAGAACAGACCTTCGATCTGGCCGCGGTCGTCGAGATGGATCGTCTCCGCCGCCGGCGTCCGCGGTAGGCCGGGCATCGTCATGATCTGGCCCGTGATCGCGACGACGAACCCGGCGCCGGCCGACAGACGGACCTCGCGGATCGCGACCGTATGATCTTGCGGAGCGCCAAGCGCGGACGGGTCGGTTGAAAACGAGTACTGGGTCTTGGCCATGCAGACCGGAAGATTGCCATATCCAGCCGCTTCCCACTGCAACAGCTGATCGAGCACGGCAGGCTCGGCGACGGCTTCCGCGCCGCGGTAGATGCGCTTGACGATGGTCTCCATCTTGGAAAAGAGCGGCATTTCGTTCGGATAGAGCGGCGCAAATTGCGCGTGGCCGGTCTCTGCCAGTTCCACCACTTTTTCCGCCAAGTCGACGATGCCGGCAGAGCCCTTTTCCCAGTGGCGGCAGACGATCGCTTCCTCGCCGAAGTCTGCGACATAGTCCCGAACCGCATCGATCTCGCGGTCGGTGTCGCCTGAGAAATGATTGATGGCGACGATCGCCGGCACGCCGAACTGCTTCACATTCTCGATGTGGCGGCCGAGATTGGCGCAGCCGGCCTTCACCGCCTCGACATTCTCATGGCCGAGATCGGCCTTGGCGACGCCGCCATTCATCTTGAGCGCCCGGATCGTCGCGACGATAACGGCGGCCGCTGGCTTCAGGCCCGCCTTGCGGCATTTGATGTTGAAGAATTTCTCCGCACCGAGGTCGGCGCCGAACCCCGCTTCGGTCACGACGAAGTCGGCAAGCTTCAACGCCGTTCGCGTTGCCACCACCGAGTTGCAGCCATGGGCGATATTGGCGAACGGCCCGCCATGGACGAAGGCCGGATTGTTTTCCAGCGTCTGCACGAGATTGGGCTGCATCGCATCCTTGAGCAGGACCGTCATCGCGCCATCGGCCTTCAAATCGCGCGCGAAGACGGGAGATTTGTCGTGCCGGTAGGCGACGATGATGTCGCCCAGCCGCCGCTCCAGGTCTTCAAGGTCGGATGCGAGGCAGAGGATCGCCATGATTTCCGACGCGACGGTGATGTCGAACCCGGTTTGGCGCGGAAAGCCGTTCGATGCGCCACCGAGACCGCAGACGATGTCGCGCAGCGCCCGGTCGTTCATGTCGAGCGCGCGGCGCCACACGACCCGGCGGCTGTCGATGCCAAGCGCGTTGCCCCAATAGAGATGGTTGTCGATCAGCGCCGACAGCAAATTGTGAGCGGCCGTAATGGCATGGAAGTCGCCGGTGAAGTGCAGGTTGATGTCGTCCATCGGCACGACCTGGGCGTAGCCGCCACCGGCTGCGCCGCCCTTCATGCCGAAGCATGGACCGAGCGAGGGTTCGCGCACGCAGACGATCGCGCGCTTGCCGATCCGGTTCAGTCCATCGCCGAGGCCGACCGTCGTCGTTGTCTTGCCTTCGCCGGCCGGCGTCGGGTTGACGGCCGTAACGAGGATCAGCTTGCCATCGGGTCGGCCACTCAGGCTGCCGATGAAGTCCGCCGAGACCTTTGCCTTGTCATGGCCGTAGGGAACAAGCTGGTCTGCAGGAATACCGAGGGCGGCGCCAATCTCCATGATCGGCTTTTTCGCGGCGGCGCGTGCAATCTCGATGTCGGATTGGACACTCGTCATGAATTTCCCCCTCGCTTGCACGGCTGCCGTTCACCGCAGCTTGACGCGCCCACGGTGCTACGCGGATACGCCATCGCGCAAGATGGCGCATCACTTATTCAGCGGTCAGGCATGGCACCGAGCTGCGGCTCAGCCGTCCCCCATGGCGATCAGGCTTGCATTGCCGCCGGCGGCAGCGGTGTTGATCGACACCACCTGCTCTTGCGCAAACCGGGTCAGATAGTATGGGCCACCTGCCTTGAACCCAGTGCCAGACAGCCCGGAGCCACCGAAAGGCTGGGTGCCGACCACGGCCCCGATCATGTTGCGATTGACGTAGACATTGCCGACATCGAGGCGATCGATGATGCGCGAGACTGTGGAATCGACGCGGGAATGGATGCCGAGCGTCAGCCCGTAGCCCGACGCCGCTATGCTCTCCACCACCTGGTCCAGATCCTTCGCGCGGTAGCGAACCACGTGAAGAACGGGTCCGAAGATCTCACGATTCAGCCGGTCCGCACGATCGAGCTCAACAATGTGCGGCGCGAAGAACGTTCCGGTTTCGGGTGCCTTGCCGGTCGCACGAACGGCGTGGCTTTTCCGCATGGACGTGATGTGGGTCTCCAGCATCTCCTTTTGCGCATGGTCGATCACGGGGCCGATGTCGGTGGAGGGATCCATCGGATCGCCGATCTTCAGGGCGCTTGCCGCACCCTCGATCATATCCATCATGCGGTCGGCGACGTCGTTTTGCAGGAAGAGCAACCGCAGCGCAGAGCACCGCTGGCCGGCCGAACGGAACGCCGACATGACCACGTCGTCCGCCACCTGCTCGGGAAGCGCGGTGGCATCGACAATCATCGCATTGAGGCCGCCGGTTTCGGCGACCAGCGGAACGATCGGACCGTCCTTCTCGGCAAGCGTGCGGTTGATCGCCCGCGCCGTGTCCGTCGATCCGGTGAAGGCGACACCCGCGATTGACGGATGCGCCGTCAATGCCGCGCCGACATCCCCGGCCCCGGGCAGGTAGATCAGCACATCCTTGGGCACACCGGCCTCGTGGAGAAGCTGCACCGCGCGATAGGCAATCAGCGGCGTCTGCTCGGCTGGCTTGGCGATCACCGCGTTGCCGGCGGCAAGCGCTGCGGTCACCTGCCCCAGGAAAATCGCCAGAGGAAAATTCCAGGGACTGATCGCCGCAAAGACGCCACGCCCGCGCCAGCCATAGTGATTGTCCTCGCCGGTCGGTCCCGGCATCCGTTCTTTCGTGGCAAGATGCTCTTGGGACTGCGCCGCATAATATCGGCAGAAGTCGACGGCTTCCCGGATCTCCGCCAACCCGTCATCGAGGGTCTTGCCACCCTCGAGCGCCACAAGCGCCATCAGTGCATCGCGGTTCTTTTCCAGAAGATCCGCAGCGCGCTCCAGCGCCGCGGCCCGATCTTGGACCGGGGTGCGCGACCAGCGGGCAAAGCCGGCACGCGCCGCCGCCATCGCCTTGTCGACGTCAGCAGCCGTTGCGAAAACCACTGAGCCGACCTCGCGGCCGGGATCGGCAGGAGCCAGAACGGGTTGGGCCTTTCCGGATGCGGCAAGACCCGGGATGAGCGGCTGGGCATTCACAGTTGCGATTGCGCGCTCCAACCCGGCAACCAATTGGTCCAGATCGGCGCGATATCCGAATTCCAGGCCGGCGCTGTTGCGACGGTTCCCGTAGAGCTTGGCCGGCAGCGGGATCTTCTCGTGACGGGCCGAATGTCCCTTGTCGAGGGCCAGATGCGTTTGCGGCCTGACGAGAAGCTTGGCGACGGGGATCTTCGCATCGCCCGCCACGGCAACGAAAGACGAGTTCGCCCCGTTCTCCAGAAGACGGCGCACGAGATAGGCAAGCAGGTCCCGATAGCCGCCGACCGGCGCATAGATGCGGCACGGCACGCGCTCGTTGCTCTTGGCGAGATCGGCGTAGACCGCCTCCCCCATGCCGTGCAGGCGCTGGAATTCAAAGCCCGAGCGGTCGCTACCGGCCATTTCGAGGATCGTCGCAATCGTCAGGGCGTTATGCGTGGCGAATTGCGGATAGAGCTGCGCCCGCCGGTCGAGCATCTTGCGGGCACAGGCGAGATAGGAAACATCCGTGGCCGGCTTGCGCGTAAAGACCGGATAGTCGGGAAGTCCCCGCTCCTGCGCACGCTTGATTTCGGTGTCCCAATAGGCGCCCTTGACGAGCCGAACCATCATCCGCCGGCCAAGCTTCCGGCAGAGCATGTCGATATGCTCGATCACCATCGGCGCCCGCTTCTGATAGGCCTGGATCGCCAGACCGAACCCGTCCCAATCCGCCAGCGACGGATCGGCAAAGACCGCATCGATGACGTCGAGCGAGAGCTCCAGTCGGTCCGCTTCTTCGGCATCGATCGTGAAATTGAGGTCATGTGCTTTCGCGCGCTGGGCAAGCCGCAGCACGTCCGGCACCAGTTCCTTGAGCACCTGGTCCCGATGGGTCGCCAGATAGCGCGGATGGAGCGCGGACAGCTTGACCGAGATGCCCATGCGTTCCGGCAGGCGTCGCTCCTTGCCGCTTTTGGCCTGCGCCTTGCCGATCGCCTCGATCGCTTCGGCATAGGAGCGCCAGTAGCGCGCCGCATCGTCGGCCGTGCGCGCGCCCTCCCCGAGCATGTCGAAGGAATGCCGATATCCTTTCGCCTCGTTGCGCGCTGCACGCGACAGCGCATCCTCGATCGTTTCGCCGAGCACGAAATGATGTCCGAGGAATCGCATCGCCTGCCGCGTTGCGGTTCTGACCGTTGGCATGCCGAGCCGACGGACGAGCCCCTGCATCACACCTTCGGGCGTATCGCCTGGCTTCAGGACCCGTGCAGAAAGACCGAGCGCCCAGGCGGAGGCGGAAACAAACCAGGTCTCGCCATGCGCCTCGTGCTCGCTCCAGCCGCCCTCGCGCAACTTGTCTTCGATGAGCTTGTCCTGTGTCGCCGCATCCGGCACCCGCAACAGCGCTTCCGCCAGCACCATCATCGCAAGGCCTTCGCGCGTGGAGAGCCCGTATTCGCGCAGGAAATCCTCAACCCCGCCCATCGAGCCCGCTTCCGATCGGATCGCATTGATCAGCCGGGTCGCCCGCTGATCGATCGCGCGGTCCTGCGCCTGGTCCATGCCTATCAGGCCCAGATGGCCGCGGATGATCGTGTCGTCGTCGCCCCCGTAGGGTGCATCAAATCGCAAGGTGGAGAGGCGCGGTGCAGCAGTCATCAGAGATCTCCGAAAATCTGCCGCGATCCTAGCAAAGCTGGAACCGTATTATCCGCTATATTTCCTAGGCGAATTGGTGGATTTCTCCACCGTTTGGCGCTATTCATGTTCACATGAAGGATCTTGATCGAATCGACCGCAAGATATTGCGGTCACTCCAGCTGGACGGTCGACTGACCAACACGGAACTCGCCGACCGGATCGCGCTGTCGCCGACGGCGACGGCCGAGCGGGTCAAACGGCTGACACGCGAAGGCTATATCGAAGGATACGGCGCGCGCCTCTCCCCAGCAAAGCTTGGACGTACGTTACTGGTCTTCGTCGAGGTGAAGCTCGATCGGACGACGCCCGACGTGTTCGATGCCTTCGCCAAGGCAGTCAAGACGAGCGACGATGTCATGGAATGCCACATGGTGGCGGGCGGCTTCGACTACCTCGTCAAGGCACGCGTCGCGGGCATGGACGCGTACCGCACCTTCCTCTCCGATGTGATCCTGTCCCTGCCGGGCGTCAGGGAAACGCACACCTACGCCGTCATGGAAGAGGTCAAGACGACGGGGCATCTTCCCGTCTAGGCCCGGTGGCCGGCGGCGCCCTCAGCGCCGAAAGAAGATCGCCTGCCTTCTGCCGACGGGTCTCGATGTCGCTCGCCGCCAGCAACTGCTGCTGGTGCAGTTCCAGGGCCTCGCCGAGATACCCGCTCGGCTCCTCGATGGCTGCGCAACCGGATGCGGCATGGATAAGAACGCCACGCTCCAATTCCAGGCGCGCCAGAGCAGCCATGGCATCGACGATCCGCAGATCGTGCAAAAGAACGCCGATCGCAGCCTCGGCGTTGCCGATGGCGTCAGACACGGCATCCATCCGAGGGTCAGCGCTGCCTCCGACGCCCGCAGCTGCCCGCATGGCCGCAACGGATCGCACCGCGGCTTCCGATTGCGCTTCGGTCAGTGTCACCCGATGCGCGACGGCATCACGATGCTCATCGAGAAGATCGATCAACCGAGACAAGGCATGGAGATCGGCTGCGAGCTTTTCGCCCATCCCCGCGCCACCCGATTGCGGTGAGCTTGAAAAACGCAGGGTCTTCCGTCTCGGCGGATGATCGGCTCTGTCGCCAGCCTCACCCACAGCGCTGCCGAGGCGCTGCAAAAGCGTTGAAGCATGATGGTGCATGCCTGCAACCGCCCCATTCAGCGTACGGACACGGTCTCCGAGTGCTGGCTGCTCCCCGGCGCTTCCCAGATTGCGGGAAACCGCTGCGACGATGCCATCCGCCTCATGAACGACGTGCAAGGTGAGCGATCGAAGCGACAGCAGCGCTTCGATCGATTGATCATTCGAAGAAGGAGCGGGCATCGGCAATCATCTCGCCTTCTAGACGCGTCGATGACCGATACCGAAGAAAGCGGCTGAACGAAATACTATTCGGCAGCGGCAGGATCGGAGAGATAGGTGATCAGATTGGCAAGCGCAGCCTCATCCTTCACACCGGCAAATGCCATGCGCGTACCTGGAACCACACCGCGCGGATCGGCGAGGTAGGTTGCAAGCGTCGCTTCGTCCCACACCTTGGCGCCATCTTCGGAGTAGGCGCGCATTGCGTCGGAGTAGTTGAAGCCTTCGATCGAAGCGACGGGACGACCGACGATACCGACAAGATGCGGGCCGACCCGGTTCTGTTCCTGGTCGACGACGTGGCAGGCCTGACACTGACGGAAAGTGGCCTTACCGGCGGCAGCATCCTGAGCGGAAGCGACCGAAGTCAGTGCGAGTACGGAAAAACCTGCGGCAAGCAAATAACGAACCATATCTCTCTCCCATCACGACTGTCGTGAGACGTAAGAGACATAGCGTCGCGGCTGAGAACGGCAAGTCCCCCGATCTAAAGAACTATCCCCGGTCCGGCCGCCGCCCGGTCTTCTCCATCCAGTGTTCCCTGCAGTAGGGCACGTATTTGTCGTTGCCGCCGACATCGATCTGGGCGCCCTCGCTCAGCGCCTTGCCCTCTGCGTCGACCCGGACCACCATGGTCGCCTTCTTTCCGCAAAAGCAGATTGTCCGAATTTCCCTCAGACTGTCGGCGATGGCGAGAAGTGCCTTGGAGCCAGGGAAGAGCTCGCCACGGAAATCGGTTCTCAACCCGTAAGTCATCACCGGCACGTTCAGCCGATCAACGACGCGCGCGAGTTGCCACACCTGAGCCTCGCTGAGAAACTGGGCTTCGTCGACGAAGACACAGGCCAACCGGCCTGCGCTCTCCTGTTCGATCTCCCGCTCCACGACGCCATAAAGGTCATCCGCCTCCGTGAAGGTCAGCGCGTCCGATCCGAGACCGATTCTGGAAGCAATGCGCCCATGGCCAGCCCGGTCGTCGAGGGCTGCGGTCAACAGCAGCGTCCGCATCCCCCGTTCCTCGTAATTGTAGGACGCCTGCAGCAGCAAGGTCGACTTGCCGGCATTCATGGAAGCATAATGAAAATAGAGTTTGGCCAAGACGAACGTCCACTGGTTCGGTTCGATACGCACTCTATCTGACTGTTGCCGGCCGGTGTTACCAGTGCTGACCGGGCAGACCCGCAGGCCATCAACAGCTTGAGGACGATCAAGGGGAGTTCAAAAAACTGCATGCCCGAGGAAATACGCAAGCCGGAAGCCGCCAAGACGATCCGCGAAACGGACGAGTTCGCACGGACGGAAGCTGACCGTCTGATCCGCGGCTCACGGCATGCGGCGCTCTCAGTTCTCGAACCAGTGACGGGCCATCCCATTGTCAGCCGAACGCTTGTGGCAACGGATAGTGTCGGCCGACCCGTGATCCTTGTCTCGGCCTTGTCGAGCCACACCAAGGCGCTTCTTGCCGATGCGCGGGCCGGCCTTCTTTTCGGCGAGCCTGGCAAGGGCGATCCGCTCGCGCATCCCCGCATCTCCTTGAAATGCCGCGCCGAGCACATCACGCGCGACTCAACCGAACGTCCAGCCTTGAGGCGTCGTTTTCTGGCACGTCATCCGAAATCCGAGCTTTACATCGACTTCCCCGATTTCAGCTTCTTCCGGCTGCTCACCCTGTCTGCAAGCCTCAATGGCGGTTTTGGCAAGGCTTACGAATTGTCCGGCGATGATCTCGATATCGCTTCGCCCGCCGCGTCGGCATTGGACAAAATGGAGGAAGGCGCCATCGCCCATATGAATTCCGACCATTCCGACGCCATCGACCTCTACGCCGCACATCTCGCTGGCGAAAAAGAGAGCGGCTGGCGCATCTGCGGCATCGATCCCGCAGGCTTCGAGATCCAGCGTGGCGATCAATTGCGCCGCATCCGCTTCCCGAAGTTGCTCGATGATGCGGGAGATCTCCGCAGGGTTCTCGCCGACCTCGCAAAAAGTGCAAGAGCAAACGATTAAATTCGAATGCCTTTAACCTATGCTGGAACTTGGCCCATCAAAGTCCGTTATTGGGGCATGATGAGCACGAAAACCCACAAGAACACGTCAAACGGCCCCTCATCGTCCCTGAAATCCGACGCCGAGGCGCTGAAGTTGAAATCCGACGAGGCAGCAGACCTGCTTTCGGCAATGTCCAATGCAAAACGCCTTCTGATTCTCTGTAATCTGATCGAAGGTGAAATGCCCGTTGGACAGCTGGCCGAGACCGTAGGTCTAAGCCAATCGGCGCTGTCGCAGCATCTGGCCAAATTGCGTGCCCGCAAGCTGGTCAGTACCAGGCGAGACGCTCAGACGATCTATTATTCGATCGCCTCGGAGAGCGTTTATCGCGTGCTGGAAACGATCGGAGATATCTTCCTGTCGAGCCGGCCAGCGCGCCTGGCCCAGGTGACAGCCAAACCAGCGACGGTCGGCTGATACTCAGCCGGCCGGCCCTTCAACTCACTGAACGGCGACTGCCTCGCCCTGCATCATATTGAGCAGCATCCGCATTTGCGGCCGGTTCTGCACCAGATCGGCGATGGTGTAGTCCTGCAGAACGGCGAAAAAGGCGTTCAGCGCCTTGTAAAGTGCCGAATTCAGCGCGCAAGATTCAACGAGCGGGCATTCGGCCGCGTCGTTTTCGAAACATTCCGCCATCGCGAAATTATCTTCAGTGACCCGCACCACGTCATAGAGCGTGATGTCCGATGCGAGGCGCGCGAGGCGCACGCCACCTTTACGCCCGCGTACGGTTTCCATCAGCCCGGCCTCGACCAGCGGCTGCAGGATCTTGAACAGGAACAGTTCAGACACGCCGTACGCCTTGGCGATTTCCGAAACACGGCTCAAGCTGCCCTCGTCTGCCGATGCACAATACATCAGCATGCGAATGGCGTAATTGGTCTGTTTGGTCAGGCGCATCGGGTGTCAGATCCGTCCAAAGTGAATCGGCAATGGAACATTAGAATAATTCCAGAGTATGGCTTTTCCTAGCATGCCGGAGGTGGGCCGGTCCAGCGTCTGGACCACCCCGCTGTACAATCATGCAGGTCTTTTGCCCGTCAGGTGATCACATCGGCGGATCCACGACCCGTCCGGGCCGAAATCTCGGCAATTTCGTCCGCCGCCGTCACGAGGTCAGCCAGAGCATCATTGGTCTGCATGGAGAGATCACCGTCGTTCGGCTCATAACGCTCCAGATATACGCGGAGAGTGGCGCCGGTCGTGCCGGTGCCTGAAAGCCGATAGACGATCCGCGCACCGTCAGCGAAGAAGACGCGAATGCCCTGCTTGGCGCTCGAAGACCCATCGACTTGATCGTGATAGGCAAAATCGTCCGCCGCTCTTATCGTCCGGTTACCGAAAGTTTGCCCGACAAGCGACGGCAGCCTTTCGCGCAGTGCTGCGACCATGTCATCAGCGGTTGCCGTGTCCAGCGCCTCGTAATCGTGGCGGGCATAGTAATTGCGGCCGAAGGTTGCCCAGTGATCGCGCGCGATCTCGGCCACCGACTGGCGCCGAGCGGCAAGCACGTTCAGCCAGAGCAGAACGGCCCAAAGCCCGTCCTTCTCGCGAACATGATCCGATCCAGTTCCGGCACTTTCCTCGCCGCAGATCGTCACCTTGCCGGCATCCAGCAAATTGCCGAAGAATTTCCAGCCGGTCGGGGTTTCGAAGCATGGCAGCCCACGCGCTTCGGCGACGCGGTCTGCTGCCTGGCTCGTCGGCATCGACCGTGCGATGCCGGCAATGCCCTTGGCATAGCCGGGTGCGAGATGCGCATTCGCGGCAAGCATGGCAAGCGAATCCGATGGCGTGATGTACATGCCCTTGCCGATGATTAGGTTGCGGTCTCCGTCGCCATCGGACGCGGCGCCGAAATCCGGCCCGTCCTCGGCCATCATCGCGGCGTGGAGTTCCTTGGCATGCACGAGATTAGGGTCTGGATGATGCCCGCCGAAATCCGGCAGCGGCGTGGTGTTCATCATCGCTGCCGGATCGGCGCCGAGCCGCTTCACGAAGATCTCGTCCGCATAAGGGCCGGTGACGGCGCTCATCGCGTCGAACTGCATGCGGAAGCCTGACGCGAAAAGATCGCGAATAGCCGCAAAATCGAACAGCGTCTCCATCAGATCGGCGTAGTCGGCGACCGGGTCGATGATTTCGACCACGCCACCGGCAACCTCGACCCTGCCGATGCGCGAGAGGTCGACCTGCGGGATGTCCATCGTCTTGTAGCGATCGATCACCAGGCTGCGCTCGTAAATCGCGCCGGTCACCGTCTCTGAGGCCGGTCCGCCATTGGCACCATTATACTTGATGCCGAAGTCTTCATTCGGGCCGCCCGGATTGTGGCTGGCCGACAGAATGATGCCACCGAAGGCTTTGTATTTGCGGATGACATTGGATGCCGCAGGCGTAGACAGAATGCCGTTTTGCCCGATCAGGATGCGGCCAAACCCGTTGGCGAGCGCCATCCGGATCGCAATCTGAATGACATCCTCATTATAGAACCGGCCGTCTCCGCCAACGACCAGGGTCTTGCCCTCATAGCCTTCCTGCACATCGAAGATGGATTGCAGGAAGTTCTCCACATAGCCACGCTTCTGGAATTCCGGGACCTTCTTGCGAAGCCCCGATGTACCGGGCTTTTGATCACGGAAGGGCGTGGTCTCAACAGTTTCGATCATGTCGGGGAAACTCGCTTGATGAATATGGTCGGTCCGCGACGCGAGCATAGTCGAGCCGCTGCCATGCGCCAGTTCGATGATTAGGACGCATTCTGCGCGAGGGGAATGGACATCGCGTAACCGCGTTCCATTTCACCCCTCATGATCCTCACATCTTTTGAAACAGGCGGTCGCGCCATCGTGATCGGCACCGGCGGCATCGGCACGGCGCTCGCTCACGCACTTGAAGCAAGTTCCGCATTCTCCGACGTCATGCTCATCGGACGCCGCACCGATCCGGCATTGGAACTGGAGGACGAGGAGAGCATCGCTGGGTCGGCAAAGGCCGTCGCCCAGGGTGGTCGGGCTATCCGCCTCGTCATCGATGCCACCGGCTTTTTGCACAATGAAGAGCACAGGCCGGAAAAGGCTTTGCGCGAGCTGACACCCCAGCATATGGTCAAGGCATTCGCGCTCAATGCCATCGGCCCGGCCCTCATCATGAAGCATTATCTGCCGCTGCTGCCGCGCGATGGAAAAGCCGTTTTCGCGACG
The DNA here is from genome assembly GCA_030160035.1 of Rhizobium albus. Lineage (GTDB taxonomy): Bacteria > Pseudomonadota > Alphaproteobacteria > Rhizobiales > Rhizobiaceae > Georhizobium > Georhizobium albus. Next base: position 843,467 of record BSNO01000001.1, on the reverse strand, counting down.
CTGTCTGCCCGGGTCGGCAGCATCGGCGACAACGAGCTCGGCGGTTGGTATTCTTATCGCGCTTCGAAAGCTGCGCTTAACCAGTTCACGCGGACCGCGGCGATCGAGCTGAGGCGCACCCGGCCTCATGCCATATGCTGCGCTTTGCATCCCGGCACGGTCGCAACCGACCTGTCCGCACCGTTCTCCAAGCAGGGCCTGTCTATCCAACAGCCCCATGAGGCCGCCGAAAAACTTCTGACGGTCATCGATCGTCTAAAAACTGAAGACAATGCAGGCTTTTTCGATCACAAAGGGCTTCCAATTACTTGGTAGCGCAACGATCAATTAATCACGTCTTACTGTTTCACCGCATCTCATCTCACATGCTGCGAGAACATAAGCGCTATTTGTAATTTGGTGTGAATTTAGGGGCTATGCGAAGTGTCTACACAAGAGGCACCGTCGCATGGTCAAAGTTCTCTCCTGCCTGGTTATCGATCACGATCTTCGCTTCGTGCTTTTGGCAGCTCTCATCTGCCTCGCAGGATGCATGATTGCCATCCGGCTGTTTTCGCGTGTTCGTCGCTCGGAGGGTGGCAGGCGCTATGCCTGGCTGTTTCTGGCGAGCTTCCTGGCCGGAGCGACGATCTGGACGACCCATTTTACCGCGATGATGGGCTTCGACCCCGGCGTGCCACATGGCTACGAACCGCAGTCGACATTCCTATCCTTGCTGATCGGCGTCGCAGCGACCTTCGGAGGCTTTTTCATTACGGCGCTCGGTCGAGAGACATACCTCGCGGAAGCGGGCGGAGCGATCCTGGGCCTCGGCGTTGGCGCCATGCACTATTCCGGCGTCAAGGCTTATGAGCTCCAGGGGTCCATCGTCTGGGACGATAACCTCGTCATCGCCTCGCTGGTGATCGGTGCCTTCTTCGGCGCACTTTCCATGAACCGCGCCGTGCGTCCGGTCACGCGCTTCTGCCGTTATGGCAGCGTCGCAGCATTGATCCTGGCAATTTGCGGCACCCATTTCACCGCCATGGGCGCGATGACAGTCATCCCGGATGCCGGCGCGTTCCGCCCCGAAATGCTGATCCCGCAGTCGATCCTGGCCTTTGGTGTCGTCTCCATCATGGTTCTGGTGCTCGCAACCGGCGCCGCCATCCACTTCATCGACGTGCAAACGCAGAACGAAGCTGTCGATCGCTATCGCCACCTTGCTCTCCATGACCCGCTGACGAGCCTGCCGAACCGCGCCTACCTCAACACCAAGCTCGAGAGTCTGACAGACGACAGGGCTGTTGACGCGGCACGCACCGCCTTCTTCGCCTTCGACCTCGACCGCTTCAAGCTCGTCAACGACGTGCACGGCCATGCCGCAGGCGACGTGCTCCTGCGGGAACTCGCAGCCCGCATCCAGCGCATGATGAAGCCCGGTGAGTTCTTGGCCCGCGTCGGCGGCGACGAATTCGTTGCGGTCAAGACGGGCATCTACACAAAGGCCGAAGCAAGCCAGTTCGCCGATGCGATCGTCGCCGCGGTCTGCGAGCCCTTCCCCTATGACGAGCACCTGCTCTCGATTGGGGCGAGCATCGGCATCAGCATCTTCCCGATCGATGGCCAGAAGCCGGAAGAATTGCTGACCAAGGCCGACCTGGCAATGTATCGCGCCAAGTCGATCGAAGGGCCATCCGTGTGCTTCTACGACAAGTCCATGGACGAGGGCCAACGCTCGCGGCGCGCGCTTGCCGTCAGTCTGCGACAGGCGGTGGCGAAGGGCGAGCTTGAGCTCTACTATCAGCCACAAAACGATGCCGCGACGCGCCAGCTTGTCGGGTTTGAGGCCCTGCTGCGGTGGAACCACCCGGAGCGGGGCATGGTGTCGCCTGGCGAGTTCATCCCGATCGCCGAGGAATCAGGTCTGATCTGCGAAATTGGCGAATGGGTGCTGCGCGAGGCCTGCCGTGAGGCATCGACGTGGGCTCAGCCCTACCGCATTGCCGTCAATGTCGCGCCGCTACAGCTGGCGCAGACCAACCTGCCCACGATTGTCCATGAAGCCCTCCTGAACTCCGGTCTCGCCGCTTCGCGACTGGAGCTCGAGATAACCGAAACGGGCATCATCGAGGATCAGACGCGCGCGCTTCACGTCATCCGACAGCTGAAGAGCCTTGGCGTGCGGATCGCCATGGATGACTACGGCACAGGCTACTCGTCCCTCGCGACGCTCAAGAACTTCCCGTTCGACAAGATCAAGATCGATCGGTCCTTCGTCGATGGCGTCAATACGGATCGACAGGCCGCGGCGATCGTGCGCGCGACGATCATCCTCGGATCGAGCCTCGATATTCCCGTGCTTGCCGAGGGTGTAGAATCGGAGGAACACCTCGCCTTCCTCAATGCCGAAGGCTGCCACGAGGTCCAGGGCTTCTATTTCGGACGCCCCCTCGCCAAGAATGCACTCGACGTCATGCTGGCGCAGAATGCTCCCAAGGCGGAGCAGGTGGTCGCCGACCTGCCGGAAGCAATTATCCCCGCCAAGCCTCTCCGGCAGAAGGTGGCCTGAGACTTTCTGAATTCAGGACAATAAAAAACCGGCTCTGGGGGGAGAGCCGGTTTTTATGGTTGCCTTGAGGTTCGGGGCGGGCATCAAGGCAATGTAGGCGTCGGACAGGGCGTTTCGGGGGGTGGGAAAAGAACCCGTCGTTGTGAACGCTACGACCCAATAACACTCGACCCGATTTTCGGTTCCGCGCTCTACAGATTTTTTTGCAGAAAATTTCGAGCTCGGCGATTTCGCTTTCGATGGTGTCGAGGGTCCGTCGTGTCTCGGGGGTTGCCGGATCCGCAGCGACGATGCTTGTCAGCGCACAATGCCACTCTCGCAGCAATGACAGCCTGTATTCGGGCTCGATCGCTTCTGCCGAGCCGATCCCTACGCTTTCTTCAATATCCGCCTGTTCCACAACCGCAACCTCCCAGCAACAACAGCCGCCGGTTGTATAGTGCAGTTCGAGCCTTCGGAAAAGCTCAGCGGAGCAAGTTCCCTACGTTGAGCGCAACGAGGTGGCTCGACCGTTAAAAAAGTCAAAAGACGCTCTTCTGAAACCGGCCCAAGCTAAGACCTGGAGAGCGTTCTTGAAACAGCATCGTCCCAGCCGGCGATTTTTTCCTGGCGGGTCTCGGCGCTCATTTTCGGCTCGAAACGGCGATCACGCTCCCAATCTTCCGCAAAGCCCGTCCGATCCGGCCAGATCCCGGCATGGGAGCCGGCAAGCCACGCCGCGCCAAGGGCCGTGGTTTCCAGGATCCGCGGCCGATCGACAGGTGCATCCAGAATGTCGGCGAGACATTGCATCGTCCAATCGGACGCCACCATGCCACCATCGACGCGCAGCACCGTATCCCCATTGGCGCCGGACCAGTCGCGGTGCATGGCGTTGAGCAAATCGCGGGTCTGGAAACAGACCGACTCCAGCGCAGCGCGCGCCAGTTCTGCCGGGCCCGTGCTGCGGGTCAGGCCGAAGATCGCACCACGAGCGTTTGCGTCCCAATGCGGCGCGCCGAGCCCGGTAAAGGCCGGCACCAGGTAGACCGCCTGTTCCTGATCCGATTTGTCCGCCAGCGCCCCGCTCTCCGAGGCGTCCTTCAATATTTTCAGGCCATCGCGCAGCCATTGGACAGCCGCCCCGGCAACGAAGATCGAGCCCTCCAGCGCATAGGTCGTCTCACCGTCAAGGCGATAGGCGATCGTCGTCAGCAGGCGGTTGTTCGATGCAACGCGATCCGCACCGGTATTCAGCAGCGCGAAGCATCCCGTTCCATAGGTCGATTTGAACATGCCCGGCTTGAAGCAGGCCTGGCCGATCGTGGCCGCCTGCTGATCGCCCGCCACACCGAGGATAGGGATCGCAGCGCCAAGGACGCTCTTGTCCGTGACGCCGAATTCGCCGGAGCAATCACGGATTTCCGCAAGCGCCTGGGCTGGGATGTTAAGGAGAGACAGAAGCTTCTCGTCCCAGCTCACCGTATCGATGTTGCAGAGAAGCGTGCGCGAGGCGTTGGTCGCGTCTGTCACGAAAGACTGGCCACCCGTCAGGCGCCAGATGAGAAACGTGTCGATCGTGCCGAAGCACAGTTCGCCCCTGTCGGCGCGGGCGCGCGCATCGGGAACATGATCGAGAATCCAGGCAAGCTTTGTGCCCGAGAAATACGGGTCGAGCAGCAGCCCCGTCCGTTCCGTGACCATCGGCTCATGCCCGGCATCGCGCAGCTCGGCGCAAAGCGCAGCGGTGCGGCGGTCCTGCCACACGATCGCGTTGTGGATCGGCTTACCCGTCGCCCGGTCCCAGACGACAACAGTTTCGCGTTGATTGGTGATGCCGATGGCTGCGACATCGCTGGCTTCGAGACCTGCCTTCTCCAGCGCCGATCGCACGGACCAGATCACGCTTTCCCAGATGTCTTCCGGGTCGTGCTCGACCCAGCCGGAGTGTGGGAAATGCTGCGGAAATTCCTTTTGGCCCACGGCAACGATGCGACGCGCCTCGTCAAAGAGGATCGCACGGCTCGACGTCGTGCCCTGATCGATCGCGAGGATGTGCTTCGCTGTCATGAATTCGCCTATTCGTGCCTATGCGCATAAACGGAAGCCGGGGATGAACCCCGGCCCCCTTGTTGGTTGAAGAACGATCAGTTCTGCTCGCCTTCAGCCTCACCTTCGGCCGGCGCGGATGCATCAGCGGCCTGCCAGCTCTGGATCAGCTCGTCATAGGTGATCGTCTGGGGCTCTTCATCCTCGTTTTCCTTTTTGAGCTGCGGCGCGATCGTGCCGTTGGCCTGCGCCTGCTCATTCCAGTATTCGAGGCTTTCTTCCTCGTTCAGAACCGGACCCAGGTCGCCCTGGATGCCCGAACGCTCGATGCGCTCCATCACCGCTTCCTGCTCGGCGCAAAGCTGGTCCATGGCTTCCTGCGCGGTCTTCTCACCCGAAGACGCATCGCCGATCGCCTGCCACCACAGCTGTGCGAGACGCGGATAGTCCGGCACGTTGGTGCCCGTCGGCGACCACTGGACGCGGGCCGGCGAACGGTAGAACTCAACGAGGCCGCCGAGTTCAGGCGCACGCTCGGTGAAGCTCTCATGCTGGATGGTCGACTCGCGGATGAAGGTCAGGCCGACATGGCTCTTCTTCACATCCACAGTCTTTGAGGCGATGAACTGGCCATAGAGCCAGGCCGCCTGGGCACGATCGACCGGGGTCGACTCCATCAGCGTGTAAGCGCCGGCGTCCTGGTAGCCGAGCTTCATGCCTTCCTGCCAGTAGACGCCATGCGGGCTGGGCGCCATGCGCCACTTCGGCGTGCCGTCTTCGTTGAGGACTGCGGAAGCACCTTCGCCAACCATGTCTGCGGTGAAGGCGGTGTACCAGAAGATCTGCTGGGCGATGTTGCCCTGAGCCGGAACCGGGCCGGATTCAGAGAAGTTCATGCCCTGCGCTTCCGGCGGTGCGTAAGCTGCCAGCCAGTCGAGATACTTCTGAATGGCATAGACCGAAGCCGGGCCGTTGGTGTCGCCGCCGCGAGCGACGCACGAGCCGACCGGCTGCGAGTTTTCGTTGACGCGGATGCCCCATTCGTCGACCGGAAGGCCGTTTGGCAGGCCCTTGTCGCCGTTGCCGGCCATCGAAAGCCACGCATCGGTGAAGCGCCAGCCGAGCGACGGATCGCGGCGGCCATAGTCCATGTGACCGTACATCGACGTGCCGTCGATTTCCTTGCCGGTGAAGAACTCGGCAATGTCTTCATAGGCCGCCCAGTTGATCGGCACGCCGAGCTCGTAGCCATACTCGGCTTCAAATTCAGCCATGATTTCAGGATCGGTGAAGAGGTCGTAACGGAACCAGTAAAGGTTCGCGAACTGCTGAACCGGAAGCTGATAGACCTTGTCGTCCGGACCGGTCGTGAACGAGATGCCGACGAAATCTTCCAGATCGAGGTTCGGGTTGGTGAAGTCGGCGCCCTCGCCTGCCATCCAGTCGGTCAGGTTGCGGACCTGCTGGTAGCGCCAGTGGGTGCCGATCAGGTCCGAGTCGTTGACATAGGCGTCATAGAGGTTTTCGCCGGTCTGCATCTGCGACTGCAGACGTTCCACGACGTCGCCTTCGCCGATGAGATCGTGCGTGACGCGGATGCCGGTGATCGCGGTGAAGGCCGGAGCCAGAACCTGGCTTTCATACTCGTGCGTCGTGATGGTTTCCGAAACGACGCGGATCTCCATGCCGGAAAGCGGTTCCGCCGCATCGATGAACCACTGCATTTCCGCTTCTTGTTCCTCGCGCGAAAGCGACGACATGTCGCCGATCTCGGCATCGAGGAAGGCTCGCGCTGCTTCCATGTCGGCATGGGCGACGCCCATTCCGCAAAGCAGCGCAAGCGCCGTGGTCGTTGAGAACAGTTGCTTTCGCATGAGGTTCCTCCCTTTGAGTGCGATTGCAGTTTGCCGTCCGAAAGCCGCCTTGAGGGCGACCCGTTGCCTCTCCCTAGACGAAGCGGAACACGCCGATCGCGTAGACCACCGATAGGGCTAGAGCCCACCACAGATTGGGACTGACGAGCCCCAGCCATGCGAGATGAATGAATGCTGAGCCGAGCAGCGACAGAAACAGCCGGTCGCCGCGCGTCGTCTCGAAGCGCAGGATGCCAACCCGAGGATTGCCGCCTGGCGAGAAATATTCCCACACGCCCATGCCGAGGAGCAGCGTCAGAATGCTGAGGAAGAACAACGCCGTCGGCGTCGTCCAGGCCATCCATGAGAAATCCATATCCGGTCTCCTCTTCTTCAGACGCGGCCGAGGGCAAAGCCCTTGGCGATGTAATTGCGCACGAAATAGATCACGAGCGCACCGGGAATGATGGTCAACACGCCCGCAGCAGCCAGCACGCCCCAATCAAGGCCCGACGCCGAAACGGTGCGCGTCATCGTCGCGGCGATCGGCTTCGCCTCGGTCGTGGTCAGCGTTCGGGCCAGCAGCAGTTCGACCCATGAGAACATGAAGCAGAAGAATGCAGCGACGCCGATGCCGGATGCGATGAGGGGCATGAAGATCTTCACGAAGAAGCGCGGGAACGAATAGCCGTCGATATAGGCCGTCTCGTCGATCTCCTTCGGTACGCCCGACATGAAGCCTTCGAGAATCCAGACTGCCAGCGGCACGTTGAATAGGCAGTGCGCAAGCGCCACCGCGATGTGCGTATCGATGAGGCCGAAGGACGAATAGAGCTGCAGGAACGGCAGCGCGAAGACAGCCGGCGGCGCCATGCGGTTGGTCAGGAGCCAGAAGAACAGGTGCTTGTCACCGAGGAACTTGTAGCGCGAAAACGCATAGGCCGCAGGAAGAGCCACACCCACCGAGATGATCGTGTTCAGCGTCACGTAGATGATCGAGTTGATATAGCCCGAGTACCAGGCCGGATCGGTGAAGATCACCATGTAGTTGCGCAACGTCGGGTTCTGTGGCCACAGCGAGAACGAACCGAGGATCTCGGTGTTCGTCTTGAAGCTCATGTTGACGAGCCAGTAGATCGGCAACATCAGGAACACGATGTAGAGCGTCGGAACGAGCCACCAGAAGCGCGATTCACGCCCCCTTCGGCGCATCTTGCGCGCCACTGCCTCGCTTTGGCCGAGCGCCTCGTGGTGCGAAGACGCCGTTTCCCTCAGCATGGTCGTCGTGGTGGTTGCCATGGCACTTGCCTCCCGTTCGGCCATCTCAGCGGTTCGCCGTGTCGTAATTCGTCATGACGGTGTAGAAGACCCATGACAGCGCCAGGATGATCAGGAAGTAGACGATGGACATGGCGGCAGCCGGTCCGAGGTCGAACTGCCCGATCGCCATCTTCACGAGATCGATCGACAGGAAGTTGGTGGCGCTGCCCGGTCCACCGCCGGTGACGACGAACGGCTCGGTGTAAATCATGAAGCTGTCCATGAAGCGCAGCAGCACGGCGATCAGAAGGACGCGGTTCATCTTCGGCAGCTGGATGTAGCGGAAGACAGACCAGCGCGACGCGCCGTCGATCTTTGCCGCCTGATAATAGGCGTCCGGGATCGAGACGAGACCGGCATAGCAGAGCAGCACGACAAGCGACGTCCAGTGCCACACATCCATGACCACGACCGTGATCCAGGCATGCCAGGGATCGGTGGCATAATTATAGGAGATGCCGAGCGTGCGCAGCGTGTAGCCGAGCAGACCGATATCGCCACGGCCGAAAACCTGCCAGATGGTGCCGACCACGTTCCACGGAATGAGGAGCGGCAGCGCCATCAAGACGAGGCAGATCGGCACGCCGATGCCTTTGCGCGGCATGTTTAGCGCGACAAAGATGCCGAGCGGGATCTGGATGGCCAGGATCACCAGCGAGAAGCTGAGGCTGCGGATCAGCGCGCCGTGAAAGCGGCTCGATGTCAAAACCTGCTCGAACCATTCGGTGCCGGCCCAAAAGAAGACGTTGTTTCCGAACGTGTCCTGCACCGAGTAGTTGACCACTGTCATCAGCGGGATGACCGCTGAGAAGGCAACCAGCACCAGAACCGGCAGAACGAGGAACCAGGCCTTATTGTTGTAGGTCTTTTCCATGATCAGCCCCTCGTCTCGACGCGCCGGGAGTCGGCATAGAGATTGATGCCTTCGGGCACGAAGGTAACCCGCGGATCCGCCGGAATGTCGCCATCCTCCGGAACCACGACCGCGATGTCGTGATCAGCCAGTTGCGCCCGAACAATGCGGTGGCGGCCGATATCCTCCACCTTCGAGATCGAGACAGGCATGCCTTCGCGGCCGAGCGTGACGAATTCCGGCCGGATGCCGAGCTCCATCTTGCCAGGCATGGGCGTCGCGCCAGGCATGTCGATCACATGTTCGCCGAGGCGCGCACGCCCCTGATCGAGCTTGATCGGCACGATGTTCATGCCCGGCGAACCGATGAAATAACCGACGAATGTGTGGGCAGGCTTTCGGAACAACTCGTCCGGCGTGCCGATCTGGACGATCTCGCCCTCATACATGACGACGACCTTGTCGGCGAAGGTGAGCGCTTCGGTCTGGTCGTGCGTCACATAGACCATCGTGAAGCCGAAGCGGCGGTGCAGCTTCTTCAATTCCGAACGCAGCACCCATTTCAGATGCGGATCGATGACCGTCAGCGGCTCGTCGAAAAGAATGGCGTTCACGTCCCGCCGTACCAGCCCGCGCCCGAGCGAGATCTTCTGCTTCTGGTCGGCGGTCAGGCCCCGCGCCCGCTTGTTCGCGCGGTCGGAGAGATCAAGCATCTCCAGCGTTTCGGTGACGCGTTTCTTGACGTCCGCTTCCGGCAAGCCGCGATTGCGCAGCGGAAAGGCGAGATTGTCGAAGACCGTCATCGTGTCGTAGACGACCGGGAACTGAAACACCTGGGCGATGTTGCGCTCTTCGGTCGACAGGTTCGTCACATCGGTGCCGTTGAACCGGATCTGGCCCTCCGAGGGCTTCAAGAGACCCGAGATGATGTTGAGCAGCGTGGTCTTGCCGCAACCGGAAGGGCCGAGCAGCGCATAGGCGCCGCCGTCGCTCCACTGGTGGTGTACCTCTTTCAGCGCGTAATCGTCGGCCGATTGCGGATTGGCCATGTAGGCGTGACGGATATGGTCGAGTTCAATGCGTGCCATCGGTTTCTCCTCAAGCCGCAAGCGACGATGGCGCCATGGCCCGTCGGTCCTGCGCGTCGAAGATCATGATGTGGCGCGGGTCGATATAGGCTTCGACCATCGCGTCCGGTTCGAACTCGTGGATGCCGTGCACCAGGGCCACCCATTTCTGACCGGCGAAATCCAGGTGGATGAAGCTTTCCGAACCGGTGATCTCCGTGACCGTCACCCGCGCTTTGATGGGTGCATGATCTTCGCCCAAACGCTCGAGGCGCAATTGATGCGGGTGGAAAGCCATACGGTACGGACCGTCGGCAAGCGATGCGAGCGCGCCTTGCGCCGGCACGCTGGCCTCATCTTCCATCACGAAGCGCCCGTTGCGCTTGACCACGTCGATCACATTTAACGGCGGGTCGGCGAAGGTCTCGGCCGTCAGAATATCGGCGGGCTCGCGGTAGACGTCGATTGTCGGGCCGAATTGCGTGACGCGCCCTTCGCTCAGCGTTGCCGTGTTGCCGCCAAGCAGCAGCGCTTCGCTGGGTTCGGTCGTCGCATAAACGAAGATCGCGCCGCTTTCCGCAAAGATGCGCGGCAATTCGAGACGCAGTTCCTCGCGCAGCTTGTAGTCGAGATTGGCGAGCGGCTCGTCGAGCAACACCAGACCGGCATTCTTCACGATGGCGCGCGCCAGCGCAGTGCGCTGCTGCTGCCCGCCGGACAGATTGAGCGGTGTGCGCTTGAGCATCGGCGTGAGCTTCAGCAGTTCGGCGGCTTTGCGCACTTCCCGGTCGATCGTTGCCTTGTCGACGCCGGCGACGCGCATGGGCGAAGCGATGTTTTCGTAAACCGTCAGCGCCGGGTAATTGATGAACTGCTGGTAGACCATCGCGACATCGCGCTTCTGCACGGAAACGCCGGTCACATCCTTGCCGCGGAAAAACACCTGTCCCGAAGTGGGCCGGTCGAGACCCGCCATCAGCCGCATCAGGCTCGTCTTGCCGGACAGCGTCGGCCCGAGCAGGACGTTTAGCGTTCCCGGCTCCAGCGTCAGGTTGATGTCGCTGATATGCGTCTCGGCACCCACCATCTTGGTGACGCCCTTGAGCTCCAGCATGTGTCCTCCTCCCTTCGCGCAGTCTCGCGGCAAGGCCGCGACCGCCCGTCTTATTCGGCCGCCGAATGGCTGATGCCGCTTCTCTTTTCCCGCATGTATCGGTCGAGCGCGGCTGCCTCCTCCGCGCCGGTCTTCAGGCCGAGCTTGGTGCGACGCCACAGGACGTCCTCGGCCGATTGCGCCCATTCCTGCTCGATCAGGTAGACGACCTCCAACTCGTAGAGATCAGCCCCGAAATGATGGCCGAGATCGCTTGACTGAGCGGCAGTGCCGAGGAGCTTCCAGGCACGCGTCCCGTAAAGCCGGACTAGGCGATGCGCCTGCTGCTCGCTCAGAAACGGATAGTCGCCCTCAAGCCGGCGCACTTGCTCCGGAAAGCCTTCGGCATCGAAATCGCCGCCCGGCAAAGTCGCGCCGGCCGTCCATGGCTTGCCCTTGGGCCCGATCGCCTCGGCGATCTTCTCCATCATCGATTCCGCCAGGCGCCGGTAGGTGGTGATCTTGCCGCCGAACACGTTGATCAGCGCCGGTCCGCCATTTGCACCATCGCGCTTCAGTACGTAGTCGCGCGTGGCCTCCTGCGCCTTGCTGGCGCCGTCATCATAAAGCGGCCGCACGCCCGAATAGGTCCAAACGACGTCGTCGCGCTTGATGGGATTGGCGAAATATTCGCTGGCGGCATCGCACAGATAATCGATTTCCGCCTGCGAGATGGCAGCGTCCTTCGGGTCGCCTTCGTAGTCCAGATCCGTGGTGCCGATGAGCGTAAAATCGCCCTCATACGGAATGGCGAAGATGATCCGGCCGTCGGCGTTCTGGAAGATGTAGCACCGGTCATGCTCGAAAAGCCGCCGCACGACGATATGGCTGCCCTTCACGAGCCGCACGTTGTGAACATCGTTGCGACCGACCGCACGCGAGAGAACCTGATCGACCCAGGGACCTGCCGCATTGACGACGGCGCGCGCCCGAACGTCTTCTCGCCGGCCGCTCGCCTGATCTTCGATCGTCAGCAACCAGCCATCCTTTTCCGTGCGGGCAGAAACGAGCTTGGCGCGCGGCCGGATGACAGCCCCTCTGTCGGCCGCATCGCGAGCATTTAGCACCACGAGACGCGCATCATCGACCCAGCAGTCGGAATATTCGAACGCTTTTGAGAACAGCGGCTTAAGCGGCTTACCGGCTGGATCGCGCTTCATGTCGAGCGTCTTCGTTGCCGGAAGACGGCGGCGCCCGCCGATATGGTCGTAGAGGAAGAGCCCGAGGCGCAGCAGCCAGGCAGGACGCAGACCCTTGTGGTGGGGCAGCACGAAACGCAGCGGCCAGATGATGTGCGGCGCCATGTCCCATAGCACTTCGCGCTCCATGAGCGCTTCGCGAACCAGTCGAAACTCGTAATGCTCGAGATAGCGAAGACCGCCATGGACGAGCTTCGTCGACCACGAGGATGTGCCAGATGCAAAATCGTTCATTTCGGCCAGGCAGACGCTGTAGCCGCGACCGACGGCATCCCGCGCGATGCCGCATCCATTGATGCCACCGCCGACAATGAAAATGTCGAACGCCTTCGAACCGGACACGGAACCCCTCCCACTTCGCAATGCAGCATTCTGTTGCGCTGCACGAAAGTTAGTGAAAGCATAACGAACCAAAAACGAATGTCAAAGGCGAATTCGAAGAACGCACGTCATTCTGGCCCGCGATCAGCAGGCACAGCAAGAAAATCAGATGGCGACTTCCACCAGGCGGACGTCGGACTCCTCACAAATCCCGCGAATTCTGGGGTCTGGACAGCGATCCGTGATGAAGCTGTCGACCTGCGATATGTGGCCGATCCGGACGGGCGCCGTGCGCTCGAATTTTGTGGAATCGCACACCAGGATGACATGACGCGCATTGGCGATGATCGCCTGCGCGACCTTCACTTCTCGGAAATCGAAATCGAGCAATGCGCCGTCTTCATCGATGGCGGAGGCACCGATCACGGCGTAATCGACCTTGAACTGACGGATGAAATCGACTGCCGCCTCGCCGACGATGCCGCCGTCCGACCCACGGACCACGCCGCCGGCGATCACCACTTCGATCGATGGGTAAAGACGTAACCTGTTGGCAACATTGATGTTGTTGGTGATGACCATCAATTCGGTGTGGTCGGTCAACGCCTCGCCGACGGCTTCCGTCGTCGTGCCGATATTGATGAACAAGGAGGCGTTGTTCGGAATGAGATGCGCCGCCTCACGACCGATGGCGATCTTTTCGCGCGAGGCGATCAGTCGGCGTTTTTCATACTGCAGGTTCTCGCTGCCGCTCGGCAGAGCCGCGCCGCCATGAATGCGAACGAGCTGGCGATGATCGCAAAGATCGTTGAGATCCTTGCGGATGGTCTGCGGCGTGACCCCGAACTTCGACGCAAGGTCATCGACGATGACCCGGCCATCAGCCTTGGCAATATCGAGAATCTGCTGCTGCCGAACCGACAGAAACATGATGCACGCCTCTCCTCACCAGAACTCGCCTCGACTGCGTGCACCCGATCAGCGGCGCCGAAATGCCGCCACACCCTCCCCCGGGCACGACCTCGAAACGCACATTTCGGGTGCACTATGCGCCAAACGAAAGAAAACCGAAAGTGGGAGATTTACGGCGAAAGCCTGAGGCTTGGTCGCGATCTGCAGCGATCGCGCGTCAAAGAAAAACCGGTGGCACCTGGATGCCGCCGGCTCGATGATTACTCGGCTTCGTTGGCCGGCAATGCGTTCAGGAGGCCGTAGCGCTCTTCGCCGATCTTGGCCATCAGCTCCAGCTGTGTCTCGAGGAAGTCGATGTGGCCTTCCTCGTCTTTCAGCAGGTCTTCGAAAAGCTCCATCGTGACGTAGTCGCCGCAATCGTGGCAGACGTCGCGAGACTCCTTGTAGGAGGTGCGTGCGTCGTACTCACCAGCGAGGTCGGATTCGAGAACTTCCTTGACGTTCTGCCCGATGCGCAGCGGCGCTACCGACTGCAGGTTCGGATGGCCTTCCAGGAAGATGATGCGCTCGATGATCTTGTCGGCGTGCTGCATCTCTTCGATGGATTCCTCGCGCTCCTTCTTGGCGAGGCGGCCATAACCCCAGTCAGCGAGAAGCCTGTAGTGGAGCCAGTACTGGTTCACCGCTCCCAATTCGAGAAACAGCGCCTTGTTCAGTCGCTCGATGACCCGTTCGTCGCCCTTCATGATGCCTCGTCCTTCCATACTGATCGAGCAGCGCGTTCAGCCGCTCCATGAAAGGAAGGACCTCAGCGCTTGGTGTGTTGCGGGTGTGATACTCTTCGGTGACCCTCAGGATCGTATCCACCACATTGGGGAAACATCCGCAACATTTACCGCGTTTGCTGAGCGCATGATAGACTTTTGCGGGCACGATAAGCTGCCAGCGATCTTCGTCGAGCAGCGACACGATCGTCGACTCGATGTCTTTTTGACTAATGTAATTGCAGTGACAAACGATCATGTCCAACCACTCTGCAATGCCGCCGCGTTAACCGACGGCCATGATCGCCGACCGGTCGCCATCTCGCATCGCAGGGCAGCGAAAGGCGCCTGATCGGCTGGGCTCACCAGTCTTATATGAGCCAGCGGATCAACTTTGTCAAAGGCCGTGGACAGATCGCGCCATGAAATCAATAGTTTAGAATTATTCCAAACTGTTGATTGGTTCGGTTTCGCGGGCGCATCGAAAACGAAAGGCCGCCGGAACCCGGTTTGCGCCTGTTCATCCGAGGTCGCGTTCCGGGCCCGGCGGCCTTTGCCTTTGGCATCGTTCGATGCCGTGTTGCTGGTCCCCTCTGGACCTTGAACAAGACCATGCAACCAGCGTGCCAGACGGCCTGAAGGCCTGAATGCAGGCTTTCCGATCCATCAGAATTTCTGAGAGATCCGACAGCGATTAAAACTTGTGCAGGAAGGACCACGGTTGCATTCTGGCCGGGCAGCAGACGGGCGGCGCAATCAGCGTCGTGCGGGCGCTGCCCAGCATGTCGCGGCCCTCTTCAGCGGGTCACGAGCGGGGTCGTCCAAGTGTTTTCGTCATTTCTCTCCGGGCGCGTTCCCGCATCCTTTGCGCTCGATGGCCGCTACTCCTGGACGCGGCTTGCCATATCGGCTCTGATCGGCACGGTCGGCAGCGCCGGCATGTGGTCAGTCATTCTCGTCATGCCCGCCGTCGAGGCGGAGTTCGCGGTCAGCCGATCGATGGCGTCCATGCCCTACACGGCAACCATGCTCGGCTTTGCCGTCGGCAACCTGCTGCTCGGCCGCGTCGTCGATCGTTTCGGCATAGCACCGTGCCTGCTGGGCGCGGCCGTGGCGCTCGCCATCGGCTTTGCCGGCGCCGCCATGGCGCCGAGCCTCATCGTCTTCACCCTGATCCAGGGCTTTCTCATCGGGATCGGGACTGCGGCATCCTTCGGCCCGCTGATTGCCGACGTCTCGCACTGGTTTCGGCGCCGCCGGGGCATCGCGGTCGCGGCAGCGGCCAGCGGCAATTATCTTGCCGGCTCGATCTGGCCGCTTCTGCTCAAGGATATCATCGCGGTCGAAGGCTGGCGCACTGCCTATTTCACGATCGCCGTCATCTCGCTTTGCGTGATGATTCCCGGCGCGCTACTCCTGCGGCCCCGCGTTCCAGCCAACTTCAAGGCCGACGCCAATCGCGTGGGCATCGACCCGGCCACCGGCCAGCGCATGACGCTTTCGCCGCGCCAGTTGCAATGGCTGCTGGCCGTCGCGGGCGTCGGCTGCTGCGTCGCCATGTCGATGCCACAGGTGCATATCGTCGCGCTCTGCGCCGATCTCGGCTATGGCGTGACGGCGGGCGCTGAAATGCTGGCCGTCATGGTAGCCGGCGGCGTCGTCAGCCGTCTCCTGTCAGGGGTGCTCGCCGACAGGATCGGCGGCATCCGGACCCTGCTTCTCGGCACCATCGGCCAGCTTATTGCGCTGACGCTCTATCTGCCCTCCGATGGGCTGACGTCGCTCTATGTAGTGTCGCTCGTCTTCGGTCTGTCCCAGGGCGGGATCGTGCCGAGCTATGCGATCATCGTGCGCGAATATCTGCCGGCCGAGGAAGCCGGCCGCCGCGTCGGCATCGTCATCATGGCAACCGTGCTCGGCATGGCACTCGGCGGCTGGCTATCCGGCGCGATCTATCAATGGACCGGCTCCTACCACGCCGCCTTCATCAACGGCATCGCCTGGAACGTGCTCAACGTCGCAATCATCACCTTCATCATGATGCGATCGCGCGGCAGCCCTTCGGTGCCGGCAACTGCCTGACAGATAAGCAGCCTCAGCTCTGGTGACGCACCATGCCGGCCGTGAGGATGCGCATCACCGCCAAGCCATCGGAGACAGGGGTGCGCGGCGCTTCGCCCGTCTTGATGCAGTGCAGGAAATGGGCGCATTCGCGCGTCAGCGGCAGGCCTTCGGCAATTGGCTGATAGATCGGTTCGGCACTTTCGAAATGGATGCTGCCGTCCTCGCGCCAAACCCGGTGCGGATAAAGCTGCAACTTCTCGGCCCACGGCGCGACATCGTCGAACACGGCCATCGCCTTATCGCCAATCACCGAAAGCCGCCGCTCGCGATAGGGATTGAGCCGCGAGGTGAACACGTGACTGCGAAGTCCGGAGGGAAACGTCAGATGCAGATGGGCGAAATCGCTCAAATGATCGATGACGGCCGTGCCCTCGCCCGACACGCGCGAGGGCTCTTCCCCCGTGATCGCCAGGATCAGCGACAGATCATGCGGCGCGATATCCCACAGCGCATCGTTTTCCGGGTGAAACTTGCCGAGCCCGACCCGGTGCGAGTGGATGTAGCGGATCTGCCCGAGCTGGCCGCTATCGATCAGATCCATGAGCCCTTCGAACGACGGATGGAAGCGCAGCACGTGACCCGTCATGGCGATGAGGCCGGCGTCGCGCGCGGCTGCGACCACCGCCTCGCCGTCCTCGATCTTCAGCGCGATCGGTTTCTCCACGAGCACATGTTTGCCGGCGGCGATCGCGGCCAGAGCATTCTCGGCGTGAAATTGCGGCGGCAGTGCCAGCACGACGCCGTCGATATCGGGGTCTGCCAGAACCTCCGCAGGCATGCGCGCGACCGTCCCGGTCTCTTCAGCAATCGCGGCCGCCCGCTCCGGATTGCGATCGGCGACCGCCACCAATGCGCCGAGGCCGCGCAGCGTCCGCGCATGGTTTGCGCCCCAATAGCCCGCTCCGATGACCGCGATGGCCGGCACGTCCCGTTCCGTCATGGTTTTCCGCCTCTTCTTGCCTGCGGCTGGGATAGTCATCCCGCCATTGAAGCGCAAGTCGGCAGTAGGGGGGCGCACGACGCTGGGACCACCGCCCACCCGGAGATCACCCAGGTCCCAAGCTTTTCAATCTCAGCCGCTTGACACCGAAAACCGCCACACCTTATATGCCGCCGACCCCAGCGATTGAGCGGCGCACCCGCACCAAGACCTGTCGCACGGGACCCGGCGGAGTAGCTCAGTAGGTTAGAGCAGAGGAATCATAATCCTTGTGTCGGGGGTTCGAATCCCTCCTCCGCTACCATTGCTTTATCCATGCAAAATCAAACACTTAAGGCCGAACAGGGGTTCAGTTTTATGTGTGACATCTCGCGCCAATGTACGCGGAGATGTAATGGGTCGGATTTCCTACCTCACGCGCCGGGACGGGCGTTACTACGTGCAAGCTCGGCTTGCCGTCACGTCGCAACCATGGCAGGACGGAAGCTTTACAGAGCAACTTTGAGGACGGCCGACTATCAGGAGGCCCGCCAGCGTCTTGTCGAGTGTATGAGTTGGGTTGAGCATTCCGGTAGACCAGTCCCTCTGCCTTCAGTTCCTGAGATACCGACTCCGGCCGTCGCTGAAAGCTTGGCTTACGAGACGCCTCTGTCAGGTGCTTGCCCACTTCGCGCTCGCCTGAGGTGGTAGCTACTTCTTGCGTGTTGGCATGGTCGTAGCTCTCATGATTTTGGCCGCGATGTTTTGGACGGTGCGCGACAAGCTTTTCGATATATTCCGCCGCAGCCTTTCGCGCCGGTCACTGGCACAGTGAGACGACGGAACCTCGATTGACGCAATGCGAGACAAAGGCCGACGGGCACGCTTCAACTCGATCAAGACATGTCAGACGAGAGCGCCTTCGGGAAGCCTGATCCATCATCGTTAAGCCATAAAGATGAATTCGCACAAACGATGCGAGGATGGTTAGCGGGATACTCTCTACGCTATAGAAAGAGAAACATCTATATATTTGACTGATCGTTCGCGACACGCGATTCCTCTCGGGTCATCAGGGAGGCAGTCGTATGGAACGGATCACTCAGGCCGAGCGCATGCTTATCGGCGGGGAACTCGTCGAGGGTGGAGGTGGCGAATGGTCGACCTCAGTCAATCCAGCCACTGAAGAACCGATCGGTCGCGTGCCCGTCGCGACGCGCGACGACGTGGAGCGCGCCGTGGTTGCCTCCGAGAAGGCCTGGCCCGAATGGGCGGCGCGCACGCCGATGCAGCGGGCCGAGGTCATGAACCGGTTTGCCGACGCGATTGCCGCGCGGGCCGACGAGATTTTGCGCGTGGAGGTGACGGACACAGGCAACACGATCCGTCCCATGCGGATGATCGATGTTCCGACCGCGGTGGAGTCGCTGCGCTATTATGCGGGTCTGGCGCCCGATCTGCGCGGCGAGACGATCCCGGCAACGCGCGACCATATCCATATGACGCTGCACGAGCCGTATGGCGTGGTGGCGCGCATTGCACCATTCAATCATCCGGTGATGTTCGCGGTCGCGCGAACATCCGCAGCGTTGGCAGCCGGCAATGCGGTGATCGTTAAACCTCCGGAGACGTCGCCACTGTCGGCCATGATCCTCGCTGAGATCGCCAAGGAGGTTCTTCCGGCTGGTCTGTTCAACATCGTCACCGGCGACGGGCGCGGTGCCGGCGATGCCATCGTTCGGCATCCGCGCATCAAGCGCATCGCCTTCATCGGTTCACCAGTCACCGGCCGCGCCATTCAACGCGCCGCGGCTGAGGTGACGGTCAAGCACATCTCGCTGGAGCTCGGCGGCAAGAACCCGATGATCGTCTTTCCGGATTGCGATCCGGAGAAGATTGCCGATGCGGCCGTCGCCGGCATGAATTTCTCCTGGCAGGGTCAAAGCTGCGGATCGCTGAGCCGGCTTCTTCTGCACGAAGACATCCATGACCGGGTGCTCAAGGCAGTTGTCGAACGGGTATCCGCCCTAAAGCTCGGCGATCCATTGAGCGAAACCACAGATGTTGGGCCGGTCAATTCCGAGGTGCACATGAAGCGCATCCTGGAGCATTGCGCCGCCGCCGATGCCGATGGCGCGCGCAAGATGCTTGGTGGCGGGCGACCGGCCGGCAAGCAATTCGAAAAGGGCTACTGGGTCGCACCCACCGTCTATGCCGACATCACGCCAGCGCATAGGCTTTGGCAAAACGAAGTGTTCGGCCCGGTGCTCGCCGTTAGCAAATGGACGTCCTTCGACCAGGCTGTGGAAATGGCCAATTCCACCGACTACGGGCTGACCGGGGCGATCTGGACGAACGATATCCGCGATGCGCTGCGCATGGCGCGCAAGGTCCGCTCGGGTCATTTGTGGATCAACGGGGCCAGCATGCACTTCCTCGGCGTCCCATTCGGCGGGATGAAGACCAGCGGCGTCGGCCGCGAGGAAGGCCGCGAAGAACTCTACAGCTACACCGAGACCAAAACCATCAACATCATGCTCTGACGGGATCGCCATGCAGGACAAAACACAGAACCAGACGCCTGAATGGGGCTCCGACGTTATCGCCGAGACGCTAAGCGCGCTTGGCATGCGCTACATCGCGCTCAACCCGGGCGCTAGTTATCGCGGCATCCATGATAGCCTGGTGAATTTCACC
Organism: Rhizobium albus; assembly: GCA_030160035.1. GTDB lineage: Bacteria > Pseudomonadota > Alphaproteobacteria > Rhizobiales > Rhizobiaceae > Georhizobium > Georhizobium albus. The sequence continues at coordinate 823,706 of BSNO01000001.1, read as the reverse complement.
AACGACGACCCGGAAATTCTCCTTTGCATCCATGAAGAGGCGGCCGTCGCGATCGCCCACGGCTGGGCCAAGATCACCGGCCGGGCAATGGCCGTAGCGCTTCATTCAAATGTCGGACTCATGCACGGGTCCATGGGGATATTCAACGCGTTCTGTGACCGGGTGCCAATGATGGTGATCGGGGCGACGGGACCGCTCGATGCTGCCAAGCGGCGGCCATGGATCGAGTGGATTCATACCGCGCAGGACCAAGGCGCATTGGTACGCGACTTCATCAAGTGGGACGATCAACCCGGCAGCGTCGCTGCAGCACGTGAGGCCTTGCTTCAGGGCACTGCTATCGCGGAAACCGCCCCGCGCGGCCCCGTGTACGTCAACGTTGATGCGGCGCTCCAGGAAGAGAAAGTCGTGACGGCACTGGCTCCGATCGATGTTCGCCGTCGCGGCGCACCAGTTTCAACAGACCCGGCTGCAGAACTCATTGCGTCAGCTGTCACTATGCTCGGAGATGCAAAGAACATCGTGATGATGATGGGCCGGATGTCGCGCGATGTCGACGACTGGACCCGCCGCATCGCTTTGGCCGAACATCTCGGCGCGCGCGTGATCACCGATTTCAAGACCGGATCCACCTTCCCCACAGCCCACCCTGCGACTGTCGGCAAAGCAGGTTATTTTCCAGATGCCGATGCAAAGGCAGCGATTGCTGCCGCCGATCTGATCATCAATCTGGACTGGCTGGATTTTGGCGGAACATTGCGGTCGGTCTTCACCGATGGGGTCGTACCCGCGAAGATCATCTCGGCATCGCTCGACAGTTACGCCCATCGCGGCTGGTCGAAGGATGGCGGCGCGCCGTTCCCGGCAGACATCGCCTTCATGAACGAACCGGACCGCGTGATTGCAGCGCTTGCTGCGACACTGGGCCTTGCGGAAGCCACCTCGCCCGGTCTGCCGGCACAACCAGAACTGCCGACCGGCGATATCCTGACACCACAGGACATTGCTGCACTCCTGCGTTCAAAGCTTGACGCTCACAGCCCCTGTCTTATCCGTGGACCATTGAGCTGGACAGGAGCGGACTGGCCGGTGGACCATCCGCTCGGGGCGCTCGGCTACGACGGTGGTGGCGGTATCGGCTCGGGCTGCGGCATGGCCGTCGGCGCGGCGCTCGCGCTGCGCGATACAGAAAGCGACCGACTGCCGTTGGCGGTACTTGGCGATGGCGACTTCCTGATGAATGCATCCGCTCTTTGGACCGGCATCAACAAGAACGTTCCGCTGCTCGTCATCGTGCTCAACAATAGGTCTTTCTATAATGACGAAGTGCACCAGGAGACCGTCGCCAAGCACAGGAATCGCCCACCGGAGAACAAGCACGTGGGCATCGTCATGAATGATCCAGATATCGACATCAGCGCCATTGCTCGCGGGTTCGGCGCCTTCAGTCCTGGATTGGTACGTGGTGCCGATGCGCTGCTTCGGACGCTGGACGATGCGCTCGCCGTCGTAGCCGATGGCGGAACCGCAGTCGTAGAAATCGACACGGCAAAGGGTTATGCGCCTTCCATGGTTGGGGCTCTGCGCAGCGGCTCCTGACCCTTCAAACCGCGGCTCAGCTCTTCCATCAGCGATACCTGGAAATGGGAGAGCTGCTTGCCCCGTCGCTTGACGAGATAGACGGGGACCCGCAGTTCCATTCCCGGCGTCATGATCACGCGCAGTGTACCCGCGTCCAACTCGTCAGACACGGACGAACGGAACAGAAAGGCGGCACCAGCGCCGGCGCGAACAGCCTGCTTGATGGACTCGGCGTGCCCGAATTCCATGGCAATGTGCTCGCGCTTCACGCCGTAACGCGCAAGACAATGCTCTTCGATCTCGCGCCGAGGTGTACCTGATTGTGCAGTAATGAAGGGCAGCTTGGTCAGTTGGGATGAACTGAGGTTGCTGCCACCGATCTTGGATTTGCTGGATACAACGAGGATGAGTTCTTCATCCATGACCTTGTCGACCTCAAGACCCGCAGTCTCGTGGCGTGGATCCAGAATGGTGTAGGCGAAATCGCAGTCACCGATATGGACGGCGTCCGTTACCGACACGGGCGTTGCCACACGCACTGAGATCTCTCCCTTCGGATAGATTTCGTGGAACTGCGAGATCAAACCCGGCAGAACATATGAGCCGAGCGTCATGGATGCGCCAACGGTTGCTTTACCGACAAATCCGCGCTGAAAATCGGCCATCTCGCGTTCCATTTCGCGGGTACGGCTCACGATCTCACGTGCCCAGCTATAGACCCGTTGCCCCTCCTCCGTAAGGGTGACTTTACGCCCTGTCCTTCCCGTTAGGGGCGCGCCAAACTTCTCAGCAAGCGCCTTCACATGCGCCGAGACGACCGGCTGAGCGATGCCCATGCGTTCCGCGGTACGCGAGAAGCTGCCGAGTTCGACGACGAGACAAAAGACCTCGAGTTTATGGATCGAGATCTGCGAGATCAATGAGCGCATGATAGCTTCCGAGCTATAGTGAGATCGGAACTATATATTCGATGCCTGGCATGCGGCAAGCTAGGCTCACTTCAGCAGATGGAGGGCCACAAGCATGAACCAGCAAATTACACGTCAGGGCGACGCAGCAGTTTTGGACGCGACATTGACCGCTCTGGTCATCGCCAACCGAATACTCGCGCGAGAGGATGTGATTGACGACTTTGGGCATATCAGCGTCCGCAACCCGCTCAATCCGAACACGTACTTTCTGTCGCGGTCGCGAAGCCCCGCCGTCGTGACCCGCGGCGATATCATGGAATTCACGTTGGACGGCGAACTAGTCGGCGACGATCACCGTCGGCCATACGCGGAGCGTCACATCCATGGCGCGATCTACAAGGATCGCCCAGACGTCAATTCGGTGACGCACCACCATGCCCGGTCAGTTCTGCCCTTCACAATGGTCGACATCTCGCTGCGACCGATGTTTCACATGGCGTCGGTCATCGGCAAGGACATTCACACCTGGGACAGCCAAGACGAATTCGGCGACACCAATATGCTCGTTGATAGCATGGAGATGGGCCACTCGCTCGCGCGCACGCTCGGCAACAACCGCGTTGCGCTGCTGCGTGGCCATGGCTGCATCTGTGCGGCCGACGACATCCGCTCGGTCATCATGATTTCGATCGCGCTCAAGGACAATGCCGCACTCATCCAGCAGACGCGGCAGCTCGGTGAGGTTACGTACCTGACCGATGGCGAAATCGACATGGCCAGCAAGATGCTGCTCAGCGAAATGCCTCTGGCGCGTGCCTGGGACTATTGGGTCGGCCGAGCCGGCTTCAGCGGACTTTGAGAATGAGCGGCGGCGGATGGGAGATCTGCCGGCCAATCTTAAATAAGGAGGAGACCAACATGAACTATCACATTCTTTCGAGTGCTTGCGTAGCGGCAAGCCTTATGCTGACCGGCATGGCAAACGCACAGTCGCTGGGCATCGGAGCGGGTACCCAGGGCTCGCAGAATTACGCCGTCAATGCTGGCTTCGCCGAGTTCCTGTCGCAGGAACTCGGTCTGGACGTGCGCGTGCAAGCGTATGGGGGTTCAGGTCAGTCCATGCCGCTCATCGATGCCGGCCGCCTGGATCTTCAACTGGTCCCCAGCCCCGACTTCGCTGCTGCAGCGTTCGGTGATGAGCCCTTCGATGGTCGTCCACTCGAAAACATCCGAGCGATTGGGTCGCTGAGCTCTTCGGCATACGGCTTTATGGTACGCGCTGATTCCGACTACAGAACAGTCTCCGACATCGAGGGACTGACGATCACCTATGGCTTCGCTGCGCAACCGACACTTCGCCTACAGGTCGATGGCATTCTCGCCGCTGGCGGTCTCTCGATCGACGACATGCGAGCCAGCAATGTCCCATCGGTGCCAAATGGCGTCGACGACTTGATCTCGGGGAATGTGGATGTTGCATTCTTCGCCCTCCAAGGGGGAAAAACCCGTGAAGCCGACGCAGCAATCGGCATTCGCTGGCTTGCCGTGGAGGAAACGCCTGAAGCTGAAGCCGCGATGCAGGAGTTCGTCCCGACATCATACATCAAGGTTGTGCCAGGTGGATCTGCACCCGGGGTCGAAGAAGACACGCCCATGATGGGCTACGATTACGTGCTGACCGGAGGGGCCCATCTCGACGACGACGTGGTGCGCCAGATTGTTGAGCTCCTGCATGACAACCCGGAAAAGGTGCGTGGAATCCTCAATACATTTGCCGAGTTCGAACCGGCTGAGATGGCACCGCAATTCGAGGGCATCGAATATCATCCGGCAGCGTCTGCCTATTACCAAGAAATCGGATTGGTGGACTGAGGCTTAGGCGATGTCGCTGGAAGAGAGCAACGTGGAAGCGCCCCGTCGTGGACCGCTTCTCTGGCTGGAACGCTTGAGCGGCACGCTCATCGTCCTCCTTTCGATCGGGTATGCAGGCGACCTGCATCGCTATCTTGGCGTCTCTATCTATGATGCTCAGCTTCTGGCGGCAGGTCTCACATTGGCACTGACCACTGGCTTCCTGGCGATCGCCAGGACGTCGGTGAGCAGCTTGTTGAAAGTGGCAAGCCTGCTCGCCGCCGCCGTGACACTCGGCGTCGGCTTCTATCTCGCCATCGATTACATCAACATTACAATGGAAGCGCCCTACCTGCCTTTCTGGCTGGTAGCGCTCTCTGGTGTCGTGTTGGCGGCACTCATGCTCAACGTCGTGCCATCGGTCGGCATGGGCATCTTCGTCGTCGTACTTCTCTTCATGGCATACGGCCTATTCGGACATCTGATGCCGGGCGAGTTTCGCAGCCGAGAGACGATGTTTTCTGAGCTCGCAATTTATTTGGCGACGGACGCCAACGGCATGCTTGGACAGGCGCTCAAGGTCGCAGTCGTCATCGTGGTTCCTTATCTGCTGTTCGGCAAGCTGCTCTCTGCTTGTGGTGCTGCCAACTTCTTCAACGACGGCGCGCTCGCGCTGATGGGACGATATCGCGGCGGGCCCGCCAAAGTCGCTGTTACAGCTTCTTCGCTGTTCGGCTCGATCTCGGGCAATGCGGTTGGGAACGTTGTCGGAACCGGCGTCGTCACAATTCCGATGATGAAGCGCGCGGGCTTCTCGCCTGCCTATGCTGGAGCCGTCGAAGCGACAGCATCCACCGGCGGACAGTTGGTGCCACCGGTCATGGGCGCGGCCGCCTTCATCATGGCCGACATGATTCAGGTCGACTATGTCGACATCATGCTGGCAGCGTTGCCGGCCGCGATCCTTTATTACGTCGCTATCTTCATCAACGTGGACCTGCGGGCCGGCAAGCGCAACCTGCTTGCTGTACCAGCAGACGCCATCCCGAGCGGCTGGGGCGCATTGAAGGCCGGCTGGCACTTCATCATCCCCTTCGCGGTTCTCTTCTATGCGCTCTTCGCGCTCAACATGCGGCCGGAACGGGCGGCGGTTCTGGCGACGATCGTGCTGCTCGTGGTCAGTTTCGTGATGGGCTACAAGGGTCAGCGCATGAAGGCCCGCGATATCCTGCCGCTCATCGCCGATACCGGACGGTCAGCGCTCGATCTGATCATCGTCTGTGCCGCGGCAGGCATCATCATCGGCGTTCTCAACATCTCTGGCCTTGCCTTCAACCTGACGATGAACATCGTCGCGGCTGCTGGCAGCAACGTCATCGTGCTCGCGGTCATCACCGCGCTGATCAGCGTGGTGCTAGGCATGGGAATGCCGACGGTCGGCGTCTACATCCTCCTGGCAACCCTCGTCGCACCCGCCCTTGTGGAAGTCGGCGTGCCAGTCATCGCCGCGCATTTGTTCGTCTTCTATTTCGGCCTTCTGTCGATGGTGACGCCACCCGTGGCGCTTGCCTCTTTCGCAGCGGCAAACATCGCCGGCGCCTCGTCCTGGGCGACCAGCATCGAATCCATGAAGCTTGCCTGGCCGGCCTATATCGTACCGTTCCTGTTTATCTTCACGCCTGCGCTGATCTTCGACGGCACTTGGCTGGAAGTGATCTGGACCTTGTCCACCGCCATTCTCGGCATCTACCTCGTGACTGCAGGCATCGTCGGCTTCTTCCGACGGTCGGTCAGCCTGGCCGAACGAGGAATGTTGATTGTGGCGGGCACTCTTGCCCTTTTGCCAGCGAGCATCCTCCCAGGATTTATCTGGACCGACGTGGTCGGCGTGCTTGCTTTCGGGGTCCTTTGGGCGATGATCCGCCCCGTCGCGCAAGCGCAGCCGGCGGAAGCACGCGCAGGCTGACTGAACGAACAAAAAATGGCCCTCCGGTAACCGGAGGGCCATTTTCTTTTAGATCGCCTAAACGCTCAGGCCTCGACGAGCCGCTTCAGTAAAGTGCGCGCGGTCATGACTTCGCGCATTGGCATGCTGTCAGTCGCCTCCCGCGGCTCCACATCGTAGCGCAGGCCCTCCCCGTCCCAGTACCACCAGTAGGCGATGGCACCGGCCTTATCCCGGATCGGCGTCTTGAATGTCGGAAAGTCTCTGTCGCTTTCCGGGATTGCTGCACGGCCAATCCGTTCGCCGGGCACTGCACCACGTTTAAGCATGCTCTCCAACGGCAGAAGCGCACTGAAAAGCGTGCCTGTGGCAGCGATTTCCTCGACATCTGATGGCCGCTCTTGGTGAAGGCCTTCAAGGACCCGCACGACTTGCGGATAAGACCGATGGTCGTGCGTCACCTGCACATAGGCAAGGCCCCTATCAGTTTTGATTTCGACGATGTCACCGGGGATCAATCCCATTTCGGTCCGCTCCTGTTAGCGCTCAAAGGCTGTAGGCTTCAAGCGTGGCTGGGTGGAACAGCTCCTCTACCTCGACCTTCCGCGGGGACAGACCCTGGCGATAATGATAATCGAGAAAGGTCGCGAGCGTTTCGCGGTTGCCGTTGAGGCCATAGGTCCAGATATCGGACCCCATCAGCACACCAGCACGGCGCAGATTGTCTTCGACGAAGGGCATCGTCACCTTGGTCGCAGATGTATCCGACAGCGCTGTCTGGGCCATGGCCTTCGCTTCCGAGAAGGCCTTCAGCAACGCCCCCGGCAAGAACGGATAGGCATCGGCGAGCGAGCGGCGCATGCCCAGCACATGCATGATAGGGAACACGCGCGTTTCGCGGTACCATTCCTCCGCCGCGCTGGTGTCGGGAAACAGCCGATCGATCTTGTCGAAGCCCTCGTCAAAGCACAATGGAGCACGCGGACCGACGAAGCCGTCGATGGTGCCGTCGATCAGCATCTGGTTGAGAGTGGCGCCTTCCGGCGCCGCCTCGATGCGGATGTCTGACGGAAGGTCGACCTTGATCTTTTCGGGCCTGCCCGGGGTGTTCATGCCGCCGCGCACCCAGTCGATTTCGGATGGCTTAACACCATAGGCATCCTCCAGGATGCCGCGTACCCAGACATTGGCGGAGAGCTGATACTCGGCAATGCCGATCTTCTTGCCCTTGAGGTCTGCCGGTTTCACGATCCCCTTGTCGGTGCGGATGTACACCGAGGTGTGGCGGAATGCGCGTGAGAGGAAGACCGGGATCGCCACGTAATGGGGATCGCCGCGAGCGACCGAGATAGAATAGGATGACAGCGACAGTTCGCTGACATCGAAAGCCTGGTGGCGGAAAGCGCGGAAGAACATTTCCTCGGGCGAGAGCAGCATGCAGGTTGGATCGACGCCATCAATCTTCACGCGTCCGTCGGCGATCGGTCGTGTGCGGTCATAGTCGCCCATGGCGAGCGATAGCTTAAGGTCGGTCATTTCGTCCCTCTTCCCCTGTAACTGAAACTTGGTGGCGCAAGTTGATCGGCAGTCCGGTCTCCGCCGATTGCAGAATGGCGTGGCATACCTCCAGGCTGGCGAGCCCCCAGGCGCCGGTCTGAGCCGGTGAACGGCCACGGCGAACGGCGTCGAACAACGCCTTGGCAACCTCGGCACGCGGTACGTCGACGGGCGCGGCCGGATGAAAAGTGCGCACCTCGTCGCCGTAGACATGAACTCCCTGTGGCGTCAGGCGCAGGTCCCCGCGGTCCCCGCTTACGATAATGGGGCCGAAATGTTCATGGTGATCCGGCATGGACGGCTCGGCGCCGGCTCCAAATGTCCGCGCCGTCTTGAGCGCCGCCTCTTCCTGTGCGGAAGCAATGGTCGCGAGCGCGCGTCTGGCGCCACCATATTGGGCGGGATCTTTGAGATGACCCAACTCGCCCGTCCATTCCATCCATTCGTCGCTGTCGAAATGCGCATATCCGGAATAGGTGAACGCCGCGAAGGCGCCGCCTTCGAATGACATCAGCGCAGCATAGGCTCCCTCGGTCGGCCTTTGAGGATCCCATTGTCCTGTCATGGCGGTGACGCTTCTCCCGTGTCCCCCGGCCAGAAGCCGAACAATGTCGATCTGATGAACGCCTTGCGAAAACACGACGCCGCCACCCTGGCTGGTATCGAGCTCTTCCGGACGTCGCGGACGGTAGAGGAAATCCGTGAAGTTCCACGCGTTGATCATGCGCACCGCGCCGATGGCGCCTTCATCGATCAGGCGCTTGGCCTGGACGACGGGGTCATCGAAACTGTGGCTGGGCCCCACGATCAGCTGAACACCTGCGTCCCGGCAGGCCTTCACCATCGCCGCACCGTCTTCAAGCGAGATGGCGAGCGGCTTGTCGACCAAGATATGTTTGCCGGCGCAAGCGGCAGCGACGACGTGAGCACGATGCATCTGGTGCGGCGTTGCCACGTAGATCGCTTCCACGCTGGTGTCGGCGCATAGACCTTCGATCGTTTCATAGGCGCGGCCGCCGAACTCCTTCTCGAAGGCTTGCCGCGACGCGGCGCGCGGCGCTGCCGCCGCGACTAGGGCAACACGCGGGTCAGCGCGAAACGTCGGCAGCATGAGCATGAAAGCGCGGCCGAGCCCGACGACACCGAGGCGGATCGGATCAGAGGTCAAGAACGAGATTCCCGTCTCTGGCCCGCGATACGCAGATCATGATGAAATCATCTCTTTCATCGTCCATCAGAACCATGTCGCGATGATCGGCATCGCCGGCAATCAACCCGCATTTGCAGGTGCCACAGGTGCCACTTTCGCAGGAACTGACGGTCGGAATGCCGGCGTCGCGAACGGCTTCGAGGATCGATCGATCTGCGGGTACCGTGATCGTTTTGCCGCTCTTCGCTAGCTCAACGTCAAAGGGGAGATCGTCAGCGCGAACGACTTCGACAGGCTTGAAGTCTTCAAAGTTTACCCGCCCTTCAGGCCAATGACCGGAAATGGCCTTGATCTCCTCCATCAGGGGCTGGGGACCGCAACAATAGACATGCATGTTGCGTGCTTCCTCGAAGTGGTCCCAGAAGTCGTAGATCTTCTCCGGATCCCCATCGTCATGATGCAGTTTGAGGCGATCGCCGAAGGCTGATCGCATCTCATCGAGATAGGCGGTCTCGTTGGCGCTGCGCGTGCAGTAGATGATCTGAAAATCTTTGCCTGCCTCCGCCAGCTCCGTCGCCATCGCATAGATCGGCGTAACGCCAATTCCTCCCGCAATCAGAAGGTAACTCGGCGCTTCTTTCAGCGGAAAATCGTTCTCAGGCGAACCTATCGTGAGCGCCGTCCCTATCTGGGCTTCTTCATGCATTGACTGAGAACCGCCACGTGATTGCGGCTCCCTCTTCACTGCAATTCGATAACAGTCCGGCGACGACCCTGAACCAAGCAGCGAATACCGCCGCATCGCCCCAGCGGGCGTTTCGACCGTCACGTGCGCTCCTGCTCCGAACGACGGCAGCGCTTCGCCATCCGCGTGTTGGAGAGTGAATTCCGTGATTGTGGCCGTCAAATCCCGTCGATCGACGACCTTCACGGATAGTTTCTGTTCGCTCTGTTCCATGGCGCGGCCCTTTTCCTCAGGCTTTTCCCAGGACGCGGTTTCCCTCGCCCAGCGGCAATTTACTTAGTAACCTAATTATATGGTGTCAACGTCTGGACGCTGATAGCGACGCACGATATGTTCAGTTAGCAAACTAATTGATGGAGCCATGTGGATGCTTACGCATGAGGAAAACGAGCTGCTGACCCGGGTAACCGGGGATGCACCCATGGGCAGGTTGATGCGCCAACATTGGACACCGGTCTGCTTGGTCGAAGAGGTGGAGGAGCGCGATGGTACGCCGCTCTTAGTCGAGGTACTCGGTGAGCGCTATGTGGCATTCCGCGATACCGACGGACGCCTTGGTCTTCTCGACGAGCTTTGCCCGCATCGAAGGGCATCCTTGGTATTCGGCCGCAACGAAGAGTGCGGACTGCGTTGTCTTTACCACGGCTGGAAGATGGATGTGGATGGCAACGTGGTCGCCATGTCATCCGAACCCGAAGGCAGCCCTCTCCTGAACAAGGTCAAGCATCGCGCGTATCCAGTGAGGGAATGGGGAGGCTTTGTTTGGGCCTGGCTCGGCGAAGAGGACAACGTGCCGGAGTTCGACCCGCCGGCTTTTGCGCCGACGGAAGACACGCAGGTTGCGATCGTCAAGATACGCATTCCCTGCAACTGGGCGCAAATCCACGAGGGCCAGATCGACAGCGCTCATTCGTCGTCGCTGCATTCTTCCGACATGAAACCAGCCCGCGTCGAAGGCGCTTCCGCCGACGAGCAGGCGTGGTATCGGCCTTCCACCGACAAGTCGCCGCGCATGCAGACACAGACGACGAGCTATGGCTTTCACTATGCCGCGATCCGCAAGCCGATCAAGAATGCTGCCACGCACAACTACCTGCGCATCACCGAATTCATCGCGCCTTACATGTCGCTGATTCCGCCGAACAACAACTACAACGTCGCAAGCGTCATCGTTCCGATCGACGACGAAACGACAGCGTTTCACTTTGTCGCTTGGGGCGGTCAAAAGTGTCCCTCGACGGAGGAATGGCGACGGTTCAACCACGCGCAACCTGGCATCGACCTGGACGACAAGTGGAGATCACGTCGGACCTTGGAAAACAATTTCCTGCAGGACCGTGAAGCCATGAAGCAAGGTAGCTTTACCGGTGTCCCGGGCATCCCCAATCAGGACATCATCATGTGGGTTTCGATGGGCAAGATCGTCAATCGGACCGATGACATTCTCGGCGCTTCCGATCTCGCGATCGTTGAGTTCCGACGCCTCATGGTGGACGCGGCCCGCAAGGTCGCAGAGGGCGGCGAAGCGATCGGCACCCAACAGCCGCGTACGCCCCATGCCCGCATCGCATCACGCGAAGGCGTCTACCCGAAAACCGTCGATTGGCGGACGCTGGTTGATACCTCGGAAAGCCGCGAAGCGGCTGAATAGTAAACCAATCTAGGGTTGGGATGAATGATCTCCTCTTGAGCGGGATCATTCATCTTCTGCTCAAGCCGATTGGCCGAAATCCCTTCGAAAGTGACGGTGATGCGTATGGCGGTCGCGCCCTCGGACCAACCACGAACCGCAATTTATGTCTTCGCTATCCTTCCACCGCTCTTTTGGGCGGGAAATTTTCTCGTTGCACGTCAGTTCCACGAGGAAATCCCACCTTTTCAGATGTCATTCTGGCGCTGGCTACTCGCCCTCGCGATCATTCTTCCGTTCTCGCTGCGCGCGGTGGTCGCATCGCGACCGATGATCAAACAGGAACTTGGCTTCCTCTTTCTCGTTGGCGGCATAGGAATCGCAGCGTTCAACTGCTTCATTTATGTGGCACTTCAATACACTACCGTCGTCAACGCGGCGCTGATCAATTCGCTGATGCCGGTAGTGACGTTCTTGCTGGCGCTGATCTTCATTGGCGACCGGCTGAGCTCGCGTCAAATAGTCGGTGTGGCGGGCTGTGCTTTCGGTGCTCTCTTCATCGTACTGCGCGGGCAGATGTCCAATCTCGCGGACCTGGCTATCAATGTCGGCGACATTCTTGTGCTCGCTGGTCTGACCTTTTGGGCACTCTATACGGTGCTGATCCGCTGGCGCAAAACCGCGCTGCCGACGAGCGTGTTCCTGACTGTGACCATTGCCTTTGGCGTCGTCATTCACTTGCCGTTCGTGATCTGGGAAGTGAGCCAGCGCGGGACTTTCGTTGCCAACGGGGCAAACATCTCGGCCCTTATATATCTCGCGATCTTTCCATCGCTTCTTGCCTACAATTTCTGGAACCGTGCCGTCGCTGCACTCGGTCCGGGAAAGACAGGTCTTTTCATGTACCTGATGCCGATTTTCTCCACTGTCCTCGCAGTCCTGGTGCTCGATGAAGCCTTCAAGCCTTATCACCTGGTTGGCATGCTGCTGATTTTTATGGGGATTGCACTCGTTACGCGACCATCGACACGATTATCAGCGAGGCGCTGACCCGCGACTTGATATTCGCCGGACAGCGGGTATTGCTGCGCGTGTTCAGGCGCCCGTAGAGATCGAGGATCAGCAGCATGACCAAAAGCCGATCGACTGGAGCCGTGCTCCCGTTGGAAACAAGCCTTGGTTATCAAATCCGAGCAACCCACCGGCTTTTCCAGCGCTATCTACAAGGCAAGATTGAGCCTTTCGGCGTGTCTCTCGGCATGTGGTATTTCCTGCGTGTGCTTTGGGAAGAGGACGGATTGACCCAGCGTGAGCTTTCACAGCGCGTCGGGACAATGGAACCCACGACCTTGACGGCTCTGCGATCCATGGAGCGCAGCGGCTTCATCCGCCGAGAGCGAAACACCGACGACGGACGGAAGATCAACGTCTTTTTGACGGGGGAAGGCCGTGCGCTTCAAGAGAAGCTGTTGCCTCTCGCACGCGAAGTCGTCGAGGATGCGGCCTCAACACTGACAAAAAGCGACAAAGAGGCCATGCTCGAATTGCTCGCGAAAGTGCAACTGAATCTTTCTGCGAAGATCGAACGGTAAACCGCCCATTTACGGCAGAGCGACGAGCACGACACCTATTGTGGCGACGAATGAGGCCACGACTATTCGGCGTTCTGGTGGCGCCTCCGTCCGAAAGACATAGGCCGCCAAGTAAATGCCGAGAAAGACCTCGAGCGAGCCGATGATCGCCACCACGGCGACGTCGGCGTGGAGAAGCGCGAAGAACTGAGCCATCTGCCCAAACGACATCGACAATGCAGCAACAAACTGCCACTTCTCCATACCGTTGAATGACGTTGCTACAACCTTTCTGTAGTTGCGGCTAACAAGGCTGCCGCCCGCGTACCAGATGATGCCCGTCAGGGCGCCGATGAAGGTGCCTAATATCGGATCCGGAACGGCCGACATGCCGAGCTTGCGCGCACTATAAGAGGCGCCATAGGACGCAGCCGATAAAGCGCCGAACATCCTGCCGCGACCAAGCCCGCTCAACCTCCGCCCGGGTTTTTGTCCGCTTCGCCGCGCATCATCCCGCGCCGACATGACCCCGAGAAGGCTGGCGAGGATGATTGCCATGCCGGCGCCTGCCAGCCAGCCGATCGTCTCGCCGAGGATGATGAAGGCGAAGAGCGTTGCGAAGAGCGGGATCAGGCGACGGAACAGACCGGCATTGATCGCTCCGGCGAGGATGACGGAACGGAAAAGCGTCAATCTGCCTATGACTGTCGCGAGCATGCCGCTCGCCGCGAAAAAGCCGAGACCAGCAAAGACCTCGGTCGTCATTGCGGGCAAAGGCGGTCCAAGCAGCAGCCAGAGGCTGCCGGACAGGCAGGCTGTCATGAGGATGGAAAGAAAGGCGCCATTGTTTCTCTCACCCTCATGCGCGCCCTTGGCGATGGCGACATTGGCCAGTGCGAAGGCCAGTGCACCAAAAAGGGCGAAAAGGGGACCGATTATCAAGACGCTCTGTTTCTCCTGCGGCTCGTCCCGGCGGAGAGCAGGTGCAATCGGTCTGACAATCCCCGCCGTCGCGTTTCGACGGCGGGGATCTTTTTGCTCAACTGTCGGACTGGACCGCAATTTCACCTGGGGTCCGGATGAGCGGCAAAGTCCCTCTTCGCCACCAGATGACGCCGAGAACAACTGCGCCGACAATGACCGGCACCGACAGTTCCAGATAAGGTGCCATGGCAGCGCCTGCCGCCATAAAGCACAGCAGACGGAGCCAGTGGGCCATTACGCTCTCCAGCGCCAATGCAAGGATGACGACCGCGACGACACCCCCCAACGCGGCAATCGCGATATTGAGGCCCGGCCCCTGCCACAGCAATGCTTCGTTCCAAACGAAGAAGAACGGAACGATGAAGCCGAATGCCGCAAGCTTTACCGACGTCACCGCGATTTTTAACGCATCCTCGTCGGCGATCGCCGCGGCGGCGAAGGCAGCGACCGCGATAGGCGGGGTCAGTGCAGAAAGGACGGCGTAGTAAAGCAGGAACATGTTGGCCGGCAGCACGGGGATATCCGCTGCGACAAACGCCGGCCCCACCAGGACCGCACCGAGGATGTAGGCGCTTGGCGTGGGCATGCCCATGCCGAGCAGAATGGCAATCGCCGCGCCAATCAACAAAAGAGGCAGAGTCCCCGAACCAGCAACCAGCATGACGATATTGGACGCCTTCATCGCTAAGCCCGTCATCGTCAGCCCGCCAATAACGAGACCCGCAGCTGCACATGCGCCAGCCACCGGTAGCATCCGTAACGTTGTCTCGCCCAGACCCTCCATGACGTCCCGCGGTGTCATGCGCGTGCGCTTCGTGAAGAAGGAGGCGATCACGAGAGCGACCGTTGCGTAGACCGCCACATAAGTCGGCGTATAGCCGACGAGCAACGCCCAGACGATTACGGCGAGCGGCAGTACGAAGACCCAGCCCGACTTCAGCGTTTCCAGGATGGGATCGGCTTGATCGATGCCCCGCAGGCCTTGGCGAACTGCTCGAAAATGCACCTGGAGATAAACCGCAAGGTAGTAGAGCAGCGCCGGGATAAGCGCGGCGATAACCACGTCTCGGTAATCGATACCGGTGTACTCGGCGAGGATGAAGGCCGCCGATCCCATTACCGGCGGCATGGCAGAACCACCAGTGGACGCAGCAACTTCAACGGCACCCGCAAAGCGCGCCGAATAGCCCAAGCGCTTCATGATCGGGATCGTCACCGCACCGGTCGTCGCCACGTCCGATGTGGGACTTCCCGATATCATGCCGTACATTCCGGACGAAACGACCGCGATCTTGGCCGGGCCGCCGGGCGATTTGCCTGTTAGCGCGGCAGCAAGCTGGAACATGAAATCGGCGCCGCCGGCCTTGGACAGCAACGCGCCGAACATCACAAAGAGGAAGACATAGCTCGCCGCAACCTGGATCGGGACGCCGAACACGCCGTCAGTCGTGTACATGAGCGTGTCAATAAATGAGCCGAAATCGATGTAACCGTGGCCGAAAGGCGGCGGAAGGACGTGGCCGTAGAGATTGTAAGCGAGGAAGACGAGAACGACGATCGTCAGTCCCGGACCAGTCGTTCGACGCGTCGCCTCAAGCGTCAGGCCAAGCAGCAAGGCACCGAAAAATAGCTCGTCCGTGCCAAGCGGGTTCAGCAGCGTAATGTGATTGGCGAGGTAACCGCGGATCATGAAAAAATAGATGCCGCACGCGACGCTCGCGGCCGACAGAATCCAGTCGAATGCGCTCGGCATGGCAGGCGAGTGCCGCGATGCGCCGACCGCCAGGAAGAGTAGCGTATAGATGCCGCAGACAAATAGGATCCCGATCAGGAGCGCGTCGGGGAGCGCGAAGATATTGGCGTAGACGACCCCGGCAGCGAACACCGCCGAAGCCGCAAACAGCCAGAACCGGAAGGCGCCGTCAAAGTGACGACGCCGCCCCGTGTCGAGCAGACGACCGATCATTGCATCAGGCCCGCTTCACGGTAGGCGCGCAGTGCACCATCGTGAAATGGAACCGCCGTCTCCCGAACGAGGAGTTCTGTGGTTAGATCAGCCATGGCAGGATGCACGGTTTGAATTTCCGTGACATTTTCGAGAATGGCCTTGGTAAGCGTATAGGCATCTTCTTCTGACATGTCTTCGCTAGCAACCAGCACGGCTCCGAGTGCCACGGTTTCGATATCTTCGGGCTGGTTCTCGTAAGTCTCCGCAGGAATCGTAAATTCGCCGATCGAAAACTCTTCCGCCACGCTTTTGCGCACATCTTCCGGAATATCGAGGATCTTGATGTCCAGGCTGTTTTCAATCTCGCGAATCGAACTGTGACCGACGAAAACACCGTTGGTGTAGACGTCGACGCGCCCGTTCAGGAGAAGGCCGCTTTGCTCTGAAGAGCCGGCCTGCACGACGCTTCCACCCCAGGACGCGATCGCTTCGTCGTCGGCACCAGCCGCCGCCATCATGGCAGATGCAACCTGCCCCGTAATGTTGCCGGCGCGGTTGATCGTGATCCGGACCGGCGCCTCCTTCTCGACCAGATCAGCGAGTGACGTAATGCCGTACTCGTCGCTGAAGTTCTTGTTCACGACAAACTGCATCGGTGCCCAGTCGTAAAGATAGCCAATGGTCCGCAAGTTCTCGATCGGCTGCTGGAATGGCTCGCCGCCCGCGACGGCTATCGCCAGCTCAGCGTCGTGAATAAGACCGATTTCGGCGCGCCCTTGGCTGACCATGGCGGCATTGGCGAAGCCTCCACCTGTGGTTTGATATGTGACGGAAGAACCTGGTGCTCCCTTTTTCAACGCTGCATCGAGACCAGCGCCCATCAATGTCCAGAGGCCGCCTGGGCTTGCACCGGCAAGCGTAAGATTGAGCGATTGCGCAGAGGCGGGCACCTGCGTTCCCAGCAGGCATGCCATTGCGACGGCAGATACGATCTTCCGTGAAAAATTCATGATGTCCTCCCATTCAAATTGCTCAATCCGATACCTCGCTCCTTCAAGGTTCTCGGATTAATTAGTTTGGTAACTAATCTTATGACTAAAACTTCATCCGCGTCAATCCGCCGTCAACCTCCTGGGACTGAGATCGGATCGGATACGCCCGATCCCTGTCCAAGATTCAGTTTATTTTGATGCCAGTTTCAGAATGGAACGAGGCACAGCTGAGCGCTTGGTGGCTTTGTCGCGTCAAGTCTCGCCAAATTCTCTCTGCAACGTTTTTAGCGGGTCAGAGCCTCCAGCAACCTTGTAAATTCCGTCACGTCCTCTCGGCTCAAGCGAGCCAGCTTGTCGCCGTAGTGTTTGGCGAGGCTCGCCCGCGCCTTGGTCAGCACCTCGCGTCCATGCGTCGTCAATGCGATGCGATGACGACGCAGATCCTGGGCGTCGATGGCGCGTGTCACCAGCCCCGCCGCCTCCAGTGCCTTAAGATAGGACGTCATGGTCGGCTTCGGCATTGAGAGGTGTCGCGCCAGACTGGCGGGAAAAGGCTGCTCATCTATTCCGTCCAGAACGAAGAATGCCTTGGGTTCCAGACCCAGCGATTCAATTTCAGGAGCTGCAGCGGCCAACGTCCCCGTCGACAGCTCCAGATTGAGCCGAAAGATCCGCTCTGCTTCTGCCTCACGCATTTAGTTCCATTCTTGAACTGTTCCGATTATAAACTACATTGATCCGTGTTCGTTGTTGACCAACGGCAGAGCGGGGTCCGGAGATGGCGCGCTCCAAACTGCCGATATCCAGACGATGCCTCATCGTCTCGACAGTGGCAATTTCGGTTTCTGCTGCCGCCGCTAGCGGTGGTGCAGCGCGAACAAAAACTAATGCAAGGAAGAGCCCTGTGAAACAGGTTTGGTTCAAGAACCGTACTATCCGCATTGCCGGCAATCTGCATCTGCCGCCCGATTTCGACGAGACCAAATGTTATGCGGCCCTCGTGCTTGCGACGCCAGGCAGTAGTGTCAAGGAGCAGATTGGCTACATCTACGCCTCGCGCATGGCCGAACACGGCTTTGTTGCATTGACCTTCGACCCGTCCTACCAGGGTGAGAGCGGCGGCCTGCCCCGCGATCTGGAAGACCCAGCAACGCGCGCCGAGGACATACGCTGCGGCGTCGACTTCCTGATGACTCAGCCGTTCGTGGACGAAAATAGGATCGGGCTGCTCGGCATTTGCGCCGGAGGCGGTTACGGTATCCATGCTGCATTGACCGAGCACCGCTTCAAGGCCATCGGTACCGTCGTCGCCAATGATATCGGCACCGCCTTCCGCGCGTTCCAGCCAACACGAGAAGACCTGCTCAACACCGTCGCCGAAATCGGCAGAGCCCGCACCGCAGAGGCGCGTGGCGGTAGACCGCGTCGCGATCCCTGGATCCCCGATAGCCTGCATCAGGCCAAGGAACAGGGAATTACCGAGCCGGATTTGTTGGAGGCTGTGACCTTCTATCGTGAGACCGAGTACAAGCATCCCCGATCCACTAACCGCCTGCTCTTCACGAGCTACGGCAGCATGCTCGCTTTCGATGCCTATCATCTGGTGCCGGAACTGCTGACCCAGCCGCTACAGGTGATCGTGGGCAGCAAGCGCGGCCCAAGCAAGCAGTATGAGGGTGGCCAACGCCTATTCAACCTGTCACCGTCCCCGGACAAGGACTTCTTCGTCATCGACGGAGCGGCGCATTACGACCTGTACTACAAGCCAGAATATGTCAGCCAAGCTGTCGAGAGGCTCGTAGCCTTCTATAAAAGACAGCTTCCCGGCTAAACAGCCCTGCCCATAGCCGACGCGCCGATCTTCCAGCAGGGCCGGGTTGGATGCGACCAGTCAACTCACTTTATGGGCGCTATACCGGCGACCATGTCGTCATCTTGATGACCGGAACCGACCGCAGCTACGAAGATGCGATGGCCGCCGTGGATCATTTCAGCCGAGCTGACAAAGACAAGCCCGTCTCGCCCGAAGGGACTGGGAGTGGCGTTTCTCTCTGATTTCCAGGCCGCGCTCGTCGTTGCTGCAGGGCAACTTGCACCCGTGCTTTCCGGATGGTCCAGAATGCCTGTCGCCGTCCACGCGATATGGTCCTCTGGCCGTTTGGTTTCGGCAAAAGTGCGTGCGTTTTTTGATCTGGCGCGGAGCCTTGGCGTCACAAAAACGTCCTCATAGGCCGCTGCCGAGTAGCGGCCCTGTCATCCCGAAAAATTTTCAGCCTCCGAGTCGAAATGATTCGGCGCAGGGTGTCATATGCTTGGAAGCACCAATTCCGGACGCTTCCGACACAGGAGAGATATGATGTCGGAACTTTCAATGACTGCAGCGCCCATCCGCGCTCCACGCTGGCTGGCTGCCGCTTCGCTGGCCGGGATCGCCTGGAACCTGTTCGGCGCCGCGCAATTCGCCGGCTCGATTACAGCAACTGAGGCGAGCCTCATCGCTCAAGGAATGACGCCGGCGCAAGCCGCGGTGATGACAGGCTATCCTGTCTGGATGACGGCTGCCTTCGCGATCGGCGTCGCCGGCGGGCTAATTGGCAGCGTGCTGCTCTTCATGCGCCATACCGGCGCCATGCCCATCCTTGGCGTCTCGCTGGCCGCTTACATTGCACTCTGGATGGGCGATTTGGTCTACGGCGTTTTTGCCGCCCTCGGTATCGGGCAGGTCGTGATTTTGACCATCGTCGTGGGCATCGCGGCAGCGCTTTTTGCGCTGAGCCGCCTCACCGTTGCAAAAGGCTGAACCGCTCTGGGCGACGCCCGAACACCTGCTATTGCTAACGCCAAGGAGAAACCCGTGCAGTTCATGCTCATCCTTAACGAAACAACGGACGATTTCGAACAACGCAACGACCCCGCACGCGCCGAAGCCTATTGGGGCGGCTGGAACGCCTTTATCGCGGCCATGGGACAGGCCGGCATCATCGTGAAGGGCGATGGCCTCCAAGGACCGCAACTTGCCACCACCCTACGCATTCGCGATGGCAAGCGGACGGTCGAGGATGGTCCGTTCGCCGAGACGAAGGAACAGCTCGGTGGCTATTTCGTCGTCGAAGTGCCATCTCTCGACGAGGCGCTGGATTGGGCTTCGAAGGCGCCGTGTGTGCTCACCGGCTCGGTCGAGGTACGACCCGTCCTTCCGCCGATGCCCACACCCGGCCGGTGACGGCGCCAGTCGAAACAGCCTCATCTTACCGGGCCGCCGAGCAGGCGGCCCGCGCCAGCTATGGCAAGCTGGTCGCCATCCTCGCGGCGCGCAACCGCGACATCGCGGCCGCCGAAGATGCCCTGTCGGACGCGCTTCTGGCTGCGCTGCGGGTCTGGCCCAAGACCGGCGTGCCCGGCAATCCCGATGCATGGCTGCTGACGGCGGCGCGGAACCGTCAGAGGAACGACCATCGCGCGGTTCAGGTGCGGCGCTTCGCGGAGCCGGAGGTGGCCCGGCGCCTCGAGTTGCCCGAACCCGACGAGGCATTGGTCGATAGCCGCCTGGCCCTGATGTTCGTGGCAGCCCACCCGGCCATCGACCCTGCGACGCGGGCTCCTCTGATTCTCCAGACGGTGCTGGGCATTAGTGCCGCGCGCATCGCGCGGGCCTTCCTGGTCGACGCGCAGGCGATGTCGCAGCGTCTTGTTCGCGCCAAATCTCGTATCCGCGATGCAGGGTTGCGCTTCGGTGTGCCCGAACCTGAGGACAGGTCCGAAAGACTGGAGGCGGTGCTCGATGCGATCTATGCGGCGTTCGGCCAGGGCTGGGATAGCTTGGACGCACCCGAGAACCCCGATGGGCTTACCGGCGAAGCGATCTGGCTGGCGCGTCTGCTCGTTGCGACGATGCCGGACGAGCCTGAGCCGAAGGGCCTGCTCGCGCTGATGCTTTATTGCGATGCGCGGCGGCTGGCTCGGCGCGACGCTGAGGGTCGCTTCGTGCCGCTCGACCGGCAGGATGCGCGGCTCTGGAACCGCGACCATATCATCGAGGCGGAAAACCTTTTGACGGCTGCCTCACAGTCGGGCCGCTTCGGCCGCTACCAGTGCGAGGCCGCGATCCAGTCCGTCCATGTCCAGCGGCCGGTCACGGGCCGGCTCAACCTGACGGCGCTGCGAACATTGTACGACCTTTTGGTCAGCCGCTCCGACAGCCTCGGGGCGCGGATCGGCCGGGCCGTCGTGATCGCCGAGGCTGGTGCGCCGTTGGAAGCACTGGCGGAACTGGACGCCCTGCCTGCTGATCGCATGCAGGACCATCAGCCATGGTGGGTCGCGCGCGGCAGGATCGCTGCTTTGGCGGGGCGGCGGGAAGAGGCCTCAACCGCGCTTAGGACCGCCGTCTCGCTGACAGAGGACGAAGCCGTACGACACTACCTTCTAGCCGTGCTGGATGATGCCAACAACGTCTTTGACGAACGGGGGTAGTTTACGGGAAATAGTTCAATCCCAACCCAAGCCTCTGGAACAGACGGTGCGCGACGTTGCCTGGCTTTCCAAACGACAGTCCTCCGTTTGGCGGAAACTGGAACATCATTGATCATCCAGCGCTGGGCGTTGAGAATCCTATTTTCGACGAGACTGGTCCGGTGATGAGCAACAGCCACTCAGGTGCAAGTATCGGCGAGCGCATGGGATAGCGCATGTTGGTGACCTTCCGGGAGACGAGGCCTCACCAGCTTTCAAATCGGCGTGAGATGAGCCGACTGCAGTTTACGCGGTCGCGCGCTCATGTTCCTTCGCACATTGCACTGAGCGAAGGGATGTCGAGTGTTGAAGCGGCAGACAGCCAACCGCCTCTTGAGGACCTATCTGGTAACCGGCGCAAGTTCCGGTATCGGGCTTGCGGTCGTGAAGCAGCTCTGCGCGCAGGGCCATCGCGTCATCGGGACAGGCCGGAGATCAGGCACATCATTGCCGGTCGACTATCCCGATATCGACTATCGCGCCGTTGATCTGACCGAGGCGGCTGCAATCGAGCGCTTCATCGACGATCAGATAGTCGGCCTGGATCGGGCAATCCTCTGCGCCGGCGCAGGCTTTTATCGAGGCATTGAAGAGGAATGCGTGAGCGACGTCGAGCACATCGTTTCGATCAATTTCACCGCCCAGATCCGACTTGCACACGGACTTTACGGAAAGCTCGCTGCGCGCCATGGACGTCTGGGCCTGGTGGGCTCCGTCGCCCATAAGAGGGCGGCCGCCATGCCGGTCTATGCGGCGACGAAGGCCGCGCTCGATGGGTTTGGGCGTGCGCTTGCTCTGGAATGGCAAGACCGTGTTGCCGTCCGTGTGTTGCATCCCGGTCCGACTAGGACAGGGATGGCCGAGCGGGCTGGGCGGCCGGCAGACTGGCTCACGAAGCTGATGCTGCCGCCACATGCCGTTGCGGACATGGTCATCGACGGGCTCGAAGCTGACAGGGGCTATCGCCGGACGATCTCTTACGGCCGATATCTGGCCCGACTGCCGTTGCGAGCCGTGCGATGACGCGCGTGCTCATCACGGGCGGGGCGAAGGGGTTAGGGCAAGCTTGCGTGCGCACCGCACTCACAGACGGCTGCCATGTGACTGTGCTGGATGCCGACGCCAACGGTCTTACGCAGCTGCCCGCCGGTGTCTCGGCCATTTATGCTGATCTCGCTGATGCAGCCGAACTAAGATCGGCCATCAATCGACTGAGCGCTTCAGAGCCATTCGACATCGTCATCATGAATGCCGGCATCAATGCGACCGGGCCGTTCGAAACGCTTCCGGTGGAACGGCAGGCAAAGCTCATCGCCGTCAACCTGACCGCACCTATGGCGCTCACCACCGCCTTGATCCAGGCCGACAAGATCGCGCGTGATGGGCGGCTCGTTTTCGTCAGCTCCCTGTCCCATTTCGTCTCTTATCCGGGTGCCAGCACCTACGCCGGCACCAAGGACGGACTGACTATCTTCGCGCGCAGCCTCCGACGGCCTCTGCGTCGGTCTCTCGGCATCCGCGTTCAGGTGGTGGCTCCCGGACCCATGGACACCGATCATGCGACAGAGCATTCGCCCTCGCCTGACGATCGCCGTGCACGGGTCGCGCCTGCCTTCGTCGCCGACGCCATCTGGCGGAACCGATCGGGCTTTCTGATCGTACCGGGGATGGCGGCCAACGGCGTCTCTATCCTCGGCCGGCTCCTGCCGGGGGTCGCCGGCAGGATCATGCGGCGGATGATCTTCGAAAAACTTCAGGTCCGCACACCCGTGCAAGACACCCATTCTGCCCGAGAGCAATCATCGCTTCACGCACTGCACCCAGACCAATTCTTGACGGAGGAACCGTAGATGGCTTTGAACCGACTTCCCTTGACACGTCGCGCTTTTGGCCTGGGCGCTGCCGCAGCCGCCGGAGCGCTGTTTTCCGGCATAGGTGTGACGCGTGCGGCCGCGGTGCCGTTTGACGAGAGCTGGGAGCATCTGACCTTCCGCCGTCTTGAACCCAACCAGTTCACGTTGGGCGACGGACAGTTGCGCGTCGTCGCCGATGGCAGCTCTTCGATCTTCTACCGTATGCTGGAGCCATCTTTTCACGGAGCCCAGAGAGCAAGCTGGACATGGCAGGTCGACAGTTCGGTGCCGCCGTCGGATCTGTCCACGATCGGCGCAGACGATCGCAATCTCGGACTGTTCTTTGTAAGTCTCGATGCGGCCGGAGCCGAACGCGTGCGTCCGGGAACCAATATCCGCAGTCTGATGACCAACCGGTCGGCCCGGATCCTCATGTACACGTGGGGCGGAAACACACCCCTTGGAAGCGTGGTGCCGAGCCCGCACGCGCCAGAGCGTCTTCGCAACCTCATCACGCGTCCGGCAGGAACGGGTCGTTTCACCGAAACCGTCGACCTTGCAGCGGACTTTCCGAAGGTTTTCGGCCAACCGCTCGAACGTCTTGTAGCCGTTGCGGTCTCATCAAACAGCGAAAACACACCGGCTCGCGTCGAGGCGACGGTTTCCGGGTTCACGGTCATATAGCCGGCGTCGCGCACAAGTTACTGGCACGGGTGTCTGGGCAGCCCGCTAAAAAAATGTCTGCCCGGGTTTTGGCGGCTACTGACCATTCCTGTCGATCCCGAGCGCTTTCAGCCTGGAGTAAAGCGTGGTCGGTTTCATTCCGAGTAGAGCTGCAGCGCCATCCTTGCCGGACACACGACCATTCGCGCTTGCGAGTGCCCTTCGAACATTCGCCACCTCGAAATCTTGCATGTCGCGGGCGGTGAGGATTGGCGCTAGGGCATCATTGATCACCTCGGGCGGGCGGCGCTCCTCGACGGGCCTTTCGGCCTGCCCCTGAAGGTGGAATTCCATCCGTCCGTTGCGCGCGAGAATGGCGGCGCGCTCGATGATGTTCTGCAATTCGCGGGCATTCCCCGGCCAGGAATAGCTCTTGAGTTCGGCAATGTTCGCGCGTGTCATCAGCGGCTCGTCGATGTTCAGGCGCGCGCATGCGATCTTGAGGAAATGCTGGGCAAGCAGCGGAATGTCCTCCCGCCGCGCGCGCAGAGGCAGGCATTCGATGGGGAAGACGTTCAGGCGGAAATAGAGATCTTCGCGGAATCGGCCTTTGGCAGCTTCCGACTTGAGATCGCGGTTGGTCGCGGCGATCAGCCGGATGTCCACCTCGCGTGTCTTTTCTTCGCCGATCCGCTCGAAACGACGATCCTGCAGCACCCGCAGGAGCTTCGATTGAAGATCGAGTGGGATTTCTCCCACCTCATCAAGAAAGATTGTTCCACCGTCTGCCAACTCGAATCGGCCGATGCGGTCACGGACCGCGCCGGTGAAGGCGCCTTTCACGTGTCCGAAGAATTCGCTTTCGAAAAGTTCGCGCGGGATGGCTGCGCAATTGACGCGGATCAACGGCCGGTCCCGGCGCTTCGAAGCCTGATGAATCGCACGCGCCACGAGCTCTTTTCCCGTTCCGCTTTCGCCGGTGATGAGGACGTTGGCGTCGGTCGGCGCGACCAGATCGATCTGCTGCAGGATCTTGTGGATGGGACCGGTGTTGCCGATGATGTCGTAATGGTTCGCCTGCGTCAGGATCTCCTCCTGCAGATAGGCATTTTCCATTTCGAGCCGCTCGCGCAGGCGGGCATTTTCTTCCAGAGCCGACCGCAGCTTCTCTTCGTTGCGCTTGCGCTCGGATATATCGCGAAAGACGATCACCGCGCCCACATGCGCGCCGTTGTCGCTGATCGGCGTCGAGGTGTATTCCACGCGTACGGGATGACCATCCTTGTGCCAGAAGACCTCGTCGTCCACCGTATTGATCGTGCCCTGGCGAAACGCCTTGTAGATCGGGCAGTCGGACGAATGGTAATGGCTGCCGTCCGGATGCTTGTAGTGCACCATGCTGTGCATGTCGTGACCGACGAGTTCAGCCGCGCTGTAGCCGAGCATCGCTTCGGCGGCCGGATTGACGAACGTCGTCACGCCATCGGCATTGACGCCGTAGATGCCTTCTCCCGCCGCCGCCAGAATGAGCTGATTTTCCCGCTCGATCTCGCGGAAGAAGCGTTCGGCGCGGCGCCATTCCTCCAGCCCCTGGCGATGGTAGTTGTTGGCCTCCTCGTCAATGGAGCGACGCCGTCTCGCGTCCAGATCGCTGATGCGGATGAGAATATGAAATTCGCCGGCGGTCTGGAGCGCCAGAGCACTGTGCTCCACCTCCAGAGGCTCGGCCTTCGCTCGCGGAATGGAAATGTCGCGGCTGTAGGCATGCCCGCGTTCGAGTGCCTCTTCCGTCAGGACATGCAGTGCCCCGATCGCATGGTCGTACAGTGCCGTGACCGGCGTCTCACGCAAAACGTCGATGGAATGTTCGAAGAGACTGGCTGCTGCTGCATTCGCTTGCACGATGCTATTGGCCGCGGGGCGAACCAGCAGCAACGCCTCGACATCGGCATGAAACGCCTCGGCGAACAGCACCGTGCTGTGAGCTTCGTTTGTTGAGGCAAATTCTCCCAGCCGAAAATCCTTCGCCACTACGCGCCCCTTTTACGAAATCTCATAACGCCGTTACGAAAAACTGTAAATTACGAATGTTCGTAATTTCTCCGACTTCCAGCACACACCGATTCCGTCTGATGGCGCGGGCTTTTGGTCAGCGGCGAGCACATGGCACGGCCATTGCTTCACCCTGGACGTGGAGGCTGGCGCAGCTGTGGCAACCGGTTGCGCCGTCAAAAAAAGGGGTTCAGCAAATGACGATCAAGTCCTTGGGCAATCCATATGACGGCGATACCGATCTTCGCCATGGCCTGGCCTGTACCTGCAGCGATTGCGTGGACGATGCGGGCCATCGCATGCAGGCGATCTCGGCAAGAGACCAGCGTGCGCCGATGTCGTCTGAAGACATTCTGGAGCGGGCTGTGGAGAGTGCGGTCGTGCGCTCCGTGTTCGGGCACAACGAGCTGTCGCGCCGCTCATTCGCGAAGATGCTTGGCGGTACGACGCTCGCTGCAGCACTCGCGTCGGTCCTGCCCATCGACAAGGTGAAGGCTGCGATCCTCGACGAAATCGGCACGCCGGAAAAAACCGACCTCTCCGTCGGCTTCGTTCCGATCACCTGCGCCACGCCGATCATCATGGCGGAGCCGCTCGGCTTCTATCAGCGCTACGGCCTGAACGTCGAAGTCGTGAAGACCGCCGGCTGGGCCGTCGCCCGCGACAAGTCGCTGAACGGAGAATACGACGCCTCGCACATGCTGACGCCGATGCCGCTCGCGATCACGCTTGGCGCCGGCTCCACGGCAACGCCGTTCCTGATGCCTGCCGTGGAGAACATCAACGGCCAGGCGATCGTCCTGCACAACGACCACCGCGACAAGCACGAGGACGTGTCGACCTGGCGCGGCCTCACTTTCGGGGTGCCGTTCGAATATTCGATGCACAACTTCCTGCTGCGCTACTACGTGGCCGAGGCAGGTCTCGATCCGGATCGCGACATTCATATCCGCGTCGTGCCGCCGCCGGAAATGGTCGCGAACCTGCGCGCCGGCAACATCGACGGCTTCCTGTCGCCAGATCCGTTCAACCAGCGCGCAGTCTGGGAAGAGATCGGCTTCATCCACATTCTCACCAAGGACATCTGGGAAGGCCATCCCTGCTGCGCCTTCGCCTGCTCGCAGGCATTTGCCGAAACCTACCCGAACACCTACGGCAACCTCCTGAAGGCGATCGTCGACGCCACCCAATATGCCAGCGACAGCGCCAACCGATCCGAGATCGCCGCGGCCATCGCGCCGACCAACTATCTCAATCAGCCGGTGCCGGTCATCGAGCAGGTGCTGACCGGCCGCTTCGCCGACGGTCTCGGCAATGTGCGCGACGAACCGAACCGGATCGACTTCGACCCGTTCCCCTGGCACTCCATGGGCGTCTGGATCCTGACCCAGATGAAGCGCTGGGGCTACATCGAGGGCGATATCGACTACGCCGCGGTGGCCGAGCAAGTCTATCTCGCTGCCGATTGCGGGAAGGTCATGGCCGATCTGGGGCTCGAAGTGCCGAACGAAACCTACAAGTCGCATATGATCATGGGCAAGACCTTCGATCCGGCCGAGCCCGAAGCCTATGTCGAGAGCTTCGCGATCCGGAGGACGTGAGATGACGCGCTCCTACGACTTCAGGGCACTCGCACTCACGATCGTCATCCTGGTAGTCGCGCTCGGCGCCTGGGAATTGTCGACGAACACGCAAATCCTGCCCGGCGCCGGCGAGATGACCGAATATGAGCGGCTGATGGGCGGCGGCAGCCAGAATGCCGGCGTGCCTGCGCCTTCTGCCGTGATGCAGAAGGCGTGGGAGGAGCTTTCCGATCCGTTCCACAACACCGGTGCCAACGACAAGGGCATCGGCATCCAGATCGCCTATTCACTGATGCGGGTGCTTTCCGGTTATGCGCTTGCGGCGCTGATCGCGTTGCCGGTTGGCTTCCTCATCGGCATGTCGCCACTGATGTTCCGGGCTCTCGATCCCTTCATTCAGGTGCTGCGGCCGATCTCGCCGCTCGCCTGGATGCCGCTTGCGCTCTTCATCATCCAGGACAGCGAGGCATCGTCGATCTTCGTGATCTTCATCTGTTCGATCTGGCCGATGCTGCTCAACACGGCCTTTGGCGTCGCTTCGGTCCGCAAGGACTGGGTGAATGTCGCCCGTACTCACGAACTCGGGCCGGTGAAGACGGCTTTTCAGGTGATCTTGCCGGCTGCCGCACCGACCATCGTGACCGGCATGCGCATCTCGATCGGCATCGCCTGGCTTGTGATCGTAGCCGCCGAAATGCTCGTCGGTGGCACGGGCATTGGCTACTACGTCTGGAACGAGTGGAACAATCTCGATCTCACCAGCGTGATTTTTTCGATCCTGATGATCGGCGTCGTCGGCATGGCGCTCGATGCCGCATTCGGCCGCCTGCAGCGCGCCGTCACCTACACCGAATAGGAGAGCGTCATGACACAACCATTCCTCGAGATCGACGGGCTGGCCAAGCGGTTTCCGGGCAGCAAGGGCGAGCAGCTCACGGTGTTCGAAAACGTCAACTTCGATATTCAAAAGGGCGAGTTCGTCTGCATCATCGGCCATTCCGGTTGCGGCAAGTCCACCATCATGAACGTTCTCGCCGGGCTCGACGAGCCCACCGAAGGCGTGGTGACAATGGATGGAAAGGAGGTATCGGGCCCGAGCCTCGATCGCGGCGTCGTCTTCCAGAATTATTCGCTGCTGCCCTGGCTGACGGCGCTGAAGAACGTGATGTTCGGCGTCAAGGCGCGCTTTCCCACCTGGTCCAAGGAGAAGGTCGAGGAGCACAGCTACGCATATCTGCGCATGGTCGGCCTGACCAACGGTGCCGAGCATCGCAAGCCGTCGCAGCTTTCGGGCGGTATGCGCCAGCGTGTTTCCATCGCCCGCGCCTTTGCGACACAGCCGAAGCTCTTGCTGCTCGATGAGCCGTTTGGGGCGCTCGATGCGCTGACGCGCGGCACCATTCAGGACGAGCTTCTGAAGATCTGGCAGGACAGCGGCCAGACCGTCTTCATGATCACCCATGACGTGGACGAGGCAATCCTTCTCGCCGACCGCATTTTGCTGATGAGCAACGGGCCCTTTGCCGAAGTTGCCGAAAGCGTCGTCATCGATATTCCACGGCCGCGCAAGCGTGCCGAGATGATCCACCACCCGGCCTACTACAAGATCCGCAACCACCTCGTCGATTTCCTGTCCCGGCGCTCCGGCGAAATCGCGGCAAGCCCGCGTGAGCAGAGCGGTGGACGGCGCCAGCCGCTGACCGTGCGCCCCGGCGCGGACGACGAAAAACCGACCCCGGACGCCGAACGGGTCCGTCCCCATCTCGTCTCGCTCGCCGGCTGAGCTGGATGTTTCAACGCCATAACCAACACGAGGAAACGCTGACCATGATGAAGAAAATCGACGTTACGGAAATGATCATCGAAAAGAAGCGCACCGCAGGTCTCACCTGGGAGAAGATCGCGGCGGATATCGGCATGTCGGAAGTGTTCACCACCTCCGCCTGCCTCGGCATGAATGCTTTCCCGCGCGACAAGGCCGATCTGCTGGTACGCAACCTCGGCCTTCCGCAGGAAGCGGCGCTGGTCCTTGCCGAATTCCCGACGAAGATCTTTTCGCAAGCCGTCCCGACCGATCCTTGCGTCTACCGCCTTTACGAGATTGTTGCCGTCTATGGCGACACGATCAAGGAATTGATCAACGAGAAGTTCGGGAACGGCATCATGAGTGCCATCGATTTCGACATGGAGATCGACCGGATTCCAAGCCCGAAGGGTGATCGGGTCGAGCTCAAGATGCGGGGCAAATACCTGGCCTACAACGCTTGGTGATCTGAACCACGGCGCGGGCGGGAAGCGTCAAAAGCCCCTGCCCGCACAGCATCGATGCCGCTTGGAGATCTGAACGATGTCGCGACCGCCCTTGCCTCCTTTTACAGCAGAGACTGCCGCCCAGAAAGCGCGCATGGCGGAAGATGCCTGGAATACCCGCGACCCAGGCAAGGTCGTTTTGGCCTATACGCCCGACACGATCTGGCGAAACCGCGCCGAGTTTCTGCAAGGCCGTGATGCCGTCCAAGCTTTTCTTGAGCGCAAATGGGCGCGCGAGCTCGACTATCGCCTCATCAAGGAGGTCTGGGCGCATCATGACAATCGCATCTCCGTGCGCTTCGCCTATGAATGGCATGACGACAGCGGAAACTGGTTCCGCTCCTACGGCAACGAGAACTGGGAGTTCTCGCCCGAAGGCTTGATGCAGCGCCGCATCGCGTCGATCAACGATCTCGCAATCACTTGGGAAGATCGAAAATTTCACTGGCCCATGGGTAAACGGCCCACTGACCATGCGGAATTGAGCGACCTCGGGCTTTAGTAGTTCTTCAAACCATTTAGGTGGGCTCGCAAGGTATCCCGCGTTTATGCATCGTTTATGCCGGTGCCGGCGATCACACATCGCGCGTTGATGCCGCCGAGCCATAAATAGGACGCTCCTGAAACCATGGAGCCTCCCATGCTCGACGTTCTTTATATCGCTTTGGCTGCCGGCTTTTTTGTCGCGGCTGCTACCGCTGTGCGCCTGCTCGAACGGCTCTGAGGTCCTGCCATGGCACTCGACCTCATCATTGGCGGCGCGGTCGCTGCGCTTCTCCTTGTCTATCTCGGCTATGCGCTCGCCCGTCCGGAACGGTTCTGACCGCGCGCAAGGACATTCTCTCATGGCACCCGATATTCTGCAGTTCATCCTCTACGCGGTGATCGTCACCGCGCTTGCCTGGCCGCTCGGCTTTTATCTCGCCCGCGTCTATGAAGGCGGGACGACATGGCTGTCGCCTGTCCTCGCCCCTGTCGAACGGACGCTGTTCACGCTCGCTGGTGTGCGACCCGACCAAGGCCAGCACTGGACGCGCTATGCGCTCAGCGTGCTCGCCTTCAGCCTCGGTTCCTGGGCTCTGCTCTACGCGATCCTGCGGCTGCAGCATCTGCTGCCGTTCAATCCGCAGGCGCTAGGGCCCCTTTCGCCCGACCTCGCCTTCAACACGGCGGTCTCGTTCACGACCAACACCAACTGGCAAGCCTATGGCGGCGAGACGACCATGTCGTATTTCAGCCAGATGGCCGGGCTGACGGTGCAGAACTTCGTCTCGGCCGGTGTCGGCATGGCCGTTTGTGCCGCGATCATCCGCGGCTTCTTTGCCCGCGAACAGAAGACGCTTGGCAATTTCTGGGTCGATCTGACCCGCTCGGTTCTTTACGTGCTGCTTCCGCTATCGATCGTGCTGACCTTGTTCCTCGTCTGGCAAGGCGTGCCGCAGAACCTGATGGCCTATGTGTCCGCGACGACCGTCGAAGGCGCGCAGCAGACGATCAGCCAGGGTCCCGCCGCATCGCAGATCGCGATCAAGCAGCTCGGCACGAATGGCGGCGGTTTCTGGAACGCAAATTCGTCCGTGCCGTACGAAAACCCGACGCCGCTCTCGAACTTCATCGAGATGGTCGCCATCCTGCTCATCCCGGCCGCTTTCTGCTTCATGTTCGGGAAGATGGTGCGCGACATGCGCCAGGGCGCAGCGATATTCGCCACCATGGGCATCCTGTTCCTCGGCGCACTTGTGCTGACCTACTCCTCGGAAATTGGCGGCAACCCGGCATTCGCAGAGCTTCCGGTCGAACAATCGGCCGGCAACATGGAAGGCAAGGAGGTCCGTTTCGGCGTCGGCAACTCCGCGCTTTGGGCAACAGCGACGACAGCTGCATCCAACGGATCGGTAAATTCCATGCACGACTCGTTCATGCCGCTCGGCGCACTCGCTCCGATGCTTCTGATGCAGGTCGGCGAGGTTGTCTTCGGCGGGGTCGGCTCTGGTTTCTACGGCATGCTGTCTTTCGTCGTGCTGACCGTCTTTCTCGCAGGGCTGATGGTCGGCCGCACGCCGGAATATCTCGGCAAGAAGATCGAGGCGCGCGAGGTGAAGCTTTCGGTCATCGCCTTCCTGGTGATGCCGCTTGGCGTGCTCGGGCTCGGCGCGCTCGCGGCCGTACTTCCGATCTCGCTGTCTTCGCTGCAAGAGGCGGGACCGCACGGTCTGTCTGAGATCATCTATGCCTACTCGTCGGCGACGGGCAACAATGGCTCGGCCTTCGCAGGCTTCGGCGCCAACGTGCCTTACCACAACACGATGCAGGGCATCGCCATGCTGCTCGGACGGTTCGTCTACATCGTGCCGATGCTGGCGGTTGCAGGGTCGTTGGCTGCCAAGAAGTCGGCGCCCGCATCGAGCGGCACGTTTCCGACACATGGCCCGCTCTTCATCACACTACTCGTCGCCGTGATCCTGATCCTCGGCGGGCTGACCTTCTTCCCGGCGCTCGCGCTGGGGCCGATCGCCGAGCACGTCTCGATGCTTTCCGGCGAAACCTTCTGAGGCACTCCCATGCGCAAGAAACCCGAAATTTCCCTACTCGACTGGCGTGTGACCGGTCCCGCCCTGAAAGTGGCGTTCTGGAAGCTGAACCCTCGTGCCATGGCGCGAAATCCCGTCATGTTCGTCACCCTGGTGGTGGCGGCACTCTCCACCCTGCTGTTCCTGCGCGATCTGATTGTCGGCGGCGAAAACGTTGCCGTCAGCGGGCAGATCGCCGCCTGGCTCTGGTTCACGGTCTATTTCGCCAATGTCGCCGAGGCCATGGCGGAAGGCCGAGGCAAGGCCCGGGCCGATTCGCTGCGTGCAACCCAGTCCGAGACACCGGCGCGGAAGCTCGCCTCCATAGATGCGCCCGAACCGGAAATGGTGTCCAGCCGTTCGCTCAAGCCAGGTGATCTGGTGCTGGTATCGGTCAATGATATCGTTCCCGCCGATGGCGAGATCGTCGAAGGCATCGCCTCGGTCGACGAGAGCGCGATCACGGGCGAGTCCGCACCGGTCATTCGTGAAGCCGGCGGCGATCGCTCCGCAGTGACCGGCGGCACGCGCGTGGTGTCGGACTGGATCAAGGTCCGGATCACTTCCAAGCCCGGCGAGAGCTTTCTCGATCGCATGATCGCCATGGTCGAAGGCGCGGAACGTCAGAAGACCCCAAACGAGATCGCACTCAACATCCTGCTGGCGGGCATGACGATCATCTTCCTGATCGTCGTGGTGACACTGCAACCCTTTGTGATCTATTCGGGCGCGTTCGTGCCGGTGGTCTTTCTGATCGCGCTTCTCGTCACACTCATCCCGACGACGATTGGCGGCCTCCTGTCCGCCATCGGCATTGCCGGCATGGATCGGTTGGTGAAGGCAAACGTCATCGCCAAATCCGGCCGTGCGGTGGAGGCAGCCGGCGACGTGGATGTGCTGCTTCTGGACAAGACGGGAACCATCACGTTCGGCGCTCGGCAGGCGGATGGTTTCGAGCCCTTGCCTGGCGTCGCCGCAAAGGACATGACGGAAGCCGCGCTGCTCGCGTCCCTGTCCGATGAAACGCCAGAAGGCCGCTCGATCGTTGATTTTGCCAGAAAGCAGCTAGGGCGGGCGCTGGACGGCACCGAACAGGTCGCCGAAGCCATTCCCTTCTCGGCCAACACCCGCATTTCGGGCGCGGATCTCAAGGACGGCTCTCAGTTGCGGAAGGGCGCTTCCGATGCCGTTTTGAGATGGTGCGGCATCGATCCCTCGCCACAGCTCCGTGCACTTGTTGAAAGCATCGCCAAGTCAGGCGGCACTCCCCTTCTCGTTGCACGCGACAAGCAAGTACTCGGCGTCATCCACCTGAAGGATATCGTCAAACCGGGCATTCGCGAACGGTTTGCCGAACTCCGTCGGATGGGCGTGCGCACGGTGATGGTGACGGGTGACAATCCGCTGACGGCCGCTGCCATTGCCGCGGAGGCAGGCGTCGACGATTTCCTCGCCGAGGCGACGCCCGAGCGCAAACTGGAACTCATCCGCAAGGAGCAGGCCGAGGGCAAACTCGTCGCCATGTGTGGCGACGGCTCGAACGACGCACCCGCGCTGGCCCAGGCCGATGTCGGCGTGGCGATGAACACCGGCACACCCGCCGCAAAAGAGGCGGGCAATTTGATCGACCTCGATTCTGACCCGACGAAGCTCATTGAGATCGTGCTCGTCGGCAAGCAGTTGCTGATCAGCCGCGGCTCGCTGACCACCTTCTCCATCGCCAACGATGTGGCGAAATACTTCGCCATCCTCCCGGCGCTTTTCGTGACGGCCTATCCGGCGCTCGATGCGCTGAACGTGATGGGGCTCGGCAGTCCTGCCAGCGCGATCCTGTCGGCCGTCATCTTCAACGCACTGATCATCATCGCGCTCATTCCGCTCGCATTGCGCGGCGTAAAATACCAGCCGGCGACGGCAGCCGTACTGCTGCGCCGCAACCTGCTGATCTATGGCCTTGGCGGCCTGATCGTTCCGTTCCTCGGCATCAAGGTGATTGACCTGATTGTCAACGCTGCCGGCATCGTGTGAGGTGAACCCATGATTTCCGAACTGAGACCCGCTTTGACACTGCTCGCACTGTTCACGCTCATCACCGGAATGGCCTATCCATTGGCCATGACGGGAGCAGCGCAGGGGCTCTTCCCGGCGCAGGCCAGTGGTAGCCTGGTTGAGCGTGACGACCAGATCATCGGCTCGTCTCTTATTGGCCAGGCTTTCACCGGCGAGACCTATTTTCATGGCCGCCCCTCAACCGCCGGCGCCGACGGCTACGACGCTGCCTCCACCGGGGGCAGCAATCTCGGTCCGACATCAGCAGCGTTGATCGACCGCGTGACGGCCGATGCACAGAGGTTGAGCGCTGAAAATGGTGGCGCTGCGGTCCCGATCGACCTCGTGACCGCGTCAGGCAGCGGTCTCGACCCGCACATCTCGCCGGCGGGCGCATACGTGCAGATCGAGCGCGTTGCCGCCGCAAGAGGGGCAGACCCAGCGACCCTGCGCGCTTTGGTCAATGAGTATCTCGAGGGCCGGACGCTCGGCCTGCTGGGCGAACCCCGCGTTAATGTCCTCCTGCTCAATCTCGCTCTCGATGAGCGCTTTCCGGTCACAGACTGATCATGGAACAGGTACGCCGCCCGGAACCCGACGCCCTCCTTGCGGAAGCCGCAAAGGAAGGGCGCGGGCGGCTGAAAATCTTTCTCGGCGCGGCGCCCGGTGTCGGCAAGACCTATGCCATGCTGGAGGCGGCCCAGCGTCGCAGGGCGGACGGCCTTGATCTGGTCGTCGGCGTCGTCGAGACGCATGGCCGGGCGGAGACCGAGCGCCTCGTCGCCGGTCTCGAAATCGTGCCGCGCGCGCGCATCCACTATGGCGGGCGTCTGCTCGCCGAAATGGATCTTGACGGCATCATCGCTCGGCAACCGAAGCTGGTCCTTGTCGACGAACTGGCCCACACCAACGTGCCGGGCAGCCGCCACGCCAAGCGCTGGCAAGACGTGGAAGAACTTCTCGCGAAGGGGATCGATGTCTATTCAACGCTGAACATCCAGCACCTGGAAAGCCTGAACGATGTTGTTGCCCGTATCGCTCGGGTGAAGGTGCGCGAGACCGTGCCCGACAAGGTGCTGGAACTCGCCGACGACATTGAACTCATCGACCTGCCGCCGGACGAGCTCATCGAGCGCCTTCGGGAAGGCAAGGTCTATGTGCAGGACCAGATTGCTCGCGCGATCCAGAATTTCTTCTCCAAGGGCAATCTGACCGCGTTGCGCGAGTTGGCGATGCGTGTTGCTGCCGACCGGGTGGACGCGCAGATGACCGCCCACATGAAGAGCCATGCGATTTCCGGTCCTTGGCCGGCGCAGGATCGGGTGCTCGTTTGCGTGAATGAAGCTCCGGTCTCCAAGGCGCTGGTCAGGGCCGCCAAGCGCATGGCGGAACGGTCGCGGACGGACTGGATTGCGGCAAGCGTGACGACGCCCGCATCCGAGCATCTGCCGGATGCCGCCAAGGATGCGATCGCCGAAACCCTGCGGCTGGCCGAAACGCTCGGCGCCGAAATCGCCACGATTTATGCCGAAAGCCATGTCGCCGACGAGATCCTCGCCTTCGCCCGCAGCCGCAACGTCTCGCGCATCGTGCTTGGACGCCCCCGGCCGCGCTTTTTCACCGCCCGCTTCACGCGCGAAACGGTGGCCGAGGAGATCATCCGCAAGGCTGACGATTTCGAGGTGACCATCGTATCGGCCGATCCCGGCGAAGCGAGAAAAGCAGCGATCCGCGGGGCAGTCCTCGTTCCCGAGCGCAACCCCAAAGCCTATCTGTGGTCGGCAGCCGCCGTCATGGTCGCGACCGCCACGGCGATTATCGTCAATCGCATTTTCCCGGTCGAGAGCCTATCGCTCTTCTTTCTGGTTGCGGTCCTGGGTGTTGCCGCCCGCTTCGGCCTGTGGCCATCGATCTTTGCCAGCGGACTTGCCTTCCTCAGCTATAATTTCTTCCTGACCGAACCATTCTTCACCTTCGAGATTGCCAATCAGGATCTGGTGCTGACGCTGTTCCTCTTTCTGGCAGTCGCGATCGTCACCGGAAATCTCGCGGCACGGCTTCGCGACCAGGCACAGACCCAGCGCGCTATCGCAAAAAGGACAGCGAACCTGTTCGACTTTTCGCGCAAGGTCGCAAGCGTCGCCTCTCTGGATGACGTGGTCTGGGCAGCCGTGACCCACGTTGCCTCCACGATGCAATGCTCATCAATGATCCTCATGCCGGACGACACAGGCAGGCTTTCGATCATCGGCGGCATGCCGCCGGAAGACCAACTCGAGACCCGCGACCGCGCCGCCGCCGACTGGGCGTGGGAAAAGCGCGAGCCTGCTGGCTGGTCGTCGGAAACCCTGCCATCCGCCAGCTGGCTCTTCTTGCCGATGAAAAGCGCGGGCCGGACTCATGGCCTGCTCGGTGTCCAGTTTGGTGCGCGCCAGTACATCACCGCCGATGAGCGGCGGCTGCTGGATTCACTCGTGGACCAGGTCGGTCTTGCCGTTGAACGCACCAAACTTGCCTCCGACATGGAGCAGACGCGTCTGCTCTCCGAAACCGAAAGCCTGCGCGCTGCCCTGCTATCCTCCGTCAGCCATGATCTGAGGACCCCATTGGTATCGATCATCGGCGCCGCGACCTCTCTCGTCGATGCGGACGAAGTGCTCGGCACGTCGGGACGACGGATGATGGCCGAAACTATCCGCGACGAGGGCGAACGATTGAACCGCTATGTTCAAAACCTTCTCGACATGACCCGGCTCGGCTATGGTGCGCTGAAGGTGGCCCAGCAGCCGATCGATCTGCGCGAGGTGGTGGGCCTTGCCTTGCGGCGGCTGGAACGCGATCTCGCCGGACATCGAATCGTGCGCAACCTGCCCAAGACATTGCCGGAGATTTCGGGCGATGCCGTTCTTCTGGAGCAAGTGGTGGCGAACATCCTGGATAATGCTGCAAAGTATGCGCCGCCCGGTTCGCAGGTGACGCTATCTGCCGAAGCGAATGGCAACGGCGTAACTCTCTCGATCGCGGACGAGGGCCCTGGCCTTGCCGAGAGCGATCGCAATCAGGTCTTCGACATGTTCTTTCGCGTCCGCGCGGGTGATGGCCAACCCGGTGGCACAGGTCTTGGCCTTGCGATCGCCAAGGGGATTATCGATGCGCATGGCGGCTCTATCCGTGCCGAGGCCGCGCAGAAAGATGGCCGCGGAACGCGCATCGTGATGACCCTTCCCGCCATCAGACAGTCGGCGGAGCCGGAATGAACACTGGCCGCATCCTTCTGATCGAGGACGATCCGGGCATTCGGAAGTTCCTGCGCGTGGCTCTGGAGGCGCAGGGCTTCACGCTGGACGAAGAGGCTTCGGGCAAAAGCGGGATCGCCAAGGCAGCGACGGCGCAGCCTGATCTCGTCGTGCTCGATCTCGGTCTGCCGGACATGGACGGCAAGGCTGTGATCGCGCGCATCCGTGAGTGGTCGAACGTGCCGATCCTGATCCTGTCGGTGCGCCAGTCCGAGGATGAGAAGGTCGCAGCCCTCGACGCCGGCGCCAACGACTACGTCGTCAAGCCTTTCGGCATTGCGGAGATGCTGGCCCGCGTGAGGGCACTGCTGCGATCGGCGCCGGGCGGCGCGACACCCGAGACAGAAATTCTGCGACGCGACCTGCGCATCGACCTCGCCCGACATGAAGTTGCTCTCGCTGGCGAGCCGGTCAAGCTAACGCGAAAGGAGTTCGACCTTCTGGCGCTGCTTGCCCGCAACGCCGGCCGCATCATCACCCATCGCCAATTGCTTGCTGACATCTGGGGCCCCGCCCACGAGCACGATCTCCAATATCTGCGCGTCTTCATCGGCCGCCTCCGCGCCAAGCTCGGCGACGACCCTGCAGCACCGAGGTTCATCCTCAATGAGCCGGGCGTGGGATATCGATTTCTGGATTAGGCACCGCCATATGCCAGGCCTTTCCTTCTCGGCACGACGTCATTTCCGCGCGCACAAACAAGACCTTCAACACGCTGCTATCGAACGCAGACTGAGCACGGTTTTGGCTGATGGCGCGGGGAAACGTACTGTCAGCGTCGACCGCGCCGGTGCTTGGCTCTTGCTTACTTCGACAACACGGCTACATCGAACCGGAAGCGTGGTCGATGTCGGCTCATGCTGAACCGCAGGCATCAAATCAGTCGCACCGCGCTCGCGGGCCGCGCTCTAATCAGGAGTTCTATTCATGTTCGAGGTCTGGCTCCCACTGCTCGGAGGCCTTGTTCTGCTGTTGGTTGGCGGCGAACTCCTCGTTCGCGGTGCCGTGAACGTGGCCACGCGCCTTGGTGTCTCGCCTCTCGTCATCGGGCTGACGCTCGTAGGCTTCGGAACTTCGATGCCCGAACTCGTCACCTCGGTTCAGGCCGGGCTTGCCGGCTCCAGCGGCATTGCGTACGGCAATATCGTCGGATCGAACATCGCCAACACCTTGCTGATCATGGGCGTTGCAGCACTCGTGATGCCAATTGCGGTGCAATCGCGCGCATTGCGGCGCGATGGCGTGACGATGGTCGCAGCCACGCTTGTATTCGCGGGTATTGCCGCCTTCATGCCGATGAGCAGACTGGCGGGCCTGGTCTTCATCCTTGCGCTTTGCGCCTATATCTACATCGCGTTTCGCCAGGAAAGCACGGGCCCATCCGATCATGGAGCGGCATTCGATAAAGGTGCTGCGCGGCAGGAGGCAGGTTCTGCCCTGACTCCGACTGAAGTGCGCCCGGCCCGGTCTCTCGGCTTTTCCCTCGCCACCGCCATCGCAGGGTTGGCGCTCGTGATCATCGGAGGCACGTTTCTCGTATCGGGCGCCGTTGCGCTTGCACGGGGCTTTGGCATTTCCGAAACCGTCATCGGATTGACGATCGTGGCAGTGGGAACTTCGATGCCCGAACTGGTGACCTCGGTGGTCGCCGGCCTGAAAAAACAGGGCGATGTCGCGTTCGGCAACATCGTCGGCTCCAACATCTACAATATTCTCGGCATCGGCGGTTTTACCGCTCTCATCGCCCCGGGTGCGGTACCGCGTGAAATCGCCACCTTCGATAATCTGGTGATGATCGCCGTGTCTTTCCTGCTCCTCGCCTTCGCCCTCACCAGCAGACGCGTCAGCAGATGGGAGGGGGGCGTGCTGCTCGCACTCTATGCTGGCTACGTCTTCCTCATCTGGCCGTGAGATGGCCAGACTGACTGAAGCAGGCAGCGGGCAAGCCTTGAGCTGCGCCTCCATCAAACGTGCTGGGAACCTGTCGTGTTATTCCCGATCAACGACGGAGGCTCCGCCGAAGACGAAGTTTTGGCGCGCCTGCGGTGAGAAGAGCCCATAGAGCATCGCGGTTTGTGGGCTGCTGACCTCGTCGAGGATGGCGATCTGGTCTGCCGGCAGCCGAAGCTCGGTGGCAGCAACGTTGTCGTGAACCTGAGACACGCGGCTCACCCCCATCAGGGCCGTATCGACCCCGCGTCTCGACAGAACCCAGGCCAGCGCCACGCGCGCAGGCGTCTCGCCGATCGTATCGGCAACACCGCGAAGCGCTTCGACGATGGCCCAGTTGCGATCGGTGAACAGCGTATCGCCGAAGGGATTGCTCCCATCCAGCCGCTTGTCGCCTTCCGGACGCGAAGCACCGGTCCCGGCATCGCTCGGCAGCCCTCCGGCACGGGGCGCGCCCGCTTCGACCGCAGCGCGATCATACTTGCCCGTGAGCAGGCCGTAGGCAAGCGGGCTCCAGGGAACCATGCCGAGGCCCATCGCCCGAGCAAGCGGCAGATGCTCGGCCTCCACCTCACGGCTGACGAGAGAATAGAAATACTGCAGCGCGATGGGGCCAGGCATGGCGTGGACGGACGCAAGCGTCGCCACTCTCGCGGCATACCAAGCAGGCGCGTTGGACAGTCCCCAGTAACGGATCTTGCCTGCCCGCACGAGGTTCGTCATCGTCTCCAGAAGTTCCTCCGCCGGCGTCAGCGTATCCCAGATATGGACCCAATAGAGGTCGACATAGTCGGTCTCAAGCCGGCGCAGCGATCCCTCAAGCGCGGCATGAACGTGTTTGGAGCCATTGCCGCCGACATGTGGCCCACGACCGGTAGCAAAGCCGGATTTCGTCGCAACGACGAGGCTGTCGCGCAGCCCGCGATCCGCGATGATTTCGCCGACCATTTCCTCGCTGCGGCCTCCGGCATAGACGTCGGCGGTGTCGATGAGGTTTCCACCCGCCTCGACATAGGCATCGAAAACAGCTTCCGCGTCGGCACGCTCCATGCCCCACCGATCGATGCCAAAGGTCATGGTCCCCAGTGAAAGCGGGCTTACGAGAAGGCCTGACCGACCCAGCGGACGATATGAATCCAGAGACATACGATGGTTTCCTAGTGATCGCTACAAAACCTCTCTAGCCGCCTTGAGATAGTCGGTCAAGCATTCTATAGTGAACCTTATGAAATCAACGGCCGCATCCACGACAAAACGCGCTGGTCGCCCGCTGTCCTTCGACAGGGACGCGGCGCTTGACAGCGCCATGCACCTCTTCTGGCGCCATGGATATGAGGCCACTTCGATCGCCGACCTGACACGTGTCATGGGCATCACGCCGCCAAGCCTCTATGCTGCTTTCGGGGACAAGCGACGCCTCTTCCTGGAGGCGGTTCAGCGCTATCTGGGCGGCCTCGATGCCATCGAGCAAAAAATTGCCGAGGCGCCCACAGCCCATGATGCAGCCCGGGACCTGCTCGTCGCCGCAGCACTCGGTGACACGCGGGACGATGCGCCGCCCGGCTGTCTTCTCGCCAGTTCCCTCGTCAGCAGTTCGACGGAAGCCGATGCCGTGCGCGAGTCGCTCGCCGCTATCCGCCGAAGCATCGAGGCGGCCCTGCGCGCCCGGATCGAGCGGGATATCCGTGAGGGCATCCTGCCATCAGGATCCGATGCGGAGATACTGGCGGGCCACGTCTTCGCTGTCATACAGGGCATGTCGACACTGGCGAAGGACGGAGCCTCCAGGACCAAGCTGCTGGGAATCGTGGATCGCGTGATGGCCAGCTGGCCGCAGACAGATCCCTGAGACTTCTAGCTGCTCGCAGGCCAATTTGAACGGCTGGTGACGCGAACGGAAGTGCGAGTGAGAATCTGCCGAGCCTCTGGACGGCCTTATCCGAAGCTGGAACTGCCTCTCCGCAGCGCTGCCTGCTTGAGGTGCGACGGAGCGAGCAGTCGCGCCGTTTCGCGCACGAATGTCGGCTGGCCGCGCTTGTAGCCTTTGAGCGGATCTGGAAGTGCCGCGATGGCCTCGACCTCGTCTTGAGCATCGAGAACGATCAGGTCCGCAGCGGCCCCCTTGGCGATCCCGTAATTCGGAAGCCGCATCAAGCGTGCAGGACTTTCCGTCACGAGGTCGAGCACAGAGCCAAAGTCCGAAGGACCGGCGTGGCAGACATTGGCGTAGAGGTTCGCCATGCGCAGCAGCGAGAGATCGCCGAATGGCGTGAACGGGTTGAGCACATTGTTGGTGGCGATCGAACAGGTGACGCCCTGCGCCTGCAGGCGGTGGACCGGCGTCACGCCGCGCGGCACATTTCCGTCATGTGCGCGGCCCATGAGATAGAGGTCCGTCGCCGGCAAGGTGGTGACGGCAACGCCAGACTGCTCCAGGCGTACTGCGATCTGCGCCAGGGCGTCCGTGGAGAGCGCGGAAAGCTTCGTCGCGTGCCCCACGGCAACCCGCCCTCCCCAGCCGCGCCGCTCCGTTTCGCGCATGACGGCGTCGAGATGCATCCAACTGGGGTCGAGATCGAAATCGAGGTGGAAATCGAGATCGACATCGAAGCGTTGGGCCAGATCGAAGATGCGTACGACATGATCATCGGGACGCGTGTCGGTATAGGGGCAGCCACCGAGGACGTCGGCGCCCTGCTCGAGCGCTGAGACGAGAAGCGCTTCCGTGCCCGGGCGATTGAACAGCCCCTCCTGCGGAAACACGCAGATGCTGAGATCAATGGCCCAAGCATAATCCTGCTTCAGGCTTAAGATCGCCTCGAAACTGCGCAGCCCGACCGCCGGGTCCAGTTCCACATGCGTGCGCATGTGGGTTGTTCCTTGAGTGATTGCGCGGTCGAGGCATTGTGCGCCGCGGGCGTAGACATCCTCGCAGGTGAAATCGGTTTTGAGGCGGGAAACGGCAGCGATGGCATCGGCCAGGCCGCCATGGTCATCGCCGCAGCGGTTCAGGAGGCACGCCTTGTCCAGATGCACGTGTGTGTCGCAGAAGCCCGGCAGGATCAGCCTGCCGCCTAGATCTTCATGCGGTGCGGATGACGAAATCCCTGGCTCGATTGCCGCGATCAGCGCTCCACGGATGCCAATGTCCACGGGCTCGGCGCGGCCGCGTATCCGCCCGTTGCGGAGAACCAGATCAAGCATTGAAGACCGCTCACTTGCGCGAAAGAACAGCATGCAATATGCATGTCAAAGTGTATTCAATCAAGCCGATTACTTGACACACCGCACGAGCGAACGAAGGAGCGATCATGTCCGTCCAATCCCTGGCCAATGCCCCTGACTATCGCATTCATGACGATGCCGAGATCGTGCGCCGCTATCTGGAGACATCGATGATCCCGGATCCGGAAGGCGCCGCCGCTTTCGTCGCGCCGGAATTCGTCGTGACCTTCACCGGTGGGCGCGATTTCGACCATCCGCGCGGCCCCACGGCGTTCAACGCCGCCCGCTACAAATGGGTGAAGAAGAGAATGGATCGGTTCGACGTCGCGCCGGGCAATGGTGAGACCGTCGTCTACAGCATCGGAACATTGTACGGCGAATGGCCAGACGGGACGCCCTTCAAGGACAACCGCTACGTCGACCGGTTCGTCGTTCGCAACGGCAAGATCGTGAAGATGGATGTCTGGAACGACAGCGCCGAATGGATCCTCGATCCTTCGGTTTCCCGCAGCTGAGGCTGCAGGCAGGACTCAAGCCTTGCGCGGACGCTTCGATCGCGAAGCGACCTCTTCCGCATAAGGTGCAAGAATATCCATGAGCTCGCGATTGCGCGCGTCCGGCGCGACCAGCAGCGCGCGATCGGCCACCTGCTCGAGATGCTCACGCATCAGCCGCATGGCTTCCTGAACATCACCCTCAGCAAGCGCATCGATCAACACGCTGTGCTCGTTGACGGCACATTCCGACGAGTGCGGCCGGCCGAAAGTGGAGAGCGTAAGGCCGCATCTGTATGAGACCTCGTTGACGTAGCGCGTGAGGATCGGCTTTCCGGTCATTTCGGCAAGCAGCACATGAAACTCGGTCGCAAGCCTGATCGAGGTTGCCTCACTGCCCTGGCGCGCCGCCTGCTCCGCCTCCACATGCTCTCGCAGCCGAGCGATCTGCTTCTTCTCGAGCCGGCCTGCAAGCGCCTTCACCACCAAGCCTTCCAGTTCGATGCGGATGTCGAACGTGTCGCGCGCCTCTTCCATCGAGGGCGTGGCGACCACCGCGATGCGGTTGCGC
This sequence comes from Rhizobium albus, assembly GCA_030160035.1. Classification (GTDB taxonomy): domain Bacteria; phylum Pseudomonadota; class Alphaproteobacteria; order Rhizobiales; family Rhizobiaceae; genus Georhizobium; species Georhizobium albus. Next base: position 779,713 of record BSNO01000001.1, on the reverse strand, counting down.
CGCAGGTCGACCAGACCTTCTGCGCCGAGCTGCCCGAGGGCGTGGCGTGCAATCGTACGGCTCACCCCGAAGCGCTCGCCGAGCGCATCTTCCGGCAACCGATCGCCCGGCCGAAGCGCCTGCTCCACAATGGCGCGGCGGATTGCACGACAGATCATGCCCGCCTTGTCACCCAGACCATCGCGCGAGCCGAGGGAACCCGGCGCCTTATCTTCTCGAACCACAGAAGTTCTCCATCCCAGCGACAGAGTGATTAACGGCAGCGCATGTCTTTATCAATCAAGGAGAGCACTGTGCGCATGCAGTTCGCCGCTCAATTTACAGCCAACGCTTTGCTCAATTCGTGTGCAGCAACGGCCATCGATCGATTGCTCGCCGCGTCGTTGCTCCGCCGATTTCTCGTGGACCATTGAAAACACTGCCCTTCTCCGGTCCACGAGAAACTGGCATCGTGATTGCATACACTCTTAGTTATGAACAGTATGCACAAATTGACCCCTTCTCCGGTTGGCTCGCAGATCGCAGCAGCGCAGCGGCATATCCGAACGCCGGCCGTGGAGCTTTCCCAGGCAACCGTGACGTTCGGACGGGGCGACAATCAGGTTCCGGCGCTTTCCGAGACGTCGCTTAAGATCGGCGATGGCGAGTTTCTCGCCCTCGTCGGCCCTTCCGGCTGCGGCAAATCCACGATCCTCAAGCTTGCCGCCGGACTGATCAAGCCGACGACCGGAGCGGTCTTTGTCGGCGGCAGGGAAGTCGAAGCCAAGGCACTGCGGATCGGAATGGCCTTCCAGAACCCCACATTGCTGCCCTGGCTCACGATCGAGAAGAACGTGATGATGCCGCTCAAGATCGTGCGGCCATTCCGGCACGAATTCCGCGCCAAGAAGAAAACGGAGTTCAGGGATCGCGTCCATGCCCTGCTTGAAGAAGTCGGGCTCAAGGGGTTCGCCAACCATTATCCCTGGCAATTGTCGGGCGGCATGCTCCAACGCGCCAATCTTTGCCGCGCGCTTGTCCATGAACCCCGCCTTCTGCTGCTCGACGAACCCTTCGGCGCGCTCGACCAGTTCACCCGCGAGGAGCTGTGGAGCACGCTGCAGGACCTGTGGCTGAAGCTGAAACCCACGGTGCTGCTCGTCACCCATGACCTCAAGGAAGCCGGCTATCTCGCAGAGCGCATCTGCGTCATGAGCGCCCGACCGGGTCGCATCCTTGACGACAGCGCCGTCAACTTCCCTCGTCCGCGCACGGTCGAGATGACGTTCGAACCGGGCTTCGTCGAGCTCAACCAGCGACTGCGCGGACTGATCGTCGAAGCGCGAAGCGGAAACACCGCCACCAGCGAGGTGCGCCCATGAACGAGCAGTTCAAACGCCGCATTGCGGCTGGCGCGCTCATCGTCGCGTTCTTCGTCACCTGGGAAGCTTTGTGCATCCTGCTCGGCGTGTCGGATCTCGTGCTGCCGCGTCCGTCGCAGGTCTTCACCACGCTCTTCACCCGCATCAACGTGCTGTGGCCGCATATCGTCCAGACGTTGATGACGACGATGGTGGGCTTTGCCTGCGGCGTTTCCGTCGGCGTCATCATCGGATCGGTGATCGGGGTATCGCGTACGGCCTACGACACGGCCTATCCGCTGCTGATCGGCTTTTCGTCGATCCCGAAGGTCGCCGTCGTGCCGATCTTCGTGCTCTGGTTCGGCTCGGGCACGGTCCCTGCCATTCTCACCGCCATCGTCATCTGCTTCTTCCCGATCGTCGTGAACATCGCGACCGGCCTCGCCACGACCGAGCCCGAACAGGAGGACACGCTGAAGGCGCTCGGCGCCAGCAAGTTCGACATTCTCTGGAATGTCGGCCTGCCGCGCACCATGCCCTTCTTCTTTGCTGCGCTGAAGGTGGCCATCACCTACGCCTTTGTCGGCACCGTGTTGTCTGAAACCGTCGCGTCCAACCGCGGCATCGGCAACGTGATGATGTCGGCCTCCTCCAACTTCGATGTCCCGCTCGTCTTTGCCGGCCTGTTCATTCTCGCAGGCATGGGCGTGACGCTTTACGCGATCTTCTCTGCGATCGAGGGCCGGGTCATCGGCTGGGCGACCCGCAAGAACGAAATCGCCACCTGAACCCAACGACCAACCATCAGCCGAACATCAAAAACAAAGGGGAACTGCCATGAAGACTTTCCTGACCGCCACGCTGGCCATGACGCTGCTTGCCTCGTCCGCGCTGGCACAAGACTTGACCAATATCCGCTTCACGCTCGGCTGGAAGACCCAGGGCTCCGACGCTGCGTTTTTCGTTGCGAAGGATAAGGGCTATTTCGAAGAGGAAGGCCTCAACGTCATCATCGATCAGGGCGAAGGCTCAGGCGCGACCGTCACGCGTATCATGGGCGGCGCCTATGATGCGGGCTTCGGCGACATCAACGCCATCATCCAGAACGCTTCCGAACGGCCGGACGAAGCGCCGGTCATGGTCTACATGATGTGGAACCAGCCGCCCTTCGCCATCGTGACGAAGAAGGAAAGCGGCATCACCTCGATCGAGGATTTCCAGGGACGCACGCTCGGCGGCGCGCAAGGCACGCCGACCACGCGCCTCCTGCCCGTCTTCGCCCGCACCAACGAACTCGACATGGAAGCCATCGAGATTTCGAACATGGCGCCGAACCTCCAGGAACCGATGCTCATCCGCGACGAGATCGACGGTGCGCTGGTCTTCAACATCACCAGCTACTTCAATCTGCTCGCAAACCGCCAGGATCCGGAAGCCGACTATGATTGGTGGCAGTTCGGCGACTACGGCATGGATCTCTATTCCAACGGCCTGATGGTGTCGCAGCGGCTGCTCGACGAAAACCCAGATGCAGTGGCAGGCCTCGTCCGTGCGGTGAACAAGGCGTCGATCGAGATCGGCGTCGATCAGGACACGGCGATGGAAGCCGTCGTCAATTACGACAACCTCGTCAACGCCGAGATCGAGCGCCAGCGCCTGAACTTCGCCTATGAGCGGCTGATGGCCTCGGAAGAGGCGGCCGAAATCGGCCTTGGCGATGTCGACGACGAGCGTCTCGCACGGGCCATCGACATCGTGGTCGAAGGCTATGGGCTTACCGCGACCCCGGCCGTCGACCAGGTCTTCTCGCGCGAGTTCCTGCCGCCGCGCGGAGAGCGTGAACTGGTCTACGAAGCCAACTGAGGCCGGCTAACGTCGATCTCCACGATCAGGCGGCGCTGGCTTTGCCGGCGCCGCAGTCAATTCAAGCAGAGGCGGGCGCAGTCCGATGCCCACAATCCAAGCACGCCACGCGCTGACGGGTCCCGGAGCCAACCTCTCGGTCCCGCTCGCCCTGTCGTGGGAAGACGAGCTCATCACGCAGGCTTCAACAGCGCCTCTCCAACCGGATGCGCCGCGAAAACTGATCATCCCCGCTTTTGTCAATGCGCATGATCACGCGCGGCCGCTTACGCTGTCGTCTTTCGGCGCCGCCTTCATGCCGCTCGAAACATGGCTGCCTCGCTCGATGCTCGCGACACCGCCAGACGCCTATCTTGCGGCTCTGGCACCGCTCGCACGCGCGGCACGCTCGGGCTGCGGATCCGTCATGGTTCACTACACCCGTCCGAGCGGCAAGCTGTCGCCGGTCGACGAGGCGCGGGAGGTTGCCCGCGCCGCTCGCGATATCGGCGTGCGGATCGCCTATGCGCCTGCGATCCGCGATCAGAATCCGATCGTCTATGGCGATGAAACGAGCCTGCTTGAAGGTCTATCGCCCGAGGCGGCGAAAATCGTGAAAGAGACCTACTGCCGGCCTCCGCTCACCGCCGACACTCTGATCGACATGACGGACGAGATCGCGGATGCGATCGCCGAACCCATGGTCGATGTGCAGTATGGCCCGGCCGCCGTTCAATGGTGCTCGCATGAACTTCTCGTCCGTGTCGCGGAGCGTTCGGCGCAAACCGGCCGGCGCGTCCACATGCACCTGCTTGAGACGCCCTATCAGCGGCACTGGGCAGACCGGACCTTTCCCCAGGGCATCGTGACCTATCTGAAGGACATCGGGCTCCTGTCGCCGCGCCTCACGCTCGCCCACTGCATTCATGCAAGGCCGGACGAATTGGACATGATCGCCGAAGCAGGCGCATCCATCGTCACGAACTCCTCGTCGAACATGCATCTGCGCTCGGGCATCGGGCCCATTGCCGAAGCGCGGCAACGAGGCTGCCGGATCGCGATCGGCATGGACGGCCTGGCCTTTGACGAAGACGACGACATGATGCGCGAAACCCGCATCGCCAACGCCCTGCATGGCGGCCTCGGTTTCGACGAAAGCTGGAACCGGGCGGAGTTTCTCCTCGAGAGCGTTGCGCATGGGCGCCGTTCCACCGGTGCGCCGGGAACAGGGGCGCTCGCGGCCGGCGAGGCCGCCGACTTCATCGTCATCGACCACGAGGCCCTCGACCGCGATCGCATCATGGAAGTCGATCCGATCGACCTCCTCTTCGCTCGGGCAACCGCGATCCATATCGAGGAGGTCGTCGTGGCCGGCCGCAGCATCGTCAAGAACGGTAGAGTCCTGGGCGTCGATCTTCCCGCAGCCGAAGACGAACTGCGCGCACGGTATCGCCAGCAGGCCGACCGCTTCGCCGAACTCGATGCCGCCTGGCCGCAGATCGAGACGGCGCTCGAAGGCTGGTTCCGCGATCATGCCGGCTGCTGCTGAAGGACATTGACCATGCACGACACCAAAGGCCGGCTCGCGACATCCAGGACGGCAATGGTCACAAGCCCCCACCACCTGGCGAGCGAGGCCGGACGAGATGTGCTGGCCGCAGGCGGCAGTGCGATCGATGCGGCAATCGCGATCGGCGCCACGCTCGCCGTCGTCTACCCGCATTTCTGCGGACTTGGCGGCGATGCCATCTGGATCGTCAGTGATGAGACCGGCAAGGCTGACACTCTGTCCGGCATCGGCCAGGCCGCCGCGAACGTCAACGACATCCCTGCTCCGATACCGCTGCGCGGTCCCATGTCGGCGATCACGAGCGCCTGTGTCGTCGACAGCTGGGGCACTGCCCATGACTACGCTCGGACACGCTGGGGCGGCGGACCGAGCTTCGCATCACTTCTGGAGCCGGCGATAGCCTTGGCCGAGGAGGGGTTTCCCCTCAGCGCATCGCAGGCCTTCTGGCTCAATTTCCGCCGCAGCGAGATGGGCAACTGGGCCGGCTTCTCAGCACTCTACGACATATCGCACCTGACGCCCGAAACCGACCGGGTCAGCCTGCCGCAGCTGGCAGCGAGCCTCCGCATGATCGCGCGCGACGGATACCGCAGCTTCTACGAAGGTGAACTTGCCGCCAAGATCGCCAGAGGTTTGGAGGCGGCCGGCTCGCCGCTGAGCGCCTCCGATCTCGCTGCCACGCGCACGCGCATCGAACCGCCGCTGCGTCTTGCCTATAGCGGACTGGAGTTGCTGGCTCCGCCGCCTCCGACGCAGGGCGTGACGACGCTTGAAATCATGGCATTGCTGGACCGCGTTCGCATCGCCGAGGCTGCGGCCGACAGCGCCGACTATTATCATCTCGTTGTCGAGGCCATTAAACAGGCGTTCCTGTCACGGACCGACATCGCCGATCCGGACTTCAGCCCTCTGGACGTCGATGCATGGCTCGCACCTGAACGCCTGGCCGACAAAGTCGCCCAAATCGATCGCAAAGTCGCCTTGCCTTGGCCTCACACCTTCAAGACCGGGGATACGGTGTTTTTTGCCGCCGTCGACGCGAAAGGCCGCAGCGCCAGTGTCTTGCAGAGCATCTATTTTGATTGGGGCAGCGGTGTCGTGGCCGGCGACACGGGCATTCTGTGGCAAAACCGGGGAGCGGCATTCTCGCGCGATCCGGCTTCGCCCAACCGCCTTCGTCCGGGCGCCCGTCCCTTCTATACGCTCAACCCAGGCATGGCCTTGAAGGACGGCAGGCCGCACCTCCTCTATGGGACGCAGGGCGCCGACGGTCAGCCGCAAACGCTTGCCACGCTTCTGTCGCGGGTGATCGACCATGGCTTCGATCCTGCTGCCGCACTGGCGGCGCCACGCTTCCTACTTGGCCGCACCTTTTCGGACAGCCGCGACAGCCTGAAAATCGAAGAGACCGTCGGTGCCGATGTACTCAACGGACTTGCGACGCGCGGCCACGAGATCAGCCTCCTGGAACCGCACAGTCCGATTTCGGGTCAGGCCGGTCTCATCCGCATCGAAGCCGACAGAATTGAAGGCGCACATGATCCCCGCAGCGACGGTGTCGCGCTGGGTCTCTGAGCCGGAGGATATGATCCGCGCGACCGAGCGACGCCCTGTCGGCCTGCTCGCGCTGCGACGGCAAGTGAGCAATCCTTAATTCTCCCGCACTAGACTTCCGGCGCAACATCGAGGATGCGCACTGGTGCACGAGTTTCTGGCAGATCAATTTGACGATGTGGCTGTGTTGCGCCGGCGCGTCGACGAACTGCTTGCAGTAGTCGCCGGACAAGAGCGAGAACTCGCCCACTCTCGCAAAATCTTTGCGCGCTCGTCCGAGGCAGCACAGATCGGCGTCTGGGAGTGCGAACTCGCAGACAATTCGCTGCGCTGGACGGATGTCGTCTATGACATTTTCGATCTGCCGCGAGGCTCGATGCCGACGCGAGAAGCCACGCTCGCACTTTATACACCGCAGTCGCGGGCAGAGCTGGAGCGACGACGCTGCCAGGCGATCGCAGACCGCACCGGCTTTTCGTTCGACGCCGAGATCGTCACTGCGAAAGGCGTTCAGAAGTTCATGCGCATCACTGCGCAGGTCGAATGCGAAAACGGAGTCGCGGTTCGCATTTTTGGCATGAAGCAGGACATCACAGCCGAAAAACGCGCTGTCGACCGCCTGCGTCACCTCGCAGCGTTCGATGAGATGACCGGCCTGCCGAACCGATCGCAATTTCAGGAGAGGCTGGTCAACCAGGGAGCCACCGACGCGATTTCCGCACTGCTCCTCATCGATCTCGATGGCTTCAAGCAGGTCAATGACGGGCACGGCCATATGGTGGGAGACGCCTGCCTGCGCGAAGCGGCTGCACGGCTTCTGGCGACGTGTGCGTCGGCCGATCTCGTCGCGCGGATCGGCGGCGACGAATTTGCAGTGCTGATGGGTGCGGGTGCCAATCTGGAGGACATCGCTGAATGCGCCCGCGCGATCACTGTTGCCATGGCCAACCCTTTTGAGCTTGCAGGACACAGCCTAACGCTCGGCGCTTCGGTTGGCATTGCCTTAGCAAGAGAGACCGACCCAGCCGATCTCTTTGCCAATGCCGACACGGCGCTTTACGCGGCAAAGTCTGCTGGCCGCGGCACTTTCCGCATCTTCAAAGGCCCGTCCAATGTCAAAGGTCCATCCAGCGCAGGACAGGACAGCGCGGCCGCTTGATGTGCGATGAGCCGGTCAGCCGGCATCGAAGCGCGAGGCAGACCCTGATGCACGCCGATTAGGCGTCTCGGCTAAACTCTTCGCAGCGGAACTTCTCGATATGCCAGCCGGGATGATCGCCGGCCCAGCGCGCAAGCGTCATGACAGACGTCTGCACACAGGCAGCCTTGGACCCTTCCGAGGAAATGATGTGTTCACGGCATTGATTCGGCTGCGAAATGAGGCATGCAAGCAAAACGAGGTCGATCATGCTGCTTCTCCGAACGAGCTACTCGGCTCTCCAAGCAAATACCATGCCTGCAGCAGCTATACAGCCACCGTCTTCATCATTCAGACGCGGTATCACCGCAATCAGCATTTGCAGTCTTGCGGAGTGACGCCACCTTCAGAAGTTGCGCTATGCTTGGCTCGGATCGTCGATTGCAGGTTTGTAACCGCGCGGCCGGCTTTCCACTGGCCCTTCCCACCGAGGGCGCTCATCTGAGGTCCCAGGTTGCGGTGGCTTGCCGTTGACGTCCCTGATGGCGATGGCATTGCAGCGTAATGATCCGATTGCTTGGTAGGCCGGCTGTCGATAACCGTATCGAGAGGATTGGTCTCATCATCGCGTTCTTGATACATCTCGCGCGTCTTAGCCTTGCCTCTAGCGGCTTCGGCAGGCGTGCGATCACGTGTTTTCATCGCGGCGTAAGCAAGAACCAGCCCAAGTATGACGGCGCCGCCCGCAACGGCAAAAAACCACAGATAGTTCATGTCATCGCCTCCTGTTGATTGGAGGGCTAAGACGCGCCGACCCCGGTTTGTTCCAACTATAATCGATGCATGATGGCTCGCGCAGGCCTAATGGCCAAAGGCCCGGCGCGAACCGGGCCTCCTCCACCGTCAGTCAGTGTGCTCGGGCATGTCCTTGAGCTGGTCTTTCGTCCAGGCCGTAACGGCGTGGACCGTGCCACCCTCGTCCCGCATGATATCGAGCTCGCTGGCAGCGACCGCGACCGATTTCGCGCCAAAGCCCAAAAAGCCGCCAACGTCGATCACGACGCGAGCGGTCTTGCCCACGCCATGCATGTGGGCGACGCTGCCGACCTTTTCGTCGTTGGCGCCATAAACGGTTGCGCCTTTGAGATTGCGCTCGGTGATCTCGATATCCGAGAGCCGGGCGTGTTTGCTGTGATCCATGGTGCTGTCTCCTCGTGTTTGCGCAAGGGCAACAGCGCAGACGCGTCTCGGTTCCAATGACGAGCGCGCGCTTCGCCTGAGCCGTACCGTGCCCAGCTGAGCCTCGAGAGCCTGCAATGATCAGTGGGCGTCTACCGCTGCAAGGGATGCTCGGCCTCGGCGCGAGCGCGCTGCCATGGCCAGCGACCCTCAATCTCCACTTCGAGAGAGAGGCTCAGAAATGTTCGTACGAGGATGAGTGCTCCGAGAGTCGCAACTTTCTGCAGTGTCGGCTCGATCGCGACGGTGGCGATGATATCGGCTGCAACCAGAAACTCCAGCCCAAGCAGGATGGAACGTCCCAGCCTCGCCCGCATGGCCCTGAATGGCTGATCATGCGCGCCAGAGAACAGAGCAATGCCAAACATGACGACAGCATAAAGAGCGCCCACGATAATCGCTGCAATTCCTGCATATTCGAGCGCTGCTATGGCGATCTGCAAATGCCTGGCGTCTTCCAACATCATTCTGCCCCCTGTTTTTGCAGCGAACACTCCAACGCGCGAAGCGGTTCCATTCTGCACGGTCCGACCATCTGGACGTCGATCGAACATGCATTCAGAGCATCAAGCGCACCCCCATCTTCTGCGTGCCGCTGCTGCGTACTACTGCGGAAGCGAGCTGTCAGGATTGGCAATAATAGTTCGTGACTTGAAACGTTTTCGTCACAAGCGCATATTGGCACCATTGAACGGACCGGAAGGACAGCATTTTGACCTATGGAACGTTGCACGGGCCTGCGGAGAGGCAACATTGTCATAAAGAGGACCCCGCTCTCACGGTTCTGTCCGATGAAACAACAGGTCAATCGGCCCATTACCGCAGCCACGAACATTTGCTGCACACAGGAGATGAGGCCGCTTACAGCCACCTGATCGAGCATGGCTTTGCCGTCCGCTACCATTTGACCCTGGACGGGTCGCGGCAGATTACCGCGATTTATATGTGCGGGGATTTCATTGATCTGCGCCTTTGCGCGCATAATCCGTCGAGCGATGGATTGGTTGCCATGGGCGCTTGCTCGACCACCAAGTTCCGTAACGACACAATGAGCCGAGCGGCGTTGAAAAGTGCAGTTCTTGCAAACAGCCTCTGCCAATTGTCGGAAAGAAACGGCGCCATTGCGCGCGCCTGGATCGCCTCGCTCGGCAGACGGAACGCAGAACAGCACCTCGCTCACATAATTTGCGAACTGTTTTTGCGGGCGCAAGCGGCCGGCCTCACGAATGGCTCTCAACTCCGCTTTCCAGCCACGCAAGCCCATATTGCCGACATGATCGGCCTATCGGTCGTCCATACCAATCGGACATTGCAGGCATTGCGTGCTGCCAAGCTGGTGCGCTGGGACCGACAGATGCTGTCAATCATCGATCTTGATGGACTGATGGATCTCGCCGGCTTTCAAGAGAACTATCTGCAGCATCCCGGTATGGCCGTACCCCTCCCCAAGATGACGCATCACTAGTGCGGGCCAGAGAGGCAATCACATCTATTACATCGCTTGAAAACCGGCAGCGCATGGGCACGCACTGTTGTCCTTATTCTCTTTGAGAGAACGACTGTCGGCATCGATTAGGGTCAAAAGCTGAGTTTCGAGCCACCTCTTTCCTCAGCTGCACAGCAAAACGCGGTCGCCTTGCGACGACCGCGTTTCCACGACGTTACCCGAACCGCGTCAGGCCAGGGTGATGCGGTCCTCAACGGCCGTCACGCCCGGCGCCGACCATGCGGCGCGTTCAGCGGCCTGCCGGTCGGCCCACACTTTCACATGGCCCTCCAGCGTCACTCTTCCGTCGTGAACGTCGACCCTGATCGATTGGGCCTCCAGTTCGGCATCGCGCTTGAAGGCATCTTCGATGCGCTTCTTGATGTCGGTCGCCTCCGCCCGCGGCCGAATCTCGATCATGTTGGAGACGCCGGTCACGCCTGAGAGACCGCGGACTGCACCGGCTGCGGCATTCTTCTGATACTGCCATTCCACCTTCCCGGTCAGCGTGACCCAGCCCTTCTGCACCTTCACCTGAATGTGCTCGTCGGGGATCGTCGTGTTCCAACGGATGACGTTCAGCGCACGCTTTGCGATCTCGTCATCGGCGGTGCGATGCGTGCCGGCTGGGCGGACTTCGATCTCCTGCGCAATGCCGCGCACGCCCTTGATGCGCTTGACCAGATCTTCCGCCGTCAGTTTTTCGTCGAAGGTCGGCACATGGCCGGTCAACGTGACGACGCCGTTTTCCACTGCAACACCGATATCGGCGGAATCCAGTCCAGGATCGAAATCCAGCGCGTCGATGATGGTTTGCCTGAGTGTCTTGTCGAGCATGTGGTCCTCCTTGGGATGAGCCACCTTCCAGCCTCTCGGGTCCACTTCTAGAACAATGTCCGGGCTGTGCGTTGATCAGGGTCAAGTTCGCGACGTAAATCGGGCGATCATCCGCTCGACGAAGCCTGACTGTGGCGGCAACTGCGCCCGTTTCTCGGCTGCACACCGTCTCCCCGTCATCTCGACGATGGCGATGCGGAAGAACACGGGAAGCAGCGGGCGGTCGATATCGCCGATGCGCGTGTGCTGGTAACCGGGTTCCCACCATGCGGCATTGGCCTGCAGCAGGGACCAGGCATGATCGCGCTGCCCTTCGTGGCCGTTATTCGGAGAAATCTCTTCATATCGGCCGGTGATGATGACGCTTTGCCACGATTCCCGATGCTCGATCCTGTCGACGAGAACACAGACGCGCGGGTTCTGACGCATCCACTCGACCTTGCGTCCCAGGGTCGTAAATCCATAAAGGTGCCCCGGCTCGGCCACGAAGAGGATCGGAACCACGTAAGGCTGATCGTCACGCGCACAGGCGAGACGCCCCGTCGCAACTTGATAGAGAAGCGCCATGCAGTCTTCGCTGGTCATCTCAGTGATCATCAAGGTCCCGCCGTTCAGCGTTTTTTGGCGCAGGCTCCGCAGAAGGGCGTCGAGGGAAGGGTTTGCAGCCGCCGCGCGTCGATTGGCTTCCCACAGCGCGTGCAAATCCCGTAGGTACCTTCCTCGACCCGTTTCAGGGCAGCTTCGATCTGGCGCAGTTCATCAAGGCCGGCCTCGCCCAGTTCCTCCAGCACCTCGTCGTTTTCGCGCTGGATGGCCTGATCTTCCAGATCCCGGTCGCCCGGTTGGGCCAGATCGGCGCCAATCCTCCCCAGGCGCCGATCCAGTTCATCCCTGCGCGCCGTCAATATCCGCCGCATGGCATCGACATCGAGCCCGTCGGCATTTCCCATTTTCTCACGCATGGGATATTCGGTCTGTGGCAATGGTCGACGCAGCCACCAGGATCATGAGCCCGCCGACGACAATGACATTCGTGGTCATCGGACGATCGGACGCAAATCCCAGAGCCCAGGGCGACACAATAAGCCACGCACCAAGCGCCACATCGGCCCATTCTTCCCAGATCCGTCGTGCCAGCAACGCGGCAATGCCGAGACCCAAGGCAAGAACGCCGACGATGTAGGCGTTCCAATCCGCGGCAAGCGCCGGCCCGCTTTCATATCCGAGGGTGCGCAACGCGAAGGGCGACACAACAAGCCATCCGCCGAGAAGCGTGATCACCCAATCCTGCCATCCATATCGTTCCATGGTGAAGTCCTCCGTGAAAGGCGAATTCTATGCCCCGGGACGGGCGACGCCATTGACATGGGTCAACGAAACGTCCGCCGAAATGGTGTTGAGTGGATCCGACGTCTTTGGGAACAGCCGGTCCCGGGGCTATGGCACTGCGATCCCGCGGGATCATCTTCTTCAACTATTGACGGAACCGGCTGCTCGCTCTGCCGTTGAGCGATATTATCCCCACAACACGCTCCGAGGGCACGATATTGGCCGAGAAAACATTCGCCCCCCGCACGACGACCGATGCCGGGATCCCGGTACAAAGCGACGAACATTCGCTTTCCATAGGACGAGACGGCCCGATCGTGCTCAACGATCACTACCTGATCGAGCAGATGGCGAACTTCAACCGCGAGCGCATTCCCGAGCGCCAGCCCCACGCCAAGGGCAGCGGTGCGTTCGGCCATTTCGAAGTGACGGCAGACATCAGCCAGTACACCAAGGCCAAGTTCCTTCAGCCCGGTGCAAAGGTCGAGACTGCCATCCGCTTCTCGACCGTCGCCGGTGAGCGCGGCAGCCCCGACACATGGCGCGATCCGCGCGGTTTCTCGGTGAAATTTTACACCGAGGACGGCAATTTTGACATGGTCGGCAACAACACGCCAATCTTCTTCATCCGCGACCCGATGAAGTTCCAGCATTTCATTCGCAGCCAGAAGCGGCGTGCCGATAACGGCCTGCGCGATCATGATATGCAGTGGGATTTCTGGACGCTCAGCCCGGAAAGCGCCCACCAGGTCACCTATCTCATGGGCGATCGCGGCGTGCCGAAGAACTGGCGCGAAATGAACGGCTATGGCAGCCACACCTACATGCTGATCAACGAGGCGGGCGAGAAGTTCTGGGTCAAATGGCACTTCCACACCGATCTCGGTGACGGCAATGCGCACCTCACCCAGGACGCAGCGGACAAGATGGCCGGACAGGACGGTGATTATCATCGCCGCGACCTCTTCGATCATATCGCCAAAGGCGAATTCCCGAGCTGGACGCTGAAATTCCAGGTGATGCCGTTCGAAGACGCCAAGACCTATCGCATCAATCCGTTCGACCTCACCAAGACGTGGCCGCACAAGGACTATCCGCTAATCGAAGTCGGCAAGCTGACGCTGGATACCAACCCGGTCGATTGGGACACGCAGATCGAGCAGTTGGCGTTCGAGCCGAACAACATGGTGCCCGGCATCGGCCTCAGCCCCGACAAGATGCTTTTGGCACGCGGCTTTTCTTACGCCGACGCCCACCGCGCCCGCCTCGGCGTGAACTACAAGCAAATACCGGTCAATCAGGCAAAGGCGGCCGAGGTGCATTCCTATTCCCGCGCCGGTCGTGGCCGGACGGTCAATGCCGTCGATCCGGTCTACGCGCCCAACTCCTACGGTGGACCGGCTGCTCAGCCGGAAGTGGGGGGAGAAGCGACATGGATGGCAGACGGCGAGATGGTTCGCGCCGCCTACACCTTGCGCGAGGGAGACGACGATTGGAGCCAGCCCGGCGCGCTTGTCCGCGAAGTTATGGACGATGCACAACGCGCGCGCTTCGTCGACAACGTTGCAGGTCATCTCGCAAATGGCGTCAGCGAGCCGATCCTGCAACGGGCATTCGACTACTGGCGCAACGTCGACAAGGAGATCGGTGACCGGATCGAAAAAGCCACTCGCGATCTGGTCGGCGGCACGTCGGACGCTCCGGGCATGGCGAGCGCGGAATCGATCTCCGGCTATCAGGGCGTTCCCGCCACGTCGTCATTCGCCAAAGGCGAAGGAGACAAGAACGCCATGGCTCACGACCAGAAGGTTGCCCGCGCACGGTAATTATCTCGTGCGACTTTAACACTGACCATTCGGGCCGACCACACAGGCGGTCGGTCCGAACGCTGCATCAGGAACCGATCGAAGCACGGTTCTTCGTCATGTGCGGGCTGGTGAAGCCCAGCTTCGCAAGCCCGATTTGCACTTCGGGAGCGGCCATGAACAGATCCCAGAGCAGGCCGCTCCGAAAATTCTCCAGCATGATCACGATCGGCCCCTGATTGACCGCGAGAAAGGTGCGGGCGAACCAGTTGCGGCTCTCGCTGAACGCGTCGACGAAGCCGAACCGGCCCCAGATGCGGTTGGTGGGCTTGGCCGAGAACGACCGAAGTGCCCGCATCGCCTCCTCAGGCGTATAGCTGAAACTGGAAAGCGCAGCACTCGGTGTGATCACGCCGATGTCGTTATCGGGTGCGTGCGCGACATAGCCTGAAGGGCTGTGGCCCGACGTCAGCCCCCAGCAATCGTGTCCATAGCCTTTGTGGCCATGAGGATTGGCAACACAGTGCCGGTGATTGATCTGGGTATGGCGGACATTCTGCTCGAAATAATCGGCATATCGATCGCTTAACCCGCGCGGATCGAGGCCGCAGAACGAATAATGCGCGAGAAACAGCGGACCACCGAATTCCATGCCAAGCGGAAGTTCGATGCCATAGTAGCTGCGCCCGTTTCGAAAGCCCGGCCCTGACGCAAAACCCTGATGATACACCTCCGCATCGATCGGGTGGCTCGGCGAGCCTGCGGCCAGCACATAGGCGATCAGCCCTTCGTTCCAGCCCGTAATCTTCTGGTTCATGACGAAGCCATGGTTCGGGCTCCAGTGCCAATAAAGGTGGTTGCCCCCGTCGCGCCGGTAAAAGTCCCACTCCGCTTCTTGCCACAGCCGATCGATGCGTTGGCGAAGCGACCCCTCCACGAACGTGGCACGGTCGAAGAATTGCCGGACGCAGAGAAGCCCCTGGAAGAGCAAGGCGCTCTCAACGACGTCTGCTCCGTCGTCCTTCCGGCCGAATGGTATGGTTTGCCCCGTGCGTCCGTTGATGAAGTGCGCGAACATACCCCGGTAGCGCGTCGCCTGCTCCAGACAGGACAGCATCGCGCCTAATCGGTCCAGTGCCGCATCCCGCGAAATCCAATCGCGCGTGACCGCCACGACGATCGCCATGAAGCCGAAACCGGAACCGCCGATCGCGACGAGATCGTTGCTCGGATCGCCGGTCGTCTTCTGCCGGTCCCGTGCAAGCCCGCTCGGACGATGCGCCCCTTCCCAGAAGTAGCGAAAGGTCTGCCGCTGCACGATCTCGAGCAGTGCGTCATCCGCTTCGGCAGAGACTGTGGCAGGCGCAGCAAGGTTACCGGTCATGAAGCGTCTGTAAGTCCAATTGCCCGAAGCTCCATGGCCGTCGACCTCTGCCTGTGACCGGAAAGCAATTTACCGGTCGTCCGTGACCTGGACGAAGCAGATAGGGCTTGATGCCGAAAGTGCCAGAGCGACTGGCTCAGCTCCGCAGGCCAGGGGCCTCCTGGCCCGTCCGCTCCACATATTCGGTGTAGCCGCCGCCATAGAGATGCGGGCCCTCCGGCGTCAGTTCCAGCACACGATTGGAGAGCGCGGCCAGGAAATGACGGTCGTGGCTGACGAACAGCATCGCGCCTTCGAACCGCGACAGCGCCTCGACGAGCATCTGTTTGGTGGCAATGTCCAGATGGTTCGTCGGCTCATCGAGAACGAGAAAATTCGGCGGATCGAACAGCATCTTGGCCATGACGAGCCGGGCCTTCTCGCCGCCGGAAAGCACGCGACACTTCTTCTCCACATCGTCGCCGGTAAAGCCAAAGCAGCCGGCAAGAGCCCGCAAAGGCGCCTGCCCCGCCAGCGGAAAACTGTCTTCCAGCGACTGCAGCACCGTGCGCTCGCCCTCCAGCAACTCCATGGAGTGCTGCGCGAAATAGCCCATCTTCACGCTCGGTCCACGCGTGACGGAGCCGGCATCTGGCTCCGAAGCGCCTGCGATCAGCTTGAGCAGCGTCGACTTGCCGGCGCCGTTGACGCCCATCACGCACCAGCGCTCGCGCCGGCGCACCTGAAAGTCGAGCGCATCATAGATCGTGCGGTCACCATAGCTCTTGTGGACGCCTTTGACGGTCGCGACATCCTCGCCGGAGCGCGGTGCGGGCTGGAATTCAAAGCGCACGGTCTGCTGGCGCTTTGGGGGCTCCACGCGTTCGATCTTGTCGAGCTTCTTCACCCGGCTTTGGACCTGCGCGGCATGGCTTGCACGCGCCTTGAAGCGCTCGATGAAGGCGACTTCCTTCGCCAGCATCGCCTGCTGGCGCTCGAATTGCGCCTGCTGCTGCACTTCGGCAATTGCGCGCTGCTGGCGATAGAATTCGTAGTCGCCGGAATAGGTGGTGAGCGCGCCCGCATCGATCTCGATGATCTTGCCGACGATGCGGTTCATGAATTCCCGATCGTGCGACGTCATCAGGATGGCGCCGTCATACCCCTTCAGGAAGGTTTCGAGCCAGATGAGACTTTCGATGTCGAGATGGTTCGATGGCTCGTCGAGCAGCATCAGGTCGGGCCGCATCAGCAGGATCTTGGCGAGCGCCACCCGCATCTTCCAGCCGCCCGAAAGCTTGCCGACATCGCCATCCATCATGTCCTGGCTGAAGCCAAGCCCGTCCAGGACCTCGCGCGCGCGCCCATCGAGCGCGTAGCCGTCGAGCTCGTCGTAGCGGCCCTGTACCTCGCCATAACGCGTGATGATGTCGTCCATCTCATCGGCACGGTCCGGGTCCGCCATCGCGGCTTCGAGTTCTGCCATCTCGGCTGCCAGCGCGCTGACCGGGCCGACACCGTCGATCACCTCGACCACTGCGCTGCGCCCGGCCATGTCGCCGACATCCTGGCTGAAATAGCCGACCGTCACACCCTTATCGACCGAGACCTGCCCCTCGTCAGGCAGTTCCTCGCCGGTGATCATGCGAAAAAGCGTTGTCTTGCCAGCCCCATTCGGGCCGACAAGGCCGATCTTGTCGCCGCGCTGAAGTGCTGCCGACGCCTCGATGAAGACGATCTGCTTGCCGTTCTGCTTGCCGATGCTTTCAAGGCGGATCATGCGCGGTGTCCAGGTCAGTTTAAGAGGGGAGCCGCCTCAAACCATCCTGCCGCCTGCGGCGCAAGAGCTGCCGCACCACAAGCTCGGTTTTACATGACGTCGCAACGCGATCGGCGGGGGGGTTGCAGCTCTAGACGGCAGCTTCCTGGATCGCCGAAAGCTTCCATTCGCCACCGTTCCTGCGCACGAAGGTCCACAACTCGATCGTTTCGGTCGGTTCGTCGACACCGCCCGCCAAAGCGCCGGTGGTGCGATCGCGCAGGACATCCGTCGCCTCGTAGCGGAACGCGGCGGTGGCATAGTCGTCCTCGCCCTCGTTCCACGCTTCGGCAATATCTGCTTGCAGAAGCTTCACGCCGGTCACCTCGTTGCGCACCCCGCGCTTTGCGTTGTCGGCCAGTTCCTCCGAGAAATAAGAGACCATCTCGGGCGTGGAAAGCCGGCGCAGAGCAGCGTGATCCTCGTCTGCAAACGCGCGCTGCACCTCGCCGAGACGGCGTTCGAACATGTCGAGATCTTCCTGATCGACGGCGATGTCGGTCATTTGAGGGGCAGCAGCAGCTGCGCCTCCGCCAATCCGCGGGACCGTGAAACCCGCAGCTGATGCCTTCGGCGACGACTGGGGCGCCGCATCACGCATCGAGGAATGTCCAAAGCCCGGTCCACCGGCCGAGGCTTGCGTGCGGGCGCCACCGGCGACGGCCGGCTGCCGGCGCGAGCGGAAGAACGCCATCGCCAGCCACACGAGCCCGCCGATGAGGAGCAACTGCACCAGGAAGCCGAGCGCACCGGCCAAGCCGCCGAAGCCATAACCGAGCAACATGCCGAACAGACCACCGATCAAGATGCCGCGCATCAACCCGCCGCCCAGGCCACCGAACATGCCCGGCCGCTGCTGCTGCTGAGCTGCCGTCTGCTGCTGGCGCGGCGCGGTGCTTGGCGCCGGCGTCATGCTGCGCTCGACCGGACCGGTCTGGTTCGGTGCGGTTCGCGTGGGTGGGGCGGACTGTTGCGTGCGGAAGCCGCGGCTGCCGAAACTGCCGCCACGACGCGCCTCGGCAAAATCGACAGAGACAAGCGTCATAGCGATGAATGCCGCCGACAGCAGGGCGAAAAAGCGAAAACGTCCGAGATTCATCATGGCAACCGTTGCTCCAGTTGCCCGCTGAGAAGTCGCAAAGCGGGCCAGTATCCAAACGGTCCGACATCGCGACGCTTCGAGAAGGTCGCCAGAGGGGCCCGGTCCGCTGCACGGGATATGGCAATATCCACCCCCTGTTGCAAGGCGCCGAAGTGGTGGATACCAAAGTGAAGCAGGCCAGCAATCGACATCCCGCCGGAGATAACGATCGACGCCATTATCGTTTCGGCGGGGTTCATGCGAAGCACGGTCCCGGCACCACATCATCTGTCGAAACGACCCG
Source organism: Rhizobium albus (assembly GCA_030160035.1). Taxonomy (GTDB): domain Bacteria; phylum Pseudomonadota; class Alphaproteobacteria; order Rhizobiales; family Rhizobiaceae; genus Georhizobium; species Georhizobium albus. The sequence goes on along the minus strand of BSNO01000001.1, from coordinate 761,006 downwards.
TTAAATCGCCTGCCGTGCGTTAAGGCATTCTTTACTTTCAGGCAGCACGTTTCCGCTAATCGTTGAAGGAGATTGAGAGCGTGAGCGAGCGCGATGCCCTGCGCGAGATGGACGACGAGAATGATCGTCTCGCTGCCCTGGAGCGCTATGACGTGCTCGACACGCCACCGGAGGAAGGCTTCGATCGGATCACCCGGCTTACGCGTCAGATCTTCGATGTGTCGATCTCGACCGTGACGCTGATCGACGGGCATCGACAATGGTTCAAATCCCGCCAGGGCGTCGATGTGGCGGAAACCGACCTGTCGCAATCGCTTTGCCAAATCGCCGTCGTCAATGGCGAGCCGCTCATCGTCGAAGATGCACTGGTTCATCCCACCGTTCACAATCATCCGGCGGTAATCGAGGGATTGAAGCTGCGCTTCTACGCCGGGATGCCGCTGCGCACACCGCATGGTCACGTCATCGGCACGCTCTGCGCGGCGGACACGGTGCCCCGTACTTTTTCGAAGCGCGACCAGGGCATTCTCGCCGATCTCGCCCAATTCGTCGTCAGCGAACTGGAACTGCGAACGCTGGCCATGACCGATGCGTTGACAGGTGCCCTCTCCCGCCGTGCATTCCGCGAAGAGGCAGCGCGCGCCATCGGCCTCGCCCGGCGTCATGGCACCGATCTCAGCGTGATGATGATCGATCTCGATCACTTCAAGCGCGTCAACGATACCTACGGGCATCGGTTTGGCGATCGGCTTCTGGTCGAGGTCATATCGACGCTTAAGGCGAACGCCCGTCACTCAGACATCATCGGAAGACTTGGCGGCGAGGAATTCGCCATCATCCTCCATCAATCGAGCGCCGCGGCAGCGCTTGACGTCGCGGAAAAACTCCGCTCTGCGGTTGCCCGTCTTCGAATAGAGCATGTCGATGGACCGGTCGGCGCGACGATCAGTGTCGGCGTGGCCGGTCTCGATCGGACCACGCTGGACATAGACACTCTGCTCGAACGGGCGGACGCGGCGCTCTATGTCGCGAAGTCGGACGGACGAAACCGGTGCATCGGCTGGCAATCCTTTGAACCGCCGCAATCAGCCGATGTGCGTCGTCGCGTGTTGAAGGGCGGACGCATCGCGTTCAATGGGGGCCGGTCGACGATGGACTGCACCGTGCGCACCCTGTCCGATAGCGGCGCTGGGATCGATTTCACCAGCACCGCCGATGTCCCCGATCGCTTCAAGCTGCTTATCATGGCCGACGATTTCTCCCGCGCCTGCCGGGTCCGGGTCCGCGGCGACCGACGCATCGAAGTCGACTTCGGATGACCGTTACCCGCCCGGATGTCCTGGCCGGCCACCGCTGGACTGACAATCTTATTGGTCTGCCTATCCCCTAGCCTGTCAGGAACGTTCCTTGCCCTGACACGGTTCATGCGGGCGGGCCGCGCCATTGCGCCGACGGCAAACAAGAAGCCGCTGTGACGAACCGATAGAAAGGATCGCTTCTGCCATGCCCACGCTTGGCATCATCTCGGATACCCATGGTCTCCTGCGCGCTGAGGCAATTGCCCTGCTGCAAGGCGTCGATCACATCATCCACGCCGGCGACATCGGAGAGCCAACCATCATCGAGAGGCTAGAAGCAGTCGCTCCGGTTACGGCCATTCGTGGAAACATCGATCGCGAGCCTTGGGCGGCGATCCATCCCGAAACGGTGCGAACAAGGCTTTTCGATCGGGAAATCTTCGTGATCCATGACCGGAAGGACCTTGTGTTTGCTCCGAGCGATGAAGGGTTCGATCTGGTGATCTCGGGACACTCCCATCGTGCCGGCATCGAAATGCAGGATGAGGTGCTCTTTCTCAACCCTGGCAGTGCAGGGCCGCGAAGGTTCAGATTGCCCATCACCCTGGCGACGGTTCAGATCGCGAATGGGCGGATGATCCCCAAAATTCACGAAATCGCATAGGGCTTGGCAGCACTGATGCAAAGAAACCGATTGAAGGCTGATGCGCCACGCTCCATCTGAGCATCATGCCCCGAGCGCCCAAACCCAAACCACCGACGCGACTGATCCAGGAATGGCCCCTTTCACCGGCCGCGACATTGGGTTCGGCTGTGCGCACCAGGGGCATCCTCCTCGAAATCCGTGCGCATCTTCCTTTCAAGGAACGCAAGAAGATCGACATCGAATCCGGCGCGATCGTGTTGCGCGTTCCGGAAGACGATGAGGACGAACATCTTGAACTGGTAAAGGCCGTCACCAGCAAACTTGTCGGCATCGAAAGCCTTCCGGTGATACCCCGCGAGGTCGAGGACATCCTGGCCATCAAGCCCGCCGAACGCCATCGCTGGTTGAAGGACGGCCGGCTGGAAAGTGCCGGAACCCGAACCGTCAAGCTCCGTGGCCGGGCGCGCAAGATCACCTTTCACGTGTTCGACCCGCGGCATATCGAGGATGTGCTCGATCGCGATCTTCCCGAGGTCTGGCGTGAAGAAGACTTGGCGACCGCGGCCGAAAACAGACGACGCGGAGCTCAGAAAGCTGCTTTGAAGAAGGCGGGCAAATTGGGCGGCTCGTTCGGCCGCGCCGAAGGCACTGTCAGCGGGGGCAAACAGGCGTCCGGCCTAAAAGGTTGGGACGACTTCGACCTCGACGGGCTTCTTCGCTAGATCTCGATTGCCGCCGATACCTCGAAATTTCCACGGCACGGCGAAGCCTGGTCTTAGAATTACGGCACTCTCCTGCTATCGACCGACCGATCACAGCGAGCGAGGACAATGGATGACTGCAATACGAGACTTGGCCGGTGCCGCGTTGACAGCCGTGTTGGCGGTGATCGCCGTGCTCTTCGCGCTTCCGGAGGCCAAGGCTCTGCAGTGCAGCGACGAACGTTTCGAGGGCTCGGGCTATGTCGTCTGTACGATCGACCCGGCCGTGTCCGACCTGCGCCTGTTCTGGAAAAATGAAGAGGGTCAGCCCTACCGCCGCTTCTCCAGCCTTGCTAGCGCGCTCCGGGAGCAGGAGCAGAACCTTATCTTCGCGATCAATGCTGGCATGTACCAGGCCGATTTTGCACCTCTTGGCCTTTACATCGAGAATGGGGCGGAACTGCATCCGGCCGATACCGCCACAATCGAAGGCCCGCCGCGACAGGTGCCGAATTTCTACAAGAAGCCCAACGGCGTGTTCTTTTCCGGAGAGGATGGAGCGGGCATCCTACCGACGGAAGACTTTCTTGCCGCAAAGCCCGATGTGCAATTGGCCACCCAGTCGGGACCAATGCTCGTCATCGAGAACGTGCTCCACCCTGCGCTGATCCCCGGCTCGACCGACACGACCCGACGCAGCGGCGTCGGTATCTGCGAAGGCGGGCTCATCCGGTTCGCGATCAGTGACTGGCGCGTGAACTTTCATGAATTCGCGCGGTTCTTCCGCGACCAACTGGCCTGCCCCAACGCGCTCTTTCTCGACGGCGGCCGCGGCGCTGGTCTCTTTCTCCCCGAAAAAAGACGCAACGATTTTTCCTGGCACGGGGGCTACGGCCCGATCCTGGGCGTGGTGGAATAGACCCGATCTAGTGAGACGTTTCGCCGATCAACCGCGCACGGATCTTCTTCGACAACCAGTCGATGACGAAGATGCAGACGAGCACGTTCAAGACGACGAAGGCGACCTGATCGAAGAGGTTCGCGCGGAAGCGCTCGATGATGATCATGCCGATGCCGCCGGCTCCGACAAGACCGAGGATCGTTGCACTGCGCGTCGAGGATTCGAAGAAGTAGAGCGACTGCGAAATGAAGATCGGCAGCACTTGGGGCAGATAGCCGTAGCGCGCGATCTTCAGTGGACCGGCGCCGGTTGAGCGGATGCCTTCGACCTGCTTGCGGTCCACGTTTTCGAGCGCTTCCGAGTAGAGCTTGGACAACGTTCCCGTATCCGAGACTGCAATCGCGAGCACGCCGGCGAGCGGACCCAGTCCGACGGCCCGAACGAACACCAGACCCCAGACAAGCTGATCCACACCGCGCAGAATATCGAGAATACGCCGCACGATCTGGCGCACGACGACGAACGGCATTGTGGTGCGCGCTGCGAAGAACCCGATGAAGAGCGCCATGAGGGTGCCGAGCAACGTGCCGAGAAATGCCATCCCGAGGGTCTGTGCGATCCCGATATAGATCTGCCGATACTGCCACTCGCCCATGTCTTCCCAGATGAAGAACGCCGCGATGAGGTTGAGGGCGCGCCCGGAGGCATCGAGAAGCCGGTAGACCTCGAAATAATAGAGCGAGCCGATCACATAGAAGATGACCGAGAGCCAGATCGCCCACCGCGTGATCGTCGAGAAGGTGGAGCCGAACGCTTGCGGATGGCTTTGGCGAACACTGGCTATGTCGCTCGACGAAATCGACTGCAGCGTCATCGCGGTCATTGCAGGTTCTCCCGGCCGATGAAGTGCGTCCGCATCTGTTCGGAAAGCAGGTCGATCAGCGTGACGGTGATGACGACCAGCAGCAGGACGGCCACGACGCGATCGTCGGAATAGAGGCTGATCACCCGATTGAGTTCCGCCCCGATGCCGCCGGCACCGACGAAGCCGACGATGGAGGACGCGCGCACGTTGATCTCGAAGCGCAATAATGTGTAGGAGACGAAATTCGGCATGACCTGCGGAACGACGCCGTAGCGGATTTCCTCGAACCAGTTGCCGCCAACGCCGCGTATGCCCTCGACCGGACGCATCGACGCGTTCTCGTTGACCTCTGAGAACAGTTTGCCGAGTGCGCCGGCGGAGTGGATTGCGATTGCCAGCACGCCGGCAAGCGGGCCGATGCCGATCGCGAAGACGAAGACCAGGGCATAGAGGATTTCCGGCACGCCGCGACAGATCTCCATGAAGCGGCGCGACACGATGTAGATGAAGCTGTTCGGCGCGAGGTTTCGCGAAGCCGGGAAACAGAGGAGGAAGGCGGCCGTTGCGCCGAGAATGGTCGCGGTGAGCGCCATGAAGATCGTTTCGACGATGAGGCGAATGTAGACGTTGAAATCCGAGTACCAGAAGGTCAGCGAACCGGGCACGGCGCGTCCGTCGGCTCCCCGCCCTTCGAACAGCAGGTCGAACTGCAGGTTCGGCATGATCGTGCCGAAATACTCGAAGATGCGCGGCAGGCCGGCAGCCAGCCGATCCGGGTAGAAGCGCGACACCCAGATCGAGAGGCCAAGCGCCAGCAGAAATGCGCCGATAAACAGGATGTTCATACCGAGGCGCTGGCGGCGCAATTCGCTGCGATGATGCTCGAATACGGAAACAGCGTCGTTGGGCTGCGGTCCGGCGTTCACATCTATGGAGGCCATGGGCTCAGCCTGCCAGGAGTTCTGCGCGGGCGCGCTGCTGCAGGTCCGCCTCCGTCAGACGCTCGGCCGGCACCTCGGTGCCTGCAGGCTTCAGCGTCGTCGACGTCATGCTTTCGCTGAAGGCCTCGTCCGCCTCGGCACCGTAGATCTCGCGTGCCGCCTGTTCGGTCAGTGCGGATGGCGGCCCATCGAACACGACACGGCCTTCGAAAAGCCCGATGACGCGGTCGCAGTAGTTGCGGGCTGTATCAAGCGTATGAAGATTGCAGATGACGGCGATGCCGTCTTCGCGGTTGATCGTGCGCAGCGCATCCATGACGACCTTCGCGTTCATCGGATCGAGCGACGCGATCGGCTCGTCCGCAAGCACGATCTTCGGTTCCTGGGCAAGCGCACGGGCGATGGCCACGCGCTGCATCTGACCACCCGACAGCGTATCGGCCTGCTGCAAAGCCGTATGCGCCATGCCCAGCCGATCGAGCGCGCGGATGGCAAAGGCACGTTCGGCAGGCGTGAACACCTGGAACATGCTGGCGATGAGGCCATGGTGATAGAGACGCCCGGTCAGCACGTTGGTCAGAACGTTGAGGCGACCGACGAGATTGAACTGCTGGAACACCATGGCGCAATTTGCCCGCCATTCGAGCAGTTCCCGGCCTTTGAGCGCCGTTACGTCGCGGCCGTCGAAGATGATCGAGCCGCCGGTCGGCTCTGCCAACCGGTTGATCATCCGCAAAAGCGTCGACTTGCCGGCACCGGACCGCCCGATGACCCCCACCATCTGGCCGTCTGGGATATCGAGCGAGATATTGTCGACGGCATTGCGCGTCTTGAAGCTCTTGGTCAGGTTCTTGATCGCAAGCATGGGATGTCCTTCGAGGTTGCCGGTACCCGGACGGGTGGCTGCCATTCGCGGAAAGACAGGCCCGCAGAAGCTGCGGACCTGTCTGACTTATCGCTGGTGTGCGATCAGCTCAGCGGGAGCCTTCGAGTTCGCGCTGGCGCATGGCAACGACGCCTTCAAAGAACGAGTGGTCCACGGCCTTGAAGCCCTGGCCTTCGCCCTGCGACACGTTGATGTAGCACTCCGGGTCGGTCTCGTTCAGCGTCTCGAGCCAGCCATTGACCTTGTCCTTGACGTCCTGCGGCAGGCTCTTGCGGTTTACCCAGGGACCGTTCGGGATGAGGTTCGACTGCCAGATGATGCGCAGGTCCGACATGTCGAGAAGGTCCTTGTCGACCATCGAGCGCAGAGCGCCGCGCGAGAAGCCTTCGGACTCTTCACCGACGCCCGAGGTCCAGGTGACGCCAGCATCGTACTGGTCGTTGAGAACGGCAATCACGGCCTGCTCATGGCCCCCACCGAAACCGGTCTGCGAGAAATAGTCGTCGATGACGATTTCCTGGGCTTCGAGTTCCGCCTTCGGCACGAGGTAGCCGGACGTGGAGTTCGGGTCAGCGAAGGCGAGAGACTTGCCTTCCATGTCTTCGAGCGACTCGATGCCGCTGTCGGCCTTGGTGTACATCATGGCGTAGTAGCCATCCGAACCGTCGGCCTCGAGAGCAACAAAGGCAGGCTCGACGGCTTCCGGATCCTGCAGGTAGATGCCGGCGTAGCCGGAGGCGCCGAGCTGAGCGGCATCGAGCTGGCCTGCAACGAGGCCCTGCATCACGCCGGCATAGTCCGAAGCCGGATAAAGCTCGACGGGCACGCCGAGGATTTCGCCGAGCTGCTGAACCATGCAGTCGTTCTTGCGCAGACGGTCGGCTTCGTTTTCACCGCCGAGAAGGCCGACGCGGAAGACATCGATATCCTGAGCAAGGGCGGAGCCGGCGAGAAGGCTGGTTGCGAGCGCTACGTTGACGGCGCCGCGAGCGATTTGAGCGATCATCATGATCTCCACGATCAATTGGAATATGTGCGGTCCGGACACCCCATCCGGCCTGGCATCCACTCCCTACCGAGCGTTCACGACAATGGGTTGACGGTATTGCAACAGATTGATGAAGGCCCGCGGGACGCGATGGCCGCAGCCTCGGCAGGGCGTCAGCGATGCTTGGCGATGAAGTCGCCGATGGCCAGCGTGCGGAAGTCGTCAAGCGCCGCGTGCAGCTTGTCGTGGTCCCAATCCCACCAGGCAAGCGCGTCGAGTTCGGCGGCGATATCGGCCTCGAAACGCTTGCGGATCTGTTTGGCGGGGACACCGCCGAAGATCGTGTAAGGCTCGACATCCTTCGACACGACGGCACCTGCACCGATCACCGCGCCGTTGCCGATCGATACGCCGGGAAGAAGTGTCGCGCCATGGCCGATCCACACGTCGTGGCCGATTGTGACAGCATTTTCGCGACGCCAGGAGAAGAACGCGGCATCGTTTTCGGCGCCGTCGAAATAGTCGCCGGCCCGGTACGTGAAATGGTGCTGGCTGGCGCGCCAGGTGGGATGGTTGGTGGCATTGATGCGCACGGCCGCGGCGATCGACACGAACTTGCCGATCGTCGTGCACCACACATCGCAATCCTGCATGATGTAGGAATAATCGCCGAGAACCGTCTCGGCCACGCGGCTGCGCGCGCTGATTTCCGTGTAGCGCCCGAGCGTGCATCCTTTGATCTCGGCCGTTTCGTGGATGGACGGTTCAGGCGCAAGTCGTCCCATGATCAGGCGGCCTCACGCGCAGGCCGAAAGGCCGTGACGTCGATGATCCGGTCTGCCACCGCCTCGCGCACTTCCTCGTCGTGGAAGATGCCGAGCAGCGCGGTGCCCGCCCGCTTCTTCTCGTCGATCATCGCGATGACCACGCGCCGGTTCTGCGCGTCGAGCGATGCCGTCGGTTCATCGAGAAGCAGCACCGGATGTTCGGTGATGAAGCCTCGCGCGATGTTCACCCGCTGCTGCTCGCCGCCGGAAAACGTCGCCGGTGGCAGGGACCAGAGCGCGTGCGGAAGGTTCAGTCGGTCAAGCAGCGCGCTCGCCTGCTGCCGCGAAGCCTCTGCGTCATGGCCCCGCGCGATCAGTGGCTCCGCGACGACATCGAGCGCAGAGACGCGTGGCACCGTGCGCAGGAACTGGCTGACATAGCCGATAACGTTGCGGCGCAGTTGCAGCACCTGGCGTGGGGAGGCCCGGGCAAGATCGACGGTCTCGCCATCGTGGGTGACGAGGATCTCGCCGCCGTCCACCGCGTAATTGCCGTAGAGCATCTTGAGGATCGAACTCTTGCCGGCACCCGAGGGGCCGCCGAGCACGACGCATTCGCCGCGCGCCACACGGACACTGACATTGTCGACGACGGGCAGACGCAGCCCGCCTCTCAGATGCATGGTGAAACTCTTGGCGACGCCCGAAACGACGAGTGGATCTGACATGGTCTTTCCTCACACCTGCAGGATGGAAGAGACGAGGAGCTGCGTGTAGGGCTCGCGCGGATCGTCGAGCACCCGGTCGGTCAGACCATGCTCGATGACGCGGCCGTCCTTCATGACCATGATCCGCTGCGACAGGAGCCGCGCCACGGCGAGGTCATGGGTGACGACGATGGCTGCAAGCCCCAGTTCGCCGACAAGCCCGCGCAGCAGGTCGAGAAGCCGGGCCTGGACCGAGACGTCGAGACCGCCGGTCGGCTCGTCCATGAAGACAAGCCGCGGGCCGGTGACGAGATTGCGCGCGATCTGGAGCCGCTGGCGCATGCCGCCGGAGAAGGCATTCGGCCTGTCGTCGATGCGATCTGTCGAAATTTCGACCCGCTCCAGCCAGTCAAGCGCGGTGTCGCGAATCCGCCCATAGTGGCGCTCGCCGACAGCCATCAGCCGCTCGCCCACATTGGCGCCGGCCGAGACGCCCATGCGCAGTCCGTCCGCTGGATTCTGGTGCACGAAGCCCCAGTCGGTGCGCATGAGGAACCGGCGCTCGGCCTCACCCATCGCATAGAGATCCTGCAGCCGACCGTCGCGCATGCGGTAGTAAATGCTGCCGGCCGACGGGGCGAGCCGCGCGGAGAGGCAGTTCAAAAGTGTGGTCTTGCCCGATCCGGATTCGCCGACAATCGCGACGATTTCGCCCGGGTAGATGTCGAGGTCGACGGCTTCGCAGCCGATGCGCTCGCCATAGATCTTCGTGACGCCGCGTGCGGTCATCAGGGGCTGGTCGCTCATCGCCGTGCCTCCTCGACAGCGGCCTGTTTTCCGACATGACCTTCCGAGCGTCGCCCATCGCAGTGCGCCGTGTCGGAGCAGACGAACATGCGCGTACCGCGGTCGTCCATGATCACCTCGTCGAGATACACATCGTCCCCGCCACACAGCGCACACGGCTTGTCGAAGCGCTGCACCGTGAAGGGATGGTCGTCAAAATCGAGGCTCACCACGTCGCTATAGGGCGGGATCGCATAGATGCGACGTTCACGCCCTGCCCCGAAAAGCTGCAGTGCGGGCGACATGTGCATTTTCGGATTGTCAAATTTCGGCGTCGGCGACGGGTCCATCACGTAGCGACCCTCCACCTTGACCGGATAGGCGTAGGTCGTCGCGATTTCGCCGTGGCGGGCGATGTCCTCATAGAGCTTGACGTGCATCAGGCCGTATTCCTCAAGCGCATGCATCGTCCGCGTCTCGGTCTCCCGCGGCTCGAGGAAGCGCAGCGGCTCGGGGATCGGCACCTGGTAGACGATGATCTGGCCGTCGATCAGCGGATGTTCGGGGATGCGGTGGCGGGTCTGGATGATTGTCGCAGCGCCCGTATCGGTGGTCACCGCGACATTGGTCACCTTCTGGAAGAATGCCCGGATGGAAACGGCATTCGTCGTGTCGTCCGCGCCCTGGTCGATGACCTTGAGCACATCGTCCCGGCCGATGATGGCGGCGGTCACCTGCACGCCCCCGGTTCCCCAGCCGTAAGGCATCGGCATTTCCCGGCTGGCGAACGGCACCTGATAGCCGGGGATCGCGATCGCCTTTAGGATCGCGCGCCGGATCATGCGCTTTGTCTGCTCGTCCAGATAGGCGAAATTGTAGAAGGGTTCCCCGGTCATTCGGCGGCCTCGCGCTGGTCTTCGGCAGTCTCGTTTTCCGCTTCGTGCACCGCGCGCATGCGGCGCACCAGATCGAGCTCGGCCTGGAAATCAACGTAATGCGGCAGCTTCAGATGCTCCACGAACCCGGTGGCCTGCACGTTGTCGCAATGGGACAGCACGAACTCTTCGTCCTGCGCCGGTGCGCCCGTCTCTTCGCCCAGTTCGCCGGCCCGCAGTGACCGGTCGCAGAGCGCCATGGCCATCGCCTTGCGTTCCGACTGGCCGAAGACGAGGCCATAACCACGGGTGAACTGCGGCGGCGCCTTCGCCGAGCCCTTGAATTGGTTGATCATCTGGCATTCGGTGACACGCACGCGCCCAAGCGGCACGGCAAAATCGAGCTCGGGAACATCGAGCTCCACCTCCACCTCGCCGATGCGGATTTCACCGGCGAAAGGGTGAGAGCGACCAAAGCCGCGCTGCGTCGAATAGGCGAGCGCGAGCAGAAAGCCTTCGTCGCCGCGGGCGAGAGATTGAAGCCTGCCGTCACGACCCATCGGATAGTCCTGCGGCTCGCGGGTGATGTCGGCGATATGGTCGCCCTCGACGCTGCCGTCTTCTTCCACCAGACCTTCTTCGGCAAGCAGCGCCGACACGCGCGGCGGCGGCGATGCATCGTCGACGCTGATCCGCTCGCCTTCGGGGATCGCTTCGTCGCCGGCCAGTGACGGATCGAGCAGCCGGTGCGTGTAATCAAAAGTCGGCCCGAGCAGTTGCCCGCCAGGCAGATCCTTGAACGTGGCTGAAATGCGTCGCTCGATCCGCATTTCGCCCGTCTCGATCGGGCGCGAATAGCCGAAGCGACTGAGCGTGGTGCGATAGGCCCGCAGCAGAAAAATCGCCTCGATCATGTCGCCCCGCGCCTGACGCAGTGCGAGTGCGGCCAGTTCGCGATCGTAAAGCGATCCTTCCGCCATGACGCGATCGACCCCGAGCGCCAGCTGCTCGACGATCTGGTCGAGCCCGATGGCAGGCAGGTCGCGATTGCCGCGACGACGGTCGGCCAGAAGCCGGTGGGCGTTGGCGATCGCCTTTTCGCCACCCTTGACGGCAACATACATGTCAGACCTCCAGGCGTTTGATGGTGAGCGTGCGCGGCATGCCCATCACGGCGCCTCCCGCACACAGAATGAGATCGACACCGCGGGGGAACAGCGCACGGTTCTCCGCCCAGCGCTCGACGAAGTTCGGGCCGAGACCGGCGGGTGCCACAGTCGCTGACGCCTTGATGCCCGGGCCCGAGCAAGCCAGGCGCGGTCCATGCGTCAGGCCTCCGCAGGCCTTGACGATGGTGGTCGAGCGATCCGGATATTCCTGCGTTCCCTGCCCGAAAGCGCGATGGTCGGGCAGCGGATCGGCCTCGGCGACGAGCGCGAAGGCGGCGCGCTCGGGCGCATCGACGAGCGGCGCGCCTGTTGCGAAAGCGAGCCACTCCCGCACCTTGTGATCGTCGGCGAGCGACGGGCTCAGCCACAGGGACGTTTCGTGATCGATGAGCGTCAGCGCGATGGCGGCCAGATCCACATCGATGTCGCCGGCGTCCTCGTCGACGACCAGCCGCTGGATCGTGCCGGGACGCGACAGCGCATCCATCAATGCTCGAAAATTCGCCTGTGCGCGGAAGACCGGATCGGCAAGGTGCTGTGTTGCGAAAGCGGTCATCTTCAGTCCTCGCCGCGAACCATGGTGAAAAAGTCGACCTTCGTGGCCGCGGTCTCTTCGGCACGCCGCGCGTCGGCCTCTTGCTCCGCCTTACGCAGCGGCTTGAGGATCTGCTGCTCGATCATTTCGCGCCGCGTTTCATCCTGGCAGAGCGCATCGCAGATCGCCGACTGCAGCGCCTTCTTGCGATCGCGTCCCAGCGCATAGGCATGACCAATGTGACCGTCGAGTTCGACGCTCGCCCGCGTCACGGTCACCTCTCCCACATTGAACGGCGAGCCACCGCCGCCAATACGTCCGCGCAGCGTGACGAGGCCCGTTTCCGGCGGCCGGACGACGCGCGTTTCGCGCGGCAGATCAGCCTCCTGGCACAAGTGATCCAGTAATGTCATGTCAGCGCGGGCAAGCAGACCCATCGCTTCTTTCCGGCCGTCCCAACTCATCGAAGCATCCCGTCACTTGTCTGTTTATCTAGACAACTGTAGCCTACACTACGGATGATCGATGACAAGGCTGTGACGATGGCGGACAAGGTGGGCATTTCCAGAAGCGGCGTCGCGCTGTGGCGGCAGGTGGCGGATCAGCTGCGCGGCGCGATCGACCGCGGCGAGTTTCCGCCCGCCTCGAAGCTGCCGTCCGAATTCGAGATCGGCCGACAGTTCGGCGTCAACCGCCACACGGCACGCGCAGCAATCGCGCATCTTGCTTCGGAAGGTTTGGTGCAGACCCGGCACGGGCTTGGCACCATCGTCACCCGCTCAGGCCGCCTGTCCTACCCGATCCGCCTGCGCACACGGCTCAGCACAGGACTGTCCGATCAGGTCGCTTCGATCATAAGTCGGTTGCTGGGCACGCAGGAACGGGAGGCGACCCCGAGCATCGCCGCAGAACTCGGCCTTAGGCCCGGCGACAGCGTGCTGGAACTGGAGACAGTGAGCATCGCCGCAGACCGCCCCATCTCGCTCGCCACGCACTGGCTCGACGCCGGGCGGTTCAAGGGCCTTGCCGACGCCTTCGAAGCGACCGGATCCATGACCGCAGCGTTCCGCAAATTCGGCATTGACGACTATATCCGCCGCGAAACCAGCGTGCTGGCCGAAGGCGCCGGCGAGGCCGAGCTCACGCATCTCGACCTACCCAAAGGCTCGATCGTGCTCGTGGCGACTGGAACCAATACCACGCTCGACGGACGGGTCTTCCACCTGACCCGAACCCGCTTCGCAGCCGACCGCATCGAGTTGCGGATCGAGCATTGAGGGATGGTGACTGCCGGCGCTGGCTCATGTCTCGATGGTACTGCTTCCACCGTCCGCCGGCAAAGCCTCGAACCAGTCGCGGTAGGGCGTGTTTCGCGCGAGGTGGCGGTTGAAATCGGGGGCGCCGTCGTTCCACCAGACAGCGCCGCGTTCGCCGAGAGCCACCTTGGCGGTGTGCACGGCGGCGCGGGCATCAGCGAGTGCGTCGGCATTGGTCGCGGCCTTCGCCGACTTGACCGCGCGAGGCGCATCCATGAGCTCCTTCACGAGCCTTGTCCGCGCATCGGCATCGAGATCGGGATTGGTTGTCCGCCAGAGCCTACCGCGCACGACGAAGTAGCGACCATCCGGCGTGACGGGATGGCGCGCACTGCCATTGCTCATCGGTCAGCCACCCGCCTCTCCGCCTTGAATGCTGCCGGGTGAACAGCGGCGCAGCAGCGTCGCGAGGATCGTTTCTGCAGCGGGAGAGAGATCGCGTTCCTGGCGGGTCACGACGCCATAGGTCTTGACCGTCAGGTCGGGCGCCACGGGCAAGGTGGCAAGCCGGCTGCCGAGGCCGCTGCTGTCGATGAAGAATTCCGCCACCGCCCTGGCCAACGGCGCGATCGCGTTCGTCTTCTGCACGAGCGCAAGGGTGAAAAGCGTAGACGCGGTGCCGAGCACGCGGCGGGGCAGACGCAAGCCCTTGGAGAGGATGTAGTCCTCCGCCGTACGCCGCAACAGGCCGCCCGGCGGCTGCATCACCCAATCGTAATCCAGGCACCGGTCGAGCGACAACGGATCGATCCGGGTCAAGGGATGATCGGCCCGCACCACGAGGCCGATCGGTTCGTCACCGATATCGGACACCGCGAATGGTTGCGCGTGGGCACCATCGGGTATGCGGCCGACATAGAAATCCAGTTCACGCGCAAGCAGCGCTTCGGCGAGCTTGTTCGATGTATCAACCTGAACCGCGATTTCCACGGCCGGCGAGAGCACCCGGATCTCGCGCACAAGCGGCAGGATCAGCTCGAGCGAAGGCCCGGTGACCGATCCGATGCGCACGAGGCCGCGCGTTCCCTGGATCGCCTGGACCACACGTTCCTGCGAAAGATCGAGCTCGCGCAGGGTCCGCACCGCCTGATCGGCCATGATGTGGCCGGCTTCCGTCAAGGAAACGCCGCGCGCATGGCGGGTGAAGATCGGCGTGCCGATCATCTCCTCCAATTGTGCCATGAGGCGCGATGCGGCCGGCTGCGTCATGCCCACCTGCTCGGCCGCCGCGCCGATCTGCCCGGTGTCCCGCAAGACGGCCAGCAGCCGCAATTGCGAGAATTTCAGCCCCTTGCGAACGAGGTGGTTCTGGCTGGTGAGACCCTCGGCCTGGCTCATGACATGACCATACTGTTATCTCTCCAAGCGGAAATGCGATTTGACGCGCATGTCGACTTCTAGCAACGCTGGCTCGAACCATGCAATGGAGGGAATGGTTTGGCTGTGTTCGGAACGATGCCCGATGGGCAGGAGGTCGTCGGGGTTCGCCTTCAGGCGGGAGGTTTGAGCGCTCGCATCTTGACCCACGGGGCACGGCTGCAATCGCTGAATTTGGTCGGCGTCGACCATTCGCTCGTCATCGGTGCCCCGACGCTTGAGCCCTATCTCGGGCCCATGGCCTATTACGGGGCGATGGTCGGTCGCTTCGCCAACCGCATCGGCAACGCCCAGTTCTCCATCGACGGGACGACCTACCAGACGACCCCCAATTTCCTCGACCGCCACACGCTCCATGGCGGAAGCCTCGGACTTCACGGCCACATTTGGAACATCGCTGACCAGAGCGATCGGCATGTCACCTTGACGATCGATCTGCCCGACGGCGACGAAGGGTTTCCGGGTCACATGCACGTTCAGACCCGGTATGAGATCGAGACGCCCTCCTCACTCCGGATCACGACAACGGCGACGACAGACCACGCCACACCCTGCAGTATCGCCAACCATGCCTTTTTCCGGCTGAGAGATGGAGACATCCGGCAGCAGATGCTGACGATCGACGCCGCGCATTATCTGCCGGTCGACGAAGAGCTTATCCCGACCGGCGACATTGCCTCGGTCGACGGCACCGCCTTTGACTTCCAGCAACCGCGCCGGATCGGCGGGCATCGCTACGACTACAATTTCTGTCTTCGAGATCGGCGGGGGCCACTGCGGCCGGCCGCAATGCTGGAAGCGCCCGATGCGGGCATCGCGCTTCATGTCTCGACGACCGAGCCCGGCCTTCAGTTCTACGATGGCGAAAACACGCAATTTGCTGTCGATGAAGCTGGGCGCAGCCTCCCTGCCTTCGCAGGCCTCGCCCTGGAAGCTCAAGCCTGGCCCGATGCACCGAACCGTCCGAATTTTCCAGACGCCATTCTGCAGCCGGGAGAAGTCTACACTAGCGAAACGCTCTTTGAAATTCGCCGCTCGATCCCTTGATATGGCTGGAGTGGTATAGCTGCGGCAAATATTGGAATTTGTACCGCATATCAGCCGATGATACCCACGGGCTCACAAGAACAGGTCTGCGGGGGGAGACTGCGGGCCAAACTTCTTCGCACCCGCCGCGGCGGGCGCCGAGAAGCATTGGAGGAGGTCCGAATTGCTGCTGTCACAGTACCGTCGCGAAGATGGAAAGGCCCAGATCGTCGCTCGCGAGGGCACGGAAGCCTATGACGTCGCGACCGATGCATCGCTTTACGAACTGGCACTGGCCTGCGCGAACGATGGCGCCGATCTCAAGTCCTCGATCCTGAACCTTGGACTGCGCAAGGCCGTCGATCTGGCTGCGCTGTGCGCCGAGGGCCGACTTCTGCCCCCCGTCTTGCATCCGGATCCGAGCCACCTGCATCTGACGGGAACCGGCCTGACGCATCTGGGATCGGCGTCGACACGTGCGGCGATGCACGAGAAGGCAAGCGACGACGAGACCGATTCCATGCGCATGTTCCGCATGGGTCTTGAAGGCGGAAAGCCATTGAACGGCGCACCGGGCGTGCAGCCGGAATGGTTCTACAAGGGCAATGGCGATGCGCTCGTTTCGCCCTGCGGCGCGCTGGCTTGTCCCGCCTATGCCGAGGACGGTGGCGAAGAGCCTGAAATTGCCGGGATCTACGTCATCGGAAACGATGGGGAGCCTTATCGGGTGGGCTTTGCCCTCGCCAACGAGTTTTCCGACCACATCATGGAAAAGCGGAACTACCTCTATCTCGCGCACTCCAAGCTGCGCCAGGCGGCGGTGGGACCGGAGTTGCTCGTCGGCCCCTTGCCGGACAGCATCGAAGGGACGAGCCGTATCCGGCGTGGCCAAGAAGTTGTCTTCGAAAAGCCGTTCCTCTCGGGTGAGGCGAACATGTCCCATTCGATCGCCAACCTCGAGCATCATCATTTCAAATACGGCATCTTCCGCCGGCCGGGTGACGTGCACGTCCACATGTTCGGGACGGCGACGCTTTCCTTTGCCGAAGGGTTTGCGGCGCAGAATGGCGACGTCTTCGAAATCGAGGCTGCTTCCTTCGGTTTGCCCCTGACCAATCGGCTGGAGATCGTCATGAAGCCTGACAAGGAAAAGCGCCAGTCCGTGCGCATGCTTTGAAATTGGAGGCTTCAACGCGCACTTGGTTGCGCTGTCGATGTCGGGAAGAGACACGATCCGGCCAAGCTGCCGGATCGCAAGCGCGAGGGGGCCGGCGCGGACGGGTCCGAGGAGGAACATGGCTGGGCGCGATAGCCCCACCCGTGGACAGTGGAGGAACACCATGACCAGAGTACTTCTTGCCGGGGCGGCCTTGCTCGCTCTATCGGCAGCAGCATCAGCACAGACAGTCGGCTTCTCGCAGATCGGATCGGAATCCGGTTGGCGCGCCGCCGAAACGACGCTCACGCGGCAGCAGGCCGAAGAGCGCGGCTATACACTTCAGTTCTCCGACGCACAGCAGCGCCAGGAAAACCAGATCGCAGCCTTGCGGTCCTTCATCGCGCAGGGCGTCGACGCCATCCTCATCGCCCCCGTTGTCGCGACCGGCTGGGACAGCGTGCTTCAGGAAGCACAGGAGGCCGAAATCCCGGTCGTGCTTCTTGACCGCCAGGTCGATTCCTCGGACGATCTCTATCTGACAGCCGTCGGTTCGGATCTCGTCCACGAAGGCGAAGTCGCCGGCGAATGGCTCCTCGGCGAAGTCGGTGAGGAGGAGTGTCGTGTGGTCGAGTTGCAGGGAACCACGGGTTCATCACCGGCAATCGACCGGGCACAGGGCTTCCGCAATGCCATCGAAGGCCATGCCAATGTCGAGATCGTGCGCAGCCAGACCGGCGACTTCACGCGCGCCGGCGGCAAGAGCGTGATGGAAAGCTTCCTGCAGGCCGAAGGCGGCGGCGAAAACATCTGCGCGCTCTACGCCCACAATGACGACATGGCGATCGGCGCCATTCAGGCGATCAAGGAAGCCGGGCTTGCACCTGGCGAAGACATCAAGATCGTCTCCATCGACGCCGTTCCGGACATCTTCCAGGCCATGGCTGCAGGCGAGGCGAATGCAACGGTGGAACTGACGCCGAACATGGCTGGCCCCGCCTTCGACGCGCTGGAAGCCTATTGGGCGGATGGCACCGAGCCGGAGAAATTCATCCAGACGGAATCGCGCCTCTACACCCAGGCAGACGATCCGGCAGCCGAGTATGAGGCTCGCAAGGATCTCGGTTACTAAGAGATCCTGCCAACCAGAACCGGGGCAGCAATTGCCCCGGTTTCCTTGCGGGAAAGAACCGATGCTCCTGTCGATCACATCGCTGTCGAAAAGCTTCGTCGGCACCAAGGCGCTTCAGGGCGTCGATTTCGAGCTTGCCGCCGGCGAAGTGCACGCACTGCTCGGCGAAAACGGCGCAGGAAAATCCACGCTGATCAAATGCATGACGGGCGCCTACAAGCGCGACGCCGGCGAGATCCGCCTGGACGGTGTTTCGATCGATCCATCCTCGACCGCAGAAGCGCAGGCGCTCGGCATCGGCACCGTCTATCAGGAGGTGAACCTCCTGCCGAATCTCACTGTCGCACAGAACCTGACCTTTGGCCGCGAGCCGCGCCGTTTTGGCTTCGTCGACGCACGAGCCCAAAGGACGCAGGCACGGGCAATGCTGGAGCCTTACGGGCTCGATATCGATGTCGATCGTGATCTTGGCGCCTACTCGGTCGCGATCCGCCAGATCATCGCCATCGCGCGCGCCGTCGCGCTTTCAGGCAAGGTTCTCATCCTCGACGAGCCGACCGCGAGCCTCGATGCGGCCGAGGTACGCATGCTGTTCACCATTGTGCGCAAGCTGCGCGCCGAAGGCCTCGGCATCATCTTCGTCTCGCATTTCCTCGATCAGGTCTTCGCCATCTGTGATCGCGTCACCGTGCTTCGCAACGGCCGCAAGATCGTCACGGAAAAAACTGCCGACCTCGACCGCGTGCGTCTGATTTCCCATATGCTCGGCCGCGACCTGGAAGAAGCGGCGCACGAACACCGCAAGCACACCGAAGCCGGTGACGATCAGCGGGGACCGCTGCTGACATTCGAGGCCATCGGCCGCGCCGGCATGATCGAACCATTCGACCTCGCTGTGGGCAAGGGCGAGGTAATAGGTCTGGCCGGCCTGCTCGGCTCCGGGCGCACCGAAAGCGCGGAGCTTCTTTTCGGTGTTCGCACCAGCGACAGTGGCAGCGCCTCCGACCAGCACGGACGCATCGCCCATGGCAGCCCGCGCGAGGCGATCGCCGCCGGCTTCGGCTTTGCGCCGGAAGACCGCAAGGTGGATGGCATCATCGCCGAATTGTCCGTGCGCGAAAACATCATTTTGGCGTTGCAGGCCAAACGTGGCTGGATGTCGAAGATCTCGCGCCAGGAGCAGGATGCGCTCGCCGAACGCTATATTGGCCGCCTCGACATCCGTACATCGAGCGCGGACAAGCCGATCGGAGAACTGTCGGGCGGCAACCAGCAGAAGGTGGTTCTCGCACGATGGCTGGCGATGAACCCGCGCTTCCTGATCCTCGATGAGCCCACCCGCGGCATCGACGTCGGCGCCCACGCCGAGATCGTTCGGCTCATCCAGGAAATCACGAAGACCGGCATGGCCGTGCTCGTCATCTCGTCCGAACTCGAAGAGCTGGTCGCCGTCTGCGATCGTGTCATCGTCGTGCGCGACAGGCGCCATGTCACCGAACTCGCCGGCGCCGACATCAGCACGGACGCCATCGTCCGCGCGATCGCACAGCCCGAGGCTGCTTGATGAGACGCTCGCTTCAACGCATCACGCCGCAGCTCTTGACGCTGGCTGCCCTCGTCGCGCTTGTGACGCTGTTCTTCCCGAACTTCATTTCCATTTCCTACGATGGCACACGCTTTGTCGGGCCGATCGTGGATGTACTCAAGCGATCGGCACCGGTTGCGCTGCTCGCAGTCGGCATGACGCTTGTCATCGCCACGCGCGGGATCGATCTGTCCGTCGGTACCGTCATGGCGATCGCCGGCGCCGTCGCCGCCTATGCCATCACGTCCGGCTTCGGCCTTCCCGCGACATTGGCATTGGCGCTGCTGGCGGGTCTCGCCGCAGGTTTGTGGAACGGCTGTCTCGTCGCGCTCATCGGCATCCAGCCCATCGTCGCGACGCTGATCCTGATGACGGCCGGGCGCGGGATCGCGCAGTTGATCACCGAAGGCCGCATTCTCACCTTCTCCAACAATGATTTCGCGTTCATCGGCTCGGGCACGGTTTACGGCATTCCGTTCCCCACCATCCTCTGGCTTGCAACCGCGATCCTGGTTGCTGCGCTGATGCGGCGAACCGCGCTTGGACTTCTCATCGAAGCGACGGGCATCAATCGTGCGGCAAGCGCCCTCGCCGGCGTCAACGCCACCGTGATCCTGATCGCCGTCTACATGGCATCCGGGTTCTGCGCGGCGCTGGCAGGCATCGTGGCGACAGCCGACATTCGCGGCGCGGATGCAAACAATGCCGGGCTTTGGCTGGAACTCGACGCGATCCTGGCCGTCGTGATCGGCGGAAATTCGCTGCTCGGCGGACGTTTCTCGATCGCCGGCGCGATGATCGGCGCATTGATCATCCAGACGATCAACACCGGCATCGTGCTTGCCGGCTTTCCGTCGGAGTACAATCTCGTCATCAAGGCCGGTCTGGTCCTCGTCATCCTGGTGATGCAGTCGCCGAACCTCTCGGCCGACTGGTTCTATCTGAAGACGCTGATCAGTGAACAGCGCACCGCACGGGCAGAGCGGAAGGAAGCGTCATGACCATCAATCCGCGCCTCTATCCCCTGCTCACGACGATCGGCATTTTCATCGTCGGCTATTTTCTCTGCTACCTGCAGTTCCCGAACATCCTGTCGACCCGCGTCGTCGGCAATCTCTTGACCGACAACGCCTATCTCGGCATCGTCGCCGTCGGCATGACGATCGTCATACTCTCGGGTGGCATCGACCTGTCGGTCGGCTCCGTCATCGCATTTTCCGGTGTGTTCATCGCCGTGATGCTGCGCGATACCGATCTGCCGGCGCCGTTGATCATTGTCATGCTGCTGGTCATCACGAGCGCCTTCGGAGCGGCGATGGGGTGGCTGATCCATGCGCTTGCGATGCCGGCCTTCATCGTCACGCTTGCCGGCATGTTCCTGGCGCGCGGCGCTGCCTACATGCTGACGATCGACTCGATCGCCATCACCGACCCCTTCTTCGCCGCCATCCAGAACGCCTACTGGCTGATGCCTGGCAGAGGACGGCTGACGCTGATCGGCGTCCTGATGGTCGTCGTCGTGCTCGCCGGCGCCCTGCTCGCCCATCGTACACGGTTTGGCGCGAGCGTCTTCGCTCTCGGTGGCGGCGAACAGACGGCGCGGCTGATGGGTGTTAATGTCGGGCGGACAACCGTGCTGATCTACGCCTTCTCCGGCCTGATGGCCGGTCTCTCGGGCGTGGTCTTCTCCGTTTATACCGGCTCCGGTTATCCGCTGGCCACCGTCGGCACCGAACTGACTGCGATCGCCGCCGTGGTGATCGGGGGGACCATCCTGACAGGCGGCGCCGGATATGTGATCGGCACCCTGTTCGGTGTACTGACGATGGGGCTCATACAGACCTATCTCGTCTTCGATGGGAGCCTCTCCAGTTGGTGGACCAAGATCGTGATCGGCATGCTGCTCCTGCTCTTCATCCTGCTGCAGAAGGGTCTTCTTCGCCTGACGGCGTTCGGCGCGGCGCGCGCATGAGCGAGGTTCAGGTTCATGATGAGCGCGCATGCATGCTGGGCGAAGGCGCGCTTTGGCATCCCGAGCGCGGCCAGCTCTTCTGGTTCGACATTCTCGCGGGCAAGCTCCTCAGCCGGTCAGCCGACGGCCCTCTCGAATGGAGCTTCGGCGAGTGCGTTTCGGCGGCAGGCTGGGTCGACAGCGACCGGCTGCTGATCGCCAGCGAAACTGGCCTGAGCCTCTTCCATCTTTCGACCGGAACGCGAACGGGGATCGCCGCGGTCGAAGCAGACGATGCATCCACCCGCTCCAACGATGGCCGTGCCGATCCCTTCGGCGGCTTCTGGTTCGGCACGATGGGCAAGAAGGCAGAACAGGGCAGAGGCGCGATCTACCGGTTTTACAAGGGCCGCGTGGAAAAGCTCTTCGACGCCATCACCATTCCGAACGCCATCTGCTTTGCGCCGGATGGACGCCGAGCCTATTACGCGGACACGGCCTCCGGCATGGTCTACGCGGTGACGCTGGACCGTGAAGGATGGCCGGCAGGCGAGGCGGAAGTGTTCCTCGATCTGGCCTCTGAAGACATTTCGCCGGACGGTGCGGTGACCGATGCGGAAGGCTGTCTCTGGAATGCCCAATGGGGCGCTTCGCGTGTCGCCTGCTACGCGCCGGACGGATCGCTGAGGAAGGTCGTTCCTCTACCTGCCGTCCATGTGTCGTGCCCCGCCTTCGGCGGAGCAGACTTTTCGACCCTCTTCGTGACGAGCGCGCTCGAAAACATTCCGTCCCCTCTTCCCGCCGACGGCTTGACCTACAGTGTCCGCCTCGACGTCTGCGGGCGGCCCGAGCCGGCTGTCCTCATCGATTGAGGCGTTGCAGCCGGGCATACCGGGAACGGTATATCATTAGGCTGATACGGAATTTGACGGTCATATCTCTTTTGCCTAACTCTCGGGGTCCGATGAGGAGATCGGATCGAGGCCGGCGCAGTCACGCCGCCAATGGGAGGAACTCATGCGCTATATGTCAGCTGCGATTGTCGCAGCATTGCTTTCTACGACTGCGTTGGCCGTACCGGCTTTCGCGCAGGACAAGGGCTTCGTTGGCATTGCCATGCCGACGCAGTCTTCCGCACGCTGGATTTCCGACGGCAATTCCATGGTCGAGCAGTTCCAGGCTGCCGGCTATGAGACGGACCTGCAATATGCCGAGGACGATATTCCGAACCAGCTCGCCCAGGTCGAAAACATGATCACCAAGGGCGTCAACGTCTTAGTGATTGCGGCGATCGACGGGACGACCCTGTCGAACGCGCTCGCCAACGCGGCCGCTGCGGATATCAAGGTCATTGCCTATGACCGCCTGATCCGCGACAGCGAGAATGTCGACTATTACGCCACCTTCGACAATTTCCAGGTAGGCGTGCAGCAGGCCGAGACGCTGGTGGCCGGACTTGAAGACCGTTTTGGTGATGTCGAAACCTGGAATGTGGAGCTCTTCGGCGGCTCGCCCGACGACAACAATGCCTATTTCTTCTATGACGGCGCCATGTCCGTGCTCCAGCCGCTGATCGATAGCGGCGATATCGTCGTGAAGTCCGGGCAGACCGGCATGCAGACCGTTGGCACGCTGCGCTGGGACGGCTCGGTCGCCCAGGCCCGCATGGATAACCTTCTGTCGGCCAACTACACCGACGACCAGGTGCATGGGGTGCTTTCGCCCTATGATGGCCTTTCCATCGGCATCCTCTCGTCGCTCAAGGGCGTCGGCTATGGCTCCGGCGACATGGAGATGCCGATCGTGACCGGACAGGACGCCGAAGTCCAATCCGTGAAGTCCATCCTCGTTGGCGAGCAATATTCGACGATCTTCAAGGATACGCGTGAACTCGCCCGTGTCACCGTAGGCATGGTCGATGCGGTTCTCTCCGACGGTGAGCCGGAAATCAACGACACGGAAACCTATGACAACGGCGTCAAGATCGTGCCGTCCTACCTGCTCGAGCCGGTTCCGGTGACCGAAGCCAATTGGCGTGAAGTGCTGGTCGACAGCGGCTACTACGAAGCATCCGAGATCGAGTGATCCTCCCAAGGACAGCGGGTCCCGGCATCGGCCGGGGCCTGCAGACCGTGGAAGGGCAACCGACGGCGATCTGGAGTGCGCCATGAGCGAAACCATCCTTGAGATGCGCAACATCACCAAGACGTTTCCGGGCGTGCGAGCACTCGACGACGTCTCCTTCTCCGTCAGGCGTGGCGAAATCCACGCGCTTGTCGGTGAAAACGGTGCCGGCAAATCCACGCTGATGAAGGTGCTGTCCGGCGTCTATCCCCATGGCGAATATGAAGGCGACATCGTCTACGAGGGCGAGGTCAAGGCTTTCCGCGGCATCGCCGACTCCGAGCGCGACGGCATCATCATCATCCATCAGGAACTCGCGCTCGTCCCGCTGCTGTCGATTGCGGAAAACATCTTTCTCGGCAACGAATGCGCATCGCGCGGCGTGATCGACTGGCGCGAGACGAACCGGCGGACCGGGGAACTGCTCGCGCGCGTCGGTCTGCGCGAACGGCCCGAAACGAAGGTCATGCACCTCGGTCTCGGCAAGCAGCAGCTGCTCGAAATCGCCAAGGCACTGTCGCGCGAAGTGCGCCTGCTCATTCTGGATGAGCCCACATCCTCGCTGAACGAACACGACAGCGACGCGCTTCTGGAGCTTCTCATCGAATTTCGCCGCCGCGGGATTTCTTCCATCCTCATTTCGCACAAGCTGAACGAGGTCTCGAAGGTCGCCGATACCATCACGATCCTGCGCGACGGCATGGCAGTGACGTCGCTCGACTGTTCCAAGGGCCCGGTACCGGAGGATCGCGTCATCCGCGATATGGTCGGACGCTCGTTGTCCGACCGCTATCCATCGCGAGACCCGAAGATCGGCCCGACGATCCTCGACGTGCGCGACTGGACCGTACGCCATCCGATCGACACCAGCCGGCTCGTGGTCGACAAGGTCAACTTCACGCTGCGCGAAGGCGAAGTGCTCGGCATCGCAGGGCTGATGGGATCGGGCCGCACCGAGCTTGCCATGAACATGTTTGGCCGTTCCTACGGCACCTATGTCAGCGGCGAGGCGCTGATCCGCGGCAAGACCGTCGATCTGTCGAGTGTGCCGGCTGCGATCGATGCAGGCCTCGCCTATGCCACCGAGGACCGCAAGACCTTCGGTCTGGTGTTGGACCAGACAATCCGCCGCAATGTGCCGCTTGCCAATCTCGATGGCATCGCCAGCAAAGGCGTCGTCGATCGACACCGCGAGGCGCATGTCGCGGAAGACTACCGCAATCGCGTCCGCATCAAAAGTTCGTCGATCGAGCAGGCAACGGTCAATCTGTCCGGCGGTAACCAGCAGAAGGTGGTTCTGTCGAAATGGCTCTTTGCCGATCCGGACATTCTCATTCTCGATGAACCCACCCGCGGCATCGATGTCGGCGCCAAGTTCGAGATCTACACGATCATTCGCGACCTCGCCGCATCGGGAAAATCCATCATCGTCATCTCGTCGGAGATGCCCGAACTGCTCGGCATCACCGACCGTCTCTACGTCATGAACAAGGGCCGGTTTGTCGGTGAATTGCCGACGGCGCAAGCCAGCCAGGAGAAGATCATGTCCATCATCATCAAGGCGGGCGGCTGACCCATGGACCAGACCGTAACCACGGAACCGACGCCCGTCCGCGCCTCCGGCGTCAGCTTCTTCCGCGCCAACATGCGCGAATATGGCATCCTGATCGCGCTGGTCGTGATCATGGCCTTCTTCCAGTTCGCAACGGGCGGCATCCTGCTCCGACCGGTCAACCTGACGAACTTGATCCTGCAGAACAGCTATATCGTGATCATGGCCGTCGGCATGCTGCTGGTGATCGTGTCAGGCCATATCGACCTGTCCGTCGGATCGGTGCTCGGCTTCGTCGGCGCGCTCGCCGCGGTCATGATCGTCCAGTGGGACATGAACTACGTGCTGGCCTCGATACTGTGTCTCGGCGTCGGCGCCGCGATCGGTGCCGCGCAAGGCTTCTGGATCGCCTATTTCCGCATTCCCTCCTTCATCGTCACGCTTGCGGGCATGCTGGTCTTCAAGGGCCTGACACTTTGGCTGCTCGCCGGCCAGTCCGTCGGTCCCTTCCCGCCCACCTTTCAGCTGATGTCGTCGGGCTTCCTGCCGGATGTCTTCGGCGGCGACGGCATCAACATCCTGTCGCTGGTCATGGGCCTCGGCGTTGCAGCACTTCTGCTCTATCTCGCGATGCGCGCCCGCAGCCAGGAGATCAAGCGCGGGCTGCCGACCGAACCGGCGGCGCTCTTTACCGTGAAGAATGCGCTCATCGCCCTCGCCATCGCCTATATGAGCTATCTCATGGCGTCGTTCCGCGGCCTGCCGAACGTCTTCATCATCATGGCGCTTCTGATCGCCGTCTATTCCTTCGTCGCCAACCGCACGACGGTCGGCCGCCGCATCTATGCGATCGGCGGCAACGAGAAGGCCGCGAAGCTGTCCGGCATCCGTACGGAGCGGCTCGTGTTCCTCACCTTCGCCAATATGGGCATGCTGGCAGCACTGGCCGGCCTCGTCTTCGCCGCCCGGCTGAACACCGCCACGCCGAAAGCCGGCCTCGGCTTCGAGCTCGACGTCATCGCTGCCGTGTTCATCGGCGGCGCGTCGATGTCCGGCGGCGTCGGCACGATCGTCGGTGCCGTCATCGGCGCCTTCATCATGGGCGTGATGAACAACGGCATGTCGATCCTCGGTATCGGCATCGACTACCAGCAGGTCATCAAAGGCCTGGTGCTGCTCGCTGCCGTCATCTTCGACGTCTACAACAAGAACAAGGCCTGAGAGATGACCTTCAAGAAGGCTAAATGGCCGCGCAAACTGCGATCGACGGAATGGTTCGGTGGCACGAGCCGCGACCACATCTACCACCGCTCCTGGATGAAGAACCAGGGATTGCCGGCCGATCTCTTCGACGGACGCCCGGTCATCGGCATCTGCAACACCTGGTCGGAACTGACGCCCTGCAACGCGCACCTGCGCGATCTTGCGCAGCGCGTGAAGCACGGCATCTACGAGGCCGGCGGCCTGCCGGTCGAGTTCCCGGTCTTCTCGCCCGGTGAAAGCACGCTGCGCCCGACCGCGATGATGTACCGCAACCTCTGCGCAATGGATGTCGAGGAAGCGTTGCGCGCCAACCCGATCGACGGTGTCGTCCTGCTCGTCGGTTGCGACAAGACCACGCCCGCGCTTCTGATGGGTGCCGCCAGTGTCGACATTCCAGCCATCGCCGTTTCGGGCGGCCCGATGCTGAACGGATGGTTCCGTGGCGAACGTGTCGGTTCCGGCACGGCACTCTGGCAGATGAGCGAGGCCATCAAGGCCGGCACCATGACCAGCGACGAATTCCTGGAGGCGGAACAGTCCATGTCGCGCAGCCCCGGCTCGTGCAACACCATGGGCACGGCCTCCACCATGGCCTCCATGGCGGAAGCGCTCGGCATGGCGCTTTCCGGCAATGCCGCAATCCCGGCCGCCGATTCCCGCCGCCGCGTGATGGCGCATCTGAGCGGCCGCCGCATCGTCGACATGGTCAAGGACGACCTCAAGCCATCCGACATCATGACGCGCGACGCCTTCGAGAACGCCATCCGCACCAATGGCGCGATCGGCGGATCCACCAATGCCGTCATCCATCTTCTTGCCATTGCCGGACGCGTTGGCATCGATTTGACGCTCGACGATTGGGACCGGCTCGGCCGCGACGTTCCGACGATCGTCAATCTCATGCCGTCCGGAAAATACCTGATGGAGGAGTTCTTCTACGCGGGAGGATTGCCCGTGGTGATCAAGCGGCTCGGCGAAGCCGGCCTGCTCCACCGCGATGCGATCACCGTTTCGGGTTCCGGCATCTGGGACGAGGTGAAGGATGCCCGCAACTGGAACGAGGACGTGATCCTGCCGGTCGAGCGCGCGCTGACGCCCCATGGCGGGATCGCCGTTCTCAAAGGTAATCTCGCGCCCAATGGAGCCGTGCTCAAGCCATCGGCGGCGAGCCCGGAACTTCTGCAGCATCGCGGCCGCGCTGTGGTGTTCGAGGACATCGACGACTACAAGGCGAGGATCAACGACGAGAACCTCGACATCGACGCGTCCTGCATCATGGTCATGAAGAATTGCGGACCGCGCGGTTACCCCGGCATGGCAGAAGTCGGCAATATGGGTCTGCCGCCGAAGGTGCTGCGCACGGGCGTCCGCGATATGGTGCGCATTTCGGATGCGCGGATGTCTGGCACCGCCTATGGCACGGTCGTGCTGCACACGACGCCCGAAGCGGCGGTCGGCGGGCCGCTCGCGATCGTGCGGACCGGGGACATGATCGAGCTCGACGTCCCGAACCGACGGCTCCATCTCGATTGTTCGGAGGAGGAGATAGCGACGCGACTTGCCGCCTGGGCACCGCCGGTCGAAAAGCCTGCGGGCGGATATGCACGCCTCTTCCACGACCACGTGCAAGGCGCCGATACCGGAGCCGACTTCGATTTCCTCAAGGGCCATCGCGGCAAGGATGTCGGACGTGACAGTCACTAAAATCGCCATCGTCGGCGTCGGCAAGATCGCGCAGGACCAGCATGTCCCGTCCATCGCCGGCAACGAGAGCTTCGAGCTTGCGGCGACCGTCAGCAGCCGAGACGGCCTGCCCGGCATCGAGAATCATGCCCAGCTGACCGATCTTCTGGACAAGCGGCCCGATATTCGCGCGGTCGCCCTCTGCATGCCCCCGCAGATGCGCTACGAGGCCGCCAGGATCGCAATCGAAGCCGGCCGGCATGTCCTCTTGGAGAAGCCGCCCGGGGCAACCATCGCCGAGGTTCAGGACCTCGTCGAAAAAGCGTTTCTCAAGAACGTCACCCTCTTCGCGACGTGGCATTCGCGTTTCGCAGCAGGTGTTCCCGCCGCCCGCGCCTGGCTCGCCGAGCGCGAGGTCAGGCAAGTGCGCATCACCTGGAAGGAGGACGTGCGGCGCTGGCATCCGGGCCAGGCCTGGATCTGGGAGCCGGGCGGTCTCGGCGTGTTCGATCCGGGCATCAATGCCCTGTCGATCATGACGGAAATCCTGCCAAAGCCGGTCCATCTCGTGCGATCGACGCTCGAAATCCCCGACGGACGTCAGGCGCCCATTGCCGCGGCGCTGCGATTCAGGGGCTCGGCCGGCTTCACGGTCGAAGCTGATTTCGACTGGCGCCAGACCGGTCCACAAACCTGGGACATCGATGTCGTTACCGACACGGGCTCTCTTCTTCTGTCAAAGGGCGGTGCGGAGTTGACGATCGGCGGGCGGCGCGAGATGACGGAAGCCGATGTCGAATATGCCGGCATCTACCGCCGCTTCGCCGAACTGATCGACGCAAGCGAGATCGATGTGGATCTCGCCCCGCTGATCCATGTCGCCGACGCCTTCATGCTCGGCCGCAAGATCACGGTTGAACCTTTCGAGGAATGAGATTTCCATGACTGATCCCATCACACTCCACGGCCGCCATCTGATTAACGGGGCCTGGATCGAGGGCTCCGACTTTTTCACGGCCGACCGCACCGATGGCGTGGAGACCCGATTTGCGCGCGCAACAACTGCCGATATCGACCGTGCAGTTCAGGCGGCAGAGGCGGCATTCCTGCCTTACAGCCGGTCGAGCCGCGAAAGCCGAGCCTTGTTTCTCGAAGCGATCGCCGACGCCATCGAAGAGCGCGGCGCGGCAATCACTGCCGTCGCGATGGCCGAAACGGGACTGCCTGCCGCACGCCTCGAAGGCGAGCGCGGCCGTACGAACGGCCAGTTGCGGCTCTTCGCGAAGCACATCCGTGACGGCGCCTATCTCGACCGACGCCATGACGCGGCCGACCCGGAGCGCAAGCCGCTGCCGCGCCCGGAAATCCGCCTCGTCCAGCGGCCGATCGGTCCGGTCGGCGTTTTCGGTGCATCCAATTTTCCGCTAGCCTTTTCGACGGCCGGCGGTGACACCGCCTCGGCGCTCGCCGCCGGTTGCCCCGTCGTGGTCAAGGGCCACCAGGCGCACCCCGGGACATCTGAAATCGTTGCCGACGCGATCCTCGCAGCGATCCGCGCGACGGACCAGCACCCCGGCGTCTTCGCGCTGGTGCAGTCCGACACAAACGAGGCAGGCGCCGCGCTGGTCCAGCATCCGCTCATCAAGGCGATCGGGTTCACCGGGTCGCTGCGCGGTGGGCGCGCGCTCTTCGATCTGGCGGTCAGCCGACCGGAACCCATTCCGTTCTTCGGCGAATTGGGTTCGGTCAATCCGGTCTTCGTGCTCGCTCACGCGGCCGAGACCCGTGGCGCCGAAATCGCGCGCAACTGGGCAGCGTCGCTCACGATGGGTGCCGGCCAGTTCTGCACCAATCCCGGCGTCCTGATCGTTCCGGAAGCCAGCGCCGACCTCATCGAAACCGAGGCGGCCACTCAGCTTCGGCAGGTGCCTCAGCAGACGATGCTGTCAGCCGGCATCGCCGAGGCTTTCGGACGCAATGCCGCAAAGCTCGCCGCCGGCAACGCCGTGCGCACCATTTGCGCGCCCGAGGTGAACGGACGCGCTGCTACCGCTGGACTGTTCGCAACCGACGCCGACACCTTCATCTCAAACCCGGAACTGGCGGAAGAAGTGTTCGGTCCCGCGGGCATCGTGGTGCGAGCCCACAGCGAAGATCACCTGCTGACCATCGCGAATGCACTCGAAGGCCAGCTCACCGTTACGCTGCAGCTGGATGCCGCTGATTCGGACACGGCCCAGCGGCTGATGCCGATCCTGGAACAGAAGGCCGGGCGCATCCTTGCGAACGGCTTTCCCACAGGCGTCGAGGTGGTCGATGCCATGATGCATGGCGGCCCCTACCCTGCCAGCACCAACGTCGCCGCCACATCCGTCGGAACGCTCGCGATCCGCCGATTTCTGCGCCCGGTCGCCTACCAGAACCTGCCTGAGGCGCTTCTTCCGGCCGACATGCTCTGAGCTTTCGTCGACGCCTGGCAAAGGGTCAGGCGTCGACGAGATCACCCATGGCCCGCACAGCCGTGCGGTAACCCTTCGGGCCAAGCCCGGCGATGACGGCGGTCGCGACCTTCGACATCAGCGAGTTGTGGTAGACCACTTCGCGGCGATGAATGTTGGAGATGTGGAGCTCGATGATCGGGCCCGAAAACATCTTCAACGCGTCCATGATCGGCACCGACGTGAAGGTCAGCCCAGCCGGATTGATGATGATGCCCGCAGCCGGCCGGTCGATCGCCTCATGGATCCAGTCGACCAGCTCGTATTCACGGTTGGACTGGTAAAACACGATTTCCGTATCGCCCGCAGCTTCTCGGCACATGGCCTCGACCTCGGCCAGTGTTGTGTGCCCGTAGATTTCAGGCTCGCGCTTACCGAGCCGGTTGAGGTTCGGACCGTTCAGGACATAGATCGGATTGGGCATGGGCACGAATTCCAAGATTAGCCGGAGTAGCCGAACAGGCGCGGCACGAAGAGCACGACCGACGGGATAAAGGTGATGATCGCCAGCGCGACGAACATGCCGATCAGGAACGGCATTGTGTCACGCACGATATCGCGCAGCGGCGCGCCCGAGACACGGGCGACGACGAAGAGCAGCAGCCCATAAGGTGGCGTGATGAGGCCGAGCATCACGTTGAACACCACCACGATCCCGAAATGCACCATGTCGATGCCAAGCGCCTGCGCCGTCGGCACGAGCACCGGCACGATCACGAGGATGATCGTGGTTCCTTCCAGGAGGCAGCCGAGCAACAGCAAGACGATGTTGACGATGATGAGGAACGTCAGCGGCGTGAGTTCGAAGCTCAGCAGAAAGGCGCTGAGCGACGCCGGGATGTTCTCGACCGTCACCACATAATTGAAGACCATCGCGCCGGCGATCAGCATGCCGACGGACGCAGTCATGCGGCCGGCTGACAGCAGCGAGGCGAAGAACTCGCGCAAACCGACGTCACGGTGAATGATGGCGGAGACGACCAGCGCGTAGCCGGCAGCGACGGCCGCTGCTTCCGTCGGTGTCATCACGCCGCCGCGCAGGCCGACGAGAAGCACAACGGGCAGCATCAGTGCCGGCAGCGCGCGCATGGTGATCCCAGGCAGCTTGCGCACAGGCACCGGCGCTTCCGTCGGGAAGTTCTGGCGGCGCGCGCTCCAGGCGACAATCACCATCTGGCTCAGCGCGATGAGCAGTCCAGGCAAGATACCGGCAAGAAACAGGAAGCCGATGGAGGCGTTGGATACCAGCGAATAGATGACGAGCGGAATGGACGGCGGCAGGATCGGCGCCATGACGGCCGACACGGCGGTCAGCGATGCCGCGAAGCTCGGTGTGTACTTGTTGTTCTCCGTCATCATCTTCTGCATCATCTTGCCCATGCCGGCGGCATCGGCGATCGCCGAGCCGGACATGCCCGCGAAAATGAGGCTCTGCAGGATGTTGACCTGCGCCAACCCTCCGCGGAAACGCCCGACGAGCGCATTACAGAAATTCAGAAGCCGGATCGTCATCGAGCCGGAATTCATCAGCTCGGCTGCGAGGATGAACAGCGGCACGGCAAGCATCGTGTAGCTGGTGAACATGCTGTTCAGCAGCTGCTCGGCAGCCGTACCCATGTCGAGGCCGGCGGCGTAGAGATAGAGGATAGAGGCGCCGATCATCGCGTGGCCGATCGGCAGGCCGAGGAGGCTCATTGCGACCAACGTGACGATGCACAGCGTGAACGGATCGGAAAGGCTCATAGGCCCGAACTCGCTTCTGTAGGATCGGCGTCGCGGTTCTCGCCACCCCGGATGGCCCGCCAGACGAGATAGGCGTAACGACAGATCACGGCGACGGCGAAGAACACGTAGATCGAGAAGAGCCAGTCGAAGCGGATTTTCAGGTAAGCCGTGGACTGCACCTTCATGAAGGTGACGTAATCCACAACCGCCGGCAGCGAAAAGGCATAGAGCCCGATCAGCCAGGCACCGCCGACGATCAGCATGATACGACGTGCGGCTGGAGGCACCATCCAGAACAGGAGGTCGAACCGGATCTCTTCGTCTTCGCGAATGACGAAGGCCGCACCCCAGAGAACCATCCACAGCCACATAATGACGGACAGCTCGGACGTCCAGCCCGTCGGGAAATTGAGGAAGTATCGAAATACGATCTGCGTAATGAACGCGACGAACATCACGCCCATCATGATGGCGAGAATGTTCTCTGCGCGCCGGTTAAGCCAGCGCAACACGGGCATGAGACGCATCGTGACCTCCTCGACAATTGCAAGCCGAACAGCCGTGGCTCCGCGCGGAGCCACGGCTGTTCGCTATCGCATTACATGCCGTTGATGGTCTCGACCATGCCCTCGGGCCAGCTCTCGGCGAGGCTCGATTCCAGGTAGAGGTTCTGGGCATACTCGCGGAAGGCATCGAGATTGGGCTCGTAAACCTCAAGACCCTGCTCCTTGAAGTAGGCGGCAAGTTCCTCTTCCTGCTTCACGTGCTCGGCCTGGCTCCAGTCGATCGCGTTGTCGGCGGCCGTCTGCAGCGTTTCCTGCTGCTCGGGCGTCAGTCCGTTCCAGGCATCCAGCGAGATCGTCAGAAGGTCGAAGCCGACGAGATGCGACGTCAGCACGATCTGCGACATCACTTCGTAAAACTTCATGTTCTGGACGTTCGGCAGCGGATTGTCTTGGCCGTCGATCGCGCCGGTCTGCAGGCCGGTGTAGACTTCGGCATAGGCCATCGGCGTCGGGTTTGCGCCAAGCGCCTGCCCGAGGAACTGCCAGGCGTCACCACCCGGCATGCGCAGGTTCACGCCCTGCAGATCTTCAGGTGTCTCGATGCGTCCTTCGGTGCGAAGACCGACATGGCGGGCACCGAAATAGGTGGGGCCGAGGATCTTCACCGAAAGCTGGTCCTCGACCATCTGCTTCATTTCCTCACCAGCCTCGCTGTTGAAGAAGGTGCGCAGGTGATCGGCGTCGCGGAAGAGATATGCCGATGTCAGGATGGACCAGGCCGGGATCTGGTTGGAGATATCCTGCGGGGCGATGTTACCCATTTCCAGATTGCCACGCTGAAGTGCGACCAGCTCCGTGCCCTGCTTGAACAGGTTGCCGCCGTAATAGCCCTGGAACTGGAATTCGTCGCCGAGCTCCTCAGTGAAGCGCTCCATCATGCGCGCGCGGATGTCCTGATCCGAGAAGACAGCCGAGAATCGCAGCTCGACAGGCTCTTGGGCAATCGCCGGAACGCTGACGGCAGCTGACAGGATCAGCGCGCCAGCGGCGAGGATGGAGCGGCGTGAAAACGTCGAAAACATGAGGGTCCTCCCTTTGAATTTCTTGCCCGCCCATGGCCTCCAGCCGGCGGATACCGCTTTTCATGCCACTCGACAAAGCGCATTTCAATAGGCGTCGTGGATTTCATATGAGATTATTGATTATATATGGTCACAGAGGAAGTGCTCGGTGAACTTGCCTGGAGCCATCAGGTCGGGCAGAGGAATGGAGCGCTGAGGAGGATTTGCGCTTGAGCGGCGACATCCATTCACCGGAGACTGCGGGCGACGCAACCTATCGCCGCATTCGAACCGATATTATTTTCGGCCATCTGGGCCCGGGCGAACGCCTGCGGCTGGAGCGGCTTCGCACGCGCTATGCCACAAGCGTCAGCACGCTGCGCGAGGTCCTCTACCGCCTGTCTTCGGAGGGCCTGGTGACCGCCGAAGGTCAACGCGGTTTCGAGGTCGCGCCGATTTCGGCGGCGAATTTCCGGGAAGTCGCGGCCATGCGGGGCCTGCTCGAAGGCCATGCGCTGCAGGAATCGTTTGCGGCCGGCGACATCGAGTGGGAGGGCCGAGTCGTCGCCGCCCATCACAAATTGGCACGCCTGGAAACGCTCATTCTTGCTGGCGACCTGGAACAGACATCGGCATGGAAGCACTACGACCGCGAATTTCATCACGCGCTGATTTCGGCCTGCGGATCCCGCGCGCTCATGGACACGCACAGCGTCATCTTCGACCAGTTCCTGCGCTACCAGATTCTGGCCGTGCGTTTTCGCGGCGAGATCGCGGTCGGTGAACACCGGACACTGCTGGATTGCGCGCTCGTGCGCGACGCCGACACCGCCCTCCGCACGCTCGACCGACACATCCACGCCTGCGTGGATTACACTGTCGAACAGGGGCTCTTCCCATTGGCGGCTCAGTGAGATCAGTCGAATTGCGCACCGTGCTCGGGCAGCTTCGGCAGAGATATGCGGTAGAGAATGAAAGATGACTGAACCGATTACTCATACAGAAACGATCGGCGACAATGCCTATCGCCGCATCCGCGCCGATATCATCTTCGGCCGAATCGCCCCCAGCCAGAAGCTGAAGCTTGACAAGCTGAAGGATGTTTATGGAGCAAGCATCAGCACCCTGCGCGAGATCCTGAGCCGGCTGACCTCCGAAGGGCTGGTCGTTGCCGAAGGTCAGCGTGGCTTCGAGGCCGCCCCGGTGTCGGTGGAAAACCTGCGCGAGGTCGCGGCGCTGCGCCAGCTTCTGGAAGGTTTCGCGCTCGAACAGTCCTTTGCGGCGGGCGATGTGGAATGGGAAGGCCGCGTCGTTGCTGCTCACCACAAGCTCGCGGCGCTCGAGCAGCGCATGCGCGAT
Source organism: Rhizobium albus (assembly GCA_030160035.1). Classification (GTDB taxonomy): domain Bacteria; phylum Pseudomonadota; class Alphaproteobacteria; order Rhizobiales; family Rhizobiaceae; genus Georhizobium; species Georhizobium albus. Next base: position 725,627 of record BSNO01000001.1, on the reverse strand, counting down.
GGCGACATGAGCCAGACGGAGATGTGGAAGCGCTATGACTGGGAGTTTCACCAGGCGCTCATTTCGGCCTGCGGCTCCAAGGTGCTGATGGATACCCATGCCGCCATCTTCGACAAATATCTGCGTTACCAGATGATCGCGCTGTCGTTTCGAGGCGACATCGCGGCGCGCGAGCACCGCGTGATGCTGGAAGCGGCGCTCGATCGCGATGCTCCAACGGCGAAATCGATGCTGGAAAAGCACGTGGGCGGCGGCGTCGAGCACGCGCTGGCCACAGGAACGATCAAGACCTGATACAGAACCTGATCGGGCATTGATCATTCAAAGTTGAAAATATCCGATGAAATGGATTATGTCTGTTGTCATTGTACCGGCGCATCGGGGCGCCGCGCGTTGCGACGACAGGATCACAGAACATGTTTCGGCTCGGATTGATCGGTGACAACATCAAGCGCTCCAAGTCGCCCATGCTGCACCGGTTGGCGGGCAAGCTTTGCGGCTTGGACGTCACTTACGAGCCGCTGATCCCGGCCGACATGGGTCTCGATTTCGACGCGGTGTTCGATCAGTGCCGTGAGAGCGGCTTTCGCGGCATCAATATCACCTATCCCTACAAGGAGCGCGTGTTTCCGGCGTTGAACGTGCCCGATCCCCGCGTGCGGGCGATTGCTGCCTGCAATACGGTGATCTTCGATGCCGATGGCCCGTCCGGCACCAACACTGACTACACCGGCTTCGTCGCCGCGTTCCGTGAGAGCCTGCCGGGCATGAAGCCCGGCACGGTCGCCATGGCGGGTGCCGGTGGGGTCGGCAAGGCGGTGGCCTTTGCGCTCGCCGAACTCAAGGCGACCGCGCTGAACATCTTCGACACCGACGCCGTGCGTGCCGAAGCGCTGGCAAACGCGCTTCGCGCAAATGCTCCCGGTATGACTGTCTCGGTATCCCCCACGATCGAGGACGCGACAGAAGGCGCCGACGGGATCGTCAATTGCACGCCCCTCGGCATGTCCGGCATTCCCGGCACAGCTGTTCCTTCAGCTCTCATGCCGAAGGCCGGCTGGGCGTTCGATGCGGTCTATACGCCGGTCGACACGCAATTCCTGATGGACGCGCAAAAGCGCGGATTGGCAACCATCAGCGGCTACGAACTCTTCTTCCATCAGGGCATCGACGCGTTCCACGCCTTCACCGGCGCAAGGGTCGATACGAAGGAACTGCGCCATGCGCTGAGAGCAGAGGCGCTGGAGCAGGCATGAAAACCTCGATCGCCACCGTCTCGATCAGCGGCAATCTGACCGAAAAACTCGCAGCCATCGCCCGCGCCGGCTTCGACGGCATCGAGATTTTCGAGAACGATTTCCTCGCCTTCGATGGCTCGCCGCGCGATGTCGCCAAAATGGCAGCCGATGCCGGTCTTGCGATCACGCTCTACCAGCCGTTCCGCGATTTCGAGGGACTGCCGGAGCCGCAACGCGCCCGCGCATTCGATCGGGCGGAGCGCAAGTTCGACGTCATGCAGGAACTGGGGACCGACCTCATCCTCGTTTGTTCGTCTGTTTCGCCAATCGCCATGGGCGGCATCGATCGCGCGGCGGACGATCTTGCCGCACTCGGCGCGCGTGCCGCGAGACGCGGCCTGCGCATCGGCTATGAGGCCCTCGCCTGGGGGCGGCATGTCAACGACCACCGCGACGCCTGGGAAATCGTGCGGCGCGCCGATCACCCCAATGTCGGCCTCATTCTCGATTCCTTTCACACGCTCGCGCGCCGCACGGATCTGAAATCCATCCGCTCGATTCCGAAGGACAAGATCTTCTTCGTGCAGCTTGCCGATGCGCCGGCGATCGACATGGATCTGCTCTACTGGAGCCGTCATTATCGCAACATGCCGGGCGAAGGCGACCTGCCCGTTCCGGCCTTCATGGCAGCCGTCGCCGCAACAGGCTATGACGGCTACCTGTCACTCGAGATCTTCAACGACCAGTTCCGCGGTGGATCGCCGCGGGCGATCGCCGTCGATGGGCATCGGTCGCTCATCTGGCTGATGGACCGGATCCGGCGCGACGAGCCCGCTTTGAAGGTCGACCTTCCCGACATGCCTGCACCGATCGGCGTCGAGGGCGTCGCGTTTGTCGAATTCGCAACGGACAAGAAGGGCGCGGCCGACATTGCACGGCTGTTGTCCGCGATGGGATTTTCCGAAGTCGGCCGGCACGTCTCGAAAGACGTCGCGCTGTGGCGCCAGGGCGATATCAACATTGTCGTCAACACCAACAGTTCAGGCTTCGCGCACTCCTCCTTCCTCATTCACGGGACTTCGGTCTACGCCTTCGCTCTCTGGACCGACGATGCGCAGGCAACGGTCGAGCGTGCCCGTGCACTCGGCGCGGAACCGTTCGAGCAGGAAGTCGGCCCGGGCGAGCTCAAAATCCCCGCTATCCGTGGCGCCGGTGGCGGCGTGATCTATTTCCTCGACCGGAACTCCGATCTCTCCAAGCTCTGGGACATCGACTTTGCTCCTGCCGATGGCGCTTCGCAGGCGAACAGCGCCGGCCTCACCCGCATCGACCATGTCGGCCAGACCATGGAGCATGGCGAGATGCTGTCATGGCTTCTCTTCTACACGTCCATCTTCCGTGCCCACAAAACCCCGACGGTTGACGTCATCGATCCGGCCGGCGTTGTGCGCAGCCAGGCAATCGAATCCGATGACGGCGGCTTGCGCCTGACGTTGAATGGCGCCGACAACCAGCGCACGCTGGCCGGCCACTTCATTTCCCAAAGCTTCGGCTCGGGCGTGCAGCACATTGCGTTCGCGACGGACGACATCTTCGAGACGGCGGCGTCCCTGCGCCGGGCTGGCTTCACGCCACTGGCGCTGTCACCGAACTACTACGACGACGTCGAGGCCCGCTTCGGACTGGAACCCGAACTTGCCGACCGGTTGAGGACGGAAAACATTCTCTACGACCGAGACGAGACCGGCGAGTTTTTTCAGCTCTACGCTCCCACCTGGGGCGAAGGCTTCCTGTTCGAGATCATCGAACGACGTGGAGACTATCGTGGCTACGGTGCCCCGAACGCGACGTTCCGGATCGCCGCGCAGAAGCGTCACATGCGGCCGAAGGGCATGCCGACCGCCTGAAGGCGACCGGCATTCTCCCAATCATTTAAGCTTCAACAGGCTTTCGGCCGTGCCACCGAGCACCGCCTGACGATCGGCGTCCGACAGGGACTGCTGCCGATCGACCACATCGACGGGCGCATCGTGCCCCATGTCGAAGCAATAATCCGAACCGAGCATGATCCGGTTGGCGCCGACCTGATCGACCAGAAAGGACAGACCGGCGTCCGAATGGGAAATCGTGTCATAGTGGAAGCGCTTGAGGTAGCTGAGCGCGCCGTTCTCCATGTGCTTCAGTTCGGGCCGTCCCATCGCCCAGCCATGGTTCAGACGTCCTGCAAGAAACGAGAACGCGCCGCCCGCATGCGGCAGAACGATGTCGAGCTTCGGAAAGCGATCCATAACGCCGCCGAAGATGAGATGCGCAGCGGCGACAGCCGTATCGAACGGATTGCCGAGCAGGTTTGCCAGAAAATATGGCTTCAGCCGGTCGGTCATGCCGATGACCTTCAGGGGATGCAGGAAGATCGGCCAGCCCATCGCTTCGATGCGCTCGAATACTGGCAGCAGCCGCTCATCCGACAGGTCCCAGTCGCCGATCGCCGTGCCCATATAAACGCCGCACATGCCGGGCGCATCCTTGACGCGCTCCAGCTCCGCCAGCGCTTCTTCAGCGTGGTTTGCCGGGATCATCGCAAGGCCCACAAGCCGATCGGGAAACTGCTCATGCGCCTCCACAAGCGAATCGTTGAAGGCGACGGACAGCGCCCGCGCCACCGGCGCATCGGCAAAATAGACCATCGGCTGGGTGAGCGACAGCGCCTGGACGTCGACGCCCTGTCGATCCATGTCGGCGATGCGCATGTCGAGATCGGTGAAGCGCTTCTCCAGAGGCCCCGCATGCAGCGGACCGACATCGATGATCGTGCCACGCGGATCGCGCCGCACACAGGCACCGCACTTGCAGCCCTCGGTTTCGAGCGCCGCGATGTAGCGTTCCGGAAAATAATGCGCATGGATATCGATCCGGCGCGCGCGGTTTTCGCTCGTGTCTGTCACATGTCACCCTGGTGTTTGTAAAAAGGTCTAGGCCTTGCCGCGGAGAGCTTCGGCTGCGGAACGATTTGCCGGCTGACGGCGCGCCTGAGCTTCCGACATCTCGATCGCGCTGATCAGATATTCCGCCGTGTTGCGCGAATGGGCCTCGATGACTTCCTGCGCTTTCGCGACATCGTTTCGCTCGCAGGCCGTCAGCAGATCCCAGTGCTCGCGCTGCGACTGTTCGCGCCCACGCACCGAGATATAGAGCCGCACATAACGTTCGACGTTCGAGCGGAACTGGTCGATGGTTTCGAGGAGGCGCGGCCAGCAGCAGGCATCGTTGATTGCGGCGTGGAATTTGCGGTTGAGCTCCGGCCAGCTGTCGTTCGCGTTCTCGTCGTCAATCAGCCGGTCCATCGCCTCCAGCGTCTCGCGCATGCCCCGAAAATCCTTCGGGCGCAGATTTTCCAGCGCCTTGCCGACCGCAAGACGTTCCAGTGAGCCGCGAATGGCAAACATTTCGCGGATATCGGCCGGGTCTAGCCTGGCCACTTCGACTCCGCGATACGGATAGACGACCACGAGCCCCTCGGCCTGCAACTGCTTGAGTGCCTCGCGAACAGGCATGCGGCTGACGCCGAGCGTGGCGGCGATTTCGTTCTGATCGAGCTTGATGCCTGCAGGCAGCCGCCCGTCGACGATGGCCGAGCGGATGAGGCCAAGAACGATGTCTTTGCGGCTCATGGGCTGGCTGATCAGCCGCGCCTCTTCCTGCGAAAGTTCGATCATCAATTCGGCTCCTCGTCCGACGGTCTTTTGTTCAGCAAAGCTACGACGTTTGCAATCAGCTGCGCCTCGCTCAATTTCTAGGCGTGAAGGATGCATGCCCAAAAATCATCTTGATATCCGTGATCTAATATATTAGTCGTCAGATCACAAGCGGATTTTCCCGCACAGGATCGCTTCCACGAGACGGACGCAGAGCCGTGGCGATCGACCCGAAAACCAGAGGCCAGGATCAATCATCATGTTGCACACTCTACGCGCCGTCAGCATCACCGCCGCCGCTTCCGCAGCGCTTGCGCTTTCCGTATCCTTCGCCGCGGCACAGGATCTGGAAACCTTCACCTTCATGTTTCCCGTCGAGAGCGTGAACCAGTTCCACCCCTTCTACATCGCCGACGAACTGGGCTTCTTCGCCGAGGAAGGCCTGGAAGTGTCGTTCCAGGACGCGGGCGGATCGAGCGCGGCCATCCAGCAGGTCATCGCAGGCAATGCCGACGCCGCGCTTCCCGCACCGAGCGCATTCCTCAACGCCGTCGCACAGGGCTTCGATCTGAAGTGGGTCTATTCCTACCAGTACGCGAACATCTTCACGCTGGCCGCCACCGCTGAATCCGGCATCACGACGATCCAGGACCTCAAGGGCCGGAGCGTCGGCGTATCCGATCTCTCGGGCGGCGAAGTGCCACTCGTGCGCGCCGTCCTCGAAGAAGCCGGCCTGACAGGCGAAGACGTCAGCCTCATTCCAGTCGGCGACGGCTCGGCACTGACCGTCCAGGCGCTCGAATCCGGCCAGGTCGATGCCTATTCGTCGAGCCTCTTCGACATCGCCGCGATCCAGTCGCGCGGCATCGACATGGTCACGATCCTGCCGCAGGAAGCTCAGGACTTCCCGGCGAACGGCGTTGTCGTCTCGGCCGAGCTTCTCGCCAGCGATCCGGACAAGATCGAAGGCTTCCTGCGCGCCGTCGCCAAGGGCGTCGTCTACGCAGCCGCAAATGACGAGCGCGCCTTCGCCATGGCCAAGGAAATCCGGCGGGAAGAGTTCGAGGACGAAGCGATTGCCGCTCCGAACTGGGAAGTTGCCCGACGTTTGAAGACCCCGCCGGCCGCGCTGGCAGAGGAGCCCTTCGGCACGCATTATCTCGAAGGTTTCCAGGCCTATCACGACTTCCTGCGCCAGGGCACCGAGGAAGAAGGCGCGTTGCCGACCGACGTCGATCTCTCGGTTGCGCTCGACAGCTCGCTGATCGAGGCGGCAAACGAGTTCGACCGCGCGGCCGTGGAAGCCGCACAATGATGGCCGCACGCATCGACAACGGGACGCCGCTCGAAAGAGCGGCGCCTGCCGAAACCATCATCGACGTCAAAGGTCTCGGCAAGACATTCACCTTGGATTCCGGTCCGGTGATCGCGCTCGAAAGCGTCGATCTGACGATCCGCAAGGGCGAGTTCATTTCCTTTGTCGGCCCCAGCGGTTGCGGCAAGTCGACCTTGCTCAACATGGTGGCCGGCCTTCTGCCGGCAACTGAAGGCGCAGCGACGCTCAACGGCCGCGCGATCAACGAGCCATCCCGCCAGGTGGGCTTCATGTTCCAGACAGCCGTTCTCCTGCCGTGGCGCACGGTCGAGGAAAACGTGCTGATGCCGGCAGAAGTCTTCGGCACCAAGAGCGAAGCCACGCGCCAGAAGGCGCGCACCGTGCTTGAGGCCGTCGGTCTGCGCGATTTCATGAACGCCTATCCGCGCCAGCTCTCGGGCGGCATGCAGCAGCGCGTGTCGCTCGCCCGCACGCTCACCTACGAGCCCGATGTTCTCCTGATGGACGAGCCGTTCGGCGCGCTCGACGAATTCACCCGCGAAGCGATGAACCTCGAGCTGATGCGCATCACGCAGGCGGCAGGCATCACCGTGCTTTTCGTCACGCACAACATCACCGAGGCCGTCTTCATGGCCGACCGCGTCGTGGTCATGACGCCCCGTCCGGGCAAGGTTTCCGGCGTCATCGATGTCGAGCTGCCGCGCCCGCGCACGATCGACCAGATGCAGAGCCAGACCTTCACCGATCTCATCTTCAAAGTCAGAGGAATCCTCGGCCATGGCCAAGACAGTCACGCTTGATGCCGAGCCGGTGAAGGCTGCATCGCCCTATAAGAACGCCAACCAGGAACTGCGCTACAAGCTCTACACGCTGGCGATCATCGTGGTGATCCTGGCTGCGTGGGAACTCGCACCGCGCATGGGCCTCGTCTCGCCGATCATTTTGCCATCCTTCTCGGCCGTCGTCGGCGCCCTGATCTCGCTCATGCAGCAGGACTTCTTCCTGCGCCACTTCTCCGTCACGCTGACGGAAATCCTCATCGGCTTCGTGCTCGGCACTTCGATCGGGCTCGCGCTCGGCATCGCATTGGCGGTCTGGCCAACGGCGAAGCGCATTGCCTACCCGTTCGTCGTCGGTTTCCAGGCGATCCCCAAGATCGTCTTCGCGCCGCTCTTCATCGCCTGGTTCGGTTTCGGCATGAGCTCCAAGGTCGTCATGGCCGTTGTGATCTCGTTCTTCCCCGTGCTGATCAACACGCTGGTCGGCCTGGAAAGCGTGCCGGAAGATGCCCGCAAGCTGATGCGCTCCATCAAGGCCACGCCGCTGCAGACATTCCGCAAAGTGTCGCTGCCGCATGCATTGCCGGTCATCTTCGCCGGTGTGAAGGCTGCGCTCACCTTCGCCGTCATCGGCGCGATCGTCGGTGAATTCGTCGGCGCTTCCGAAGGCCTCGGCTATCTCGTCGAACTCTACAAGAACCAGCTGCGCATCGACCGCGTCTTCGCCGTCATCGTGATCCTCGCGGCGATCGGCGCCGGTGGCTACTTCCTGCTCGAATGGCTCGACCGCAAGCTGATCTTCTGGCGCACCGACGCTCAGGGCAAGTGATGCCGCGCGTCACCATCATCGTGCTCGGCGGCACCATCACCATGGTGCCGCAGGCATCCGGCGGCATTGCGCCGTCGGTCAGCGGCGACGATCTGGTCGCCGCCGTCCCGGCCCTTGTCGATGTCGCAGAGATCGATGTCGTCACGCCGTTTCTCGTGCCAAGCGCATCGCTCACCTTCGCGCAAATGGCGACCGTGGCCGACATGGTCACGGCGGCTGGCGCGAACGGCGCCGATGGCGTCGTCGTCGTGCAGGGCACCGACACGATCGACGAAACGTCGTTCCTCTTGGATCTCGCCTGCGAGACCGGCCCGGACCATCCAGCCATCGTCGTCACGGGTGCCATGCGGGGCGCAGCCGCACCGGGCGCCGACGGCCATGCCAATTTGCTCGCTGCCGTCACGGTTGCGGCAGCGCCCCAGGCGAAGTCGCTCGGCACGCTGGTCGTGCTCAATGACGAAGTCCATGCCGCACGATACGTGCAGAAATCCGACACGGGCCTGCCCTCGGCCTTCACTGCGCCGGGACTTGGCCCCATCGGCACCGTGACGGAAGGGAGCTTCCGGCTGCGCCTCCTCCCGGTAACGTTGCCCCGCCCCGCCTTACCGATCGCGGAAGCAGCGCCGGTCGCCATCATCCAGACCGGGCTCGGAGACGATGGCCGCCTGATCGATACCCTTGCCGATGCCGGGTTCCAGGGTGCGGTCATTGCCGCCATGGGCGCAGGCCATGTGCCGGCTGCCATAGTGGAGCGCCTCGACGCGCTTGCCCGATCGATGCCGGTCGTGCTTTCAACCCGAGTCCCAGGCGGCACGGTTTTCGAAAACAGCTATGGTTTTGCCGGCTCGGAAATGGATCTCATCCGTCGCGGCCTGATCCCCGCGGGCCTTCTGCCCCCGCACAAGGCGCGGCTTCTGCTCGCCTGCCTGCTGGGCGCCGGGTTCGCCACCGACGAGATCGAGACGCATTTCAAGGCTTTTGCCTGATCCATCACGAAAGGCTTCATTCATGTCCGATCCGATCATCGATGCGGCGCGCATCCGCAGCCGCCTGCCCTATGAGCCGATCACGCAGCGTCCGAAACTGAAGCTGCCGGACGGCAAGCGCGTCGCGGTCTGGACGATCGTCAATGTCGAGAACTGGTCGCCCGCCGGCGCCATGCCGCGCGCAGTCCTCTCGCCGCCCATGGGCCAGCCGCTCCTACCGGATATCCCCAACTGGGCCTGGCACGAATACGGCATGCGGGTGGGCTTCTGGCGCTTCCTCGAAGCCCTGTCGAGCCGGGGGCTGAAGGCAAGTTTTGCGGTCAACGGCACGGCACTCAGCGTCTATGAGCCCGCCTGCCGCGCTGCGCTGGACGCCGGTTGGGATTTCGTCGGCCACGGCTATATCCAACGGCCGATGCACAAGGTCGAGGACCAGAAGCAGTCGATCATCGACACGGTCGAAGCGATCCGCGCCTTCACCGGCAAGGCGCTGCGCGGCTGGGAAAGTCCCGGCCTTACCGAGACAGAAGACACGCTCGATCTCCTGGCCGAAGCAGGCATTGAATATGTCTGCGACTGGTGCCTGGACGACCAGCCGGTGACGATGCAGACCCGCTCGGGCCCGATCGTCTCCGTGCCCTATTCGGTCGAGATCAACGACGTCGTCATCACCGCAGTACAAGGGCACCGCTCAGACGAGATCTATCTGCGCGGCGTCGACCAGTTCGACCGGCTCTATCAGGAAGGGGCCGACAACGCCCGCGTGATGGCCATCTCCATCCACCCCTACCTCACCGGCGCGCCGCACCGGATCAAATATCTCGAAATGCTCTACGACCACATCCTGAGCCATCCCGATGTGGCGCTGATGACCGGCTCGGAGATTCTCGACTGGTACAAGACCGAAACGGCCTGACCGTTAGCTTCGAAACTGATGAACGCCCCGGCAGTCGCTGCCGGGGCCGTTAAAGTCAGTGGGCGATCATTTCCGCAACGATCGCATCGGCCGACAAAGCTGCCGGATAATAGGTCGGCCAGTTTGTCACCTCCGACAGCAGCGCTTCGCGGTCGTTGCCCCAATAGAGGTGGTAGTGGTCGGATGCCGACGGCGCGATGCGGTGGTCACTGAACTGGATGAATTGCGGGGCATCCGCGTCGCCCTCGGTCTTTTCGAAGATGAAGCGCACGCCGCGGTTGCCGGCTTCATAGGTCAGGATCTCATATCCGTCGCCTTCGTAGCGCGCCGAAACGGTCGCTTCGCCCCGATGGAACGTGACGCTGTCACGGCCGATCTCGATCCGATCGACATCGGTGCGATAGCCCGTTTCGTAATAGGCCTTGTACTCGTCCTCCGACTTGTCACCCGTCTCGGCCTTGTGCGCCATGACCGGATCGAGCGTGCCATCCTGGAGAAGAGAATAGACCGACTGCCAATCGCCGCCCCAGTCGGAAAGCGGCCGGTCGCGCACCTCCGCATCCTCGAACTCGCCGCGATAGATGCGCTCGGCATCCGCATTATGGTCGTGACCATGGGCGTGGTCATGGCCCGCGTGGCCGTTGGCTTCGGTGTGGTCATGCGTGCCCGACGCCATGGCCGGTGACGGCATGGCGGTGAGACCAGCGAAAAGCACAGAAAACACGGCGACGGAGGCGGCGAGGCGGATGCGGTTCATGCGATACTCCATGATGTGACAATCGAAAAAGGCAACCGAGCGCCACGCCTGCCTTCTGGCCGAAGGACGAGACACCGGCGCACGGCGTTGATTGACAGCGCAGTACGTTATGTTATTTCATTCGTCAAATTTATTTTACGTTATACCGTTACAAGTGTGAGGCGACCTCAGTGCGTTTCATCAACCCGTTCGCGCCACGCAACCCGGAAGGCGTGCAGGCCCGCCAGATCAAGACATGGGTCCGCGCCGGGTTCGATCTTGAAGAGGATGCCGCGGTGTCCGTCGCGCAGCTCGCCTGCCCGGATGCCGGCTGTCCCGATGTGGAAACGGTGATCGCCATCGTCCGCCCCCGATGCCGCCCCCAAAAACTCCGCATCCTCGCCCCACTCGCCGCCGTGACGGAAGCGGATATTCGCGCGCTGCAGAGCAAGTGCGACGCCGGTTCTTAGAGCCTCACACCGGTCCGATGAACGCCCGGTACGGCGCGACGATGTGGCCGAGATCGACGCGGGCGCGCAGTTTGGCGGCGAGCAGGTACATGCCGCCGATCTTGCGGTGCAGGAACAGCGTTTCGGCCGGCGGCACATGCATCAGGTCGCGGTCCGTGCCGATGGTCTGGCCCATGGCGCGCAGGCGCTCCAGGAGGTCGGACGCCTTGAAATCGAAGGGCGTCGGCTGGCGCAGCGGCACCATCGCCGTCTGGAACATGCGGATGATGAGCTCGCGCTGCATGGCGGGCGTCTTCTCGCCGAAATAACCGATCTTCAGCATCGCCGCGCGGATCGCCTCGCGCTCATTGTCGAGCCCGGCAGAAAGCAGCGCGCGGAAATCCTTGCCTAAGGCCACATCGAAGGCGCGCACCGCGCCGAAATCGAGAAGCACGATGCGACCCGATTGCGGCTCGTACCGGTAATTGGCGAGGTTCGGGTCGGTTTGCATCGCGCGAAAGGCGAAAAGTTCGCGCATCACGAGGTCGATGAGCCGCTCGGCGACCCGGTCCCGTGTCTCTTGCGGCTCCTGCGCCAGCGCATCGAGCGGCACACTCTCGACGAAGCTCATGGCCAGCACGCGCGGCGTGGAGAATTCTGGGACATGGGCCGGCACGAGGAAATCGGCAGAACCCGACAGAAGCGCACCGAAGCGCACGAGCCATGCCGCCTCGCGCTCGTAATCGGCCTCGTCATGCAGCTGGCGCTTGGCCTCAGTGAGAAGCGGCACAAGGTCCATGCCCGGCGGCACGAGGCCCGGCAGGCGGAACAGGCTTGCGATGTTGTCGATGTCGCTGTCGATGCTGTCGCGCACGCCCGGATACTGAACCTTGATCGCAAGGTCGCGCCCATCGAGGCTCTGCGCCCGGTGCACCTGTCCGATCGAGGCGGCGGCGAAGGGCACCTCGTCGAACCGGGCAAACCGGGACCGCCAGCCCTCGCCCCATTCGGCATCGAGCACGCGGCTGAGCTGATGCGGCGCCATGTGACGCGCGTCGGCCTGCAGCGAGGCAAGGATGGACGCCATCTCCGTCGGCAGCACGACACTCGGATCCATCGACAGCATCTGGCCGAGTTTCAGCGCAGCGCCGCGCATGTGCGACAGGCCCTCGGTGAGCCGCATCGCGTTGGACGGCGTCAGCAGCATGGAGGAGAGCTGCGGGCGCTGGCCGGAAGCCATCTGCCGCAAACCCGAAGCCGCGGCATTACCGGCAATGCCGGCCGCAATGCCACCCATGCTGAACAGCCGCGACAGCCGGCTTGAAGGGATCGCGGATCCTTCTCTTCTTCGTCGCTCGGTCAAGAATGTCGCCTCGATTGCTGCCAGCACCTATCTGGCGCGGCGGCAACGCTTGTCGAGGCGGCGTTCAACAATCAGGCAGGGATCAACCCGCGTGGCCCTTGCCGACACCCGGCAGGACGCACAGCATTTCATAAAGCAGGTTTGCGCCGATCAGCGCCGTGTTGCCTGAAGGATCGTAGGGCGGCGAGACTTCGACAAGATCGCAGCCGACGAGATTGAGACCGGCAGCACCGCGCACGATCTCCAGCCCCTGCCAGATCGTGAGGCCACCCGGCTCGACCGTGCCCGTGCCCGGCGCGAATGCAGGGTCGAGACTGTCGATGTCGTAGGTGAGATAGACCGGCGCATCGCCGATGATTGCGCGGATTTCGGCCATCAGCGGCGTCAGCGATTTGTGCCAGCATTCCTCCGCCTGCACGACCCGCCAGCCGCGCTCGCGGCCCCAGTCGAAATCGGCAGGCCCGTAGCCGGTGCCGCGCAGGCCGATCTGAAACACCTTGTCGTTGATCAGGCAGCCGTCCTCATAGGCGCGGCGGAACGGACAGCCATGGGCGACCTTCTCGCCGAACATCTCGTCGTTGATATCGGCATGCGCGTCGACGTGGATGAGCGCGACCGGCCCGTGCTTTTCCTTGATCGCCCTCAGGATCGGCCAGGTCAGCGTGTGGTCGCCGCCAAGCGTCAGCGGGATCACGTCATGGGCAAGGATGCCGCGATAGAACTCCGTGATGATGTCGACAGATTTCTTCAGATCGAAGGTGTTGATCGGCACGTCGCCGATATCGGCCACCTGCAGATGCTCGAATGGCGCCGCGCCCGTTGCCATGTTGTAAGGCCGCAGCATTCGGGATTCGTCGCGGATCTGGCGCGGACCGAGGCGCGTGCCCGGCCGGTTCGACGTGCCAATGTCCATCGGAATGCCGACGAAGCAGGCGTCGAGGCCTTCCGCGGTGGGTTGGCTCGGCAGCCGCATCATGGTGACCGGCCCGCCGAAGCGCGGCATCTCGTTGCCGCCGAGCGGCTGGTTGAAGCGGTGCGTCGTCATGCGGTTGCGCTTTCCGGAAAATGCAGCGTCTTGATTTCGAGGAAGTCTTCGAGCCCCAGGAGCCCGCCCTCACGCCCGTTGCCGGACTGCTTGTAGCCGCCAAACGGGCTGCCATAGCGGTGCGGCCCGCCATTGATGTGAACCATGCCGGCGCGAAGGCGGGACGCAACGCGCTCGGCGCGCTCCCGGTTGCCGGTCTGCACATAGGCGGCAAGCCCATAAGGCGTGTCGTTGGCGATCTTGATCGCCTCTTCCTCTGTGTCGAACGGGATCAGGCAGACGACGGGCCCGAAGATTTCCTCGCGCGCGATGCGCATGTCGTTGCTGACATCCGCAAAGATCGTCGGCCGCGCAAAATAGCCTTTGGAAAGCCCGGCCGGCCGTCCCGGGCCGCCGGCCACGAGCCGTGCGCCTTCCGCGACACCGGCCTCGATCAGCGCCTGCACGCGGCCAAACTGCGTGTCGCTGACGAGCGGTCCCATCCGGTCGCCTTCCTGCTTCGGATCGCCGACCTCCTGGGCTTCCGCCGTCTCACGCGCAAGGTTCACGACCTGATCGTAAACGCTGCGCTCCACCAGCATGCGGGTCGGCGCGTCGCAGCTCTGGCCCGTGTTGTTGAACACCTCGCGGATACTAGCCGGCACGCGGGCCTCGAGATCGGCATCAGCGAAGACGATGTTCGGCGATTTGCCGCCGAGTTCGAGCGTGACCCGCTTGACGCTCGGCGCAGCATCCTGCGCCACCGCCGTTCCACCCCGCGTCGAGCCGGTAAAGGACATCATCTGCACGTCCGGGTGGCGCGAGAGGGCCGCGCCAACCTCCGGCCCGGTGCCGTTGACGAGGTTGAAGACCCCGGCCGGAATGCCGGCTTCATGGATCATCTCGGCATAGAGCATGGCATTCAGCGGCGTCAGCTCGGACGGTTTGAGAACCGCCGTACAGCCCGTCAGAAGCGCCGGGATCACCTTCAGCACGATCTGGTTCATCGGCCAGTTCCAGGGCGTGATCAGCCCGCAGACGCCGATGGGTTCGCGCAGCATCGTATCGCCGTTTGGCAAAACCTCGCGCCATTTCAGCCGGTCGAAGGCGGCTAGAAACCCTTCCAGATGGCCGATGCCGACATCGGCCTGCTGCCCCTGGCACATGGTCGCCGGCGCGCCGAGTTCCAGCGTGATCGTCTCCACCATCTCGTCGTATCGGCGCTTGTAGACGGCGAGAAGCCGCTCGCAGGCCGCCCGCCGCTCCGCCGGTGATGTCGTCGACCAGAGCGGAAACGCCCGGTTCGCCGCCGCCACCGCCCGGTCGATATCGGCCGCGGTGCCGAGCGAGATCACGCCGATCTGCTCTTCGGTGGCCGGATCGATGACCGCGTGGTCGCGCGGCGTCACCGGATCGATCCAGGCGCCATCAATATAGAACTGGCGTCGCTCGATCATGCGCCCGTCTCCTTCGTCTTCAGCCATTGGGTGATGATGTCCCGGTGCCGGGCACCCGAGTAGCTCGGGAAATGACCACCATGCACGATTGTCACGGGCAGCGTCAGCAGGCGCTTCATGCTGCTTATGTAGTCCGCCTGATCTTTTGCCGTGCGGCCCTCGATCAGTTCGCCGTCATAGACGATGTCGCCGGAAAACAGGATGCCCGTCGCCTTTTCGAACAGCGCGATACCGCCCGGCGAATGGCCTGGCGTGTGGATCACCTCGAAGGCGCGGTCACCGAGATCGATGACATCGCCTTCCTGCAGGATCCGCGTCGCGGGCGCCGCCTTCACGTCGTAAAGCACCGAGCTGTAGGGCTCGGGCGGCAGCGCCGTGAAGATATCGTCCGTCACGTAGTCGGCGGCAAGCGTGTTGGTGCGGTCGGGATTGGCCAGAATATTGGCCTCCGCCGCGTGGCAGAGCCGGCACTCGAATTCATGATGGCAGCCGACATGGTCGAAATGCGTGTGGCTCGCCACCGCATCCAGCGCGCGCTCGGTGACGAGCGGCACCCATTCGCGCAAGGACACGACGCCCATGCCGCTGTCGACCAGCATGTCGCGGTCGCGTCCCCGCACGTGCCAGACATTGCAGCGGAAGAATTCGAGAATATGCGGCTCGTCGATCCAGGTCACGCCATCGGAGAGCGGACGGATGCGGTACCAGTCGTCGGGCTTTGCCCGTTGCAGCGCGCTCATCGGTCCTCCGCAATCAGCACATGATGGTCGGCATAGAGCTCGCTGACGCTTCCCTCCACCGGCACGGCCGATTGGGGCAGATGCGCGACGATCCTGAGCTCGGGCGCGGAAATCGGCGCATAATGGCAGCGGTGATGGGTTCCGAAGAAGGCGGCATCGACGAGTTTGGCCGGCCCAAGCGCGAGGTCCCCGCTGCCGCCGATCGCTTCCGGCCGGATCAGCAGCGCCGTCTTGCCGTTCGCCGCAAGCGGCAGGCGTCCGAGCGGCGTATCGAGGCCTTCGCCGGTTCCCTGTCCGTCTATCCGATTAATCTCGCCCATGAAGGCGGCGGAAAAAAGCGTCCGCGGCTGGAGGTAGACATGCTGCGGCGCGCCGACATCCTCGATGCGGCCGGCATTCATCACGACGATGCGATCGGCAAGCGCCATCGCCTCCTCCTGGTCGTGCGTGACGTGGATGAAGGTCGTTCCGACGCGCCGCTGAATCGCCTTCAATTCGTCCTGCATCTGGCGGCGCAGCTTGAGGTCGAGCGCGCCGAGCGGTTCATCGAGCAAAAGCACATCGGGGTCGACGGCAAGGGCGCGGGCGAGCGCGACGCGCTGGCGCTGACCACCGGAGAGCTCATGTGGCCGGCGATGCCCGGCATCCGGTAGCCCGACGAGCGCAAGCAGTTCGCCCGCACGGCGATGCCGCTCCTTCCTGCCGACACCCCGCATCCTCAGGCCGAACCCGACGTTGTCGATCAGGCTCATATGCGGAAAGAGCGCGTAATCCTGAAACATCGTCGTCGTTGGCCGGTCTTTCGGCTGAACATGCGTCATGTCGCGCCCGCCGATCATGACCTTGCCGCTCGTCGGTTGCAGGAAGCCGCCAAGGATCGAAAGCAGCGTCGTCTTTCCGCATCCCGATGGACCGAGCAGCACGATGAACTCGCCGGCCTCGATCTCGAGCTCGACGGCATGCAGCGCCCGAACCTCGCCGAACTTCATGTCGATGGATTGGATCGAAAGAGCGGCGGTCATCGGCGAACCTTGCGGAAGACGGTGAGCTCCAGAAGAAGGAGCAGGCTGACGGAGACGAGGAAGACGAGGCTGCCCACCGCATTGGCACGGGGCGTCAGCCCAGAGCGCAAGAGCGACCAGATTTCCACCGGCAGCGTCACGTCGAAACGGGTCAGCAGAAACGCGATGATGAACTCGTCCCAGCTGAAGGTGAAGGAGAGAAAGAACGCCGCCAGCATCGATGGCATCAGCATCGGCGCGGTCACGAGCGCAAGCACCTTCACCTCGGACGCACCAAGATCACGCGCCGCCCGCTCCGCATTGCGGTGGTGGTCGCCTATCGCCGCGTAGAGGATCGCGAAGCAGAGCGGCAGGTTGATCACCACATGGCCGACGCCGGCGGTCCAAAGCGACAGGCCGATGCCGGTCCGATTGTAGAGAGTGAGCAGACCGAGCGCGATGATGAGATAGCTCACGGTGAATGGCGCGATCAGCACCACCCGCATCAGCAGTGTCCCCGGCAGGCGGTAGCGCGCCAGCGCCTGCGCCGCGAGAAAGCCGAGAAGGAGCGCGATCGCGGAGGAAACCGCAGCGACGATGAGGGAATTGCCGAGCGCCGACATCAGCCGCCGGTCGCCGAGCACATCGGCATACCAGCGGAGCGACGGCCCGTTGAAGGGCGGCACCGGCAGGCGTCCGTCCTGGAAGGAAAACAGCACGAGCATGCCGACTGGCAGGAAGATGAAGCCGAGCGCGACGGCGAGGTAGATCCAGGCGAACGCGCGCGTCATAGCCGGTCGATCCGAAGCCAGCGCGCGCTGAAGAGATAGGCGAGCGTCACGATTCCCATCAACACAACGGCCATGGCCGAAGCCATTGGAAAGTCACCGCGCCGGCCGAGCTGCATCATGATGAGCTGCGGCAAGGTCAACTCGTTGTTGCCGCCGAGAATCTGCGGCGTGATGTAGTCGCCGATGCAGAGCACCAAAGTGAGAAACGCGCCGGTCATCAGGCCGGGCAGCGTGAGCGGCAGGATCACATGCCGGAATGTGGCCAAGCGCCCTGCGCCCAGATCCTGCGCAGCGCGGGCGTAGTTCGGCGAAAGCTCCTTCAGATTCGCGTAGATCGTCAGCGTCAGAAGCATGACGAAGAAGTGCACGAAGCCCGTCACGGTGGCAAAGCGCGACGCCGACATGGAAATGGGCTCACTGATGACGCCGAGCGTCATCAGCGTCTTGTTGATCACCCCGTTCTGCCCGAGCACCAGCAGCCATGAGTAGGACCGCACCACGTAAGACGTCCAGAACGGCAGGATGGTGAGGATCAGCACGAGACGCTGCCAGCGCTCCGGCACCCGAAACGCGATGATCCAGGCAAGCGGATAGGCAAGCACCATCGAAATCACCGTCACGGTGACCGTGATCTCGAGCGAGACGACGAGTCCGCGCAAAAGCGACGGCTCGGTGAAGATGCGAATGTAATTGTCCGGAAAGAAGCCGGTGACGACGCTGCGTCCTTCCATCTTGGCGAAGCTCAAGGCCAGCATCATCAGGAAGGGCACGACGAAGAAGGCGGTCGTCCAGATCAGGGCGGGAGCAACCAGGCCCCAGCCCTGCCGGTTGTCATGTGCGCGCGCCACGGCCGTCACCGTCCGCTTTCAAACCGCTTCACTGCTGCAGCATGTCGGTCCAGAGATCCTGCATGGCGGTGTCGAGTTCGGCGTCGGGAACGGGATAGCGCTGCACGCGGGTGAGAAAGTCGGGCTGGTCGTCCCAACGCAGCACCGTCTTTTCCTCATCCGTCAGCACGTCGCCGGCAGCCGCGTTGGCCGGCATGCCCCAGTAGCAGGATGAGGTCGCAAGCCGTGCCTGGCCTTCCGGGCTGACGATGTATTTCACGAACTCGGTTGCGAGATCCTTGTTCTCACTGCTTTCCAGCACCCCGATCGACTGTGCCCAGAGAACGCCGCCCTGCTCCGGAATGGTCCAGTCGAGATCGGCGTTTTCACTGGCGAGAACTGCCGTCAGCCATTCGCCGCCACCGACGAGAATATCGACTTCGCCCGTTGCGAGCGCCGTCTGGCTCGCGACCACTTCGCTGACCTGGCTTGAGCGTGCCCGCAGATCGAAGAGAGGCTCGCGCAGGGTCTCGAGCGCTTCGGCGTCCAGATCACCCGTATCGATGCCTTCGCTGAGCGAGAGCATGCCAAGCACCGGCAGATAATAGTCATAGATGGCGATCCGACCGTCATACTTGCCGGAGAAGAGCGTTTCGAAATTCGTCATGTCGGCCGGATCGACGGCTGCCTTGTTGTAGGCGATCGTGTTGTAGCCGAACTTCTCCGTCACCGCGTAGGTCGTGCCGTCGCGGGTGTTGAGGTCTTCCATGACGAGCTCGGGGAAGAAATCGCCGGTCGGCAATTCGTCGGCAGGCAAGGCCGCCATGATGCCGAGATCGACCGCACGGCCAACATCGACGGCATCGATCACGAGCACATCCCAATCGCCTGGACGCGATTGTTCCAGGATCGCCAGACCGGCAGCCGTGCCTTCATACTCGCGCAGATTGACCCGCACATCGTGCTCTTCCTCAAAGGGCTGAACGAGTTCGGGATCTGTATGGTCGCACCACACCAGCGCATTGAGCTCCTGGCTCTGCGCGAAGGCAGGCGCGATGGTCGCAGGCGCTGCAGCGGTCAGCGCCGTGGCAGCCAGAAGCGATAGGGAAATCGATTTGCGGAAAGCAGACACGGGCGCGGCAGTCATCGTTCTCTCCTCTGTTGGGTGCACCTTGTTCCGATGCTGGAGACGAGGTTGACGCGACTTATTTTTGAAGTCAATTTGAATTTTGTAGTGGACTATAAATTTCCGGAGCGCGGCGTGTGACTGGATTGCGAGAGCAGCAGAAGGCGGACCGGCATCGTCGCATCCTCGATGCCGCGTCGGCGCTTTTCCGCAATTTGGGCTATGAGGCCGCGCGAATGGAAGACATCGCGGAACTCGCGCGTGTGTCACCGGGAACGGTCTATAATTACTTCGGATACAAGGGCGACGTTCTGGTCGCCATCGTCGCCATGGAAGTCGAAGAAATCCTCGGTGACGGCGCTTTGATGATCGATCGCCCGCATCACGACGTCGAGGAGGCAGTGCGCAGCCTGATCGCTCACTATTACGATCACTCGCTCGTCTACCTGAACAAGGAGATGTGGCGTATGGCGATGGCCTTGTCGATCCGCGATCCGAACGGACCGGTGAGCCTGCGTTATACCGCACTCGACCAGCAACTGGCCGATCAGATCTGCCAGTTGCTGAAGAGGCTGCAGGCCGCAGGTCTCGTAAGGGCGGAGCTCGACACGGTCGCGATCGGGCAAATGATCTTCAACAATCTGAACATGATGTTCATGGAATTCGTGAAGGACGAGCGGATGCCGCTCAGCCTCTTGAAGGCCCGCGTGACCCAGCAAAATGCACCGCTTCTGCGCCTGATCTGCTCCAAGGTGGCCTGAGAAGCGGAACATCGACCTGATCCCTGGATTGTGCGTTTCCATCCAGAGGAGCCACACCATGACGATCAAGAACTTCCTGCCGACGCTCGCCCTTGTGAGTTTCGCAGCCCTGCCCTTCGCGCATGCGCAGCAGCCGATTGAAGGCGAAGGCGCCAGCGAAACGAGCAACAGTCAATCAATCGCGTCGGACACCAGTACGGCCGACGTGAACTGGAGCGACGAATTGCGGGGGGCTTTCTTCACCGACGAAACGCTGAGAACCGTTCGTTCCGACGAGGAGATCGAGACCAACTTCGCGGACCTCGACGCAGAGCAACAAGCAAGCATCCGCGAGGATTGCGAGGCAGCCGGCGTCTCTGCCGCTTCAACGGGTGAACCCGAAGGCACCGCACCTTCGAGCGCGACCGATCCCGACAGTCAGGCGGTTGATGGTGTGATGGCCGAGGAGGCCAATCCAACGACACCTGCCCCCACCACATCGGGAAGCGTTGGTATCAATGCCCAATCCTCCGGCTCGATCGGCTCTGCGTCGACCCCGGCAAGTCCTGATCAGGATGCAGGCGAAGACAGTGCACAAGACGATGGCCAGGAAGCCGAGATGACCCGCATGTCACTCATCCAGATCTGCCAACGCCTTCCAGCCCAATAATCGCTGAAAGCCAGAATGAAAGGGCCGGGCTGGATGAAGCCCGGCTCTCTTTGTCTTAGGCCGTGATGCCGAACGTGTCGGCGATCATGCTGTCGTACCAGACGACGGATTCCTCGTAGGTTTCCTTGCGCAGCTCGGCAGTCTCGCCCGGCTGGCTGACGAAGGTCGAAGTCGCCGTGATCTTGCCTTCAGCAGGCTCGTACTGGGCACCGACCTTCACGCCGTCATCCGTCTCGATGAGGCTCCAGCAGGTGTTGGCGTAGCGGGCCGGGAACGCGCTCGATCCGGTGAGCTCCGCACGGATGCTCATCGCCGCGACCTTGGCCTGGCTGTTGGCGGAGAAGCCGGACTTCGGCATGTCGCCGGCAATGCTGGCATCGCCGATGACATAGATGTTCTCGTCGGCAGACGACTTCATCGAAGCGGCATCGATCGGGCAGAAGCCGGTCTCGTTGACGAGATCCGCCTCCACCGCGATGGCGCCGGCACGCTGCGCCGGAATGATGTTGAGAAGCGCGCCCTCAAATGTATCGAAGCCCGTCTCGACAGCACCGGCCGCGACGTCGACACCGGCGATCTCGCCGATGACATCGGGACCATACCACTCGACCATGCCCGGATAGTGTGTCTCCCAGCCTTCCTGGAAGAGCGCTTGCTTGGAGAAGGTCTCTTTCGGATCGAGCACGAAGATCTTCGACTGCGTGTAACCCTTCGCCTTCAGGACATGCGCCATCATCGACACGCGCTCATAGGGTCCTGGCGGGCAGCGATAGGGGTTCGGCGGCGTGACCATCACGATGTTCTGGCCATCTTCCAGCGCATCGAGACGGGTCTTCAGGATCTCCGTCTGCGGGCCGCCCTTCCAGGCATGCGGCGCAGTCTCCGCGGCTTCTTCGGAATAGCCGGCGATGGAATCGTAGATAATGTCGATGCCGGGCGCGACGACCAGGCGGTCATAGGCGATGTCCGTACCATCTTCGAGGCGAACCGTCTTGGCGTCGCGGTCGATGGCGACGGCCGTGCCGGTGACCTTGTTGATCCCGTATTGCGAAACGAGCGCGTCATAGCCATGCGTAATCGACTGCAGATCGCGATAGCCACCGAGATAGATATTTGAGAAGAAGCAGGTGGTGTAAGTCTCGGTGTTGTTGATCAACGTGACGTCGAGCGCACCATCGCTGTCCTTGGCGAGATAGCGCGCAGCCGTTGCGCCGCCGGCACCACCGCCGATGACGACCACCCGTGGCTTGTCCTGCGCCCGCAGATAGGATGGCAGTGCAAGGGTTGCCGCACCGGCCCCCGCGAGCAGACCGAACGTCCGGCGCGTCAAGAGCGGCCCCGCGCCGCGGCGATCTTTAATCAATGTCATGTGTTTGCCCCCAATGATAAATGTGATCTTCGTGGAAATTCATTGCTGCGAGAAATGCGCGGCAAGCGCCGCGACATCCTCGTCCGACAGCGCCGACGCGACCGAGCGCATCACCGCGTTCTCACGGACCTCGGACTTGTATTCATAAAGTGCAGCGATGATCGCTTCGGCCGGCTGCCCCTGGATGGCGGGGATGCCGCCCGCTGCATTGGCTCCGTGACAGGACGTGCATGGCGACGAGAGGTAATCCCCATAGGCGGGGTCGACAGCAAGTTCGCTCACGCGCTGAACATACGCCTCGACATCCGCAGCCGCTCCGGCTTTTTCCTCCGCCCCAGCCGGCACCGGAAGACCTGCCAGCATCGCTGCAGCAAGAGTGATAAATACCTTGACCAATCGTTCCCCCACCCTCGGCTGCGCCGCCTTCACTTGTCGTCAGCTAACTTCGATTGCCTCTTCCGCCTCGAAGACAGAGCCATCGTCATCGGTCCAGGTGAAGCGGAACGTTCCGCTTTCCGTCACACGCGCCGAAAACGACAGAAACGGATTGGCAGCGACGGCCGGTTCGATGGCGCAGGAGAAGACCGGTTCGCCGTTGAAGGTGCAGGCGAACGCGTTGATGATCTTGCGCGGAATGCGGTTGCCGGAAGCATCGCGGCGCTGGCCGGATTCCATCGTGTGCGAGATCAGGGCCTTGATCTCGATGATATCGCCCGAGGCGGCTGTCGCGGGAACGCTCACGCGTGGTCTCGATGACATGAAATCTCTCCCCGCTCAGGCTGCGCAACCGCCAACGGTGACTTCCACCGAGCGGCTGTCCATGAAAACCGAACCGTCGGCAAAGCGCGCGACGGCGACGACTGTCTGCGACTGGGCCAGCCGAATGCGCGTTCCCGCCGATGCCACGCCGCTTCTCGCTGTGAAGGCGAAGGCAGCAACGCCCGGCAGCGGATTGCCATCAGCGAAGATCGCCACTTCCTCCACGAGATCGCCGTCGCTCATCGCGCTCTCGACCGCCACCGAAACCGGAACAGAGCTGCCATTCTCGACCGCATCGGGAAGCGTCAACGTCACGCGGCCGGCTTGAGGCTCCACGCCACCGGTGAAATCACGGATGGCCGCCTGAAAAGCCTCCTCGTCTGCACGTGCCGGCGCAATACCGATCGCGCCGCCTGCGAAAGCGGCGACCGCACCTGCAGTCAGCGTGAGCACATGCCGTCGTGTGGCCTGTATCATGAGCAACTCCCAGCCAGTGACCGGCCGATCAAATCCGGCCAATCAACCCCAATATCGATGAGATACAGCCAAAGCTCAAAGGAACGACATGCGCGTTGACCGACATCCGCGCAAAAATCTTCTCGCGCGAGCCGGTTCCACGGGTGAATTTATCACCTGACGCAGGTGTTGTCGTTAAGCCGGGCTTCGCTCGCGCGGACGATCAAGCACGGTGTCGGCGACCGCACCCGCAACGGCCATGGACAGCAACGCTATGAGCGCTGACGCGGCCAGCACCGACCCGCCCGTCAGTCCTGCACCGATCGAGCAGCCAGCGGCCAGAACACCGCCGAAGCCCATCATGACGGCACCGATCGTGTAGCGCAGAATATGCGGCGCGTCAGGTTCGGAAAACGTTGCGACCTTGAACCTACGAAGCACGAGCGCAGCGAGAAGCCCACCCGCAAAAGTGCCCACCACCAGACCGAAGTCGAAGGTCGGCAAGGCAACTGTGCCGATGAGGGCGCCACTCGTCTGCGCAAGCGGTCGGATGAAGGAAATGCTGTCGATGGCAATCGGCTCGAACAGCTGCGCCGTCAGCGTCGCAGTGAAGTACCACGCAGCGGCCACCATAAGCCCGACGACGACTGCGCCGGTCGACTGGCCGAGACCAAGCTTCGCCCGGGCGGCCAAGGCGAAGGCAACCACCGCCACGACGGCACCAAGAATAACGCCTGAAACATTGCCGCCACCCGTGTGGTCGACGAGCGCGTTGCCGCCGATCGCAGCTGTGCTCAGAAGCGGCGCGATCGCATCGCGACCCGGCACCAGAAAACCGTAAAGCGTGGCATAGGCAGCCAGCGCCACGAAAACGAGGCTGTAGATCGCACGCAGATTGCCGGCCGCACCGAGAACGAGCAGGCGCGACACGCATCCGCGCGTCAGCACCATGCCGATGCCGAAGATTGCGCCGCCAATGAGCGCACCGGAGAGGCTCTGGCCGCTGGCGAAGAAGCGGCTCGTGTCCACGGCGATCACGCCGGAATAAAGCATCACCTGCACGGCAAGAAGCGCGGCAGCGAAGCCGAGCAGCCAGGTGGCAGGCCCGGTGAGGCTCCGTGCTCGCGCCATGTCGATCACCGCCATGCGGGTGCAGAAGCCCGTCTTCAGCAGCGCGAAACCGAGAATGAAACCGATGACGCCGCCACCAAACGTCGCCGTCATCTCTTCACCGACCCGATCGATCAGCGGCACGAAGTCCATCGAAGCAACCCCAGCTCTTGCAACGCGAAATGTGAACCACCGGCCTTACATCACGCAGCGCGCTTGCTGAAGCCCACCACCCGAGAAGACGACAGACCGGGATTCCGCGGTACGCTCATGCGTCCCGGCGCTTCGCGCCCTTGAACTTGCCGGGCTTCCCCGGCTTGCCTGGCCTGTCCGCCTTCGGACCCTTGCGCGCCTCGTCGGTCCGCGCGGGGCGGTCTGACCAGTCCGCACGCTTTTCGGCAGCCCGCTTGGCCGGTTTGGGACCGGATGGCTTCGCGCCGGCGGGCTTGCCACGCGGTGCAGACCGATGGCTGGAGGCACCATCGAGCGGCACGATCGTCACGCCTTTTTCACCGGTGCCGCGTTCCGCCAGATGTTCGACGTAAGCGTCGGCCTGGTCGCCGGCAATCTCGAACCGCGTTTCGGTCTCGTCGATCTTGATGGAGCCGACGTCCTTCTTCGTGACGCCGCCTGCCTTGCAGATCA
The DNA here is from genome assembly GCA_030160035.1 of Rhizobium albus. GTDB lineage: Bacteria > Pseudomonadota > Alphaproteobacteria > Rhizobiales > Rhizobiaceae > Georhizobium > Georhizobium albus. Next base: position 700,585 of record BSNO01000001.1, on the reverse strand, counting down.
TCGGCAGAAGCCACTTCGGATCGGCGCGCTGCTTGCGCCCGAGCGACAGCTTGAACCAGACGCCGCCGGCCATTTCGGAGCGCGGCTCCCGCGGTTCACGGGGAGCGCTGCCGTCCCGCTCGAAGCCGCGCTCGCCCTTCGGCGCGCGCGGCGTGATCGGACGAATCGGAATTTCGGCCACATCTTCGGGAATGGGGCGCGATGCCAGTTGCTGGCGGAGATAGGCGGCAGCAAGCTGTTCCGGCGTCACCTTTTCCAGAAGCTCGGCAATGAACGGCTCCTCGTGCTGCTCGACCGGTGGCGTGGATACTGCAGCTTCGAGGATCTGCTCGCGATAGCGCGCCTCGATGGCCGCAATGCCGGGGGCCGGAACGGTCGCAGCATTGAGCTTTGCAAGCGACAGCACCCTTGCTGCCGCACCACGGCGATGTTCGGGCACGATCAGCACGCACACGCCCTTGCGCCCGGCTCGGCCGGTACGCCCGGACCGGTGCAGAAGCGTGGCCGGGTTGCTCGGCACATCCGCATGGATGACGAGGTCGAGATTGGGCAGGTCGATGCCGCGAGCGGCGACGTCGGTGGCGACGCAGACATGCGCCCGACCGTCGCGCATCGCCTGCAGCGCGCTCGAACGCTCGGACTGGGCGAGTTCGCCCGACAGCGCCACGACCGCAAAACCGCGATTGCCGAGCCGCGCCGTCAGATGCCGCACGGATTCGCGCGTATGGCAGAAGACGAGCGCGCTTTTGCTGTCGGAATGGAGAAGCGTGTTGATGATGGCATGCTCGCGCTCATCGCGGCGCACCAGCATCAACTGATAGTCGATATCCGCATGCTGCTCGGTCGATGCCGTGACGGCGACGCGCACCGCGTCGCGCTGATAGGTCTTGGCAAGCTCGGCGATCGGCCGCGAGACGGTTGCCGAGAACATCAGCGTCCGGCGGTCGTCCGGTGCCGCGGCGAGAATGAATTCGAGATCGTCCTTGAAGCCGAGATCCAGCATCTCGTCGGCCTCATCCAGGACGACGGCCCGAAGGTCGGCAAGATCGAGGGCGCCCTTGTTGATGTGATCGCGCAGACGACCGGGCGTGCCGACGACGAGATGGGCGCCGCGTTCGAGCGCCCGGCGCTCGTTGCGCATGTCCATGCCGCCAACGCAGGTGGCGGTGCGCACGCCGGCAACGGCATAAAGCCAGTCGAGTTCGCGCTGGACCTGCAAAGCCAGTTCGCGTGTCGGCGCAATCACGAGACCGAGTGGCCGTCCGGCAGCACCGAAGGTCTCCGCGCCATCGAGCAGCGTGGACGCAATGGCGAGCCCGGAGGCGACTGTCTTGCCCGATCCGGTCTGTGCCGAGACGAGCAGGTCCGCCCCCGCATGGGCGTCGTCCAGCATGGCCGTCTGAACGGGTGTAAGCTGGGCGTAGCCGTGCGCTTCAAGCGCGGAGGAGAGAGCAGGATGGATGGCGGCCGGCAGGGATGCCGGCGCATTTTCGATGGACGATGTCATGAATGGGGCCTCTTTGTCGTGCCGCATACCAGAAGAAGCACGCAAAGAGCCAGCCTTCGCCGGCAAATCAGAGCAAATTAAGTCGCCGGCGATCGTTTCCGATCAGCCAGCGAGCACGGCCAGCCTGTTCGTGTCCCAGGTCACCCACACCGTGTCGTCGGCGAACTGGTGCGCCACCGCAGGGTCCACATGAGCCTTGATGATCAGCGGATCGCGCTCGTCGACCTGGACGTCGACGGTCGTCTTGCTGCCCTTGAACACGCGATTGACGATGCGGCCCTTGAGCGCACGGTCGTTGGCGGGCCTTTGCGGCAGGCAGATCACGTTCTCCGGCCGGATCGACGCGGCAACGCTTGATCCTGTCTGCGGCTGACCACCATTGGCCGAGCCATAGACGCTGTGGCCCTTCCAATCGATGATGACCGCACCCTGGTCGCTGCCGCGCACGGTGCCTTCGAGCAGATTGGTCTCCCCGATGAACTCAGCGACGAAGCGGCTCGCCGGGCGGTAGTAAAGGTCCTCCGGCGTGCCGTCCTGCTCCACGCGACCGGCGTTCATGACGACGATCCGGTCGGACATGGTCAGCGCCTCTTCCTGATCATGGGTGACGAAGAAGAACGTCTTGCCGGTGCGGCGCTGGATGTCCTTCAGTTCCACCTGAACCTGACCGCGCAGCTTGGCGTCGAGCGCGCCGAGCGGCTCATCGAGAAGCAGAAGCTTGGGATCGGGGGCAAGCGCGCGTGCGAGTGCCACGCGCTGTCGCTGGCCGCCCGATAGCTGATCGGGCGTGCGATCGCGGAAGCCGGAAAGCTGCAGGAAATCGAGAAGGCTTGCGACCCTCCGGTCGATCTCGCCGCGCTGCTGGCCCTTCAGTTCGAGACCGAATGCGATGTTCTCGCCCACCGTCATATGCGGGAAGAGCGCATAGTCCTGAAAGACCATGTTCACGTCACGCTTGTTCGGCGGCTGCTTGGTGACGTCCACGCCGTCGAGGATGACGCGGCCCTGATCCGGGCTTTCGAACCCGCCGAGGATGCGCAGTGTCGTCGACTTTCCGCAGCCCGACGGTCCGAGGAAGGTGACGAACTCACCCGCCATGATCTTCATGTCGAGATTGTCGATCGCCTTGGTTTGGCCGAAGCTCTTCGACACGTTCTCGATGTGAACGATCGCTTTTCTGCCCTGCTGGTCCATGTCAGGCCCCTTTGTTCATGCGGCGCATCGAGCGTTCTGCCCAGATGCCCAGAATTGCTGTCATGACAAGCACGACCGTGGAGATGGCGTTGATTTCCGGCGACATGCCCGAGCGCAGCTTGGCGAAGATCAGCACCGGCAGGGTCGGCTGGTAGCTGCCGAGGAAGAAAGCGCGGACGAAATCGTCGAAGCTGAGCAGCATGCAGAAGATACCGGCTCCGATGAGCGCCGGGCGAAGATAGGGCAGCGTCACGCGGAAGAAGGCGATGAGGCTGTCGGCACCGAGATCGCGCGCCGCTTCGATATGGCTCTTCGGCAAGGTCGCAAGCCGCGCCATCACCACCAGCGCCACGAAGGGCACATTGTGCACCGTATGGCCGAGAATGATGGCAAGCATGCCCGGCTCGATATCCAGGAAACGCGCATAGATGCGCAACGAGATTGCCGAGATGATCCCGGGAATGACTGCTGGCAGGCAGGTGATGGCGAAGATGATGACCTTGCCCGGAAACTTGTAGGGTCCGAGGAAGGATGCCACCCACGTGCCGATGACGAGCGACAGAAGCGTGCTCGTGATCGCGATCGTCATCGAATAGATGAAGACGTTGATCACTTCGGTGTCCTGAAAGACGCCTTTGTACCAATCGAGCGTCCAGGACTGGATCGGGAAACCGATGAAAGCGGAATCCTTGAACCCCATGACCACCATCAGCACCAGCGGCACGAACAGATAGACCACGAATGCCCAGTAGATGACGGACATGAAGATGCGGGTGGACTTGGTCATTTCATCAGACCTTTTCCGGAGCGGCCCATGAGTTTCAAGAAGATGCCGGTGATCGACAGTGCGGCGATCAGCATGATCGAGGAGAACGCAGCACCCGTCGGCCACTGGTCGCCTGCCACATGGAAGAAGCCTGCGATGGTTTCAGCGAAAACGGTGGTGCTCGGCCCGCCGAGAAGAACCGGGGTAGCGTAGTAGCCGGTCGAGATCAGGAAGACGAGCGTACAACCCGACGCGATCCCCTCCTTGGAGAGCGGCAGCGTGATCCTGCGAAACCGGGTCCAGGCACCCGCTCCGAGATCGGCACCCGCTTCGAGGTAGCTGCGCGGGATCTTTTCCAGCGCCGAATAGAGTGGCAGCAGCATGTAGAGCGAGGTCAGGTAGACGATGCCGACGCCCAGCGAAAAGCTCGTATACATGAAGGGGATCGGCCGCTCGATCATGCCAAGCATCATCAGCAGCCGGTTCAGCGCGCCCGTATTGCCGAGCAGGATCATGATCGCATAGGTGCGCACGATTTCGCCGACCCAGAAGGGGATGAGGAGCAGAAGCAGGAAGATGAGCTGGTTCTGCCGCTTGACGTGCTTGGCGAGGAAATACGCAACCGGATAGGTGATCAGCAGCGTCGCGAAGGTGAAGGTGAAGGCATAGACCAGTGTCCGGATGAACGGCGTGACGAAGATGCTCTGCCCGAAGAAGGTCGCCCAATTGTCGAGCGTGAATTGCGGCTCATAGCCGACGCGCGGCGGGTAGGAATCCAGAAAGCTGATCCAGAACATCTGGATGATGGGTCCGAGATGCGCCACGAACACCCAGATCAGCGGAAAGCTGGCAAGCAACAGGAACTGGCGCCGTTGCGTCTTGAATAGCACGCCCGTCGCCGCGTTGTACGTTCCGTTCTGCGCCAGCGCACCCCAAAAGCTGCGCCGCCCGGTTGGTGACCGTTCACGGCTCTCTTCGAGCGTGGAGGATTGGGTATGAGCCATCAGCGATGCTCCTTCGACGCTTGACCGGCGCGCGGTAACGTCTGGCTTGAAGTACGAAAATGGCCGGAGCGGACGCTAGACCGCCCGCTCCGGTGAAAGATCAGGCTGCCTTGATTTCTTCGACGGCCGGGTCGACGAGCTGGTACTTCATCTCGTTGGCCTCGGCGCGGAAGAACTGCAGACCTTCCAGTTCCTCTTCGGTGAACGACGATGCACGCTGCTCAAGCTCGCTCAGGTGATCGTTGACGCCGTTCATGGTCGACAGGTAGCCCGATGCGCGCGTCATTGCCGCACCAATCTCCGGACGAGCCAGAAGCGCGTCGAGGAAGGTGTAGGCGTTGTCGGCGTTCGGCGCGTTCTCGGCGATGTTGAACGTGTAGATGAAGCCGTAGGAGCCTTCCTTCGGGATCGTCATGTCGATCGGGAAACCGTCCATGATCAGCTTGGAGATCGGGCCGTTCCAGGCATGGGCGAGCACGACGTCCTGGTTGATGAACATCTGCTGGATCTCGGCGCCGGAGTCGTAGAATTTCCGAACCATACCCTTGTTTTCGATCATGAAATCGCGCGTTTCGCGCACGATCTCGGCAGCACGCTCCGGATCGTCCATGTATTCGATCATGTTGCCGTCATAGCCCTTATAGAGCATCATGACGGACATCATGTCCTGGATGATGTACGCGGTCTGGCCCTGGTATTTCGGGTCGAACATCACGTCCCAGCTGGTCGTCTCGGACGCGTCGACCATTTCGGTGTTCCAGGCCAGCACCTCGGCGCCGGAGAGCACGGGTGCGCCCCACTTCTCGCCGTTGATCGTGCCCCAGTCGCTTTCCGAGTAAATGGTGTTGATGTTGCCCCAGTTCGTCAGACGGTCCGTGTCGATCGGTGCGAGGAGACCGGATTCGATGAACTGCAGGAAGCGGTGGCCGGCAACCGTCAGAATGTCGACGGTCGGCTGCGGCTGTTCGGCCGCCAGAAGGTTGAACTGCTTGCCCTGGTCGTCGACGAGACGCACCTGGATCTGAATGCCGGTCTCGTTCTGGAACTCGCTGATGAAGTCCTGCGGAATGAAGTTGGCATAGGTCCAGATGTTGACGGTGCCTTCCTGTGCACGCGCTTCACGCGAGCGGAGAATGGACGGTGCGGCCAGAATAGCGGCACCAGCGGCCGACGTCTGGATCAGCCTGCGGCGATTGATGTGAAATTTCGTCATTGCGTAGTCTCCCTCTGTTTCCGGTGATGATCGGCCGTCTCGCACGCGGAGGTTTAACGGCCAGTGCCTGTCATGATCTTTTGTTGGGCCGGGCTTCTTCGTCCCGTGTACTCAAAAATCAGCTTGCGGCGCGCGCCTCCGTCGAAACCTCGAAGCCGTCGCGAGCCAGTTGGCGCAGCCGCTCCAGGGAAAGATCGGACATGCCGATCGCGTCGAGAAGCGTGTTCTCGGCTGCGAAATCCCGGCCATACATGGCGGAGAAGATGCGCACGCCGGCGTCGTGAAGGACCGCGGGGCGGCCAGTGAGTTCGCCGAGCTTAACCGTCATCAGAAGGCCGAACGGCACATCCTCGGTGACGTAGCGTGAATCCGCTGTGGCCGGGCCGGTCCCGCCACGCCCTTCGCGGTGCATTTCCTGGTTCATTGCCGAAACACTGTCCTTCGGCACGTGGAACGACAGATGGAAGTGTTCGAAGATGTCGCGCACGTTCAGGCCGAGCGCTTCGGCGATCGCGATGCGTTCGCGATCGAGTTCCTCGAGCAGGCGGCCGACATTGGGCGTGACGTTGAGCCCTTGCGGCCAGATTTCGCCGTGCTCCATGCGCGTCATGTTGCAAAGCGCGATGCCCATGTGGTTCTGCGGATTGAGGTTTGAAAGCGCGATGGCGAGGATACCGTCGCGCTGCACGAACCGGTCGCCGAAGAGCGTCTGGCAAACAGCGAGCCCCTCGGCGCTCAGTGATGCCGGCACGGTCGCGACATCGACCTTGCTGCGCACCGTGTTGACCTGCGCCTCGACGAGGCTCGGCTGCCGTCCGGTGGTGACCGTCGTCCCCCAGGCGACGATCGGAACGACGATGCCCCGATCGGCAAGAAGCCGGTTGAGATAGAGCGCGCCGAAGGAGGCATGCGAGCTGATCAGGACGGTCTGACCTTCGCGGATGAAGGGCGCGATGGCATCCATGACAGCTTTGTGGCCATAGCCCGGCAAGGCGATCATCAGCACGTCATTGGCTTCGACGAGTTGCTGCGCCGACCCCGCGACTGCAGGGTGGAATGTGCCTTCCAGTGCACCGGAAGCAATAAGCGCTTCACCGGCTGCCAGGCGCTTGGTGCGCTCGCCGGATGGCGACCAGAGCATCGCTCGGTGACCGGCATTTTCCAAGTAGGCAGCCGCGCCAAATGCGATGGACCCTGCCCCCACGATACCGACCTTCACGATCCCCTTGCTGCCCTGCTCCACTCTCGATTCCTTTCATTTCATCATTTCGAACGGGCTTTTGTGGGCCCAGAATCAGTCCGCTTTCGCCACCGGATCGCCAAGCACGTGCATTAGCCGGTTTGCCCAGCCGAACAGCGCCGTGGACAGGATGAGATCGAGGATTTCCTCCTCGCTCATGCCGATGTCGCGCAGTCGTTGCATGTCGTCTGCATCCGCTTCGCTCGGGGCCTTGGAAAGCTTGGTCGCGAATTTGAAGATCGCCGATGCGCGCTCATCCAGGTCAGCCTCTTCGCCATCCGCGAAGATGCGCTGCATGAGCGTTTCGTCCTTGGCAAGCTGATTGTAGCGGCTGGAATGGACGGCCGCGCAATAGACGCAGCGATTGACGACCGACGCCGCGGTCGCGCCGATCTCCCGCTCCGCACGGCTCAAGCCACCCTTGTTGTACATGATCGCGTTGAAGAGCGGCGTGCGGACTTTCAGCGTCTCGACATCGTTGGCGAGCACCAAGACGTAGTCGGAAACTTTCGTGTTCGACGGCGTCACCTTGAGCGCATCGTGCTGCTCCGGGGTCGCCTCGGCCAGGTCGATGGGTTTGACCCGCGGGCGCCACTCGGGAACCTCGGTGGTGAAGTCGTGGATCACCGCGTTCATGCCGCACCCCGCATCAGCTTCAATCCCGCAAGCAACCGGATCTGGTAGGCGAGGAAGGCGTTGAGCTCGGCCAGTCGAACGATGTCGGCATCCGAAACGCCGGCCGCCTGAAGCGACGCCACGTCGTCAGGCTGCGTCGCCTTCGGGTTGGCCGCGACCAGATCCGTAAACGTCAAAACGGCGTTGATGCGCGACCAGGCATCGCCATCGAAGGCGGGATCGGCGATCGCGAGCGTGTCTTCGTCTGCGTCGTAGGTGGCGAGCAGTGCCGCATAGTGCTCGGCAAGCTCCGCGCATCGGTTGAGCTTCGAAATCCGCGTCGCAAGCGCCGCGCGTTCGACGTGGGTGAAACCACCGGTATCGTTCGGCTTCAGCGCTGCATCATGCGCCGCTTGTGTCATTGCGAACACATCGGCTCGCAACGCTACGGCAGCCGCGACTTTAGAGCCATCGTCACTCACAGATGCGAGCCGTGTCACCACATCAGTGCTCATCGGGCGTCGCTCCCCGTTTTCAATGCGGGCTCGTCGAGCTCCTCGCCGGGGAGCGGCGTTTCGGTCCACTCGTCGCCCAGAAGCTCCGGCTTGTCGTAAGCTTCCATGGCCGCGAAATGGGTCTCGACATCCTCGCGATAGAGCGTGGCAGCGATTTCGCGGGCAAGCCACGCCGCGCCTTCGCTGATGCCAGGAATGTCGCCGCTGACCTTACCCAAGCTCACCGATGCGCCGTAATTGAAGCAGTGGATCGCCGAGAGCCACGGCGCGGTGCCCGCATCGCGCTCCTGGAAGGCGAAATCGTCGGCGAGATAGGGAAACTTCGCCAGTTCCGAATGACGGAGTTCGGCCGGCGCGGCATAGCGATCGCCCCAAAGCAGGATCTTGTCGGCATAGCCGTCAAGCTCGGTGCGTGCCAGCGGCTCGACCGTGAAACCTGTGCCGAGAATGAGGAAGTCCGTCTTCAGACGGCTGCCGTCCTGCATCGCGATGTCGAGCTCGCGACCGTCATGGGTAATCCGGTCGATGCCCTTGCCGAAGTGGAAGTATGCATTGGGATGCCGGCTGACGCGCAAGGTCGACCCGCGCGGCGACGGTGTCTGCGTCAAGAACGAATAGTGCATGAAGCGCCAGCGCCACGCATCCGAAAGACGCGGAAACGCCGCCGTGAAACCAAAGGAGCCAATGCCCATCATCTTGTTGATGGTCGGCATGTGCTTCCGCCGGATCAGATGGCGCACTTCCGCGGCACCGGCTTCGAGCGCTTCGGCGGAATTATCGACAGCGGAGGCGCCGACGCCGATGACCGCCACGCGCTTGCCCTTCAACGCCTTGAAGTCGATGTCTTCCGACGAATGCGCCCAGGCCGATTTCGGCAATCCTTCGACAAAGGCTGGGATGTTCGGATGCCCGGTCCCGTCACGGCCGGTCGCCATGATGACCTTGCGCGCAAAAACCTGGGCGTAATTCGTGCCGGCGCCCGAGAGATCGAGCTTCAGATAATCACCTTCGGGCAGAATGCGATCGACATTCACTTCGTTCTCGACCGGGATCTCAAGCACTGCGCGGTACCAGCGCAGATAGTCCATCCACATGGGCCGCGGGATCTTGTCCAGCGCGTCCCATTCCGCTTCGCCGAACTGCGCAGTGAACCATGACCTGAAAGTCAGCGAAGGAACGCCGTAGGCCGGACCGGTCAACTGTTTGGGCGACCGCAGCGTTTCCATGCGCGCGTAATTCACCCAAGGCCCTTCGTAGCCGGCCGGATTGCGATCGAAGATGCGCACATTGCGGATGCCGGCGGATTGAAGCGCGAAGGCAGCGACAAGGCCACACATACCGCCGCCGATGATCACAACATCCACGACCGGCTGGCCTTCTACATGGCGTGGAGGCACCCAATTGGCCGGCGGGCGGCACAAAAGCTCCAGATCCTTGCGCACCCGTGCATTGAGCGCATCAAGCCCCGAGTCATCGGTGTCCAACGGTGATCGGCTCATTGCGCTGCCGTCCTCTGCATGGCGAAGCCGCTCGTGCCCGCATCCGACCAGTCGAGCACGATTTTGGCGGCTTCGCCGCGCTTGATCGCCTCAAACCCCTTGTCGAAGTCAGCGGCAGCAAGCCGATGGGAGATCACGCCGCGCACATCCAGCCCGGACTGCAGCATGGCGAGCATCTTGTACCAGGTCTCGAACATCTCACGGCCATAGACGCCCTTGATGACGAGGCTCTTCAGCACGATCGACGACCAGTCCACGAGCATCGGTTGTGCAGGCAGACCCAGAAACGCGATGCGGCCGCCCATGACGAGCGTGTCGACCATCTGGCGGAAAGCGACGTCTGAGCCGCTCATCTCGAAACCGACGTCGAAACCTTCCCGCAGACCGATGCGGCCCATCTCACTGCGCAGGTCCTGCGTGGCTGTGTTGACCGGAACGACATCGCAAAGCTTGGCGGCAAGATCGAGCCGGGCTTGGTTCACATCGGTCACCACGATGTGCCGTGCGCCGACATGGCGTGCGACAATTGCCGCCATGATGCCGATCGGCCCCGCGCCGGTGATCAGCACATCCTCGCCAATGATGTCGAAGGAAAGAGCGGTGTGCACGGCATTGCCCAGCGGATCGAGGATAGCGCCGATCTCGTCGTCCACTTCATCGGGCAGCGGAATGACATTGAACGCCGGAAGCGCCAGATATTGCGCAAAGGCGCCCGGAATATTGACGCCGATCCCGCGCGTCTCAGGATCGAGATGGAAGCGTCCCGCGCGTGCGGCGCGGCTCGAATTGCCGACGATATGGCCTTCGCCCGAAACGCGCTGGCCAACCTTCAGATTGGTGACGGAGCGGCCCACATCGACGATCGTCCCGGAATATTCATGTCCGACGACCATTGGCACAGGAATGGTGCGTTGCGCCCACTCGTCCCATTTCCAGATATGCACATCGGTGCCGCAGATTCCGGTTTTCGAGACCTTGATCAGCACCTGATCCGGACCGATTTCCGGAATGGCCACTTCCGTTTGCCAAAGCCCCTCACGGGGTTCCGACTTGGCCAGGGCGAACATGGTTCCGGTATTCGAGATCACGAGATCACCTTCAGTTCGCGCCCTGCTTCGCCGAACGCAGCAAGTGCCGCATCCAAATCGTCCTCGGTCAAAGCCGCATTCATCTGGGTGCGGATCCGCGCCTGGCCCTTGGGAACGACAGGATAGAAGAAGCCGCTGACATAGACGCCTGCTTCGTAAACCCGCTTGGCCATGGCCTGCGCAACGGACGCCTCGCCGAACATGACCGGCACGATCGGATGTTCGCCCGGCAGCAGGCGGAAGCCGAGCGCCTCGAGTCCCGAGCGCCATTTCGTCGTGTTGGCGTAAAGCCGCGCGCGCAGATGGTCGCCCTTTTCTGCAAGTTCGATTGCCTTGATGCTGGCAGCCGTGACCATGGGTGGAAGGGCATTTGAAAATAGATACGGACGCGCGCGCTGGCGCAGAAGATCGATCACGGCCTGCGGACCAGCGATATAGCCGCCGATCGCGCCGCCGAGTGCCTTGCCCAGCGTGCCGGTGAGGATATCGATCCCATCAGCCACGCCGTGGTGCACGTGGGTGCCTGCGCCGCGCTCGCCCATGATGCCCGTCGCATGACAATCGTCGACCATCACGACCGCATCGAAGGCTCGCGCCAATGCAACGATCTCCGGCAGCTTGGCGAGATAGCCATCCATCGAGAAGACGCCGTCCGTCGCGATCATGATCGTACGCGCACCATCGGCCCGCGCCTGCTTCAGCGCCGCTTCCAGTTCGTTCATGTCGGAATTGGCGTAGCGATAGCGCGTTGCCTTGCAGAGCCGGATACCGTCGATGATGGAGGCATGGTTCAGGCTGTCGGAGACAATCGCATCCTGATCGGTCAGAAGCGGCTCGAACAACCCGCCATTCGCGTCAAAGCAAGCGGCAAACAGGATCGCATCGTCCTTGCCGAGATAGCGCGCGATCGACGTTTCCAGTTCGCGGTGCAGATCATGGGTGCCGCAGATGAAGCGTACGCTAGCCATGCCGTAGCCAGAACTTTCCAGCGCCGCGGTCGCCGCCGCGACAAGTTCCGGATTATCGGCAAGACCGAGATAGTTGTTGGCGCAGAGATTGATGATCTCGCCGCCGCGGCCTTCGATCGACACCCGCGCAGCCTGTGGCGACTGGATCGGCCGCTCCCTCTTGTAAAGATCGGCAGCGCGGATCTCCGCCAATTCGGCATCGATGCGGGCGAGGAATGCGGACAAGACGGTCTCCTTGCAGACGCCGGCTAACACTTTCGACTAAGAACGTTATCCAATATAGCGGACATGTCAATCGATGTTGAACAACAAGAATGCACGGAATGTCACTGCCCGCGATTGATGCAAACTAGGAGTTGCGCACCATGAGAATTGCGCGTGCGGGGCCGTTCTTGGCCTCCAAAGAATGCGGCCGGTCTGCCCGATAGCAGGCCGTATCACCCTCTTCGAGATCGAGAGAGCGCAAGCCGGATTTGACGGTGATCTCCCCCTCCAGGATAGTCAGGTGCTCTTCGCAACCGTCGCGATGCGGTTCGCTGACAAGCGCACCTCCGGCATCAAAAATTACGTCGTAGAGCTCACAGTCGCCCGCGTAGTCCGGTGGACTGAGGATTTTCAGTCGACATCCCTCACCTTTTGACTCGATTGTGGGGATCCGTTCGGCCTTGACGATCCCCCGGAAGCCGTCATTGACCGGCACCTTTCCGTCGATCAAACCCGCAAAATCGACGTCGAGCGCGCGCGTCAAATTCCATAAAGTAGAGACGGTGGGACTGGAGCTTCCGCGTTCGATCTGCGACAGCATCGAGCGCGAGACGCCTGACAGCCGGGCGACGGCATCGAGCGATAGATTGCGCTCCCGGCGGATCTCCTTAAGGCGCTCGGAAATCCTCTTTCCCAGATCCATACGGGCAATGCCTCCTCCAATATATTGGAGGACATCATGCCCGAGGTTCAGCGATGCGGCAAGCGTCAATGGCGGTCCCTCATGTCATGCCGCGACACTGCCTTCTCGGCCTGCCGCAAAGCGCGCGGTTGCGGGATCTGGGCGATAGTCACCGGCAAGATCGGCAGCCTTTAGCGCCAGTCCGTCCACCGCATCGACGATGAAGCGCGCTTTCTCGTCGCTCAGCAGATAGCTGAAGTTCAACCGCACCCAGCCCGGCTTTTCCATTTCCATTCCCGCATCGATTGCGGCGGCTAGATCGCGCGAAGCCGCCTCGTCGATACCGAGAAGTCGGTGCGCATAAGGCCCGGCGCAGGCGCAGCCGCCCCGTGCCTGAATGCCGTGATGATCGCTCAGCATGCGAGTGACGAGTTGATGGTGAACATGTCCCCCCCGACCGTCGCGCACGCGCAACGACATGACGGGCAAGGCATCCTCAATGTGCCCGCCCAGAACCTCAAGCCGCGGATTGTTCGACCAGCGCTTCAACGCCATCACTCGCAACTCGCGGTTACGCCTGGAGATGAAGGACTGACCGACCGCCTGCTTGACCAGGAGCACGAGTGCGGCGCGAATATCGCCGATCCCGTTCGGCGTCCCCGCCTCCTCGCGTGCAATGATCTTGTCGCTGTAGCGATGCGCCCATGGCGAGACAAAAGACACGGTTCCCCCACCTGGAAGAGTCGGCCGCGCGGTCGCAACGATATCGTTCTTCAAAGCGAGGATGCCGGACGCTCCCGGCCCGCCAATGAATTTATGCGGCGAAAAGACAATGGCATCGATCGCCGCGTCGTCCGCAGGCACCATGGACATCGGCAGATAGGGTGCGCCCGCAGCATAGTCCCAGATCGCGATCGCGCCATGGGCCTTCACGAGCCGCGTGATGCCGACGACATCGCTGACAATGCCCGTCACGTTGGACGCGGCAGAAAACGCGGCAACCGTAAAGCCTCGCGACGTTGCATCCACAAGCGCTTCAGTCAGTTGAACCTGGTCCGGGCCGCCGCCCTTTTCTTCGGAGATCTCCACGATCCGCGCGCCGCTCTCGCGCCACGGCAGAAGGTTGGAGTGATGCTCGTAGGGACCGATGATGACCGTGACGGCTTCGCCGCGCGCAATCCGCTCCGTGATCGCCAGCAAGCCCACAAGCCGGTTGATTGCGGCTGTCGCACCCGATCCGGTAAAAATAACGCTATGTGCACTGCCAGCGCCGAGCATGCGGCTGACCGATGCGCGTGCAGCTTCGCGCAGGCGGGTGGAATAGGCCCCGCAATGGGACGCCTCGGTGTGGCTGTTCGCGTAAAGCGGCAGAACCTCTTCCATCACGAACATTTCGATCTGCCGCAGCGCCCGGCCGGAAGCAGTGTAGTCAGCATAGACGAGCCGGCGCGGCCCAAAAGGGCCTTCGATCAAGGCACCCTCGCCGATCAGGCCGTCACGAAGCCGAGCGATCAGATCTCCCTCGCCCGCCAGTTCCTTGGCCCAGTTTTCCAGGCTCCCATCCATCTGCGCATGCCTTGGTTCGATTTCTTGAAACAAGTTTGACGCAGATGCAGTGGGAAATGTTCATCAAAATGTTTGCAAAACAAACACGAATTGGGTCAAATGAACGACGATGACCCGAAAAATCGATCAATTTGACGCAAGACTATTGCGAGAGCTTCAGCTAGACGCTGGCCTGTCGCAGCGCGATTTGGCCCAGAAGATCGGCCTGTCGCAAAATGCGTGCTGGAGACGGCTGAAGGCGCTGGAAGACGACGGCATCATTGCCGGCCGCACGATCCGCGTTGCCCGCCACAAGGTCGAACTGGGCCTCGTCGTCTTCGTCATGGTGCGCACCCGCCACCACTCGACGAGTTGGCTGAAGACGTTCCGCACCCATGTGTCGTCGATCCCGGACATTACCGACTTTTTTCGGATCGGCGGCGACTACGACTACATGTTGAAGATCGTCACCCGCGACATGATCAGCTACGACGCCGTCTACCAGCGCCTGATCGAGGCGGTCGAGCTCGAATCCGTGACGTCCTATTTCGCGATGGAAGCTATCGAGGAACATCGTCCGCTGACGATCCATCCCCATCGTTGAGCGTCACGTGCCTTCGGTGATTACGACCAGAACGCGGGCATCAGCACCAAGATCACCGACCGCTTTCTGGTAGCCGATCGCGCCGGCAAATCCCGCAGCACCGGAAGGCGTCGTGGCAATCCCCACTGTCAAGAGCATGCTGGCGGCATCGGCGGCCTCCTCTTCCGTCACGGTTAGGCAGCCATCGGCGAGCCGGGCGATCGTGGCCAAAGCGACATGCGACGGCTCCTTGCAGTCGAGCCTCCCCATGGCCGAGACCGGCCCATCGGCGCGCACCGCGCGCCCGGCGACAAGGCTCTCCATGATGCATGGCGCGAATGCCGGCTCGACGACAAGCGCCTCGAAGCCATCGCTTCCCCAGGCATTTCTGAAGCGCGCGAGCATCGCTGCCGCGAACCCACCCACGCCTGCCTGCAGAACGACATGCGTCGGCGGCGTCACCATCTCGTTCACGATCTCTTCGGCGAGCGCCAGATAGCCGGCCATGACGTCGAGGGCCGGCGTCGTATAGCCGGGCCACGTGGAATCGGAGAGCAGCGTCCAGCCATTGGCGTCGGCAGCCTCGGCCGCCGCTGCCATGCTGGCCTCGTAGTCATGGCCTTGACGGACGACCCGTGCCCCCTTGCGGCGGAGCCTTCCGGCGATCTCGTCCGACACCGTCTCGCTGATGAAGATGACGGCATGCGCGCCGAAGACGCGCGCTCCGGCCGCGACCGACATTCCGTGATTGCCAGCACTCGCCGTCACATAGGTCCGGCCAGCAAGCGCCGACGCGAGATTGTCATCGCCCGCAGCCGCAACGGCATCGCGCGCAATCGCATAGGCGGCGCCGAGCGCCTTGAACGATCCGAGCCCCATCCGCGCCGTCTCGTCCTTGACCCAAAGGCTTGCACCGCCGATCGATGCGCCGAGCGACGACATGCGCAACAACGGCGTCGGAAGATAGGCCGGACATCGCGACAGCAACGCAAGCACCGGGCCAGCGTCATCGGCAAGCTGCGGCAGTGCCGCAAGCTCCGCAGGCAGTTCCTTTGCCTTCCAAGGGTTCGCCCGATACATCTTCAGTCCTCCTTTACCGGCATCACTGGCCCAAGCAGGGCGTCGACTCTTTCGAGCGATGCGACCCGTTCCGCGTTCAGGGAATCGATGCAGTTCTGGATTGCGCCAGGCCGTTCAAGCCGCCGCGGCGTCACCAATGTCGTATGGAAAGGCAGGCGATCTTTGAGGCGGAGCATCGTTGCACCGGAGCCGAGGAAGTCGAGAGCGGTGATCGGGTTCATGATCCCGACCCCGAGCCCGGCTGCGACCATGGACCCGACCCCATGGCTTGTCGCCGTTTCCACCACATGGCGTGGACGAGCGCCGGCCGCATCCATGATCGCCTCCGTTCGGCGCCGATAGGGATCGGTCTCGGCGATCGCTATCATCGCCTCGCCGTCGAGGTCCGCGAGGCTGATCGCGCCGCATCCCGCCAGCCGATGCCCCGGCGGCAGCAACGCAATCTCGTTCATGTCGGTGAACCGCTCCGCAGCAAGTTCATCCGACGCGGCCACCTCGAACGCCACGATCCCGAGGTCCAATTCCTGGTCCCGCAACGCCCGCAGGAGGTCTCGAACTGTCAACGGCACCAGGGAGACGTGACGGTCAGGCTCGTCGCGCAAAAAAGAAGCCGTTGCCCGAGCGATGAAGCCTTGCGCGAAGGCCGGCAGGCAACCGATCCGGACCATGCCGCGACGGCGGCGCAGGATCATCTCGGCCGCATGCCCGATCCGCTCCAGGCCTGCAAAGCTCGCCTCCACCTGCGCCATCAGTTCCCTGGCTTCCGCGGTCGGATGCAGTCGCCCCTCGCGACGCTCGAACAGCTGGAGCCGCGTTGCGTCCTCCAGTTGCTTCAATGCCCGGGTCACGCTCGGTTGCGAGGTGTTGAGCACATTAGCAGCCGCAGTCGCCGTGCCGAGCCTCATGACGGCAGAGAAACATTCGAGCTGATGGGCCGACGGACGCATGATCCATATCCAGAATGAATAGATGCCGCATCAGTCTCTATTGGTTGCGTATGGAAAACAATGGCATTGAGGCGCCGATGCGACCCAATCGGAGTTCGACCTTGCCCTCGACCCACGCGACAGCGCCCCATGCTGCTCAACACCCTGCCGAGCCGGTAGGCAGCGCCCTCAGAGGCATCGTGATGATGCTGCTTGCCTGCGCTTTGATCGCGGCGACGACGCTCATCGCCAAGGCGCTCGGTCAAGGGATCGGTTCAGACGGCGGTTCACCGCTGCATCCGCTGCAGGTGAGCGCGGGCCGTTTTCTGTTTGCCTGGCTCGCCTTGATGCCGATCGTCGCGATCCTTCGTCCTTCCCTTAAGAGCGCCAAGCTGCCCTATCACATCGGCCGTTCCGTCGCCGGTTGGGCGGGCGTCACCTGCCTGTTCGCCGCCTCGGCCTATATGCGGCTTGCCGATGCCACGGCGATTTCGTTTCTCAACCCGATCGTCGCGATGATCCTCGCCATCCCGCTTCTCTCCGAGCGCGTCGGGCCGTGGCGCTGGGCCGCCGCCGGGCTCGCGCTCATCGGTGCCATGGTGCTGATCCGGCCCGGCAGCGAGGCTTTCCAGCCGGTGGTCTTCGTCGCCCTCGCCTCCGCGCTGTTTCTCGGTCTTGAAGCCATCATGATCAAGGTGCTCGCGGGTGGCGAGCCGCCCTTGCGAATCCTCGTCATCAACAACACAATCGGCATGCTCATTGCGGTCACGGCCGCGAGCTTCGTCTGGATCTGGCCGACCACCACGCAATGGTTGATGCTCGCGCTTCTCGGTTCGATCATGGTCTGCGCCCAGACGTGCTTCATCCAGGCCATGAAGAGCGGCGATGCCAGCCTCGTCATGCCGATCTTCTATGCAACGCTCATATTCGCGGCGATCTACGACTTCGCCCTGTTCGGCATCGTGCCGCCGGCAACGAGCTTTATCGGTGCGGCCCTGATCGTCAGCGGCGCCCTGCTCCTCGCCTGGCGCGAGAGCAATCGCAGGAAGAACGCCTCTTAATCAGCGAGCGCAGTGGAGCTCCACATCGGTCGAGGACAAATCTGAATGCATGTTGCGCGGCGCGGCCGTTCGGAAGACACTTTCATAGCGAAAGCCTGAATGAACTGCCGCCGAGCGTTTGGTCCAAAATTACGTCATGCACATGCACAAGAACGTCCACAGCGCATTCATCGCCGCCGAGTTGGAACGGGAAATCGTCAATCAGGTTCTGCCGGCGGGCAGCAAGCTCGATGAAAACGCGCTGGCCAAGCGTTTCGGCGTTTCCCGAACACCCGTGCGCGAAGCGCTTCATGTGGTCGTATCCAGGTCGCTCGCGCAACGCGTGCCCTATCGCGGCGTTATCGTCTCGGAGCAATCGAGCGAGCGGATCGGCGAGATGTTCGAGGCGATGGGCGAGATCGAGGCGCTCTGCGGTCGGCTGGCTGCCGAGCGGATGACGGTCAGCGAGCGCGCAGCCTTCGAAACGCTGCATCTGAAGATGCAGCGCATGGCCGAACAGCGCGATTTTCAAAGCTATGATCTGGCGAACACCGATTTTCACGGCATGATCTTCGACGGCTCGCACAATGGCGAAGTCGTCGAGATCGCGCAGGCCTTGCGCCTCAAGCTCGCGCCGTTCCGCTCCTCGCAGTTCCGGATGACCGAGCGCATCGCCCGCTCCTGTGCCGAGCACGACACGATCGTCACGGCAATCTTGGATCGTAACGCGCGCGACGCGGAAAAAGCGCTCCGCCGCCATCTGCAAAGTGCGGCACGAGCGGTGCTCGATCGGCGGAACTGATCCGCCGACCGGGCGCGACCATGCTTCAGTAGCTGATAGCTGCCCCGTCCGAGCGCGGGTCGGAAGCGCTCTCCATCAGCCCATCGGCGTGGAGAACGACCGCGCCGGCATGACCTGCGAGATCGGAGAATTCGGGAATGATCTCCACCTCGTGACCCGCCTGGCCGAGATCTTCGATCAGGTCCGCGGGGAAACGGCTTTCGAGCTTCAGCGTCGTCGTGGCATCGCCCCACGTCTTGCCGAGGAGCCAGCGCGGTGCCGTTACTGCCTGCTGCAAATCCTGGCCGAACTGTGCGTAGCGGGTGAAGACAGCCGCCTGCGTCTGCGGCTGGCCTTCGCCACCCATCGTTCCGTAAGCAAAGATGCGCCCATCCGAGAGCTCGGCCATGGCCGGGTTCAACGTGTGGAAAGGCCGCTTGAAAGGCGCAAGTTCGTTCGGCCCGGGTTTCAGGGAGAACCCAGCGCCACGGTTTTGGAAGAACACGCCCGTTGCCGGACAAGTCAGGCCGGAGCCGAACTCCCAGAAGACACTCTGTATGAAGGACACCACGGTGCCTTCGGCATCGACTGCGCCCATCCAGATCGTGTCGCCTTCCTTCGGCTCGTAAGGCCAGGGCAGCGCGCGCTGGCGGTCGATCCGGCTGGCCATGGCATCCAGTCCTGCCGCATCGAGCCAGGATTGCGCCGGCTCTGTCATCGCGTCCGGATCGCCAAGTTCGGCATTGCGCTTGATGAAGGCCTGTTTGGTCGCTTCGATCAGGCCGTGAAGATGGTCGAAACCTTCGGCTTCCGTGATGCCCAGACGGTCGAACAGCCCGAGGATCATCAGCGACGAGATACCCTGCGTCGGTGGCGTCATGTTGAAGAGCGTGCCGAGCGAGGTGGTGAGCGACAGCGGCGCGACTTCGCTCGCCGCGAAGCTGTGGAAGTCGGACAGTCGCAGCGGACTCCCATTGGCTTCGAGATAGCGCGCATGGGCAGCAGCGATGTCGCCCTCGTAGAAGCTTTCAAGACCGTGTTCGGCAAGATGGGCCAGTGTATCAGCGAGCGCCGCCTGCTTCATCCGGTGCCCGGCGCGAGGCGGTGCGCCATCGACAAGGAACTGCTCCGCAAATCCCGGCACGTTTGCAAGCGTCGACAGCTTGTCGCGGGTGCAATCGGACTGATTTCCAGTGACGGCAATGCCGTCGCGCGCGTAGCCGATGGCCGATGCCAGCAAATCGGAAAGCGGCAAGGGTCCGCCACCATGCTGCAAGGCCAGCCGCCATCCATCGATGGTCCCGGGCACGGTCAACGCAGCCAGGCCGCCGCGCGCCGGGATGGCGTCGGCATGGCCGGCATTCCTGTAGAAGGCGACATCCGCGAGAGCCGCAGCCCGTCCACAGCCCGAAATACCGATGGGCGCTGCGCCCTTCTTCTTGATAAGCCAGAAGCCGTCGCCACCGATGCCGTTCATGTGCGGATAGACGACAGCGATCGTCGCCGCCGCTGCCACCATCGCCTCGACGGCTGTACCGCCCGCTTGGAGGATATCGCGCCCGGCAAGCGCCGCCGCACGATGCGGCGCGGTGAACGCACCTTTGTAACCCAACGCACTCTTCAGCATGTCATCACCAACCGATTGCTTCCGGCAGCCATGTCGCAAGGCCCGGGAACAGATAGACCATGAACACCGCCAATGCCTGAATCGCGATGAAGGGCACAACCCCCCGATAGATATCGAGCGTGGTCACGCCCGGCGGCGCGACGCCCTTCAGGAAGAAGAGCGCCCAGCCGAAGGGCGGCGTCAGGAACGACATTTGCAGGTTCACCGCAACGAGAATCGCGATCCAGGTGAGGTCGGCGCCGGCGCTCGCGAAAACCGGGAGGAACAGCGGAAGCGCGATGTAGGAAATCTCGATCCACTCCAGGAAGAAACCGAGGAAGAAGATCAGGATCATCAGGAACAGGATCTGCCCATCCAGTCCGCCGGGCACCATGCTGAAAGCATCGTGAACAAGACGCTCGCCGCCGAGACCGCGAAAAGCGAGAGCGAAGGGCTGAGCGAAGATCAGGATCATGAACACCATGGCCGAGGCGATGAAGGACGCCCGCACGACCTCCCGCATCATCGGATAGGTAAGCCGGCCGGTAAACGCCGCGAGCAGGATGGAGCCGAGCGCGCCCATGGAGGCTGCTTCCGTCGGCGCCGCAACACCGCCGATGATGGATCCCAGTACGAGAAAGATCAGCGCGATGGGCGGCGCGACGACCTGCAGGAGCTTTACCGCAAGCTCTCGGCCTGAGATGGCGTCGCGTTCGGCCTGCGGGATCGGAGGCATGGAGTCCGGCTTCATCAGGCCAAGAACGATGATGTAGAGGACGAACATGCCCGACAGCAGAAGACCGGGAATGAGGGCTGCGGCAAACAGCGTGCCGACCGACTGGCCCATGATATCGGCCAGCAGGATCAGAACCAGGCTTGGCGGAATGATCTGCCCAAGCGTACCGGACGCACAGATCACGCCGGTCGCAACACCCTTGTCGTAACCGCGATTGATCACCGGTGCGAGCGCAATGAGGCCAAGCGTGACGACCGTTGCGCCGACGACGCCGGACGCAGCGCCCATCAAAACGCCGACGATGATGATGGCAAGCGCCATGCCGCCGCGGATGCCGCCCATCGCCAGACCGATGACGTCGAGCAATTGCTCCGCGATCTTCGATCGCTCCAGCATCAGGCCCATGAAGATGAAGAGAGGCAATGCCAGGAGGGTATAGTTGGTGATGACGCCGTAGATGCGCGCCGGCACCAGATTGAACAGCATGGGCCCGAAGCCCGCATAGCCGAACACGAAGCCGGTAACGGCAAGGCAGATGGCGACAGGAATGCCCGCCATCAGCATGACGAAGAAGGCGCCGATCATGGCGAGCGCCAGAAATTCGGTGAATGGCATGTCAGTGCGTGTCCGGATTGGCCAAAGGCTGCTTCAGATGCACACGCCGCACGATGCTTTCGAGCATCATCGACAGCGCCTGAAGCGCGAGCAGAACGAAGGCGATAGGGATCAGGGCCTTCAGCAGAAAGCGATAGCGCAGGCCGCCCGGATCCGGCGAAATCTCGCCGATTGAATAGCTCTGGTTTACGTAGCTGATCGACAGCCAGACGATGAAGATCGACGCAAGCATCAGCATCGCTGCCGCGATGATGTCGATCGTCGCTTTCAACTCGGGTGAAAACTTGTCGTAAAGAACATCGACCCGGACCTCACCGCCCTGGTTCAGACCATAGGACATTCCAAGCAGCGCGCCTGCGGCCATCAGGTGCCATTCCGCTTCCTGGGTCGCGACGCTGCTGATGCCGAGCGCGTAGCGCGACAGCACGTTGAATGCGACGAGAAGGACGAGCGCGAGACCGAGCCACGCCGCCATCTGGCCGACAATGCGAACGACACGCGCGGTGCCGTTCGCAGTCTTTTCGAGCATTGCCGTCATGGCAATCAGCCGGCCATGTTGTGGTAAGGCCGCTCCGAGACACCCGACCACTGGTCGTGCTGGGCCTTGAACGCCATGAACGCGTCATGCACCTTGCGCACCGATGGGTCCGCCGCGGCACCTTCTTCAAGAACCGCCATCGTTGCTTCGCGCAGCGCTGTTACCACGTCGTCCGGCAAGGTGCCGGCGATGACGCCTTCATTGGCCACGAGATCGGCGAGCGCTTCGGAGTTGGTTGCTTCGCACCAGGTATGGCTTTCGACGTTGCAGGCCATGGCGGCCGCTTCGACGATTGCCTTCAGATCGTCGGGAAGCGAATCCCAGGCTGCCCGGTTGATCAAAAGTTCAGTGACGTTGCACGGCTCGTGCCAGCCGGTGGTGTAGTAGTATTTCGCCGCGTTTTGCAGGCCGAGGCGACGATCCTGGTAGGGACCGACGAACTCGGCCGCATCGATGACGCCGCGCTCGAGAGCCGGGAAGATTTCACCGCCCGGCAGCAGGCGCACATCGACGCCGAGCGTCGCATAGACGCGTCCGGCAAGACCCGGAATACGCATGACGAGACCGCGGAAGTCCTCGACGGTTTCAATCGGCTCGCGGAACCAGCCGGTCATCTGCACGCCCGTGTTGCCCATGGGCAGCGCCTTGACGCCAAGCGGCTCATAAAGCTCGTCCCACAGTTCCATGCCGCCGCCATGATAGAGCCAGGCGTTCTGGCCCTGGAAGTTGAGGCCGAACGGGACCGTGGTGAAATACTGCGCGGCAGGCACGCGGCCGGCCCAGAAATAGGAGTTTGCCGCGTTCATCTGCACCGTGCCGGATGAGACGGCGTCGAAACCTTCCAATGCAGGAATCAGTTCGCCCGCAGCAAAATGCTGGATCCGCAGCCGTCCTCCCGACATGCGCTCGACCTTGGCGCAGAAATCCGTCGGGCTGCCCGGACCTTCCACGTAGAAGGGCGAGCCAGGCCCATATGCATTCGTCATCTGCCAGGTGAATGTGTCCTGGGCCCTCGCGATCGACGGCGCGGTCAGTGGAACGCTGGCCGTAGCGAACGCGGATGCTGTCAGAAAGTTGCGGCGTTTCATGGAGTGTCCTCGGATCTGAATGTGCGCTTGGGAAGATGCGCACCATGGCTAGCAATGTGCATGCCAGATCGGAGGATCAGTCGTTTCGTAGGGCTTCGGGCTCTGCAGCGAGAGCAAAATTGTATACAAGACGCCTGCGGAAGACGCACCATGCATACAAATGCGGCAGTGAATGATGCGTGAGGCTGCAGCGGGCGCTTCGGGCCGCCAGACTTGGCCGCCTGCTCAAATGTAAAAAGGCCGCACGGGATTGGCGTGCGGCCTTTTTCCTACATCGAAGCGACGCAGCTTAGTCCGTAACAAGCGCCCGCAGCATCCAGACCGTCTTTTCGTGAATGGTCATGCGGCCGACGAGCATGTCGTGTGAGACGAAGTCGTCAGCCTCTTCGGCGACTTCCGCAGCTTCGCGCATCTTGCGAATGGTGCTCTCGTGCTCGGAGATAAGATCTTCGATCATCTCGTGCGCCGTCTTGCTCTCGGCGCCGAGCTCGATGACGATATCGTGCCCCTTGTTGCCGACGACAGGCGCTCGGTAGCCCAGAGCACGAATGCGCTCGGCGATTTCGTCCGTCGCCTTGAAGAGATCGTTGTACTGCACCTCGGTCATCTCGTGGATCGAGTGGAACAACGGCCCGACTACGTTCCAATGATAGATGTGCGTCTTGACCAGAAGCGCATAGGTGTCCGCCAGGATGGCCGACAGGTTCTGCGCAATCGTCTCGCGCGCTTTGTCGTCGAGACCGAAATTGACGTTTTCTTCGCGCGGCTTGGGATCCAGCGCCTTCTGTGCTTTGCTCACGGCATGCTCCTTCTTGTTGTTATATGAGTAACTGAGAAGATGGAGCAGAGTTGCATTTTGCCAATGGACGTTTTGACGCGATCTGCGCGCCGGCCGCGATTTCAGACGCGGCCGGCTTAGACAACGTTCACTCAGCGGCGATCGGCATGGGATACCGCTTGCGATCGTCCCGCTCATTCCCCTCGTCGCGACCGCCATGACCACCCGTCGGAAGATCCGGCTCGTCAGGCGCGTTGGGCTTGAGGATCCAGCCGGCCAGACGGGACGCATGGTGCGTCAGGTCATCCATCAGCGTGTAGAAGGACGGAATGAAGATCAGCGACAGGAGCGTCGAGACAAGCAGTCCGCCGATGACCGCAATGGCCATGGGCGCCCGGAACTCCCCGCCCTCGCCCGTGCCGAGTGCCGCCGGTACCATGCCGGCAGCCATGGCGAGCGTCGTCATGATGATCGGCCGCGCACGCTTGCGCCCCGCATCGACGATGGCATCGATCTGCGGCATGCCGTGCTTTTCCTGCTCGACGGCGAAATCGACGAGCATGATCGAGTTCTTCGTCACGATGCCCATCAGCATGAGGATACCGATGACGACCGGCATGGAGACGGCGTTGTTTGTCAGCTGAAGTGCGAGCACCACGCCGCCGATCGACAGCGGCAGAGACGCCAGGATCGTGATCGGCAGGAAGAACGAGCCGAACAGCAGGATGAGCACGCACAGCACCATCATGATGCCGGCACCCATGGCTGTCGCGAAACCCGCGAACACCTCGGCCTGGATCTCCGCGTCACCCGTTTCCTGAATGCGAACGCCGGCGGGGAAGTTCTTCACCGCCTCGCTGGCCATGATCCATTCCGTGCCCTGCCCGATCTCGTAGCCGGCAGCCATGCCCGTGCCGACCTTGACCAGCCGCTCGCGGTCGAAGCGGTCGATCGTCGACGCGCCTTGACCGTAGCTGACATCGGCGACCGCCGTCAGCGGAACGGTGCCGCCACTGCCGGTCGGGATGCGCATGGCCTGAATGGTCGCCAGGTCGTTGCGCGCTACGTCGCTCAGTTGGACCTTGATCGGGATCTGCCGGTTCGGCAGGTTGAACTTGGCGAGATTGGCACCCGCATCGCCGATGGTGGCAACACGGATCGTCTGCGAGATCAGCTCAGGCGCGATACCGAGATCGGCCGCCTGGTCGAGCCGTGGCGTGATGCGGATTTCCGGCCGGTCGAACGCCGACATGGCCGAAGGGTTGGAGAACATCGGCGCGTCGCGCATCTCTTCCTCGAGCATGCGCGCTGCTTCCGCGACCGCAGCGCCATCCTGGCCGAGAACACCGACCGACAATTCGCGTTCGCCACGCTCATTGACGTTGAAGAAGCGTATGTCAGGCACCTGTGCCATGCGCGCAGCCATATCTTCTTCGACGGCAAACTGCGTGCGCTCACGCTCACCCTTGCGCACCAGATTGGTGATGATCGACGCGCGGCGCACTTCGAGCGTCCCGGTGGGACTGGAGCCGCCAACGACCATGACCGAAGCCACTTCGGGAATCTCCTTGAGGCTGGCGGCGATCGCGTTGGTGGTCTCGCGCGTATCGTCGAGCGTGGAACCCGGCGGCAGCTCGACCGACGTCACGACACGCGAGGAATCTTCGCGCGGAATGAAGCCGGTCGGCAGAAAGCCGATGCTCCAAACCGAAGCTGCAAATAGCCCGATGCCGACAGCCAGCGTCACGAAACGGAAGCGCAGCGTTGCGCGCAAGAAGCGCGTATAGCCGCGCAGCAACCAGCCTTCGCGCTCGTCTTCGTCCCCATGGTTCTTCATGAAATACGCCGCCATCATCGGCGTGATGAGACGCGCGACGAGCAGCGAGAAGAAGACGGCCACGGCAACGGTGAGACCGAACTGCTTGAAGTATTGGCCCGCGACGCCGCCCATGAAGGACACCGGCGCGAAAACCGCGATGATGGTGAGCGTGATCGCGATGACGGCAAGGCCGATTTCGTCGGCCGCCTCCATCGCCGCGCGATAGGGCGACTTGCCCATGCGCATGTGCCGGACGATGTTCTCGATTTCCACGATTGCATCGTCGACGAGAATCCCCGTCACGAGCGTGATGGCGAGCAGGCTGACGAGATTGAGCGAAAAGCCCATCATGTCCAGCGCCCAGAAGGTGGGAATGGCCGCCAGCGGTAGGGTTACGGCCGCAACCAGCGTCGCCCGCCAGTCCCGCAGGAAGAGGAACACCACGATGACCGCGAGGGCCGCCCCTTCGACCAGGGTGTGCATCGCGGATTCGAAGTTGCCATAGGTATAGGTGACGCTGTCGTCGATCTTCGAAAAGGTCACGTCCGGATAAAGCGCGGCAAGTTCCGCCACCTTGGCAGCAGCGGCATCGGCCACCGACGTGTCGCTCGCGCCCTTCGCGCGGTAGATGGAGAAGGACACGACCGGGTTGCCATCGAGCGAAGCGAAGGAGCGCGGCTCCTCCCAGCTGTCCGAGATCGTTCCGATGTCTCCGAGACGCACCGTTCGGCCGCCTGAAAGCGCGATGCTCGTCTGGGCGAGCGTCTCGATGGAATCGGCCGAGGCAAGTGTGCGGATCGTCTGTTCCTGACCGCCGAAATCGCCGCGGCCACCCGGCAGGTTGACGTTGGTCGCGCGCAGCTGCGCATTGACCTCGGTCGCGGTGATGCCGAGCGATAAAAGGCGATCGGGATCGAGCTCGACGTGGATTTCGCGCGTTACGCCGCCCATGCGGTCGACCTGACCGACACCCGGCAGGCCCTGCAACTCGCGGATCACCGCATCATCGACAAGCCAGGAAAGTTCTTCAGGCGTCATGCCCGGCGCGGAAGCCGCATAGGTGACGATCGACTGGTTCTCGACGTTGACGCGGCTGATGATCGGTTCGTCGATGGTGCGCGGCAGGTCGGCTCGGATCTCGGCGACCGCATCCTTGACGTCGTTCAACGCCTGATCGGTATCGACCTCGAGCCGAAAGATCGCAGAGGTGACGGACTGACCGTCCGTGACGGTCGACTGGATGTCGTCGATCCCGGCGATGCCGGCAACGCTGTCCTCGACGAGTTTCGTAACCTGCGTTTCCAGTTCGGCCGGCGCAGCACCGGACTCGGTGATGACGACGGAGATGACTGGCACGTCGATGTTCGGAAAACGCGTGATCGGCAGGTTCAGGAACGACACCCAACCGAGAACAACCAGCACGACGAAGAGAAGAATGGACGGAACCGGGTTGCGGATCGACCAGGCGGAAATGTTCCAGTTCATGGCTATTGATCCCCGCTTTCGGCCTGAGCCACAGCTGTCACGGCATCGCCGTCGCGCACGAAGGAACCGGCGCGCCTGACGATCACTTCGCCCGCCTCCAGACCCGTCAACACTTCGACGCGGTCAGCCGTTCGCAGGCCCGTCGTCACGGTTCGGGTCTCGATGCGCCCATCGACCACGGCCTGCACGGTGGCCTCGCCATCGATCACGACGAGCGCGGACAGAGGAATGATGACACCATTGGAGCTTGCCACCTCGACGACGCCGCGCGCGAAGGCGCCGGGCCGAAGCGCGGGATTGGCTTCGAGAGAAACCCGCATCTCGCCAAGTCGGCTGGCCGCGTTGATCTGCGGGGAGATCAGCCGGACCTCGCCTTCCACGGGCTGCGAAAAGCCCGCCGGGGTTACATGAACCACCATGCCGGTTGAAAGCGACGCCAGGCTCGTTTCCGTGACATCCGCGCTCAATTCCACATCGCCGTCCTCGGCAAGCCGGAAGAGCGGCTCGGCTGAAGGCGAAGCGACCGCGCCGATCCGTGCCGAGCGCGACAGCACCAGACCGTCGGTCGGCGCCTTGATCTCGGTCTTGGTCATGTTCAGATCGATTTCGCGGCGCTGCGCTTCGACGAGCGCCTTGTCGGCAATGGCAAGCTCAAGGCCCTGGCGCGCCGAATTCAGCTGTGCTTCCGCCGAACTCGCCGCGGCGATCCGCTGATCAAGCGTCTGCTGCGCGGTGACGCCGCTGCCCGTCAAGCTCTGCGCCCGCTCCAGAGCGGAGTCGGCTTCGAGCTTGGCGGCTTCCGCCTGAGCGATGCTTGCACGCGCCTGCGCGATACCGGCTTCCGCCCTGGCCAATTGCGATGTGTTCTGGGCAAGCAGGATGTCGATAGTCGCCGCATCGAGGCGCGCCAGCACCTGACCCGCTTTGACCGTGTCTCCGACTTCAGCAAGCACCTCCACGATCTTGAAGCCTTCGACGTCGACGCCGACGATGACTTCCTCACGGGCGACCAGTGTTCCCGTGACCGTGGCAGTCGTCGCGATCTCACCTTCGCGTGCCTCGACGGTGGAAATGGCAGGGGCGCGCACCTGTGGGGTCTGAGGCGGCTCTTGGGCCAGCGCCATGGGCGCAGCCAAAAGCGACGCCACGAACAGGAGCATCGCCCATCCGCGCATCCCCACCGTGTCACCCGCACGTGGCATGTGCGAAGGAAAATCCAAGGCTTCGGTCATCGTTACTGGTTCCGCAAAAGCGCGCATCGAAGTTTTGAGGAGCAAATGGGCTCCACAGCCATCGAGCGGTCGTGTTTCCAACAATGCATGCCATTCAGTCTGCGCCATCCGCCAAAGGTCGGCGGCGACAAAAGTCTCTCAACGGCGCTTTCCGCGCCCGAACACTGCATCGATCATCGCAGCCAGCATCGCGCGAATACGCTCCGGCTCAAGCGCCGGATCGATCGCCGAACGCATGACGATGCCTTCACCGAGCGCCATCATCATCCCGATCGCCGCATCGTGGTCGACAGTCGCATCGATGTCGCCGCGATCCGCTGCCCGTTTGACGAAATCGCTGATGTGCTCGCGCACCATCGCCTCGTTTTCGAGGAAGTTTCGGCCGACCGCACCATTGCGCAGGCCCTCCGCAAAAACTTCGAGCATCATGGGCGTGGCGCCGGGCCGGCGCATCTGCTCGAAATAGGCCATGGCCATGTCAACGAAGGCTTCGGTGAAATCGCCCTCCACCAGAAGCGGCTCCAGCGTGCCGTGGCAGCGCTGCCGCTCATCGAGACAAATGGCTTCGATGATCGCTTCCTTGGATTTGAAGTAGCGATAGAGCGCGCCGGGGCTCATCGCCGCCTCAGCGCAGATCTCCTGCATCGAAGTCTTGTGAAAGCCGGATCGCGCGAAACAGCGCTCGGCGGCTTCCATGATATGGCGCCGGCGACAGTACTGGGCGGTTTCCGGCGTATCGGCCGCTTTGAGAAGCACTGAAATGTTCATGGAAACCGCGCGATCCAAAATGAGAGCGAATGTTCATTCGCACAACACGAGCGCTTTGACAATCGAGCATCGTGCTTTAGCCGATCACGAAATGAGTCAGGCCGCGCCTCTCATCCAATGAGAACTCGGAACATGTCGCTTGCTCGGCGCTTCGGCCGGCATGCCCCTCAAGCGGGGTGTATCAGCTCGCAAAGGAAAACCCTCACAATGGCCGACACTGATAAGCGGAGCGCGCGCCGATCCGAGACGACGACCGTGCATGATCTGACACTGCAGCGAGGCAATGGCGGCGAACTCCACCAGGTGGCAGAGGAAGGCCAGCCAGTCCTGACGACGGCGCATGGCGTGCCGGTGGCCGATGACCAGAACACGTTGAAATACGGCGAGCGCGGCCCTGCCTTGATCGAGGACTTTCATTTTCGCGAGAAAATGTTTCATTTCGACCACGAGCGCATTCCCGAGCGCGTCGTGCATGCGCGTGGCTACGGTGCCCACGGCTATTTCGAAACTTACGATTCACTTGCGGAATTCACCCGCGCCGACATTTTTCAGCGCGCCGGCGAAAAGACGCCGGCTTTCGTGCGGTTCTCCACCGTCGCAGGATCGAAAGGCTCGTTCGACCTGGCACGCGACGTGCGCGGTTTTGCGGTCAAGCTCTATACCAAGGAAGGCAACTGGGATCTCGTCGGCAACAATATTCCGGTGTTTTTCATCCAGGATCCGATCAAGTTTCCCGACGTCGTCCACTCGGTGAAGCCTGAACCCGATCGCGGCTTTCCGCAGGCCCAGTCGGCACACGACAATTTCTGGGACTTCATATCGCTCACGCCGGAATCGATGCACATGATTATGTGGATCATGTCGGACCGGACGATCCCGCGCTCCTTCCGCTTCATGGAAGGCTTCGGCGTCCACACATTCCGGTTGTTGAACGAGAACGACGAGTCCACCTTCGTCAAGTTCATCTGGAAGCCGAAGCTCGGGCTTCAATCCGTGGTTTGGAACGAGGCCGTGAAGATCAACGGCGCCGACCCCGACTTCCACCGCCGTGATCTCTGGGACGCCATCCAAGCCGGCGACTTTCCGGAATGGGAGCTCTGCGTCCAGCTGTTCGACCAGGAATTTGCCGACAGCTTCGACTTCGACGTGCTCGATCCGACCAAGCTGATACCGGAAGAGGTGATCAAGCCGATTCCGGTTGGTCGCCTCGTGCTCGATCGCATGCCGGACAATTTCTTCGCGGAGACCGAACAGGTCGCCTTCATGACCCAGAACGTCCCGCCCGGTATCGACTTCTCGAACGATCCGCTGCTTCAGGGCCGCAATTTCTCCTATTTGGATACGCAGCTGAAGCGGTTGGGCTCCACCAACTTCACGCATCTGCCGATCAATGCGCCCAAGTGCCCGATGCACAACTTCCAGCAGGACGGGCACATGGCGATGCGCAATCGCGTTGGGAGAGCGAACTACCAGCCCAATTCGTGGGGAGAGGGTCCGCGCGAAGATCCCAAACGCGGTCATCGATCCTATCGCGACGAGGTCGAAGGCCCCAAGGTCCGGCTGCGCGCCGAAAGCTTCGCCGACCATTATAGTCAGGCGCGGCAATTCTATAGCAGCCAGACAGCCGTCGAGCAGAAGCACATCGCGATGGCTCTGACGTTTGAGCTTTCCAAAGTCGAGACGTTGGCAATCCGGGAACGGATGATTGCCCATCTGCTCAACATCGACGAGGCGCTGGCAACAATGGTGGCCGAAAATCTCGGCATTCGTGAGATGCCGGAAGCGGCTGACGCCGCCGTCTCCCCGCGCGACGATCTGGAGCCATCGGCGGCCCTGTCGATCATCCAGAATGGGCCCGAAAGCTTTGAGGGACGCAAGCTCGGCGTGCTCGTCAGCGACGGTTGCAACGCCAATCTGGTAGAAGCCCTGCGCTCGGCTCTGGCCGAGGAAGGTGCAAACATCGAGATCGTCGCTCCGAAGGTCGGCGGGGTGGAAGCCTCCGACGGGTCCTTCATCGAAGGCGACCAGATGATCGATGGCGGCCCGTCGGTTCTCTACGATGCCGTCGCCATCATCATCAGCCCGGAAGGTGCGGAAAAACTGGTGAAGGAAGCAACCGCTCGGGATTTCGTGGCCGATGCTTTCGCGCACTGCAAGTTCATCGCCTTCGTCGAGGACGCACGCCCGCTGTTGGACAAAGCAGCGATCGAGATCGATGAAGGCGTGGTCCAGATCGAGAGCGCGGAAGACATTCCGGGCTTCATCGAGATGTGCGGCAAGCTGCGGCTTTGGGCACGCGAGCCTAAAGTAAAGCTGTAGAAAGAAGATTGCCGGTCTGCGAGGCAGTGGCACGCCGCTGCGGAATCGCCTAGGCAGCAACATGCTCGGGCGGGTCAATCCCGCCCGATCTGGTTTTTCGAGCAAAATCAGTTTGAATTCGCGTCGTGAAATGAAAGGATGCGCGTGACAGCAAGGAAGCGCCCCACATGAATTCAGAGGTCTATTGCGGCCCGAGCCCCACGCCGGACACGCTCTGGCAGAGCTGGAACTTCGACCCGTACCTCTTGGGCGCATTGTTCGTCACGACTGGCCTTCTCATCGCGAATTCACGAACGGCCGCCACGCGGCACGGCCCGCTCTACGCAGTCGCTGCTTCCGTCACACTGTTCGTCGCGTTCGTCTCGCCGCTCTGCGCGCTGAGCTCAGCGCTCTTCTCGGCGCGCATCTTCCACCATGTGATGCTGATTGCGATCGCCGCCCCCCTGATCGCGCTCGCTTTGCCGATGCGCCGGCCGCGCAACTCCGGGCTGCTGTCGGCAGCTTTCCTCGTCCATACGATCTTCGTCTGGATCTGGCATGCACCGGCGCCCTACGCGTTCGCGCTGTCGTCCCACTGGGTCTATTGGGCCATGGAGATAACGCTGCTCGGTTCCGCCATCCTCCTGTGGCAGCTGATCTTCGCAGCGCGCCGCGCGCATTCTCTGCCTGCCCTGGCCGCGCTTTTCGGCTCGATCGTTCAGATGGGCATGCTGGGAGCGCTGCTGACCTTCGCCCGCACGCCGCTTTATGGCCACCATATAGCGACGACCGAGGCGTTCGGCCTATCGCCCCTGGCGGACCAGCAGCTAGCGGGCATCCTCATGTGGGTACCGGCTGCCCTGCCTTACCTCCTCGTCGCCCTGATCTTCTCGTCGGCGCTGGTTCAAGAGCGTTTCGCAGCATCCGCCGGGCATGACCGAGGATGATGGTATGGCTGAAATTCCTTCACATCGCGACGATTGCGATCTGGAGCGCCGGGCTCGTTAGCCTGCCGGGGCTCTACGTCCAGCGTGCCCATGCGCGTGACGACGATACGCTTTATCGCCTGCAGGGCATGGTCAGGTTCGCCTATGTGGCCCTGATCTCGCCGGCCGCCTTCATCGCGATCGCGACCGGCACGGCGCTCATCCTCGTGCAGGAAACCTTCGAGCCGTGGTTCCATCTGAAGCTCTTGCTGGTCGCGCTGCTCGTGGTCGTCCACGTGCTGACGGGTCTCGTCATCATCCGGCTGTTCCGGGAAGGCGAGACCTACTCGACCTGGCGGGCAGTCGTCGTGACCATCCTCACGGTGATCGTCGCAACCGCGATCATTGGCGTGGTGCTGCTGAAGCCGGATCTCGGAGATCAGCTCCTGCCTGACATCCTGTCGGAGCCTGGCGCCCTTGGCGACATGTTCCAGCCTCTCATTGATCGCTATTTATGACCAGTCCGACACCATGATCGAACACAAGCTTGCCACCGTGCCACCCGGCCATTCCGGCCATGATGCTCGCGAGGACCGACAGCAGAAGTCCGTGCGGCAGGACCATGGCGTCATCGGCAAGCCGCATGCCCCAATTGGTGCCCATGATGGCGATCAGGGTCATCGCCGCAACCGCATGAGTCCAGCTGGCCACGCGAATGCGAATGCCGCGCACGAACAGCAGTTCGGCTGTGCCCACCAGACCGGCCGCAACGCCCGTAGCGAAGGCAAAACCCGACGACCAGACCGATGCTCTGACCCAGAACTCATCGCCGCTCCACCAGTAGAACACATCGGCGCCGAGCGTGGCGAAGACCAGCGCGATCGGAAAGTGGACACTCATGGCATGGATCGGGTGGCCGGCAACGGCGATGGCGGAATCGATCTTGCTTTCGGCGACCTTTTGAATCACCGGGCTTTCGAGATTTTCCGTTTCGCTCATTCCATCACTCCGTTGGGTTTGCGCCGCGCTACCTTGCCGGCCCGCAACTCATGGATCAAGGCAACGTTCCTCACAGCCGGTGGCGCCGCGCTTGCCGGCTGTGCAGGTCCGCTGTCCACGCTTGACCCGGCAGGGCCATCGGCGGGTGCCATTGCAAATCTCTTCTACGTCATGTTCGCCGGCTCGGTCATCCTGTTTGTCCTGACGATCGGCCTGCTTCTGGCGACACTCCTCAAGCCGGGCTTCGGCAAGAGCCTCTCGCCGCGTCGCTGGATCGTGTGGGGCGGGCTCGCCATGCCGGTCGTCGTGTTGACCGCTCTCGTTATCTTCGCCCTCGCAATGGGCGAAAGGCTCATCGCCAGTCCGCTTGCCAGCGCGCCGGAGCGCGTCGAGGCGCGGGCGAGCCAGTGGGTCTGGACATTCTCATACCCCGATCGCGAAGGTGCCGCCGACACGATCTCCGTGTTGCATATCCCGGCCGGGGAGCCGGTCGATATCGTGATCACCGCTGAAGACGTGATCCATTCCTTCTGGGTGCCGCGCCTCGGCGGCAAGCTCGATGCCATCCCTGGGCATGAGAATGTTCTGCGCCTGCTGGCCGACCAGCCCGGCACCTACGGTGGCGTCTGCGCCGAGTTCTGCGGGGTCGGCCACGCCAATATGGACTTCGTCGTGCAAGCCCATGAACCAGAAGACTACGCCGCCACCGTGAGCGGCGCCGCAACGGAAGCATCGCAATGACGACGACGCCCGAGCCAGACAGCGACGCCATTCGCCTGCACCACGCGCTGGCGACAATCTGGGACACGAAACCAGGACTTGGGCGCCTGGCGGCCGTCAATCACACTGTCCTCGGCCGCCGCTTCATGATCGCCGCCTTCACCTTCTTCGCGATCGGCGGCGTGCTCTCGATGCTGATCCGTATCCAGCTTGCGACCGCCGAAAGCGCTTTCCTCGGACCGGATATCTACAATCAGGTCTTCACCATGCATGGCACGGTGATGATGTTTCTCTTCGCGATCCCGATGTTCGAGGGCTTCGCGATCTACCTGCTGCCGAAGCTTCTTGGCGCACGCGATCTTGCTTTCCCCAGGCTCACCGCATTCGGCTTCTATTGCTACATCTTCGGCGGTTCCATCCTGATCATCGCGCTGCTTTTCGGAGCGGCGCCCGACAGCGGCTGGTTCATGTACACGCCGCTCTCCTCCTCGACCTATACGCCGGGCATAAACGCCGATGTCTGGCTGCTCGGCATCACCTTCGTCGAGATCTCGGCCATGTCGGCCGCCGTTGAGATCACCGTTTCGATTCTCAAGCTGCGGGCGCCGGGCATGTCGCTTACCCGCATGCCGATCTTCGCCTGGTATCTGCTCGTCGTCGCTCTGATGATGTTGGTCGGCTTCCCGCCGATGATCCTCGCCTCGGTGCTTCTGGAACTGGAGCGGGCCTTCGACCTGCCCTTCTTCGACCCGCTGCGGGGAGGCGACTCGCTGCTTTGGCAGCACCTCTTCTGGCTTTTCGGTCATCCGGAAGTCTATATCATCTTCCTTCCCGCCGCCGGCGCCATCTCAACCATGCTGCCGGTGTTCGCCCAGACCCGGCTCGTCGGCTATGGCGCGATCGTGGTCGCTGCGATCGCGGTCGGCTTCCTGTCCTTCGGCCTGTGGGTCCACCACATGTTCACGGTCGGCATCCCCCACCTGGCGCTGGCCTTCTTCTCGGCCGCGAGCGCCCTCGTCGCCATTCCCACCGCCGTCCAGATCTTCGCCTGGCTCGCGACGCTGTCCCAAGGCCGGCCGCGCTTCGACGTGCCGATGCTCTACATGATCGGCTTCTTCGTCGTCTTCGTGATGGGCGGTTTGACCGGCGTGATGTTGGCGATGGTGCCCTTCGACTGGCAGGCGCACGACACCCACTTCGTCGTGGCACACCTCCATTACGTGCTCGTCGGCGGCTTCGTCTTCCCGATGCTCGCCGCGGCCTATTACTGGCTGCCGCACATCACCGGCAAATTCCCCGTGCACCATCTGTCCGTGCCGGCCTTCTGGCTGATCTTCGTCGGCTTCCACATCACCTTTTTCATGATGCACCTGACAGGTCTTCGGGGGATGCCGCGGCGTGTCCACTCCTATCCGGACGGGGTGGGCTGGGAGTGGCTGAACTTCCTGTCATCGGTCGGCGGCTTCATCATGACGATCGGCTTCGCCCTCGTCGTGGTCGACATCATCCTTCAGGTCCGCTTCGGCAAGGCACATGGTCGCGACCCCTGGAAGGCAGGGACGCTGGAATGGGCGACAGCGACGCCGCCTCCATCCTATGCGTTTGCGTCGCTGCCGCAGATCGACCGGCGCGCCGACGGACTGGAGCCGGCAAAGATCGGCCCGGAGCTCGCCGCTGGCAAAGGCTATCTCGGGTTCACGCGCAATGGCTGGATGGAGACGCTCGCCGTCGACATGACGACGGGAAAGCCCGACCACATCGTGCTTCTGCCGAACTCCACTTTCCTGCCGCTCTATACCGCGATCGCCACCGGCGCTTTCGTGCTCTGCCTGCTCTTCAAGCTCTACTGGATTTCGCTTGTCCCATTGGCCGGCGTCCTCGTTCTGCTGCTTGCCTGGACGGTACCATGCGGTTTCCGCGAAGATCACGGCCCTCTCCCCATCGGCAACGGTCTGGATCTTCCGATTCATTACGAGGTCGACCGTCCGCCCTCCTGGTGGGCGATGGTCTTTGCGCTCGTCGGCAACGGAACGCTCTACACCTCGCTGTTGTTCGGCGTGCTGTTCCTCTGGCTCGTCGCTCCCGGCTGGCCGCCGCCCGCCGTTGCGGAGCCGGGCCTCGTCCTGCCTCTTGCGGCCGTTCTGCTCGCAGCGGCAGCACCCCTTCTGGCCCGCAGTGGCATCGCCGCGGCGCAGAGATCCGGCTCGGCATTTATGCCCCATGTGCTGGCGGCCGCGGCGCAGCTCGGTGCCTGTCTGATCCTCGTCTGGCTGATGGCGACCGCTATCCCCGACCCGACGACCCACGCCTATCTGGCAGCGAGCTTCGTCGTGCTCGGCTACTGCGCATTGCATACCGGCCTCGGCGTAATCTTCGCCGGCTTCGGTGCATGGCGCCAGCACGCCGGCTATGTATCGGCCCGGCGGACACTCGACCTCAGGATCGGCAAGCTTTGGCATGACTACACCGCCCTCTCGGTGCTGGCTGGGGTCGGTCTCGTCCTCCTGCTGCCGCTTCTCATCGGCTTCAACATCCCGAGCGGAGAGCAGCCATGAAAAGCCCGGCGACTGAAACCGTTAGACGCTTTCCGATCCTGTGGCTGGTGGCCGGTTTCGGCCTGTGGTCGCTCACCTTCCTCACGCTCTACATGGTGCTGACGCTCGGCTGTGCCTTTAGCTGGCACATGACCGACCATGCGTTCGGCCTGTCGCTGCAGCGCATTGTGCTCGTCACTCTCGCCCTGCTGGCCTGTATCGCGAATATCGGAATGATCCGTCTCTATCGTCGATCGGAACTGCATGAACGCCGAGATACGATCGGCGTGGCGGCAGACAGGCTCAACATCGTGGCCCTGTTCTGCATCATCTTCACCTTCGGCCCGGTCGTGGCGCTAAGCCCGTGCCATTGACCGCTCAAGGGAGCCGCACATGAGCCGAACCGTGAGGCAAATTGCCTGGATTGCGGCCATTCCGGCGGTGCTGGCGCTGCCTTTTCTCGTCCTCCTTCGCGGTGAGCGGGTCGAGGGCAATGGCTTCCTGTTCGATCTATCGATGGGTTTCGGCTTCGGCGCGCTTGCCGTGGCCGGGCTGCAATTTGCGTTGACTGCCCGCTTCCGGCGGCTGTCGCACCCCTTCGGTGTCGACATCGTCTATGTCTTCCACCGCTACATGGCGATCGGCGCGCTCGGCCTGATGCTCGCCCATTTCGGCATTCTGTACTTCTGGTTCGAGGAAGTGCTGGGCGTTCTCAATCCTCTCGAGGCGCGCTGGGAACTGACAGCTGCTCGGCTCGCGCTGTTGTGCTTCGCCGGCCTTGTCGTCACATCCGAACTGCGCAAGTGGCTGAAGCTCGAATATGGCTGGTGGCGCTATCTGCACGTGGCTCTCGCGATCATCGGCTTCGGCGCGGCCATCGCCCACGTCCTCGGCGTCGGGCGGTTCACTGCCGATCCAAGCACGCGCTTTCTCTGGTTGGGCGTGACGATCGGCTGGCTGGCCATGCTGCTCTGGGTGCGCATCGGCAAGCCTTGGAACCAGAAGAGAAATCCCTGGATCGTTGTCGACAACATCGCCCATCACGGCGGCGTCCACCAACTCGTGCTGAGGCCGCAAGGTAAGCCGCTGAGCGGCCATAAACCGGGACAATTCGCCTGGCTGACGCTCGAGCGGTCGCCGTTTGGTCTCGGGGAACACCCCTTCACGATCTCCTCCCCGCCTGAGCATGGTCCCGATGTGACGCTGTCGATCAAGGCACTCGGCGACTTCACGGAACAGGCGGTGGAAGTCGAAAAAGGCGCCGTCGCCTATCTCGACGGTCCCTATGGCACGTTTTCCATCGACACTCACCCGGACGCTAAAGGCTTTATCATGATCGCGGGCGGCGTGGGCATCACGCCCATGATCTCCAACCTCCATGCGATGGATTCCAGACGCGACAAGCGGCCTGCCGTCCTGTTCTACTGCAACAAGGCCTGGGACGATGCCGCCTTTCGCGATGAACTCGCCGAGTTGTCCGGCCGGATCAATTTGAAGGTCGTTCACGTGCTAGAAGAGCCTCCCGAAGATAGGGACAGCGAAACCGGCCGCCTCTCGGCCGAGATCCTGAAACGCCATCTGCCTGCATCCAGCCGCGACTGGCCACACATGTTGTGCGGACCGAAGCCGCTGACCGACGCCGCACGTCAGGACCTCCTGAAGCTCGGAGTACCTTTCGGCACGATCACCAACGAAATCTTCGACATGGTCTGAGGGAGAACAGCGATGCGCCCCATTGTGGCCCTGTCACTCGCCATCGGCATCATCGCCGTCGTCGTCGCCTATGCGACGATCTTCTCGATCGTTCTGAATTAGCGGCTGGGAAGCAGCGAACCGCGGCTGGGCGGGACAAGGATGGGTGCCAATCCCGAGGCCAGGTAGGAAGCCGGAAAAACCAGCCTGTGTCCTATACCGCCGCGTCCGGCTGACGCAGCCGCGGTTCGCTGGACGTGAAACCGGCGCCACCGAGCGAAGTTCCACCACGGCCGAATTTTTCCGGCGTCGCAATCGAGGAACAATTTTCTTCAGGAGCGGTTCAGATCCCAAAGGCGCGGCCCACCGCACGTGAAAGGATCAGCCAATGGCAACCTATCCCCACCATACCGACATCGACACCCGCGATCACCCATCGGAGAAGCATACGCCCATCCGCGACGCGCTCGACGCCGAGATGCACGATGCGCGCGAGAAGCTTGCCGACGCCGGCGCGCGCACGCGATCAAAGGCGGCGTCCTTTAGCGAAAAGGTCCGGCTGAAGGCCATCGACGAGGCGGACCAGCGCAAGGATGCGCTTGCCGAAGGCCTGCACGATATCGCCAACCGCGTTCGAGGATCCGTGCGCGAGGACACGGCAGGCGCGGCATTGACCGGCAAGCTTGCCCGTGAAGCGGCCGATGGGCTTGATAATCTCTCTCGCTCCATCCAGGAACGCTCGATCGTCAACGCGGCCGACGATCTGCGCGATATTGGGCGCCGACACCCGCTCCTGTTCGTGGCGGGTGGACTGCTGGCCGGTTTGACCATCGCGCGCTTCTTGAAGGCGAGCAGCGAGCGGGCTGAGGAATATGAATACGAAGACGATGAGCTTGAGGCGTACGACGATGACGAGAGCCCCTATGTCGAAGACGATGCTGGCACGGGCATGAGCGGTTTCGAGCAGGAAACGGATGCCGCTCGCTCCACATCGGTGCTTGGCACCGACGATCGCGCCTGAGGTAACCCATGTCTGATATCCGGCAATCATCGGCCGAGCTCGCGCAGGAAGTCGAACTCAAACGCACCGAATTGAGCCTGAGGCTGGACGCTTTGCGCGACCAGTTCTCCGTCCGCAAGATCGTCGACGAGGCTGCCAATCGCACTGGCCTTGGCGACGACACCCTACCAGAAACACTCTCGCGTCAGCCACTGGCGCTCGCTGCTGTTGGTGCCGGTATCGGCTGGCTGATCTACAAAACGTCGGCCGGGCCAGCAGCGTCACCATCGCGATCACGGCCAAAAAGGATTCAACCCATGAACAATCCGAGAAACCTGCCAGTGACGTCGAAGCGGTCCACCTGGCGCGACACTGCCATCGGCCGCACATTCGACAATGACCCGCTGATCATCGGCCTTGGCGCAGTCCTTGCCGGCATCGCGATCGGCGCGGCTCTGCCATCGACACGGCGCGAGGACGAGTTGCTCGGCGAGCTGCACGACGATGCGGTCGAGGGTGTCAGGAAGCGCGCTCGCAAAGCCCGCCATGACGCCGCCGATGCGGTCAAGGACACGCTGCGGACGGCCCGTGAGGCGATGCAGGACGAGGGGCTTGCTCCTGCGTCCGCCCATGGTGGACCCACGGTCGCAGAAAAGGTCGAAACGGTCGCGGAGAAGACCGGTGCCGCCATTGAGCGTAAGGCTGGCCTGCGCTGAAAGGAACTTCATCGTCTCGCTGCTGTTGGGTGAAGGAACCCCAAGGATCTCGACGATGACCAAGGCACCAGAACGCCAGGAACAAGACCACCAGCCGGGCTCGGAGGCAGCAATGCGTCCCGAGCCCGATTTCATGCCACGCTATCCGGGCTCCGGCCGGCTCAGCGGCAAATCTGCGATCATCACTGGCGGCGATTCCGGTATCGGCCGCGCCACGGCAATTCTCTTCGCGCGCGAAGGCGCGAAGGTTGCCATCCTGTACAAGGATGAAGAAGAGACGGCCGATGCCGAGGAGACGATGCGGCTCGTTCGGGAAGAAGGGGCGCAGTGCTTCGCCAAGATGGGCGACATCGGGCTGAGCGGCGTTGCCGAAGCATTCGTTGCCCAAGCGGTGGAGGAGTTCGGCGGCATCGATATCGTCGTCAACAATGCCGCCGAGCAGCACTACCAGGAAGAACTCACCGACATTTCCGAAGAACAGATGGAGCGCACGTTCCGCACCAATGTGTTCGGTGCGTTCCACATCACCAAGCACGCGCTGCCCTACCTGAAGGAAGGCTCGTCGATCATCTGCACCACATCGATCACCGCCTATCGGGGCCAGCCGGTGCTTCTGGATTACTCCTCCACGAAAGGTGCGCTGCTGGCGTTTATCCGTGCACTGTCGGCCAATCTTGCGGAAAAAGGCATTCGCGTGAACGGCGTTGCGCCGGGCCCGATCTGGACGCCGCTCATCCCGGCTTCATTTCCTGCCGACAAGGTCGAGGAGTTCGGCAAGAGCACACCGCTGAAACGGCCAGGCCAGCCGAACGAAGTGGCGCCGTCGCTGCTGTTCCTTGCCTGCGAAGATGCGTCGTACATCACGGGACAGGTGCTCCATCCCAATGGCGGGACGCCTGTCAGCTAGCGTTTCCATGTAAAGGGGTACGGTCCACCGTCCGGAAACGCGACAATACGATTACCTTAAAGCCTCTGAGCCCCAAGATTGGACCATGGGCTCGTCTCGTCGAGGTCGATTTCTGCGACTTCGACTTGGCGGGCGGGGGCATTCAATGACCATCGAGCCTGCTCGGCATCGATCTCGATGAGCCCCTTCCCGCCTACGGCCGACGGTGCAATGCGTTCGAGAACGGCCATGCCGAGCCCCGATCGCTTTTCCGTAGGCTCTGTCGATCGGCCCTGAAACTCTTCCTGCCAGTCGAGCAGGAAGCGCAGTCCGTTTTGACTCTCGGCTATGGACCAACTGATCAGGATTTTGCCCGTATCCTGCTTGAGGACACCGTACCGTGCCGAATTCGTGGCAAGCTCGTGAAACGCCATGCCGAGATATTGGACGGCCATCGGCCGCAACAGAATGCGCGGTCCTGACAGCTCGATTCTCTCCTCCAGACCGAACGGCAGCACATGCGCCCGCACCAGCTCACTCAGCGTCGTGCCGCGCCAATCGCCCTGCACCAAGAGATCGTGCGAGCGCGATAAGGCCAGGATCCGATCCTGAACCTGATTTTCGAAATCTCCGGCATCGCCGCTGCGCCGATGCGTTTCTCGAACCATCGAAAGGATGACGGCGAACTGGTTCTTCACGCGGTGATTGACTTCGCCCATCAGGGAGCGAATGCGCCCTTCACGCTCGAGCTGCCCGGAAATGTCACGCGCGATCTTCGAAACGCCGATGATCTGGCCATGCCGGGAACGGATCGGCGAAATCGTCAGCGAAACGGCAATCAGTCGCCCGTCCTTGTGGCGTCTGCGGGTCTCGAAGTGCTCCACCTTTTCACCGGCACGAATACGCGCGAGGATCAGATCTTCCTCTCCGGCCCTGTCCGGCGGGATCAGCATACGGATCGACCGACCGATCGCCTCACTCGGCGCGTAGCCGAAAAGCTGCATCGCGCCATCATTCCAGCTGGTGATGACGCCGTTCAAATCCTTACTCACGATCGCATCGGCCGATGACGCAACGAGAGCCGATAGTCGCGATTCCGCGGCCTGGGCCGATTTGTGCGTTGTGATGTCGACGAGCGTATTGATCGCGCCCTCGACCTCTCCATCCATACCGCGCAGAAGCTTCGGATGGGCAAGAAAGGCGACGCGGCTTCCATCGGCACGCACCGCCCAAAGCTCCACAGGCTCCATATCCTGCTTTTCCGTCAGCGCCCTGGCGATCGGGCACTCCTCAGTTGGAATGGGCACGCCCAAATCGTCGAAGAAGGTTTCCCAAACGCACCAGCGCGTCTCGTTCAACGTCGGAGCCCGGCCCCAAAGCTTCTCGG
This sequence comes from Rhizobium albus, assembly GCA_030160035.1. GTDB lineage: Bacteria > Pseudomonadota > Alphaproteobacteria > Rhizobiales > Rhizobiaceae > Georhizobium > Georhizobium albus. The sequence goes on along the minus strand of BSNO01000001.1, from coordinate 658,312 downwards.
CAGCGTCATTATACGACGTGATGAAACCTGCGCTGTCTGTGGTGTACACAGCAACGGGCATGGCATTCATCAATTCTGCACTGGTCAGGCCCCAATGGGCGCCCGTCAGTACGGCATGCTCAGCAGGCGGCATTGCTTCTACTTCCGCGATCTCGGCGATCACCTCATCTGGACCGGTTATAGTCACCTCACATTAACATAGGACCAGCATCGCTTCGCCGAACCCCTTAGATTAAGGGGGGTGCCATTAAAGTTCCACGACGTCGAGCGCAGAACCAAGAGCAGCCCTCGCAAGTTCCACGACGTGTCCGTGATGCGTGAAAACGATTGGTTGAATCCGTTCGGAAGTTTCCCCGAGGACCTTCAGTGCAGCAAGCGTGCGCTCATCGTCGAAGGTCTGAAAGATATCGTCCGCAATGAAAGGCGCCGGTTCGTTCCTCTCCGCATAATCCTCTAGATAGGAAAGCCTGAGCGCCAAATAAAGCTGGTCGCGTGTCCCGTCGCTCATTCCGGAAGCGCCGACGAAATCGGCATTGCTCCGCACAGCAACGACCGTCGGCCGGTCGTTCTCGTCGAACTGCTGACGAAGGCCATCGAACCGGCCTTCGGTGATGGCTGAGAATAACGCGCCCGCCCTTTGCAGCATCGGGTTGCTCTGCGCCGCCCGCTGCCGTTCCATCGCCGCACCGAGAAGCAGCGATCCGAATTTCAGCACGGCCCATTGGCGCGCGACCTGAACGAGCTCGGCTTCGGCGGCCTTCCGCTCGAAAGCTGCGAGTTCGGCTCCCTTGGCGCCCATCATTCCTTCGCGCCGCGCCTTTTCGGCGGCAAGCTGGGCGAAGAGTTCGTCGACCTCACCGTCGAGCCGATGGATGTCCTCCGAAAGCTGCGCAAGGTCCGGCAAGGCGGCATCCCGATCTGCTTCCTGAATGGCCGCGCGGATCGAGGTCTCGTCTTCTCCCGCAGCCACTTCGCCGAGCCGACTACGGCACCGCGAAAGGCTGACCCGGAGGCCATCGCGTTCGATGAGCCGGCCGGCAATAGCATCCGCATCCGGCGCTTGGCCAAACCCGGCAACCAGGGCAGCGAGACGCTCCTCGGCATCGACGCGCGCTGCATTCGCCTCCGTAAGCCCCTCCTCGGCCTCCGAGATATCCTGTCGCGCCTGACGATCCATGGTGTCGGCCGTTCGTGCCGCCTGGGCCCGGTTGTGAAAGACGCGGATCGCCTCGGCCGGCGGAAAGCCCGACATGGATGCATCCAGCTTCGCAACGAGCGCTTCGACGCTTTCGCGAAATCCGCGAATGTCGCGTTCGATGCCCGCGACGCGTCGCGCGCGGTTGTCCTCTTCGCGCCGCAGGTCGGGCACCTTCTTCCACAGAGCAAGCGCAGCTTCGGTTTCGGCCGGCGTGCCCGGCTCGAACAACCCGAGACGGGCGGTTTCTGCCTGGAGCGCGGCAAGCGCCTCCTGCGCTGACCGATCTGCCGCGGCGCGCCGTTCGCGAAGATCCTCAACCCTGCGCGCCGTGTCCCGTTTGCGCGCTGCCAGATCCCGGCTCGCATCCCACGCTTCGCCCAGTTGCCGCAGCCGTTCGCGCAAACCCCGATCAAGTGCACGCAAGGGGAGGCTCTCGCTTCCCTCAAGCCGAATGCCGCGGGCGATCAGCTCCAACGGATCGCGCAGTCGCTGCGCGGTCTGCCTGAGGCTCGCCAAACGGTCTTCTTCTTCGAGAAGAGCTTGCCGGGCAGCCAGGAGCGCAGCGAGCGCACGGCTCCAGACGATCATCTCGTCCGGAGAACCGGCAGCCAGCCCGAGTGAAGCGAACGGTTGGGCGAACTCGGCCCGCGCCTTCGCCTGCGCGGCCTCATTGGCATCGAGGTCTTTCAGAAGGGCCGCATGGCTGCGCAGCAGATCTTCCCGGCGACGGGACTTCGCCGCCGCCTCGGCCAGCCGGTCCGATTGCTCCAGTGCGGCGTCGGCAAGCGCATCGGCTGCCGTTACGGCAGAACGATAGCGCCCGATCGAGACTGCGGCGATGGCTGGTTCGATCGGCGGTGCCTCGCCCGTCAACGAAGCGGCGATCTCTCTGAACAGACCATCGCGATCCGAACGCGCCTGATGGATCGCAGCCGGGCTTGCTGTAACGCCTCGATGCGCCTCGGCGCGTGCCTCAGCTTCGAGCGCGTCGATTTCGACACGCTCGCGATCGATACGGTCTTGCAACACGCGCGCGCCCTGCTGCAGATCGCGCATGCGATCGCGCTGAGCCGCAAGCGTCGTCTCTTCAGGCAGGCTGGTCTTCGCCAGCGCATCGAGATCCTTGACCGGCGGAACGAGCCTGCTCACCGCCTCCGCGATCCGGCGCCGCTCCGTCTCGAGCTTGACCGTCCGGCTATCCACATCGCCCAGTAACTCGATGTCGGGGCGCAGAGGCTCCAGCCGGTCGAGCCAGGGGCGCGGATCGATAGCGGCAACCTCAGTTGCCTGCGCTTCGAGCGTGCTGGCCTGCACCATTTCCGCCGCCAATCGCTCATCCAGCAGGGCAACACGCTCCGCCGCCTGCCGCGCGGCCGCGGCACGTTCGGCAAGGCCAGCGATTGCCATATCGGTCGGTTGAAGTCGGTCGAGATCGCTGCGCACCAGCCCCAGACGATGGGCAAGATCCTCCAGCAGGCGACTGAAATCGTCGCGTTCGCCCGTGACCCGCGGCAGATCCCGGAGATCCTTGAGGTGGGATGCCGACTGCGACAACAACTCGGCAATCGCATCCCCGTGGTCGAGATAGACAACGTCGATCGCGATATCCGCACGCTTGGCCTCCGCCCGTTCCCGCGCCTTTTCCGCAGCCGCGACCCGTTCGTTCGCTTGGCGCAGCGTCGCAAGGGCCGCCGAAATCGCCGATCCCTGCCCTTCCGGGACATGGTCGAGATCCGCAAAAGCGCGCAGTTGCTCCCTCTCGCGGTCGATCTCGGCAAGGATCGGCCGCAACTGGTTCAGCCGAACCAGGCCCTGCTCGCGCCGTCGAAGCTCTGTCCGCTCGGCCACCTTGGCCGCGTGACGCTCCGACAGATCGTCGATGGCGTCATTCACGGATTTCCAATCGCCGGCACGCAATTCGTGGTCGCGTTCCAGGCGCCGCGCCTCCTCGTGGCGGGCGAGCACCTGGTAGAAGGCCTTCCCGGCGGCAGCCCTTGGCGTGAAAAGCGCGTTCGCCTCCTCATCCATCGCCGTCTTGACCTGACGCAGGCCAAGAATTCCGGCTGACGCTGCAAAAAGCAGGTCGCCCGCCTCACCGTCGGCGTCGAGCATCGCCCGCGACCCCAGGCGCAACCGTTCGGAATCAAGCCCGAAGGCCCGTTCGAAAACCGGGCGGGACAAACCTCCGAGGAACGGCGCAAGCGCGTCGTCCTTGAGTGGCGTCTCCGCCTCGTCGTCTGCGAGAAGCGTATCCTTTTTCCCGCGGCGGCGCCGGAAGGACAATTCATCGCCCGAGCGCGCCCTGATCGTCGCCGCTAGCCTCAGCGTCTGCGCATTGTGCAGGAACGCGTAGTGAGCATGGTGAGGAAAACCGAAAAACAGGTCCGAAAGCGACGATAGGGCCGAGCTCTTGCCGGCCTCGTTCTGCCCATAGACGAGATGGAGGCGCGCATCGGGCCGAAATTCGAGAACCCGATCGGTCAGGGCACCGTAACGCAGCAAATGGAGGCGCAACAGCCGCACGGTCAGTCGCTCCCGCTGCGCGCGAGCAGCACGTCGCGCGCTTCGGCCAGAAGCTCGTCGACAGTCGCGCCAAGCGGAGCTTCGCCCGAGCCGGACGCCGCAGGCAGCTTCGCCAGAATGTCCCGCAACGCGGCCTCCGCCGCATCGACGAGGGCCGGATCGTGAACGAGTTCGGCGAGCAGCGGCTGCAGATCGACGCGTGCATCGCCTTCATCCACCGCGACTGGTCGTTCGATTGGGCCGACCCGGAGATCGAGCTTCTCCAGCCAGATGTCGGGATCGATGCGATGGCACGCTGCCTGGATCTCGTCGACCAGTTCGGCGCGGCCCATCAGGACCTGCGGGCGAAGCGCACTGGCACCGGTGAGCGTCACACGAAGCGCCGTCAGCCGCCCGGCGACGTCGTCACAGCTCGAAGCGAGCGCATCTTCGACAAGTCGCAGCAGCGCCGGCACGGTCTCTGCTTGCGAGACATCGACACGCACCTGCTGCCAGCGGGCCTGATCCACGACGAGCCGGTCGATCGACGCAACGCGGCCGTCCTCGACGCTGACGAGGACCGCGCCCTTCTCGCCGCTCTCGCGGATGTTTCGGCCCTGGAGATTGCCGGGGAAGACGATCGGCGGATCGTTGGCGACGATTTCATGGTCGTGCACATGGCCGAGCGCCCAGTAATCATAGCCGCGCGCCTTCAGATCATCGACGGAGCAAGGGGCGTAGTTGGCATGCGGCGGCCTGCCGGTGAGCGACGTGTGGAGCACGCCGATGTTGAAATGCCCGGTCACAGGCGCCGGATAGGCCCGCGCGAGATTGTCACTTGCCGCCCGCTCGGCAAAGCCCTGTCCGTGAAGCGAGACCTTCAGCCCGTCCAACGAGAAGCTGGAGGGTCTGCGGGTGTCGAATTGGCTGACCGACGCGGGCAGCGTGATGCTCTTCGTCACGACACTGTCCGCATCGTGATTGCCCTTCAGCAAAAAGACAGGAATGCCTGCCCGGTCGAGCCGCGCCACTTCGCGGTTGAAGAAAAGCCCGATCGAATTGTCGCGCCATTCTCCGTCATAGACATCACCCGCGACGATGAAGAACGCCACCTCCTCCTCGATCGCACGGCGAACCAGCTCGGAGAAGGCGTCGCGCGTCGCCGCTGCAAAGCGCTCTGCGATGACACGGTCCTTGATCGCAAGTCCGTCAAAGGGACTGCCCAGGTGCAGATCGGCGGCATGGATGAATCGAAAGCGGCTCAAGATGTCCTCAGCGGGCTGATGGCTTCAGACCCGACGCAATGGCAGAAACACTGGACATTAGAACCAAACCCAACCGCAAGCGACCTTTGCCGGTCCATCAGACCGCCCATCCACAGGCAGTTTGGCGGAAATGGGCGCGTTTGAGCCCATCACGGCTTCGCCATGTCCTGATGTGCAGGTCCGAAACCATTCAGCCCATGGTCCGAACCCGCGACCGACCCAGGGGCCGCAGCCTCGCGCATCGGTCCGGGCCGGATTTTCGGCGGTTATGAAAGCAACTACGAATACACGTGGCGGATATCCAAGGAGCATTCGATGACATTGGCAAAACTCAATCGAACACTGTTGGCGATGGCGGTCGTATCAGCCGGAATGGCGCTGACCGGCGGCCTAGTTAAGGACAGCGATGGGGGGATGCGTTTGGAGCTCAAGTTCGGCCAGTCCTTTGCGAAGGATGGCGACAGCTCCGGTCGCGGCGGCGGCGATAGCGATGGCGGTGACCATGGTGGTGGTGACCATGGCGGTGGCGATCGTGGAGGCGATGACCGTGGCGGCGATGACCGTGGTGGTGGTGACCGAGGCGGCGATGACCGTGGTGGCGATGACCGTGGCGGCGATGACCGTGGCGGCGATGATCGGGGCGGCGACGACCACGATCGTGGTGACCGGGCCGACGATCGCGGCCGAGACAGGGATCGCGACGACGACAGGCGACATGGCCGGCACGACGATGACGACGACGATCACCACGGAAGACACGGCCGCGATAGCAGGCCGTCCAACCTGGCGGAATTCTTCTCGCCGGATCGCGAACGCGGCTCGGTCGCGAAAGCAGAAAGCGAGGGCACTGCCCTTGAAGTAACCTACAGCGACGGCTGGAAAGAAGAAGTCGAAAACGGCCGTTATGAACTGAAGGATCCAACCAACCAGACTGTCGTCGAGAGAGCGGCGACACAGTCTGACATCGATCGGCTGAACTCCGCCTTCTAGCCCCCGCCCCCAAGGGGTTCAGCGATCCGGCAGCGGCTTCGGCCGCTGCCGGTTTTCTTTTGTTCGAGATTTTCAGACCGGAAGCGCGATCGGAAGGACGCTTACGCGCTGTCGCCCGGGCGCATGCCGAGCTGCTCGCGGGCGACGACGGCGGCCTCCACGCGGTTGCGCACGTTCAGCTTCTGCAAAATGCCGGTCATGTAATGCTTGACCGTCTTTTCCTGCAGATCGAGATGGCGCCCGATCTCCTTGTTGGAGCATCCGAGCGAGACGAGCCGGAGAATGCCCTCCTCCCGTTCCGTCAGCATGCTGGCGCGCGTGCCCTCGCCATTGCGCTTCATCGTTAGCTTCATCGAAACCAGCAGTCCCGCCGCAAGCGACGGCGCGACGTAGGATTCGCCGGATGCCACCCGGTGAATGATCGAGACGAGTTCGCTGCCTTCCACGCCCTTCAGCACATAGCCTTTGACGCCCTGTTCCAAGGCATTGATAACGTCCGTGTCCTGTTCCGAGACCGTCAGCATCATCACCTTCGTGTCGGGCACGGCGTCCATCACCCGACCGGCGGCAGCGATGCCGCCACCGCGCATCGACACGTCGAGCAAGGCGACATCCGGCTTGTGCGCCATGCACAGCAGCACCGCATCGTCGGCCGATCCACCCTGGCCGACCACCTCCAGACCGTCATGCTCCTTCAGCGTGCGCACCACGCCATCGCGATAAAGGGGATGATCGTCGACCACCACGAGCCGTATGGCACTGTTCATGCCGCAATCCTTTCAACTTGGACGGACATTTCCAGCCGGCTGCCGGTCTGGGGAAATGTCTCGAAATGGAACCGGCCGCCCAATGCTTCCAACCGACCTTGAAGCCCCTCCAGTCCTAAGCTCTTGCGCTCGTTAGGAGGTCTGAGGTGATCCGGCCGATAGGGCCCGTTCGTCACGTTGAGATGCAGCACGCCGTGCTCCAGGTGGCAAAGCACCGATTGGTCGTTCCCGCCAGCGTGTCGGAAAGCATTGTTCAGGCCTTCCTGCACGAAGCGGTAGCAACAGATTTTCAGGTGAACCGGCAGGTCGAGATCGTCGTTGCAGACGCTGAGTTCCACCTTCGTGCCTGTTCGACGTTCGTGTGATCGAACGGCATCCCAGAGCAGCTCGGTCAGAGACTGGTTCTCGATCTGCGGCAGCGACAATCCATGGCAGATCGTGCGGATGTCGCTCATCGCTTCACCCAGCACCTGCTGCACGAGCCCCGCTTCGGAGCGGCGGCGCATTTCGTCGGCACTGTCGCGAAGGCTGCCGATCCGTAGCGAAGCGAGGCCAACGAGTTGCGCCGGTCCGTCGTGCAGATCGGCACTCACGCGCCGCAGATAGCGCTCGTTGAGTTCGGTCGACAGCGTGTAAGCCCGCTCGATCCGCTCCCTCAGCGTGGCGTTCTGATGCGACATCGCAGCAACGCGCTCGATTTCGTCTTGCAGCGCGGTCTTCTGCCGTTCGATCAGCCGATTGCCGCCATGCACGACACCGAACAGAAGAAGCCCCATGCCGCTCATCGTCGCGATGACGACGAGCCAGGATTGCCGGCGCGCCTGCGCCAGCATCGCCTCGAGCTTCGTTGCATCCTCGTAGAATTCGGCCACCGCCAGAACTTCGCCTGTCCAGCGGTCGCGGACGGGGCTGTAGATTTCGAGGAGCGGCACACCGAGCGCGGCGACGCGGGCACTTTCGTCGTCATGAAGTGAATCGCGGCTTGCCACGACCTCTCCAGCGATCGCCCGCCGCAATTCGTCGGACGGCGTGAAGTGCATGCCGATCATGTCGAAATCGTTGCTGTAGGCGACACGCCCATCAGGCTTCCAGATGCGCATGCCAACGACGCGATTGACGAGCGGAGCACTCTTCTGCAACTCGTCGAGCGCCCGAACGGGCCCGATAGAGAGAACGTTTTTGTCCTTCAGCTCCTGGGCGATGGGCGTCACCAACCCGTCGACAACCAGCGCGGTCGAAATCGCGACATTGGCGGTCACGCCACTGGAAATCCGGGCAACGACCCAGCTTCCGATAATCATCGTTCCTAAGATCAGAACGACCGCACCGGCCAAAGCAAAACGAAGCGAAAGTGACAAGCGTCCCATGGGCCCGCCAAGCATCGTTGATGCACTCCAGCAGCGGATCAAATTGCAAAAAGTCTACGATTGCGCAGCGCCTTGAACAACTGGACGAAAGTCAGCCTGATAAGCGACCAAGGGCCGAACCGACGATAATCAGCGGCTCAGAAACACCCCATCCAGAAAAGAACCGGCGGAAGAGGCGCTCCCCAGCCAGACCATGAACAGCGCCGGCGCCAGGAAGGCCGCGAACGGCAATCGCCGCTGCCTGCCCCATCCAGAGCGGGTCACGCTTATGAGACCGAAGACGATCAAGGCCGTGAGACTTGCCAGCAAGAGCATGAACGGAAAACCAGATAGGCCCGTCCATGCCGCGGCGGCACTACAGAATTTGACATCGCCGAGCCCGAGCCCGATGCGCCCGGTGATGCGCGCATGCAGTGCGCGCACCGCCAACAACGCCCCGCCGCAGATGACGCAGGCCAGAAGCGCGAGCATGAGCGTTTCGAAGACTTCCCCTTGCGACTGCAGGACCTGCCAGGTGCAACCACCGGCAAACAGAAGCGCATTGGCGCTATCGGCGACGCGCAGGTGGCGCACATCCTCGACAGCAATCGCGAGGCAGAGAGCGCCAAGCCACAGCGCGAACGGCCATGTCGGGTCGAAGTCTCCCTGTGACGTCAAGGCGATGGCAACCGTGAGCCCTGCTGCACCGGCACCAATCCCGATCAGCTCTGCCCTCGACATCATGGACATCGGTTCAGCGCTTGATGGAACGCGGCCCCAGTTCCCACATGCGCAACTGCAGCTCTTCCGCAACCGTCTGCGCATCCTTGCCATCGCGAATGACCGACGGGCGGATCAGGATTAGAAGCTCCGTGCGTTCGTTGGACCGGTTGGTGCTGCCGAAAAGATTGCCGATGCCGCGCATGCGTCGCAGACCCGGGATCCCGTCCTTGCCAGCTTCCGACTGATCGCGGATCAGACCACCAAGGAGCACGGTCTGTCCGTCCACCACCGCAACATTGCTCGAGATCGAGCGATTCGAGATGACGGGCGTCAGCGTTCCCGCATTCGAGGACACCGCGGAGATTTCCTGTTCGATCCGCATGGTCACGATGCCATCTTCGGAAATGCGGGGCCGGACGCGCATGATGATGCCCGTGTCGCGATACTCGACCTGGTTGCTAACCGGCGCATTCGCGTCTTCGACCGACGTGACGGTGCGCGTGACGATCGGAATCTGGTCACCCACCTGGAAGCGCGCTTCCTCATTCTCCATCACAACGAGTGACGGTGACGACAGCACCTGCACGTCGGTTACCGCATCGAGCGCATTGATGATGATGTCCGGACTGGACTCGCTGCCGACCACGAAATTGAAGCCCGGCAGTTCGCGCGCGATGTTGTCGGCGAGCGTGTTGAACAGCCCGATCGATCCGTTGTCGGTGCCGAGCCCCACATTCTGGCTCTTGACGAAATACTGGACGCCATAGCGCAGCTCGTCCGTCAGCCGGACCTCGGCCATGGTGATGTTGATCGCCACCTGCAATTGCGGAACGTCGATGCGCCCAAGCGCCGAGAGTGCCCTTTGGCGGGCATCGAGATCGCCGTAGATGATGATCGAATTGTTGGACGTATCGGGCTGAATGCGCGGGATGCCGCCACTGGCCGTCGGCGCATTGAAAATCTGCACCGGCTGCGAGGCCACCGTAAAAGCACCCGATACGGCATTGTCGCCACCGAAAGCCGCGTCGATCAACTGCTCTCCCTGGGTCAGAGGCTCACTTGCAGCCAGCGTCAAATCCTCCGCTGGTGCAAGCGAGGAGGCCGAGGGGCTCGCGCTTTGACCCTGGAAAAGCTGATTGAGGAGTTCGGCGACGACGGAAGCTTCGCGGTACTTCAACCGATACACGTGGACGCTTTCATCCAGATCGGCGTTCTCGCGGTCGAGCCGCTCGACCCAGGTCTGCGCGCGCTCGATCAGCGACCGGTTCTGGGAAACGGCGAGAACGGCTTGCAGTCGCGGCATTGGCATGAACTGGATAACGCTGGAGCCGCTGCCGCCGCCCTGCGCAGCGAAGATGCGCTCGAGCTCGGGAATGACGGCCTCGGGTTTTGCCGTGCGCATGGTCAGAATGCCGACGGACTGGTCCTGCATCCAGTCGACGTCGAAAGCGGTTGCCGTTTCGATCGCCGACCGCCGGTCGGCGGAACTGCCGAGCACGATCAGCAAGTTGCGTGTCGTCTCCACCCGCAGCGATCCGGGCCGCGCGCCAAAGCCGTTGATCAACTGGCTGAGCGTCTGCGGTGAGATGAACTGCAAGGGAATGATGCTGAGCCCATAGCCGGCGCCCGCCCTGGCATAATCGACACGCGAGGCCGTCGCAGATGTCGCCTCGATCACCTGATAGGTTTCGCCACTGCGCGTGAGCTCCGCGCCGTTGACGCGCAGCACGGCTTCCAGCAGCTCAAGCAGGCTCTCGCGACCGATCGGCCGCGCCGTCGACAAGGTCACGGTTCCCGAAACGCTGGGGTCGACCGTGTAGTTCACTTGCAAGGTCTGGCCGAGAACCGTGTCGATAAATTCCCGCAGGTCGGCATCTTCGAAATTGAGCTGCACGCCGCCATTGGTCGATGTCGGCGTCTGGCCGGTCACCGTGCCATCGATCCCTGGATTGCTTGCGCCGAAAATGCGAGAAGTGGCAATCTCCTGATTGCCCTGCGGGCCGCTGACACCATTGTTGCTGCCGCCGCTGCGCGGAGACCGTGCCGAGAAGTCCGGCCGGAAGACCTGGCTGAGGACCGAAGGCCGCTCGGCGTTGGCCCCGCCGTCGGAATTGGCGCAGCCGCCAACGATGGGCACCATGAGCAGGAAGACGGCCACAGCGCCGATACTACGCTTGTTAGGCAACGCCGTTCCTCCTGGCCCACCACCGGCCGCGCCGCGCATGTATTGCCGAAGCAAGCACCCCGAGCGTTGACCGTCCCCGAACAGAAAACGCGCTCTCGACTTTTCCGAAAACTGATTCGTAAGGCGAGTGCCGTAATGGTATTGTCAAAGCCTGCAATAAGCCATGGGCTCGATGCAGCTTCCCTCGGCAAGGCGTTAGAAAATCCACATGGATGCTTTCGTTACAGATGCTCAAATCAGGGATCCGGTGCCCTTTATCGCGTTCCTGCAAAAGAACGGATACCTGTCCGGCAACGAGCCTATTCTGGGAAACCTTCGCCAGGCTGGACGCACGTCTTACGGCGATCTGCACGACGCAGCCTTGATACCCGCGCCGCGCCTTGCGGATGCCATCGCCGCCTTCCACGGATTGCAGCGTGCCGATGACCAGTCGATCGCCTATGATCCGGATCTGCTGGAAGGCCTGTCGATCCGCTTCCTGCGCGGCAACTGGCTCTTTCCCTGCCGATTGAACGGCACCGTCGCCATTGCGACCGCCGACCCGACCCGCACCGAAGACATCGCTGTCCTTCAGCTTGCCATGGGCGAAGATGTGCCGTTGGTTGTCGCGTCCTTCGATGCGCTCGCTGCCCGTTTCGATGAGGCGACGTCCGAGCGCCGCCACGCTGGAACAGCCGCAGCGGTGGAACGTCCGGCGCCCATCGGCGAAGGCGAGATAGAGCGGCTGCAAGACCTCGCAAGCGATGCGCCGATCGTCACCGCGGTCGACGGGCTCGTGGAAGCGGCTCTGATCGCGGGTGCAACCGATATCCATGTCGAGATGGAGCAATCCGGCGCACGCATCCGCTTGCGCGTCGACGGTGTGCTGCGTCTGCATGAGCGCGTCTCGGAGGAAACCGCGCGCGGCATCATCTCGCGCGTGAAGATCCTGTCGGGTCTCAATATTGCCGAACGCCGCCTGCCACAGGATGGACGCGCCCGGATGCGCATCGGCACGCTTGAAACCGACATTCGCGTGGCCACGGCCCCTGCCCTTCACGGCGAAAGCCTCGTCATGCGACTTCTGGCGCGCGGAGCCCACGCGCTTGATCTCGCCCGGCTTGGCATGGCACCCGACGACCTCGCGCGCTTCAGCGCGCATCTCGAGCAACCGCATGGCATGATCGTGGTGACGGGTCCGACAGGCAGCGGCAAGACGACGACCCTGACGGCGGCGCTCGCCGCGCTGAACCGATCCGACCGCAAGATCATGACGGTCGAAGATCCGATCGAATACCAGATCCCCGGCATCAGCCAGACCCAGGTTCGGCCGGGCATCGCGCTGGATTTCGCCACGGCGCTGCGCGCTTTCCTGCGCCACGACCCGGATATTCTGATGGTCGGCGAGATGCGCGATGGCGAGACGGCGGCCGTCGGCATACAGGCCGCACTGACTGGCCATCTGCTGTTGACGACGCTGCACACCAACAGCGCCGCCGACGCCGTGACGCGACTGGTGGATCTCGGCGTCGAGCCGTTCCTGATCAACGCGACGCTCAGATGCGTCGTCGGCCAACGCCTCGTGAGGCAACTCTGCCCGCATTGCCGGACGGTCGACGAGAATGCCGGGCAAGCCCTCAAGCCCTTTGCCGACAGCGGACGTCTGACGACGAAGGGCGATGCAATCATCTACCGCGCCGAAGGCTGCAGCCAGTGCGCACAGACCGGCTACCGCGGACGGATCGGCATTTTCGAGGTACTCAGCATGGACGAGCCCCTGCGCGGCATGGTCCGAGCGGGTCGCTCCGCCGGCGACATCGAAGCCGCGGCCGTGTCGAGCGGGATGATCACCATGCTGCAGGATGGCTATGCCAAAGTGTGTGCCGGCCAGACGAGCGTCGACGAGCTGCTGAAAGCCACCATCTGAAGCACGGCATGGTTCGCGCCTATCGCTGAAACAGGGCATAGACCGCGCGCCTCCCCTCATGCTCGAAGGCGATGGTGCGCGCATCGACGACCGACAGCACCCAGCGATCGAGCAAGGCGCCATCCTTCATCCGCAGCACCTCGCCCGTTGGCTGGTGCTCGATGATCGCAAAGCCTGCGTCGTTCCCGATCGTGACGCCGATCAGCCGCACGGCAGGCTCCGGCAATGGCGGCGCAGGTGGTGGCGCCATGGGTTCGGCAATGGCAACCGGCTGAACGATGGCAGGTGGTGGTGGCGCGGGGGGTCGCCGGGAAGGTGCAAACAGCGGCCGCTCCCGCATGGCCGTCATCGCCTCAAGCGACATCTGCGGAAAGAAGGGTGCTCCAGCAGCGGTTTCCCCCGCGCCATCGGCCATCGCAGCCGTCCAGACCATGACGGAGCAGATCAGGGCGATGACTGGCTCAAGAATGCGGCGCGTCATGGCTCCAGCCTCCGATAGGCTTCCACGACCAGATCGGCATTGAGGATCGGCGCCTCGTCGGCATCGAACGTCGCCAGCCGCAGCGACTGGACGCGCATGGCCGGCCGACCCTGTTCGATCGCGTAGAGCATCTCCTGAAAGGCATGGTTCTCGGCCTTGAACGCCAGCCGAAGCCGGATGCCCGGTTCGGCTTCCGCCTGGATGTCCGTGTCGAGGGCGCGCATGACCTCGAACTCGTCGATGTCTATTCCAGCGTCACGCGCCACCGTCGCAAGCTGCGCCTGGAGAGCAGCGGCAGCGACCGCCTCGGTCGCCCCATCCACGTGGAAATCGACAAGCATCGCTTCGGCTGAACGGTCATTCCCGTCGGCGCTCGATTGCAGCCGCTGTTGCAGCTCCGCAATCGTGTTTTCGACGATCGCCGTCTCTTGCCGCAGATCGGCGAGCCGATCCTGGCCCCAGAGAAATGCAGCGACTGGTGCCATCGCCATCAGCGCCAGGCAGGCAACCATAGCGGCGCGCGCGCGGCTCATGACGCGTCTCCTGCCCGGACGGCTACGACCTCAAAGCGTTCCGACCCCGTTTCGCGATCAACAAATACGGACGAGGCAAAGCGGACCTGATCGAGATTGGGCTCGCTTTCAAGCAACGGGATCAACGCACCCGCGTCATCCGAATAACCTGAAAGACGGATTTCCGCTCCGGACGCCTCGAAAGCCGTGAGATAGGTCCCATCCGGCAATGCCGCGCTCAAGGCGTTGAGCAGAATCACCAGCGGTTCGTCCGCCAATTTCGCCTGCAGCAATTTTTGTGCACCCTCAGCGGGCGCATTGTCGGCCATTTGTGTTTCGAGCTCTGTGCGAAGCTCGGCCGCCTGCGCCGCTCGAGCCACCAGTTCGCGCTCCGCAGCGGCGACCTGCAGATACGCGATCGTGCTGCCGATGAGCGCTCCGGCAAGCAGGAGCAGAAGGAGAGCGGACGCGTTCCGCCGCGCTTTTGCGTGACGCGCCTGCGGATCGGCCAGCAGATCGAGCGGCGGTCCCTCGGACAGGCTTTCGGAAACCGGCCCGAGTGTCGCCGCGCGCAGACCGGCTGCGGCGAGGTCCTTCTCCATCCGCTCCCAGAACTTCCGCGCCGTGATGGCGATCTGGACCATCAGCGCGCCGGGCGCCTGCGCACCGTCCCGCTCGATCCGAAACGCATGGAGCGCGCTGCCGCTGTTCCACGGGCTGAGCTTTTCGATCTGCAGCCCCACAACGGCCGGGATGTGCTCGGGGGGCGTCGGCGGCAACTGCACGACGCGCCGCATCACCATGCGCTCGCTAAGGCGAACATCGACATCGAGCGCCTGCTGTTTGACGGTTCGCTTGAGGGCAGAACCGATACTCGCCAGAGATCCCTCCGTCACGGTCACCAGCTTACGGCCGCGCCGCTTTTGCAGAACGAAACCACCGGCCGTCTGCGTGAGGACGTGACGGCTTCGCGAGCGACGCTCATGCATTGGTGTGATCAATACAGCGGCCTCGTCGACCAGAAGCGCCCAGACGCGGTGCACAGGAGAGAGGAGCGCGCGCATCAACGTTCCCCCCGTCCGGCGTCAGTGATCGGGCGCCGCGCCCAGGCAAGCACTGTGAACGGGTCTTGATCCGTTCCGTCTTCAATGATGGCCTCGGCCCGACCAGCCAGCCCGTTTTCGGCCCAGGCGTCGACGGTCACGCGAAACCGCTGCGGCTTTTGCGTGGACAGATAGTCGGCGTGGTCGCGGGCAATCTCGAGGATCGTCTCGTCGCCGGTCGCGCTTCGTGCCTGGCGCGCCGAGAGGATCCGCTCGACCTCGCGCAGCGATATCTCCGGCACCGCGCGAAGCACCTGCCTGTCCGCGCTCCAGGGATCAACCTGCCCCATGCCACCGAACACGGTGAGATAGGGGGAAAGAAGCGCAAAATCGCTTGCCGCCAACCCATCGATTGCTGCGAGATCACCGATCGTCGTCAGCGCCCCCGACACGTGCGTTTGCGGATCGCCGACGGAACGCAGCGCCAGCACCCGATCGGCGAAACTTGCCGCTGGCATGGAAGTGGCGCCGACCTCGGAATAGAGGTTGGCCAGGAAATCCGCATCGGCCCAGTTCACATCGACCCGACCGGTTTCCGCAACCGCCTCGATCACGACGCGGCCATTCTCGAGCGCGATCGTCTCCGCGCCGGACTGCCAGTTCTCTTCGCCGCTATCGGCCCCGAACAGCCGAAACGCTGCGAGGTCGAGCCCGCTGTCGAGCAGCGCTTCGACCTCGACCATCTGCAAGTCGATCAGCGAACGGCCAAGGGTTGGCCGCGGTGTCATGAGAAGACCGGCTGCAACCGTGGCAAGCAGCGAGCAGACCAGCAGCACCGATATGGTCACATATCCGGCGTCGTTCCGTCTCGCTTCGGAAACATCCAGTGCGCGCGTCATGGCCGGCTCGTCCTGTCAAGCACGGCCACGCAAGCATCGAGGCATACAGTGGTCCGGTTGGCGCGAATGGGCGCCACGACTTCGGCGATGATGGTTTGCGGCGCCTGCGCGGTCAGGACGCTCAGCCGCACAAACGCCGGCAATTCATTGGCGCGGGTCCAGCTGTCGAGCCAACGTCGTTCGCCGTGGCGGGCGCGATAGGCAAAGCGGAAGCGCCAGGGGCCATCAAGCACCGCTTCGGCGCTTGCGGCCGGGCTTCGACCGGCTGCGACGGAGGTGTAGTTCGCGACCGTGCGGTCGACCTGCGTGCTTTGCGCTCGATATGTGACGCGCGCCGGGATGCCGTCGATGCCAAAGCGTGCTGTAACGAACGTCATGGCGTCAGCGCTGCCTGTCATCGACGGGCCGTTGCTGACGTCGCCCGGGATAAAGGCCGCGGAAACATCGTGCCGCCATGCTTCCAGGCCACCCATCAGCGTTTCGGCAAGGTTGGTCCGCTCGCTCATGGCCTTTGCGTTGCGCACCACGAGACCGGTCGAGACCGCGAGCGCGACGAACACCATCGCCGTAATTGCCAGCACGACGACCGCCTCCAGAAGCGCGAAGCCATCTTCCCTGCTTGTGGAAACGGTGCCGCTCATTTGACCGCCCCATAGGAAAGACGCTCGACCACAAGGGTTCGGTTGCCGCTCACCTGAATGCTGATGCGCGTGGTGAAGAGCGCAGGCGACGTGCCGTCCTCCGATCTTGACGTCAGTCCGGCTTCGCGAATTTTTGTTTCGACGCGCCAGCTGTGACCATCGGTGGCACCGGTTTGCTGGCCCGCATGGGGCGAGCTTTGCGCCAGATCGGCCAGCACGCTGTCGGCAACGAGCCGCGCGCTCACCAGGCTCGCTGTCTCGCTCGACATCTGCCGCGCTGTCACGATCGCCTGCGGCAGAAGCGCAGTCATGGCAGAGAGCGTGGCGACGGCAACGAGGCTGTCGATGAGCGTGAAACCGGCCTCGCTGTCGCGTGCTGGGGTCCTCATCGGCCGCTCCCGGCATTGGGAGCACTGAGCCTGATGGCGGAGGTGGCGGCATCGATGGAGATGACGTTGAGCGACTGCGCCTGGGACAGGCGAAACACTCCGCCAGACGATCGCCCGTCGGGATAGAAGACCACGCCCTGATGCGCCTGCATATTGACGGTCACGCCATCCGGTATGGGAACGATGATCCCGTTTGCGTCGGACCGGATAAAAAGCCCATCGGTATCTGTGGTGGTTGCAACCGGCGAGCCGCTGCGCAGGGCGGAATTGCGATCCGCCCGCAGCAGCGAGACGATGGCGCTCGTCGTGCGCTCGAGCCGTGCCGATGCCACGAGCGCCTGAGCCGGTGGTACCACGAGCGCTGCGGCCAAAGCGAAGACGACGATGGCGATCATCGTTTCGAGAAGAG
The DNA here is from genome assembly GCA_030160035.1 of Rhizobium albus. Lineage (GTDB taxonomy): Bacteria > Pseudomonadota > Alphaproteobacteria > Rhizobiales > Rhizobiaceae > Georhizobium > Georhizobium albus. The sequence goes on along the minus strand of BSNO01000001.1, from coordinate 641,056 downwards.
CGTAGCCGGCCGTTGCATCATCAGGGCGTTTGGCTGTCGGCATCGTCGCCTCCCCCCTCTACGCCATCCGGCCCGAACGAGATGATGCGGTACCGCCCGCCCGGCTCTGCCCGGTAGGCGTAGGCGTTGCCCCAAGGATCGCTCGGGATGGCAGCCTGCTGGATGTAGGGACCAGACCAGCGGGCGATGCCGTTGCCATTGACCAGCGCGCCGAGACCCTCGGCATCCGACGGGTAGCGTCCGGTATCGAGGTAGAAGAGATCGAGCGCTGCCGTCAGCGCCGTCATTTGGAGCGCACTCGAGCGCGCACGCGCATCGGTCAGATAGCCCAGCACCCTTGGCGCGACGAGGCCCGAGATCAGGCTGAGAATGACGAGCACGACCAAAAGCTCGACGAGCGTGAAACCTTCCTCGCCGCGCCGGGTGCCTCGCTGGGCGTCCAGGTAAAGATCTTTGGCGGTGGGATGCTTGCGGTTGCTCATAGCACGATCTCGTTGACGCTGAGGAGCGCGCCGACGACGGCGACGATCATCCAGGCAATGAGCGCGCTGACGAGCAGGAGCAGCACCGGTGCGGCAACCGCCGTCATTCGATCAAGCGCCTTGTCGAGCATCGCTTGATAGACGCTCGAAACCCGCGCGCACGCATCGGCAAGCTCGCCACTTTCTTCCGCAACCCTCACCATCTGTGCGGCCGCCGGGGCGATGATCGAACTGCGCGAAAACGCGGCGCTGAGCCGCATGCCGCCCCGCACTGCGCGCACCACCTCCGCCAGATCCCGGCGATGGCGCGATTGGCGCAGAACGTCGCCACCATGGCGAAGCGCAGACGGAAGGTCGGCACCACTCGCGAGCAGAAGCCCGAGGATCGCCGTCAGGCTCGCCGTCCGCTCATATTCGAGGATGCGCTTTGCACCCGGCAACACACCGGCCACATCGAAGAACAGGTCGGCCGCAGCCGCACTGCGCATGACGGCCAAGGCTCCGACCAACAGAAGTATTGCGCTCACGAGCAGCGCTGTTTGATGATCAAGCGCGAAATCCGACAGCGCAAAGACCAACGACGCCTGGCCACCGGCTGCAATCTCGAGATCCGACAGGGCCGATTTGAACTGCGGGATCACGTAGAGAAGCACAAAGGCAAGCACGGCGACGGCCGCCACCGCCAGGAAGGCCGGATACGCAAGCGATGCAAACAGCCGCTCACGCAGGCGCTCGACCCGCCGCCTTTCGACGACGAGCAATTCGAGCGATGCCTCCATCGCGCCGGACCGTTCTGCAGCGCGAACGACACCGAGATAGGTGGATCCGAAATGCGCCGCATGGGGTGCAAGCGCTTCCGACAAGGCAGAACCGGACGAAACGGACCGGGCAATCTGATCGAGAACCCGCGCTAAGCTGCGCGCTGCCCCTTGCGCGACAAGGGCAAGCGCCTGGTCGAGGGCAACACCGGCGCGCAACAGCAAAGCCAGTTGTTCGGTGGCATCGGTGATCTCTCGCCGAGCGACATGCGTTGATGCATTCTTTGGCGCCGAAATATCCGCAACGGCATCCTGAACGAGCACGGGAACCAGCGAGCGCGCCTCGAGCGCGACGAGCGCCTGGGTGCGTGAAACGGCGTGTTCGACGCCTTCGACGACCTGACCGTCCGGGGTCAGTGCCTTGAATCGAAATCCCTGCATGTTCCCTGGCGCCCGCTCGCCTGTGGAAGCTCCTTTCGGCCCTATGGCTGACGCGTGTGCCCCTGCATCAGACCTTGGGCCGTAGGAAATCTAAGCCCCTAATTTTCTTCACCGTTCCCCTTGAGAACAGGCATTCAAACTAAGGCTATCGGCAAGGAAAGCGAATACTCCGATGTCGAATATATAAAGAGACAAAGGTCTCCACCGGCTTGGACCTTGGTCCTATAGAAAAATAGACTTTGCTAATAATTGAATACCTAAAGCGGAAGCGTAATATAGAAGAGATAAAATCACAAAAAAATCAATTTTCAACACGTTCCGAGCGGGGACTAGGCAATGTATATAGCGGAAAACGCATCGAGAATCCGGAAGTTGGAAGCTGAGCGGGCACGCGCGAACCGCGCGGAGATCGTACAGGCGCTCAATCAAGAGCAAGTATCGCGGCGTGATCTCATCCGCTGGGGCATTTTCACCGCCTCCGGCGCATTGGCATTGAAGAACGGTCTCAGCCCGTTCGCGACAAGCGCCTACGCAGCCGTACCGACCGGCACTCCAAGAAGCCCCCTCTTCGGCATCAAGAAATTCACCCAGCCGATCCACAGGACGCAGCTGCAAAAGCCCATTCCGTTGCAGCGTCAGCGCGACACGCTTCAGGAAGGCAACGAGTTCAACGCCGTCTTCCCGACCCAGCTCCAGGAGCCGCCGGCGCGACGTCTGTCCTACCATACGGAGTTCAGCAAGAACCCCTATGTCGACATGGCCTATGTCAATCCGCTGACGCAGCGCGGCCCCATCGAGGGCCGTCCGCCCGGTGAGATATTCGCCCATCAGCGCTGGGAAGAATACTTTCCCCAGGCAGGCTACATCATGTCGATCGGCCAGTGCGCCGGCGACACGTATCTTCACGATTACTTTCCGACCCAGTCTCCGGACAGTTTCTGGTGCTATGGATCCGGCAAGAACAGCTACGGCTCCATGCCGCCGTTCCTGATCAAGATGCGCTATGGTGAGCCGGTTCTCACCCGCATCTACAACAACATGCCGGTTAACCGGTCACAGAACAACGGCTTCGGGCGCAACGAAACGCAACTGCACTTTCACAACGCCCATAATGGCGCGGAGAGCGATGGCGGTGCCAACACCCACCATTTCCCCGGCACATTCTACGATTATCGGTGGAGCACGACGCTCGCGCGCGCCGACCGCATCAACACGACAGCCAGTGATCCCCGCGCATCCGGCCCGGATGGCAATGGAGGGCTGGTCCATGTGAAGGGCGACTATCGCGAGATCCAAGGCTCCATGTGGGCCCATGATCATCGCTTCTTCTTCACCGCCGAGAATGTCTACAAGGGCAATTTCGGCGCGATTAACATGTATAGCGGCCCCGACCGGGGCAACGAAGCGCTGAACGACGGTGTCAACCTGCGCCTGCCGAGCGGATCGCTGCTCGACTGGGGCAACACCGATTTCGACGTGAATTTGTTGGTCTGGGATTGTGCCTGTGATGCAAGCGGCCAGCTCTTCTTCGACATTTTCGACGTCGATGGCTTCCTGGGCGACATGCCTGTGGTCAACGGCACTTATGCGCCCTTCATGGAAGTATTGCCGCGCAAGTACCGGTTCAGAATACTCAACGCCAGCGTTTCGCGCTTCTGGAAATTCGCCATCGCGGACCAGAACGGCAACCCCGTTCCGTTCCAGCTGATCTCGACCGATGGCAATCTTCTGCCGCAACCCTACACGCTTTCGACGCTCCCGCCGCAGGGCATGGGCGAGCGCTTCGACATCGTCGTGGACTTTACCGGTTTCCCGCTCGGCCAACGCTTCTATCTCGTCAATCAGGCCAAGCACGTGGATGGCCTGCGGATGAAGGAACAGCTGTCGATCAAGACGTCGATGCGCGGCGACAAGGACGATCCGGTCGTGGGGTCTATCATGGAGTTCCGCATCGTCAACCAGGTGCAGAGCGTCGATGTCGAAGGTGTTGTCCTGAAGCGGACCGATCTCGATCGCAGCCAGGTGCCGATGCAGTTGACCGAGCAGATCCCGATCGTGCAGCCGGTCCGCAAGCGCCATGTGGAGTTCAAGAAATCCGGCGGGAACTCGCGCGGGCCAGACGGTTCGTGCACGCCGGACTGCCCGGAACATGCGACCTTCCCCTGGACCGTCCGCATCAATGGCGAAGACCACCATTCCTTCAACGCCAACCGCATTTCGATGGTGATCCCGCAGGCAGGCGATGTCGAGCACTGGACTTATGAAAACGGCGGCGGAGGCTGGGATCACCCGATCCATCTTCATTTCGAGGAAGGCGTCACGATCAGCCGGCGCGGCATGTCGATGCCCACTTTCGAAAAGGGCGCCCGAAAGGATGTCTGGCGGCTTGGCGAAGGCGGCAGCGTGACCTTCCAGGTGCAGTTCGGTGAATATGGCGGTTCCTACGTGAACCACTGCCACAACACGGTGCACGAGGATTTCGCGATGCTTGCGCGATTCCAGCTGCTCACCGGCGTGCCGGGATCGCCGCAGCGGGCCATCACGCCGACACCGAATCCGACGCCGGACGGCGTATTCTTCACCAAGCCGGAAATCATTCCCGAGGGCGTGCCGCGCGACATGAACCGACAGCAGCTGGCGTCGGTCACAGATCTCATACCGAAGAACTGACCACGATCCGAAGGGGCTCGGCAAATGGGCAAGACGAAACGCATACTGGCGGCACTGGCCGCCAGCCTCCTCGCTGCGACCGCGGCAAACGCCGCCTCGCCCTGGGGGGAGAACTACTTTCCAAACAGCACCGTCATCACGCAGGACGGCACCGATGTGAAGTTCTTCGATGATCTGATCCGCGACCGCATGGTTGTGATCAGCTTCATCTATACCTCATGCCGCGATCTGTGCCCCATCAACACAGCGCGGCTGGCGGAAGTCGCCCGCCGCCTGGAAGGCCGGATGGGTAAGGATATCTTCTTCGTGTCGATCAGCGTCGACCCGCTCAACGATACGCCGGAACGCCTGAAAGCCTTCGCCGACGCGTTCTATGACGGACCTGGCTGGACGTTCATTACCGGCGACGAGCAGACCTTGCGGCTGATCGGCTCCAAGCTCGGCAACAATTCCGAAGTGCCGGCAAACCATCGAAACGAGGTCGTGCTCGGCAATGCGCTGACCGGCGACTGGTCCAGAAACACCCCGTTCGGCGAAATAGAAACGCTGACCAGCGCAGTTCTGGATCTCGATCCAGTCTGGCGCGAACAACGTCGCATGCCGGATCAGGCCTATCTCGATCCCGCCGACTTGGCCGGCCTGCAGATCAGCGCGGAACCAGGCCAGGCGCTTTTCAAGAAGATGTGCGCGCCCTGCCACACCGTCGGCGTGGGCGACATGGTCGGCCCCGACCTGATGGGGGTCACGGAACGGCGCGAGCGCGATTGGCTTGCGGCCTTCATCCGCGATCCTGAAACGAGCCGCCGCGCCGGGGATCCCGTCGCCCTCGACATGGTGGCGCGCTTCCCCGGCGTGCGCATGCCGTCCTTCGCACTCACAGAAAACGACGCGGCCGATCTCATCAGCTACCTCGAAACCCGCACGAAAGACATCATGACCGCCCGCGCGGAAGCTATCGCGCATGATGCCGATCCTGCACACCACCATGGTGACCATGCAGCCCAGCCGGTGGCAGCTGTCCATGATCATGCGGCGCATGGGCAAGGTCATGGCGAAGACCACAGCCACGCACATGGCCACGACGCCAAGCCGCATCATCACTGAGATCATCGAGCTAACTTGAGAAAAAAGCCGGCGCCCCTTTTGAGAGCGCCGGCTTTTTGACGGGATGCTGTACCCACCCGCCGCTGTCCGCGTCTTCAGGCGACGCCTATTCCTCGCGGAAAGCCTTCGCCATCTGATCCGCAAATGGCTTGACGAGATAGGAGAGCGCGGAGCGCTCGCCGGTCACCAACAGCACGTCGACCGGCATGCCGGGGATCAGGGTCTTGTCTCCGAGCGGCGCCAGATCGGACGTGATTTCGACCGTTCCCAGATAGAAGTCGCGTCCAGACACGGGATCGCGTGTCGCAGCCGCGGCCATCGCAGTGACCTGGCCCTCGAATTCCGGCGTCGTGCGCTGGTTGAAGGCCGTCAGGCGAAGACGCGCGGGCTGGCCGATCGTCACCTGATCGATATCAGTCGGCGAGACGCGCACCTCGACCATCATTTCTTCGTCCTCTGGCACGAGCGACAGGATCGTTTCACCCGAGCCGATGACGCCGCCCACCGTATGAACCGCAAGATCGTAGACGAGACCGGACGCAGGAGCCCTGAGTTCGGTGCGCGACAGGCGATCGACCGCGGCGATCTCCCGCTCGCGCAATTCGGCGATGCGTGCGTCGATGTCACGGATCTGCGTCTGCGCGGTCGCTTTCAATTCCTGGTCGATCGCGATGATCTTCAACTCGGTTTCGCTGATCTGTCCGCGCGCCTGCGCCACCCGTGCTTCGATCTCACCCCTCTGCCCCTCGATGCGGGCCAGTTCCCGTTCCATCTGCCGCACGCGCGAACCTTCGGTCAGCTTGCGCTCCAGAAGCTTGCGCATCAGGGTGATGTCATCGAGCAGCAGCGTGTGCTCGGCCTGGTTGGAAGCAAGCTGCGCCTCCATCCCCTTGATCTGGTCCCGCAACTGCTCGGCCTGAAGCGACAGCTGCTCCTTCTGGCTGTCGCGCATCGCGCGATTGTCGAGGAACAGTTTCATTTCACCGGCAATCACGCCGGATGTGCCGTCGGTGGACCCAAAACCTTCCGGAAACGCAACCTCGGCCTCGCCATCGCGCTCTGCCTGAAGGCGGGAATAGACACCGGTGAGTTCCGTCAGCTGCGAGCGAATGATCGACAGCTCGACCCGCGTATCGGTCTCGTCCAGCTTGACCAGGACATCGCCTTCCCTCACGCGGTCTCCGTTCGAGACGCGGATCTCGGCAATGATACCACCATCGCGATGCTGGACTTCCTTGACCTGCCGCTTGACCGCGATCTGGCCCGGCGCGATGGCGGCGCCGGCGAGACTTGCCTGCGCGGCCCAGCCGCCGCATCCGATGATCAAAAGCCCCGCCAGCGAAGCCGACATGATCACGCGCGAGCGGATTCCAAAAGAGCCACCGCCACGGGTTTCCTGCGATTTACCAATCATCATTCCCATACTCATGCTCCACAAAATTAAGAGGCGGCGTGTTCGCTGCCGCGTGTCATGCCTGTGCGTCGACGTCGCGTGCCGCGAGAATGAAATCTTCGCGCGTCAGCTGGTGATGTCCGAGAAGTGCAAGTTCGAATTCTGCGTCGGGGTCGCTGTCGCTTGTCCCCGAGACGATCGTGTAGTCGCGGTCGCCGAACCGCTCATGGCGGAAGCCGACGCTGCCGGCTTCGGTAAACGTGGCGCCGGCGATATCGACGAAGAGCTGACCTTCCGGACCGGACAATCGTGAGAAGTCGATCCGATCGCCGACGGTAAAGTCGGTGATCTCATCGCGAGGGCCACCCTCATTCGTCAGATCGCGCAGCTTGCGGAAAACGAACGTGTCGTTGCCGTAGCCACCGGTGAAGACGTTGACGGAGTCATCGGCGACCAGCCAGTCGTTGCCCCGGCCGCCGCGCACGTTCTCGATATCGAAGACTTCGTCATACCCCGTGTCGAGGCTCTGCACGAAGCCCCCCGGCAAATCGACTAGCACGTCGGCGACAATCTGGGAGAGGTCGTAAGTGTCGACACCGCTGCCACCGATGAGGAGATCATCGCCATCTTCAGAGATGGCAATGAAGATATCGTCGCCTTCATCACCATAGAGCATGTCGGCGCCTTCGCCGCCGGTGATGACATCGCCACCTTCGCCACCGGAAACGATGTCGTCGCCGGCACTACCAACCAGCACGTCGTCGCCTTCGCCACCATCGATGACATCATCGCCGGCCCCGCCGTCGACGACGTCGTTGCCTTCGTCGCCATGCAGGATATCGCCGCCTTCGCCGCCTTCGAGAACGTCGTCTCCAAGGCCAGCATGGAGGACGTCGTCACCTTCACCGCCCGCCATCAGGTCGTCACCGGCGCCGCCGATCAGAACGTCGTCGCCTTCATCGCCGCTCAGCGTATCGGCGCCTTCGCCACCATTGACGGTGTCGTTGCCGTCACCGCCTTCGATGACATCGTCGCCTTTAGCACCCAACAACAGGTCTCCGCCCGCGCCGCCACGGATCAGGTCATCGCCTGCCCCGCCATCGACACAGTCATTGCCGGTGCCGCCAGACAGGACATCGTCGCCCTCGTTGCCCTCGATGACATCGTCCCCGGATCCGCCGTCTGCGACGTCGTCGCCAAGGCCTGCGAGGATGACATCGGCTCCCTCGCCGCCATCCAGGCTGTCATCGCCTTCGCCGCCGATCAACTCGTCTGCGCCGGTCTCGCCCGAAAGTGTGTCATTCCCGGTGCCCCCATCAATGACGTCGTCGCCAGCGTCGCCCGAAAGCACGTCGTCGCCGGCGTCGCCGCTCAGCTGATCTGCGCCGTCACCGCCGGAAATCTCATCCGCGCCATCGCCGCCCGACAGCTCGTCATCCCCGGCCTGCCCCTCAATGACATCATCTCCTGCACCGCCTTCGACGATATCGTAGCCGGCGCCAGCCAAGATCACATCGGCACCTTCGCCGCCATCAATCGTGTCGTGGCCCTCGCCACCATCGATCTGATCGTCACCGATGCCCCCATCGATAACGTCGTCGCCAGCGTCACCCGACAACACATCGTCGCCCGCATCGCCGTTCAGCTGGTCCGCGCCGTCACCACCCGAGATCTCATCCGCGCCATCGCCGCCGGACAGTTCATCATCCCCGGCCTGCCCCTCGATGACATCATCCCCTGCTCCACCTTCGGCAACATCGTCGCCAGCGCCGGCCAGAATCACATCGGCGCCTTCGCCCCCATCGATCGTGTCGTGCCCCTCGCCACCGTCGATCTGATCGTCGCCGATGCCACCATTGATGACATCGTCACCGGCGTCACCCGAAAGCACGTCGTCGCCGGCATCCCCGCTCAGCTGATCCGCGCCGTCACCGCCGGAAATCTCATCCGCACCATCGCCACCAGACAGCTCGTCGTCTCCAGCCTGACCTTCGATGACATCATCCCCAGCTCCGCCTTCAGCAACATCGTCGCCAGCGCCGGCCAAGATCAGGTCGGCACCTTCGCCGCCATCGATCGTGTCGTGGCCTTCGCCACCGTGGATCTGATCGTCGCCGATGCCCCCATCGATAACGTCGTCACCGGCGTCACCCGACAACACATCGTCGCCCGCATCGCCGCTCAGCTGGTCCGCGCCGTCACCACCCGAGATCTCATCCGCGCCATCGCCGCCGGACAGTTCATCATCCCCGGCCTGCCCCTCGATGACATCATCCCCTGCTCCACCTTCGGCAACATCGTCGCCAGCGCCGGCCAGAATCACATCGGCGCCTTCGCCACCATCGATCGTGTCGTGCCCTTCGCCACCGTCGATCTGATCGTCCCCGGTGCCCCCATCGATAACGTCGTCACCGACGTCGCCCGAAAGCACGTCGTCGCCGGCGTCCCCGCTCAGCTGATCCGCGCCGTCACCGCCGGAAATCTCATCTGCACCATCGCCACCGGACAGCTCGTCGTCTCCATCCTGCCCCTCGATGACATCATCCCCTGCTCCACCTTCGGCAACATCGTCGCCAGCGCCGGCCAGGATCACATCGGCGCCTTCGCCACCATCGATCGTGTCGTGCCCTTCGCCACCGTCGATCTCGTCGATACCGGCGCCCCCATCGATAACGTCGTCGCCAGCGTCGCCCGAAAGCACGTCGTCGCCGGCATCCCCGCTCAGCTGATCCGCGCCGTCACCACCTGAGATCTCATCCGCACCATCGCCACCCGACAGCTCGTCATCCCCGGCCTGGCCCTCAATGACATCATCGCCTGCACCGCCCTCGGCAACATCGTCGCCAGCGCCAGCCAGGATCACATCGGCACCCTCGCCCCCATCGATCGTGTCGTGACCCTCGCCACCATCGAGCGTGTCATTGCCAGCGTCGCCCGCGAGGAAGTCGTCACCCGCATCGCCGCTCAGCTGGTCCGCGCCGTCTCCACCGGAAATCCCGTCCGCACCATCGCCGCCCGACAGATAATCGTCGCCGGCCTCGCCCTCGATGACGTCATCGCCGGCACCGCCTTCAGCAACGTCGTCGCCCGCACCTGCGCGGATGAGGTCGGCACCGTCGCCGCCTCGGGCGAGGTCGTTGCCGAGGCCGCCCAGGAGAATGTCGTCTTCTGTCCCGCCATCGAGAACGTCATCCCCGATCCCGCCGTCGAGGTGGTCCTTGCCTTCGCCGCCGTCCAGATGGTCATGGCCAGCATCGCCGGAGAGCCGGTCATCGCCCTCCCCGCCAAACAGCTTGTCGTTGCCCTCTTCGCCAAACAGTCGGTCGTTGCCGCGCCCCCCGAACAGCATGTCGTCGCCGAAGCCGCCGAAGAGCGTGTCGTCGCCATCCTCGCCATAGAGGCGGTCGTTGCCATTGCCGCCGAAAAGGGTGTCGTTCTGCGCCCGACCGTAGATCAGATCATCGCCATCCAGGCCAAACATCCGGTCCGGATCCGGCGTGCCGATCAGGATGTCGTTGCCGTTCGTTCCGATGATGTCGGGATCTTCGTGGTCGAGATCGCTGTAGGCGACCTGCTGGACGGACGTCTTCCCGTCGCTGATCTTGTAGGTGAATATCACTTCGCCGACATAGTCGTAGGCCGGCGTGTAGAGCCACTTGCCCGGCGCAGTCTGCGTAATCGTACCGGACGAAACCGACAGGTCCTGGATCGTCAGGACGTCGCCATCCGCATCCGATGCTCCGACGAGCAGGTCGGCTGCCGCAATGACGATCGCCTGGTTGACCAGACTGTCCTTCAGGCTGACAGGCCCGGCAAGCGTGGGCGCGCGGTTCGGCGTCTTCTCCTTGCCATCATCATCGTCGCGCCGCTTGGCAGGCCGTTCTTCCGGCTTCGCCTTGCGCGGTGATGGCGTGCCTTCGACATGGTTGTCGTTCGCCCGCCCGGTCTTTCCCGGCTTGAGAGGACGGAGCGAACCGCCGCCGGCTGCGCGCAGGCCAGCCTCGAACGCGACGGCATCGCCTGTCTGCCCGAGAAACGAGATGCGCGCGCCGATCCCGGCTGCGATATCGGCCGAGAGCTGGTTCAGCGATGATGCGATCTGCGCGATGCGAGCAATGTCTGTCTCGAATGACAGCGGATCGCTCTGCGGGTCCGGCGCAGCTTCCGCTACGTCGCGAAGCGGCCGGTCGGACGCGAAGGCCTCCGCCTCGTTGCCAAAGAGCTTTCGCAGGGCGGTAAACAGGCCGACGGCGATGAAGGGCATCATCGCCATCGTCTGCATGCGCCCGCCGCCCTCGGTCTCCTCGAAGCGCTTCTTGGCTGCGGTGGGGTTGGTGTTCTGCCACCGATTGAGAAAGAGCCGCTCGTCCATCGTTCCAGTTCCTCGGTCTCTCAGGCGTTGGTGCGTTCAAGCGGTCGACGGGCGCCCTGCTCCGCCAACGCCGGCTTGCGGCGCGGCGGCGTTTCCTGAAGGATTTCCTCCTTCGGCCCGAACGCGACCAGCCGGCCATTCTGAACCATGCCGACCATGTCGACCGCGGCAAGCGCACTAGGCCGGTGCGCGACGACCACGACGATGCCGCCACGGTTGCGCACGCCGGCGATCGCCGCCGTCAGTGCGGCTTCGCCTTCTCCGTCGAGGTTGGAGTTCGGCTCGTCGAGCACCACCAGGAACGGATCGTCATAAAGCGCACGGGCGAGGCCGATGCGCTGGCGCTGGCCGGCGGAAAGCGCCATCCCGTTGGAACCGAGCTGCGTTTGGTAGCCTTCGCGAAGCCGCACGATCAGCTCGTGCACACCCGCCGCCTTTGCAGCAATCACGATCTTGCGGGCATTCTGATCGCGGTCGAACCGCGAAATGTTCTCGGCGATCGTGCCGTCGAGCAGCGCCACGTCCTGCGGCAGGTAGCCGATTGCCTTGCACAGAACGTCCTCGCGATACTGCTCCAGATCCGCGTCATCAAGACGGATCGCGCCGCGCAGGAGCGGCCAGATGCCGACCAGAGCACGAACCAGCGATGTCTTGCCGCCACCGCTCGGCCCGATCAGTCCAAGCGCCTGGCCGCTCTTAAGCTCGAAGCTGACTTCGCCGAGCAGCACGGCACCCGATGCCGGGGCGGCGATCGTGACGTTCTCAACCTTGAGACTGCGGGCCGGCATCGGGAGATCGATCAAGGCCGATTTGTCTTCCATTGCCGCGAGCGTTTCGCCCAGCCGCTTGAAGCTGCGCCGGGCTGCCTGCATGCCTTTCCACTGGCCGATGACCAGATCGACCGGAGCCAATGCGCGGGCGGAAACGATCGACGCTGCGATGATGCCGCCTGCCGAAAGCTCGCCCTGGATCGTCAGAAACGCCCCCATGCCGAGAACGGCCGACTGCAGGATCATGCGCAGCACCTTGGAAAGGCCGCTGAACGTGCCCGTGATGTCGCTCGTCTTCGTCTGCAAGGCCAGATGCGCTTTGTTGGCTTCTTCGAACCGCTCGACCGCGCGGCCCGTGAAGCCCATCGCCTTCAGGATTTCCGCATTGGCGGCGTGGCCATCGGCGAGCGTGTTGCGCATCAGCGCCGCCTTGTTCATCTCCCGGCTCGAACGGCGCGTCAGCATTTCTGTCGCGATCGTCAGGCAGGCCAGCACGATGGCGCCGCCAAGCGTCAGAAGCCCGAGCATGGGATGCAGCGCATAGATGAAAATCAGGAAGACCGGCATCCAGGGCAGATCGAACAGCGCCACCGGACCCTGTCCGGAAAGAAAGCCACGGATCGTGTCGACGTCGCGGCCACGTTCCATTGCCTCGGACGTGGAATAGCCGAAGCGGGGCATCTCGATCACGACGCTATGCGCCATCGGCGCCAGTTCGGCGTCGTAGCGAGCGCCGATGCGCACCAGTATCTGCGAGCGCAGGATGTCGAATATGCCCTGAAACAGATAAAGGCCGATCGCCAGCGCGGAGAGCGCGATCAGCGTCGGCATGCTTCCGGACGTCAAAGCCCGATCGTAGATCTGAAGCATGTACATGGCGCCGGTCAGCGCCAGAATGTTGATGATGCCCGACAAGGCGAACAGATAGATGCCTATGGAGCGCATCTTGCCGAGAACGTTTGGCACCTTGGCACTCGTGGCCGCATTGGTCTTCTTGCTGGTCTTGTTCATCGAATGAACCCCCGGAGAGTGGCAACTGCTTTGGATCGATTGCCTGTTCTTGCGTCCGATCCGCCGGTTCCTCGACCGGCGGATCGGCATTTCTCATGCACTGTCAGCTCAAGATGTCGGTGTCGGTCAGGTGATGCCTGCCCTTGATCGCGATCTCGAAGTCCGCGTCGGTGTTGCCGTCGACATTGCCCGAGAGGATGGTGAACTCGCCGTCATCCGTCACGACATGGCTCTGCCTGATCTGGCCTGCCGACGTGAACGATCCCCCTGAGATCAGCTGGAACTGCTGATTTCCAGCGGCCCCCACATTCGCGTCGATCGCCGAGACGTCGATCCGGTCGCCCGGCTCGAAATTCATGATCGTGTCGCCATCCGCTGCGAGCGTGGACAGGAAGCGATAGACGTCCGACCCCTCGCCACCGTCGAGCACGTTGATCGCGTCGCTGGCGATGATGGTGTCGTTGCCGCCCCCGCCGATCGCGTTTTCGATCGAGTAGATGACGTCGCGGACACCCGATGCCGTCGTCACGCTGCCCCGCTCGTTGAGGCCGTTGCCGAGATTGATCGTCAGAGCCTCGGTAAGTGCGGCATAGTCGATCGTGTCGATGCCTTCGCCACCCCAGTACGTGTCAGCTTCGTCGCCCACCGTGGCGAGGAAGAGGTCGTCGCCGTCGCCGCCGAAGAGCTTGTCGTTGCCTTCGGCACCGATGAGGACGTCGTCGCCATCCTCGCCATAGACCGTGTCATGGCCCCAGCCGCCATCGATCCGGTCGTTTCCGGCTCCGCCGAAAACTTCGTCCTGATTGCCATGGGCATGGATGGTGTCGTCGCCATCGCCGCCGAAGACCGCATCCTCGCCATCGCCAGCACTGATCTTGTCGTCGCCGCCAAGTCCGATGATCGTGTCTGCTACGGCGCGACCGACCAGGATGTCCGCACCATGACCGCCGATGATCTGGCCGGGATTGGTGCCGCCGATGACGATCGTACCTTGGTCGGCATCGCCGTCATCGTCGTCTTCGGAGCCGCCATCATCATCGTCATCTTCGTCTTCGGACCCCGATTCCTCGTCATCACCGTCCTCGGACTCATCCTCATCGGAGTCGTCGTCATCGTCGTCCTCTGACTCCGATTCCTCGTCCTCGTCTTCGCTTTCGTCGTCCTCACCGTCCTCGGACTCGTCATCTTCATCGGAGCCGTCGATATCTTCGTCGGGGTCGTCGTCGTCTTCCGCGTCTTCACCTTCTTCGTGCTCGTCGTCGCCGACGTCGACGCCGTTGTCGTCGTCGTCTTCGTTCTCGGTTTCGTCGTCATTATCCTCAGGCGGCGACGCCTGCTGGAACTGGGGCGGCAGATCGCCCGTGAAGGTGATCGAGTTCGTCCCGTTGCCGAACGTCTTGGTTCCATCCGCGTTGGTCGTCAGCACATAGCTCGTGATCTCATCGCCGGGGGCGAGAACCACCACATCTTGCGGCCGCAGCGTCCCGATCAGCGTCACGTTGCCGCCGAGCGAGGTGAAATGCAGACGGTGCGATGACAAGAGGCCGGAGATGTCGATCGTCTTGTCGCCCACGCCGGAATTCACCCGGATGGTGTTCTCACTGAGCTGCGTCGGTGCAAAATCGCCGACCGGAAGCACTGTATCCGCCCCGTCACCCGTATTGATGACGATCTCCTCGATGTTGCGGAGTTCCGCGATGATTGCGCCAACGCCAGTTCCGTTCCGGGTGATCACGATGTCTGTGTTGGCATTCAGGGCAGCGATATTGTTGCCCTGCACATCGTCCCAAGCTTGGCGCGTGTAGACCCGGAACAGTTCCGCTGTGGCGTTGCCGTTGATGATGACGGTGTCGGTGCCGCCGACGCCACCGTCGATGACGTCACGGCCGTCGCCCACGCTCCAGGTGATGGTGTCATCGCCCGCGCCGCCATTGATGGTGTCGTTAGCGGTGCCGCCGAAGAGTGCATCATTGCCATCTTCGCCATTAAGCGTATCGGCGCCGCCATCACCCATCAGCGTGTCGTTATCCGCGCCGCCATTCAGTGTATCGGTTCCGACACCACCATTCAGCGTGTCATTGCCCGTTCCGCCGTTCAACGTGTCGTTGTTGCCATCGCCGTTCAGCGTATCGTCGCCACCATCACCGTTCAGCGTGTCGTTACCGGTGCCACCATTCAGCGCATCATTGCCGAGAAGACCGCTGAGCACGTCGTTGCCGCCGGCTCCATTCATCAGGTCCGAACCGTTCGTGCCCGACACCGCGTTGGCCGCGCCATTGCCGTTGTAGACGATGCCGACGAGGTCGGTCGGAGCAGAGAAGAGCTCTTCCGCAAAGCCACCATTGTCGGTGAAGCTGATGGCCGCACGGATCGGATTTCCGACCTGTGCTGCCGTTGGTGTGAAGGTCGTACCCGTAGCATCGGGAATATCGACCCAGACGCCGTCGACCAGCACCTGCCAGCGCACCTCAAGAACGACACCGGTGAGCCCGTTCAGGTCGGTGATGCCGGAAATATCCGCGGTGATCGCCTGACCCTGCCGCGGCGTCGCACTGCTGAGCACCGGAGCACCTTGTGCCGCCTGGGCGACCGAATAGACCTCGCCACCCGCAAAGTGCAGCTGCTCCATGTTCCAGACAGTGTCCGTACCGTCGGAAACGAGGTTGCGTTCCGTCTGCGGATTGACGACAGCGCTCACCACGTTCTGCGTCACCGTCACGCTGCCATTGGCATTGTGCGTGATCGTGTAGTTTTCGATCACGTCGTTGAAGACGGCAACGTCGACCGAAGTGGAGTCGTTGCTGTCGATCACTTCACGCACGATTTTCATCTGGGCCGGGGCAATCTGCCGGGCGACCATCAGTTCGAAGAGCGACTTGTTGGCCCATTGTGAACCAAGCCCCAAGGCCGCGACTTCGGCGGCGGTAAAGACATGCTTCATCGTGTCGACGGAAGCGGCTTCCGGTCCCGAGCCATCAACGCCCAGATGGATCGCGATACGCACGTTCAGCCAGCGGTCGCCATCGATGATGTCGTCGCCGCCATTGCCCTGCAGCCTGTCCGCCCCGGCGCCGCCGAGGAGAATGTTGCCACGGTTGAAGGCCATTTCGAGTTCGCGCTGTTCCGGAGTCGCCCCGATAGGCGCAGCGATCAGATCGCCGAGGAATTCGCGCAGGCCTTCGATACGGTCAACACCGGCCTGCGTGAGATCGTCCTGGAAGAAGATGTTCTCCGTTGTCGCGACCGTGTCGCCGGGAGCGATGTCACCGAACTCGCGGTCGTCGCCGATCAGCGTGTCGTTGTTGTTCCAGCCGGACAGCGCTTCGGTCTTGTCGAAGCGGTTGCGCAGGATGTCTTCCGCTTCGGTGGTGAAGATCGGGATGCGCATGTCGGCATAGCCGTCGAACTGCATGCCCTTGAAGATCGCCCAGTCGAAGCCGAACATGCCTTCGTTGCGCATGACGCTTTCGCCCTGGACCATGATGTCGTCGCCGGACTCGGCGTCGAAATCGTGCTCGTCATTGCCGGCGAACATCACGTCGTGGCCTTTGATGGCAGAGTTAAAGAAGAGTTCGGAGTTGTCACCGGCCGTGGTGTCGAAGCCGTTGCCAGCTTCGATCCAGTCGTCACCCTCATTGCCCATGAGGAAGTCCATGTCGTCGCCGCCAAGGATGAAGTCGTCACCCTGGCCACCGAAGACTTCGGTCGCATCCACACCAACGAAGACCGCGTCCTTGCCCGATCCACCCATGATGATATCGAGGCCGTTGGAGTTGGCGATGACGTCGTCGCCCTCCTCACCCTTCAGGAAGTCGCCCGTGTCGCCGGAGTCGGTGATGATGTCGTTGCCGGCACCGCCATTGACGAGGTCGACGCCTGCACCCGCTTCGATGCGGTCGTCGCCCGCATCGCCCCAGATGCCGTCATCCCCGAAATCGGCGATGATCGTGTCATTGCCGTTGGTGCCGCCAAAGACCACGTGCTCGCCGCCGAAGAAGCGGAGATAGTTCGCATCGGGACCGACGGTACCAGGATCGTTGCGCACGACCTTGCCGAGGCCCATGGCTTCCAGATAGGCGTCCTGGCCGACCGGATCCTTGCCCGCCAGGTCGCCGTTCTGATCGGCCTGGTTGGCTTCGTTGACCTCGAGAACGTAGTCGTACCGGGCGAAGGAATCGACGCCGATATGGCGTTGCACGATATCGTCGGACGTCCCGCGGATGCCGTCTGGACCGGGATCGGCAAGGGCCGTGTTGGCCATGATGATCTTGGAGAAGGAGTTCTGCTCCAGCTCGTTGAGGAAGTTCTGGCCCTGCGTGCGGGTGAGGTAATAGAACCGGTCACCATCCTGCAGGTTTTCCAGCTGCAGTTCAAAGACGGCGTTGAAGGTGGAACCGAGCATCCCGCCGAACGGCATCTTCTTTTCGGCAAGGCCGCCGATCCAGAGATCGATGTCGTTGAGACCGCTATTGGCGGCGTTCCAGGTACCGGTGCTGTTGAGGAACTCCGCGCGGTCGGCGATTTCGGTCGGGAACCCGTCGGCGTCGACGCCGAGAACAAGCTCCAGAGCGATGGCGCGCTTTTCTTCCATCGTGCCGACGATCAGCGGGTGCTTGCCATAGGCTGCGATGAAGTTCACGACCGAGATCGGGTTCTTTAGATTGGCTGCGAATTCCGACCAGCTCGTATAGGGCGTCAGGAATGTCGATCCGCTGGCGGCATAAAGCTGCTCGCGGGCATTGTTGAGCGATGGCATGCCAGTATCGCGACCGCGCGCGATGTTGATGGCCGCAAGGTCGAGCGGCAGGCCGAGCAGGTTGTTGCGCAGCGCGTTGACCACGAACTCGTCGATCTCGTTGCCGCGCTCGATCGTCATGCCGCGCACGATGGCAGCAGCCGCCTCGTCATGCGAAATCGTGTGGTTGTTGTCGTAGAGGACCGGGTTCAGGAAAGCCTCGACGAGATCGACGTCTTCGTTGAACGGGTTCCCGTTAGCGTCGATGCGCGGCATGTTCTCCGTGAGCATCGAATGGCCGAAGCGGTAAACCACGTTGGCGAATTCGGCGAAGATCGACGGATTGATGTCCGGAATGCTGTTGAACACGAAGACGTCGATGTTCGGCTGGATCTTGCGAGCGAACTCTTCGAAGACCAGGTGCTGATACTGCATTTCCGTGGCGAAACGGCCCGCCTGGAAAAGACGCTCGCCGTCCCATGCAGCAGTCGCGTTCAACTGAGCGGCCAGAGCCTGTGCTTGCGCCAGATTGGTCGGCAGGACCGTGCCCTGCGGCAGATCCGTCGTCAGCCATTCATTGATGAAGGCGAGATTGCCGCTCTGCAGGATCGTGAGTTTCTGCGCATCGACCTGTCGGTTGTGTTCCGAATGGAAGATGTGGTGAACGGCGGTCAGCCCGATATTTTCGTTGCCGCGACCATCGCCCGTGATGAAGTGCCGGTCGAGCAGTTCGTCGTCATAGGTGAGATTGACGCCAAACCCGTTCGGCACGATCACGTTGCCGGCGACATCGTCCTCATCGGGCGTCACTGCGACCTGCGGCGTCGCCGGATTGCGGTCGTGATCGACAAGGAGCTTCGGCACGGCATTGTGTGCAATATCGTCGAGGAAAGCGTTCGCCGTTCGAACGGGTGAAACCGAGCCGAGAGGCGTAGGCACGCCGGCCACCGGCGTGTGAAGAACGACTGGGTTCGAAGGCGTTCCGCTGGCGACGCCGTCATCGTCCGTATTCGGAATGCCGTCGGGGCCGAGAGAGAGCACGACCTGCGGGAAGCCGTTGGCATCGCGAATGAATTCGCCATAGGCGTCCGTTCGCAGAAGCGGCACGGCGAATACGTCCATGTCAGAGAGCTGGATGCCGAGCAGGTTCAGAGCCTGCGTCTTCACATCCGCCCAGGTTGCCAGGCCGCCATCCGCACCAGACAGAAGCCGGCCAGTCGCCATCGGCTCACCGTCGACAAGCGTGTATTCGCGCAAGAAGACCTGATGCGACGCGTTGGACGTATAAGTCTGGTTCTGGTCGACAAACGGCGTCGTCACGTTGGTCTGGGTCGGGACGCCGCCGGGGCCGGCAACTGGCGTCGCGCGGGTCAGGACCATGAACTGCGATGATGCCGGCACCTCGTCGCCATTGCCGGCGATACCGTCCGGCCCGTGCGTGACGAGCGGGTCGTCGGCAGCGAGTGGCACATAGATCGTGCCGGAACCGCCCTTCGTGATGAGGTCGAGACCGTGGTCGAAGAACTGTCCGAAGAACGTCATCCAGGCGTTGAACGGTGCCGAAAGACCTTCGTCGGGAGCGACGTTCGGGATGTCGATCGTGTTGCCGTTGAAGGTGATGCCTTTTTCTTCCGCCAGCGCGCGCATCGCGGCCTGCGGATCGGCGGCGACCGCCTGTGCTTCGGCAAGTGCTGCTTCCGCTTCGGCGAGATCGATAGCGGCGTCCTGAATGGTGTCGATCGTCGTCGGATCGGTCGGCGAGAATTCGGCGATGGCCTGCGTCAGCAGGTCCGTCGCCTCATCGACGGCGAGCTGGGCCGCAGCAAGCGCTTCGGCTGCGGCAGTCGGCGTGATCTTTCGCGCCAGGATCGCTTCGAGATCCGCCTGGGGATTTTCCGATCCTGCATAAACCAGCGCGGCGAAGATCGCGGCCGGGTTGTTGATCGACATATCCGCGACGAGGTTGGAGATCGTGCGCGGATCGGCATCGACGACGCTCGAGCCCGGCGCATAGTTGCCGTTCTGAAGAACGCCGCCCGGACCGGGTCCGTTGAGATCGAGGCTGTCGCCGTCATTGTCGTTGATGAAAGTCGGCTCGAAGAGGCGCGGCATCGGCTGGTTGGCGGCACCCCAAAATTCGCGTCCCGGCAGAATGTTGTTGTAGCTGCCGTCGACCGTGCGCAGACCGAACGGTGTCTTTGGATCCGGGATCGCCAGCACGGCGCCGGGCGTCCCTTGCGGAACGACATTGCCCAGCGCGTCGACGTAGATGTCCGTCAACTCACGGGCGTTCGTGCCCGAATGCGCGGTGGAGTTGCCCTCCGCAATCTTGATTTGCTTGAGGATGAACTCCAGGTCGGCGAGATTGAGTTTAACGGCCATTTTGCCCTCCATCGGATGGCGTGCCCCTAGTCCAGCACGCTCGAGTTTCCTGGCTCCATCGATCCCCGGAAACGCTCGCTCCCGAGCCGGCCTGTTCCGATCGTTTCCCCCAATCGGAACCTAGCTGAGCCTGGCATGATCATCCCCTGCGCCCGCTTTCGTGACGAGCACACAAGGTCGAACGGTGTAGAAGGACTTCGGAGGGAACGAATTTCGACCTTGGAGGAGAGACGATCACCGACTTTGGTCCGATGACAGCAAGCGCTTTTGCTGCTTCGCAACTTGAGACGCCAGTTGCGCGCCACCGCGATCCATCATTCGCTAAACTTTGTGCTATAAAACATGGGAAATGCAGCCGACTTCACTTGGGGACTTTGCAGGATGACTGCCTCGCCTCGGATCGCACCGGATGCCTGAGCGCGCCACGTCCAGGACCTCTGCGGGGCCGATCAGCTCGAGTGGCGATCATGCGCGAACGGCCGTATCGCTATGGCGAACAGTGTGGCGGACGCTTTTCCCAGGTCCCCTTGCCAGTCAGTTCATGCTCGGTGCGACGGCAGTGGTTTTCACGCTCATGCTCGTTCTGGGCTACTGGGCAAACAGCAGGCTGGAAAACGCGATCCTGAAATCCGCCGGCGAGTTCGGCGCGGTCTATATCGAGAGCTTTCTGGAGCGCTATGTGCAGAACATGACACCTGAGGGGACCCTCCCCCCTTACGTGCATCGGCAGATCGACGGCCGAATGAACAGCAATGTCGATCAGAGGCAGATCGTCTCCGTCAAAATCTGGAACCGCGACGGCATCGTCATCTTCAGCGACGAGAAGGCAAATATCGGCCTGCGATCGACGAGCGACGATCTCGCCAATGCATTTGCCGGTCACGTCGTGACCAGCTACGAGGAAAGCCAGAACGACGATGCCGAAAGTCCGGTGGAAGTCGGCGTGCCACTCGTGGAAATCTACACACCGCTGCGCGATCGCGACACCGGGGAGATCGTTGCCGTCGGCGAATTCTACCAGCAGGCGACGTCGCTGCAGGCAGAGATCAGGCGCCTGGAAACCTGGACGTGGTTGCTCGTTGCCGTGACGGCGGTTCCGATGCTCGGACTGCTGCATGTGCTCGTCCGACGCGGCAGCAAGAGGATAGAAGCGCAGGATCTGCAGCTGCGCATTCAGCTTCAGGAAGCCAATGAGCTGGCCGCCCAGAATGCGCGGCTGCGCCGCAGCGCCGACAAGGCGCGCGTCGACTCTACCCGCACGAATGAAACGCTGCTCGGGCGCATCGGCTCAGATCTGCATGACGGCCCCGTGCAGTTGCTAAGCCTGCTCATCCTGAAGCTTGGAGCGCGATCCGGCACATTCGCCGAGGGGCACATGACGGCACAAGAGCGAGCCGAGAGCGACCGCGAGATCATCGCGCTGGCCGAGGAAATCATGACCGAGATCCGCACCGTCTCGGCCGGCCTCTCTCTCCCCGAGCTTGAACATCTTTCGCTGGCAGAAGTGGTGAAACTCGCCGTCAACCGACATGAGAACCTCACCGGCACCAGTGTCGCTACCGACATCGGGACGCTCCCGTCCTCGGTATCTCACCCGGTGAAGATCTGCGCCTACCGCATCGTTCAGGAGGGCCTGTCGAATGCGGTCAAGCATGCCGGGGGCGCCGGCCAGCATGTGGCAGCACATTCCAACGCCGAGGAAATCGAGCTGGTCGTGTCCGATCGAGGACCCGGCATGAGCGCTCACGCAGCCGAAGGCTTCAAGGGCGCCACCGCCTCGCAGGGGCTAGGCCTGAAGGGGATGCGCAACCGCATCCGCGCCTTCGCGGGCCGCCTCGATGTACAAAGCTCACGCGAAGGCGGCACCCGCATCACGGCGCATATCCCGCAACTTTAGGCAATGTGCCGAGCCCTGATCGGGTCTTTCTCGCAATCGCAATCGCCCCGGTCACCCGCGCCTGAGGGCATTGTAACCGCTCCCCGCACGAAAAAGGGCACCAGTTCATGACGCCGGCGCCCTCATCGAAATGTCTCTTCGCCTGCCCGGAGCATTTTAGGCCCGACTGGCCGACCAGCATCACCCCGAGAGACATCCCCACATGTCTTTCGACGGCGTATGCTTGGATCAGTTCAAATAGGCCTGATGCGCCGAAGCTGCGGCAGCTCCGGGATCGACAACATCGCCCAGCTTCTGCGCCGCGATGACCACCTCGAGGCGATTGCGCACGTTCAGCTTCTGCATCAACACGGTCATGTAGTGCTTGACCGTCTTTTCGCTGATGTGGAGCTGCTCGGCGATCTCGCGATTGGTACGACCCCGCATGAGAAGCCGCACGATTTGCTCTTCGCGAATGCTGAGCTTGATGGCCTGGGCCGCAGCCTTGCGAAGCGACGCGTTGCGCAGAGCCGCAATCACCTTGCCGGCAAAGCCTTGGGTGATGAACGTTTCGCCCGTTCGGACCGCATGGACGGCATTCAGAAGATCGTCTGCCGTGCTGCCCTTGAGAACGTAGCCGCTTGCCCCGGCATCAAGCGCCCGAACTGCTTGATCGATACCCGTGGCCGCTGTGAAGGCAATGACCTTCGTATTGGCCTGTCGTCCCGAGATCCTTGAAATCGCTTCGAAGATATCGCCGGGCATACTCAGGTCGACGACCAGTATGTCTGGAGAGTGCGTTTCGGCAATCTTCAGTGCGTCTTCTGTGGTGTAGCCCTTGGCAACGATATTCAGTTCATTACTGCGTGAAAAAACGCTGACGATCCCCTCTAACAGGATAGGATGATCGTCGACGAACGCGATAGAAATCGCCGACATGTTGAACCCCCGCTGTCTCAACTATTCAGCATATTACGCGCGGCAGAATTCGCTGTAAACGGGTTTGTTAATTTGTGATTAACCGGCCTATTCTGGCCTTCGACAGTTCGCGGATTGTACACATCGTGCTGCCACCGGTGGTGGGTGCATAAGCATTAAGTAAGTCAGCATGATTGACATTTTAAAACGCTAAATTCCCCTTCTGGGACGAAGAACAACCCGTTGACGGGCAAGCTTAACTTCGCGCGACCGGCCTTCGCGGAGCGGGCGGAGACCCCTCGTTCGACCCAGCTTGGAACACCATCCCGGGTCGGGTCGGCATCACCTGTCCATCAACGGGCCTCCACTCAGGATTGCGCACGGCAATTGTTACATTCGAGCGCGGCCCGGCAGAGAAATGTCAATTTTCCTTCTCGATGCGATAAGTCTCATGGCAATCGCCGCAGTTCTCGGCAACCGCGCCGAATGCTGCCTGAAAGCTCGTGAGGTCTGCCGGCGCGGCAGCGACGGCCGCTTCTGCATCCTCCCGAAATGCATCGATCTGCGCCTGAAAACCAGCCTGATCCTCCCAGATCTTTGGGCTCGCTTCCGTATCGCCGCCAGTTTGCGACGTTTCGGGAAACAGATCCGGCAGACGATTGGCGGTGTCGACGAAATGCTCGAAGCCCTCCATGGCCGCCGCCTGGTCGAACGGCGCCTCGCCCTTGGCCATCGGCGCCAGGATCTTCATGGTGTCGCCATTGCGCTTCATCAGCGCCTGACGCTCTTCGATCTCATCAGCGCTGGCCGCTCCCGTGCAGATCAGAAGGCAGGCTAGGGCCATGTTGAACTTCTTGACCATCGATCATCCTCCGGCTCAACTGATGAATTAAAGACAATATCGCCTAAGTGACTGTAGACCGCGCTTCTAAGCTCGACAATTTGCAGCAATGCAGTCAGGCTGTGCGATTATGCATTCTGCCAATTGGGACGACCTGCGGTTCGTACTTGCCGTTGTGGATGGTGGCTCTGCCAAAGCTGCCGCCGCGGCCCTGGATGTCGACCATACGACGGTGCTTCGCCGCGTGAGCGCGCTGGAAAAGCACTATGGCGTCAAGCTCTTCGATCGCGATCAGTCTGGCTATCGCCCAACGCCGACTTGCCATGCGATTGTCGAGATCGCGCGCTCGGTAAGCCATTCGGTGTCGGAGATTGAGCAGGAGGTCCTTGGGCGGCACCGACGCCTCGAAGGCCGCGTCACACTGACGACCACGGACACGATCTATCTGTGCGGCCTGGAAGACATGATTGCGGAGTTCGGGACGCTGCACCCCGATATCGTTGTCGAAACGCATGTCACCAACGCCAAGCTGGATATCGCTCGCTACGCGGCCGACATCGCCGTGCGTCCTTCACGCGCCCCGCCACAATGGCTGACGGGTCGTAGTATAACGGGCCTGTCCTTTGCGCTCTATGGCGCCACAGCGGAGTTCGCCGACACCGACGACCCGCTTGCCGAGCAGTGCGCCTGGGTCGGGCTGGGCGAGGCGCTCGCCGGTTCACCCGCTCATGGCTGGATCAACGACAACGTGCAACCCGAACGCATCGTTCTTCGCGCCGACAGCTTTGCGCTCGTTCCAACGATGCTTTTGAGCGGCCGCAGGCTCGGCATCATGCCGTGCTGCATGGGGGATGCGCGCGACGGGCTGATGCGCATTGGCTCCGTGCGGCGCGAGATGGATACGTTCATCTGGGTGCTGACGGCGCAAGGCCATCAGTCGCCGCAGCGCGTTCGCACGCTTTGCGATTTCCTGGCTCGGGCACTGCGGCGACGAAAGGCTACCATGGAGGGCCGGCCATGAACCTGTGCTCGGCAAAGATTCTGCTCTCAGTGTAGAGCGTTGGCGATAAGGTAGAACACCGCCTTGAGCAGCGCATAGACGACGCCCGCCGCGACGAAGAGCGAGACGGCCGACATGATCAGGCCCGCGATCGTCCAGACACCGTCCCGCTCGAGAACGCCGAAGGCGAAGATGCTGATGGCGATCGCGGGCAGCATGTTGCCTAGCGGGATGGGCAACACGAGCACGAGCGACAGGATCAGGCAAACGAAGCCGATCAGGTACTCCATCGGCGGCAGCGTGAGGGTGCTGAGGCGCGGACGCAGCAGCTTTTCCGCTCTCGAAAGCCATGGCCCCAGACGCCCGACGAGCGTCGCGAAATCCTGCCGTGCCATGGAACGATTGGCGATAAACTGCGGCAGCCAGGGCCGCCGCCCGAACATCATCTGCGCGGCCAGAAAGACCAACGGAGCGCCCAGAATGGCTGATGTTCCCGGCGGCGTCGGGATCGCGTTGGGGAGCGCGAACACAAGCATGAGCGCGCCGAAAGCACGATCGCCCATCGCCGAAATGATGTCGCCGACCGACACGCGTTGACGCGTCGGATCGCCAGCGAGCCCCTCGAGTATGCGCGAAAACCGCGGCCGCTTCTTCTTGCGCCGTTTCAGGAAACGCCGACGCAAGCGTCGGTCGCCATCCATCGGGATTTCGTCAACCGCGGGATCGTCCACCGGACCAGTCATGCTGCAAGAGCTCCGCACGACCTTCCCGGTCGCCTATGCTGCGCACTGTGATAGCTGCTTCAGTCCAGTCGGGAAAGCCGGGCTGAAGCGGTTAGAATTCCATGTCGCCGAAATCGCCGCCCATGTCGTCGCCGCCGAAATCGTCCGCAGGCACATCGTCGGCCGGCACCTCTTCGGCTGCGGCAGCCTCATCGCCGGCAAAGGCGCCAGCGATCATGTTGCCGAGAAGCAGGCCACCAGCGACACCCATTGCGGTTTGCGCGGCACCGGCAAGAAAGCCACCGCCGCCAGCGCCTCGTCCACCCAAAGCAGCGCTTTGCGGCAGCACGGCACCGGCTGCACTTCGGCGCGGAATGCTGGGGACCCGGCCGGAAGGCCGCTGCCCGCCGCCAAAGAGTCCGCCGAGAAACCCGCCACTCTCCGGCGCGCTTTGTTGTTGCTGCTCCAGCGCCTCGATACGCGCCTGAGCCGCTTGGAGGGCCTGCTCCTGCACCACGATCGTCTGCGCCATGTAGTAGGGCGCACCGGGATGAACCGAGATCTGGTCGCGGATGAAAGCCTCGGCCTCCCCGTCGCGCGCCATACCCTGACGCTCGACCTCGGTCAGTCGGTCAAACAGATCCTCGATTGCCTTCTTGTCATTAGCGTCCATGCCCAGGGCCTCCTCGATGCTCTCAGTGTTCGAACCACATAGGTGCTGATTTGCGTGACGAAAAGACGACGAGGGCGATATCGTTCCATCCGCAGTCGTTAGCCGATGCCAGTCGGCTTGCCAGCCGGAACCGCCTCGCGGGCGCAAAAGCTCTTTAGGGAAGACAGCGCTTCCGACCCTTCGACAATGCTGGAAGGGTCGGCTCCGATCAGCGTCACGACCGCCTGCGCCTGGCCCTGCCAATCAAGGATGGGTGCGGCCATGGCCACGAGTCCCGGTATGAACCGCCCATCCACCGTGGCATAGCCCCGACGGCGAATCTCACCGGTCAGCGCAGCGATCGCGGATCGATCGGGTAGATGCCCGTCAAAAATCCGTGGGCTGGCCGTGGCCCGTTCCAATTCGGCCTCCAGCAGCCGTTCGGTTACTTGAGCCGGCAGATAGGCAAGGCAGACACGGCCGGTCGCGGATGTCAGCAGAGGCAAGGTCGTGCCGAGCCCGAGCGACGTGACGATAAAAGATGCTGCCCGCTCCCAGCGCACGACGGTCGGGCCGGAATTGCCCCAGACGCACAAAAGCGAGGTCAGCCCCGTCTGCGCCGTCAACTCCGGCATCCCTTCGGCGACGGAGTTGACGAAATCGTGCCGCCCGAGGGCCGCCAATCCCAGATCGATCGCACGAGGCCCGAGATCGTAGGTCCCCGACCGGCCGTTCTGCCGAACGAGACCCGCATGAATGAAGGATGCAAGATAGCGATGCACCTTGCTTGCCGGCATATGACAGGCGCGGGCAAGTTCCGAAAGCCCCACCGCGCCCTTCATCTCGCCCATGGCCAGCAGGACCCGCAGCGCCGCGTCGAGCGACTGGATGCCGCCCGTCGCTTCGGTCGCAATGCCCTGCTCGTCGCTCTCAGCCACGGCCGCGCTCCAGCATTTGCCTGAAAGGCTCGATCGGCGCCGCGCGAAGCCGACCGCCCTCCTCCGCCATGAAGAGACCGCGCACCTCATGGCCGGTAAAGGCCAGACGCGTTCCGACATGTCCTTCATAGGTGACCTTCACGGTGCGGCTCGTCCACTCGACGATCGTCAGCGACAGCGTCAGCGTTTCGCCGAACGTCACCGGCGAGCGAAACGTCGCGCCCACGTCGATGAGGCCTGTTCCCACGGTGCCGAGGTCGTGCTTCAGCCGCTTCTGCCCGCAGCCGCGACTTTCCAAGAACGAATGGAATGCCGCGTCGAACCAGCGGAAGAAGTTGGGATAGAATACGATCTCCGCCGGGTCGCAGTGACCGAAGCTGACCGTCACGTCGGTCTTGAAAGTCTCAGCGGTCATTTCCGCTCCGTAAAATTATTTGCATATGATGCAATCCTTGGTTAGCCTCACTGTCAATATCTATGGCTCGTATCGCAGGAGAGGAGGCGGAGCGAGTTGCAGCTTTCCACAGTCGACATCATCGGTGCCGGCCCGGCCGGTCTATATGCGGGTATCCTGCTCAAGCGAAGGATGCCGGGCGCGCGTATCGTCGTTCGCGAGCAGAACGCGTCGGATGCGACCTTTGGCTTCGGCGTGGTCTTTTCCGATCAGGCGCTCGATTTTCTGAAGTCGGACGACCCGGAGACCCACGACCTGATCACGCCGCATATGGAGCGCTGGCGCAACATGACGCTGGTGCTGCAGGGCGAGCGCGTGGTCATCGACGGCATCGGCTTCGCCGCGATCGGCAGGCTCCACCTTCTGCAATTGCTGCAGGAGCGCGCGCGCGCCGAAGGCGTGGAACTGCTGTTCGGACAGCCCGCCTCCGATCTCGATGCCCTGGAAGCCGATCTTGTCGTCGGCGCCGACGGCTTGAATTCTCTCGTCCGCCGAGCCGACGAGGATGCGTTCGGCACGACACTCGACCATTTTGACAATCGCTTTGCCTGGTTCGGTACCGACCGGCCATTCGACACCCTGACCCAGACATTCATCGAAACCGAGCGCGGCACGTTCAACGCGCACCACTATCGCTACACGCCCGACCGCTCGACCTTCATCGTCGAATGCGATGCGGCAACTTTCGCAGCCTATGATTTCGACAGGCTGAACGAGGAAGCCTCTGCGCGGATCTGCGAGGAAATCTTTGCCACCACGCTTGGCGGAGCGCGCCTCATCACCAACCGTTCGGTCTGGCGGCGCTTCCCCAAGCTCTGGTGCGAGCGCTGGGTCAGCGGCAACCGCGCCATATTGGGCGATGCGGCGCACACGGCGCATTTCTCCATCGGCTCCGGTACCCGGCTTGCCATGGAAGATGCCATCGCACTCGCCCGCGCGCTCGATGCCCATGAGAAGCTCGACGACGCGCTGGCCGCCTATCAGCAGGAGCGGTTGCCCATCGCCAAGAAGATCGTCACCGCGGCAAACACCTCGGCTGAGTGGTACGACCGGTTTGCGGAGAAAATGGCGCTGGCGCCGCTGGATTTCGGCTTCGACTACATCACCAGATCCGGCCGCATCGACATGGCGAGGCTGCGCCTGCTCGCGCCGAATTTCATGGCCAAATACGAAGCTTCGAAAATGAGGAGCACGGCATGAGTGCGACAGCCATCCGCGCAGCCACGATCTCTCCCATCACCGATCCCGTTGGGGACACATCCGGCGGCCGGGAAATCGGCTTCATCAAGGAAGATCATCCGAACGCATCGGCGATCCTCTTCGACAATCTCGATCGCAATCCCGAGGCCGTCGCCGTAACCGGTCCAGCGGGTACATTGACCTATGCACAACTGTGCGCTTCGGCTTCGCGCTGGGGCAATGCCTTCGTCGCGGCAGGGCTTAAGCGCGGCGACCGGATACCGTTCTTCCTCGACGATACACCTGTGTTCGTGGCCGCCTTCTTCGGTGCCGTGAGAGCCGGTTTCGTTCCGGTACTGCTCAACACGCTGACGACGCCCGACCTCCTTAATTTCTTTCTCTCTGATACCGACGCCCGGATCGCGCTGTGCGAAGCGGATCTCGTCGACAAGTTCTCAGACGAGGCACTGGCCGGTGTCGCGCTGGATTACATCGTGATCGCCAATGGCAAAGGTGCGACGCCCGACGAGCGCTTCGTCCATGGAAGCGAGTTCGTGAGCGGCCAGAGCGACACCCTTGCCGTAGCCGACACCGGCCCGGACGATATGTGCTTCTGGATGTATTCGTCCGGCTCGACCGGGCGCCCGAAGGGCATCGTCCATCTCCAGCACGACATGGCGTACACGGTGCAGAGCTACGCCCGGCATTTCCTGGACGTCACGCCCGGCGACATCTGCTTTTCCGTGCCGAAGCTCTTCTTCGCCTATGGCTTCGGCAATGGCATCACATTTCCGTTCGCAGCCGGCGCGACCAGCCTTCTCATGCCAGGCCGGCCCGAGCCGGACAGGATCCTGGCTACGATCGAGAACTACCGCCCCACGATCTTCTTCGGCCTGCCGACGCTCTACACCGCGCTTTGCCGCGCCGATGACGTTGATCACCGCGACCTCGGTTCGATCCGCCTGTCCGTCTCTGCCGCCGAGACATTGTCGGAAGACATCTTCAACGCCTGGAAAGGCCTCACCGGGCTCGATGTCATGGAAGGCCTCGGCTCGACCGAAGTGCTGCACATCTACCTGTCGAATCTTCCCGACAAGAAGCGCATCGGGTCGGCCGGAAAGCGCGTTCCCGGCTACGAAATCCTGCTCAAGGACAAGGACGGCCGCGAAGTCGCGCCTGGCGAGGAAGGGGTCATGTGGGTCCGCGGCCATTCGACTGCGCCCTGCTACTGGAACCGGCCAGACAAGACTGCCGAGACCATGCGCGGCGACTGGCTCTACACCGGCGACCGCTTTATCGAAAAGGACGGCTTCTACTTCTTCCAGGGTCGGGCCGACGATCTGATCAAGGTATCCGGCCAATGGGTATGGCCGCTCGAAGTGGAGCGGTGCCTCGCCGAACATCCCCACATCCATGAGTGCGCCGTGCTCGCACACCAGATGGACGACCGGCGCATGACCCTGAAGGCGTTCGTCCGGCTGCGCGATGGGTTCACACCCGACGCCGCAACGACGAAGCTTCTACAGGACCATGTGAAGCAGCGCCTGCTGCCCTATAAATATCCACGCATCGTGACCTACCTGCCGGAACTGCCGAAGACCGGAACCGGCAAGCTCGACCGCCAGGCGCTCGCCCGCCTCTAGAGGAGAACAGCAATGCACCCCAAGCCGCAGGATACGCCCGAGCGCCGCGCCTTCTACGAGAGGATCGACAAGCAGAACATGACGCCGCTCTGGACGGTCCTCGGCGCGCTCGTCACGCCCGAACCGGTCTCCAAATGCCAGGCCGTGGGCTGGAAGTTTTCCGAAATCCGCACAGCCATGATGGAGGCCGGCGGACTGATCACCGCCAAGGAGGCCGAACGGCGGGTGCTCATCCTCGAAAATCCCGGCTTGCGCGGCGAATCCAAGGTCACGACCTCGCTTTATGCCGGCGTGCAGCTGGTGCTGCCAGGCGAAGTGGCGCCGGCCCATCGCCATACGCAATCGGCCCTGCGCTTCGTTCTCGAAGGCTCCGGTGCCCATACCGCTGTCAACGGAGAAAAGACCGTGATGCAGTACGGCGATTTCGTCATTACGCCGCAGATGGCCTGGCACGACCACGGCAACGAAACCGACGAGCCGATGTTCTGGCTGGACGGCCTCGACATTCCGCTCGTCTCCTTCCTCGACGCATCCTTTGCCGAAGGTCTTGGCGAGGATGCGCAGCAGATCACGCGTCAGACCGGCCAATCCTACAACGAATTCGGCAACAATCTGATGCCCGTCGACGCGCCACGCGGCGGCCACGTCTCGCCGATTTTCAACTACCCGTACGAAAAGAGCCGCGCGACACTCGAGGCCATGAAGAAGGGCGGAGATCCGGACCCCTGCCACGGCTACAAGCTGCGCTACACGAACCCGCTCGATGGCGGCTTCGCCATGCCGACGATCGCGACCTTCATCCAGCTTCTCGCTGCCGGTGCCACGACCCCCTATCGCTCGACCGATGCCACGATCTTCGTCTGCGTCGAAGGCCGCGGCAAAAGCCGGATCGGCGACGCGGTCATCGAATGGGGTCCGCAGGATATCTTCGTCGCCCCCTCCTGGAAGACGATCGTCCATGAACCGGCCGAGGAAACGGTTCTGTTCTCCTATTCCGATCGCGCGGTGCAGGAAAAGCTCGGGCTTTGGCGCGAAGCCCGCGGCAACGCCTGACGCGCGCAACTCGAACCTGATAAGAAGACGAAGGCGGCAAGGCCTCGCATTTGCGATCAGGGAGAGGCGCGATGATCGATCTCTATTACGCCCCGACACCCAACGGGTGGAAGGTCGCGATCATGCTGGAGGAATGCGGCCTGCCCTACCAGGCCCGCTTTCTCGACATTTTCCACGGCGCCCAGCTAACGCCTGGATTTCTGGCGATCAGTCCCAACGCCAAGATGCCTGCGATCGTCGACCATAGCGGCAACGGCGGAGCCGTCCCGGTATTCGAATCCGGCGCCATTCTCTGGTACCTCGCCGAAAAGACCGGGCGGTTCATGTCGAACGACTCGATCGCCCGGAAGGAGACGATGGAATGGCTCTTCTGGCAAACCGGTAATCAGGGCCCAATGGCCGGCCAGCTGGCCCATTTCCGCATGTTCGGACCGACCGGTGGACAGGATTACGCCCTGAAGCGCTATCGCGGCGAATATGAGCGCTCGCTCGCGGTTCTGGAACGGCGCCTGCGCCAGGACGAGTTCATCGTCGGCAGCTATTCCATCGCCGACATGCTGGCCTTCCCCTGGGCGTTCATTGCCAAGAACCTCGACGTATCGCTCGACCCGTTCCCGGAAGTGAAGCGCTGGCGCGAAACGATCAAGGCCCGCCCGGCCGTGCAGCGCGCCATCGCGCTGATGAAGGAGCGCCAGAACAAGGGCGAGCACAATTCGGGCAACAACACCACGCTCTATAACCAAAGCGCGCGCCACTTGCTGGATATCGGATAGACGAAGAACGAAGGCGCATCAGTCGCCGTCCCGGCATTCACCCACGCTTCACATCACCGAACCGCCCGCCCGTCTTCGCCAATTCGCGAATAAGCGGGCTCGGCTTCCACATGACCGGATCCTGCCTTTCGAGCTCTTCAATCCGGGCGAGGATGGCGGCTGCGCCCAGCGTGTCGGCGTAGTGGAGAGGGCCGCCGCGCCAGCGCGGGAAGCCGTAGCCGTGGATCATCACGAGGTCGATGTCAGCCGCTTTTTCCGCGATGCCTTCATGCAGGATGTCGGCGGCTTCGTTGATCATGGCGAGCGTTAGCCGCTCACGGATTTCCGCGTCGGAAACGTCACGGCGCGTAACCTTGGCGAAATGGGCCTCTTCCGTAATTAAATCCTCGAGCAGTGGATCGACGACGGAGCCACCCCCGCCCGGATAGCGGTACCAGCCGACGCCGACCTTCTTCCCGAGCCGGCCTTCTTCCACCATGCGATCGGCGATCGGTATATAGCGCCGATTGGGGTCACGCGTCGGTGCGCGACGCTTGCGCTGGGCGTAGGAAATGTCGAGGCCCGAAAGATCCTGCACCTCATAGGGACCCATCGCCATGCCAAAATCCACCATGGCCTCGTCGATGAGCCAGGGCAGCGAACCATCCATCATGAGGATGTCCGCTTCCTCCCGGTAACGGAACAGAATGCGGTTGCCGATGAAGCCATCGCATACGCCGGCAAGCACCGGGATCTTGCGCAGCTTGGCACCAACGGCAAAGCCCGTTGCCAGCGCCTCCTGTGACGTCCGGTCGGCGCGAACGATCTCCAGCAGCTTCATGATATGAGCCGGGGAAAAGAAATGCAGTCCGAGAACCCGCTCCGGCCGCGATGTCGACGCGGCGATCTCGTTGACGTCGAGATAGGACGTGTTGGTCGCGAGCACCGCGTGGGCCGGCATGACGCGGTCCAGCGTGGAGAAGATCTCCCGCTTCACCTCGATGCTTTCGAAAGCGGCCTCGATCACCAGTTCCGCCTCGGGCAGATCGTCGTAACCGACGAGCAACTGGATGCGCTCCTGCCGCTGGGCGGCATCGGCCTCGCTCATCAGGCCACGCTTCACCGCGTCCTTGAACAACCGGCCGACATTGTGGCTGGCGCGCTCCTTGGCATCCGCATCGGTTTCCACCAGCGCGACGCCATATCCGGCACTGTCGAGCGCATAGGCGATGCTGGCACCCATCGTCCCGCCGCCGATGACGACGACCGTCTTCACGTCGACCGGCTGCGCCTCCACCCACGCCGGCTTCTTTGCCCCGCGCTCGGCGAAAAACACATGCCGAAGCGCCCTGGCCTGCGCACCCTGCCGCAGCGTCAGGAAGGTCTCCCGCTCTTCCAGCATGGCTTGCGCGAACGGCATTGAGCTCGAAAGCGCAACAAGTTCGATCGCGCGCTGCGGCGCGTCCTGTCCGCGCATGCGCTTGGCTGCCCGTTCCCTGGCCGCATCAATCGCCGCCTGATCGTCAGCCACCTGCGATCGCTGCGACAGAGGCACGATCGCCGACAGGTCCTCGCTCTCGGCAATCTGCCGTGCCCGAGCGAGCGGATCCTCCGCGATTTCGTCGACCAGCCCCACGTCGAGCGCTTCCTTGGCCTTCAAGGTCCGACCGTTCGCGATGATGTCGAGTGCGGCGGCCAGACCTACCAGGCGCGGCAGCCGCTGTGTGCCACCAGCACCCGGCACGACGCCGAGCGTCACTTCCGGCAGGCCGATCGTGCTCTTCGGGCCGGCGATCCGCTTGCGGCAGGCAAGGGCCAGTTCGCAGCCACCGCCGAGCGCCGCGCCCGTCAGCGCGGCGATCCAGGGCTGCGGCGCATTTTCGATGGCATCCAGAATATCGGGAAGATGCGGCGCCACCGGATCCGCGTCGAACTCGCGTGCATCGGCGCCGGCAGCGAAGATCGTGTCCGATCCGGTCAGCACCACTGCCCTGAGATCGGAAGCATCGGCCAGTTCCTCCAGCACCCGCATCAGCCCCTGGCGCACCGAAAGCCCGATCGCATTCACCGGCGGGTTGTCGAGCCGGACAATAGCGATGGATCCTTCGCGCGCGACTGTGACGGCCATGATGTTCCTCCGAGCCTTGTTGCGAGATGCGGTATAGTGCATCGTGACGATATTCAAACTGCCAACTGCGTGGATTCCCGACGAATGTCAAAAGAGAATGACGATCAGGCCGACCGCCTGATCAAAGAGACCATCGAAGCCGGCGTGATGACCATCACCCTGAACCGGCCGGAGCGCATGAATGCGCTGACGGAAGCGATGCTCCTGCAGTTCCGCGCAGCGCTCGAACGTGCCGCCGCCGATCCGCTTACTCGCGCCGTACTTGTTCGAGCCGCAGGACGTGCCTTCTGCACGGGTCAGGATCTGTCGGCGCGCGACCCCCGCAAGTTCGCCGAACCGTTCGATCTCGAGGCGATCCAGAGAGAGCTCTTCCATCCGATCGTCACATTGATCCGCACGATGGAGAAGCCCGTCGTGATCGCCGTTCATGGCGCGGCTGCCGGTGCCGGAGCGTCCATCGCCATTGCAGGCGACATCGTGCTCGCCGCCGATGATGCGAAGTTCATCTGGTCGTTTGCCAAGGTCGGCCTTTCGGTCGATGCCGGAGCCGGACATACGCTCGTCCAGGCGCTCGGCGCGGCAAGGGCGCGCGCACTGCTGCTAACGGCAGGCAGCCTGTCGGGTAGTGAAGCCGCCGCTGCTGGCCTGATCTGGAGAAGCATGCCGGAAAGCGAACTGCAAGACGAAGCAAGCGCCATTGCCCGCCGCCTCGCAGAAGGACCGACGCTCGGCTACGGGCTGATCAAGAAAGCCGTCGCTGCAGCCGAGACCATGCCGTTCGATGAGTACCTCGCCGACGAGGCACGCCTGCAAGGCATCGCCGGCCGCTCGGAAGATTACCGCGAGGGCGTGCTGTCGTTCCTGGAGAAGCGTCCGGCCGCGTTCAAGAGCCGCTGACCGTCAGGCGCGGAGGAAGCCGCGCTTTTCGATAAGGTCGAGCACGGCATCCAGCGTTTCGGGGAGACCGCGCCCGCTCGTGTCGATCTGCGCTTCGGCACGGGCGTAGAGCGCTTCGCGGCTCATCAGGATGTTGCGCAGTTCGTCCATTGCCGCCGGGTTGCCGGCCATGGGGCGCTCATCGCCCTGTGCGCGCACCCGGCCCATGTGCTCCTCCGGCCGCGCCTTCAGCCAGATCGTGTGATAGTGGCGAAGAAGATAGTTGAACGTCTCGGGCTCCGAGACGATGCCGCCCGCAACCGCCAGCACGATCGAGTCATAGGTGGCGGCGATCCGCTCGACCGATTGCTTCTCCAGCCGCCGATAGCCTTCCTGGCCATAAAGCGCGATCACTTCGTTGACCGGCATGCCGCTCGCCTGCTCGATCTCCTCGTTGAGTTCGAGAAACGGCAATTTGAGCCGGTCGGCGGCAAGACGGCCAATGGTGGATTTGCCCGCACCGCGCAGGCCGATGAAGGCCAGTCGCCGTGAACGCCGCAGATGCGGATTGTCCGGGTCGAGGATTTCCAGCACGCGCATGCGCTGTTCGCCGGTGGCCTGGCGATAGAGCGACATCACGGCAACCGCGTCGGATGTGTAGGGATCTTCCTCGCCCACCAGCCATTCGATCTTGTGGTCGAGCGCTTCCGCCACACGCCGCAGAAGCAGGATAGAGATGTTGCCCGTGCCACTCTCCAACTGGGCGAGATACCGTTGCGAGACGCCTGAAATTTCAGACAGTGTTTTGCGCGAAATGCTGCGGCGATTGCGCGCTGCGCGCACCCGATCGCCCACCATTTCGAGAAAGCGTTCGGTATCGTCCGCCTGGCGGTCTTGACCAAGCGTCACTCTGCCGCCAAATGTGACGATCTCATCCATAGCCGAACCATAATGCAGCGGGCCAGAAGGGCCAACGCTTCATGCATTATATTTCATCTTGCTGATTGAACAGCCCTACTTTTTGCCCGTCCACAGCAACGCGGTCGATTAAAACGGCTCGCTCAACAGGCTCTCCAGCCGTATGCGGATTTCCGCCGAAGGATATCCCGGCCTGAAATCATCCGCGGATACGGCAACGCAGACGAAATTGCCTTCAAAGCAGACCGCCTCGTTCTGGCGGCCTACCACCCTGAACGTCAGCGACGTTGTCCCGAGCTTGGTAAGCATCACGGTGCAGAGCAGCGGATGCCGCGGCGTGATCGGCGAGCGGAAGTCCATGTCGAGATGCACGAAGGGGGTCCCCATCCGGTGATCGACATTGAGCGCGAACCAGTCGATCCCCACTCGCTCGGCCCACCATGCATCGATAGCCGACAGAGCAAATTTCGGGATCTGGCCGGTATAGGCGATGCGCGCGGGATCGCAGTCAGCCCATTGCACCATAATCGTGTGAACGAACGGGTCCGATGGCTCTTCAGTTGCAGCCATCAATATGTCTCGACATGGTAGCGGCCACTCTCGCGCATCTGGTCGCGCAGGCTTACCCAATCGGTCCCGATATCCTTGGCAATCTGTTCGAACGCGGCCTCGACGCCGTGCTCCATGGCTTTCAGCCCGCAGACATAAATGTGCGTGTGTGGTGCTGAGAGCAGCCCAGCCAAATCCGCGCGCTGCTTCAGCATACGGTCCTGCACATATTCCTTCTCCACCGCCTCGGCCCGCGAGAAGACGAGATGCTTTTCGAGGATCGTGTCAGGCACCTTCTTGAGCGGCCCGAAGTAAGGCAGCGCGTCGGACGTGCGGGCGCCGAAGAAGAGCCGCATGCGCTCTCCCCCATCGGCCGTGAGTCGCTGCCGGCGCATGGTGAATGCGCGAAAAGGTGCCGAGCCGGTGCCCGTGCAGATCATGACGATCTGCGCCTGCGGATCGTTCGGCATCAGGAACGTCGCGCCGAATGGCCCGGTCAGCCGAACCTCGTCACCCTTCTGCAAATCGCAGACATAGTTGGAGCAGACTCCCTGCTCCTCGCGCTTGACGGTCAGCGAAATGTTGTTGGTGTTCGGACGCTCGCCATCGCGCGGGCTGGAGATCGAATAAAGTCGCGGCAGATACGGATTGCCGTTGGCATCCGTACCGGGCGGCTGGATGCCGACGCTCTGGCCTTCAAGAACTGGGAAGTGTTGATTGCCAAGATCGATGATGATGTGGCGCACGTCGCTGTCGGCGCTTTCGCTCGTCAGCCGGTAATTGCCCTGCACGATACCGACAGCAGGCTTCTTCAGATTGTAGAGATTGATCGAGGGCTTCGATGCGGTCGCGGGCGCACGCGCCTTGCCGCCAGCACCGGCATGGGCTTCGGCGAGCAACCGCTCGACGGAATCCTCGAGCGCCTCGACGTCACCACCTTCAGCAGGCCCCGTCCCATCGGGCTTGGCGATTTCCTCCTGCTCGGGAAGCTCCATCCAGCTCATCTGCTCTTCGAGCGAATAGGGCTGCATGACGACCCGCCAGGCATCGATTGATCCGGTTGGGCAAGGCGAAATGCACGCCATGCAGAAATCGCACTTTGCAGCATCGACGACGACATTGTCTTCGTTGTGAGTGATCGCATCGATCGGACAGGCTTCCTCGCAGGTATAGCAGCGGATGCAGATTTCCGGATCGATCAAGTGCTGTTTCAGCGGAGCGTTCATGGGGCGGGTGCCTCCCGTGGTCACCAATGCGATCAGTGGCGAGCTTGGCGCTCGCCACTGAAATTCGCGAGCCTGCCGTCAAGCCATGTGGAGCTTGACGTATTCGAAATCGCCCGGCTTGTTGTCGATGCCGACGCGCGGCGGCGCGATCCATCCGGCAAACTTGCCTGGCTCCCAGACTGGCTTCATGAGCGACTGGATGAAATCGCCGTCTGCCGTGGTCGGCAGCCAGTCGTCCTTCTTCGCATCCCACTCTTCCTTGGAGATTATGGTGCCGTCCGGATCGACATTGACGTCTGCGAAGACGCCGATGTGGCGGTAGAAGCCCTGATGCGGCATCTTCATCTCGAACTGGATGCCGGTCTTTTCGATCGTCGCATTCCAGCGCTTCACGCCACCGGATGCATCGCGGACGTAGTCGTCGCGAAGGCGCATGTTGATGGCCGAAAGTGCTGCGACTTCCTCCCAAACGATCTTGCCGTCCTTCAGCTGGATGACGGGATAGGTGTCGTTGTGAAGCTTGTGGTCGTCGTCGATCTTGGCTTCCTGATAGCGGCCTTTGATACCCGCGTTGAACGCATTTGCCGCATTGGTCGACACTTCCGAGCCGAAGAGATCGAGCGACAGCGAATAGTGCAGGTTGAGCTTCTTCTGGATCGTCGGCAGGTCGATTACACCGAGCGCGCGAACCTTCTCGATATCGTAAGGGTCCTCGATGCCGGCTTCCTTCATCGCCTCGCAGGTGCGCTGGATGACACGGCCAACGCCCGTCTCACCGACGAACATGTGGTGCGCTTCTTCCGTCAGCATGAAGCGGCAGGTGCGCGACAGCGGATCGAAGCCCGATTGCGCAAGCGATTCCAGCTGCATCTTGCCGTCACGGTCGGTGAAATAGGTGAACATGAAGAAGGACAGCCAATCCGGCGTCGCCTCGTTGAAGGCGCCGAGCATGCGCGGGGCTTCTTCCGACCCCGAGGTGCGGCGCAGAAGGTCGTCTGCCTCTTCGCGGCCATCGGCACCGAAATATTTCTGCAGCAGATAGACCATCGCCCAGAGGTGGCGGCCTTCCTCGACATTCACCTGAAAGAGATTGCGCATGTCGTAGAGTGACGGCGCGGTCTTGCCGAGATGGCGTTGCTGCTCGACCGAGGCAGGTTCGGTATCGCCCTGAATGACGATCAGCCGCTTCAGCATGTTGCGGTATTCGCCGGGCACTTCCTGCCAGGCCGGCTGGCCTGCATGTTCGCCGCACGGGATCGTCCGACCCTCCACCTGCGGAGCCAGAAGAATGCCCCAGCGATATTCGGGCATCTTTACGTAGTCGAACTTCGCCCAGCCCTTGGGATCGACCGAAACCGCGGTGCGCAGATAGACGAGACTTTCCTGGAAGCCGTCCGGCCCGAGGTCGTTCCACCAGCTGATATAGCCGGGGTGCCATTTTTCCAGCGCCTTCAGCACGCGCTTGTCGGAGGACAGACCCACATTGTTCGGGATCTGGGTATCGTAGGCGACATTGATGAGATCAAGCATTCGTCTTCTCCTCGATGATGTCCGACGCCGTCACACGCGGCGCATGTCGTAATCGCCGCGGATCCCCGTCCCGTAGCGTTGCAGTGCCCCATTTTCGCCAACGGCGTTCGGCCGCTGGAAAATCCAGTTCTGCCAAGCGGTCAACCGGCCGAAGATGCGTGTTTCCATGGTCTCAGGTCCGGGGAAGCGCAGATTGGCTTCCATGCCCGTCATGGCATCCGGGGAAAACGACGCACGCTCTTCGAGGAAGATGCGAACTTCGTCTTCCCAGTCGATGTCGTCGAAGCAGTAAGTCACAAGCCCAAGCTCGTTGGCATCGAACGCTTCGAGCGGTTCACTGATCCGCCCCTTGACCTCATCGACTTTCGAAGGCTGGCCGAGGAACCGCGTTTGAAGACGCGTCAGATCGTTGGCCATGGGGAACGGTCCGAAATTCGCATCGGACAGCGTGATCGACGCGATGGGACGATTGTCGCCCTCGAAATCGCCTTCGGCCATGTAGGAACGGTCGACGGCAAAAAGCAGTTCGGCCAGCACGCCGGCAAAGCATGAGCCCGGCTCCACGAGCGCCACGAGCGAGCGCGAGGTGACGTCGACACGCTTCAGCACGCGCTTCCAATAGAGAAGAATTTCGTTGGCCAGCCAGTGATCGGCGTTGTCCGTCAGCACCTTTTCATGCGCCAACACAGCGGCAGGATCGCCCTGACTGCGGATGACCCAGGTGCCGAGTTCAAGTTCGTTCAGCCTCAGATGCAGGATCGCATCGTCGAGCTCGCGCGCTGCCCGCAGGATCCAGGCATCGGCACCCTGTGCGAGCAGGTCTGCGGCATCCTTCGGCGCTTCGCCATCAGGACCATTGATGGTGATGGTGACGATGCCCTTCGTGCGATCGAGGTCCACCTCCACGGTGGAATAGGTCACGCCGCCATCGTCGTTGAACGTGCGGTTGAGCGGCGTCAGCTTGACGCCCTTCTCGGCCGCAGCGCGCCTGGACTTGCCGGCGAATTCGCTGGCGCGCTCCGAAATCGTTTCCTCGAACTTGGACTTCGCGA
Source organism: Rhizobium albus (assembly GCA_030160035.1). Classification (GTDB taxonomy): domain Bacteria; phylum Pseudomonadota; class Alphaproteobacteria; order Rhizobiales; family Rhizobiaceae; genus Georhizobium; species Georhizobium albus. Next base: position 600,631 of record BSNO01000001.1, on the reverse strand, counting down.
CGATCTCGTCGACGAGGTTCCAGTCGACGGCGCGCTTGCCCTTCACGCCCTCCTCGATCGAGCAGAACACATCGGCCAGATCGCGGCGTACCTTGCGCTTGTCGGTCACGCGTGTGAGGCCGCCCGTGCCCGGAAGCACGGCCAGCAAAGGCACTTCCGGCAGCGCGACGTTGGACGCACCGTCATCGACGAGCATGATGTGGTCGCAGGCAAGCGCCAGTTCATAGCCGCCACCCGCACAGGCGCCCTTCACGGCGCAGATGTAGTGCTGGCCCGACTCACGGCCGGCAGCCTCGAACGTGTTGCGCGTTTCGTTGGTGAACTTGCAGAAATTGACCTTGTGGGCATGGGTGGCGCTGCCGAGCATGCGGATGTTCGCACCGGCGCAGAACACGCGATCCTTGCCAGACTGAAGCACGATCGCCTTCACCTCGGGGTGCTCGAAGCGCATACGCTGCACGATGTCCGCAAGCTCGATGTCGACACCAAGATCGTAGGAATTGAGCTTGAGATCGTAGCCTTCGAAGAGGCCGCCCTTCTCGTCGACGTCCATGTAGAGCTTCGCGACGTCGCCCTCATATTCCACGCGCCAATGGCGGTAGCTCTCCGGGTCGACCTGAAAATCGATGCGCTTGGACACGACTGTCCTCCCTTGTCGTTCGTTGATGACGTTTAGTGCATTTTAATGCAAGCTGTCCACCCACCATGAGCATAAAACTGCGCTATTGGGAAATCTTAATATCAATTTATGCATTATAATGCAGTTCTGGTGTTTGCCCCGGCATATCGCTGGCGCGACGGGTGTCTCCCAGAAGCGTCGGGAGATCGACGCCCATCACGTCCTCTCCCCGTGCCGCATAGTCGGCGTGTTCGAGCAGCCCGGCCGCAATCCCTACCAGCCTGCCGCCCGCCCGATCGCGCTTCATCGCGAATTTCAGCCGGGCATTGGCAAGCTGGATCAGCCCTTGCAGCAGGTAACGTTCCGCGCCGTGGGGCGGCGCATGCATCCAGACTGGCTCCCAAACCTCATGCGCTTCCCAACCGAACCCTGCATTATAAAGCCTGAACCCCGCCAGATACGCAGCGTTCTCGCGCCACGCATTCGGGTCGGTCGGATCGGGCGCGAGAGCTGCCACGCGATGCACGTCATCGCCGCTATCCGGCCGCTTCGTCAGTCCCGGCAGGTAAGGTTCCGGTGGCAGTGGCCAATCATGCGCCGCCCGATGGGCCGCCTGCGCTCGCGCGGTTTCAAAGATTGGCTTCGACCGCATCGCTTCGAAGCGCCCCGAAGAGCCCAGGCGAGCCCTGAATGGCGGAACGCTGCATGTGGAAGCGAAGCCCGCGAAGGCCGCCCAACTCCTCGCCGCCACCGGCCCGCCCCGGGCCGCCATGCACGCACTGCGGCATGACGATCGAGTGGCCCGTGTGGTTCTTCCCGACCATCTCGTCGATGACCAGAAGCCGGCCGTGCCACGGAGCGAGCCCGGCAACCATGCGCGTCTGGACCGCAACGTCATCGGAAAAGAGACTGACGGCGAGCGAACCGCCACCCTTTGCCGCGAGCCGCACCGCGTCGTCTGCATGCTCATAGGCCATGACCGTCGCACACGGCCCGAACACTTCCGTCTCATGCACGATCCGCGCACCACCGGGATCGTCGCATCGCAGCAGCGTCGGCAGCAGGAAGGCACCCTTTTGCGCGTCCGCGCCTTCCGCCTGCCCAATGTCGCCGCCACGAATGACGCGCGCCTCGGATTTCAGCGCCTCGATACCGCGAAGCGCCGCATCGCGCTGCTTGAGATCGACAAGCGGGCCCATCCGGACAGTCTCGAGTGCCGGATCACCGACCACGATCTGGTCGAGCTTGGCCGCGACGGCCTCCTCGAATGCCGCCCGATGCTGCGCCGGAACGAGAATGCGCCGGATATTGGTGCAAAGCTGCCCCGCTTTCACGGTCAGCGCTTTCACCGCTTCCCGAACCGCGAGATCGAACACGGCCGTTCCCGGCGCGGCGTCTGGCCCGAGGATCGTCGCGTTGACGCTATCGGCCTCGATCGTGACCCGAGCACCGCTTTCCAACAAGCTTTTGCCCGAACGCAGCTTCAGCCCCGTATCGGCAGAGCCGGTAAATGCGAGGCTGTCCATCGGGCCGAGATGGTCGGCAAGCCCGGTCCCGCTGCCGCAGACGAGCGAAAGCGCGCCAACTGGCAGAATATCGGCGGCGATGACGTCGCGCACCATTTCATGGGACAACCACGCTGTGGCCGATGCAGGCTTGGCGACGCTGGCGACGCCCGAAAGCAGCGCGGTCGATACCTTCTCCCACAGGCCCCAGGATGGGAAGTTGAAGGCGTTGATCTGCAGCGCGACGCCCGGCCGAGTCGTCCAGATGTGCCGCGCGAAGAAAACTGGCTCCTTGGCCAGCTGATCTTGGCCCGGCTCCAGCAGCCCATGTGCATCACCCAGCGTCTTGCCATAGCGGGCATACACCTTGAGCGTCGCTATGCCGCCATCGATGTCGATCGCCGCATCACCCACCGTGTTGCCTGAGTTCAGCCGAGCGATCTCGCCATATTTGTCGCGATTTGCCGTAAGCACATCCGCAATGCCCCGCAGGAGATTGCCGCGCTCGGCAAAGCTCATGGAGGACAAAGCGGTCGTGCCCTTCTCGCGCGCAAAATTCAGTGCCTCGGCCATGTCGAAGCCCCCATCGACCACTTCGCCGAGCGCTTCGCCGGTCGTTGGATTGATGAACGCCCGTGCGTGACCGTCGCCGGCGCGCCATTGGCCGCCGACATAACTTTCCAGTTTCATGCGATTTCCACTTTGCTGTGCTCGATCCGGTCGAGCCGTGCGACGAAGTCGGAGATGACGTCGAGCGTCCTGTCCTTCTGGTCGATGAAAGGCGCGTGCCGACAATCGTCGAAGATTTCGACGTCGACCGGCGAATAGATGCGGTTCTCGATTTCTTCGATCTGCGCCAGCGTCCCGTACTGGTCGTTTCGGCCCTGGATCGCGAGCACGGGAATGCGCCAATAGTCGATCACCTCGGCGATGTTCCATGCCTTGAACGCAGGATCGAGCCAAGCCTCGTTCCATCCATTGAACGCCACATCCACATGGGCGTGATGCCGCGCGAGCTTCTCGCGAAGATCACCGGTTTCATAGGCAATTTTGGCCTCGGCAATGGCGGCCAAGCCTTCCGGTTCGGTGAAGAAATGCGGTGCGATCAAAATGAGGCCGCGAACCCGGTGGTCCTGAACGCTTCCGCCATAGATCGCCGCAATCGAGGCGCCGTCACTGTGCCCGAGAAGCACACCTTCCTGAAAGCCGATGGCTTCGAGAACGTCGGGCAACACATCGACTGCCTCGCGCGTCATGTAGTCGAGCGGATGCGGCAATTCCGCGGCCTCGGACTTGCCATAACCAGCGCGCGAATAGACGAAGACGCCGCAGCCTGTCCGCTCTGCGAGTTGCTCCGGAAAGTCGCGCCAGAGGCTCACTGAGCCGAGGCCCTCATGCAGCATGACGATCGTCGGCTTGGTTCCCGGGGCAGGCCCGAAACACCGCGCCTCCAGCCTCTTGTCACCAGCCAGGATCGTAAGCTCGCTGCCAGTCTCCCAGCGCATGGTCATGCAACCTCCTGCTGGCGCAGCTTGAAGCGCTGAATCTTGCCGGTCGCCGTCTTCGGCAACTCGTCGACGATCTCGATCCAGCGCGGGTATTTCCATTTCCCGACCTTCTCCTTGACATGCTCCTTCAGCACCTCGTTGAGATCGGCGGGCGCGGGCTTGTCCTTGACGACGACGAAGGCCTTGGGCTTGTCGAGACCGGTCTCGTCCTTCTGCGCGATGACGGCGGCTTCGAGCACGGCGGGATGCGTGATCAACGCTTGCTCGATCTCGAAGGGCGCCACCCATATGCCGGATACCTTGAACATGTCGTCGGTGCGGCCGCAGTAGACGAGACGGCCGTCGTCACGCCGTTCGTATTTGTCGCCGGTCCGCGTCCAATGGCCTTCGAAAGTGCTGCGCGATTTCTCCCGCTGGTTCCAGTAGCCGTCGGCAGCCGAGGGACCCTTGACCAGAAGCTCGCCGACACCGCCGACCGGCACGTCGGCGCCTGCTTCATCCACGAGACGCAGTTCATAGCCAGGCACGGCGAACCCGGACGTGCCGTAGGCGACCGATCCCGGCGCGTTGGAAAGAAAGATGTGCAGCATCTCGGTGGACCCGACACCATCGAGAATGTCGACGCCGGTGATTGCCTGCCAGCGCTTGCCGACCTCCTGGGGCAGCGCCTCGCCCGCTGAAACACATTGGCGCAAACGCTGAAGCCCCGCGGGGGGTCCATCGCGCATCGCCTGCACCATGGAAGCGTAAAGCGTCGGCACGCCGTAGAAGATCGTCGGCTGCACGCGCTCGGTGACGGCAAAGAGATCCGCAGGCACGGGCCGGCCCGGATAGAGGACCGCGGTCGCCCCGGCGCCCATCGGGAAGGTCATGCCGTTGCCGAGACCATAGGCGAAGAACAGCTTGGCGGCTGAGAAGACGACGTCGTCGGGCCGGATCCCAAGAACCTGGACGCCGTAGGTCTCGTAGGTCGCACGCAGGCTGGAATGGACGTGTCGAACCCCTTTCGGCGCGCCCGTCGAGCCTGAGGAATAGAGCCAGAAAGCCGTTTCGTCGCCGCAGACCTCAAGCGTGTCCGGCGACGACGCGCTCGCATCCAGCTCGGCTGCGAAATCGAGGTAGCCTTCACTGCCATCACCGCCGATCACGAAGACGGCCTTCAGGAACGGCATGTCCTTGAGCACGGGCTCGACCACAGGCAGCAACGCCTTGGAGACGAACAGCGCCTTGGCGCGGCTGTCGCGCAGGATGAAGGCGTAAAGATCGGCAGAGAGCAGCGTGTTCAATGGGGCCGGCACGATGCCCGCCTTCAGGCTGCCCCAGAAGATCACCGGAAACTCGATCGTGTCGAGCACGATCATCGCGGCGCGGTCTTCCCGAGTGAGCCCGTGGCGCTCGAAAAGCGAAGCCATCCGTCCGGCCTGCGCGGCAAGTTGGCGATAGGTCAGGGCCCTGCCCTGATCGACGCCCTCGACGAAGGCGTTCTTGTCGGCTGCTTGCGTTTCCACGTGGCGATCCACGAAGAATTCCGCAGCGTTCGCGTTCTCCCTACGCAACGCCAGTCCTCCCATTTTTCTAAAGCACATCGGCACCGCTTTGGCGGCCGAAACGGCGATCTCCCCCGCCGCTTCCGATACCGGCACTATGGCCTAGCAATCCGCATGTTGCAAGATAATGCCTATTCTTTTGCCGGCCCACGACACGTCAAACAGTCTTCCTGAACCAAATTATGCATAATACCCAGATAGATAGACACGCAATACCGAAATCTGGATGCTTGTGCATTATATTGCTTGAATGCCGCTCGCTGCTTGATTAGAGTTTGGGTGGAGGAGACGGCCGCTTGCAATCCGGTTCACGAACGGGAAAGCTCGGTCGAGGAGAAAACGGGAGGAGAACAGAATGAATCTGATAGTTAAATCTGCATTGGCGGGCGCATTTGCGCTCAGCGCGACGACTGCGATGGCGCAGGAAGACGTTATCGATGTCGGCATGATATTGCCTTATGTCGGCGTCTACGCCTCGCTTGGCGAAGAGATCGATCAAGGGTTCGTGCTGGCGCTCGAAGAAGCGGGCATGACGGATCGCTTCAACATCATCCGCGAGGACACCGAAGCCTCGCCGCAGGTCGGCGTCGCGGCTACCCGCAAGCTCGTCCTGCAGGACGAAGTCGATGTTCTGACGGGCCTCGTTTCATCGGGCGTTCTGGCAGCCATCCGCGATTTCGTCGACCAGTCGCAGACGCCGCTGATCGTTTCCAACGCCGGTAACGACGAAGCAACCGGCGCCGATTGCAGCCCTTACATCACCCGCGTGTCCTTCTCGAATGCGCAGGTCAACCGCCCCATGGGCCAGTGGCTCTATGATCAGGGCGTGCGCACCGTCTACACACTCGCTCCCGATTACGCCGCCGGCCGCCAGCACATCGGCGCCTTCGTCACGGCCTTCGAGGCCGCTGGTGGTGAAGTGCTCGGCCAGGACTACACGCCCTTCGGCCAGACACAGGATTTCGGACCGTACCTGACGACGGCGCAGGCTGCCGATCCGGACGCGATCTTCGTCTTCTATGCTGGCGGCGAGGCGATCAACTTCGTTAAGCAATACGATTCCTTCGGCATCAAGGACGAGACTCCGCTTTATGGCTCAGGCTTCCTGACGTCGCAGCTCTATCTCGACGCCGAAGGGCCGGCGGCATTGGGTGTCATCACGTCGCTGCATTACCTGCCGACGCTCGATACGCCGGAAAACAAGGCCTTTGTCGAAGCCTTCCAGGCCAAGGCTAATCGCCTGCCCTCCGAATACGCAGTGCAGGGTTACGACGCCGGCCGCGCGCTCGTGGAAGCCGTCAAGGCCGGCGCCACGGATCGCGAGTCCATCAAGGAAGCGCTGCGCGACGTGCAGTACACCGGTCCGCGCGGTCCGCTCGAAATCGATCCGGCCACCAACAACATCGTCCAGAACGTCTACATCTACGACATCGTCGAAGGCGAAGACGGCAAGCTGACGCAGGAACTGCTCGACACGGTCGAGGCCGTTCGCGACGAACCGAACGGCTGCGAACTTTAAGCCGCAAACGGCTGCCTGAGGCGTCGCTCGTCGCGACACCGATCGCATGAATGGCGGGAGCTCTCGTGTTCCCGCCACCCTTATCCCTACCGGACCGAAGCGGACGCCATGAACTTCTGGATCGTGCAGGCCCTGAACGGGCTCCAGCTGTCGATGCTGCTCTTTCTCCTGTCGATCGGGCTGACCGTCATCTTCGGGCTGATGCATTTCGTCAATCTCGCCCATGGCGCGCTCTATGCGCTTGGCGCCTATGTCGGCGTGTCGGCCTTCGCGCTGACAGGCATGTATTGGGGCGCGTTTCTGCTGGCTCCGATCGCCGTCGCGCTTGCCGGCGTAGTGCTCTATCTCGGCCTCATCCGGCGCATGCGAAAAGCCGGGCCGATGAACCAGGTGCTCGTCACCTTCGGCCTCATCTTCGTGCTTCTCGACATCACGCGCATCATCTGGGGCGACCTCGCGCTGTCGATCCCCGAGCCGCAGCTATTCACGGGCCGCTCAGAAGTCTTGGGCGTTGCCTACCCGACCTACCGTCTCTTCATCATCGGCCTCGGCCTCACCGTCATGGCGGGCCTCTGGCTGTTGCTCTCGCGCACCCAGATCGGCGCGATGATCCGCGCCGGCGTCGACAACGACCAGATGGCCGCCTGCCTCGGCATCAATGTGGAGCGCCTGTTTTTCATCGTCTTCTGCATCGGCTGCGCGCTGGCTGGACTTGCAGGAGCGGTCGCGGCGCCGGTGCTTTCAGTGACACCGAGCATGGGCACTCAGCTTCTGATCCCGGTTCTGATCGTCGTGGTCATCGGCGGCCTTGGCAGCCTCAAGGGCGCCATCGCGGGCTCGTTGCTCGTCGGCTTCATCCAGACCTTCGGCGCCGTGCTCGCGCCGCAACTGGCATCAGTCGCAATCTACGCCCTGCTGGCGGCGGTGCTGATCTTCCGGCCGGCCGGCCTGTTTCCGGCGAAGGCGTAAGGGGCGGCATCATGTTTCACCAGACGACCACCAAAACCGTCACCATCCTCCTCCTCTTCATCGGCATGGCGATCTACACTGTCTTTGCAGGCTTTTACGGCCGCGAACTGGTGATTGAGGCGGCCTATCTCGTCATCCTGGCCATCAGCCTCGACATGGTGGCCGGCTATGGCGGCATGGTCTCGCTCTGCCACGGCGCCATCTTCGGCATCGGCGCCTATGTCTTCGCCATCCTGACAGGCATGATGGGCATTTCGCCCTTCATCGCTCTGGTTGCCGCCATAGCGGCAAGCGGGTTGTTTGGGCTCTTCGTCGGTGCCGTCACGTCGCGCACCAGCGGCATCTTCTTCATCATGACGACGCTCGCCTTCGGCCAGATGGTCTATGTCTACACCTTCGAGAATCGCGCGCTCGGCGGCGATGACGGCATGTCGGGCGTCGCCCGCCTCGATCTGTCGATGATCGGCATCGACACCAACGATTCCCTGCAATTCGCGCTTCTCGCCGTCGTTTTCGCGGCGCTGTCCTACGCTGTCGCCGCCTTCATCATGCGCTCCGGCTTCGGCCGCACGCTGGTCGGCATCCGCTCCAACGAGGTGCGCATGCGCGCGCTTGGTCTGCCGGTACTGCGCTACAAGGCGTTCGCCTTCGGCATTTCAGGGGCGCTGGCAGGCCTCGCTGGAACGATCGCCGCGCAGCAAACCATGTTCGTTTCGCCTGAAATGATGAGCTGGATGATGTCCGGCGAAGCGCTCGTCATCGTCATCCTGGGCGGGCTCGGCACCCTGGTCGGCGCTGCCGTTGGCGCCGTGCTCTTCGTCTTCCTCCAGCACGAAGTCAGCGAGGTCACCCGCTACTGGCACATGGTCGTCGGCCTCGTCCTCATTCTCGTCGTCGTGCTCGGCAACCGCGGAGCCTACGGCCAGATCGAACACCTGCTGGAACGCCGCAAGAAGGGAGCCCCCAAGGCTTCTGCGCTCGAAGTCGCCGCCGAGAAGGATGCCAGCCATGCTTGAAGCACGCGGCCTCAAAAAATCCTTCGGCCAGATCGACGTCACCAATGACGTGACGATCCTGGTTGAGAAGGGCGAACGCCGGGTCATCCTCGGCCCCAACGGTGCGGGCAAGACCACGCTCTTCAACATTCTCGTCGGCGAATTGAAGCCATCCGCCGGCACGATCCACCTCGATGGCCGCGATGTCACGGGCGACACGGTGGAAGCGCGGGCAAAACGCGGACTTGCCCGCTCCTACCAGAAGAACAACCTGTTCACCGAGCTGACGCTCAAGGAGAACTTGGCGCTGGCGGTCGCAACAGCATCCGGGGCATCGGGTTGGTTTCTGCGCGATACTCTGAACGACACCGATATTTTGGCCAAGGTTCGCGATGTAGCGGCTAAGGTCGGGCTGTCTGAACTTCTGGACCATCCGGTCGATGCGGTTTCCTATGGCGCACGGCGGCAGCTCGAAGTCGGTCTTGCGCTGGCGACCGATCCGAGCGTCATTCTGATGGACGAGCCGACATCCGGCGTCGGCCCAGAAATGATCCAAGGCTTTCACCGCCTGCTGAAGACGCTGCCCCGCGACCTGACAGTTGTGATTATCGAACACGACATGGATCTCGCGCTCGATGTCGCAGACCGCGTCAGCGTGCTCAATTACGGCGAGCTTGTTTTCGAGGGCACACCGGACGAGACGCGCGGCAGCAGCCTCGTCAACGAAATCTATCTGGGCGGGCGCGCGGATGCTTGAGATCGACGACCTCCACACCGGCTACGGCGAAACGCAGGTCATCTACGGCCTCAATCTGCGCGCGTCTGCTGGGCGCGTGCTCGCCATTCTCGGACGCAATGGCGCCGGCAAGACGACGACCATGAAGGCCATCATGGGCCTCCTGCCGGCGACGCGCGGCTCAATCCGGATCGAGGGCAAGGATATCGCCGGCGAACGGACATTCGACATTGCCCGTCGCGGCATCGCCTATGTGCCCGAGACGCGCGACATCTTTCCATCCCTCACGGTCAAGGAGAACCTGCAGCTCGCCACGCGCCTGGCGCCGGCCAATGCCGAATGGACCTTGGAGCGGGTGCTCGATTTCTTCCCGAACCTCTCGCGCCGCCTGTCGAACGGGGGAAACGAACTCTCGGGTGGCGAACAGCAGATGCTGTCGATTGCGCGCGCGCTGCTCATGAACCCGCGACTGCTTCTGCTCGACGAACCGACAGAGGGGCTCGCGCCGATCATCGTGCGCCAGATTCACGAGAAGCTCTCGGAACTGAAGGCTGCCGGCATGACCATGGTGCTGGTGGAACAGAACTTTGGTTTTGCGACGGAGCTCGCGGACGACGTCCATGTGATCGGACGCGGCGAGACCGTCTGGAAAGGTTCGTCCGCAGACATCGTCGCTGACAAGGCCGTCCAGAAGAAGTGGCTTGGAGTCTGAAGCTCTAGCCGATCCGCTTGCCCCAAAACCGCATTGGCTTGGCCGTTTCCACGTCGTCGCCGATGTCACGCCAGTTGAACGCCGTCTCGAGACCCATGAGCGGCGCATAGCCCCGTCTGCGCCAGAAATCGTCGAGCGGGACGTAATCGGCCGGGCGAGCTGGATGGTCGTCTGGTCGGATCACCCCGCAGAAAACGGTCCAGTCGAACCGGTCGAGGCCCGTTGCATAGGCCTCGCGTTCCTCGAAGAAGCGTACGCCGATCCCCTGTCCGCGATAGTCCGGCAAGAGCACGGATTCGCCGAAATAGAAGATGCGATCGGCATCCCATCCGGCATCGAGGAAGGGCGCCCGCACCTCATCCGTCTCGTCGGCTATGGGCATGCCGGTCGCCGCACCGACCACCCGCTCGCCATCGAATGCGAGAACGAAGACGCTGTCCGACGACCTGGCATAGGTGGCAAGATAGCGCTCTTCATAGGCATCGGAGCCTTCGTAAAGGTACGGAAAGGCACGAAAGACGGTCGTTCTCAATCGCGCAAAATCCGCCAGATGCGGGCCGATCGCCGATCCCTTGAGGAGTTCCGATCTCATCCCGGCCTCATCACATGCAAATTTTCTATTGCATTTTTTTGCAATCGATATTACTTAGTCGTTACCAAGCCGACACCGTCTCCTATGACACTACCGAAAAGATGACGACATGAAAAAGATCACCGACAAGCTATGGATTTCCGGCCAGCCCAGCGAGGCCGACTTCGATCGCGCCCGGCAGGCAGGCGTCACCCGCGTGATCAACAACCGCGTCTCGGGCGAGGCAGATGACCAGCCGGCGTTGGAAGCCGCGCGCAAAGCGGCAAAATCACGCAGCATGGACTTCGTCTACATTCCCATGACGCCCGGCGTCGTGACGGAAGACCGCATTCGCCAGTTCCAGAAGGCACTTGAGGGCGCTGACGGGCCGGTTCTCGCCCATTGCAGGCTCGGCGGCCGTTCGCTCGGACTCTGGGCAGCAGGCGAAGTGTTGGATGGCCGCATGACGCTCGACGACCTTGATGCACTCGCAGCCGAACACGGCGCCGACCTCGGCAGCGTCAAGGCGTGGCTCACCAAGCGTGCCGCAAAGAAACAACGCCCGGATGTGGCCGGCTTCTTCGACAAGCGCACTTCGTCCATCCAGTATGTGGTTTCCGATCCCGCGACGAAGGATTGCGCCATCATCGATCCGGTCCTGGATTTCGATGAAAAATCTGGTGCGACGGGCACGCAGAACGCCGACAAGATCCTGGCCTATGTGGAAAGGCACGGGCTCAAGGTTCAGTGGATCCTCGACACACATCCCCACGCCGATCATTTCTCCGCCGCCCGCTACCTGAAGGAAAAGACCGGCGCGCCGACGGCGATCGGTGAGAACGTCGTCGAGGTCCAGAAGCTTTGGAAAGACATCTACAACTGGCCGGACTTCCCGGCCGACGGGTCGCAGTGGGATAAGGTCTTCGCAGAGGGCGAGACCTTCAAGCTGGGCGGGATCGACGGGAATATCCTGTTCTCACCCGGCCACACGCTAGCCTCAATCACCTACGTGATCGGCGATGCCGCCTTCGTGCATGATACGCTTTTCATGCCGGACAGCGGCACGGCGCGCGCGGATTTTCCCGGCGGCAGCGCTTCTCGGCTCTGGAACTCGATCCAGGCAATCCTGGCGCTTCCCGGCGACACGCGCATCTTCACCGGCCACGATTATCAGCCGGACGGCCGCGAGCCGCTCTGGGAGTCGACCGTCGCTGAGCAGAAGGCGAAGAACACGCACATCTCGAAAGCGAAGTCCGAGGCCGAGTTCGTCGCAATCCGCGAGGCGCGCGACAAGACCCTGCCGATGCCGAAACTCATTCTGCATTCCCTGCAGGTGAACATGAATGGCGGTCGCCTGCCCGAGCCGGAGAGCAATGGCCGGCGCTATCTCAAACTGCCGCTCGATGCTCTCGGCGGCGCACCATGGGACACCGACGGATGAGCGAACTCACCACCGCAGCCGTCGAGGACATGCTGAAGAATGTCGGCGAAGCATCCGACTTTCTGAAAAAGCTTTCCAACCCCAACCGGCTGATGATCGTCTGCGCGCTCGTTGAAGGCGAACGTTCCGTGCGCGAACTGGAGGACGGGCTCGGCATTCGCCAGCCCGGCCTCTCCCAGCAAATCGCCGAATTGCGCGAAGCCGGCCTCATCGCCGGCCGCAAGGAGTCGAAATCCGTTTTCTACAGCCTCGCAGATGCGCGCGTCGCGGAGTTCGTGGCGATGATGCACCGCATGTTCTGCGAAAAGCCCTGACACTTTCCCCTGGCCCGGGGCCTGGCCCTAGCCCCGATCGGATCTTGAACCATGACCGAATTCACCCCCCTCGCCTCGCTTGCCGGCGGCGCGCTCATCGGCCTGTCCGCTGTGCTGCTGATGGCCTTTGAAGGACGTATCGCAGGCATCAGCGGCATCGCCGGCCGCCTGCTTCCGCCCTATGAGGACGCTGGCTTTAGAAGCCGCCTCGCCTTTGTGATCGGCTTGATCGCCGCACCGCTCGCCTATGGGTTCGCAACCGGCGCACCCGTCACGCAAACCGTGTCCTCCAATGTCGCCATGATGGTGGCGGCGGGCCTGCTGGTCGGCTTCGGCTCGGTCTACGGCAATGGCTGCACCTCCGGCCACGGCGTCTGTGGCCTTTCGCGCCTTTCGGCCCGGTCCCTCGTTGCGACAATCGTCTTCATGGCCACCGCCTTCTTCACGGTGTTCGTGACGCGCCACGTCCTTTGAGGAACAGCACCATGTCCATTCTCATCAATCTCGTCATCGGTCTGCTCTTCGGCGTCGGCCTCGTCATCTCCGGCATGTCCGACCCGGCGAAAGTTCTTAATTTTCTTGATGTCTTCGGCACCTGGGATCCGTCGCTCGCCTTCGTCATGGGCGGCGCCGTCATCGTCGCCTTCATCGGCTACCGCTTTGTGCTGAAGCGCGACAAGCCGCTTCTGGCCGATCGCTTCCATTTGCCGACCCGCACCGACATCGACAGCCGCATCCTCATCGGGCCGGCGATCTTCGGCATCGGCTGGGGCCTTGGCGGCTTCTGCCCAGGTCCTGCACTGACCGCGCTCAGTCTTGGTGCGATTGGCACGTTGGCGTTTGTCCCGGCCATGCTGATCGGCATGTGGGGCGCGCGCATGATCGGCGCCCTGCCGCAACCGCGCAGGGCCTGAACGGCTGATTTTCGAACGAAAGGCACCTGGTCCATGGCCGCGCTCCACCACTATTTTCCGATCCTGACCTGGGGCCGCAGCTATAGCCGCGTGACCTTTGCGGACGATCTGCTGGCGGCGGTCATCGTGACGATCATGCTGATTCCGCAGTCTTTGGCTTACGCCATGCTCGCGGGCCTGCCACCGGAGGTCGGGCTTTATGCATCGATCCTTCCGCTCGCCGCCTACGCCGTCTTCGGCACAAGCCGCACGCTTGCCGTCGGCCCGGTGGCCGTCGTCTCACTCATGACGGCGTCGGCCGTGGGCGAAGTGGCGGCTGCAGGCACGGCAGACTATCTCACGGCCGCGATCGTCCTTGCGCTACTCTCCGGCGCGATCCTGCTCGTCATGGGAATCCTGCGCCTCGGCTTTCTCGCCAATTTCCTGAGCCATCCGGTGATCTCCGGCTTCATCACCGCATCGGGCTTGCTGATTGCCATCGGCCAGTTCGGGACGATCCTCGGCGTTCCCGTGCGCGGGGACACGCTGCCGGAAATCGGCACTGCGCTGTTTGCCAACGCCCAGGCGATCAATGTCCCGACGCTTGTTCTGGGCGTGCTTACGCTCGGTTTCCTTTACGCCATCCGCCTGCGCCTCAAAGCCATGCTAATGCGCCTCGGTCTCGGCTCGCGCCCGGCCGACATGATCGCGAAGGCAGGTCCAGTTTTCGCTATTCTAGTCACCGTCGTTGCCGTGAAGCTTCTGGATCTCGGCGCACGTGGCGTCGCCCTCGTCGGCCAAATCCCGCAAGGTCTGCCGGTTCCCGGCCTGCCCGCAATCGATCTCGGTGTCGTACAGGCACTCTTCGTTCCGGCGCTGCTGATCAGCCTGATCGGCTTCGTCGAATCCGTATCGGTCGCACAGACGCTCGCCTCCAAGCGCCGCCAGCGCATCGTGCCGGACCAGGAGCTGATCGGGCTTGGCGCCGCCAACATCGCCTCGGGCCTCTCGGCCGGCTACCCTGTGACAGGCGGCTTTGCCCGGTCCGTCGTCAACTTCGATGCGGGCGCGCAGACGCCTGCTGCCGGTCTTTTCACCGCGCTCGGCATCGCGTTGGCGACGCTGTTTCTCACACCGTTTCTCACAGATCTGCCCCGCGCCACTCTGGCGGCCACGATCATCGTCGCCGTGCTCTCACTCGTCGATCTGGGTGCGCTGTGGCGGCTTTGGGCCTATTCGAGAGCCGATTTCGCCGCCATGGCTGCCACGATCATCGGCACGCTGCTGCTCGGCGTGGAGCCGGGCGTGGTGCTCGGCGTCGTTCTCTCACTCGTCCTGCATTTGCACCGCACGAGCCGCCCACACATCGCGATCGTCGGCAATGTCGAGGGCACCGAGCATTTCCGCAATGTCGATCGCCATCAGGTGCAGACAGTGCCCCATGTGCTGACGGTGCGGGTGGACGAGAGCCTCTATTTTGCCAACAGCCGCTTCCTCGAAGACCGCATCGCTGAACTGGTCGCCGAACGGCCAGCGCTGCGCCACGTCATCCTCATGTGCTCGGCCGTGAACGCCATCGACTCGAGCGCGCTGGAAAGCCTCGAGGAGATCAATCAGCGACTGAAGGATTCCGGCATTCGCCTGCATTTGAGCGAGGTGAAGGGGCCTGTCATGGACCGGTTGCGCACGTCGCAATTTCTCGCACATCTGACAGGCGGCGTTCATCTCTCTCAATTCGCCGCGATGCGTGCGACGACCTAAGAAAAGGCGTCGTCATCGCGCGCGGAGAGACGCTATAGACAGGACAAGCGGCACGATTCCACCAGGCAACCGCCGCCCTGGATACGCATGTTCGAATTCAGCAGCTACCATGTCCTGCTTCTCGTAATCGGCGCGAGCGTCGTCAATTCCTATTGGTTCCCCCGCTTCATCCCCGGCTGGGAGCCGGCCGCCTCCGCCCTGCTGATCGCATCGGGGCTTGTGGCCTACACCTTCTTTCCCGGCATGCCGGACATTCTGCACCCGATCGAGGATGGCTATCTGTGGGAGATTGCCAGCGAATTTGCCGTCATCGTGGCGCTTTTCGGCGCTGGCATTCGGATCGATACGCGCTTCAACCGGCAGTTGCTGACGCCGACCATGCGCCTGCTGCTCATCGCGATGCCTTTGACGATTGCGGCTGTTGCCTTCACCGGTTGGGCCTTCGCCGGCCTGTCGATCGCCGGTGCGATCCTGCTCGGGGCCGCACTGTCGCCGACCGATCCGGTCCTGGCCGGCGACCTCCAGGTCGGCCCGCCGCAGCGGGGAAACGAGCATCCGGTGCGCCTGGCGCTGACGACCGAGGCCGGCCTCAATGACGGGCTTGCCTTTCCCTTCGTGTATCTGGCCATCATCGTCGCGGCCCAAGGCTTTGAACCGGCCCAATGGGGGCTCGAATGGCTGTTGCGCGATGTCGTCTACCGCATCGCCATGGGCATCGCCGGCGGCTTCGTCACGGGTTACATCCTCTCACGCATCGTCTTTTCCATCCCGAGCCATAACCCAATCGCCAAGTCCGGCGCTGGCGTCATTGCCTTCGCGGCCGTCATCCTGTGCTACGGCACGACGGAACTGGTGGAAGGCTACGGCTTCGTCGCCGTCTTCGTCGCCGGCCTGACGATCCGCCGCTACGAGCCGGAGAACGTCTATCATCGCAAGCTCCACGATTTCATCGAGCCTTTGGAATACGCGCTTACCGCGGTCATGCTGTTCATGCTGGGGGGCGTGTTTCTCGACCTCCTGCCGCTGATCGACTGGCGCCTGGCAACGCTTGCCGCTCTCCTGATCTTCGTGATCCGCCCGGTCATTGCATGGCTGTCGCTGATCGGCACCTCTCTCAGCGGCCAGGCGCGCAACGATGTCGCCTTTTTCGGCGTGCGCGGTGTCGGTTCGATCTATTACATGGCCTTTGCCGGTGGGCACGCAGACTTCGCGGACATGGATAAATTGTGGGCGGCGACGGCACTTGTCATCGTCCTGTCATCGATCGTGCATGGTTTGACGGCCGGCATCGTCGTCAAGCGCTACACGGACACGACCGCTGACTGATGAGACGGATACCTGATGCACCGCACTGACATATGGGCGATTGCCGCCATCGCCATCGCCCAAACACTGATCTGGTGCGGCACGTTCTATGCATTTCCAGCGCTTTTTGTGCGTTTCGAAGCCGACTTCGGCTGGTCGAAGCCAGCGCTGACCGGCGCGCTCACCCTCGCCATCGTCGCGTCGGCGCTGGTGTCGCCGCTTGTCGGCCGACTGATCGACAGGGGCATCGGCCCTGTCGTGCTCACCGGCAGCATTCTGCTCGGCGGCTTGACGATGCTCGCTTTGTCGCAAGTGCAAACGGTTTGGCAATTCTACCTGGCTTGGGCGGTGATCGGGATTGCGATGGGCGGCGGCCTTTATGAACCGACCTTCGCCTTCATGACCCGCGCGATCGGCCCGACGGCGACACGCGCGATAACCCTGGTCACGCTGGTTGCGGGCTTCGCCGGCACGCTGTCGTTTCCGCTCGGCCATTATGTTTCGGAAGCTGCCTCATGGCGGGTGGCAGCCATGACCTATGCCGGATTGATCATCCTCATCGCCGCACCGCTCATGTGGTTCGGCGCGCGCCATTTCGAAGCTGGGTTCCGCCGCACGGCGACCTCCAGCGCACCTGAAGGGCTCCATCATGGGAGCGCGCATCTTCGCAGCGCAACCTTCTGGCTACTAGCTGCCGGCTTCACCCTGATCGCCATCAATCACGGGGTAATCCTGAACCATATTCTGCCGCTCTTGCGCGAACGCGGCTTCGATGCGTCAAGCGCAGTCTTTGCGGCCTCCATGATCGGGCCGATGCAGGTCGTCGGCCGGATCGCCATGATGCTGACCGCCCATCGAACGTCCATCAGAGCGATCGTGCTCGCCTGCTTCAGCGGCATCACGCTCGCGACGCTGGCCCTGATCGCCGCCGCAGCGGTTCCCCTGTTCGTGGCGGGGTTCGTGCTGCTGCAGGGCGCCTGCTTCGGCGTTATGAGCATCGCAAAGCCTGCCATCACGCGCGAATCCATGGGCGCGACGAATTTCGGCGCGGTCGCCGGCGCACTGGCGGCGCCCTACCTGCTCGGCATTGCGGTTGCGCCCTTCTTCGGATCTCTGGTCTGGGAATTCGGTGGCTACGACACCGTGCTGATCATCATCCTGCTGGCCGCCATCGCCGGCGGCGTGTGCGTCTATCTCGCGACCCTCCACATGGCGCCCCGCCGCACTTGAGCCACGTTCCAGCTTAACCCATTGAGTTTTGTTGTTGCAGCGCGGTAAGCTTGATCGATGCCCTCATTTCTCCGTTCGCGCCTGGAAAGCCATCTCGCCTTCATCTACCCCGAGCACGACAGCGCTGCTCTGACCGATGCGATGATTGCCGCCTTCTGGCCCGAAAGCGGCAAAGCCAAGCCGCGCAGCAAAGGCCGTCTGACCAACCAGCCGCCCTGGAGCGAGCGCGACACCGCTCTGATCGCCTATGGCAATTCGCTGATCGACGGGAAGACCGCCCCCGTCGCACTGCTGCAGGATTTTCTCGATACGCATCTCGATGGCAGCGTGAACAACGTCCACGTCCTGCCGTTCTTTCCCTACACCTCCGATGATGGTTTTGCCGTCGTCGACTATTACAGCGTCAACCCCGATGTCGGCGACTGGAAGCACCTCCAGAGGCTTGGCCGGCGCTACCGATTGATGGCCGATCTGGTGCTGAACCACGTTTCCTCTGCATCGCTCTGGTTCAAGCAGTATCTGCGCGGCGAGGGGCCCGGTAGCGGCTTTTTCGTCGAAGTCGACCCCGCGACCGATCTTTCCGCCGTCGTGCGTCCACGTCCGCATCCGCTTCTGCGGAAGGTGGAAACGGCGCATGGCGAGCGACACGTCTGGTGTACCTTCTCCGAAGACCAGGTCGATCTGAATTTCGCCAATCCGGAGATGTTGATCGAGTTTCTGCGCATCATGCGCTTTCACATCGATCGCGGCGTCCGCACGATCCGGCTCGACGCCGTCGCCTTCGTCTGGAAGGAGATCGGCACCAACTGCATCCACTTGCCACAGACGCACGAGATCGTCCGGCTGATGCGCACGCTCGCCGACTACGCCGAGGTGCCGCTGCTTCTGATCACGGAAACCAACGTTCCGAACATGGAGAACCTCTCCTATTTTGGGAACCGCAACGAAGCCCATGCGGTCTATAATTTCTCGTTCCCGCCGCTCGTCGTCCACGCGCTTCTCTCGGGCGACGCGACCGCGCTCAACCGCTGGCAGATGACGATGCCGCCGGCGCCTGCCGGCTGCTTCTATTTCAATTTCGTCGCGTCCCATGACGGCATTGGCCTCCGACCAGCCGAGGGCCTTCTGCCCGACGAGGAGATCGCCAAGATGATTGCCGCCGTGGAAGCCTTCGGCGGCGCGGTGTCTCTGCGCGCCATGCCGGACGGCACCTACCGGCCTTATGAGATGAATATTGCGCTTTTCGACGCCTTCCAGGGCAAGATCGACGGCACGCCGGACGAATGGCGCCGCGAACGCTTTCTATGCTCGCAAACGATCATGATGGCGCTCGAAGGCATGCCCGCTTTCTATATCCACAGCCTGCTCGCCACCCCCAACGACCATGATCGGCGCGCCCGCACGGGTCACAACCGGTCGCTCAACCGCCACCAGTGGGATTACGATGCGCTGACTGAGCGCCTGACGGACCCGGAAAGCGAACAGGCCATCGTGCTTGGCGAACTGAAGCGTCAGATCGACATCCGCACCACCCAGAAGGCGTTTCACCCAAACGCGACGCA
Organism: Rhizobium albus; assembly: GCA_030160035.1. GTDB lineage: Bacteria > Pseudomonadota > Alphaproteobacteria > Rhizobiales > Rhizobiaceae > Georhizobium > Georhizobium albus. The sequence goes on along the minus strand of BSNO01000001.1, from coordinate 581,444 downwards.
GTTCACGCTGCAACTGGGCGAAGGCCTCTTCGGCGTCTGGCGCCAGAGCATCGACCGCGGGCAATCGATCTTCGCCATCCACAACGTGACCGATCGTGCAATCACGCTACCGCTCGTCAGCCTGAACCTGATCAAGGGCGAGACCTGGACCGATCTTTTGAGCGGCAACGAGATCGATGCCGAAATCGGCACCGCCATCGAGCTTCACCCCTATCAGTGCGTCTGGCTCGCCAACCGAACCGCTTAACGCTTAACTGCCGCGGTTGTCGGCTTCCACCGCGTCGCGCAGATCATCGAGAATGCCCGGCGCGGCTGAATTGACCCGCCGCCAATTGGGGATAACAGGCGTTTCCATCGGGTTTTCGAGGAACATCTCGCCGGCCTTCATGATGTTGCCGGCAAAGAGCTCCACGGCCTGCTCTTCCCGGTGGCGGTCGAGCCGGAGGCCGTTCATCACCGCGTCGGCGTGATAGCTTTCGATCATGTCGAGCGCCGCACGGTAATAGGTGGCCTTGACCGAGCGGAACGTGCCTGAGGTGAACGTAACGCCTTCCGTCGCGAGCTTGCGGAACACGGCCTTGGTGATATCGATCGACATGCGCGACAGTCCCTTGTCCGCATCGTCCTGCGACAGGTCCTGGTGCTTGTGGTCGTAGATGTCCGCGATATCCACCTGGCAGATGGAGCGCTGGCTGGCATTGCGGCGCATCTCCGAAAGCACGCCGATTTCCAAACCCCAATCGGTCGGAATACGGATATCCGGAATGGTCGCCATGCGCATCGCGAACTCGCCGGAGAGCGGATAGCGGAAGGCTGCCAGATAATCGATGTATTGCTGGGGTCCAATGGTCTTTTCCAGTGCATCGAGCAGCGGTCCGACCAGCAGGCGCGACACGCGCCCATTGAGCTTGCCATCGGCGATGCGGGAATAGAAGCCCTTGGCAAAAACATAGCCGAAGCGCGGATTGGCAACGGGATAGACCAGGCGCGCCAGCAGCTCGCGGTGATAGGTAACGATGTCGCAATCGTGCAGCGCCACCACATCCGATCGCCCGGATGCCAGCGCATAGCCCATGCAGTACCAGACGTTGCGCCCCTTGCCCAATTCGGTTGGCGCGACGCCATAGTCCATCAGCTTGTCGTGGATCGCCGTCAACCGCGGCCCGTCGTTCCAGAGAATACGATGGTGCTGCGGCAGGCGACCGAAGAACTCCTTGGCCTTGTGGAACTCCGTTTCGCTCGCCCGATCAAGGCCGATGATGATTTCCTTCAGATACGGCACCTTCGTCAGGTGATCGAGGATCAGCGGCAGCGCCTCACCTTCGAGTTCCGAATAGAGCGAAGGCAGGATCAACGAGATCGGCCTGTTTTCGCTGAAGGCGACGAGTTCCCGCTCCATCTCCTCCACCGGCCGGCGCGTGAGATTGTGCAGGGTCGCAATCGCGCCTGTCTGGTGAAAATCGGTCATTGTGCTGTCCCCTTCTCGATCGCTCCGACGCGCCGAATGAACGAGAGCACCGCCTCGTTCCATCCGGCCGGACCTTCTTTTTCGGTACGGCTGATCCGCCCGGTCTGCTCGCCCGCCAGCGGCGCAAGCGGCGGGTGCGCGCTGTTTGCAACAATCACGCCGAAATCGGCCGCCTCAAGCATCGCGATGTCGTTGGCCGCGTCGCCGAGTGCCAGCGTCGGCCTGCCCGGCCGCCCAGTTTCCGCTTCGTGCCAGGCGACGATTTCCGCCATCCGATCGGCCTTGCTGGCACCGGCCGAGATCGTCAGGAAACGTCCGCCCTGCACCGCAGACAAGCCTTCGGCCTTGAGCGCATCCAGAAATGCGGCGCGCTCGTTAGCGCTGCCGGAAAACAGCCCCGGCTCGGAAAAGAGCCGGCGACGGGCAAGGCTGGCCCCCTCGAACGACAGGCCTGTGCGTTCTGCCACCTCGGAATCGTCCATGTCGCCGAAGCTGCGATAGAGCACGCGGAGCGGCTTTGGCATCCTGTCCAGCGCCGCGCGGATCTGTCGATACGCATCGTCCTGCCCGTCGGCATGGCCCGGCCACGCGATCCCAGCGCCATTTTCGACAATCGCGGGCAAATGAATGCCGGTCGCTTCCCTCAGCGGCGCGATCTCGGCAGCCGTCTTGCTGGTTGCGAAGATGAGCGGGATGCCGTTAGCCTTGACGACATCGAGCGCAGGCCGGGCTGCGTCGAAGGAGTAGGTCGCGTGATCGAGCAGCGTCCCGTCGAGATCGGAAAAGATGATCATGGTCTTGAGCTACCAGATTTTGTGCTTTGCACAAATGACAAGCCTCTGAAATTCCATGCATGAACTTCTAACCCCAGGCGAAATGGGCGAAGCGGACCGCCTGACGATCGACGCGGGCACGCCTGGTATCGGTCTCATGCGCGTCGCAGGGCAAGCTGTCGCCGAGGCGGCGCTGACATTTCCGTCTGTGACACGCGGGGTGCTCGTGCTGGCCGGCATCGGCAACAATGGCGGCGACGGGTTCGTGGTGGCGGAAGTGCTGCGATTGCGGGGACTGCCCGTGACCGTCGTTCTCATCGGTACCCGCGAGCGGCTGCGTGGCGATGCGGCACTGGCTTTCGCCGATTGGCAGGGTGAGACGTCCTCGGCATTGCCGGCTGACCTGTCCCGCTTCGGGCTCGTCATCGATGCGCTCTTCGGTGCCGGTCTCGATCGCGCGGTCCAGGGCGAAGCTGCCGAGACGATCGATGCCGTCAACCGATTCGGTATCCCCGTGCTGGCCGTCGATCTGCCGAGCGGCATCGATGGTCGAAGCGGCACGGTGCGGGGGGTTGCGATCAAAGCGACGCGCACCGTCACCTTCTTCCGCAAGAAACCCGGCCACGTTCTCTTTCCGGGCCGCGCCCACTGCGGCGAGATCCGCGTTGCGCAGATCGGCATCGACCATGCAGTGTTGCGACGGCTCGACCTACGGCGCTTCGAAAATACGCGTGAACTTTGGTCTTCCCCCTACCCCGTTCCCTCGGCGGAAGGGCACAAATACGGCCGGGGCCACGCCATCGTCATGTCCGGCGGCCCCACCCGCACCGGCGCTGCGCGCCTTGCGGCAACGGCCTGCCTGCGCTCAGGTGCCGGACTGGTGACCGTGGCGTCGCCGGGCAGCGCTCTTCTGGTGAACGCCGCACATCTCACGGCCATCATGCTCGCCCGCTGCGATGATGCCGACGATTTGAGAACCTTGCTCGAGGACGAGCGCCTGAATGCTGTCGTCATCGGCCCGGGCCTCGGTATCGACGATGCAAGCCGCAAACTGGTGCTGGCGGCATTAGAGAGCAGCGCCGCGCTGGTGCTGGATGCCGACGCCCTGACGGTCTTCAAGAATGATCCGCAGGCGCTTTTCACACGCATCCAGGAGCGTCGCGCGCCAACCGTGCTGACACCCCATTCCGGCGAGTTCGCGCGGCTCTTTCCGGATCTGGGGAAAGACGAAAGTCTCTCGAAAATCGACCTCGCCGAGCGGGCCGCCGTCGCGAGCGGCGCGACGGTTCTGCTGAAGGGCGGCGACACGGTCATCGCCGAGCCCGAAGGTCGCGCAGCAGTGAACACGAATGCACCACCCTGGCTCGCCACGGCTGGTTCCGGCGATACGCTCGCAGGCATCATCGGCGGGCTGCTCGCGCAGCGCATGCCACCCTTCGAGGCCGCGAGCGCCGCCGCGTGGCTTCACGGCCGTGCAGGGCAAATCGCGGGACCTGGACTGACGGCGGACGATCTGGACAAGGCCCTGCATCAGGCGATAGGCGCTCTGATCGAGGATCTCGCCACGACGGCCGGGCCCGGGAGGACCACATGACGAAACAGGATTACCCGATCACCGATTGGGACGACGCCTATACGAACGGCGCCTATATCGATGGCGCAGATGCCTATCCCGACCGCTGGGCGGCAGAGGCCGCAGCCTTCCGCGCCGAGCTCGCAAAGCGCGATCGCGCTGAGATCGATATCTCCTATGGCCCCGAACCGCGCAACCGGTTGGATCTCTTCCTGCCGGTCGGATCACCGAAGGGGCTCGTTGTCTTCGTCCATGGCGGCTATTGGAAGGCTTTCGACAAATCCTTCTGGTCGCATCTGGCACGCGGCGCAGTCGATGGAGGCTTCGCCGTGGCGATGCCATCCTACACGCTGGCGCCCGAGGCGCGGCTGACGCGGATCGGCCGCGAGGTCGCGGCAGCGATCGTCAAGGCGAGTGATAGGATCAATGGCCCGATCCGGCTTGCGGGCCACTCGGCCGGCGGTCATCTCGTCTCGCGCATGGTTTCGGAGCATTCCCCGCTTGCCGCACCCGTTCGGGAGCGCGTGGAACACGTGATCTCGATCTCGGGCGTTCACGATCTGCGCCCGCTGATGCTGACCGAGATGAACGCGATTCTCGCGATCGATGAGGAAGAGGCCTACCGGGAAAGCCCGGCGCTCCTGCGCCCCCTGGCCGGCACGCGGCTTCTCGCCTGGGTGGGCGGCAGGGAGCGGCCTGAATTCCTGCGCCAAAGCCGCATCCTGCCCGAACTCTGGGACGGTTTCGGCGTCATGACCAAGTTTCACGTGGATGAAGCGACGCACCATTTCGATGTCATCGACGGCCTGGCTGAGCGCGACAGCGCATTGACGCAGGCACTTCTCCAATCCTTTTGACAGGCTTTCGAGGTTTCCCACCATGACATCGCGACAGATCGCCTTCCTGGGCACCGGCCTCATGGGCGCGCCCATGGCCAAAAATCTGCTCAAGGCCGGCCACCGCCTCACGGTCTGGAACCGCAGCAGGGAGAAAGCGGAGCCGCTCGGTAAGATCGGTGCGGAGATCGCAGCAAGCGCCGCCGACGCGGTGAGAGAAGCCGACATGGTCATCACCATCGTCAGCAATGGCGAGGCCGTTGCGGATCTCCTCTTCGCGCAAGGCGTGGCGGCCGCGATGAAGAGCGGCGCGATCTTCATCGACATGAGCTCGATCACCCCGGCCGAAGCCCGCGACCATGCGGCAAGGCTTCAGGCGATGGGCCTTCGTCATCTCGATGCCCCGGTCAGCGGCGGCACCAAGGGCGCCGAAGCTGCAACGCTCGCCATCATGGCCGGCGGCGAGGAAGCGACATTCAATGAAGCCGCTCCTGTCCTTAAGGCTCTGGGCCGGCCGGTCCGCGTCGGAGCATCCGGTACGGGCCAGCTGGCGAAGCTCGCGAACCAGGCAATCGTCGGCATCACGATCGGTGCGGTCGCCGAGGCGACCCTGCTCGTTCAGTCCGGCGGCGGCAACGCGGAAGCGTTCCGTGATGCGCTAAAGGGAGGCTTTGCCGATTCCGCGATCCTCCAACTCCATGGCTGGCGCATGGATAGCCGCGACTTCACGCCGGGTGCCAAATCCTCGATCCAGCTGAAGGACATGAACAACATCGTGAAGGAAGCGGATGCGCTCGCGATCGAGCTGCCGCTCGCCGAGAGCATTCGCGAACGCTACAAGACGCTCGTCCACGCGATGCACGAACCGGATCTCGATCACGCGGCGCTCTATCTCGAGCTGATCAGCCGCGCCAAAAGCTGACCCCTATTCGATCCGCTCGTTTTCGCGATCGGATGTCGTGTTTTCACCGAGCGTGTCGGCGCCAAAGACCTTGCCGGCCCGCCTTGGCGTCGTCAGCGGTGTCGGCTTCGGCATGTTGCCGCGCATCAGGTCGCTGCCCGAATAGATATCGCCGACGATCTGCATCTCGAAACGCGCCTCGTCGCGGCGGCGCACGTCGGCGCTGATTGCCTGCGCGTCCTCGACCGGCACGCCAAGCTCGATCATCGCCGCCTCGCCAAAGCGCATCGCGGATTCGAAGGTCTCGCGGATCTGGTAGTCGACACCCTTCGCGATGAGATCGAGCGCGTGGCCGCGATCGAAGGCACGCACGAAAAGCCTGGCCAGCGGAAACTCGTGTTTGACCAGTTCCACGATCCGGTCGGCGGCGGCGCGATCGTCGACGCAGACGAGGATCGCCTCGGCCTCCTTGGCGCCCGATGCATGCAGCGTGTCGAGCCGCGTTCCGTCGCCGTAATAGACCTTGAAGCCGAAATCTGCCGCGGCCCGGATCATTTCGACGTCGTTTTCGATGATCGACACATCGAAGCCGCGCGCGAGCAGGCCTTGGCTGGCCACCTGAGCAAAACGGCCGAAGCCGATGATCAACACGTTGCCGTGAAGCCCATCCGCTTCATCGATGCCATCGAGATCGGTCGGCGCGCGCGGCATCAGGCGCTGCAGCGCAATGCCGATCAACGGCGTCAGCGCCATGGAGAGGATGATCACCGCGGAGAAAATCGCGTTCGTGCGCGGGTCGAATATGCCGCCGGCAAGCGCCGCCGCATAAAGGACGAAGGCGAACTCTCCACCCTGCGCGAAGAGTGCTACGCGGGTGATCGCCGCCCGGTTGGCCGTGCCGAATATCCGCGCGATGACATAGATGCCGATCGACTTCGTGACCATGAACGCCGCTACCGCGAGCAGGATCACCTGCCACTCCGCCCAGATGACGGCGAGATCGAGCGACATGCCGACAGCGAGGAAGAAGAGGCCGAGCAGGATGCCGCGGAACGGCTCCACATCGGCTTCCAGCTGATGCCGGAAAGTCGATTCCGACAGAAGCACGCCAGCGAGGAACGCGCCCATCGCCATGGACAGGCCGCCGACATCCATGAGCAGCGCCGACCCAAGCACGACCAGAAGTGCCGCTGCCGTCATCACCTCTCGCGCCCGCGCCGCCGCCAGAATGCTGAAGAACGGATTGAGCAGGAAGCGCCCGGCGAGAATGAGCGCCGCAACCGCGCCGATCGCGATCGCGATATCCACAAGCCGCTGGGTCAGCGTGGCACTTTCGCCAGGTGCCAGGAAGGTCACGATCGCGAGCAGCGGCACGATCATCAGGTCTTCCAGAAGCAGGATCGACACCGCCTGCTGTCCTTCCGTCGTGGACGTCTCGCCCCGCTCGTCGAGCATCTGCATGACGACGGCCGTCGACGACAAGACAAAACCGGAGGCCGCGACAAAGGCGATGACCGGCGACAGATCGAGCAGATAGATCCCGATCAGCGTCAACAGGAACGCGCAGAAGAACACCTGCGACAGACCGAGGCCGAAGATTTCACGCCTGAGGTTCCAGAGCCGCGAAGGCTGCATTTCCAGCCCGATAACGAAGAGGAACATCACGACGCCGAGTTCGGCGATGTGCAGGATCGCCTCAGGATCGGAGAAGAATCCGAGACCGAACGGCCCGATGATGAGGCCGGCCGTGAAATAGCCGAGCACCGAGCCGAGGCCCAGGCGCTTGAAGATCGGCACGGCCAGCACGCCCGCCGAGAGCAGCACGACCACCTGCGCCAGATCGGATCCGGATCCCTCGACTGCCATGCTGCGCTCTCTCGTCGGCGTTCAGTTTATGAACCTCTAAACGACCGCCCGCATTTGTCTATCGTCCCAGCACAAGGCCCTCGCGACGCGGGTCGGCCGCACCGGCAAATCCACCATCCTCGACGCGGATCGCATGTAGGCCGCTGTTCATGTCACCGATCCGCACCTCATGGCTGCGGGCGGTCAGCTCATCGGCGAAACGCTCGGCTTCGGTTCCTGCTTCGAGCGTTGTCGGGCCATTCGCATTGAAGACATGGCCAAGATCGATGGCGGCCTGCAGGTCCATGTCCCAATCGAGCGTCGCCACCAGCGCCTGCGCCACATAGCCGATGATCGAGACGCCGCCCGGCGAGCCGATGACGAGTTCGAGCCCTCCATCCTCCAGCACGATCGTCGGCGCCATGGAGCTGCGCGGCCTCTTCCCGCCTTCCACACGGTTCGCGATCGGCCGGCCGGCCTCGTCGCGCGGCGAAAACGAGAAATCGGTGAGCTCGTTGTTGAGGAGAAATCCACCGACCATCAGTTGCGAGCCGAACCCGCCCTCGATCGTCGTGGTCAGAGAGACCGCATTGCCGTCCGCGTCGACAATGGAGACATGGCTGGTTCCCGCGCGGCCTGGGGAGGTATCCGGTCCCTGCGCTCTTCGCGCGCGCCACGGCGGATTGCCGTGAGCTACCGGTGCAGCGGCGGCTTCATCCAGCGAGATCGATTGGGCGCGAGCGGTCAGATAGGCCGGATCGAGAAGACCGTCGACAGGCACGTCGACGAAGTCGGCATCGGCGAGAAACATCGCGCGGTCGGCAAAGGCGAGTTTGCTCGCCTCGCTGAAGAGGTGCCACGCATCGGCATCGTCGGGCCCAAGCGACGCCATGTCGAAATGTTCGAGCAGCCCGAGGATCTGGCCGACCGTGGTCGCGCCGGAACTGGGCGGCCCCATGCCGCAGACTTCGTAGACGCGATAGGAATGGCACACCGGCTCGCGCTCCACGATCTCATAGGCTTCGAGATCCTCGATCGACAGCAGCCCCGGGCGACCAGGCGCAGTGCGCACCGTCTCAACGATCGCTTGCCCGATCTCGCCGCCATAGAAGATTTCGGTCCCCTCCTCCGCCACGCGCCGCAGCGTCTCGGCAAACTCCGGATTGCGAACGATATCTCCCGCTTGAAGTGCCGTTCCTCCCGAAAAGAAGTAGTTACGCGCGGTCTCGAACGTCTGGAGCCGCGCAGCGCCGTCGCCGATCAGCTGCCCGGCAAGCCGCGGGCCTACTTCAAACCCGTCCTCCGCCAGGTCGATGGCCGGCTGAAGCAGTTCGGCAAAAGGCTTGGTGCCTAAAAGCGCATGGGTCTCCTCCATCAGCTTCAGCGTTCCTGGCGTGCCGACCGAGCGCCCGCCGACCACCGCATCGAAAAACTCCATCGGCTCACCATCGAGCCCAAGGAAGAGGTTTGGGCCAGCGACCTTCGGCGCCGTCTCGCGCCCATCGAACGTGCGCACCGATCCCGTTTCGGCGTCGAAATAGACGAGGAAGGCACCACCGCCGATCCCGGAGCTCTGTGGCTCGACGAGATTGAGCATCATCTGCACCGCAACCATCGCGTCGATGGCGTTGCCGCCGGCTTCCAGAACCGCCAATCCGGCTTCGCTGGCGGCCGGATGGGCAGCGGCGACCATGAAATCCTGTGCGTAAACAGTCGCCTGCTGGATCCGCCCGGTCGCCTGCTCGGGCGCAGGGCGCGCCTCCTGTGCAAGCGTTTCGCCGCTGGCCAAGACGAGCAGGGCAGCGACGGATAAACTCCAAGACCTTAAGATCATTGCCGATTTTCTCCTCTCGCCCCAGCCTGAACGTATCCTACGTGCTCAACGCGAAAAGGCAAAACGCCCGTTCCTGGCCGCATTCGCCCTTCGTTTATAATCCGAACGGCTAACTGGTCGCATTTCGGGCTCGGCAGTACGGTTCGCTTGCGGTGGCATAGGCTGGCCGCAGGGGTTTGCCGTGGCCGCGCCACGGCTCGAAATGGGAGGTAATCGTTTTGGATCCCAAGTCCGCACAGGCCGATGCCTATTGGCAGGCCAATCTCCGGATCATCAAGATCTCGCTCGTCATCTGGGCGCTGGTCTCGTTCGGTTTCGGCATCATTCTGCGTCCGTTGCTCTCCGGCATTCCTGTTGGCGGTACGGACCTCGGTTTCTGGTTCGCCCAGCAGGGCTCCATCCTCGTCTTTCTTGGTCTGATCTTCTTCTATGCCTGGCGCATGAACAAGCTCGACCGGGAATTCGACGTCGACGAGCAGTAATCGGCGCTCGGGAGGGGTAAAATGGATCAATATACGCTCAATCTGATCGTCGTCGGTCTGAGCTTCGCGCTCTATATCGGCATCGCGATCTATTCACGCGCCGGCTCGACCGGCGAATTCTATGCCGCTAACCGCGGCGTTCACCCGGTGATGAACGGCATGGCGACCGCCGCTGACTGGATGTCTGCCGCTTCGTTCATCTCGATGGCGGGCCTCATCGCCTCGGTCGGTTACGACAACTCGACCTATCTCATGGGCTGGACCGGCGGCTACGTGCTGCTCGCCATGCTGCTTGCGCCCTACCTGCGCAAATTCGGCAAGTTCACCGTTCCGGAATTCATCGGCGACCGCTTCTATTCGCGCTCTGCGCGTATCGTGGCCGTCGTCTGCCTTATCGTCGTCTCGGTCACCTACGTTATCGGCCAGATGACCGGTGTTGGCGTCACCTTCGCCCGCTTCTTGGAAACCGATACCACGACCGGTCTTCTGATCGGCTCGGCGATCGTGTTCCTTTACGCGGTCTTTGGCGGCATGAAGGGCATCACCTACACGCAGGTCGCCCAGTACATCGTCCTCATCCTCGCCTACACGATCCCAGCGATCTTCATCTCGCTGCAGCTTACGGGCAACCCGCTTCCGATGTTCGGTCTCTTCTCCGAGCACACGGCGTCCGGCCAGCCGCTCTTGACGACGCTCGACCAGATCGTCACCGATCTCGGCTTCAACCAGTACACCGGTTCGACGGACTCCACGCTGAACATCGTCCTGTTCACCATGTCCCTGATGATCGGTACTGCCGGCCTGCCTCACGTCATCATCCGGTTCTTCACCGTGCCGAAGGTATCCGACGCACGCTGGTCTGCCGGTTGGGCGCTGGTCTTCATCGCCATCCTCTACCTCACGGCGCCTGCCGTCGGTGCGATGGCGCGCCTCAACCTCATCGAGACGATCTATCCCGGCAACGGTGCGGTTGAAGAAACGGCAATCGTTTATGAAGATCGTCCCGAGTGGATGCGCAACTGGGAAACCACGGGCCTTCTCACCTTCAACGACCTGAATGGTGACGGCCGCATCCAGTTCTACAATGCCAACAACGCAGCCTATGCCGAAACGGCAACGCAGCGTGGCTGGCAGGGCAACGAGCTCACTGTCAACAACGACATCATGGTTCTCGCCAATCCGGAAATCGCGAACCTTCCGGGCTGGGTGATTGCGCTTGTCGCTGCCGGTGGTCTTGCTGCCGCTCTGTCCACGGCGGCAGGCCTGCTGCTCGCCATTGCGTCGGCGATCTCGCACGATCTGATCAAGAGCGTGATCAAGCCGGACATCTCGGAAAAGGGCGAGTTGCTCGCAGCCCGTATCGCCATGGCCGGTGCCATCGCACTCGCCACCTGGCTCGGGCTCAACCCGCCCGGCTTCGCGGCTCAGACCGTAGCACTTGCCTTCGGCCTCGCTGCATCGTCGATCTTCCCGGCGCTGATGATGGGCATCTTCTCCAAGCGGATCAACTCGTCGGGTGCTATCGCAGGCATGCTCGTCGGTCTGATCACGACCTGCGCCTACGTCTTCGCGTACAAAGGCTTCCTGTTCATTCCGGAAACCAACATCCTGCCGGACAATCCGGCTGGCTGGATCTTCGGCATCTCGCCGGCATCCTTCGGTACGATCGGCGCGATTTTGAACTTCGCCGTGGCCTACTTCGTATCCAACGCGACCGAAGCACCGCCGCGCGAAATCCAGGACCTCGTCGAAAGCGTCCGCACGCCGCGTGGCGCCAGCGCAGCGCTGGACCACTAAGACACAGGACTGTTCCCGGAATTTACCGCCGGGAACAGTCGAAATGACGAGAGAAGACCCCGCAAGCTTCTGTTTGCGGGGTCTTTTTACCTTCTGGCCCGCGATTGGTTGATCCAAAGCGCAATTCGGGCGATGAGGGGCTTTAGAATGCACAGCAGCGTGGGACGCTTCGTCCACGCTCGATGATCGGGGTGGATCACGCACGGGCTTGGGGGAGCACCGACGCGATCCTGGCGGGAAGAGACGATGTTTTTTATCTTGATCGGGGGCCTGCTCGTGGCCGTCAGCGCCGGGGCGATCGCTTCGCTGCCTTATCGCTTTGCCAAAAAGCCCGTACCCCGCGGCCTGATGCCGATCGTCGGCGGCGTGTCGCTTCTCATCTTCGTCCTCTGGAACGACTACTCCTGGTACGGCCGTACCGTTGCGGAACTGCCCGAGCGTGTCGCTGTCGTCGAAAGCTTCACCTATAGCGGCGCCCTCCAGCCCTGGACGCTCATCAAGCCGCGCATCAACCGCTTCACCGCCGTCGATCGGGCGTCGATCCAGCGCAACGAAGCGCTACCGGGCTATGTCATGGCGGATATCATCTTCGTCCAGCGCTATCAGCCGACGCTACAGGCGCGCCAGATCTTCGATTGCGCCGATACCCGACGCGCCGACCTCACCGATTCCACCGAGTTCGACGAACGCGGCATGCCGCAAAACGTCAACTGGGTCGATCTCGAGGATGATCACCCGCTGATCCCCATCGTTTGCGCCGAGCCCGCTCCAATCGGGTGAAGCCATCGAAGCTAAGCAAACCAGCCACTGAGGCTGTCGCATTTCCGCCTGCGCAACTTTACGATTAAAACCGGACGCCGGGCGTTCGATCCATTCAAAGCCCTTTGACAGCGCGTGCGGCCGGTCCGCTTCAGCTTGACTCGGAAATTTTATTCCAACACCTTCACAAGTGGGGGATGCAGAAGACGTGGTCGCACGTCCCTGCAGGGGTCATCGAAGAACAAGACAATAGGGAACACCGATCGATGCTCAAGAGCCTTTTCACTTCGACGATGCTGGCCTCCGCGCTGGCCATTTCAGCCCTTCCGACGGGCGCGTCCGCGCAGGACGCAGAAGTGGTCTACAACCGCGGCAATGACACCGACCCCTCGACGCTCGATCATCATCTCACGTCGACGGTGGCGGAAGGCCACATCATGCGCGATCTCTACGAGGGGCTCGTCGTGCAAGGCGCCGACGCCGAAGTGGTGCCGGGCGTTGCCGAGCGGTGGGACATTTCCGAAGACGGGATGACCTACACGTTCTATCTGCGCGAAGACGCACACTGGTCGAACGGCGATCCGGTGACGGCAAACGACTTCGTCTTCGCCTATCGCCGCATCCAGGATCCGGCAACGGCAGCGCCCTACGCCAACATGCTCTACGTGATCGAAGGCGCCGAAGAGGCCAACACGGCCGATGGCGCGCTCGAAGACATCGCAGCTCGCGCCATTGATGATCGCACGCTGGAAATCACCCTGAAGACACCGGCTCCTTATTTTCTTGAGCTTCTGACCCACCAGACCGGCCTGCCGCTGCACCAGGCGTCTGTCGAGGAGCACGGCTCGAACTATACGAGCCCCGGCAATCTGGTGACCAACGGCGCCTATATGCTGGAAAGCTTCACGCCGAACGATCAGATCGTTCTGCGCAAGAACCCCGAATTTCATGATGCGGACAATGTCGCGATCGATGTCGTGAACTACATCCCCTTCGAAGAGCGCGCGACCTGCCTGCGCCGCTTTGAGGCCGGCGAGGTCCATTCCTGTTCCGACGTACCGCTGGAGCAGATGGACTATATGGAAGCCAATCTCGGCGATGCGCTGCGCATCGTTCCCTATCTCGGTACCTACTATCTGCCGGTGAAGACGACGAAGGAGGGTCTCTCCGATCCGCGCGTCCGACAGGCGATGTCCATGGCGATCGACCGTGAGTTCCTGGCCGAGGAAATCTGGCAGGGCGCAATGATCCCGACGCACTCCTACGTGCCGCAGGGCATCGGCAATTACGGCGAACCGGCGGAAATGCCCTACGCCAATGACGACATGCTGGACCGTGAAGATGCCGCGATCGCGCTTCTGGAAGAAGCCGGCTATGGCGAAAACGAGCTGTCCATCGAGCTGCTCTACAACACGTCGGAAAACAACGCGAACACGATGACCGCGATCGCCGATATGCTGGGCAATATCGGCATCCAGGCAACGACCGTCGAAATGGAAGGCGCCACCTACTTCAACTATCTGCGTGAAGACGGCGATTTCGATGTCGCTCGCGCCGGCTGGATCGGCGACTATTCAGATCCGCAGAACTTCCTCTTCCTGCATGAGAGCGACAATCTCGGCTTCAACTATTCCCGCTGGGTGAACGAGGATTACGACGAGCTGATGGATCAGGCTTCCGTGGAAACGGACATCGATACGCGCGCTGAAATCCTCAAAGAGGCAGAAACGCTCCTGTTGCAGGAAGTGCCGGTCATTCCGATCCTCTACTACACGGCCAACGCGCTCGTGTCGGATCGTCTTGTCGGCTGGGAAGACAACGTCATGAACGTCCACGGCAGCCGTTGGATGTCGATCACCGAATAGGCTTTCAGCCCTCACCCGGCGATCAGCGGCCAGTCGTTGGCCGCAATCGCCGGGCGCATTCGATCTGGGCGCTTTGAGCGCCGTCCTTCGCCGATAGGCGTCGTCAGGAAACCCTAAATGGTCGGCTATGTGCTGCGGCGTCTGTTAAGCGCCATACCGACGGTGTTCATCATCGTCACCCTCGCCTTTTTCATGATCCGCATCGCGCCCGGCGGTCCGTTCGATCTTGAACGCCCGCTCGATCCGCTGATCATGGAAAACATCAACCGCGCCTACAATCTCGATAAGCCGCTCTGGCAGCAATATCTGCTGTATCTCGGCAATCTGGCGCAGGGCGACCTGGGGCCGAGCTTCACCCGGCGCGACTTTTCGGTGATGGATTTGTTCCGGACCGGCCTGCCCGTTTCCATTCAGTTGGGCGCCATGGCGCTGTCGCTGGCGCTGATCGTCGGCACAGCTCTCGGCGCGCTTGCGGCTCTCCGTCAAAACACCTGGATCGACTACATGGTGGTCGGCACCGCGACGCTCGGCATCACCATACCGCCCTTCGTGATCGCACCCGTCCTGTCGTTGTTCTTCGGCGTCATGCTCGGCTGGCTGCCGGCCGGCGGCTGGGGCGGCGGGCAGTTCCGCTATCTTGTCCTGCCGGTGGCGACGCTCGCCCTGCCCCAAATCGCGATCATTGCGCGGTTGACGCGTGGCGCCACCATCGAGGCCCTGCGATCGAACCATGTGCGCACCGCGCGCGCCTATGGCCTCCCGACCCGCGTCGTGGTCGTCACCCATGCGCTGCGTGCTGCCATGCTGCCTGTCGTCTCCTATCTCGGCCCAACGGCGGCCGCGCTCCTGACCGGCTCTGTCGTCGTCGAAACCATCTTCGGCATTCCCGGCATTGGGCGCTATTTCGTGCAAGGGGCTCTCGGGCGCGACTATACGCTCGTCATGGGCACGGTGATCGTCATCGCCGTCTTCGTCGTGATCTTCAACCTGATCGTCGACATCCTCTATGCGTGGCTCGATCCGCGCGTGCGTTACGATTGAGGATCATGCGATGACCGAAACCATTTCAGCCCATTCCGAACTGGACTACCGCCAAAGCCGCTCGCTCGGCCAGGATGCCTGGCTTCGCCTGCGCCGCAACAAGGCGGCCGTCGTCTCGATGATCGTGCTCATCGCGCTCGCCCTCACGGGCATTTTCGGGCCGATGCTGTCACCGCACCCCTATGACCGCATCTATCCGCAATATGTTCGCGCGCCTGCGAGCTTCGAGGCTTACCCACGTGCGGACGACATAACCCCGGCTTTCGAAAGCGCGATCGAACGCGGCCGTGTCACGATCGGCGAAATCACGATCGAGGGACAGACCGCGCGGGCACTCATTTCGAACGACGAGCCGATCGACGACCGCATCACCCGCTATGTCGACCGCTCGGACCTCTTCTCCAATGCGCGCATCGAAAACCTCAGCGCCGACGGTCTAAGCGCCGAAATGGTGGCGGACGTGCAGCGGCTGCGCTTCCTCTTCGGCACCGACGCCAATGGCCGAGACGTGCTGACCCGCACGATGATCGGCATCCGCATCTCACTTGCGATCGGGCTTCTCGCCTCGCTGATGGCGCTTGTGCTGGGCGTCACCTACGGCGCCGTCGCCGGCTATCTCGGTGGCCGCGTCGACAACGTCATGATGCGCTTCGTCGACATCCTCTATTCGCTGCCCTTCATCTTCTTCGTCATTTTGCTGGTCGTCTTCTTCGGCCGAAGTTTCGTGCTGATCTTCATCGCCATCGGCTGCACCGAATGGCTGGACATGGCTCGCATCGTGCGCGGGCAAACGCTCACCATCAAACGGCAGGAATATGTGGAAGCGGCCCAGGCCATGGGCGTGACGAGTTGGGGCATCCTGCGCCGGCACGTGATCCCGAACACGCTCGGCCCGGTGATCGTCTTCGTCACGCTTCTGGTGCCGAAGGCGATCCTCCTGGAAAGCCTGCTCTCCTTCCTCGGCCTCGGCGTCCAGCCCCCGCTGACGAGCCTCGGGCTCCTGATCTCCGATGGCGCGGCGAACATGCGCGGCGCGAGCTGGCTCCTGATCTATCCGGCGGTGACGCTGACGATCATCCTCTTCGCGCTGAACTTCCTGGGCGATGGCCTGCGCGATGCGCTCGATCCGAAGGACCGATAGAATGAGAGACCCGATCCTTAAAGTGCGCGATCTGAAGGTCGAATTCGGCACCAATGACGGGCCCGTCTACGCCGTCAAAGGCATCGACCTCGACGTGATGCCGGGTGAAACGGTCGCGATCGTCGGAGAATCCGGCTCCGGCAAGAGCCAGACCATGATGGCGATCATGGGCCTGCTCGCCGGCAATGGCCGGGCGGATGGCTCGGCGCAATACCGCGGAAAGGAGATCATCGGCCTTTCCGACCGAGCGCTGAACCGCATCCGCGGCGAGAAGATCACCATGATCTTCCAGGAACCGATGACGTCGCTCGATCCGCTCTACAAGATTGGCCGGCAGCTTTCGGAGCCCATCATCCACCACGGCAAGCTCAAGCGAAGCGAGGTGCGGCCGCGCATCATCGAGCTCTTGAAGCTCGTCGGGCTGCCCGACCCGGAACGGCGGATCGATGCCTATCCGCATGAACTTTCCGGCGGCCAACGCCAGCGCGTGATGATCGCAATGGCGCTCGCAAACGACCCAGACATCCTGATCGCCGATGAGCCGACGACGGCACTCGACGTGACGATCCAGGCCCAGATCCTCGAACTCCTTGCCGATCTGCAGAAGCGGCTCGGCATGGCGATCGTCTTCATCACCCACGACCTCGGCATCGTCCGGCGCTTTGCGGACCGCGTCTACGTCATGCAGAAGGGCGAGGTCGTCGAGACGAACGACGCCGAAGTGCTGTTCACCGCCCCTGCCCACCCCTACACGCAGATGCTGCTCGCGGCCGAACCGACCGGCACAAAGGCACCTCCGCCACCAACGGCACCGGTGCTGCTCGAAGGCCGCGATGTCGCGGTCACCTTCCGCGTCGGCGGCGGCTTCCTCAAGGGGCCCGCCATCGATCTCAAGGCCGTCGACCGGATCTCCCTGCAGTTGCGACAAGGCCAGACGATCGGGATCGTCGGCGAATCCGGGTCCGGTAAATCGACGCTTGGGCGGGCGCTCCTGAGGCTCGCGCCATCCAAGGGCGCAGTGCGATTCCAGGGCAAAGACATTTCCCACGCCGACCGCGAAGCGATGCGGCCGTTGCGCCATGAAATGCAGCTCGTCTTCCAGGATCCCTTCGGCTCGCTGTCGCCCCGCATGACGGTCGGCCAGATTGTGACGGAGGGTCTGCTGGTGCACGAACCGCATCTGACCCGACGGGAACGCGATGCGCGCGCGATCGAGGCGCTTGCCGAAGTCGGACTGGATCCGCTGATGCGCAACCGCTACCCGCACGAATTCTCCGGCGGCCAGCGCCAGCGCATCGCGATTGCGCGCGCCATGATACTCAAGCCCAAGATCGTCGTGCTGGACGAACCGACCTCGGCCCTCGACCGCTCGGTGCAGAAACAGATCGTCGACCTGCTGCGCGACCTCCAGAAGGCGCACGACCTCGCCTATCTCTTCATCAGCCATGATCTGGCGGTGGTCCGGGCCATGGCCGACCACATCATCGTGATGAAGGAAGGCCGGATCGTCGAGGAAGGTGCGACAGCCGAAATCTTCGACCATCCGCGGGAAGCCTACACGCAGGCGCTGATGGCGGCGGCGGTGGACCAGACCAGGTTCCGGCGCTCCGCCTGATCGACTGTCGGCTCAACGATCGTCGTCGCCGGGCAGCTTCGGCGGCGCGAAACGCACGATGTCGTCTTCGCCGAGATAGCTGCCGGTCTGGATCTCGATGATCTCCAGCGGGATGACGCCTGGATTTTCCAGCCGATGAACCTCGCCGACTGGGATGTAGGTCGACTGGTTCTCCGAAAGCATCACCTCGCGATCGCCCATCGTTACTTTCGCCGTGCCCCTCACGACGATCCAGTGCTCGGCGCGGTGGTGGTGCATCTGCGTCGACATGGCCGCTCCCGGCTTGACGGTGATGCGCTTCACCGCATCGCGCCCGCCCCTATCGACCGTGTCGATCGCGCCCCAGGGTCGATAGAGCTCGCCGTGGTTCAGATGCTCGCGACGGCCATCGGCTTTGATGGCGTCGACGATGTGGCGCACGTCCTGAACCCTATCCTTGTGTGCGACGAGGACCGCATCCTTCGTCTCGATCACCACGAGATCTGTCGTGCCGACAAGGGCGACCAGTCGGTGATCGGCTTCCACGAAGCTACGGGAACTTGCGGTCGCGATCACATCGCCGCGAAAGGCGTTGCCGTCGGCGTCCTTTTCCCGGACATCGAACAGCGCCGACCAGGACCCGATATCGCTCCATCCCGCATCCAGCGGCACGACCGCCGCCCGCGTCGTCTTCTCCATCACGGCATAGTCGATGGAGATCGCTGGGCACGCCTCGAACGCGGCCCGGTCCAGGCGCAGAAAATCGAGATCGGCGACCGCCCCGTCGAGCGCCCGACGGCACGCAACAGCGATCTCCGGTGCATGGTGCTCGAGTTCTTTTAGATAATCGCTTGCCCGGAACAGGAACATGCCGCTGTTCCAGAGGTGGTCGCCAGAAGCGACATAGCCCTCGGCGGTCGCGCGATTAGGCTTCTCGACGAAGCGCGCGACCTCGAAGCCAACTTCACCAATCGCAGCACCCTGCTGGATATAGCCGTACCCCGTCTCGGGACGGTCCGGCACGATGCCGAAGGTGACCAGCCGGCCGGCCTGCGCCAGCGGCAACGCCTTTTCGACCGCCTGACGAAAGGCAGCGACATCCTGGATCAGGTGATCTGCGGCCAGAACGATGAGAAGAGGATCTTCATGCACCTGAAGCGCCTTTAGCGCTGCGACAGCGATGGCCGGTGCCGTGTTTCGACCAACCGGTTCGAGCACGATCGACTGAGCCCTTGCGCCAATGCCGCGCAACTGCTCGGCGGCCAAGAACCGGTGCTCCTCGTTGCAGATGAGGATCGGGGCGGCTGCCATGCCGGAGAGTCTCAGCGCCGTTTCCTGCAGCATGGTGCGCTCGCTGGTCAGCGGCAGAAACTGCTTTGGGTTCAGCTGACGCGACAGCGGCCACAGCCGCGAGCCGGACCCGCCGGCCAGAAGCACCGGAATGAGCGGCTGCGATGCCGGCATCAGTGATCCACTCCCACAGGAGCGAACGCCTTCAGGCGCCTCAGCCCTTCCGTAAGCAGTGCCTCCGCGGCATCTCGGTTTGGCGCTTCCACGTAGCAGCGCATTTCAGGTGCGTTGCCGGAAGGGCGGAAATGCAAGATCATCCGTTCAGCCAGGAAGAACTTCACGCCGTCGGTCGCATCTTTTCCTTCAACGGCACCGAGACCATCGAGAAACTGCTCGCAAAACGCAGCGTCATTCGCCACCTGGCGCATCAGCGCTTGGCCCTTGGCGACCGGATAATCCTGCAGCCGATCGCTGAGCGCCACAGGCAGGCCAAGCCCCGAGATGACTTCCGAGGCAGCCGCGCCGGTTTCGCCCATGGCAATGAACATGCAGAGGATCGGCAAAAGCGCATCGCGCGTCGGCAAGGCCGGCAGCACATGGCCTGAATAGGTGATGTCGCTGCCGGTCAAAAACCCGCCATTGGCCTCGAAGCCGACGACGTTTCGGTGGCCGGCAGAGACGGCTTCTGCCATGCCGGCAATCACGAAGGGCGAACCGACCCGGGTGCGCAGCACGGGCGCCGAGAGGCCCGCTTCGATTCCCGAACTCGAGGTCACGGGCGTGACGACGCTGCCTGCGTTGAGAATTTTCGCGGCGATCAGGCCGAGCGCATCGCCGCGCACCTGCCGCCCCTTTTCGTCGATGACAAGCGGGCGATCGGCATCCGCATCGGTCGAAATCATGAGATCGAGCTGCTCGCTGACGATCCAGGCAGCAAGCCGAGCGGCATCGGTCGCGCCCAGCGCCTCGGTATCGACGGGCACGAACTGCGCGGAGCGACCGAGCAGCACAGGCTGGCCACCCGATGAGGTGACGATCTCGGCAAGCATCGTCCGTGCAACGGAGGATTGCTCCCAGATTCCGACCCGACGACCGGCAAGCGCCGCGTTGGGTAAAAAGCCGCGATACCGATCGCGATAGGGCGCGAGCGCGTCTGCTTCGGCTGCGGCAATCTCGCCTGTCGAACGAGCGCCGACCGCATGCGAGCCCTGCTCGGCCAGGATTCGCACGATCGCGGCTTCGTCCTGTTTGTCGATCTCGCCATCCGGTCGATAAAATTTCAGCCCATTGCGATCCGCAGGAATGTGCGATCCCGTGACCATGATCGCCGCCATGCCACGGCCCATCGCGAAGCACGCCAAAGCGGGCGTCGGCACGACCCCGCAGCGCACGGGCCTTAGCCCAGCCCGCAGAATGGCGTTGCAAACCGCCTCGCCGATCGCGGCTGAGCTCGGCCGTAAATCCTCGCCGACGGCGATCGAACCGCCCTGCCCGACCAAGCCGGATCGCTGGAGATGCTCGATGAATGCGCGTGAGTAGATACCCGCATCGCCGCCGAGCAGGCGATCGACGAGGCCGCGTACGCCGCTGGTGCCGAATTTGACGGCCTCAGACACGGGCAGCTCGCTCACATGGATGCCGCTGGACAGGCATTAACGTGGGTAATTTCGAGATCATGAGAGACGGGACAATCCTGAGATGCGGGCGCAGGACTAGAGAGATAGCGCGACCCGAGCAGGTGGCCAGTTTGGCTCAAAGACATCATTGGTCGCCCACCCCGTAACGGCGCATCTTGTCCCACAGCGTCGTGCGCGACACGCCGAGCAGTTCTGCGGCGTCCTTCAAGGAACCGTCTGTCTTGGCGAGAGCCGAGACGATTTGGGCACGTTCGGCCGCCTCCCGGGCGGCTGATAGCGTCTCGTCCACGGGTTGTGCCCGTGGCTCCGATCGGGCGATACTGCCGTCGGGAAAAAGATCGCGTGCGGTCAGCACGGTGTCATTGCCGAGCGCCACCGCCCGATCGACACGGTTGATCATCTCGCGAATGTTGCCCGGCCAGCGGTGCGCCAGCGCAGCATCGATCGCTTCCGCACCGATTTCCGGTGGCAGGCGACCCGCTTTTTGCGCCGCCGAAGCGACGAAGGTTTTCAACAGTCCACCAATGTCGCTGCCCCGTTCGCGCAAGGGCGGAAGCTGCAGTGTGATCACATTGATACGAAACCACAGATCTTCGCGAAACTTCCCCTCCGCGACGAGTGCGGCGAGGTCCTGGTTCGTCGCACAGACGATCCGGCCATTGAAGTTGCGCGTGTCGCTACCGCCGAGCCGGCGATATTCCCGCGATTCCAGCACGCGCAGAAGCTTCACCTGCAGTGGGAGCGGGAGATCGCCGATCTCGTCCAGGAACAGCGTCCCGCCTTCCGTTTCCTCGACAAAACCGCGATGTGCGCCGACCGCGCCGGTGAATGAGCCACGCTCATGACCGAAGATCATGGAATCTGCGAGATCAGCAGGCAGCGCCCCGCAATTGACGGGGACGAACGGCGCCGACGCCCGTGGCCCGCTGGCATGGAGATACCTTG
This sequence comes from Rhizobium albus, assembly GCA_030160035.1. Classification (GTDB taxonomy): domain Bacteria; phylum Pseudomonadota; class Alphaproteobacteria; order Rhizobiales; family Rhizobiaceae; genus Georhizobium; species Georhizobium albus. The sequence goes on along the minus strand of BSNO01000001.1, from coordinate 559,663 downwards.
CGGCAACCTCCTTGCCCGTGCCCGTCTCGCCAAGCAGCAGCACGGGCATGTCGGTCGACGCCGCACGCTTCAGCATCTGCCCGATCTCGCGCATCGCCGGGCTGTTTGCGAACGGGTCGGCCGGAGCCTCCTTCACCAGCGATCTGCGGGTGATGTTTTGAAGCTCCTCGATCAGCTGATCGAGGTCGAAGGGCTTCGTCACGTAGTTCAGCGCGCCGGCACGCACGAGCCGCACGGCCTGGTCGATGTCGCCGAACGCCGTCATGAAGATCGTCGGCACGAGACCATTGCGGTCGAAATGGCTGCGCATGACCGTCTCGCCATCGCCATCGGGCAGGCGGATATCGGACAGGATGATCGCCGGCTGCAGCGACGCCAGCAGAGTGCGCGCCTCGGTGGCCGACCGCGCCCAGCTGACGCCGAACCCTTCCAGTTCCAGCCGCTGGCGCAGAGATGCTCCAAGCGTGGCATCGTCTTCCACCAGCAAGATCAGTGCACCAGACATCAAGTCACCCGTTGGTTGCCGCTGGAGCGGTTGGTGCGGCAAGCGTTATCCTGACCATCGTTCCGGCGCCATCCTCGCTGCGGATCGAAAGGCTGGCACCGATCTGTTCGACCAGATTGGCGATGACCCAGATACCGATTCCCCGCTCGGCCGGTATCGCTTCCAACTGGCCCGAGATGATCGCGGCGACCATTTCAGGCGGCATTCCCTGGCCTTCATCCTGGATCTCGATCGAGACCGTGTTTTCTCGCACATCCTGCGCGAGCGTGACGGTCACTTTCCCCTTAGCAGGCGAAGCCCGCACGGCATTCAAGAGCAGGTTGATGAGGATCTGCCGTAACGCATCGCCGTCGACATCAATCGCCACAGCTTCGTCCAGCACCCACTCAAGCTGAACGCCGAACCGTCTTGCCTCGGGCTGGATGAGAAGGTCGAGGTCCCGGATATCGCGTGCAAACAGGCGGCTGGTGCCCGAGCGCCGACGATAGGTCGAAAGCGTCACGTCAACGACACGACCGATGCTGTCGAGACCCTTTTCGAGCAAGTCGAGTGTCTGTTCGCGAACATCCGGGCGGTCGCCATAGCGCTTCAAGGTCGAAACGCCGTTCTTCAGGCCCGCCAGCGGATTGCGCACCTCGTGGGCGATCCCAGCCGCCATGCGCGCGAGAAGAGCATCGCGCTCCTGCTGCGCCATCTGTTCGAGCAGTTTCATGCGTTCGGCTTCAGATCGCTCGCGGAGTGCCAAAGCCGCTTCCAGCTGGCGCAACTCGTCGCCTTGGCGCCACGAGACCAACGCGGTCGTCAGCGCGTCCTGATCGGCCAGCCGGTTAATGAATGCGTCGAGCGGGGCAAGCGCGCGCCAGGTGATCACATAGACCGCTATGGCCGCGATGATCGCGACCAGGAAATCGATCCCGAGAGCGACGCCCGAGGCCGTGTCGGCCGTCTCTTTGACAGGTGTCGTGTCGAAGGTCGCAGCCAGAAACAGGACGCGATCGTCCATGGCATAGGTTCTGAGAACCAGAAGCAGACCGCGATCGGGAAACGCGCTGAAGACCGTTTCGCCGGCACCAAGATTTGCTGCGTCATCGAGTGCCGTGACGAGAAGCGATCGGTGAGCTTCGCCGAGAACCATCGTCTGCGTGGTACCGAATACGTCCGTCCAGCGCGCCGCCATGGCTTCTTCGAGCAACGCCGTCCGATAGGTCAGCGACGCCTCGAGCTGCCGCTCCACGGCCGCCGGCGTGTCCGACGTCTCGGCTGCGATATTGCCCGCAAGCGCGTCGAGAAAGACAGCAGCCTGATCGCGCAGCGCCGATTCGCTGTTGGACTGCAGCAGCCTTATACCGAGTTGGGTCGTGCCGACCGCGACGACGAAAATCGCGACCGCCACAAACAGCGGCAAAGCCAGGGTCAGCGGCAAGGTCTGGCGAAGTCGCGACTGCATGGCAACAGCCATACATCACCTTGCCGCCGCTGCACCAGACTCAGGCAGAAGCACGGCCCTCCGGCGCTTCCATGATAAGCACGTCGCCGCCCATGTCTGGGGCGATGCGCGACCGCCAATGGGCGCCGAACCAGCTGGTGCGAAGCGGCTTGGGCGTTGCACCAAGGATGACGGCGTCCGCATCCCGCAACTCATCCGGGATGGCACAACCCTCTGCACTCGCCTCGATGAGCCGGTATCCGCAACGAAAATTCCTGGCAATTTCTTCGATCGCGCGCGTATCGGCACCGCGATCCGCGACATGGACGAGGCTCTCCACCGGCCACAACTGCGCCATGAGTGCCCATTCCACCAGCGCGGGCAGATGGTCCTCCCCGCAGTCGCGCACGACGACCATCGCCGCGCCCGACGCGAGGTGCTTGCCGGTAAAAAGGACAGGGCCTCGATGAACGGACGGTAGCCGCAAGAGACCATCCGGCTCCCATGTCGTCAGGCTGCGACGTTCCTCGACCTGGTGATGGAACCAGCCTTGGCATGGCAGGATGAGAAGCTCCTCTCCCGACCCGTCGCAGGCGAGCAGCTGTTCCGGATCGCCTTCGCTGTAATTGAGCACGGCATCGACACCGATAAAGCTCTTCAGCGTGTTCACGGCCTTGCTTGCGCGGTCGCGGATGAGCCGGCGCATCTGCGCCGGATCTTCCGCCGTGTCGATCGCATGGCCATCGATGAGCACGTGCGCGGAAAGCTTGGCCTCGTTCTGCTTCGCAACGCTGGAGGCACGCTGCGCGACCAGATCGACATTGCCATCGATCACAGCGAAACGCACCGATTCCAGCCGCTGCAGCGAGGCCTTCGAACGCTTCGGCGCAAATGCCTTTGGTGCCGGCGACTTCACGCCATCCACATTTGCCGGAAGCCAGCCCATGCGCTCGTCCAGCGGCAGGCTCGACCGCTCGAGCACGCCTTCGAGAGCGTTGTCACCGCCAAGTGACAGCCGCGCCCCCGATACATAGGAGGCCCGGCCAAGAAGATGGCCGGCAACCGGTACGGTCAGAAGCAGGAATATGACGGTAAAGATACCGAGGATCGTCGCATCGAGCGCGCCATGGGCGATGACGCTGCCGATGATGACGAGGCCGGCGCCGAGCGTGCCAGCCTTGGTGGCCGCATGCATGCGCTGGAACGGATCGGGCAGACGCATCACGCCAAGTGCCGCAATGCAGAGAAAGACGACGCCCGCGAGCTTGAACAGAATGGAGAGAAGCGCGATCATTTCTCGTTCTCCTTCTTCTTCTCGAGCAGGGCCGAAAGCGAGCATGTGGCGAGAAAGCCGATGAGCGCGATGCCGAAGGCGATGTCGAGAAATTCCCGGCGCCCGGTCACGATCATCGTCAATGCTGCGATCGCGACCGCTATCCCCGTCAGCATGTCGAGTGCGACGAAGCGATCCGCATAACCGGGACCCGTCATCATGCGGATGGCCGCCAGCGTCAGCGGCACCATCAGGATCACGATCATCGCCGCGGCGAAGGTCGACAGAATGCCGTCCAGAAACTCGATCATCCTTCAATCTCCTTGATGCGCGTCTCGAATGTATTCTTGATGCTTGTCACCACGGCGTCCGCATCCGGAGCATCGAGAACGTGGACGTAAAGTGTGGACAGGTCCTCGCTCACATGCAGCGAGGTGGTTCCAGGCGTCAGGCTGACGCAATTGGCGAGCGTGGTGATGCCCGCCCGGCTGCGCAGCCCCACCGGAACCGCCAGGATCGCCGGCCGGAGAGCAGCGCTGTCACCGAGAACCTGACGCGCCACTGCAACCGATGAAAGCACCAATTCCTTGATGAAGACGGCAGACAGAACCACCGCCTGAACGGAGCGATTGATGAAGTTCATGGCGTTACTCCTGCTGTGTGCTCACCGCCATAGAAGGCGCCGATGAGCTGCGTGCGATCGCCCATGCTTTCCGCAGCCAAGTTCGAGAATGCGACGAGCGGTTCGGGATTGAAGCCGATGGCGAGCGTGATGATGCCGAGCGCCGCGATCGGCACCAGCATGACCGCCGGAACCGGACGCGCACGCACGGCACGCGGGTGTTCTTTCCAGAAAGCCTCGATCCAGATCTTACTCATCGAGAAGATCGTCAAAAGCCCGACGAACAGCGCAACGGCGGCAAGCCATGCCGCCTCGCCCTGGAAGGACGCATCGACGACCATGAACTTCGCCCAGAAGCCCGACAATGGCGGTATACCTGCCAGCGACAGCGCTGGAATGGCGAAAAGCACTGCCAGAAGCGGCGAAGCCTTCATCAACCCACCGGACTTGCGCAGGTCGAACGACCCGGTGGCCCGGTGAATGGCGCCGGCGACGAAGAAGAGGTTCGCCTTCACCACGATGTGGTGGATGATGTAGAAGACGGCGCCGGCAAGCGCGAGCGGCGTCGCCACCGCCAGGCCCAGCATGATGTAGCCGATCTGGCTGATGATGTGGAACGACAGGATACGGCGCACATCCCACTGGATCGCGGCTCCGAACACGCCGAACAGCATCGTTCCAGCCGCGATGACCGCGATCAGCGGCTTCAGTGTGCCGTTATCCACCTCGAACAACAGCGTGAAGACGCGGAAGAGCGCGTAGACACCGACCTTCGTCAGCAGGCCCGCGAAGACCGCCGAAACGATGATGGACGCCGTGTGGTAAGAGGCCGGCAGCCAGAAAAACATCGGGAAGAACCCGGCCTTGATGCCGAAGGCAAGCAGGAACATCATCGCCGTGAGCGTCAGCGCAGCCGATGGCTCGGTCTGCGGCAGCACCACTGCGAGGTCCGCCATGTTCAGCGTGCCCGTTGCCCCGTAGAGCAGCCCCACCGCCATCAGGAACAGGATGGTAGAGAAGAGGTTGAGCACGGCGTATTTGATCGCGCCATCGATCTGCGCCCGCGTGCGGTCCAGCGTGATGAGGCCGAGCGTCGCGATCAGCATCACTTCGAACCAGACATAGAGGTTGAAGATGTCGCCGGTCAAAAACGCGCCGTTGACGCCGATCATGAGGCCGAGGAAGAGCGGATAGAAGCCCGAGCGCACCTGGCGCTGGCGCAGATCGCCCATGGCGAACACGAGCGCGCAGAGAGCAAGCAGGCTCGAGATCACGACCATCGCGGCACTGAAGCGATCGGCAACGAAAACGATGCCGAAAGGCGGCATCCATCCACCGAACGCCTTGGTCAGGATCGCGCCTTCCATGACCGCATCGACAAGAAACAGCGAGGCGCCGAAGGTCAGAACCATGGTGGTGAGCGCCACCTGCCGCTGTACAGCCGGGAAGGCATGCAGCGCAGCTGCCAGTGCCGCACCGGCAAGCGGCAGGATGACGGGCCAGAGGAGAAGCGTATCAAACATTGTCGGCAGCCTTCTTTGCAAAGGGCGAGCCGAGCTCTTCGGCATCGTTCTGTTCGTCGGTGAAGACCGAGCCCAAGGATTGATAGGCCTTCAACACGAGCGCGGCTGCAAAGGCCACGAGCGCGAAGCCGATGACGATTGCGGTCAGGATGAGAGCTTGGGGCAGCGGGTTGGCCGCTCCCTCGCCGAGCATTTGCTGACCCTGCGGGATCACCGGCGGAGCGGTGAACTGCAGGCCACCCGAGACGAAGATCAGCAGGTTTGCCGCCGTCGACAAAAGCACCACCCCGAAGAGGATGCGCATCACGTGACGCGACAAGAGGAGATAGACGCCGGCACCCATCTGGGCTGCGACTGCGAAAGCGTAGATCAGGCTCACTGCTCCACTCCTTCATAAAAACGGAATACGAGGGCGAGAACGCCGCCAATGACGACCATAAAGACACCGATGTCGAAGATCGTTGCCGTGCCGAGATGCGTGGAGCCGAGTTCCGCCCACCAGTGGGTCAGGAAGGACCCGTCCGAGAAGAGGCCTGGAAGACCGCTCAGGAAGGCGAGGAAGAGCCCGCAGCCGATCAGCACGACCGGATGGACGATCAAGGCCTTGCGTGCCGCCGCAACACTGTCGGCGAGCGCCAGAAGCGCAAAGGCAAGCGCGGCGAACAGCCCACCGATGAACCCGCCCCCCGGCTCGTTGTGACCGCGAAACAGCATGTAGATCGAGGCGACCAGCATCAGCACGAAGAAGAGCCGCGACATGGTTGAGAAGATGACGGACATGACCGCTTACTCCTTTGTGCGAAGGGGTTTGATGGCACCGCGCAGCAGGCCCCACGCTGCGATGGTGGCGATGGCGACGACGGCGATCTCGCCAAGCGTGTCGATTGCGCGATAGTCGACGAGGATGACGTTCACGACGTTGCGGCCATAGGCTTCAAGATAACTCGTCTCGCCGAAATACTCCGACAGCCTGAGATCGACCGGTGTCACCCCGATGGATGCGAGCGCGACGAACATCGCGGCGGCAAAACCACCCGCAATCAGCCCATCGCGCCGCCGTTCGGAGACCGTGCGGGAATGACGGGTGCGCGATGGCAGCCGCAGGAGAACGGCCGTCATCAGGATCACGATGAGGGTCTCGACCGCGATCTGCGTCAGCGCCAGGTCGGGAGCACCGTTCAGCATGAAGATGACCGCCGAACCGAAGCCGACGATGCCGACCGATACCAGGCTCGCGATGAGCGAGCGGACCAGGATCGTTGCTATGGCGCCGATCACCGTCAATGCGAGAACCAGCGCGACCGAGATGCGGATATCGCCCTCACCAGCCAGAAAATCCCCACTTGGCGCTGCGAAGAACGCAATGACCAGCCCGGCGATGACCGTCAGCAGAACGATCGTCGTGTAGCGATGCTGGTCGCCATTCTGCAGCAACCGCGTCGATATGCGCGCCGCACCAAGAACGCCGTTCAGCGCACCGTGATAGAAGCGGTCGCCAAGGAACCCATAGGCATGGTCGAAGCTCTTCAGCGCCGTGTGGATCTGCGTCCACTTGATGACGATCAGCGCGCCGATAAAGACGACCAGCGCAGAAAGGAACAGCATCGGGGTCAGCCCGTGCCAGAGCGAGAACGACACGTCGATCGGCTGTCCATAGAGAGCCGAAGCGGCCGGACCGATGAGCCATTGCGCGGCCGGTGCCGGGACGAGACCGATCAGGATGCCGCCGGCGGCAAGCAGCATCGGGCCGATGAGCAGACCGGCCGTCTCGCCGTGGTGGACTTTCGAGACCCGCTCGGGCTTGAAGTAGAAAGGCCGAATAGAGACGACACCGGCGACACCGACCATCACGGCGTTCACCAGGACGGCAATAGCGACCGGTACGACGTTCCAGTCGCTCGAAAGCTGCGCTTCGAAAAGATACTCCTTCGAGATGAAGCCGACGAAGGGCGGCAGCCCGGCCATGGACAGGCTGGCGAGCACCGCCGCGACGGCAGTGACCGGCAAGAAACGCGCAAGCCCGCCAAGCTTTCCGAGGCTCGCCTCGCCCGTGGCATGAATGGCCGTACCCGCGCAGAAGAAGAGCGCCGCCTTGTAGAGCGCATGCGCCAGAATGAACCCGACTGTCGCCACGGCCGCGACCTCGCCGGTGAGGCCGATCAGCATGACAAGAATGCCGAGGGAAGCCACCGTGGATTGCGCCAGCACCGCCTTGAAGCCTTCGGCCCTGAGCGCCTGAAGGGCCGAAACGATCATGGTCAGGGAACCGACCACCACAAGCGTGTGCCCGTAGGCCGGCATCTCGGCGAAGACGGCATCGAACCGCGCCAGAAGGAACACACCGAGCTTCACCATCGTGGCCGAGTGCAGATAGGCCGATGCCGGTGTCGGCGCTGCCATGGCATTCGGGAGCCAGAAGTGGAATGGAAACTGGGCACTCTTGGTGAAAGCGCCGATCATGATCAGCACCGCGATCATGCCTGCCCAGGGGCTGGCAACGAGCTCGTCGGAGCGCGCCAGCACCTCGGTGAAGGAAAACGTGCCGAGCGTCATGCCGATCACGACGAGGCCGGCAAACAGCACGAGCCCGCCGCCGCCAGTGACGATGAGCGACTGAAGAGCCGACTTGCGGGCAGCCTCCTTGTGGCCGTCGAAGCCGATCAGCAGGAAAGATGCGAGGCTCGTCAGTTCCCAGAAGACGAACATGACGATGAGGTTGTCGGACAGAACCGTACCGAGCATCGCCGTCATGAACAGCATGATGAGGCTGAGGAAGCGGCCAAGCTCACCGCTCGGCTTCTCGGCAAAATAGGCGCCCGCATAGATCGTCACCAGCGTGCCGATCCCGGTAATGAGCAAGGCAAAGAGCAGCGAGAAACCGTCCAGCCTGAAGGCGAGTTCGACCCCAAGCGATGGCACCCAGGAGAGCTGCGCAAACAGCACTTCCCCGCCCGCCACCTGCGCTACGTGGAGGAAGATGGACACGAAAATGAACAGCGGAATGAGACTGATCGCCCACCCCGTGTGCCGCCCCAGAACCGACGAAACCGGCCGAGCAACCACGGCCCCCGCCAAAGCGATCAATATGCTCCATTCAAATGTCACGGCATGCATTCCTCTTTGCTGGTGACAAACAGGTCAGCAAGCGGCATGCCAGAATGGAAGGATGGGCAATTTCTGATGCTTAGGGGGACTGAGAAAGCTGAACGTTCAGAAAGCTGAACACAGCCTCACGACGTGAGTTCGAAATTTCGAACATGCGCGGCAATGAGGGACACCTATAAAGCCGCCACGGCAGAAAATCGCCGCCTGCTGCACTTCTAAGACATGACCATGCTAGCTGCTCGGCAACATCTGAACATTAGGTTGAGATGCAGGGGGAACGGCGATGATCACTGATTTTTCTGAAGTGCGCGTCACCTAGCCCGCCGGCACGACCAAATATCACGACGCCGAACGACCTGAATAAGTGTCGTTGCTTCGGCCGGCTCGCAAGAACCCAACTTTTGCACACGTCACCCGATCCGAACCTGCCCTTCGGATCCACTTAAACTATCGGGAAGAGATCCCAGCGCTTGAACGGGACCAGTTGCATCTGATGCAGATTGAGGTCGCCGCAGTCATCTCTGCCATCTCCAATGCATCATCAAGATACATCTTTAGATTGTGGATTTTGCTGGGATCGTCTTCGACCCCGAACCACCGACCTCCGGATCCACAATCCGAAGTAGAGGCTTTTTCGGTTGTAGCCAAAAATGTTGACAACTCCCGATGGCGCAGCGCTTTTGGGGCATAAATTTCTGATAATGTTGACATTTTTTAACGTTTTGAGCTCGTTTCGGCATTAGCGAATCACTCAACACGTTGTGCGAAAAGGGCTTGTCAACAAATTTGAAATGGTACGAGAATGGTACGGATTTTTCTGGGAGCCCAAAACTCATGGTTGGAAAGCACAACCTATACATTGAAATGCACCACGTAGATGCGGCTTCCCGGGCAGCGCTCAAGAACTCGAAGAAGGGTGCAATCGATGAGAGCTACACCCTCACGGACCGAGGCCATCGTGGCCTGGCGCTCCGCCTTCGAGGCGGCAAAGTGTCCTGGATGGTGAAGACCACAAAGGTCTCCAAGGTCATCGGCTACGCTCATCCAAAGACGCACCCGTGGGCCATCAAGGGGATCATCGAAGCCAAGGAGATTGCTGGTCACGTCCAGGCGATGATCCGAAATGGCGAAGAGGCGCTCGTCGACGATTACCTTTCCAACCGGCATTCCCTGAAGGATCATGACAAGGCCGTTTCTGCGGTGAGGCCAGTTGCAGAAACTTGGACTTTTCGAACATGCCTTGAGGAGACGTTGAAGGAACGGTCGGATGCGAGTGCGCAGCGACCGCTGCGACCCAGATCGGTCGATGAATACCGCCACACGTTCAGCCGCCCGATCCTTCAGCCGCTGCTGGAGAAGCCGGTCACTTCCATCACCCGAGGTGAAATCGAAACGCTGCGAAAGGCCATCAAAGACAAGCATGGCATCCGACCCTCGGAGAAGCTTCTCACAAATTTCCGATCGGTCATGGATCACGTAGCGGCGTTTCACTCGATGGAGGCGGGACTGGAGACAGTCGAGCCGTGGTGGCGAATGCTTTCGAGCCCCTTCGGGGTCAGGCCGAGGACACGAAGACCAACTATTCAGGAAATCGTAAAAACTCTGCTGATTGCAGAGGAGTATTCGACGAAGCCGTTCCCGGGCCGATACAACAAGAAAGTCGGCGTGGCACCGAGCGCCTTGGCGGGGCTCTGGTGGCTAGCCCTGACCGCCCAGCGGGCCCAAGCGGGCTTGATGCTGAAATCATATGACTTCAACGCGGACACGATGCCTGGTCGCGAGGGTTGGATGCTCGCGGCCTGGGACGGGTCCGTCATGAAAAACAGGCAGACGCATGTGTTGCCGATACCACCGCGCGCCTCGGCCAAAATCCAGGAGCACTTGGCGAAATGCAAATATGTCGGCCGAAGCGACTGGGCCTTCCCGAGTTCAACGAACCCCGACAAGCCCACCCATAAATCAGTCATCAACAACGTGATGAAGCGCATGGCGATGAGGGACCAAAAGCGCACGAAGAAACAAGGCACCGACGACGCACCGACGCGCAAGAAGACCCGGGTCGACCTCTTCAGCGAGAGAGGCATTCTATGGTGGTCGCCCCACGACATCCGCCGCACCCTGCTCCAGCGAATGGATGAGCTGGGAATGCCTGGCGGCGCATCCGCCATCATGGCGCACGAGATTAAACTGTCGCAAAGCCTCGACGACGAGCGGATGACGATGCTGCAGCGGGAGGAGTTTCGGCGACAGCGCGCCGCGCGCATCACATTGATGGCCTACGGCGGCGCGCAGCACATCAACCTCAAGTCGACGGCGATGACCGCCTGGACCGACAGCATCCTTGATGCGTATGAGGAAGAAAAGGCTAAGCAGATGGATCAGCGAGAAGCAGCATGATCTGCAAGAATGCAGATCTGCACGCCATTAACCATTAGATACGGAAGGATAGCCCGAGAGGCATTATCCAATTGAATTATCAGATCTACCGCATATTCTAGATCTTCTCACATCGTGAGAGACGGCCTCCGCCAGTGCTACCAACACTGCCGAAGGCCTGACCCGCCAAACCTCCTGAAAGGTTCACCAGGCTATGCACACAGATATCCAGATTCCCCCATCCTGCCTAGAACTGAGAACGAGCACCCACAACCGCGTCGTTTCGCCAATAGCGCCATCGTGTCACCCAGACTTGCGCGACCCCGGCATAGCCAGTCGTCCGCTGTAGACCCGGCCGCGACAGCTCGGTCCCTCAGTTCAATCTTCCGCATCCAGTCGCCCGGGCTGCCGATCAGTCGCGTCGCTTTATTCTAGCGCTTCCTCGTTTGCGCCGGTTCGATGCCGCCTGACCTGCGCTCGTCTTCGCTTCCGATGCGCCAGTTCCAGGATGGAATCCTCCATGTCATTTTCCCATGGCGTGCGCCTTGCCGCGTCCGCAAACCAAGCTTCCTTTTCAACACCGTCATCGACCGCATCGTCTCATGCCGTCGACCCACAGCATCAACTGGTCGTCGACGATGCCATCCGCCAGCTTCGATCTTGCCATTCAGCCAGCACAGATGCGCATTGGCAGTCGGCTGGCCTCATTGCCCTTTCTGCGCAGGTAACCGCAGCCGAGGGACGCATGCTGGAACAGCTGCTACGGGAAAAGGTCTTATCCGAACCCCGATTCCGGGTTCTCGATAGCGGCATCGATCTGCCCGTGGTCGACGACGCCGAGCGCATGCTTGCGTTGAATGAGTGGTCGCGACTTTCCAGCTTGGCAGTTGATCCAGATCGACGGGCGACGCGTCATTATCGTCCCGACCTCATCGTCATCGAGAGAGCCACCAGCCGCGCGATCATTGTCGACGTCAAGCGATCGTTGTCGTCTTACTCCGGCAATCGACAGCTCAACCAGCTAAAGAACAAGATGTTGGCGGCAGCTTTGGTCGCGCCTCAGATCCTCTACAACGAGCACCAGAGGACCATGGTGGCGCGCACCGAGATCGCGATCCTTGATCTGGCCGACAGCCGTGCTTCGTACGGCGACGGCATTTTCGGCATGTGCCACTTGGATGCTCTGCTGGGCATGCCCGGCCTTGCGGCGGATCTGCAGCAATGCCGGGTTGTCTATCGTGCAGCTGTCGACGCCCTTTTGAGAGAGATTGCAGTCGGCACTTTCAACCTGTCGCGGCTCAGACCGACGGTCGGTTCAGATCCGTCCTCTACCGACGTCGCATCGACCGACGTTGATGACGAAGACGATCTCGGTGACGGCACGAAGCGAATACCACCACACCGCCGGGCCGCGACCATGGCCCCGGTCGGGCTCGCGCGACTGCACCCAGCCAGCGTCAGCATCAGCGCCTGAGGCGCAGGGGCTCGGCCCCTGCCCTCCGCTACTCATCCCTCATCATCCTTTGAACTGCGCCGCGCCCAAAGCGAGCAGCGGCAGCAGCGGAGCTGTGTCATGCAAAATCCAATTAAACTCCCAGTCAAACCCACCCTCGAAGCGGCGTCCGAGAAACGCCTTTCCCGTCGCGTCCGTCCGACATCCGATCGGTCAACCGCTCGCTCTCAACAGCCACGTGGAGCGGACGATCAGGTCGTCGGGCAAGCGTATCCCGCAGCTCTGAATGCGCCTTGGATTTCTGATCTGTCAGATTCAGCAGTACTCATCGGGCTGACGATGCAATTCGCACGGATGGGCAATTTCCGGCCCGGGTCAGTTCCGATGCCAGTCCTAACACAGCTCGGATGGCACGGGCTGGCAGGAGATCACGCCGCCCTTCTGGTTCTCAGCCACATCCACCGTCGTGCGCTTCTGCACATCACCGATCCAGAAGGACGCGTCCGGCTCCAGCCAAACACCAACAGCGCGATCGGAGGTGCAGCATGAAAGCGTACGCTACGTTTCCTCGACACATCACCGATCAGTCGCAGCGGCAGAAGCACAAAGGTTTCATGAGCCTTTCCCGTTTCCTGCGCCGGGCGATGATCGTCCGCGCTCTCCGGAACGAGCGCGAATTTCGCTCTGGCCAACCGGGACGGTTTATCCTTCTTGTCCCGCCTGGCTTTGAGCCCAAGACACTGGTCAGCGCTGCGAGGCTCGCATTGTCTGAATGCGCGGCCGATCTGCAGGAATCGTATGACTATGACGTCGACCCAGTGGATGCAGAGACATCGCCATTGTGGTTGGAGGACTTGCCCGTCCGGCTGATGGAAATGCCACGGTATCTGCTCCTGACGCAAAGCCTAGATTTCATCCCCCATAGGTGTCGTTTGGGTTTCGATGCTGTGCTGCAAATGCAGCCTCCGACACCTGCGCACTGGCGGGCAGCGCTGAAAGTCTGTCTCGGCCTGGCCGCCACAAACGTGGAGATCGACCGCATCTCGCGCTTGCCGATCGACCTCGTTGCTCTTGCGACGGGGCGACGGAGATCAGTCAGTGAGATTATCGAAGAAGTCGAAGCGGCTATCGCGGAAGACGGTACGAAAGAGAATCGGTTAAAGCAGCCCGACGCATCATCGCGGCAGCCGCGTTCGATGACGCTTCAGGAACTTCTGGCTATGGATCTGCGCAAACATGGGGCCTCGACCTCGCGTCTGACCTGGCTGCATGGAAAGCCGGAGAGCTCGCCTGGGCAGATGTCGATCGTGGCGTCCTTCTGTGTGGACCTCCCGGGACGGGCAAAACGACTTTTGCAGCGGCACTGTCGAAGAGTTGCGAGGCGCATCTCGTCGCGGCGTCCGTTGCACGGTGGCAAGCGACGGGGCATTTGGGCGATCTTTTGAAGGCTATGCGAAAAGCCTTCTCAGAGGCCCGTAAAAACGCACCGAGCATCTTGTTCATCGACGAGTTTGACTCGATCGGAGACCGCGCAAAATTCAGTGATCACCATGCCAGTTACTCGATCCAAGTCGTCAACGGCCTGCTTGAATGCATTGACGGGCTCGATGATCGCGAAGGCGTTGTCATTGTCGGGGCATGTAACCACAGCGACGGGATCGATCCGGCGCTTCTGCGCCCCGGACGCTTAGATCGGCAGATCGACATCCCACTTCCCGACGAAGCAGCACGGCGAGCGATTTTGCGTGTCCATCAGCCAGATGCCTTGGCCGATGACGTCGTCGAGAAGATCGCATCTGTGACCGATGGCTGGTCGGGTGCTGACCTGGAAGCACTCTGCCGCCGCGCAAGGCGGCGTGCGCGCAAAGAGCGCCGGGCCGTAATGCTGGATGACTTCATGGCGGAGCTTCCCGAAGAGATCGCGGTGCCTGACGAGCTCGTAGAAGTCATGGCGATCCACGAAGCTGGCCATGCGGTGGTAGCATTTGCACTCGGGCGCGGTGTTGAGATGATCGAGATCAACCGGACCCTCAGACGCGAACATGCTGGGCTAGGCGGCCATGTCACGCTTCTGCAGCAGCCGCTAAAGCGGCGATCACGTGCAAGCTATCTAGAAGAGGTCACCATTCTGATGGCCGGGATGGCAGCCGAGACCGTATTTTACGGCGAGCATGCAGATGGCGCGGGAGCCGTGCCCGGCAGCGATTTGCAGCGGGCAACTGACCTTGTCACGATCATGGAAGCAGCGATGGGTTTCGGTCCGACGCTCGTCTATCACGATGCCCAAGACCCCTTTGCCCTCGATCGATTGCGTCGATCTGACCTCAAACTCACGGGGCGGGTGGACGCCATCCTCAAATCCTGCCTGAAGACAGCAAAGGACATTGTTTCGGCTGATCGGCAGGCGGTCGAGGCTATCGCAATACATTTGGTGCGAAATGGATCGATGCCTGGGCATCAGGTGAAGAGCCTCATGGAGAGGCAGCGGACATCAGCGAAACGTCGTGGTGCAGCGCAGACGACAAACGTCGCATGATTAAATAGCGAGGGACGGCACGAACGGATGGACGTCACACCACCGCAACGGTCCCTCGCCGTTCGATCAAGCAGCTGCAGCTTAAGAATTCCGATTCACCGGCAAACGGCGTTTGCAGGCCACGCGCGGTGGTCGGCCAAGATGCGCGATGTTGACATGACGGCACAATTGAATCCACGGGACGACCTGCATCCGGCACGTCGACTCCCTGCGCCATGCCCCTTCCCACGTAAGGGCCACGCCCCCAGGGCTTGGCGGATGAAGGCATTTCGATTTGCGTGCTGGGCAGATTCAATTGAGATGATGTCTCCGCACATCGCTTCAATGCTTGCCTCGGCGATTCATAAATCGATATTCGCGATTCTGAATGCGATAAACGCGAGTCACGCAGCAACGGCGTTTGATCTTGGGTCGGCGCTGCTCTTGAGCGGAAAGCTGCCGCGAGAAGACCGCCCAAGTTCGCTCGGATTCACTTGGACGTGCTTCGTCCCACGCGTTTTGACGATCCATTTCCAAGCGTTCTTCCAGCCGACGCAATCGCGGCAGAGAGCCGTTGGCACTCTACCGACCGCAGCCCCCGGTGGCCGTCGACAATGCTGATTCACGTCGTGACATTTGCGATTCATCGACCAACGCCGTTTGCGGGTCTGGCCACCCATTCTCGCTATCGGCATCAGTGTTGACGTCACGGCCGGATGGTCGACCGGCATGCATCCCTAAATGTGCGCAATTTGGCCGGTTGGAATCGCTCGCGGCCTATATTCGAAGAAAAAAGCCGCTTTCTCATGCGGCCTCGCCTGAAGGCATTCCGATGTGTGCGAACATTCAAACACTTCGGGTCGATTTGAAGTAATTCAATCCGATTTCGATGTTTTAGATTCAGACGTTAACGAAAGCGATTCACCCGCTGAACGGCGTTTGCACTTGTGGCTGGTGACGGGATGAGCCGACCCTGGGCAGCATGGGCTAAGTGCGCTGTCCGCATCTGCACGAATTCCAATGCGATGGATTGCGCCGACAGGCTTGGCGACGCACCCTTATAAAGGGGCATCTTGCTCCAGAGCATTCTCCATGACCCATCGACCAAAGCCAACGACCATCACCCGCCTCGACGCCTGCCAAACTCACCCAACGTCCAGAACGTCACGCCACCGACCGCGCATGCGCCGCCGTGTCAACATTGGACCGAAGGGATGCTGCTCATGACCAGCCGTTCCAAGAAGCGCACAACAGAAACGCGCCAAGCAGCCATCCGGCGGCGAGAGCAGCGTGAGCGGCAACAGGCCTATCGAGATGAGATGCGGGACTTGCGACGTCCTGATCGCGACGACATCGCACGCGTTTGGCTGTGGAAGTCGATCCGGATGGCAGAGAAAGCTGAGCCGAAACACCGCGACTGGATGCAGTGTACTGTTCTTGAAGCGCTCAAAGCTCAGGGCTTCGACGAGCGCCAAAGCGAGATCGCGCTTGACGAACTCGTTGAGCGGTACCGTCAATCAAACAAGCCTCCGTTTCGCCGGAAGCGGCACCTGAGCGATATGGGTGACTGACATCAGCAGCCTGGGTTGCCCGCCGCGACCAAAGGATTACGGGACGACCTTATAAACGCCGTTCAACACCAATCCCGGCATTCCCTCCGTTACTCCCTACTTTAGAAACGGGATTCTCCGAATGTGAATCAGAAATGTTAGGCGCGCAAAATCGAATCCAGGAACAGTGTTCCCTCCTGTCGAGAACGCCTATCCTCGATCGCCGCAGCCACCCAGTATCAGTCGACGCGATGATCCTTCGATCCGGCAAGGATCGCGTTCGAGGTGCACTCGAAACGTGTTCTAAAACGATCATGGCTAGCTGCCTTAATCCTTCCCGAAAATATCGCGGGTATATACTTTATGGGTCACATCTTCCAGTTCTTCAAATTTGCGGTTGGATATGATGATATTTGACCGGTTTTTAAAGTCGCTGACATCTCGGACCACTTCGCACTCCAGGAATCGATTTTCAGACAAATTTGGCTCGTAAATTAAGACCTCGATTCCGCGATCTCGGATCCGTTGCAAAATCCCCTGGATCGACGACTCGCGAAAATTGTCCGAATCCTTCTTCATGATGAGACGAAAAACCCCAACGACGCGTGGGGACATTGATGCCACCCTATCAGCGATAAAGTCTTTGCGGACATCGTTCGCCTCGACGACTGCACGGATTAAGCTCTGCGGAATATTTTCAAAATTTGCTAGGAGTTGCTTGGTGTCTTTTGGCAGGCAGTAGCCTCCATATCCAAACGACGGGTTGTTGTAATGGCTTCCGATGCGCGGGTCTAATCCTACGCCTTCGATGATCGACTGAGTGTCCAACCCATTTGTAATCGAATAAGTATCGAGTTCATTGAAAAAGGCTACGCGCATAGCAAGGTAGGAATTGGAGAAAAGCTTGATGGACTCTGCTTCTGACGATCCAGTTAGGAGGATCGATACATCGGGATTACTCGAAGAAGAACGAAGTATGTCTGCAAATGCCTCAGCATCCTGACGCAGTCCCCCCACAACAATGCGTGAGGGGAATAAGTTGTCCCGAAGCGCGCGCCCCTCGCGAAGAAATTCTGGGGAAAATAGTATCCGACAGTCGGAGGTTTTAGCGCTGAGGTGAGCCGTGTAACCAACTGGAACTGTCGATTTAATGACTATGACCGCCGTCGAATTGATTGACCGAACGGTCTGGACCACACCTTCGACGCTCTGCGTATCAAAACGGTTGGTATGCGTATCGTAGTTCGTCGGCGTTGCGACGATCACATAGTCGGCCCCCTCAAAGGCAGCCTGATCATTCGTGGTCGCCGAGATCGATAAGTCGCGTTCGAGTAAGAACCTTTCGATATCTTCATCGGCAATCGGTGACTTCTTGGCATTGATCTTGGCAACTCGATCGTCATCGACATCATAAACAACAACATCGTGCGCTGCGGCTAAAAGGACGGCATTGGAGAGACCGACATAGCCGGCACCGGCAACGGCGATTTTCATCATCAGAAATCAGAGCTTTCTTGTTGAATACGGCTGAGCCTGCAGCAAAGCTTATCTGGCTCACAATCACAGACGTAATGGCGACCAGTCACTTGCCGGATCGTGACCTATTGTAATTCACTCCCGCCAACAAACCATTTGACGGGAAAAAGACACATCCTTACTGCCAACGTCTAATTCGCGTGATCATCGACACGCGGCATCGACAGCAAAAAAGGGCGCGTCATGAAAGGCATCATACTCGCAGGCGGCAGCGGAACGCGGCTTTATCCGGTGACAAGCGCAGTCTCCAAGCAACTGCTGCCAGTCTACGACAAGCCGATGATCTATTATCCGATCTCGACGCTGATGCATGCGGGCATCCGGGACATTTTGATCATCTCGACGCCGGAGGACACGCCGCGCTTCGAGCAGATGCTGGGCGATGGCTCGCGCTGGGGCATCAGCTTCTCCTATGCCGTGCAGCCGTCGCCCGACGGCCTGGCGCAGGCGTTCCTGATCGGGGCTGAGTTCCTCGATGGTTCGCCATGCGCGCTGGTGCTCGGCGACAACATCTTCCATGGCGAGGATCTGCGCAGACTGCTCGACAATGCGGCCTCGCGCGAGAAGGGCGCCAGCGTCTTTGCCTATCACGTCCAGGACCCGGAGCGGTACGGCGTCGTCGAGTTCGACCAGGACGGCAAGGTGCTGAGCCTGGAGGAGAAGCCGAAGCAACCGAAGTCGAATTATGCGGTCACCGGGCTCTATTTCTATGATGGTTCCGTCGTCGATCGAGCACGCCAGGTGAAGCCCTCGCACCGGGGCGAGTTGGAGATCACCGATCTCAACCAGCAATATCTCGACGAGGGCCTGCTGAACGTCGAGATCATGGGGCGCGGCTATGCCTGGCTCGACACCGGCACCCATGACAGCCTGCTCGATGCCGGCAACTTCATCGCCACGCTGGAGCATCGCCAGGGCCTGAAGATCGCCTGCCCCGAGGAGATCGCCTACCGCTCCGGCTGGATCGATGCGGATACGCTGAAGGCGCTTGCCGCTCCGCTCGCCAAGAACAATTACGGCCGTTACCTGATCCAGCTCTTGAGCGATCGGGTTCTGGCATGATGTTCGAGGAGCTTGCGCTTTCCGGCGTCTTCCTGATCGAGCCGAAGGTCTTCGGCGACGAGCGCGGCTTCTTCATGGAGAGCTTCAACGCGGCACGGTTCCGCGAGGGCACCGGTGCCGACGTCACCTTCGTTCAGGACAACCACTCCCGCTCGTCGCGTGGCGTCTTGCGCGGGTTGCACTACCAGCTGCCGCCGCATGCGCAGGGCAAGCTCGTGCGCGTCGTCTCCGGCGAGGTCTATGACGTCGCCGTCGATATCCGCCGCTCCTCGCCGACCTTCGGCCAGCATGTGGGGGCGGTGCTCTCGGCCGAGAACAAGCGGCAGCTGTGGATCCCGGCGGGCTTTGCCCATGGTTTCGTCACACTTTCCGACCATGCCGAGTTTCTCTACAAGACGACCGACACCTATGCGCCGGAATGCGAGGGTGCGATCGCCTGGAACGATCCGGAGCTTGGCATCGACTGGCATCTCGATCCGGCCGTCATCCAGGTGTCGGAGAAGGATGGCAAGGCTCCGCCCCTGAAGGACGCGAAGCATTTTGAATAAGCGGCACTCTCAGGAAGCGGGTTGCAATACGCTCGTGATGGTTGCCTCACCCGGTTGAACGATGTAGCGGCGCAAGAACAGACGACAGGACAGCTTTTTCCATGACCATTCTCGTCACCGGCGGTGCCGGCTTCATCGGCAGCAATTTCGTCCTCGACTGGCTGAAGGCCAGCGACGAGCCTGTCATCAATCTCGACAAACTCACCTATGCCGGCAACATGGACAATCTGGCCTCGCTCGAAGGCAACCCGGCGCACCGCTTCGTCCAGGCCGATATCTGCGACGCAGACGCGCTGAAGAGAATCTTCGCCTCCGACGATATCCGCGCCGTCGTCCATTTCGCCGCCGAAAGCCATGTGGATCGCTCGATCCATGGCCCCGAAGCCTTCCTCGACACCAATGTCACCGGCACCTTCCGCCTGCTCGAAGCCGCCCGCCACGCCTGGGGACCGAATGCTGCCTCAGACGGACGCCGCTTCATCCATGTGTCGACCGACGAGGTCTACGGTTCGCTCGATCGCGATGCGCCGGCGTTTTCGGAGACCAACACTTACGAGCCGAACAGCCCCTATTCGGCCTCCAAGGCGGCGGCGGATCATTTTGCCCGCGCCTATCACCACACCTACGGGCTGCCGGTGATCATCACCAACTGCTCCAACAATTACGGGCCTTATCACTTCCCCGAAAAGCTGATCCCGCTCGTCATCCACCGGGCGCTCAAGGGCGAGCCCCTGCCCGTCTATGGCGACGGCACGCAGATCCGCGATTGGCTCTATGTCGGCGACCACTGCTCGGCGATCCGCCGGGTGCTCGAAGCCGGGCGGCTCGGCGAAAAATATAATATCGGCGGCTTCAACGAGAAGACCAACATCGAGGTGGTGCGCACCATCTGCGCTCTCCTCGACGAGCGCCGCCCACGCTCAGACGGCCAGAGTTACGCCAGCCAGATCACCCATGTCCGCGACCGGCCCGGCCACGACAAGCGCTACGCCATCGACGCCACCAAGATCGCGACCGAACTGAACTGGCAGCCCGCCGAAACCTTCGACACCGGCATCGCCCGCACAATCGACTGGTACCTCGAAAACCACGGCTGGGTCGACCGCGTCACATCCGGCGCCTACAAGAACTGGTTGGAGAAGCAATACGCATGAGAGTGCTGATTGGGGGAAATGACCGAACGCCTTCAGACATAGGCTGATCCGATGGCGCGATACATTGTGACCGGCTCGACTGGCTTTTTGGGTTCAGATCTGGCCTTACACCTCGATCATAGTGGTCATGAGGTGATTAGAGCCGGTCGGCACTCTGTCGCGCATCAAACGATGGTGCATTTCGATCTTGGCGATTTGACCACTCTGTCGAACCTGGCAGCGACGGGAGCCGATGGAATATTTCACCTCGCTTGGTCGACCACACCCGCTGTTGCGGAAGCAAATCCCTATCAAGACATTGCTACAAACGTAGCGGGCACAGTCGCCCTCTTTCAGTTCGCTCGATCACAGAAGATCCCGATCGTTTTCGTCTCATCTGGTGGAACTGTGTATGGCAATGCGGCAATTACTCCGACGCCGGAAACATGTCCCCTCAATCCGATCGGTGCCTACGGGTTGGGAAAATCGTCCACCGAGCAATATGCTGATTACTATTCGCATCTTGGAGCCGATATACGCATCGCCCGTGTTAGCAACCCATTTGGAGAGGGGCAGTCCGCCGCACGCCTTCAGGGCGTCATCCCCATCTTTGCAAAGAAAATCGCAAAAGGTGAACCCATTACAATTTGGGGTGATGGAGAAAATCTGCGCGACTACATTCCGGCTCGTGATGTATCCATAGCGCTCACTAAAATTATGCTGCAAGAAGGCGCATCCGTCCGAAGGCCCTCTGTCTTTAACATAGGCGCAGGTATTGGATTATCCTTAAATCGACTAATTGCAATATTTGAAGAAGAAATTGGCTTGAAGGCCAACGTCAAGTATCTGGACGCAAGGCCTTTTGACATACAAGCCAGCATTCTTGATGTTCAGCGCGCCTCAGATTTGTTGCAGTGGAAACCAAGCGCTGATCCAGAAAGTAGTGTTCGAGCATTTGCCAGAGCCATTCAGGCCAAAAAAACCAGATGATTGGACAATGTAATGAGACTCTCCCATAAAGACACTATTCGGTCTCTGATCGAAATTAAGAATAGCAAACTGTTTGATTTAGACCATTATCGGAAGCAGTCTGGCAAAAGACATCTTAGCCTGTATACAGCCATATATCATTATATCGAATCGGGCGAACGCCGAGGCCTTAGCGCCAATCCCGGTTTTGATCCCAGATACTATCTTACTGCCAACCCCGATCTGAGTGGTTGGTCGCTACCCCTTTTCGTCCATTATGTCCGGTATGGGCACAAAGAGGGACGGGCGGCTAAGTCACCAATCAGTTCCACTGACGGCGTTGCTAAAAGCATCAAAAGAGTAATCATCGATTCAGGGGAATTCGACGTCGACTATTACGCAGGGCAAAGTGGCGAGCGTTTCAAAAACGCTGAACAAGCCGTACGTCATTATCTGGCAAAGGGTGAATCGCGAGGCTTTAGGCCAAACCCCAATTTCGACCCTGTTGTTTACCGCTCCTATTCCGATCTGAAAAATTACGGCGCCCTTTTCTATCATTATTTGCTTCATGGCAGAAAGGAGGGCCGAATTGGTCACTACGATTTCGGCTCGTGTTTTCGGCCCGGAAAGCGCGTTTACGATAGTTCCAAAAAAACAGTCGCTTTGGTTATTCACGAGGGATCGTTCACCGGCGCCCCCATTCTCGGGATAAACCTACTTGAGCAATTTGCTCGAACGCACAACGTCGTCCTCATATCTTTGAGAGATGGCCCGCTGCTTCGCTATGCTGGCGATTTCGCGGTTAAGATTGTTGTCGGCGATGTGAACATCGGCAGAATGAGTTCGGAGTTGCTAGCGGCAAAGCTTATTCAGCCGCTGGTCTCGGAATTCAACGTAACCGCTGCTCTCGCAAACAGCGTCGAAACGGCCGCAATCGTGGCGGCGCTTTCAGTTGCCAATGTCCCCATCGTGTCGCTCATTCATGAATTCGCGACTTATGTGCAACCGCTCACCCTTGCGACTGTGCTAGCAAGCTCGCAGAGAGTGGTCTTTTCGTCATCCCTGACCCAGAAGTCAGCACTAGAAGCTGGCATCACCGGCCATTTCCGACATTCGGTGGTTCGACCACAAGGCCGCTGCGTAATTCCTAACGTAGGAGCAACAGTCTCGGACAATACTGTCGCCGCTAAGCCCTCAGTTGAATTCGACAAGGCTGATTTTGTTTGCATCGGCTGCGGATACGTCCAGTACCGGAAAGGTGTTGATCTGTTCATCGCCACAGCGGCAGCCTATAAGCGACTAAACCCCGAAACCAATGTCGCTTTTGTGTGGGTTGGAGAGGGCTATGATCCAGTGCGCGATCTTGGCTACTCCGCTTGGTTGAAGGATCAAATCGAACGCAGTGGTCTCGATGATGTCGTTTCTCTGATGCCCGCAATGGATGCTGAGGCGTTATTGAAACTGTATAGAACGGCAGATGCGATGCTTCTTAGTTCGCGGCTGGATCCGTTTCCGAACGTTGCGATCGATGCAATCGCTGAAGGACTGCCGTTGGTCTCATTCAAAGACGCCAATGGCGTCTCCGAATACCTGGAGTCCGATGAGTTGCTTTCATCGCTCGTCGTTCCATATCTGGACATCGAGGCAGCGGCTGCGGCTCTCATTGAACTGCAGTCGAACGAGAAGAGAAGCCGAAAGACCAGCGAGCATCTGAAGCGGCTGGCCTCCAAGCAATTCAACATGGTCGACTATGTCGACAACCTTCAAAACCTGCTTGAGCAAGCCGTGGCCATTAGCCGACAAGAGCGAACAGATGTCGAGACGATATTAAAGCATGGCGGTGTCGATTTCGACATGCTCGGTATCCAGGACGATCCTGATCAGAAAGACGTCGTGTCCAACTATGTCCGGCTGTGCGCTGCATCCGTAAACAGAACGTCGAATGGCATAGAACGCCGGCCAATACCCGGCTTTTATCCAGCTCACTATGCCGCGTCCCATCCTTCGCTTGCAAAGCTGCCATATGAGAACGCTTATGCGCACTTCTTGCGAGCAGGTCGACCATCTGGGCCATGGGTCCGTGATGTCGTGCAGCTTAAGCAGAGCGACAAACCGGCTGTTCCCTTGAGGGACGCGGATGTGGCCCTGCATATTCATCTTCATTATCCGGACCAAGCTCTGGAAATCTGCCGACGCATCTCCCTCAATCGTTCGCGCCCGACCTTGCTAATCACCGTCACCGAAACGATCAATACGTCGGTCGCAGCTGAGGCGTTCTCAAATTATTCGGGTTCTGTAGAAATTCGGGTTGTTCCGAATAAGGGCCGGGACATCGGTCCATTCCTGTGTGGGTTCAAAGACCGCATGTCTGATTTCGAAGTGATCGGGCACATCCATAGCAAGAAGAGCATGGACATCGCAGAAGATACGGTCTCAGTCTGGCGCGACTTTCTACTCGAAACGTTGCTGGGAGGCCGATATAAATCCTTGGACCAAATTTTAGCAGCGTTCGATCGAAACCCAGAATTAGGGCTCATTTATCCCGAGGATCCTCAATCCGTCGGATGGACCGATAATTTTGACGTTGCCACTCGGATTGCGCCGCGCGTCGGGTTGTCGTCGGTCCCGGAGTTTATTGAATTTCCAGTCGGAAACATGTTCTTCGCCAGAACGAAAGCGCTGAGTAGACTTTTCGGTGCCGAATTTGAATTGTCCGATTTTCCAGAAGAACCGGTAGCTTATGATGGGACAATCCTACACGCGCTAGAACGCCTCACTCCGGTTATCGTGGAAGATGCCGGATACAGCGTGAAAGCCATTCATGGCAGAGGCTTAACCAGGTAGCCGAGATCATCGTGCTGCTTCAGTGACTGATGCTCGAATGCCTTCGAAGAGGAAACCGCTGTGCCAAGTCGTACGTCTTTCCTGACCGCAGCCCGTCGTAAGGGCAATGTCATGAAGGCAGTGATGCTGCGTGATATGCGTACGCGCTTTTTCGATCACGGTCTTGGATTTTTGATCGTCATCTTCTTTCCGCTCGGACACATGATGATCTTGTTGCTGATCTACAGCGTGTTGGGACGCTCAGCACCGTACGGCGACAGCCTAATGCTTTTTTTTGGTACCGGCTTGGTCCCGACATTGGCCTTCATGTATGTATCTCGGATGATGGTGGTTTCGATCCAGGCCAACAGACCAATGCTATCGTTTCCGGCGATCCGCGTGACCGACATCATTTTCGGACGCGCAGTGTTAGAAGTTTTCGGATCATGCCTGATGGCAGTGCTCGTCGTCTTGATCTTTGCTCTCATGGGGCAACCGGCATTGCCGATTGATGTACCAAACGCCGTAGCAGCCCTTGCAGCCACCCTCGTACTGGCAATAGGCGTTGGCTTCTTGATGAGCTTGGCTGCAGCCATTGTACCGGCAGTCGCGATGGCATACATGCTCGCCACCATCCTCGTTTATATTCTTTCGGGGACGCTTTTTGTTGCTTCATCACTGCCCGCCCCAGTGATCGAGGTCCTCGCTTGGAACCCCGTATTGCACGGCGTCGAATGGTTGCGGTCGGCCTATTATCTGGATTATCCCACCCAGGTTCTCGACAAGGGATACCTGATCGCATGTGGCGCAATTACGCTTCTTCTTGGACTGCTCGTGGAGCGCTATTCGCGGACATTGGTGTATTAGGGCTTCCTACAAAGCCTGGAAAGTACCTCCCGTGATCGATGCCCAGCGCAGAGGAAAAGCGATGAAAATCAAGAAAAAGCGCCCGCTCGATTCGAGCGGCGATTCGCGGAACCGTAGCGCCGCTCGTGCTCGGAAGGCACTGGTGGTCCTTGGCATGCACCGCTCGGGCACGTCCGCTTTGGCCGGGTTGATGATGCGGCTTGGTGGAGACGGACCAGCGAACTTGCTTGGCCCAACTGCCAACAACGAACTCGGTCACTTTGAGTCCCGACCGATCTATATGCTCCAGGACAAGGTTCTTGCGAGCGCAGGGCTCACGTGGGACGACTACAGACCCTTCCCCCCAGGTTGGATGAAATCGCCGAAAGCTCACGAGTATCGAGCAGCCTTGAAAGAGGTGGCGATGTCCGAGTTCGGAAGTTCGGCGCTTTTCGTCGCCAAGGATCCGCGGACGTGCAGGCTGGTTCCGCTGTGGGTGGATGCCCTTGACGATCTCGATGTCGAACCGCTGTTCGTTCATACACATCGCGAACCAAGCGAGGTTGCGGCATCGCTGCATAATCGGAACGGATTGGACCTTGATTATTCGAAGCTGGTCTGGCTGCGTTACGTTCTGGACGCTGAAGCTGGAAGCCGCGGTCAGCGGCGCACCTTCACCAGTTATGATGCGGTTCTTAACGACTGGCCCGCTGTCGCGGAGAAAATCTCGCGTCAATTTGATTTGGCCTGGCCGAAGCTCGCGGCGTCCAACGCCAAGGACCTGAACGACATCATCCGGCCAGAACTGAGACACAACAAGGCTGCGGCTTCGGCCGTCGCTTCTCATGCACTTCTCACGAACTGGATCGATGAAGTGTACACGATCCTTGAGCGATGGGCGTCAAAGGGCGAAGACCTAAACGATCACCAGAGGTTGGACGTCATCAAGGCATCATTCGACGAGAGTGCTGCAGCATTCAGCGGCGCGGTCTCCCCGAAGGCGCGGGCGCTGCTCCTTGAAAGGGATGAGGCACGCGGCGAGCGTGATGCGATCCGAACTGAGATCGAGGCGGTGCGCGCCAAAAGCAATGAACGACATAACGTCATCGTTCGCCTCAAGGAGGAGCGCGACGGGGCGCTCGCTCGGATCGCCGAGCTATCCGCCTTGCGCCCGCAAGGAGATGATGAGGTTCAACGCGTAGAACAACAACTCTTGGAACTCAGAGAAAGCACTGTAGCGCAACAGAACCAGATCGAAGCTTTGACGACAGAGCGCGATGGTCTGGCGGCCGAAGTCCATCGTCACACGAGCATGCTCGCCCAAAGCAAAGCGGAACGTGACGACGTTTGGAATGAATTGAGCGAAGCCCGCACTGCCCTCGCCGCAGCACAGCAGAGACTTGCTGAGCTTGAAGTCGAAGTGAAGAAACGAAGCGAAGAGAACGCTCAGCTGAGGGCAGCGACCGAGCGTCGGGACGCTGAACTCGCCAAGATCCAGACAGTCATCCTTCGTTATCAGGACGAGGCGACCGCGCGCTCGGCCCAACATGCGGAAGACCTTGCAACCATCAGCCATGAGCGCGATGAAGCTCATCAGCATCTAGCGGCATTGGCGGAAAACGCCGCTGCGGTCGAACTGGATCGCGCGAGGATTGCCGCAGAGCGCGATGAGGCACATCGCCATCTTGCCGCACTGGTGGAAAACGCAGCCGCAGTCGAACTGGATCGATCGCAAATCGCAGCGGATCGAGATGCCGTGCGTCAGCAGCTGAACAACGTCCAGCACCAGCTCGCGACATTGGGAGCACGGGCGGCCTCGGCCGAAGTCAAACTGGCGGAAGCCCGCTCCACCCTCTCTTGGCGTCTGACACGCCCATTTCGCATGATGGCACGGCGCCTCCCATTTAAGACGAAGCGTTGAAGGCCAACCTCATCAGTCCTCCCAAGCTGATTCGAAAGACGGAAGCGATCATTATGGTCCATGTAACCAGCGGTCTTGCCAATCTTGAGGGTGGCTCCAAGTGGCGCGGCCACTTCGACGGCATGACCCAGGATGGCAAACTCCACGGCTGGCTCTTCTGCAGAGATAACCCGCACGAGACGTTGACGCTTGATTTGTTTGTACATGGCTTTCACATCGCCAGCACCACGAGCGATAAACCGCGCGGTGACATCGACAAGCTGCTGGGCGTAACCAGCCCGGCAAATACCGGTTTCCAGTTCGACATGAAGACGTTTCACCCTCAGGGCGCTCTCGACCTTCTCCGCCATTTCGAAGGGCAACTGCCAAAGGTCGATCTTGGGCTGGATGTGGCGATATGCATTGGTGGAACTGCTCACCGGGTTCCAAACGGAAGCCGAAATGCGGGCATCCTGCTCGATTTGGCTGCGGCAGTTGGCCCACTGATGCACGCAGCCGCAGTTCGTCTACGCTCTGAAGTCGAGGCCAATGGCTTTGAAGTGCCCCTTGGCGGCGTCGATCAGGCGATACTGCTGCGCTCAAGCCCGTTCTTCTCAGAGAGCTGGTACGAGACCACCTATGGAGAAGTCGCCCTGACCGGCCTCTCCCCTGTGGAACACTGCCTGCGCATCGGCAAGGATTTGGAGCGCAACCCCGGACCGTGGTTCAACACCGCGGAATACTTCCAGGCCGCACCGGACGCACGTCAGTCACCTCTTTTGCCCTTGTTGCATTATGAGATCCAGGGCCATCCAACTTGGTGGCCAGGCGCTGCTCGATTGGGTGGACGCAACGCCGAAGCGCCAACCGGCAATAAAGACTACGCGGTTCTCATCCATCTCTATCATCTCGATACGGTGCCCGATCTCCAGAGGTTCGTCGCGAACTTCCCCGAAGATGTCGACATCATCATCAGCGTTCCCGAAGGTTCGCCAGATCATGATCCGGCTCGCATCGCTGAATTTTTCCCGCGTGCACGCGAGATTTTCCCGGTTCCAAACCGCGGGCAGGACGTAGCCGCCTTTCTCGAAACCGTTCGCCGAGTGAAGCCCCGAAACTATCGGTTCTTCTGCAAGGTGCACTCGAAGAAGGGCAACAAATACCCTGACACGTGGCGCCGCGTAATGTTCGATGCACTCGCCGCAACGCCACAGCGCGTGCAGGACGTCGTTGAACTGTTCCGATCGAATGCCCGGGTTCTCATGGCGGGTCCGCGCGAGTTCTGGCTGAACGGGCAGGACTTTGAGCTGGGCAGCGGTGATCGACTGGTTCAGCTCTTGGACAGGATCGGGTTGGGAAAAGGATCGCTTGGCCGCGACTGGGCTTTCTTCGCTGGGACGTGCTTCTGGATAGATGCGCGATTGGCAGGCGTGACCGCCGACACGATCTCCCAGGCCTCCTTCAACGAGGAAGAGGTCAAGCGCGACGGTCAGATGGCACACGCGGTTGAGCGCATCTTCAGTCTCGTCTCTTCGGTACTTGGCGGAAATGTCGCGCTGCTGGATGGTAGCGACTGGAATTCCGAGCCACTGATCCTTTCTGAACCGTCTGAAAACAGCCTCCGAATGAAGCCCGGCGAAGATGTGGGGCGGCTTCTGGTCAGTTACCTCAAATCTCTTTCTGCTCCACGCGCAGTCGACGCGCCAAAAGGAACAGTTCCCCATTCGACGAACAGCCATAGCCTCTTTCCCGATGCGGATACGGCTCTGCACGGCGCGATCGATATCATCATCAACTGCTGGATGGGCAATCTGGAGCCCTTGCACGAGGGCTTGGCAAATCTCCAGCATGAACTCGGCATGCAAGGATTAACCAGCGCGTGCGTCGTGTCTGGCGGGCCGCCCGTTGAATTCCTGCATACGCGATCCTGTCCGAACGTTCTGCTTGAACGCGCGATGCTGCATCTGCCTTCCCACATTCCCGACGACGCTCCGGCACCGGAATGTGATGGTTTGCCGGAGAAGGAGCTTCAGCTTCTGGTCCGCTCTGAAGCCATCTTTCTGAAGACGGATTACCCGGAAGGCGACCGGCTGGATGCATGCTTTTCGCGCATACAAAGAGTCTATGCGTTCTGGCGAGATGCACTCGTGCGTCACCGCGTCAAAATGTTCCTCATCTGGGGCAATACCGCGCCGAAAAGCCGCCTTTTCATATATTTGTGCGAAGAGCTCGGTATCGAATATCAGATCATCGAGCGGGGCCACTTTCCGGGCACATTCAGCATTGACCCGATTGGACAGTTCGGCACGGCCAGCAGGGCCCGTCTAATCGAACATGTGTCTGCTCAGAGCAGCAATGAACGGCACACCGAAAGCCGCTTTGCACAAATCAAAGAATGGTATGGCTCTCAGCATGCCAATGCAGCTTACGCTGCTTTTCAGAAAAAAGAGACGTCTGATCTGGCCATTATCCGACGGGCACGAGATCAACGCCGGCCTGTGATACTCGTGATTGGCGGGAATGACGCAGGAGCCGGTGTAACCGGCCCTACCCTGGATCCTTTGAGAGTAAATTGGTTCAACAACTCCGACGATGCATTCAGCAATATCCGTCGAATTGTATCATCAAAGTTTCCCGATGCGCTTCTTGTTCTCCGTCCTCACCCGTCACAGACGGCTCAGTCCGCAGATTTTGTTCTAATCGCACGCGAAAGCTCTCTAGATGAGCTTATCGAGAACGCAGACATATGCATAACAATCTCAACAACAGCCAGTTCAATATGCCTTCTTAAAGAGAAACCTTTGCTGACATTGGGTCTGTCGGAGCTCAATGGTAAAGATGTTGGCGAGCATATTGTCGATGAAGCGCATTTCTTGGCTGCACTCAGGCTATACATATGGTCAGAGTTCGACAATAGCGGCCGAAGCGCAGCGCAGAAAAGTCACGTCGTCGATCTGTTTGACAACTATTTGATAGGTGTAGATCATTTCGTGCCAACGCGCCATCATGTTACGGATCTTGCTAGATTATTGAGCAGTCGACTATATCGGATGAAGTCAGGTTTTCTGATCAACAGCGAAATGGACCGGGATATTAGCAAAAGGCTTTTTGAAGATTCGCAGGCTCGCAGCCGTGCGAATTTTCCTGTCGACCCGAAGCGGTTCAACAATTCCAAGCGCCCCCCAATCAGCGTCGTACTGCCCATATACGGCGACTATGACGGCACACGGCTATGCTTTGAAGAATTAGCTAAATGCCAAACCGAAAACGAGTATCGTGTTATAATGGTCTGGGATCGCGGCCCTGATCTGCACCTCAAAGAACTCTGCGCTGAATACGCCGAGAAGTCCGGCTTCATCTATCTCGAAAATCGAGAGAACGTCGGTTTCAGTGGAACCGTTAATTCAGGTATTCTGGCCGCAGAAGGTGACGACGTCATTCTTTTGAATAGCGACACAATCTCATGTGGTGACTGGGCTCTGCGGCTGCAGGATGCAGCATATGCCCATCCGAAAATCGGCTCAGTCGTTCCATTTTCCAACAACGCAACAATCTACAGCATACCATTTCCAACCGGCAAAGAATTGCCTGATAAAGATCAGTTAGCTTGGGTTGCGCAGCAGGACAGAGCCGCCAAATCAGCGGCTCCGCGAGTGGTTGAGATGCCAATCAGTCACGGCTTCTGCACCTACGTGCGACGTTCCACCTTCAACCGGATTGGACTGTTTAGTGAGACGAAGTTTGACAAGGGGCACGGAGAGGATAACGAATTTAGCATGAGAGCGCGCGCCGCCGGCTATTTCTGCGGCTGTGCAACGAATGTATTCGTTGGACATGCTGGCTCAACAAGTTTTGCAGAGGACGCCAACAAGTGGAAAATCGCAGGACGCGCCAGGATGCAGGAAGATTACGACCACTATTTCGAAGAGATTCGCGAATTCTTCCAGAATGACCCCTTGGCGCCATTCCGGAAGTCGATAGTTGATCGCAATTATGGACCTATTTGAGGTATATATAACGGCTCACAAGGCTTCGATTTCCCCGGATTATGGCCTCGATAACTTGGAAGTCTTCCAAATCATCAATATCAAGTCCACAAAATTTGGGAACGGGCTGTCCATAGACCCGGCGGCCTAGAAAATCGTCCGTTATATCGTCAGGTCGAAACCTGATGACATCAGTGCTGAAGACCTTGTACCGGATACCGATATCCTGTCGCCGTATCATCGATTTACCTTGATCGTCGAAGTCTGGGACTAGCTGCCCGCCACTGTCGATCGAATAAAGCCGCCGTTCGCTTTCACAAACGGTGCGTGCCGCAGTAAAGGTGTCATCACGCTTTAGAACATCAATGCAGTTTTGGACCGCCTCGATGTCGCGAAAGACAAAAGTCGGCCGCAGCCACACAATCAAATCTGGCGACGGTATTCCGCTTGACGTAAACTGGACAGCGAGATCTCGTAAGATGTCCTCCTCCATCGCGGTATCAGATGCCGCTTGGGCTGACCTTAGAAATGGCGTCTCGGCGCCGTACTGCGCGGCAATGTCAGCGTACTTTGGCGAGTCCGTTGAACAGATTACCTTGTCGCATCCTAAAGCGCGAGCAAATGCTATCGAGTAGGCCATCAACGGATGGCCGGCGAGGTCGCGAATATTTTTATCCGGTAAACCTTTTGAACCTGACCGCGCGGCCACGATTGCGTATGTAAGCATTTGCTCTTCCTAATGCGATTTACGTCTGTATTTATGGTGCTCGCTGGGAGCGACAGACTTCTCCTCCGAGCCAACGATGATCTCAGCTTCTCGGATTTTTTCAACAAAATCCCGGAACTGGCGTGTCGTCAGATCCAGCGCCACGGCATCGAAGTGGGCCCACTCGCTGTTGCCGAACTTCACGTGCTTTTCGACCATCCGCGCTCCGGCGGCCACTGCCAGTGTGGACCCGAACCAGTTTTCGTCATGGCTGGAATAGGCCGGAATGATGCGCGGGTTGGTTTTCGCCAGGCGGCTATAGTGCCGCACGACGCCAACATTGCAATCACGTGCAGGGGTCGGATAGGCGGAATTCGCCTGCATCAGGTACAATTCCGGCGCCTCCTTGAACGTTTGCAGGACCCATTCTTCATAGGCCTTGTCTGTCATGCCGGTGGACAGCACGATGCCGCGATCCGTGCTGGCCGCGACACGCGCGAGGTAGTCGGTGTATTCTGAGATCGTGGAGGGGAGCTTGATCAGGGCCGGGTTGAAGTCCAGCACGAAATTGTAGGACGCTTCATCGAGTACCGACGCGAACCAGCGGATTTCAAGCTGCTTGCAGAGATCGGCAATGAAGGTGAAATCATCACCATCCAGTTCGAGCTGGCGCCGGTAATCACCGAAGGTGGTCCCGAAAGGCGAGCGATAGGAAGCAGCCAGCTGCTCTTTGCTGTAGAAGCTCTCCACATCGCGCTTCTGAACCTTGATGAAGTCGGCTCCCGCAGCCGCCGCTGCACGAATCATGCGTTCCAGCCTGAAGCGATCACCGAAATGGTTGGTCGTCAGCTCCGCAACAACACTGACGGACCAATCGCGTTCGTGATGATCTCCTTTTCGCTTACGGCTGAAGCTCTCGACCAGCTCATCGACCGACAGCCGCGAGTAAGGACGATTGCCGACATGGTTCAGTTCCAGCCCGGTGCCCTGCAGCATGTAGAGCGCGTTGAGCAGATAATTTTCCTGCATCCCGATCCGCATCGCGCGCTCGACTTCATCGCCGACCGTGAACTGACGGCCGGCTGGGTGAGCATAGCCAAGCTCGGGACGGAAGTCGAAGCCGACCATATAGACCTGTTGCGGCCTGCTCCGCTGATCCGCGACTTCGCGAGCCACGCGCAGTGCCGACATGAAGAGCACATCCTCGATGACGACTTCGTCGGAGAGCAGGCGCTGCACCATCAGGTCGGCCGTCTCCTGCGTCAGTTCCGCATGAGGAACCCGCAAGACACGTCCGCGATCGGGACGAAAATCGGTCGATGTCAGATAAAGCTGTGCCCGCGCGCCATTTTCGAGCAATGCCTGGGCAACCCAGTCTGCATGAAAGATCGAGATGTCTGCGGGGTAGATTCGCTCTGCGTCATTGACGCCGATGACGAGAGATCCCGAGAATACCTCGGCAGGTATCTCATCGACGGACGGCCCCTTCCCCAGGATGAAAATCGTATCTGTGCCGTATGTCGACGCGATAGCGCCTACCTGGCTGGAGAAAGCGTCCGTCATAGTCTTCACCATCGATTATCACCTCACATCCGGCTTCTTCGGCAAGGGCAACGCCAGCCAGCAAGTCCCAGCTATAGGCACCCTTCGGATTCACAAAACGCGCATACGCGCCGCGAATGACATTGAAAAGATTGTAGACGGCACATCCCATGATCCGGCCCTCGGCATTTTCAGCGAGGCCTTGTCCGATCGCGTCGTTGAATGATGACGAGAAGCCGACGATACGCGACCGGGGAACACGCGGGATCGCTCCCGACGTCATGCCCTCACCGAGTTCCGGCATCAGCAACATGCTGCCTGCGTGCTTTCCACCGCGCCAGATGGAAAGGGACGTTCCCCACTCCTTCAGGCCTGAGCAGAAATTCTCGGTGCCATCGATAGGATCGAGCACGGCCACCCATTCGTCCCCCACCACGAGATCGGGAGTCCAACTCTCCTCGCCGATGAAACAGAGGCCGGGAAGCGCGTTGGTCAGCCAATCTCGGATCAAATCTTCGAGATACACATCAGCAGCCGTGACAGGACTGCCATCCGGCTTCCATGTGATGTCGAACCGTCTCTCCTGAAGTGCTGGCAGGGAGCCCTCTACCACATGACGCAACTGCTGAAGCAGGAAGGGGATATCGGTCAAGTCGGAACTCCTGGCGGCATGGTTGCGCCTAGTTACACAAAAGTGGCGCTCGTCTCTACCCTGAAGGCTGGACGTGGGCAGGGGCAATCCGACATATCTGCATGGACGCAGCGAGGCCAGTCGTCGTCGGAGCGATACGGTGTGAAGGCCTTCAGGAAGAAATAAATCTCCAAGGTATTGGGCGGCTGAGGGGTGCTTTGATCAGCGCCGTTCCAGTTGCAACTTCGCCCAAAATGACGACTTACGCACTGGATTGATTGATGACAGAACTGACACGACGAAACTTCCTATATGCTTCCGGATGCCTCGCTGCCTCCACATCGGTGTCGAGTGCCCAGCCCCTTGTTCCGGCTGAGCAACAGAGCGGCGCAATCGCACCTGGCAGGGTAACCCAATCAGAGATCGTGCTCTCTCCCTTCCAGTTTCAAGGACGCGGCGACGGGATCCAGGATGATACCGGCGCGATCAACGCCATGTTTCGATACTTTCGCGAGTTGATGGCTCAGAGCGGAGGCCAGCAGGCTCCAATCGAGATGAGCTTTTCCGGAGGAAGATGGCGGTTGACCGATACCGTCGACGCCACCGCAATCACAGCATGGAACTGGAAAATGAGCGGAGGCCATTTGTACGGGGAATGCGAAGGCAAGCCGATGCTCGACCTCAGCGGATCGCGTGGCTACGAGATGAACGGCATCGGCTTTCACGGAGACCGTGAACGCATGCCGCGCTCGGCATGGCAGGCTGCGCGGCTGGAGCATGCGCAGTTTTGCGATAACGTCCAATTCAACGACGTGGCGACCGATGGCTTTTTTTCAGAGGCTTGCTGGATTGCGTTTGGTCAAGAGACAGCCAAACATGACCACTGCACCTACTACAACAGCTACCACAAGGGGCGGGTTGCGGTTGTCGAAGGGTATGATGCGCATCCCTTCGTTTCGGAGTTCGGCAAAGTCATTCGCGGATCAACAAGCAACGTCAACATATCTTTGCAAGGAAACTGTGATTTTCGCTACCTGCCGACACATGACCAATGGCACCTTTCCAACGTCACAAGCAGCCGCAGTGCAGTACTCACGCTGAGTGATCACAGCCTTGAAATAGGTGATGAAGTGGTTTTCGCTTATGTCGATGGCATGAGAGAGTTGTCCCAGCTCATCGCTAAAGTCACCGCTGTCACGGCCGATACTGTTACAACTGATTTGGACACGACCAATCTGGGAACCTACGCCGGTGGCGGTGTCGCCATTCGCCGTCAGACAAGAAGTCCGGTTTACATAGCAAGGACTGAGGGAATTAACCTAGCAGACGCTTACATTGTCGCTTACGGTCAGCCGCAGATCGAAATCGCATTTCCCGACACCAGTTTTCCATTTATCGAAATGTTCAGCGCTCCTCGAATCCTGTTCGAGGGCTCAGGAAACCGAAGCAACATCGCGTTTACTACGGGGACAGTTGCGACGGCGAACATCTTGGGATTCGAGCTGTCGACTTATAATTCGAACGCTGTTGAGTCGTTGATCTCCAATGAGGGAGGCGTAGTCGCGATCTACAAACCGGTCATCGATATGTTTTCAAGCCTATGGGATGTGAAACTATCAAATGACCCGAAATTGTTCGCGATGTACGGCGCAGAGGTTCTCTTCTCATCGCTCGATCAGACGGAGGCTGATCAAATGATTGCATTCAACGGCCAAATAACTTCAGTAGCCGACGGAAATACATACGTAATTGGGAAGACTTCCATTGAATAAGCGCCTGCCTTATAACGCTGCAATCTGTAATCTTGATATGCTATGATCGAACATGCCGTTCAAACTTAGTAATAGGTGCACGCCATAGATAATTTGACTTTTTGTGGTTTCAAGGTTGGGATAAGGCGCTTCGCGCCACCCTTGCCAGTCACAACAGTTGGCGAATCTCAGTAGAATTTGATCCTTCACAGGCTGGACATCAGAAACTCTGCTGGAACGCTCGGCCACAGCATAGTTCCAACCAGTATCATACCGACAGACCCTTCAACTGTAAGAATGGCTACGCGCCATCTTACAGAATAACAGCTGACGAATCAATTTTCTCGATAATTAACAACAATGCCGACAATCGATAAAAAAGTCATGTCAAAAAAAAATATGTACAGGAGACGAATTTTTTCCCGATCATCGCTGGCAGTTATGATTGCTCGTTCGGTAATGTTGACATTTTTGCCCTATCGGGATGGCGTTGCTTAGGACTTATGTTGACATTTTGCGCGAGCATCGTCGCCGTCTGGCAATATAATGTCCATCTCTGTCAACCCGGGCTGGAGCGGATCGCGGAACTGCCGCTGACATATTAGGGGACGAGTTACCCGCTCTAGATCCAACCTGACATGCCTCACCTGAATGTCCCCATTCATAGGCTATCTCTGTTCACGCTGTGGTCCATCCCAGACAGGATCGCAAATTCGTTCGGTGTGAGCCCATCAAGGTTGTGTGGGGCCGGTGCAGGTTGTAGTCTATTCTCCATGTCTCGATGATCTCGCGTGCATGGCGGTAGCTCGGAACAGGTGCTCGTTGAGACATTCGTCCCTAAGCCTGCCATTGAATGACTCCACGAAGCCATTTTGCTTGGGTTTGCCGGGTGCGATGTAGTGCCACTCGACGCCGCGATCCTGCTGCCAGGCTAGCATGGCGGTTGACGTCAGCTCCGTGCCGTTGTCGCTGACAATCATGCAGGGGTAGCCGCGCCTTTCGGCGATCGCATTCAGTTCACGAGCGACACGTTCGCCGGAGATCGTCGCCAGGCACTCCCGGCTGAAGTCGTCGATCACTCACAGGATGCGGAAGCGGCGTCCGTCGACCAACGCGTCCGACACGAAGTCGAATGACCATATCTGGTTTGGATCCTGCGGAATGGCCATCGACGCTCTCGTGCCTAGAGCCTGTCTGCGCCCACCACGTTTTCGGACCGTCAAGTGCTCTTCCTTGTAAATACGGTAGAGCTTCTTCCAGTTCACCGAAACACCCTCCCGCTTCACCAGCAGGTACATGCGGCGGTAGCCGAACCGCCGTCGCTGCGATGACAGTTCCCGCAGACGTGCTCGCAAAGCAGCATCTTCCGACCGGCTGGATCTGTATCGGTAGACACGCGGCGCAATGCCGACCAGGGCACAGGCCCGCCGCTGCGAGTTCTCTTCGACTGCCCAACTCACGGCATTTCTCCTTGAGCGGAACGTCAGAAGTTTTCTGCCAGCATCTCGCGCAGCGTCGATACATCGATCATCGGCTCTGCCAGAAGCTTCTTCAGGCGGACATTCGCCTCCTCCAAAGCCTTCAGCCGTTTGGCCTCCGACACCTCCATACTTTGTGCGCCAGGTGTAGAAGGTCGCGTCTGAGATGCGATGCTTGCGGCAAAGCTCGCTGGCCGTCATGCCCGCCTTATGCTCCTTCCAGTCCCTAAAGAGGATACACGCCGGGGTTGTGAACACCATCGCGGCGCAGTCTGTTGACAAACATCCACAGCGCCTAGAGTCTAAAAAATGGTACGAGAATGGTACGAATGGCGAAAATCGAGGTGGCAAAGCCCACTTCGCGGAGACCGCTCTGGCAATAAGTATCAGATTTAATTGGATAAAATGGTACGGTTGGGTGGGCTCGAACCACCGACCTCCGGATCCACAATCCGGCGCTCTAACCAACTGAGCTACAACCGCATAAGGGTCGGCGCCCGTAAGGGGCGTCACGTGTGGCGTCTGATACCGGC
Organism: Rhizobium albus; assembly: GCA_030160035.1. Classification (GTDB taxonomy): domain Bacteria; phylum Pseudomonadota; class Alphaproteobacteria; order Rhizobiales; family Rhizobiaceae; genus Georhizobium; species Georhizobium albus. The sequence goes on along the minus strand of BSNO01000001.1, from coordinate 521,871 downwards.
TGGCTTGCGGTTTTGCAAGCGGAAAGCTGAAGGGAAACTGCCGTCTGGTTGAGGCGCATCGTCCTGCATGGAATCAAAAAAGGGCTGGCTTGCGCCAACCCTTTTCGACTGTCGATACCCGCCCCGGGCAATCAGCGCATCAGGCGACGTTGATGTCCTTCATGGACTTCTCAACGGCGACCTTGCCAGGCTGGGAGACGTTTTCAGAAACCGTGCGTACGGCGTCCTGCCAGCCCTTGGCCTGGTCGACGGCGGCTTCCATCTGCGTGCGCAGGAAGGACGACTGCAGCTCGATCATCTCGGCGACGGACTTCACGCCGAGCAGCTTCTCCATGTGGGAGAACGTCGTCTCGGTGTTGACGCGCATGGTGTCGATCGCCTTGAGGCCAAGCTCAACGGTGCCGGCCTGCGCCTTTTCCATAGTGGTTTCCATGGTCTTAGAGGCGTCTTCGGCGGCAGCCTTCATCTTGGCATAGGCTTCCTTGGACTGGGCAACACCCTTTTCAGCGAATTCGCGATAGGTGTCGGTGACCTTTGCGGGGTCGAAATTCGGGAAAGCGAAGATTTCTGCTTCAGCAGTTTTCTTGGCAGTAGCCATAATGATGCGCTCCTTTGGTTTGGAACCCTCTCATGAGGCGTCCCTTGGCGATGAAGCTCATATAAGGGATGTTATTGTGCATTGCAACATTTTTCCTGCGACGCAGCATCAGCGTTAACCTTTTGCCGCGAAAGCAGGGGCTTGGCGGAGGCTTTGGGTGGACCCAAGGGCGCGCGGGCATTATTAAAAAAGCCTTAATGAAGCCTATGATTAACAAAGCCTTGCCAGCGAATTCGGCCAGCGGATAGGGTTTTATATGCCGGCGCACGACTATCCGTTCATCGAGATCGCCGTTCATCCTTCGATCCGTGAGCGGTACTCCGAAGGGGCCGGCCTTGCGGTGCTGTCGCCGACGGTGGATTACGTCTATTGGGCGAACGGCGCCGCTGCCACGCAGTTTGGCTATGAAAGCATATATACGTTTCTGGAGGACGAGGCTTTCGAGGAAGGCCTGCTCGCGCGCCAGGTTGAAACCGCGGCGGGGCGTGTCGCCGCATCCGGCCAGGCCGAAAAGCTCATCCTGCGCGTCGGCTCCGGCTTTCGGCGCGTCGCCACGCCTTGCGTTCTGGAGCCGATGACCTTGAGCGGCGGCGAGCCCGCACTCCTGCTGGCCATGCCCCCGGAAAAGCGCTTGAGAGACAGCATCCACCGCGCCCAGGCGATGATTTCCGGCTTCGGCGACACCGAGACGCATGTGGCTGTGCTCGATGGCGATGCGAACATGCTCGCACAGTCGATGACCTTCGATGGATTGCGAATTTCTCCGGATGAACTGGTGGCCCTGGTCGACTCGGTCGATCGCGAGCGGAGCCGCTTGATCAAGCGCAGCATCATCACGGCCCACGGGGCGATGCCCGCCGCTATCGCGCGGATCGGCGACAGCCAGCCGCTGAACCTCATCTTCGTCGTTGAAATGGCGGCAGCATCTGCGCCGCAGGCCGCTCCCGCATCTCCGCAGACCACCGACGCCGCACCGTCGCCGATGCTGCAAGCGCCACCTCAGATCGCTGAACCGCCTGCACCTGCATCCGCCGCACCCAGTGCCGATAGGTCCCGTGAATTGGACACGGTCTCGGGCGTTCCTGCAGTCGATCGGTTCGAGTTCGACATCACGGCGCGTCCGGTGCGCTTTGCCTGGAAGATCGGGGCTGATGGGCTCTTCAGCGAAGTCTCGCCCGAATTCGGCAAGACCATCGGTCCGAATGCAGCCGATATCGTCGGCCGGTCCTTCGAGGATGTGGCGACGGTCTTCAATCTCGATCCCGAGCGCAAGATCATCGATCTGCTGCACCGCCGCGATACCTGGTCCGGCAAGACCGTGATGTGGCCCGTGCAGGGCACGCCTCTGGTCGTGCCGGTCGACCTGGCCGCTTTGCCCACCTATTCCCGTGACCGCGCCTTCGAAGGCTTCAGGGGCTTCGGTATCGTGCGCGTGGCCGAAGCTGTCGAAGATGCCGGTCGTCTAGGTCTCTCCCTCACGCCACAAGCCAAGGTCTCGCCAACGCCGGAGCCTCTGGCAGCGGCCCCATCACTTCTATCCGAGATACCCGCGGTCCTCGACCTTAAGGCTCAGGATCCTGTCATCGAACTGCCGCTCCGCAGGCCATCCGAAGAAAGTCCACCGGCGGTGATCCCCGTGCCGTCCAACGACGACAGCGCGCCACCCGCTGCGAAACATCGCGCGTCGGATCCAGGCGAGAACCTGGCGGACGATCCATTCCGCGGTGAGGTGCCGGCACTGCGCATCGTGGAAACGCCGGCGAGGCGCTCGTCGGACAAGGTCATCGACCTCGATGAGCATCGCAGCCGCGGGCGCGAGGGCTTGTCGAAGATCGATCAGGCCGTATTCCATCAGATCGGCGAGGAGCTCGGCCGTCGTCTGGCAAGCCGTGATGCCGCCCGCAAGCAAGACGCAGATGCGGATCGCAACGCGGCTGCCCCAACGGCTGTAGAGGCGCGAGCCCCCGTTGCGCCCCCTCCTCCGGCTGAACCCGTCGCAGCGGTCGCGCTTATCGCGCCGACACTGCCGAAGGCCTTGCCGGCCGCAGAATTCGTCGCAGCGGTCACCCTGCCCGAGCCGGACCTGTCAATTGCCGCGACGGTGGAGCTACCGGCCGTAACGCTCAAAGGTGGCAGTGACGAACGCGTCGATCCGGTTCAAGCGGAGGTTACCGAACTTCCGCAAGTCCCGCCGGTCGAAGTCGCGAGCGAAGCGCCAAGACGGCCCGGCCGCATCCATCTCACCGCTGCTTTCATCGAAGCTTTGCCCGTCGCTCTGGCCGTGTTGCGGGGCGAGCGGATGCTGTACGCGAATGCAAAGTTCCTGAGCCTCACCGGCTACACCGACAGTGCGCATTTCGAGACTTCGGGCGGTCTCGACGCGCTCTTTCTCGACATGGAAGACAGCGCCTTGTCAGCGGTCGACCCGGCCGCCAAGGGCCTGCGCCTCATGCGCCTGAACGGCAATCCCATCGAGGTCGACGCCAAGCTGCAATCCGTCGGCTGGGACGATGGCTCGGCACTGCTGCTTGTCGTCGAGCCGCTCCGCGGGGAACTTGCCGTCGAGCCGCTCCGTGAGGAGCTTGTCGACGATGGGGAAGAAGAGCGCCGCGCCTCGCCCTCCAACGCCGAAATCGAGATGGAAGAACTGCGCTCCATTCTCGAAACGGCGACCGATGGCGTCGTCATTCTCGACGAAGATGGCTCGATCCGTTCGATGAACCGTTCGGCAAGCGCCCTCTTCGACTATGAGGCCGACGAAACGCTGCATCAGCCCTTTGCCATGCTGTTTGCCCATGAGAGCCAGCGGGCCGTGCTCGACTATGTGGCGAGCCTTTCGGACCATGGCGTGGCGAGCGTGCTGAATGATGGCCGCGAAGTCATCGGTCGGGAAGCCTCAGGAGGCTTCATTCCGCTTTTCATGACGCTTGGGCGCCTCCGGGGCTCGAACGGCTACTGCGCGGTGATGCGAGACATCACCCACTGGAAGCGGACCGAAGAGGAATTGCGTGCTGCCAAGCGCAGCGCCGAAACGGCCAATGCCCACAAGAGCGAGTTTCTCGCGCGCGTCAGCCACGAGATTCGCACGCCGCTCAATGCCATCATCGGTTTTTCAGAAATGATGTCGACCGAGCGATTCGGCCCGTTGGGCTCTGCACGCTATCTCGAATACGCGCACGACATCGGCCGTTCGGGCCGCCATGTGCTGGATATCGTCAACGATCTGCTCGACATCTCCAAGATCGAAGCTGGCCAGCAGGACATGGATTTCTCCGCCGTCTCGCTGAACGAGCTTCTTGCCGAAGCCGTGTCGCTTCTTCAGCCACAGGCAAATGCCGAGCGCGTCATCATTCGCACCAGTCTGTCCACGGCTTTGCCGGACGTCGTGGCAGATCCGCGCTCGGTCAAGCAGATCGCGATCAACCTTCTGGCAAACGCCGTGCGGTTCACGCCTCCGGGCGGGCAGATCGTGGTGTCCACGTTCTATGATGCGAGCGGCAAGGTCGTGATGCGCGTGCGCGATACGGGCATCGGCATGTCTCGCAGCGAACTCGACCATGCGATGAAGCCATTTCGCCAAGGGCCGACCAGCCCGATGCGTCCGCGTGGCGATGGCACGGGCCTCGGCCTGCCTTTGACGAAGGCAATGGTCGAAGCGAACCGGGCGCATTTCGCCATCGAATCCGCACCGGGCGAAGGCACGTTGGTCCAGGTTACCTTCCCGTCCCAGCGCGTCCTCGCAGACTAAGCGTTGGGACGCAGCGCAAAAAAAAAGGAGGCACGGCGGCCTCCTTCAAGTCAAATGCTGTTCGGCGGGCTTGAGCAGAAATAACCAGCAGCCATTAAGCGAATCGGCTGGGACGGTCGCAACAAGTGGCTGCACTCAAGTTGCACACAAGATGGCGCGTCCGGCGTTACCAACCTCTTAACGGAATTCCTCAATTTTAACGGATCAGCAACACTTGTCGTTGCTTGGTTAATTTGTCCGAAAGGGCTGGTTAACCATCATCCTCCGAAAAAGAGCGTTCATTCAATGAGGGCAGCTGCCGAAGGGCTGCGTCAGCTGCTGAGCTCAGGCAGGTCTATAAACAGATCCAGCGCCTGCGGATTGGCGAGCGCCTCCTTGTTCTTGACCGGTCGACCGTGAACGACATCGCGCACGGCCAGTTCGGTGATCTTGCCTGATTTCGTGCGGGGAATGTCGCTGACGGCGATGATCTTCGCCGGCACGTGCCGTGGCGACGCGCCCTGGCGGATGCGCGTGCGGATCGACTTTTGAACGTCCTCCGACAGGGTTATTCCGTCCGCCATGCGCACGAAGAGCACGACGCGCACGTCCCCATCGAAGTCCTGCCCGATGCAGATCGCTTCGGTGATCTCCGGCATCTGCTCGACGATGTTGTAGATTTCCGCGGTTCCTATCCGCACGCCACCTGGGTTGAGCGTCGCATCGGATCGGCCATGAATGATGAATCCGCCATGCTCGGTCCGCTCGGCGAAATCGCCGTGGCACCAGACATTGCCGAAGCGATCGAAATAGGCCTCGTGGTACTTGGCGCCACCCGTGTCGTTCCAGAAGCCGATCGGCATGGAAGGAAACGGTTTGTGGCAGATCAGTTCGCCTTTCTCGCCGACGACCGGTTCGCCGTCGTCGTTCCAGACATCCGTCGCCATGCCGAGCCCCGGACCCTGGATCTCGCCGCGCCACACAGGCTTGGTCGGGACACCGAGCACGAAACACGCGCAAATGTCCGTGCCGCCTGAAATCGATGCGAGATGCAGATCGCTCTTGATCCCCTCATAGACGAACGAGAAGCCTTCGGGCGAAAGCGGCGATCCGGTGGAGGTGAGCAGCCGCAGTGCCGACAGATCGTGATCGCGGCCAGGCGCAAGATCAGCCTTGCGCACCGCATCGATAAACTTTGCCGACGTTCCGAAGACGGCGAAGCGCTCGGCGGCGGCATAGTCGAACAGCACGTTACCGTCGGGATGGAAGGGCGAGCCATCGTAAAGGCAAAGCGTCGCCCCAACCGCCAGGCCCGAGACGAGCCAGTTCCACATCATCCAGCCGCAGGTGGTGAAATAGAAGAGCCGCTCGCCGGACCGGATGCCGCAATGGAGACCATGCTCCTTCAGGTGCTGCAGCAGCATGCCGCCAGCGGAGTGGATGATGCATTTGGGCACACCCGTCGTGCCGGACGAGAAGAGGATATAGAGCGGGTGCGCGAATGGCAGCCGTTCGAACGTGACGGCCTGCGGCTCATAGGCTGCGATGAACTGGGGAAGCGTGGTCGCGTTCTTCAGCTGCCCGGCGACGCCGTCCGCCTTGCCGAGATAGGGGATGATCAGCGTCAGCTCGGGCGCCAGTGACGCTTCGATCGGCACGAGCTTGGCGGAGACGTCCTGCTCCTTGCCATTATACCAGTAGCCGTCGCAGGCGATGAACAGCTTCGGCTGTATCTGGCCGAACCGGTCGGTCACGCCTCTTTCGCCGAAATCCGGCGAACAGGACGACCAGATGGCACCGATCGAGGTGGCAGCCAGCATCAGCGCCACGGTTTCCGGCATGTTCGGCATCATCGCGGCAACGCGGTCACCGGCTCCGATGCCCATGGCACGCATGGCCTGCTGCAGGCGTGACACCAGCGCGTGCAGATCATCCCAGGAAAGCCGAGTTTCGATCTTGTTTTCGCCGCGGAAGATGATGGCATCGTCGCCACCTGTCCGTGACAGCAGGTTTTCGGCGAAATTCAGCCGCGCATCGGGGAAGAACGATGCTCCCGGCATGCGGTCGAGATGCTCCGCCAGCGTCGCGCCCTTCTCGCCCTTGACCTCGAAATAGTCCCATACCGACGACCAGAAGGAAGGAATGTCGGCGACCGACCATGCGTGCAGCGCGTCGAATGTGTCGAACGTCTTGCCGGCTCGCGCACCGGCAAAGCGGGCAAATTCCATCATGCGGCTAGCGTCGATGTCAGCGCTCGAAGGCGTCCAGAGCAATTGATTGTCGTCCGTCTTCATCGCTTCATTCATCTCCCTGAGGCTCACGCGATACCCGCATAGCATTGTGCGGACCGCTGTTGAAGGAGCGGCGACCCACGGTTGCCCGTCCTGCGCTTTGATTGCATTTGCGGGAAGGAGGCTCTAACCACAGGGCAGGATCATCGCATTCGGCTTTTCGGAAACACGCATTTGGTCGCTGACGACACATCCCGGCAAGGCTTCAGGCGCGTCCGATGGCTCTTCGTGCTTGTCCTTGCCATAGCTCTCATCATTGGCGGCGCGCTGAGCATCCCCCTCTTCGTTTCGGAGCAGCGGATCGGGGAACATCTCCGGATTGAGCTGGAAGACGCGACCAATCACCGCGTAGATTTCGATCCCGCCGTGGAGATGGTCTTCTTCCCAATTCCGGGCATCAAGATCACCAACGTCACGATCCATTCCGATTCCGATCCTGAGCAGCCCCTGCTGACGGCCGAAACCATCGAGGCCGATTTCGGTCTGGCGTCCGTGGTGCTCGGTGATCCGGAGTTCTCAGACATTGCCTTGCAGCGCCCGGTCGCGCGTGTGGTGCTGGACGAAGACGGCGTCAGCAACTGGCATGATGCAGACGACCTTTCGACGACAGACGAAGAGCTTGAGAGCACCAGCGGGGCCGAACCACAGCCTTTCGCCTTCGACATGTCACGGATTGGCAATCTCGAATTTCGCGATGGCACGCTTCTTTATGATGACAGACGCAACGATCGCAGCGAAAGCGTCAGCGCGATCAATGGCAATCTGGTCTGGCCACGCGTCGGCATGGGCGCGCGGCTGGAACTGGGCGGCGTTCTGCGCGGCGAGCCCGTGCGTCTAGTCGTCAACGCGGAGCGGCCGGTCGAACTGCTGAACGGCACTCAGGCTCCGCTACGGCTCAACGTGTCTTCCGAGCTTCTGACGTTCAATCTCTCGGGCACGGCGAGCCTTGCTTCGGCATCGCCATCCTTCACCGGAGATCTGGAACTCTCCAGCCCCTCCGTGCGCCGCGCGCTGCAATGGTCTGGAACAGAACTGAAGCCCGGAGAAGCGATCAGCGCGCTCGAACTGGAGGCCGAAATTCAGGCTGCCGCGGGCCAGGTGAACCTCGCCAATGTGCTGCTCGACATCGACAACAACCGTGGGATCGGTGCGCTCTCTCTGAACTGGACGAACGACGCCCCGCCAGCAATCTCCGGGACGCTGGCCTATAATGCGCTCGACGTCGGCGCTTTCCTGAACGCGTTTGCGCCCCTGCCACTCGATGGTGGACAGCTGACCCCGTCGATCGACACCGGTTTTCTGCGTCAGCTCGGGCTCGACCTTCGCTTTTCCGCACAGACGGCGCGCATTGGACGCCTGGAACTGCAAAACCTCGCAGCGGCAGCGCGGGTCGAACGTGGGCGCGCCCTGTTCGATATCGGCGACGCCTCTGCTTACGGTGGCACCATTATGGGCCGCATAATCATTTCCGAGAACGGCTTCGACGGCGGCGGCGAAATTCAGCTGACGGCCGAGAACGTCGATTTCGGTGCCGCCTATCAGGCTGCCGGCGTGACGGGCCCGCTGCCGCGCGGGCGCGGCAGGCTCAATCTTGCGGTCTCCTCGCCCACCCCCGTTTGGGCAACGACAGCACGCGACCTGCAGGGCCGGCTGGAAATGACGATCGGCGAAGGGTCGATCCCGGGTTTCAACCTGCAGACATTCCGCACATTGGCATCCCAGGAACGGTTCTTCAGCCTCACACGCGCATCGGAAGGCGAGTTGCCTTTCCGCTCAGCACGCTTCGCCACCACCTTCGCCAATGGCACGGCGGAGATCGAGACGGCGGAGATCCTGTCCGGAAACACGACGGTCGCGCTGTCTGGCCTCATTCCATTCGATCGCGGCAGTCTTGCCATGTCCGGTGCGATCACCGACGCGCCGGCTCAAGCCGCTGAGGGTGCCGAAGCCCCCGCGGCTCCGCCGGCCTTGCGGTTCTTCGTCGGCGGCTCCTGGCCTGCGCCGGTGATTTCGCCTGTGATGGGCAACTGACAGGATCAGGGCGGATCTGCACGCTCAAAGACTTGGGGTCGATCAACCTCAGCCGGCTCGGGCAAGCTGTTCGGCACGCTCACGCTGGACCATGCTGCGTTTGTTGATCACCGAAGCGATGATGACTGCCGTGGTCACCAACGCGATCAAGACCGTGCACACCGCATTGATTTCCGGCGTGACGCCAAGCCTGACCTGGCTGTAGATGCGCATCGGCAGCGTCGTCGCGCCGGAGCCCGATGTGAAGCTCGCAATGACGAGATCGTCCAGCGACAACGTGAAGGCGAGCATCCAGCCGGCAATCACCGCTGGCGCGATTACTGGCAACGTCACCGTCAAAAACGCCTTGAGCGGCGTACAGCCAAGATCCTGCGCCGCCTCTTCGAGCGACCGGTCGAATGTCACCAGCCGCGATTGAACTACCACCGCAACGAAGCACATGGAGAACGTGGTGTGCGCCAGCATGACGGTGAAGATCGTGCGGTCGAGATTCATCGCGATGAAGAGCAGCAGCAGCGACAGGCCGGTGATCACTTCCGGCATGACGAGCGGCGCGAAAACCATGCCCGAGAACAGCAGCCGCCCGCGAAAACGTGTGACCCGGACGAGGACCACGGCTGCCAGCGTTCCGAGCAGCGTCGCCGCTGTCGCCGACACGAGCGCGACGCGCAGCGTCACCCATGCCGCGTCGAGAAGCGCCTGGTTGCGCAGCATCTCGCCGTACCAGCGCGTGGAGAAGCCTGCCCAAACAGTGACCAGCCGAGACTCGTTGAACGAGTAGATGATCAAGAGCAGGATCGGGATGTAGAGGAAGGCGAAGCCTACCACCACAGACACGATGTTGAAGCCGGACCAGTGCCTGTTCATCGTGTCTCGGCCTCGCGCGTACGCGCCTGATAATATTGGAAGATCACGATCGGCACGACCAGGATCAGCAGAAGCAGCGTGGCGACGGCCGATGCCACTGGCCAGTCCCGGTTGGAGAAGAACTCCACCCAGAGCGTACGGCCGATCATCAGCGTATCTGACCCGCCGAGAAGGTCCGGAATGACGAATTCACCGACGGCCGGAATGAACACGAGCATGCAGCCGGCCACGATGCCCGGCAACGACAGCGGGAACGTGATTTTCCAGAAGGCCGCAAGGCGCGTGCAGCCAAGATCCTGCGCCGCCTCGATCAGGCTCTCGTCCATTCGCTCCAGCGCCGCATAGAGCGGCAGCACCATGAACGGCAGATAGGAATAAACGATGCCGATATAGACGGCGATGTCGGTGTTGATGATGGTGAGCGGCTGGTCGATCACGCCGAGCCACTGCAGGAACTGGTTGAGCAGTCCTTCACGGCGCAGGATGCCGATCCAGGCATAGACGCGGATCAAGAAACTCGTCCAGAACGGCAGGATGACCAGCATCACCAGAAGCGGTCGCCAATGTGCCGGCGCGCGCGCCATGCCGTAGGCGAGCGGATAGCCGATGGCGAGCGCCAACGCCGTCGAGACGAAGGCAATCTTGAGGCTCGAGAGATAGGCGTTGAAGTAGAGCGGGTCTTCGGTCAGCCACAGATAGTTGTCGAGAGACAGCTGTCGCAGCTTCTCCATCCAGACCGCAAACCCATCCGTCCACTCGAACACCGGCAGATAGGGCGGGATCGCGATGTTGGTCTGCGAAAACGAGATCTTGAAGACGAGGAAGAACGGGACGAGGAAGAAGATCAGCAGCCAGAGATAGGGAATGGCGATCAGAAGCCATCTGCGTGCGGCAGCGCCCATCGTCAGCGCTCCAGAACCACGCCGGCATCTTCCGCGAAGGATAGCCAGACGCGATCGTGATAGGTGAAGACCTCCGAGCCGCTGCGCGATGCGTTGACGACGCTGGCCTTGATGATCTTGCCGCTGTCGAGCTTGACGTGGAAGATCGACATGTCGCCGAGATAGGCGAGATCCCAGACCTCCCCTTCCACCGCGTTGACGCCGGAATTCGGCTTCGTATGGGTGACGGCGATCTTCTCAGGGCGCAGTCCAAGCGTCAAATCACTGCCGATGCCGCGCGACTGACCATCCACCATTCGCAGCGCAAAGCCCTCCGGCGACTGCAGTTCCGTCAAGGCCGCGTCTGATCGGGTCACTTCGCCGTCGAAGAGATTGATGCTTCCAATGAAGTCGGCGACGAACCGGGAATTCGGCGCTTCATACACTTCGGCCGGCGTCGCAACCTGGCGGATCTGCCCGGCATCCATGACGGCGATGCGGTCGGCCATGGTCATCGCCTCCTCCTGGTCGTGCGTGACGACCACGAAAGTCAGGCCAAGATCATATTGGAGATCGGTCAGCTCGAACTGCGTTTCCTCGCGCAATTTCTTGTCGAGCGCGCCGAGCGGCTCGTCGAGCAGAAGTACCTTCGGCTGCTTGGCGAGCGCCCGGGCGAGCGCCACGCGCTGCCGCTGGCCACCCGACAACTGATGCGGCTTGCGGCCGGCAAATTCCGACATCTTCACGAGCTTCAGCATCTGCGCGACGCGCTCGGCGATGGCGGGCTTCGCCATCTTCTCCTGCTTCAGGCCGAACCCGACATTGTCGGCAACGGTCATATGCGGAAAGAGCGCGTAGGACTGGAACATCATGTTCAGCGGACGCCGATAGGGCGGCACGCCCGTCAGATCGACACCGTCGAGAAGGATCGCACCTTCGTTCGGCGTCTCGAAGCCGGCCAGCATGCGCAAAAGCGTGGACTTGCCACAACCCGAGGCCCCGAGAAGCGCGAAGAACTCACGCTCGTAAATATCCAGTGAAAGATTGTCGACCGCCGTGAAGTCACCGAAACGCTTCGTCACGTTTCGAATAGAGATCATCGCCTTGGCGTTCGCATCGGACCACGGCGCGAATGAGCGCCGGATATTGCCAAGGGATCTCATGCGGTTCTGCTGCCCATGAATTGCGGCCGACTGGCCAAGGGCGCGGGCGCGACCGATCGCGCCCGCGGATCGTGATTATTGGCCGCTTTTGACGCGCGTCCAGGCGCGCGTGATCAGGCGGTTGGCCTGCGCGTCATAGGGCGGCTTGGTGAAGAGCTTTTCCTGTGCTTCGGCAGGCGGGTAGATGGCGGGATCGCCGATCACGTCTTCCACCAGAAACTCCTGCGACGCCGCGTTGCCATTGGCGTAGTAGACGTAGTTCGAGGCCTTGGCGATGACTTCGGGGCGCATCAGGTAATTGATGAACTCGTGGGCTTCCTCGACATTGCGCGCATCGGCCGGGATGGCGAGTTGGTCGAACCACATTTCGGCACCTTCAACCGGGATCGCGTAACCGACCTCTACACCCGCATCCGCTTCGGCGGCACGATCGCGCGCCTGGAATACGTCGCCCGAATAACCGATCGCCAGGCAGATATCGCCATTGGCGAGGCCGTTGATGTATTCCGACGAGTGGAATTTCTCGACATAGGGCCGGATCTGCATCAGCGCTTCTTCGGCGGCAGCAATATCTTCGGCCGACGTCGAATTCGGATCGCGGCCGAGATAGGCAAGCATCGCCGGGAAAATTTCGATCGGCGAGTCCAGCATGTGAATGCCGCAGTCGGCGAACTGCGCGGCGATCTCCGGATCGAACACGACGGACCAGCTGTCGATGCTGTCCTCTCCGAGGATTTCCTGCACCTTGCCGACATTATAGCCGATGCCGTTGGTGCCCCACATGTAGTTGACCGAATAGGCGTTACCCGGATCGAAGACCGCTGTGCGTTCGGTCACGAGGCCCCACATATTGCCGATATTGGTGAGCTTCGACTGGTCGAGCTCCTGGTAGACGCCGGCAGCGATCTGCCGCGACATGAAGGACGCGGTGGGAACGACAACATCGTAGCCCGAACCGCCCGCAAGCAGCCGGGTCTCCAGCATCTCGTTGGAATCATAGACGTCGTAGACGACCCGAATACCCGTTTCAGCGGTGAATTCCGCCAGGATTTCATCGTCGATATAATCCGACCAGTTGAAGACGTTGACCACGCGGTCTTGCGCTCCGGCAGCCACCGTTCCTGCAAGCAGGATTGCGGCTGTGCTCAAAACTCGGCTGTTCTTCATGATCAAGACTTCCCTTTATGTCCGTTTTGCCCGTTTGCCCGTCTTTGCGGGATTGATGGATTGGGCATTCTGTTGGCTGAAAACTAGGCGGGAAAGCCGGGCCTCACAAGCTTAAATTGATGGCAAGTCGCGCCCGCTTTCCAAGCAACACCGCCCATGCTGTCCACCCGCAGGACTTACTGAAAGTCGAAGGCACTGAGACCGGTCACCATTTCGTCGAGCCCGAGCGGCCGCGTCACCGGCGGCTCGGCGCGCGCAAGGCAACCCTGTCGCTCACATAGGCGGCACGCCGCACCGACTTTCGTTGTTTCCCGGCCCACCGAGGATCCAGCCGCACGCCTGGTCTCGATAGCCCCACCATAGATGATGTCGTCGCGAAACCCTATGTCGCAGCCAAGCAGCAACGCAGTGCGCCGCACCCGCTCGTTGAAGGCCGCCTGCGGCCCTTCCAGAGTACGCGACACGACCAGAAACTCGGCACCATCGGTGAGTTCGACGGCGTCGACGAGGATCTGCCCCGGCTGTGAGAAGGCAGCGTGAATGTTGAGCTTCGGGCAATCACCGCCGAAGCGCGCATGCGGATAGCCCTTGGCGCCCGAGCGCCGAAACTTGTGGCCGGCATTGTCGATCTCCAGCAGGAAGAACGGCACGCCCTCCTGCCCGGGCCGTTGTAGTGTCGTGATCCGGTTTGCGACATGCTCATAGGACACGCGAAACCGGGATCTGAGAACGTCGATGTCATAGCGCGCGCGCTGGGCTGCCGCGAGAAACGCGCCATAGGGCATCATCAGCGCATGCGCCGCATAGCGCGCGAGCTCGAAACGGGCGAGTCGACGCGCTTCGTCGCCGTCAAGACCAAGCGTATCGAGCGCAGCCCCGATCTCGTCGCGCAATGCCAGCTGGCAAGCCTCCATGGCGACCTCGCGCAACTGGTCGAACGGCGACAGACGCTCCGACAGAAAAAGCCGCATGGAATGCCGATCGTAGCGTCGCCGCAGATTGGGCATCGCATGAACCGGCAGGGCCCGCACGACGATCCCATGTTCGCGGCTCAACCACGCCCGAATGGCGCTCGACAGATCCTCGCCAGGCGCCAGCCGGTCATGAAAAGTCTCTGCAGCCTTGTCGATGGCTGCAAAATGGTTGGACCGGCGCTCGAACGTCTCGCGCACGACGTCGATCGGCAGCTTGGCACCTGCGGCAACCGTCTCGTGCCCCTCGCGCGCCAGCAGGCTGGAGAGATCGGAGAGGCGCTCCGCCTGTTCTCGATAGGCCCGATAGAGTTTCACCATGCCCGCCGCCGCATTCGGCGCAGCCTCCGAAATCTCGATCAGTTCCTGGTCGCCGGGCAGCTCACCGGCCAGAAGCGGATCGGAAAAAATCTCCTTGAGCGCGGTTACCGATGCGGGTGTCTCACCCTGCAAGGCATCAAGATCGATCTTGAATGTGCTGGAAAGCTTCAGGAGCAATTGGACGGTCAGCGGCCGCTGATTACGCTCGATCAGGTTGAGATAGGACGCCGATATGCCGAGCGCCTCGGCCATCGCCGTCTGGGTCATATCCATGCCGTTGCGCAGCCGACGCACGCGCGGCCCGGCGAAAATCTTCTGATCGGCCATTTGTGAAGACCTTTACATATCAGCCGTCTTTACAGAATTGACAAATTTACAGAAGCGACTTGTAAATTCAAGCACAGCGTGACCCTTTTCAATACCCTGTCGGCCCTTATTTCCTGGCGACCAACCGCAGCGCAATGTAAACATTGTCACATCAACATAGCGCAACGGAGCGGCACAAAGATCGCCGCCTCCAGCAGTCGGAGAAGTGCCATGACAGACTTTTACAACCTCGTTCCTTCCGCTCCCGAAGGCCGCTTCGATGGCATCGAGCGCCCCTATTCGGCCGAGGACGTGAAGCGTCTGCGTGGCTCGGTGCAGATCCGCTATACGCTTGCCGAAAACGGAGCGAACCGGCTGTGGGATCTCATCCGCTCGGATGACTTCGTCAACGCGCTCGGCGCACTTTCCGGCAACCAGGCCATGCAGATGGTCCGCGCTGGCCTCAAGGCCATCTACCTCTCCGGCTGGCAGGTCGCGGCAGACGCCAACACGGCATCGGCCATGTATCCCGACCAGTCGCTCTACCCGGCCAATGCGGGCCCGGAGCTCGCCAAGCGGATCAACAAGACGCTGCAGCGCGCCGACCAGATCGAAACATCGGAAGGCAATGGCCTCTCGGTCGACACATGGTTCGCCCCGATCGTCGCCGATGCGGAAGCCGGATTCGGCGGCCCGCTCAACGCCTTCGAGATCATGAAGGCCTATATCGAGGCGGGCGCTGCCGGCGTTCACTTCGAAGACCAGCTCGCATCCGAGAAGAAGTGCGGCCATCTCGGCGGCAAGGTTCTGATCCCGACCGCGGCCCACATCCGCAATCTGGATGCTGCCCGTCTCGCAGCCGACGTGCTGGGTGTCCCCTCGCTCGTTATCGCGCGCACCGATGCGGAAGCCGCGAAGCTTCTGACATCGGACATCGACGAGCGCGACCAGCCCTTCGTGGATTATGACGCCGGCCGCACGACGGAAGGCTTCTACCGGGTCAAGAACGGCCTCGAGCCGTGCATCGCCCGCGCTGTCGCCTATGCCGAACATGCGGACATGATCTGGTGCGAAACCTCCAAGCCCGATCTCGATCAGGCCCGTCGCTTCGCCGAAGGCGTGCACAAGGTGCATCCGAACAAGATGCTCGCCTACAATTGCTCGCCCTCGTTCAACTGGAAGAAGCATCTGGACGACGCGACGATCGCCAAGTTCCAGCGCGAGCTCGGCGCGATGGGCTATAAGTTCCAGTTCATCACGCTCGCCGGCTTCCACCAGCTGAACTACGGCATGTTCGAACTCGCCCGCGGCTACAAGGATCGCCAGATGGCTGCCTATTCAGAGCTGCAGGAAGCCGAATTCGCGGCGGAAGTAAACGGCTACACGGCAACCAAGCACCAGCGCGAAGTAGGCACCGGCTATTTCGACGCCGTGTCGATGGCGATCACCGGCGGCAATTCCTCCACCACTGCCATGGGTGAATCGACCGAGCACGCCCAGTTCCGCCCGGCAGCCGAATAGGCTCCAAACCGCGTGGCGGCGCCCCGCCGCCACGCTCCAAGCCTTCCACCAATTTTGCGCCTCAGGCGCCTGAAAACGGAGATTACCGAAATGGCATCGATCTCACGCGTCAAGGAACGGGCTGAAGAGCAGTCATCGGCCATGAGCGACGACCAGCAGAGCGCAATCCGCATGCTGGCCAACGACCTGCATCGCCTCAACCAGTCCGTCATGAAGGCCGTCGACGCCGGCGTATCAGTCGAACTGGTTCGCTCGGCCCGTCATCACTCAGAGGGGAATTGGGGCGACCTGATGATCCCCGTCATCGTCACGCAAAGCCGCTGACCTCCACCATCACGATGCGTGGCGAAAGCCCGTCGGCTCAAGCGGCCGGCGGGCCTTTGCTTTCTGCTTCCCATGCCGCGCGATCGCGCTCTTCCTCTTCCAGAAGGTGCTCCTTCAGCATGCGGACATTGCGGGTATTCGCCTTGAAGGCGACGTCGACGACTGTGCCGAGGACCGGGATGGAGCCGAAAATGTAGTCAAACGCGATGTTGCTGACCATCTTGCGTTTGATGTGCCCGGGAACGCCGAGCTTTTGCGCTTTCCAATAGATCCAGCCGGCCGCGCCGGCAGCCACGGTGTCGCCCGCAACCGGCACGAGACCGAGCACCGCATCCCAGCCGAAGCGGATCCCGAGAAAGCTGAAATTGCGGTCGAACAGCTTCTCCACCTGCTCGAGCCGGCGCAAGAGATCGCGCCGTTCACGGCCTCTTTGCGTGCTGTCGAACAGCTCGGCAATTGCCGGACCGTTCGTGCGGTCATGATCGGCGACCTTGTCACCTGACGGCATCGGCATCTTCGACATTGATCCGTCTCCAGATTGCTTCGAGGATCGAATAGAGCGCGAAAGCCATGAGGCCGACACCCATTGCGCCCAAGAGAATGCCGCCGAAGGGCAGCCCCTGAACAAAACTGAGCGCATCCTCGACGCCGGGCGTGGGCGAACCTTCGCCTCCGGCATTAAGGCCACGGTAGAAAAGCAGGAACGCGACGACGAGAAACGACAGGCCCCGCGCCGTCAGACCCGTTCGCGCGATGGGATGCACGAAGTCCATCACCTTCTGCGGTGCTTCGAAATGGCGAGCGTACCCCTTGCGCACGGCCTTTGCGATATGCGCGATGCCGACGCCGATGAAGACGGCCGTCAATGCATAGGCCACCACCTGGCTGCCCACGATGGAGACGATGAAGTCGACGATCTGCGATCCACTGCCGCCTTCGCCCTCATCACCTTGCGATCCGTTCCAGAGCCCGAATGTGAAGACTGCGAGAACGCCGTAGGTCACGCCGGAAGCGATAAGACCGCCGCGGATAGCCGCGCCCTTGAAGCCGAGACCGTGCTGGTCCGTGTCGAAGATCGCCTGGATGAAGCGCCAGATGAGGTAAGAAACCATGCCGCACATCAGGAGAATGGCCGTCATGTCGCCAAAGGGCGTGTTGAGGATCGTGCGCAGAGCGTCGCGAGAGCCCTGCTCCTCGCCCGAGCCGATGGCGGCCAGGACGGCGAAGAAGCCGATGACGATGTAGACCAATCCACGGGCGGCGTAGCCTGTTCGGGCAAACGGCTTGAACCAGACGTGGCGATGCGGAGATACCATTAAAGTGGGGCCTTGTCGTTGCGGTGAAGATAACCACGGGCCTGAACGCCGAGTTCGGCAAGCCGTGCACGATTTTCGATCAATGCGATTGCGCACCAGACGATCGATGCCCAGGACAATCCGAGTGCCCATCCCGCAATAACGTCGCTTGGCCAGTGGACACCGAGATAAACGCGCGTCAGCCCGATCGTGACGGTGATGATGAAGACGACGGTCGCGACATAGATCACTTCGGCACGGCTGCGCGCATAGCGGATCAGCAGCGCGCCGAGCGTGAGATAGGTGACAGTCCCGACCATCGCATGGCCGCTCGGGAAGCTCGCCGTGTGGATGACATCCAGTTGCTCGACAAGATCCGGCCGCGGCCGCTCGAAGAATGCCTTGAGCACGGTGGAGAGGATCGCGCCGCCGGCGACGGAAAAGAGGACATAGAACGCAGCCCAACGCCTCGTTGCGACACC
The DNA here is from genome assembly GCA_030160035.1 of Rhizobium albus. Classification (GTDB taxonomy): domain Bacteria; phylum Pseudomonadota; class Alphaproteobacteria; order Rhizobiales; family Rhizobiaceae; genus Georhizobium; species Georhizobium albus. The sequence continues at coordinate 503,926 of BSNO01000001.1, read as the reverse complement.
GAGATAGCCAGCAACGGCGAGCGTCAGCAGCCCGATGATCGGATAGCCGCCCAAGGCGGTGAGTTCGAGCGCGGTCTCTTCAAGCCAGGGCGGACCGAGTGGATCGCTCGTGTCGAGAGGATTTCGCAAAGCCAGAAGCAGTCGCTCGTCGAAGTCGAGCCCCTCGCCTTCCATGATCTCTTCTGCAAGCTCGAGAAAGACGAACATGCAGGCGCCAAGCACCGCCAAAAGGGCGATGGGCCACAAAGCCTTCAAGGTTACTGCCGAACGCAAATCTGTCAGTCTCATGATTGCCCCTCATCGATCCGTTGGAACGGATGGCAGGTTGAACGGTTCCGCCGCGCCTCAAACGGCAGACGCCGGCGCGATGTTGGCGCCGGCGTCTTTGAATTTACACTCGAAGTGGCGGGATCAGAATTCGGTCCAGCCCTCCTCCTCCGTGGATGCTGCCGCAGTTGCGGCAGAACCACCGCCGCCGAAGGCACCGGCCAACTTGCGTCCAAGCGCGCGTGCCGGAGATTCCCGCGTAGCAACGGCAGCGCTGTTTGCCCTAACCGGAGCGGGTGCCGTGGGCCGGCGCGAGACGGGAGCCGCCGACGCGGCACTTGCAGCCCTGCGCTCATAGCCCTGCGAGACCATGGATCCACGGCCCGCCATTTCGAAGCGGCCGACCAGACCGCGCAGTGACTGTGCCTGTTCCTCGAGGCTCACGCAGGCGGCATTGGTCTGCTCGACCATGGCGGCGTTCTGCTGGGTCACCTGGTCCATTTGGTTGACGGCGGTGTTGATCTCCTGGAGACCGGCGGACTGCTCGCGCGCCGACGTGACGATGGCTGCAATATGGTCCTTGATCATGTGCACGTGCCGTTCGATCTGCTCGAGCGACGCGCCGGTCTTGTTGACATGTGCGACCCCCATGCCGACCTCCTCGCCCGACTTGCGGATGAGGTCCTTGATCTCCTTCGCCGCCGCGGCCGAACGCTGGGCAAGCTCGCGGACTTCCTGGGCAACGACCGCGAAGCCCTTGCCCGCTTCACCAGCGCGCGCCGCCTCGACACCGGCGTTGAGCGCCAGCAGGTTGGTCTGGAAGGCGATATCGTCGATCACACCGATGATTTGGCTGATCTGCGTTGACGATGTCTCGATCCGCTCCATCGCCGTGATGGCATCGCCGACGACTGCACGGGAATTGCGAGCTCCCGTCGTTGCGTCAACGACCATGCGGTCGGCTTCTTCGGCGCGTTGAGCGCTGGCGCGCACCGTCTGCGTGATCTGGTCGAGCGCCGCTGCAGTCTCTTCAAGCGACGCCGCCTGCTGCTCGGTGCGACGCGACAGATCGTCTGCCGCTTTGGCGATTTCACCGGAGCTGCCGCTGACCGACTGCGTGGCATCGGTGATGTCGGACAAAGTTTCGCCGAGCGATTTCACCGCCGCATTGAAGTTTTCCTGCAGCGAGGCGAATGCGTGGTCGATCTGTTCGATCTGGACGGTGAGATCGCCCTGTGCCAGGCGACGCAGCGCATCACCGACCGTTTCCATCGCCTCTTCGCGGGCCTTGGCCGTGCGAAGCGTCTCGGTTTCGTTGCGTTCACGCTCAGCCTCGAAGGCCGCGCGCTGGCGCGTTGCTTCCAGCTCTGCTTCCCGCTTTTCCATGGCGGAGATGCGGAAAGACTCCAGCGCATTGGCGACCACGCCGACCGTGTCGGTGCGGGCACGGTGCGGAACGCCTGTTTCGAGATCGCCTTCATCCAGCCGCTTGATGCGCGCCGTGAGGTCGCCGAGCGGACGCGTGACGATGGTCCGAAGCGCAAGGAGGAAGAGCCCGACGACGATGAGGATCGAGACGCCCTGAACGGCAAGTGTCTGCAGACCGAAAGCAACGCTAGTTGCGTGAAGGTTTGCCGTGCTCCAGACGGTGGCGATATGACCGCGCGGATTGCCTTCGCTGTCCGGCTCCAGCGGCGCGATGATCGTAACCTTGCCGTCACCGAGCGGGAGGTCGTTGATGACCGAATTTTGCGGCGGTGTCGCCATCATCGCTTCGATGTCGCGGCGCGCTGCAGCGCCATCTGCACCGGAGCGCGTCCAGGCAGTCATTTCCGTGCCAGCCGCATTGTAGACGATGATCTGCACCAGGTCGTGCTCGTCGGAGGTTGCGTAGCCCTTGTAGGCATCTTCGATCGCTTCCGGCACGTTCCATTTCACGCCGCCGGCTGCAACCATGCCGACTTCCTTCACCTCGCGGCTCCAATTGGCGAATGCATCCTGGCGCAGCGTGTGTTCGGCCGATTGATAAAGCCACCACACCGTGGCGCCGAGCCCGATGAGATTGACCACGATGATGACCGCGGCGAGCTTCGTGGTCAGCGAGAGCCGACCGAGGAAACCAACCGGACCGGGTTTGGAAACGTTAGCTTTCATGTTTGTCTGTCCTTGGCGCGATCAGAGCTTGTTCAGGTTCAGAGAGACCGTGATCGCTCCGATGGGCTCGCCCGTATCTGGATCAATGATCGCACTGTTCGCCTGACTGAGAACGAGGTGCGTATCGGGCTCGTATTCGATGTCGTCGATGAAGAGGCCGGCTTCCGGCTGAAGAAACGTCTTCTGGAACTTGTCTTCGTCGCCTTGCCAGTAATCCGACGTCGGCGTGCTGACGCCGACATTGAGCCCCCTGCCATCCATCACGATGATCTCGACGATCATCCAGTCGGCGGCAGACTGTTTCTGACGCAGAAATTGCGAGACGGAATTCTGAATCATGGCGTCGATCTGGGGACGCTGGATCTGACCGATTTCAGCGCGCCATTCGGCGTCCGCGGCATCTATTTCAGCCTGCGTCCATGCGGCTGTCATGCCATTTTGCGCGCGCACGGCCTCGATGATCTCGGGGCTTTTAACCCACTCGGCCAGATTGTTCTGAAAATATGCTTTGACCGCTTCTCGGTGGTCAATTCCGGTGGCGGATGCCTGGGACAAGGACGCACAAGCAGCCCCCCAGACCGCTGCGTATACTGCAAGCCTGCTCGTGGCGAGCAACGACATTCCCTCACCCCTTTTACTCGGTGCGCATCAATCACGGTGTAATTGATGAAAACTGCACCCACAGACAACTATACATGCCCATGATGGCGCGGCTTGGGGACGTCATGTCGGCACGAGAGTTAATCTCGCAGCAGCCTGCAACAATTGATGAGGAACGCTGCTTGCCGAAAACTTAACAAATGCAGGCGAGAGATCGCGTTTTCAGTAGAAATTTAGGGGCTCCGGCCCGAAGATACACGGGCCGGTAGACTTTGGCATTGCGGCCCCACGTCAGGGTCGCAAGATGATTGATCCAGACTCAGAAGATGAGGCTCAGAAGACCGATGACGACCAGAAGTCCGATCAGGAAAATGACGCCGACAGTACCGCCGATGAACTTCAACATGGAGGTGATCCTTTTGCTTGCCCGTGATGACCGGATGAACGCGCAAGTGCCGCATTTGATCCAGCCGCGTGATCGGTGGACGCGACCTGCAACGATCGGGAGGGCGATGACACAAGGACTTTCGTCTGTCACTTCACCGGTCTATGCTCATATCGACATAAACTGAAACGGTGATTGATGCCTTCCAGAATCGAACTTCATCCGGGCGCAGCACGGACGGAACGTCCTCGCAAACGGCCAGCCTTCATTGACCAGAAGCGTGGTGTGAAAGACTGGAAGCAAGCCAGCGAATGGCTGAAGTGGCGTGGGATCGAAGACATCGAATGCATCACTCCCGACATTGCCGGTGTGCCACGCGGCAAGATGATGCCGACGTCGAAATTCACGTCCAATACGTCACTGTCGCTGCCCTCTGCGTTGTTCCGCCATACCATCTCCGGCGAGTATCCGGAGGAAACGGGCGACTTCCGTTATGACCCGACCGATGGCGACCTCAAGCTCGTTCCGGACCTGTCGACATTGTCGGTCGTGCCCTGGGAAACCGATCCGACGGCGCAGGTCGTCTGCGACATCGTCGATACGCAAGGGAATGAGGTTGGCTATACGCCACGCAATGTGTTGAAGCGCGTCGTCGGCCTTTACCGCGAGCGCGGCTGGCAGCCGGTCGTCGCGCCGGAGATCGAATTCTACCTCGTCGCGAAGAATGACGACCCGGATTACCCGCTGCAGCCGCCGAAAGGCCGATCGGGCCGCACCATCGCCGGTGGCCAGTCCTATTCGATCGCCGGCGTCAACGAGTTCGACGAACTGATCGACGACATCTACCACTTCTCCGAAGCGCAGGGCCTGGAGATCGATACGCTGATCCACGAAGAGGGTCCGGCACAGCTTGAAATCAACCTGCGGCATGGTGATCCGATCGAGCTTGCGGATCAGGTCTTTCTCTTCAAGCGCACGCTGCGTGAGGCGGCGCTGAACCACAACATGTACGCGACCTTCATGGCCAAGCCGATGCAGGGCCAGGCGGGTTCGGCAATGCACATCCATCAGTCGGTCGTGGACCTCAGCACAGGTCGCAATATCTTCGCCGACGAGAAGGGCGAAGCATCGCAGGAGTTCTTCTCCTTCATCGGCGGCATGCAGCATTTCGTGCCGAAGGCGCTGGTCATGATGGCGCCTTACGTGAACTCCTATCGCCGACTGACGCCGGACATGGCCTGCCCCGTCAACAATGCGTGGGGCTACGACAACCGCACCACTGCCTTCCGCGTGCCAAGTTCCGACCCAAGCGCACGGCGCGTGGAAAATCGCCTCCCCTCCTCAGATACGAACCCCTATCTGGCACTCGCCGCGTCGCTCGCCTGCGGCTATCTCGGCATGGTTCGCGGCGTAAAGCCTTCGGCACCGACGGCCCATACCGCAAATGAGGGCACGACGGTCGATCTTCCCCGCGGCCTTCTGGAAGCCGTATCGCTGCTCGAAAGCGAACCCGCATTCCAGGATGTGTTCGGCGCGGATTTCATCGCCACCTATTGCGGGCTGAAACGCGGCGAATTCGAAACCTTCATGCAGGTCATCAGTCCGTGGGAGCGTGAATATCTCCTGCTGAACGTCTGAGCGTTTCCAGGTGAAGTGGAGACCGGTTCACCGTTCGGAAACGCGACCAAAAAATGCAGAGCAATTGAGCGATTTGAGCATAAGCGAAATTGCTCTGATCAGCCGGCGCGAAGCCACCACATGATGACGGAGCATCCCATCGCCTACCAAAGCCCCATCTCGCCCGGCATCTCCTGGTACGAGGATGCGCTTGCCGAGCGGCCAAGCTTTGAACCTCTCGATGGCTCGCGACAGGCCGATATCGTCATCGTCGGAGGCGGTTTTACCGGCTTGCAGGCGGCCTATAATTTGGCGATCGCCGGCGTCGATGTGGTGTTGATCGACGCTGCGCGTTTCGGCGACGGCGCCTCCGGGCGCAATGGCGGCCAGATCGGCACGGGGCAGCGAGAAGACGTCACGGCGCTTGAAGCGCAATACGGGCTTGAGACATCCAAGGCGCTCTTCGATCTCGCCGAGGACGGCAAGCGCTATCTGATCGACTTCGCCGAGCGCCTCGGCATCGACATGGAGTTTCGGCAAGGCCAGCTCTCGGTGGCGCACAAGAAGCGCTATGTCGATGACTTCCGCTCCTATGTCGACATTCTGGCCGAGCGCTACGGCTACACCCAGGCGACCTTCATGGATGCCGCCGAGACCGCGGAGCGCCTCGGGTCGACGCGCTTTTTCGGCGGCATGCGCGACATGGGCACCGGCCACATCCACCCGATGAAACTTGTTGCTGGGCTGGCACGCGCGACGGATGACGCAGGCGCGCAACTCTACGAGAATACGCGCGCGACGGGCATCGCCAGCGCGAATGGCCGCGTCACCGTCACGACCGACCGCGGCACGATCACTGCAAACCACGCGCTTCTCGCCTGCAACGCTCATATCGGCGAGCTCGAGCCGGTGACAGCTGCGCATGTGATGCCGATCCGCTCTTTCATCGGGGCGACAGTTCCGATCAGCGCGCCGACCATCATTCCGGGTGGCGAAGCTGTGGACGACAGCCGCTTCGTGGTGCGCTACTTCCGCAAGAGCCTCGATGGGCGGCTGCTCTTCGGCGGGCGCGAGGCATACACGTCGGAAAGCCCCACCGACATCAAGTCGCACATCCGCAAGCAGATCGCCGAAATCTACCCGGATCTCGGCGATATCGACATCACCCATGCCTGGGGCGGGTCGGTCGCGATCACCATGCCGCGCCAGCCCTTCGTGCGCGAAGTGATGCCGCATGTGATCACGATCGGTGGCTACTCGGGCCATGGGGTTAAACTGTCGAACTATTGCGGCAAGCTTTACGCAGATGCGGTGCTCGGCGACCGTAGCCGGCTCGCCCAGTTCGAGCGCCTCAAGATCCCAGCTTTCCCCGGCGGAACGCGCTTGCGTCAACCGCTTCTTTTCCTGGCGATGACATGGTTTTCGCTGCGTGACCGCATCTGAGGCCAGCCAAAATCGTCGCCATGCTATGGCCTTTTTAAATCGATTAGATTAAAAACCTCGACGACACCGATTGCAGGGACTTGATGCGATGAGCAGCCAGATCATTCCGGTCGATCCTTTCGACTATGTCGTGTTCGGCGGTACGGGCGACCTTTCCGAGCGCAAGCTCCTTCCGGCGCTGTATCACCGCCAGGAAGCGGGCCAGTTGACGGAGCCGACCCGCATCATCGGAGCATCCCGCTCCGAGCTTTCCCATGACGAATTCCGCGAATTCGCACGCGCCGCGCTGGTCGAACATGTCGGCAATGGCGGCCTCGACGAAGCCGAGGTCGAGAAGTTCCTCGCGCGCCTCTTCTACGTCGCGGTAGACGCCAAATCCGACAAGGGATGGGATGATCTCAAGGACTTGTTGAGTGAGGGCGAAGATCGCATTCGCGCCTTCTATCTCGCCGTGTCGCCTTCGCTCTTCGGCGATATCTCCCAGCACATCCGCGACCACGGGCTGATCACCGACAAGACCCGCATCGTCGTGGAAAAACCCATCGGGCGCGACCTCGCCTCGGCGCGGCAGCTGAACGACACGATCGGCAGCGTTTTCCGCGAAGAGCAGGTCTTCCGCATCGACCACTATCTCGGCAAGGAGACGGTGCAGAACCTGATGGCGCTGCGCTTTGCCAACGCGCTTTACGAGCCGCTGTGGAATTCCGCGCATATCGACCACGTTCAGATAACGGTTGCCGAAAGCGTCGGGCTGGAAGGGCGGGCCGGCTATTACGATACCGCCGGCGCGCTGCGCGACATGGTGCAAAACCATATCATGCAGCTGCTCTGCCTCGTCGCCATGGAGCCGCCGTCGTCCATGGACGCAGAGGCCGTGCGCGATGAAAAGCTGAAAGTGCTGCGCGCACTGCGCCCGATCACCAGCCGCAATGTTCAGCAGATGACCGTTCGCGGCCAGTATCGCGCGGGTGCATCGGCAGGCGGGCCGGTCAAGGGCTATCTCGACGAGCTGGAGAGCGGCACCTCGAACACCGAAACCTTCGTCGCCATCAAGGCCGAAATCGGCAACTGGCGCTGGGCCGGCGTGCCATTCTATCTGCGCACCGGCAAGCGCATGGCCGAGCGGGCGTCCGAAATCGTCATCGCCTTCAAGCCGATCCCGCATTCCATCTTCGACGAGAGCGCCGGCCGCGTCATCGCCAATCAACTGGTTATTCGCCTGCAGCCGGACGAAGCGGTCAAGCAGTGGATCATGATCAAGGATCCGGGCCCGGGTGGCATGCGCCTGCGTCACGTGCCGCTGGACATGACCTTTGCCGAGAATTTCGATGTGCGAAACCCCGACGCCTACGAGCGGCTGCTCCTCGACGTCATCCGCAACAACCAGACGCTGTTCATGCGCCGCGACGAGGTCGAGGCGGCGTGGCGCTGGGTCGATCCGATCCTGAAGGCGTGGGAAGAAACGGGCCAGCAGGTTCAGGGCTATACGGCGGGCACGTCTGGCCCCAGCCAGGCGATCGCACTCATCGAACGCGACGGCCGCACCTGGCATGAGCACTGATCCGATGGGAGTGTCGCCGGAATTCCACGAATTTGCCGATCGCTCGGAACTGGCCGAAGCGCTCGCCGAGGCCGTTGCGGAAGCCTTGAAGGCTGCCATCGGCCTGCGGGGCCGCGCGACGCTCGCAGTGTCGGGCGGCTCTACGCCAAAGGCCTTCTTCAAGGCCTTGTCCGGCAAGGAACTCGCCTGGGACCAGGTCACCGTTACGCTGATCGACGAGCGGTTCGTGCCCGAAACGCACGAGCGATCCAACCAGAAGCTCGTGGTGGAAAACCTGCTGGTCGGTCGCGCCGCACGCGCGCGCTTCGTGCCGCTGTTCAACGATGCGCCAGACGTTCATCTCGCCGCCGACCGCGCGTCGGGCGTGATCGACGCCTTGCCCCGGCCGATCGAAGTTGCCATCTTGGGTCTTGGAACAGATGGCCACACCGCGTCTTTCTTTCCCGATGGCGACCGGCTGGCGGAAGCGATCGACCCCGGCATGCCGACGTCGGTTCTGTCGATGGAAGCGCCGGGCGCCGGCGAACCGCGATTGACGCTGACGCTGCCGCGCATCGTCGAAGCGCCCCTTGTGGTGCTGCACATCGAAGGCGGCGAGAAGCGCCAAGTGCTCGACCAGGCGCTGGCTGGAGAAGACGCAAACGACATGCCGATCCGCGCCGTGTTCGCCCATGCGCCGGCGCCGATCCACATCTACTGGGCGCCCTGACGCCCGATCTTCGCCTCGGCTCAAGAAAGCCGAACCGAACTGACAACGGGATAGCGAACCATGGCTGCGGATACACGCATCGAAACCATCACCCGGCGCCTCGTAGAGCGCTCCAAGCCGACGCGCGAAGCCTATATCGACCGCGTCCGCCGTGCCGCCGGTCAAGGGCCGCATCGCTCTGCTCTGGCCTGCGGCAACCTCGCCCACGGCTTTGCCGCCTGTGGCCCGACCGACAAGGAAGCGCTGGCGGGCGACCGCCTGCCGAACCTCGGCATCATCACCGCCTATAACGACATGCTTTCGGCCCACCAGCCTTACGAGCGGTTTCCGGACATGATCCGCGAGGCAGCGCGCGAAGCCGGTGGGGTTGCCCAGGTCGCAGGCGGCGTGCCGGCCATGTGCGATGGTGTCACGCAGGGCCAGCCGGGCATGGAGCTCTCGCTCTTCTCGCGTGACGTGATCGCGATGTCGGCAGGCATCGGTCTGTCGCACAACATGTTCGACGCAGCGCTCTATCTCGGCGTCTGCGACAAGATCGTGCCGGGCCTCATGATCGCGGCGATGACATTCGGCCATCTGCCGGCAATCTTCGTACCGGCCGGTCCGATGACGACTGGCCTCCCCAACGACGAGAAAGCCCGCATCCGCCAGCTCTACGCCGAGGGCAAGGTCGGCCGCGAGGAATTGCTAGAGGCGGAATCCAAGTCCTACCACGGGCCTGGGACCTGCACCTTCTACGGCACTGCCAATTCCAACCAGATGCTGATGGAGATCATGGGCTTCCATCTGCCGGGCGCATCCTTCGTCAATCCGAACACGCCGCTGCGCGATGCCTTGACCAAGGAAGCGACCCGCCGCGCACTGGCAATCACCGCGCTTGGCAATGAATTCACACCCGCCGGCGAGATGATCGACGAACGCTCGATCGTCAACGGTGTCGTCGGCCTTCATGCAACCGGCGGATCGACCAACCACACGCTGCACCTCGTCGCCATGGCCCGATCGGCCGGTATCCGGCTCACCTGGGAAGACATTTCCGAACTGTCGGACGTGGTCCCGCTGCTTGCGCGCGTCTATCCAAACGGCCTTGCCGACGTGAACCATTTCCATGCAGCGGGCGGCATGGGTTATCTCATCGGCCAGTTGCTCTCCAAAGGCCTGCTGCACGACGATGTGCGCACGGTCTACGGCCAGGGACTTCAGCCCTATGCCATCGAAATCGGCATGGACGCAGCCGGCGCGATCGAACGGCGCCCCGCGCTCAAGGAGAGCGCAGAGCCGAAGATTCTGGCGACGGTCGATGCACCTTTCCAGCCGACCGGCGGCCTCAAGATGCTCAGCGGCAATATTGGCAACGCCGTCGTCAAGATCTCGGCCGTAAAGCCGGATCGCCATGTGATCGAGGCGCCGGCGAAGGTCTTCCACGACCAGCAGTCGCTGATCGACGCGTTCAAGGCCGGCGAATTGAATCAGGATTTCGTCGCTGTCATCCGCTTCCAGGGACCGAAGGCGAACGGCATGCCAGAGCTCCACAAGCTGACACCCTCGCTCGGCGTGCTGCAGGACCGCGGTTTCCGCGTCGCCCTCGTCACCGACGGGCGCATGTCGGGCGCATCCGGCAAGGTTCCCGCCGCGATTCACGTGACGCCCGAAGCAGCCGATGGCGGCCCGATCGCGCGCGTTCGTGAAGGCGATATCGTGCGTGTCGATGCCGTCACCGGCGAATTGTCGGTGCTGGTCGATGCCGCCGAATGGGCAGCCCGCGATCCTGTGACAGCCGATCTGACCGACAATGGCTTCGGCATGGGACGCGAACTCTTCGCAGCCTTCCGCGCCGTCGCCGGCCCGGCCAGCGAAGGCGCAAGCGTTCTTTACTAATCAAAGCACCGGGACGGCCCCGCCGCCCCGATGCCTGTCGGTATCAGACTGTTATTGCGGCACGAGGACATTGTTGACGACATGGATGACGCCGTTGGACTGGTTGACGTCGGCGATGGTGATCGTCGACGTGCCGCCACTTTCGTCCATCAGCGACAGGCCGTTGCCCGCTTCCATCACGATGAGCGTGTCTCCGCTGACCGTGGTCAATTCGAGCCGACCGTTGTTGGCCTGAACGTCGCGTTTCAACTCGCCGCCCGAAAGGCGTCCGGCTACGACATGCGCGGTCAGCACCTTGACGAGCTGATCCTTGTTTTCCGGCATCAGGAGCGTGTCGACGGTACCGGCCGGCAGGGCGGAAAAGCCGTCATTCACCGGAGCAAAGACCGTGAACGGCCCCTCGCCCGCCAGCGTGTCGACGAGATCGGCGGCCTGCACGGCTGCGACCAGAGTGGTGTGGACAGGCGAATTGACCGCATTCTCGACGATGTTCATCGTCTCGAGCATCGGCGCGCCGCCGACGGTGGGATTGCTCTGGGCAATTGCAACGCCAGCTATAAGCGTCGACGTGATAGCAAGCGATAGGGAAAGCGTCTTGAGCATGGTGACCTCCGCAGTTCCTCGTCCTCCAAATGGGACAACGAAGATACGAGTCGGTTCAGCCCAAGTTTCATGGTCACGCCGTGCTCACGACATCGTGCGCGCCGCACCGCCAATCCAGCTTCAAGAGATCCGTTATCGCCGGTAGCTGAGCCCTTCCGCATCGAAAAGATGCAGCTTGGAGCGGTCCGCCGTGAAGCGCACCGACTCGCCGCGCCGCACCGGCTGGTTGCCTGGCACCTTCACGACGATCGGTTCGCCCTCCACCAGGCCCTCGATGTAATAGAGCGTCACCTCGCCGAGCGCTTCGGACAAGGCGACTTGGCCCTCGAACAGATAGTCTTCCCCTTGCGCGACCGTCAGGTCTTCCGGACGCACGCCGAATTTCGCCGGCTTGCCCTGCTGCGACGCATCGGTCGCGATATCGAGAAAGGCCTGCCTGCCGCCGGTGAGCGTGACGATGGTTTCGGCCCCCGCCTTTTCGACCCGCGCAGGAAGAATGTTCATCGCCGGCGATCCGATGAACTGCGCAACGAAGAGATTTGCCGGGTGATGGTAAAGCTCCATCGGCGAACCGACCTGTTCGATGCGGCCGGCCGACAGAACGACGATGCGATCGGCAAGCGTCATCGCTTCGACCTGATCATGCGTGACGTAGATCATCGTCGTGTCCGGCATGGATTCATGCAGCTTGGCGATCTCGATGCGGGTAGCCACGCGCAGTGCGGCATCGAGGTTCGATAGCGGCTCGTCGAACAGAAACACCTTCGGATCGCGGCAGATGGCGCGCCCGATAGCCACGCGCTGCCTCTGCCCGCCGGACAGCGCCTTCGGCAGACGGTCGAGATACTGAGTCAGCTGGAGGATGTCGGCTGCGGCGCGCACGCGCCGGTCGATCTCTTCCTTGCTTTCCTTCGCGATCCGCATGCCGAAAGCCATGTTGTCGTAGACCGTCATGTGTGGATAGAGCGCGTAGGACTGGAACACCATCGCAATGCCGCGCTTGGACGGCGGGATGTCGTTGACGACCTGCCCGCCGATCGAAAGCGTACCGCCGGAAATTTCCTCAAGCCCCGCGATCATGCGCAGAAGCGTGGATTTCCCGCAGCCGGACGGGCCGACGAAGACGACGAATTCGCCTTCCTGTATGTCCAAATCGACACCGTGGATCACATCCACGGTGCCATAGGATTTTTTGATGTTCTTGAGCTGCAGTGCAGTCATTTCGCTCCCCTGTCCGTACGAATGGCCCTGCGGCCATTCGTACTCGACGTTTCCTCCCGACCCTCAGTCCGTCTTGCCGAAAAACGCATCGTAGGCACCGAGGTGGACGGTGCCATCGCGGTAAAGCCCAGAAAAATCATGATCGCTGATCGCCTGCATGCCGGGTCTTTCCAGCGCCACATCCCGACGCTCATCCGACAGGTTGAAGACGCACAGGATCGTCTCGTCACCCGCCTTGCGCTCGATGATCAGGATGCCGTCTTCGGCTTTCAGGATCGACATGGTGCCGACGCGCAGCGCCTCATGCGCCTTCCGAAACGCCAGGATCTTTCGGTAGTGGTTCAACATCGAGCCTTGGACGTGGTCCTGCTTGTCGACCGCGAGACCGAGATGGTCGCCGGGGATCGGAAGCCACGGGCGGCCGTTGGAAAACCCGGCATTCACGCCATCGCCATCCCAGACCATCGGCGTGCGGCAGCCGTCACGACCCTTGAACTTCGGCCAGAAACGAATGCCATACGGATCCTGGAGTTGATCGTAAGCAATGTCCGCCTCGGTCAGACCCAGTTCCTCGCCCTGATAGATGCAGAGCGAGCCGCGCAGCGATGCCATGAGGCCGGCAAGCAGCTTCATATAGGCCGTGCGGTCGCGCACATGGTCGCCCCAGCGGGTCGCTGGGCGCACGACATCGTGGTTCGACATCGCCCAGCACGGCCACGCATCTTCCGAAGCTTGGCGCAGCGTTGTGAACACCTCTTCGACACTCTCCACCGTCGGCACTTCCGGCGCCAGGAAATCGAAGGCGTAGCACATCTGCATCTTGTCGCCACCGCCGGTATATTCGGCCATCAGTTCCAGCCCGCGCTGGCTGTCACCGATTTCGCCGACAGCCGCGATCGCCGGATATTCGTTCATCAACGCTCGCAAGCGGCGCAGGAACTCGACATTCTCCGGCTGACTCTTGGAATAGAGGTGCTCCTGGAAATTGTAGGGGTTCACCGCGGGCGCCGTCTTCGCGTTGCGGCGCTCCACCGGCAGGCTCGGATTGTCGCGCAGCTGCCGGTCGTGGAAGTAGAAATTGATCGTGTCGAGCCTGAAGCCGTCGACACCGCGGTCGAGCCAGAAGCGCGCCACATCGAGGACCGCCGCCTGCACGTCCTCATTGTGGAAATTGAGGTCGGGCTGCGACGTCAGGAAGTTGTGCAGGTAGTACTGGCAACGCGTGGAATCCCACTCCCAGGCCGTGCCACCAAAGATCGACAGCCAGTTGTTGGGCGGGCTGCCATCGTCCTTGGCATCGGCCCAGACATACCAATCGGCTTTTGCATTGTCCTTGCTGGATCGGCTTTCGACGAACCACGGATGGATGTCGGCCGTGTGGGAAATTACGAGGTCGATCATCACCTTCAGCCCGTGGGCATGTGCGGCGGCAATGACATCGTCGAAATCATGCACGGTGCCGAACATCGGATCGACGCTCAGATAATCCGACACGTCGTAGCCGAAATCCTTCATCGGCGAGGTGAAGAATGGCGAAATCCAGATCGCATCCACACCGAGTGACGCGATGTAGGGGATACGCTGCGCGATACCGGCAAGGTCGCCGATGCCGTCGCCGCTCGTGTCCTGAAACGAGCGTGGATAGATCTGGTAGATCACCGCGCCGCGCCACCAGTCGTGATCGGCAGCCTTGTCGGTGAGCAATGTCGCGTTTTCGGTCAAATCGTTCATGGCAATCGTCATAGTGGGAGGATCATCCGCCTTTCACGGAGCCCGCGAGAAGGCCGCGGACGAGGTAGCGTTGGAGGGTGAAGAACACGGCGAGCGGCACCAGGATGGTGATGAAGGCCGAAGCCGTCAGGATTTCCCAGTTGCCGCCGCGTGATCCGAGAAGGTTGACCAGGCGTCCGGTGAGCACCAGTTCGCTGTCCTGCGCGCCGAGGAAGACCATGGCGACGAGCAGGTCGTTCCAGGTCCAGAGGAACTGGAAGATTGCAAAGGAGGCGAGCGCCGGAAAAGAGAGCGGCAGCACGATCTTCATGAAGATCTCGAAGTCGCTCGCTCCGTCGACACGCGCCGATTCCATGATCTCGCGCGGCAGCCCGGCGATGTAGTTCCGCAGCAGATAGACTGCGAGCGGCAGGCCGAAGCCCGTATGGGCCAGCCAGATCCCGAGATAGGTTTTCGCCGGCACGCCAAAGAAGGCCCCGATGCCGTTATACATGCGCAAGAGCGGGATCAGCGACATCTGCAGCGGCACGACCAGCAGTCCAACGATGACGGCGATCAGGAGTGCCCGGCCCGGAAACTTCATCCAGGCGAGCGCGTAGGCTGCGAAGGCGGCAATCAGGATCGGAATGATCGTCGCGGGAATGGTGACCGTCAGCGAGTTGATGAAGGACCGACCGATCCCTTCAGACGCCAGCACTTCGCGGTAATTGTCGAGCGTGAAGCGTGGCGGGATGGTGGTGGTGAAGAAGATGCGTGCCCCGCGCGGCAGGTCGAGCTCGCTCTGCGAGGTGATCGCATAGGCACCATCCTCGGCGACAGTCAGCACCCCGCCTTCACGAAGCTCCGCTTCGGCGCCGGGCTCGTATTCCGTCGGGTTGAGGCCCGACGTGCCGAACGCCGACACGGTGCCGCTCCCCTCGCCAAAGACATTGCCTTCGAGGATGAACACACCGTCGCGCTCGACCTGGTCGTCGGAGGTTCCGGTGCGGGCCTGCAGGTTCTGGGTGGAGCCAGCGAGTGCCGTCCACCAGCCGGAGATCGCCAACTGGTCCTTGTCACGGAAGGAGGAGATGAAGAGGCCTGCGGTCGGCAGCGTCCAAAGGACGACGAGCAGCAGCACCGAGAGATGAACGGCCCAGGTGAGCGGGGATTTTGCGGAACCGGCACCACCCATCTCAGCGGCCCTCCATTTCGGCGCTGGCGCGGCGGATGTTCCACACCATGATCGGGATGACCAGCACCATGATCACCATGGCGATCGCCGCGCCGCGCCCGAAATCGCCGCCACCGCGGAACATCCAGTCGAACATGAGATTGGCCAGAACCTGCGTGTTCCATTGCCCGTTCGTCATCGCAAGCACGATGTCGAAGACCTTGAGAACCAGGATCGTGATCGTCGTCCAGACGACCGCGATCGTGCCCCAGATCTGCGGGATCATGATCTTGAAGAATATCTGAAAGCCGTTGGCCCCATCGATGACCGCCGCCTCGATCGTCTCGTCGGGAATGCCGCGCAGTGCCGCCGAAAGGATGACCATCGCAAAACCCGTCTGGATCCAGACGAGGATGATCATGAGAAAGAAGTTGTTCCAGAAGGGGATGGTGATCCATGCCTGCGGCTCACCGCCGAAATAGACGACGATGGCGTTGAGGATGCCGATCTGCTCGGAGCCTGCGGCACGGTAGTCGTAGATGAATTTCCAGATCACCGATGCGCCGACGAAGGAGATCGCCATCGGCATGAAGATCAGCGACTTGGCGATGTTGCCCCACCAGATGCGGTCCGTGAGCGCAGCGATGACGAGCCCGAGGAAGGTCGACAAGGCCGGCACGAAGAGCAGCCAGAGCATGTTGTTGAACATGGACTCCCGGAAGCCCGGATTGT
The DNA here is from genome assembly GCA_030160035.1 of Rhizobium albus. GTDB lineage: Bacteria > Pseudomonadota > Alphaproteobacteria > Rhizobiales > Rhizobiaceae > Georhizobium > Georhizobium albus. The sequence goes on along the minus strand of BSNO01000001.1, from coordinate 487,872 downwards.
TGGCCATCCAGACATAGTTGGAGAGGCCGACGAAGTTGCGGCCGGACCGGTCGTGCAGCGAGAGCCGCAGGGATTCAAACACCGGGTAGACGAGATAGATGCCGAGCACGAGAAGCGCCGGCCCGAGAAAGAGCCAGGGGCGGATGGCATTGGCGCGTCGCATGTTGCGCGCGGCGGTCAGGGGATCGCGCCCCCGCGACGGAAATGCCGCATCGAGCAGGAAGTTGGAGCCGAAGAAATAGGCTGCGCATCCCAAGACGCCGATGACGACGGTGACGAGTGCACCTGCAAGCTGTTCCATGCGATCAGCCTCCCCTTTGGCCGCCCCTTCGGCTGCCATGGCTTTGGTCAGGGTATGCTATGCCCCGCGCGTGTGCGTCATGCCGCGCGCCGAGCCAGCCGGCTCCCTCGAGAGGAAGCCGGCAGCTTGAACGGTGCTACTTGATGGAGTCCCAGGAATTCTGGACTGCCGTCGTGACGTCTTCGGCGGAAGCGCCGCCGACATAGTCGATCATCGCCGTCCAGAAAGCGCCCGCACCGATCGCACCCGGCATCAGGTCCGAGGCATCGAAGCGGAATGTCGTTGCTTCGGTCAGGATTTCGCCCTGACGACGGAGCGCATCATTGGCATAGGCTTCGAGATTGGCGCCCGTGTAGGGCGTCAGGAAGCCCGACTGTGCCATCCAGACCTCATGTGCGATCGGCGTCTGCAGGAACTTGATGAAGGCGCGGCCAGCCTCCGTATCCCGTGTCAGCATCGCGAGCGTGCCGGCCCCGAGCACCGGGCGGCCGAGATCGTTTTCGGCCGAGGCCGGAAGGTAGAAGAAGTCCGCATCGAGACCAAGCTCTGTGCCTTCCGGGAAGAAGGACGAGATGAACGATGCCTGGCGGTGCATGAAACATTCCGGCGGCGATGCGAACATGCCGTTCGGACTTTCGCGGAAATCAGTCGAGCCGACGGCCTGGCTTCCGCCCTGCACGAAATCGTTGTTCTTGGCGAAGAAGCCGAATTCCTCGATCGCGCCGATGACCGCCGGGTCGTTGAAGGGGATCTCGTTGGTGACCCACTGGTCGTAGACTTCAGGCTCCTGGGTGCGCAGCATCAGGTCTTCCACCCAGTCGGTGGCGGGCCAGCCCGTCGCACCGCCTGAACCGAGCCCGATGCACCATGGGGTGTACCCATCGGCGGCGATCTGCTCGGTCAGCGCCTTCAGATCTTCGTAGGTTTCGGGAACCTCATATCCGGCATCGGCGAAATTGTCGGGGATGTACCAGACGATGGACTTCAGATCGATCTTGTAGGGAAACGCGTAGAATGCCTCGCCGTCCGGGCCCTCGTAGGTGCCGAGATCGACCCAGCTTTCACCGGCGGCGTAGTTTTCGTTGATCCAGTCGCGTGCTTCGTCCCCAAGCGGCGTCAATTGCCCTTTCGACGCGAGATCGGCAATCAGGCCTGGCTGCGGCAGGATCGCGACATCCGGCGGGCTGCCGGCCTCGGTGTCGATGACGATCTGCTGCTCGTAGTTCTCGGAGGACGAGTAATTGACGGTGACGCCGGTCGCTTCCTCGAAATAGGCGGCGACGCTTTCGAACAGCGCCTGGTCCTCCCCGCGCCATGGTCCGAAGATCGTCAGGCTCTCGCCTTCGAGATCGTGCGCTTCAGAGAATGCCTCGAAGCTTTCCCAGTTGAAACGATCGTCTTCACCAGGTGCGAAAATCAATTCCTGAGCGCTCGCCGTGCCCGCGGTCAAGGCCACGGCGGCAACGCTCATCATCAGCCAGTTCTTCATCGGGTTCCCTCCCAGTCAATTCAATCGTCTGAACGCATGCTTTTGATCAGAGACCATAACGTCGAGCAAATGGCCACTGCAACGAGCGGCATAAAATCCAAAGCGCTTTGGTCGCAGCGACAAGATTGGATGATGCGCTGCAAGTCAAGGCTCCCAATTAATAAACTCCTGAATTACGCGACTATCGCTCTGTTCTCGGTAGCTTATGATGAATAAGCGGGTATCATCACACTGAAATCTGACCCATTGCAGCGATCTGCAAACGCTTCTTCGCCACTGACAGGAGGGCGTTTGTCAAAGCGCTTTGGTGCAATGCAGCATGCCGAACCTGGGGAGTGACGGCCGTGAACCTCAAAGAGCTGGCCAAGCATCTGAGCCTCTCTCAAACGACGGTCAGTCGTGCCCTGAACGGCTATCCTGAAGTCAATGAGCGCACGCGTCAACGCGTTCTGCAAGCCGTGCAGGCGACCGGTTATCGTCCGAACCGGGCGGCTCAGCGTCTGGCAACAGGCAAGGCGGGCTCGATCGGCGTTATCATGCCCTCCAGTCCAGGGCGTGACACCGACCTGCATTTCTCCGAATTTCTGTCAGGACTCGGCGAAGTCTGCGTGTCGGAAGACATCCTCCTCGTCGTTCACCCGAGCCGGCCGGAAGATGAGGAAGCCACATTCCGCAAGCTCGCGGCGAGCGGCAGCGTCGATGCCATATTCCTCGCCTATACGCGCCGAAACGATACCCGCATCGATCTCCTGAAATCCTTGAAGTTGCCCTTCGTCGTCCACGGGCGCGCGGCAAGCGACGGGCCGCACGACTATCCGTTGCTCGACATCGACAATCACGGTGCCTTCCGCGATGCTGCCGATCTTCTGTTGCAACTGGGGCATCGCCGGATCGCGCTTCTCAACGGGCCGGACTACCTGACCTTCGCGATCGCCAGGCGCGCGGGCCTCGAAGAAGCGCTGAAAACTCGCGACCTGAACCTGAACCCGGCGCACTGCCAGGAATTCGCGATGACCGAGGAGAATGGGTATCGCGGCATGGTCCGCTGCCTGGAGACCGAGGAGCCTCCGACTGCCGTTCTGTGCTCGAGCATGCTCTTGGCGCTCGGCGCCGTCCGCGCCATCAACCAGCGCGGCCTGAAGGTCGGCCGCGACATCTCGCTGATCGCGCATGACGACGTGTTCCCCTACCTGAAGCCCGAAAACTTCACGACACCGCTGACGACGACGCGGTCGTCCATCCGGGCTGCCGGTGCGCGCATTGGAGAACGGCTCATCGATGCCGTGGCTGGCTCGAAACTCGATCAGCAGCAGGAAGTGTGGCCGGTGGAACTGATCATGCGCGCCTCGACCGGCCCTGCTCCAACGGAACTGGACATCAGCCGCCAGCAACGGGCCGGCTGAGTTTCATAAGCGCTGTCAGAAGACCGGCGGTTCGCGGCCTGCGGCGCGGTGAGCCGCGATCACGGTGTTGGCCATCAGCATGGCGATGGTCATCGGTCCGACACCGCCCGGCACCGGCGTTAGGGTGCCTGCGACCTGCTCGGCTGCCTGAAAATCCACGTCGCCGACGAGGCGCGTCTTCCCCTCGCCGCGCTCCGGCGCATCGATGCGATTGATGCCGACATCGATCACGGTCGCGCCCGGCTTGATCCAGTCGCCCTGCACCATTTGCGGGCGGCCCACCGCAGCGACCAGAATATCCGCACGCCTGCAATGGGCGGCAAGATCCTTAGTGCGCGAATGAGCCGTCGTCACCGTCGCATTGGCGGCAAGAAGAAGCGCGGCCATCGGCTTGCCGAACAGGTTGGACCGGCCGATCACCACGGCATCGAGACCTGAGAGGTCATGGCCGTGCACTTGACGCACGAACACCATCGCGCCCGCCGGCGTGCAGGAGATCAGGCCTGTCTTGAGATCGCCGGTCATCAGCTTGCCGGCATTGGCGACGCCCAAGCCGTCGACGTCCTTGGCGGGATCGATCGCCTGGATAATGGCATCGGCATCGAGCCCTGCCGGCAGGGGCAGCTGGACGAGAATGCCGTGGACCGAAGTGTCGGCGTTGAGCTTTGCAACGAGAGCCGCAAGCTCTTCCTGGCTGGTCGTCGCCTCCAGCGTGTACTGGCTCGAACGGAAGCCGCACTCTTTTGCCATGCGGCTTTTGGAAGACACGTAGACGTGGCTTGCCGGATCGTCGCCGACGATGATGACCGCAAGCCCCGGCGTCACGCCGGTCGCGTGCACGAGCGCCTCGGTTTCCGATTTCACCCTGGCGATCACGCCCTTGGCGATCTCTTTGCCGTCGAGGATTTGCGCCGTCATCCTGCTCTCCGCATTGTGCGTCAGGCAGGCGTTGACGCTATCGCGACGAGAAAATCAACCGTCGAGTCCAGAAATTCAGGCTTTGTGGTTCAATGGGCTGCGGGTTCTTCCGTTGCAGCCGGTTCCGCCGGCGCCGTGGCAGTTGCCGATGCGGGCGCGGCCGGGCGGCGACGCTGCATGTTGGAGCGGATTTCTTCCTTGGTCAGGTAGTCCACCTGCTCGATGATGATCTCGTGGAAGATCTTTTCCCCGACCCGTGCGTTCAGCGCATCACGTACGCCTTCGCGGAACTGCGTCAGGTCGAAGGTTTCCATCGTCGTGAAATCGATATTCGGATTGCCCATCAGGTGGGTATAGAGCTCATCCGTGATCAGCGTCTGCGGCTGGATGGAGAGCTTTGCGAGTTTCTCAGGCTCGGCAGTGAAAACCAGACGGGCCAGGAAATAGCCCTGCACCGCGCCATCGCGAATGACGGGAACCGAAATCACCTCACCGCGCACATAGTCGAGGCCACCGAAGAACGGAGGAGGCACGGCAGCCTCCGCTTCGTTGGTCGTCGATGTCTGGATCGCGAAATAGACCGCGCCGAGCGTAACGGCGCAGATCCAGACGGCGGTGAGCGCAAGCTTGATCATTGTGCTGCGGGCCTGAAGGTATCCATGGAATAGGTGCCATCGGCTTCAGCGGCCTGGACAGCCTCGTTGATCAGGTCAGTCACGTCGCGCACGGCTTCCATATGGGCCTTGACGCGAGTCGCGTTGGTTTCGACCACGCTGCGCAGACGGATCAGACGATCCCCCGCCGCACGCGGCAGATCGGACGGCTCCATCGACTTCATGAGCAAATTCAGTTCGTAAAGGCAGCGGCTCTTCTGGGCGTTCGATGCGGTGATGTCGAACCGAGCATCGGTGCCGATAAGCGAGTTCTCGCGCTCAAGCACGGCTTCCAGCCGGCCCAGTACGCCGGAGATTCTCAGTTCAGTGCCGTTGGTTTCCATGTCTGGCCTTTTCATTGTTATCGGCAAAGCAAGTGGTCTGCCTGAAGCTTAGGCGTGATTGTCCGCTGCTTCAGAGCGTTCCCGTCCCTCAATATCTTTCCAGTCGTTCAGCGTCGTGCGCTGCAATTCTTCAAGCATCATGGTCGCACGGTCGCGTGCCGCGTCCGGTGTGTGGGGTGATACCAGCCGTCCTTCGGCTGTCACGCGGGCGCCATCCGGCGCGAGCTGCTCGGCAATGCCGATGCCGCCACCCTCGGAGATCATGCGGCCGAGGTGTTCGGCCATCATGCCTTTCCAGATTTCGCCCGCGGTCCCTTCGCCAAAGATTTCCTCGGCATCCTGGGGCAGCATCGATTTCACGAAAGTCTGCAGGACCATCGCTTCGAAGTCGCGGTAGGTCTTCATCGCATCGTCGGCTGGCGACAGTGCGCCTCGGCCGGTTCGGGCGGCCGCTCCGCCATCGCGGGCGATCGAAAACTCGATGGACGCCGACTGCGTACCATTGGCGGCCTTCTGCGTCAGGGCGCGGTGGGCTTCGCGCACGCTCGACGGATCTGCTGCGTTGATGACGTCGAGAATGATGTCGCTCGCGGGAGAGATGGCCAAGATATGCACCGTCGCTGAAGCGCTGCGCCGTCCATCATGGACAAGCCTTCAGTGCTGGAACGTTTCGGCGCGATCTGCATCGACGCACCGTCAAATCAACATGGCGTGACTATGAGCCTTGAAACTTACGGGAGGCTTGAGCGTCGATAGCGCCAATGCATTCAAGCAGTTGCTCAAGTTCGGCCTCCTGCTTCTCTCGCTCCACCTCGCCCAGCGCCGTGGCCGTCGACTCCTCGAGCCTGTCCGCTTTCGCCTTCTCGGACATGACCTTCTTCTGCTGCAACTGCATGCGGCCAGTCAGGATCTGGTCGCGCACCTTGAGCTTGCCGATCTGCGCGCCGTAGAGCTTGGAGAAGTTCGCATGAACCGGCTTCGGCGAAGCGAGCGCGCTGACAAGCGCATCCATCTTGTCCGCAACAAGCGCGCGCTCCCGCATGATGTCCGCGAGCTCGACATCGGCCACCCGCTCCATCTGTCGCTGAACGGCCGCAAGACGCTTCAGCTTGGCGTAGCGCTCGGCGCTCATGTCAACGCTCCATGAAGATCGGTTCGAAGCCGGCAGCGAACAGGCGGAAGAAATCGCCCGAGCCGAAATAGATCAGCAGCAGCCCGCCGGCGATGAGGAAAGGCAGTGAGATGAAGTAGACCGGTATCTGGGGCGCGAGCTTGTTCACGAGGCCGACAGAAAGGTTGAAAACCAGACCGTAGATGATGAACGGGCTCGACAGTTGCAGCACCAGCCGGAACGACGCGAGCAGCGTGTCGGTCAAGGATACCAAAGCCAGCTGGGAGTCGAACGCGAGGCCGAGCGGCATGAAATCGTAGGAGCTCGTCAGCGACACGATCACCACGTGGTGGAAATCGAGCATGAACAGCATGAGAATGCCGGTGAAGCTGATCAGCCGCGACAGGTCGGTGTGCTGCTCCATGTCCTCGATGCCGCCACCCGGCATGCCGTTGAAGCCGATGACCATGGAGATGACCGAACCGGCAAATTGCAATGCCGCCACGTAGTAGCGCGCAAGCAGCCCGATGACCGATCCGATGAGAAGCTCGACGCCGACGATGCCGATGTAACCCGGACCACCTTCCGAAACGCGCGGATAAATCTGGTCCCACATGAGCGGCGCGAGCGCAAAGGAAATACCGATGGCGATGAAGAGCCTGACCTGCAGCGGCACGCGAATGGTGCCGAAGCCCGGCAGCAGCATGAAGCAGGCGCCGATCCGGCAGAATGCCGCGAAAAGAGCGAGGACGGAGCCTTCGGGATCCGTGATCAAGAGATCGAGCCCAGAACCTTGATCTCGAGCCCCTTGGCGATCTCCACATGCGAAATGACGGGCAGTGTCGCAAAGAGGCGTTCGATGATCATGCGCACGTAAGGCCGCGCATCCGGTGCGGTGACGAGCACGAAGGGGCGCCCCTTGTCCAGTTCCTCGCGGATGACCTTGGTCGCCTGCTCGCTGAACTCTTCCAGATGACGCGGATCGATATCGAACTCGACCACCTCGCCCTTGTTGTCGCGCTTGAGCGCCTGGTGGAAGGCGAGATCCCACCGGTTGCCGAGGCGCAGCACGCGCAACACGCCGTTTTCGGCAAGGTCGCCGCACAACTGCTGCGCCATGCGGATACGCACATGCTCGACGATCTGCTCGGTCTTGCGCACATGCGGCGCAAGCTCGGCGACCGCTTCGATGATGAGATGCAGGTTGCGGATCGACACCCGCTCGGCAAGCAGCAGCTTGAGCACGGCCTGCAGGCCCGAATAGGTCATGTGCGACGAACAGATCTCGTCGGCGAGCTTCTTGTACTCGGGATCGAGCCGTTCCAGCAGCACCTTCATGTCCTTGTAGGACAGAAGCTGCGGCAGGTTGTTGCGGATGACTTCGCTCATATGGGTCAAAACGACGGAGACGTTGTCGATCGGCTGAAAGCCTTCGCGCTTGAGATCTTCCGTGAAGCTTTCCGGCATCGAGATGGCCGGCATGCCGAAGGCCGGCTCGCGAATATCGTCTCCCGGCACGCTCGGCATGCGGTTGGCCTGCTTGACGACCATGACTTCGCCGACGCGCAGTTCGTTTGCGGCAACGACGGTGCCGTGGATGCGGATCTGGTAGCCCTTCTGGGGCACCGAGTAATCGTCGCTGACCTTGATCTCCGGCACGACGAAGCCGTACTGCATCGCGAACTTCTTGCGCATTTTGCCGACACGGAAAGCCAGTTCCTGGTGCGCTCCGAGCAGTCGCGACGAGACGTGCTTGCCGAGCAACAGTTCGACTTCCGCAGTCTTCAAGACGGACTTGACCGAGTCCTTTTCCTTCGCCTGCTCTTCCATCTTGGTGCTGCGCTCGGCCTCAGCTTCCGCGAGCTTCAGCGCCTCGATCTGTCGCGGAATGATCCAGCCACCGAAAGCCATGATGCCGCCCAGTACGACGAAAGGCAGAAACGGCAGGCCGGGCATGAACGCCAGCACGAACATCAGCACTGCCGCGACGATCAGTGCCTTCGGATAGTGGCTGAGCTGGCCGATAACGGCCTGGTCGGCCGAGCCCGTCGTGCCGCCGCGCGCCACCAGAAGGCCGGCTGCCAGCGAAACGATCAGCGCCGGGATCTGCGTGACGAGACCATCGCCGACGGACAGGCGCACGAACACGTCCGCAGCTTCGCCGATTGGCATGTCGTGGCGCGCATAGCCGATGATGATGCCACCGAAGATGTTGATGGCCGTGATCAGCAGGCCCGCGATCGCATCGCCGCGCACGAATTTAGACGCACCATCCATGGACCCGAAGAAGGAGCTTTCCTCCTCCAGTTCCTTGCGGCGGCGCTGCGCTTCCTTTTCATCGATGATACCGGCCGACAGGTCTGCATCGATCGACATCTGCTTGCCGGGGATCGCATCGAGCGTAAAGCGCGCGCCGACTTCCGCGATGCGGGTTGCACCCTTGGTGATGACGATGAAGTTCACGACGATCAGGATCATGAACACGATCAGGCCGATCACGAAGTCGCCGGACATGACGAGGTTCGCGAAGCCGTGGATCACGCTGCCGGCGGCATCGGTGCCTTCATGACCCTGGGACAGGATGATGCGGGTCGTCGCGATGTTCATCGCAAGCCGCAGCATCGTGGCAATCAGCAGGATTGTCGGAAACGACGAGAATTCAAGCGGCCGCTGGATCCACAGCGAGACCATCAGAATCAGGACGGACAGAGCGATCGAGAAGGCCAGCCCCATGTCGATGAGGATCGGCGGCAGCGGCAGGAACAGGATCGCCAGGATAGCTACGATCCCGAGCGCGAAGCCCACGTCGCGGCCTTGCTTCTTGGGAAATGCCGGGGAAAGGGCCTGGATTTGCGCCATCGTCACTGCCGTCCGCTTCGGGCCGGTCGCACGGACGCGTCATGCGTCGGTGTTGGAGACCGCCTGACAAAGACCTAGCGAGCGAAGCTTGCGTGAGCATTTCGACAGGCGAGCGGAGACCTGACTAGAAGCCGCTCTCGATGCGCGAAAAGACGATGTTCGTGAAAAGCGAGATCTGTGCCCCGACGAACGGCGCCGAAATGGCGACGGTGACGAGGATGGCAACGATCTTGGGAACGAAGGTGAGCGTGATTTCCTGAACCTGCGTCAGCGCCTGGATGAAGGCGATACCGACGCCGACGACCATGGCGACAAGCACCGCAGGCCCGGAAGCCACGATGATCGTCCAGATGGCATTCTGAACCAGTTCGAGAGCGTCTGCTTCATTCATGGCGCGATGCCTCAGCTGATGGAAACGCCTGACGTCACGTCGATCTTCTTGCCGTCTTCCAGAACCGCGGTGATCCCGTCGGATCGCAGAATGACTTCCTTTACCACGCCCGTCGTCAGCTTGTCCGACGACGTCAGCGTCCGGCCGATAACGGCATTGGCCTCGGACAATGCTGAAGACTGTAGCAGCATTTCAAGGCGGCGGTTGGTCTGGATCGTCTGCTCGACCTGCGAGAAGGTCGCCAGCTGCGCGATCTGCTGCGTCGAGTCCATGGGCTCCGTCGGATCCTGGTTGCGCATCTGCGCGACCAGAAGCTGCAGGAAATTGTCGTAGTCGAGCATGGCGTTTTCCGACGCCTGCTGCGATCTGGAGGTCGCTGCGGTGCTCGTCGTCGCGCTGCCGGTGGCCCCTATCTCCATGGCGCAATCTCCTTCTGGATAGCAGTGATCGTCGCCGGCGTCATCTCAGGCGTGTTCAGAACCTGATCCTCGAGCGGGTAGAGCTTGCGGATCATCTTGAGCGCTTCGAACGGCTTCTTGCCGGAAACGACCTCGTCGATCAGCTTCAGCTGCGTGCGAATTTCTTCGTTCTGGAAGCAGTTCAAGAGCATCATGATCGACTTCTTGAACATGTTCATCGACTGATCCGCACCTTCCGGGTTGATCAGCATCATCTGCACGATGAAATAGAGCTGCTTCAGCGGCGTCGTCGCGTCCTCCGGCTGAAGAACATGGTTCTCCAGAAGGAAGGTAACGTCGTTGAGGAACTCCAGCGACACCTTGCGATCGACCCGCAGGACGGCACCGTTGATGAAGATTCTTTCGCCGCTCTTCAGCGAAATCCGCAGCGAACTCTTCATTTCAGTCCATCCCTGATGATCGACGAAATGTCGATGATGCCTTCAAAGTTCTCGGATTCGCCTTTCCGGATCTTGTCGCTTTCGCGCAGGATCCAGAAACCGACCGAGATCAGATTTGCCTTGAGCGAAAGATCGAGTTCGTTGTCCGGCGCGTTCAGGTCTTCGATGAAGCGCATCCAGACGCGATTGGTGAAGTAGAGTGCCTCAATGGCATCTCTCGATTTCGGGCCGGCCACTCGGGCCCGCTCCAGAAGGCCGATGGACTTGTCGAGAACCTGCCGCTCCCGGTCCTTCGATTCAGCAACATCATCCTGCTGTATCTCGGCATAAGAAAACTGATACATTCAGCTCGCCTTGTCATGTGTTGCGCCAATGCCGGAACGGCACGAGCGGCTAGAGGAAGTTCAACAAGCTCATCTGCTGGATTCGCGCGGTCAACGAGTAGGACGCTTCCATCTGGGTGAGCAGTGTATTCATGCGCGTCGCAGCCTCGTAAGGATCGACGCCTTCGAGCTCGCCGATATAGACCGCAACGATATCTTTCTGGGTTCGCAAGCTGACATTAGCCTTCGTCACCCGCATTTCGGCAACGCCAAGCTCTGCCCGTTGCTCGTCGACAGAGGTGATCGCGCTGCCGGCCATGCTGATCACGGCATCGCTGAGTGCCGCGCGTGCTTCACTGTTCCAATTGCCGCCGATCAACTCGCTGCCGACCACTGCTGCCATGGCAAATTGCCGGAAGCCCTCATTGTTGGCATTGGTCGAGCTTTGAATGACCTCCGAGCCATTGATGCGGTTCGTCAGGTTCGTGTCAGACGCGCTCGACCAGTTCAGGTTCCAGGCCGGGCCCTCGAACATCTGCTTGACGTCGGTGTCGAGGAAGTTCGTCAGGTCTGCAGCAGAGATCGTCTCCGTCTGCGGATCATTCTGCGAAAAGCCGAAGCGCGACTGGAACAAATTGTCGAATGCGGCCTTGGCCGGCGAACCAGGGGCGAAATAGTCGTTCATCGGCCGCACGTCGGTATTCACACCGGCGAACAAGAACTCGCCGCTGTTCGACGTATTTGCCAAAGCCGAGAAATTGCCGAGCGCGCCGTTGATCGTCTGCTGTGCGACTTTAACCAGAGATGCATTTTCGCCGTCGCTGAGCGTGATCAGCGTGTCGAGCATCTGCTGCGCGCTCTCCGACAGCTGTCCCAAAACAACCTGCGAAGACGACAACCGCTGGCCGACAAGCGCGTTCGTGTCGAGCACGGCGTCGATGCGCGCGACTTCGCGGTTGAGCGAGATCGATCGCGTCGATTTTGAGCCGAGCGCCAGGCCAACATCTGCATATCGGTTGGTCACGACCTCTTGCTGCCGGTCGGTCACTTCCGACTGCGCCCGCTGGATGGCGAGCCGGACCGCGTTCTGCATGGCACTGGTTGAAACGAAGGTTGTCTTCATGGCTCTAACGCACGCTCAGCAGCGTATTGATCATCTCGTCCACCGCCGTGATGATGCGGGCGGACGCCTTGTAGGACTGTTCAAGCTCCAGGAGCTTGGCCATCTCTTCGTCGATGTTGACGCCGGTGGCATTCGAGAGCGCCTGGGTCGTGCGATAGTAGGAGGCGTTCTTGTTTTCGGCAGCGGTGTTTGCCTGCTGGCGCAGGCTTTCCATCCAGCCGACCGAACTGGCAGCAAAATCGAAGAGCGATGCGCTCGCACCGATCTGGGCGTTCACATCGAAGTTCACGGGTTCCGACATTTGCGTCACGAAACCCTCGATGAGTGACGAGAACCCGGCGCCGCCTTCGACGTTTACGACGTAGTCTGCGCCATTCGCACCGCCATCACGCAGCAGGAAAGCGTTGCCGGACGGCTGCACGTAAGCGGCGTTCACAGCAAGCGAGGTTGCCATGCCAGGCACAATCGTCCCATCGGGAGGGACGGTGCCACCACTCCAGGTGAAGAGACCCGGCAGATCAGTGCCGCCCGTTTGCGACACTTCGCGGAATGTCGTCACCAGAGCACGCGCCATTTCGTCCAGCTGCGACTGATAAGTCGGCGCAATCGTATCGCGAACCTGGAGAAGCGCCCCGAGCGAACCCGAAGCGGTTGTCGCTCCCCCTTCGCCGGCACCAAGCGGTACGCCGTCGACCAGCACGGCATTGCCGACCGTGTTGGCGTCAAAGCCGTTCGTCCGCGCAAAGGTCACGTCGCGCGGCACCGTTTCGAAGAGCGTAGCGCCTTCCTTGGTGTAGAGTGCGATATCGTTGTTCGGCCGCTTGACGACCGTTACGCCGATGATCTCGGAGATGCGCTTCAAGAGCCCGTCGCGGGTATCCAGCGCATCGGATGCATCCTGGCCGCTGCGCGTCGCATTGCGCACGTCGTTGTTGACGACTTCGAACTCGCCGAGCAGCTTGTTGAGATCCTCGACCTGACGCGAAATTTCCGTGTCTGTCTGCAGGCGCATCTTCTGCAAGTCGATGGATGACTGGCGAATGCCGTCGGCAACGAGGATCGCGTCGGAGACAGCCGCCTGGGCCGCGCTGGTGTTGCTGGGCTGCGAAGCGAAAAGCTGCAGCGAGTCACGCAGAGATCCCATGAGGGCCGCGGGCGCATTTTCAAAATCATTGCCGCCGATCAAGGCACGGATCTGGTCGATGCCGTCCAGAAGCGCGTTCTGGCCGCTTGCCGACGATGTCGACACGAGACTGTCGCGGAACAGCACGTCATTGGCGGCGCGCGAGATGTTCACGACCTGCGCGCCCCAACCGTTGCTCGCCAGCGTAGCGGATCGGCGGACATAGTTCTCTGCGCCGGCATTCGAAATGTTTCGAGACACGGTCGACGTTTGCGTCGACGTGTTCGAAAGGATCGATTGAGCCGTATTGAGTGCCGATGTCAGAGACATGCCAAACCCTTGAAAGACGGTTTATCGCTTCAGATTGACCAGGATTTCCATCAGGTCCGAACCTGTCTGGAAGACCTTCGAATTGGCCGTGTAGCTGCGCTGCGATTCGATCATGCTGGTGAGCTCTTCAGCGATATCGACGTTGGAACCTTCGAGTGCGCCGGAAATGATTGAACCGAAATTGCCGCTTTCGGCAAAGCCGGTGACGATCACGCCGGAATCGACCCCTTGCGTGTAAACGTTGCCGGCGAGGGGCTGCAGCTTGTCCGGGCTCTGCACGTTGGCCATTGCCAGGCGATAGAGCGGCTTCAGATCGCCGTTCTCATACTGGCCGTAGACAATGCCGTTCGAGCTGATCTGCACGCTTTCGAGCTTGCTCGGCGCGCTACCATTCACACCGGCGGAGGCTACGTCATAGGGATAGCCGAGCGCAGTGATCCGGCTGAGGTCCATCACGACGGTCGGCGATGTCGGATCGAGGTTAAAGGTGACCGTGCCCGCACTCGTCAACTGGCCTTCCGTAAAGGACAACGTCGTGGGCGCGTTGAGCGGCGTCGCCGTCGGATCATCACGGCGCACGATTTCGAGCGTCCATTCTTCCGGCGTCGATGTCGACGGGTCGGCAACCTGGGTCTTGGTGTAGACGAGATCGACCAGAACTGTGTTGCCAACCGTGTCGAAGACGGCGAGCGAACTGCTGACCGTATCCCCGACTACAGCTCCAGAAGGAAGGTTGCCTGCGAAATTACCTTCGGTAGAAGCCGTTGCGCTCAGATTGCCCTGGCCAATATTGACCGGTGACAATCCGTCGAAACCGTTGACGACCGTCTGAGGTGTACTGGTTCCGTTGTAAGGATAGCCGAGAAGCGTAAACCCGGCCGCATTCACCAGCTCACCGCTGCCATTCGGCACGAAAGAGCCTGCACGCGTGAGGAACGGGTCTCCATTGCCGTTTTCGACAATGAAAAAGCCGGGGCCTTCGATCGCGAGATCGGTCGCCGAGGAGGTGAACTCCAGCTCGCCCTGCTTGTTGACGTTGTATCGGACGTCGGTCGTTACGGCGCCTGAATTGTAGGAGCCCGAAGAGCCGGGCAGGATCAGCGACGAGAACTCGGTCGAGGCGCGCTTGTAGCCTGCGGTATCGGAGTTCGCGATGTTTTCGGCAACCGTGCTGAGGCGATTGGCCTGCGCGTTCATTCCCGATACGCCGGTGCGCATCATGCCGTTGAGACTCATCGATCAGACCCTTTGTAGATTGGTTGGGGACGATGCTATGGGCCCTGGCTTGCGCGAACCTGACAGAGGCCGCCGCCGGGCCGAGAGATCGCTCAGTCCCAGTCGATGCGGTAGCCAAGGAAGCGCTTAGAATCGATCGGATCGACGCCGAGCTTCTTGCGCAGTTTCTTGCGAAGCTTGCTGATGTGGCTTTCGACGACGTTCTCTTCGACGTCTTCGTCGAAGATGCCGTAGATGGCGTTGAAGATCTGTCCCTTGGTAACGCGCTTGCCGCGATTGGCGACAAGGTATTCCAGGATGCGACGCTCTCTGCGCGGCAGAGCGAATGTCTCGCCTTCGATTTCTGGATCACGACCATCGGAGAACACACGGATCGAGCCGATGTCCGTATGGTTGACCATCGACTTCAAGCGGCGACGGATGGCAGCCGCACGGGCCAGGATTTCCCGCGGATGAACCGGATTGCGAACGACATCGTCGACGCCGCTGTCATAGAGCGCCAGCGTGGCTTCCAGGGAATGTGTATCGTTGACCGCGATCACTGGCGCTGCAGAGCGGCTGCGGATGGCGCGGGGAAGCTCGAAAGTCGAGTTCGACTTACCGATCAGAAAGGCCTCGACAGCATCGAGATCCGTGTCCGCTGCCGTGTGAACCCACGCCTGAAACTCACGAGGCTCAAAGCTTGCAGACGGCACACCCTCCCGTCCGAAAAGCGATTTAAAGCCTTCCGTCACGAGCTCTCGCTCGTCAACCACAACGATCATTGTCGCCCCCGAATCACCGCACCCATCGCGTTAACCACGTTTTACGAATCGTGAGATTCTGGAACAACTACAGGAAATATTGATGCCTTTTGGCAGTTGCGACCGCTTGGCGTGCCGATTTGATACTAGATGTTGTGAGGCATCGCGGCGAAGCCACAAATTTCCTTTGGAAAAAGTTAACAACGCCTAAATTTGGCCTTGCCGGCCACAATTGAACGTAGCTTCCGCTAATTCAATCTGAGATTGAAGAGGAGAGGTGACGGATCACGCGCAGAATGCACGCGCGCCGGACGTCCATTGTCCGTATCCCGTGGCCACCAGATTGCTGATGACGCGGCACACGTAACGTTTCTGGGCCGGATCGTTGTTCGGCCCCGCATGATAGCGCGCCACTGCCATTGTCCAGCTCTCATGCCGACCTTTCAGCTCATGCAGAAATCGCGCGGCATAGCGAACATTGGCATGCGGATCGAGCATGGCATCGACCGAGGCGAACTGGTCCCGATGATAGTGATGATTGATCTGCATGCAGCCGAGATCGACCAGCACCTTACCCTGCGCCAAAGCGTCGTTCAGGATCTGCACCGCTTCGCTCTTCGACCGCGCGAAGTAAGCCTTGCCTTCGACATTAAGTGCAAAGGGTTGCAAGGAGCCGCGCATCCCGGTCTCCGTGAGCCCGACGGAATAGAGGATGCCGACAGGAATGTCGTAGGCCTCGGCAGCTTCGGCGATCTCGGCTTCGCAGCTCGCAGCCGCTGCCTGGCTAGAGATACACGTCGCCAGAAGCAGTGCGATCAGTCCTGCGCGCATCGACATCTCCCTGCTCCCGTCCCGAACCGCGACGACCGTCGCTGCCGCCGTCACCGCGCTGCTGCCCGGTTGCGGATTGCTGGCTGCTGCCGCCCTCCATCTGGCCCTGCTGACCGGTGGAGGCGCTGCCTGCCGTCGCGCCTGCGTTTGCACTCTGGGTGGCGCGATCGCTTCCTACATGTTGAACGACGACGTTTTGAGCATCGATGCCCTGCGCCTTCAGGGCCTTGGCCAGGCCGCTCTGGTCATCCGACAATTGCCGATAGGCCTCGATCGTCTCGACCTTCAGCTCGATGGTCAGATGACCGCCGCTCATGCGGAACGTGGCTGTCACCGTGCCGAGTTCGACCGGGTTCAACTGGATCTTCAGCGTGTTGCTGGCATTGCGTGCCGTATCGAGCGTTGTGGCGGATGTGGACGCCACGTCCCGCAGCATCGCGTTCCACTCGCCGTTCTCCGTCACGGTGCTGATAATCCCGGCGGTGGATGTTTGGCCCGCGGCCACACCAAGAAACTTGCGGCTTTCCAAGATCGAAAGATCGGCACCGGCGCGCAGCATATTATCTGCCCGGTCCTGCCGACCACCCAGATCGGCAAGACGGTCTGCCGGCGTGGTGGCGCTGGTCTTCTGAGTTGGGTCACTCACGCCACGGCCGCTATCGATCGTGGGCGCGGTCTTGAGCGGGTCGGGATCAACCCCGTCCACCTTTGCGCCGCGAGATGCACCATCAAGGCGGATCGGGTCGGCCTTCGTTCCGTCTGTTCGTGTTTCGCCCTTGGCCATGCCCTGCGCGATCGAGCGGGCCACAGCATCGACCACTATGGACGGCACGTCGCCCTTGCCGCCCACCATGCGGAAGACATCGACTTCGCCATCGGCGCTCTGCGGCACCTCTGCACCCTTCACTGCAGCAATATCCGGACCATCAATGGCGAGCTGATCATCAGCCGGCACCACCGGCAAAGCCGTGGTGGTGCTGCGCGATTGGAGCCATGTGCTGATCGTATCCGGTTTGGCAACAGCCTGCTGCAAGGATGCAGCGGCACTCGCACCGACGCCCTGCGAGGTTTGAGTGCCCGCGAAGTCCATCACGTCCTGCGTCAGATCGAAACTGTCTTCAGTCGCATCCGAGCTTTCGGACAGGTCACCCGAAGCGGACTCAAGCGTTTGAGGTTGTGCTCCATTCGCTTCCTGGGAAATGATATCATCCGGCTTCGTGCCATCCGTTGGCCGGTTGCCGACATTGGCCGTGTTCTCGAAAAGGGCGAGCAGCGAACTCCGATCCTGGCCGCCGATTTCTCGGGGGCCTGCCACGTCCTTGCGCCCGCGCGGCATGTTGGCAATATCCACCTCGATGTCACCTTTTCCATTGGCTGATGCCTCGGCGGGCGCCTGCCCGTTACCCGTGCCGCCGCGCTGCCCTTTCGGGTCCTTGGCGGACAACCGATCGATCGCCTGGCTGAAGACGTCGTCCGCGTCGCGGTCCTTCTGCCCTCCAGTTCGACCCTTGATCGTCGGATCGTTGCCAATTGCGGGGAGTCCAATTCCCACAGGTGCGCTCATCGGTCTTCCTCCAGCAATGCATCGATGCTTTCCAGAACCGCGCGGCGATCGTCGACGAAGCCGTCCACTTCATCTTCGGCCGCATCGCCCGGCGCATCTGTCGTTTCGGATGCGCCCTCGCCTCCCGGCAAAATGGCCGGCTGCGCGATGTCGGCGGCAGAACTGGCATCGGGCTCGACCGATACCGCGACCGGCTCGGCAATCGCTTCGAGGGTCGGCGCCCGCGTGACGGCAGCGGCGATCGACTCGGCGGCGGATCGGAGCGCCCGGTCGCGCGGCGACAACGCCGCATCGTCGATGCTGGAAACGGCGGCAGCGACGCCGCTCACATCTTCGCCCGGAATGGCCGCGGCACCCGAATAGAGATTGGCGAGCGCCTGCGCCTTCTCGTCTTGAGCGCCGAGGCCTTCGGCAGCGGCCGCCGCTTCCTGTGCCAAAGTCCGGTTGCCGTTGATCGCTGCCCGCCGGGCAATGCGCAGATAGATTGACCGCTGCCGCGCCTCGTCCATGAACGCCAGCGTTTCGGCGATCCGCTCGCTCTTCACATCGTCCGGGTGCGAGAGCACCAGTTCAACGAAGAGATCGGCGAACTGGCCAGCATAGGGAGAGTGCAGGAAGCGCCGTGCATAGCGTTCGGCACGCTTCAATCCCTCATCGACCATGCCGAGCCGCACGGACACCTCGACGGATCGCCGAAGCGCCGCTTCCTCGATGATCGAGCCTGGAGCCAGGAGCCTTGCCCAGTCGAACAGCGGAAGAGAATCAGCCGGGCTGGAAAGCGCCGCCGCATTCGCCGCGACAAGCGTCAGATAGGGCTCGATGCGCGTGCCTTGATAATGCACCAGAATATCGCGCAGGGGTTCGAAGACACCGCGTCCGCGTCCGCGCAGGTGTTCTTCAAGCAGAGGCATGAGCCGCGGATCGAAGCCAGCTTCCGGAAACCGGCGCGCAAGCATCGGCAGCGTGGCCGGGTTGCCTCCGCTGAGCGCGTAGATGATCGCGGCATCCATGCCCTGCTGGTCGTAGAACGTCTCGGCGCTCGCCGCGCGCAGCCGCTCGTCGATCACCGTCAGCAGGTGACGCTGCATCTCGATGGCGGAATGATCGCCCTTGATCACCGCGTCCTGCACGAACTGCAATGACCGCACCATGGAGAGCGGCGTCGGACCAGCCTCCATGGCCTGTGCCTTGAAGGGCACGAACGCCGAAGCCGCAACCGCGACGATGGCGAGCCAGCGCCGTGTCATGGGAGGATCTCGCTGGCATCGGCCTGCACGAGGATCTCGATGCGACGGTTGGCATCGGCGAAGGGATCATCAGGCAGCTTCGGCCGGCGATCGGCAAAGCCCGACACCTGCACGATGCGATCTTCCTCCAGGCCGCCACGCACGAGCATGTAATAGGCGCTGTGCGCGCGCGCCGTCGAAAGCCGCCAATTGTCGTTGCCATCGCCGCGGAAAGGATGCGCGTCCGTATGGCCGCGGATAACGATCTGGCCGTCACGTTCCGCAAGCAGCGCGCCGATGCGCTCCATGGCCAGCACCAGCTCGCGCTGCGGGACCGGTGAGCCGCTGGCGAACATGGCGACATCGACCTGGTCGGTCAGGCTGATCAGAAGCCCGCCCTCGGCCGGCGTGACCTCGAGCCCCTCCGCCAGCTTGCCGCCGACGCCGGCGATCTGCTGCTGAATCTCAGTACGCAGTTCCTCGGCTTCGGCATTCGCCTGCGTGTCGGTTACGGCATCGGGTGTTGCTGCCACCATTTCGGCAGGCGGCGTCTCGGAAGTTGGTGCTGCCTCGGCTGGACTTTGCGCCGCTGCCGGCTCCGGAGCCGCAGCCGGCGCGATCACGATATCCTCTCCCGCAGCGGGATCGACAGCGCTGGCGGCCGGGGCAAGCGCTTCTTCGATCAGCGCGGCATCATCGGAGATGGCCTGAGGCGTGACAAGCGCCGTCTCCTCAGTGGAGGGATCGAGGCTGATTTCGTTCAGCGACTGTTGAGACCAGAAATCCGGATCGAATGGATCGCGATAGGCTTCGCCGCCGGACGCGCCGGTCGCCGGCCCCGACGTCTGCGCTCCACCCTCCCCTGCGTCGGAAATGTTGGCCTGCTGCCCCGTTTCACGGGCGATTTCAGCCAGGACGGCATAGGGATTTTCGAAATAATCCGATTCGGAATACTCCGTTTTTTCTCCGGCGGTTGCGTTGCGGTCCGAGCCCTGTTCGGTGCTCGCGCCATCCGTCGTGCCTTCGCCCTGCGTATCGGCAGCAGGTCGGTTGGTCTCGCCTTCGGATGCCTGCCCTTCGTCCTGGATGCTGCGATCGGCAGGCTTTTCATCCATGAGCTGGATCGGATTGAAGTAGCTCGCAACCGCGGCCTTCGTTTCCTCATTGGCGGCATTGACGAGCCACATGACCAGGAAGAACGCCATGAGCGCGGTCATGAAGTCGGCATAGGCGATCTTCCAGACACCGCCGTGATGCCCTTCTTCCTCGCCATGCCCTCCCCGCCGGACGATGACGATTTCCCGCTCGATTTCAGGCCGATTGCTGTCTCCGCTCACGCTACGGCCTCCTTCAAGGCTTCAGACCAGTCCGCGAGCCGCGTCGCGAAGACCGTGCCATCGAAATTCACGATAATGTCCATGTCGTCGCTTTCTTCGAAGGCGAAGGCGACGCCTGCATCGTCGAAGTGCCGCGCCAGCTGTTCTTGAAGGCCCTTCGGCCCTGAGACGGAGACGCTTGCTTCCGGACCATTGGCAATCGCTGCCTGGATGGCGCGGGCGAGTTCGTCGACGACACGGCGGCGGATGATGGAGTCGAGGAACGGCGCAAGCACATCACTGACCTGCTCGCCGATCGTGTCGGACAGATTGCCCGCGATGCCGTCGAGCTTGGACGCGATCATCGTCGCATAATCCTGCTCGTAGGAGGTGCGGACACTGTCCATTTCTTCGCGATGCCGCGCGCGCTCGGCCTCGATTGCCGCCGCGAACTCCGCCTCCGCACGGGCGGCCGCCGCCTGCTCGCCACGCGCGAAGGCAGCCGTCAGTTCCGCCTCGAAGTCCCGGTCGGGAACGGCCGGCGTGATATCGATGCTGACCGGCTGTGGCTCGACAGGACGCAGACGGGTCGCGTGCACGCCGCGAACCTCGTCCGGCGCACCAAAATCGCGCAGATAATCAGCAATGGAAACCATCAATTCGAACCAGCCCGAGCAGACACGCAATCAGCCGGACACACACTCCGCCATGTATGCCATTCGGGTTTGTTCTAGGAGGCGAAGCTTGCGTGAGGGTGGTTGAAGGGGAGAGGTGAGATCAGCGCAGTTGCCCTCACCTCACCGCAGGGCCGTCAGGCCCGAGCGTCCATCTGCCTGATCTGCTCGACATCGAGAAAATCGGAATTGTTGCCACTATGGTATTCGAACCCGGCGCGCACGGGTGAACCGGTCTCTCCGAGCGCGTTGGTCGTGTAATCGAGATCGCTGTGATGGAACTTGATCGTCGGGCGCAGGACAAAATGATCGTCGAATTCCAAGGTCAGGTGACTGTCGTCGGCAGGGCACATGATCTCGTGAAGCTTCTCGCCAGGCCGAATGCCGATGATCTCCGCATCGCGTGTGCCGCTATAGGCTTCGACCAGATCAAGAATTCGCACCGACGGGATCTTCGGCACGAAGATTTCGCCGCCGTACATCCGCTCGAAGTTCTTGAGAACGAAGTCGACGCCGTCCTGCAGCGTGATCCAGAAGCGCGTCATGTCTTCATGCGTCACCGGCAGAGGCGTGCGCCCTTCGGCGATGAGCTTCTTGAAAAACGGTACGACCGAACCACGCGAACCGACCACATTGCCGTAGCGCACGACGGCGAAAGTCGGCCCCCGACCGCCAGTGATGTTGTTGGCTGCAACAAAGAGCTTGTCGGAAACAAGCTTTGTCGCTCCGTAGAGATTGATCGGGTTCGCCGCCTTGTCGGTGGAAAGCGCAATGACTTTGCTCACCCCCGCCTGCATCGCGGCCGAGATGACGTTCTCCGCGCCGTTGATGTTGGTCTTGATGCATTCCATCGGGTTGTATTCGGCAACCGGGACATGCTTCAGGGCGGCGGCGTGGATAACGAAATCGATGCCGTCCATGGCTTGGCGAAGCCTCGCCTGATCGCGCACATCGCCAATGAAATAGCGCATCGCAGGATCGTTGAAGGTCTGCGCCATCTCGTATTGCTTGAGCTCGTCGCGCGAGAAGATGACGATGCGCGACGGCTTGTAGCGCGCAAGAATGGTTTCGGTGTATTTCCGGCCGAAAGATCCGGTCCCGCCGGTGATGAGAACTGCCTTGCCCGTGAACATCTGCTGCCCGCTCCCCGAATAGTCTTTAGCCCTGTCGATGAGACCGCCCAGCATGCAGCCCGCCACCGATGCTGATTCGCCCCGCCTTCGTGACTAGCACGACACTTGCCGAATTGCGCGCCCGGCGGCCCCTGGATTCCGGCAGTTCATCAGCAATGTTTGACATTTGAAATCCGCGGCCAGTTCTGGCTATTGATCCTGTCGGACCACACGAATCGGTCCCTGCCGAGGTGAGCCCTTGCCCTTCGTTCCCTATGGTCGCCAATCCATCGACGAAGCCGATATAGCTGCCGTTCTGGGTGTCCTGCGATCGGATCATCTGACGCAAGGCCCGGTCGTCGATGCCTTCGAGCGCGCGCTCGGCGAGACGGTCGGTGCGCGCCACTGCGTGGCGGTCAACTCCGCGACGGCTGCCTTGCACATCGCGTGTCTCGCGCTCGGCGTAGGGCCTGGCGACCTCGTCTGGACGTCTCCGATTTCGTTCGTCGCCTCGGCCAATTGTGCACTCTACTGCGGCGCGGAGGTCGATTTCGTCGATATCGATACAGTGACGCTGAACATAAGCGTCGACGCGCTGGAAGAGAAGCTGCGCAAGGCAGAGGCGGCCGGCCGCCTGCCGAAAGTCCTGATTCCGGTTCATCTGTGCGGGCTGCCCTGCGACATGGCCGCGATCGGTGCCCTTGCGCACCGCTACGGGTTCAAGGTTATCGAAGATGCGAGCCATGCCATCGGTGCGCGCGACGACGGCGATCTGGTCGGCGCCTGTACCCATTCCGACATCGCCGTCTTTTCGTTCCATCCGGTCAAGATCATCACCACGGGTGAAGGCGGCTGCTGCGTCACCCAAGACCCGGACCTCGGCAAGGCGTTGCTCCGGCTCCGATCGCACGGCATCACGCGTGACGAGAATGACATGTCCGGCCCATCGGAGGGGCCGTGGTACTACGAGCAGATCGATCTCGGCTTCAACTACCGGATGACCGAACTGCAAGCCGCTCTCGGTCTGTCGCAGCTTGCCCGGCTGAACGATTTTATCAACCACAGGCACCGGCTGGCCGACCGCTATGATTTGGAGCTGGCCTCGCTTCCCATCGATCTGCCGCAACGCAGCGCCGACAGCCTGTCCAGCCTCCATCTCTACGTCATACAGTTGCGGCTGGACGAAATCGCCCTCTCGCATCGGCAGGTCTTCGAAGGCCTGCGCCAGCGCGATATCGGCGTGAACCTCCATTACATACCGATCTATCGGCAGCCCTATTACCGGGCGCTTGGTTTCAAACCCGGTCACTGCCGGAATGCCGAGGCCTATTACGCGCGAGCCATCTCCATCCCGATCTTTCATGGGATGACAGAGCCACAGCAGGATCAGGTTGTCACAGCTCTGAAGGATATCCTGCGGTGAGACTGGGGCTCATACCCGCCCGCGGCGGCTCGAAACGCATTCCGCGCAAGAACATCAGACCGTTCTTCGGCAGGCCGATCATCGCCCACTCCATCGAGGCTGCGCTTGCTGCGAGGACCATCGACCGCGTCATCGTCTCGACCGACGATGAAGAGATCGCTGCGGTCGCCCGTGCTGCCGGGGCGGACGTTCCCTTCAAGCGCACGCCGGAGCTATCCGACGATCACGCCACAACGCTTGCCGTCATCGCCGATGCGATCGAGCGTGTTGAAGCGGAAGGTGTGGCTGTGGATGCGGTTTGCTGCCTCTACGCGACGGCACCCTTCGTCACGGCTCACGATCTGGATACCGCATTCGACTTGCTTGATGGAGGCAACATCTCCTACGTCTTCGCTGCAACCGAGTATGCCTACCCGATCCAGCGCGCGCTGCGGCTGCGCAATGGTCGGCCGGAAATGTTCAATCCCGAGCTGGCCTCGACGCGGTCCCAGGATCTCGAACCCGCATACCACGATGCGGGTCAATTCTATTGGTGCCGCCCCGACGCGGTGCGCGCGAACCGCCCCGTGCTTGGCCCGGATGCCGCGCTCTATCGTGTCGAACGGTCGCGCGTGGTCGACATCGACACGCCCGAGGATTGGAAGATGGCCGAGGAGCTTTATCGTCTCCGCTCCGCCGGACAGGCATCATGAGTGGCCACCAACGCTGTCGCGCGGTTGCGATACGCGTCGATGCATCGCCTGTTATCGGGCTCGGCCATGTCATGCGGTGCCTGACGCTGGCCAATACGCTCACCGATCAGGGCTTTGAATGCGTCTTTATCGCACGCTTCATGATCGAGGATCTCAAAGAGAAGCTCGCTGAAGCAGGCCATCGACTGGTCATGCTGCCGGAAGACGGACCGCCGCCGGGCCCGACACCCTACGGCACCTGGCTTGGGACGACCGAAGAGCATGATGCCGAAGCGCTCGGCGGTCACATGAAGACACTCCAACCACAGATCATTGTGGTTGATCATTACGCGCTCGGCATAGCTTGGGAGCGCGCCCTGCGCTCGTATACGGACCAGCCGCCTCTCATTTTGGCGTTCGACGATCTCTCGAGGTCCCACGATTGCGATATCGTGCTCGATGCGACGCTCGGCAAATCGACCAAGGACTACGACCATCTGGTACCATCCGAATGTCGTGTTCTGACGGGACCGCGTCACGCGCTTCTGCGGCCAGATTTCGCAGCCGAGCGTCGAGCATCGCTTCAACGGCGCGACGAAGCCTTTGCGGCGGGCGCGGGCATTCAAACCATTCTCATCTTCATGGGCGGCGCCGACACTGCGGACTGCACAGGCTGGGTGCTGCGCGGACTTTGCGAACTGCAATTGCCGCCAGAAGTGGACCTGCATGTCGTCACCGGCCCTGCCTATCCCCACAAAGATGCTTTGAGGCAATTTGCGGGGCAATGCGGTCGACGCATCACCCTCCATCACAATGTATCCGACATGGCGGCATTGCTCAGCCGCATGGATCTCGTCATCGGGGCGGCCGGTAGCTCATCGTGGGAACGCTGCTGCCTAGGCGTGCCTGCGATTAACCTGATCCTGGCCGAAAACCAAAAAGAAGCGGCGCAAGCGCTTTCGCTGACCGGGGCATCTGTCGATGGTGGGGCCTTCGAGCCGCAAGACGACCCACACCGATGGGCCGCAGCCAAGGTAGCCCCGCTGCTGAAGCCTGCCGCCACGCACCCGATCAGCCTTGCGGCACGCGAAGTGACCGACGGCAACGGCGCCGCGCGGGTGGTCGACGTCGTCCTTGCACATGTGTCGCACCCGCTGCTGGAGGAGACCCCATGACAGAAGACATACCGGGGACCCTCAGGGCCATGTCGGACGATGATCTCGACCAAGTGCTGGTGTGGCGCAATGCGCCTGCCGTGCGCAAGAACATGTATACCAGCCATGAGATCAGCGCCGAGGAACACCGGGCTTGGTGGCGAAGGATGCGCGACGCCAAGGATCGGCATGACCTCATCTTCGAGATGAGCGGACGACCGCTGGGGGTAGTCTCGTTTTCGCAGGTGTCGCAAAGCGACCGTAACGCCGTCTGGGCGTTCTATGCGGCGATCAGTGCGCCACGCGGTACGGGATCGCAGATGGAGTTCGCCGCGCTCGATTTTGCGTTCGAGCAGTTGGGTCTCCACAAACTCAGCTGCGAAGTCCTGGCGTTCAACGAGCCGGTGATAAAACTTCATCAGAAATTCGGTTTCTCGATTGAAGGCGTCTTCCGCCAACACCATCGGCGGGAAGAAGCGTTCGTCGACGTGGTGCGTCTCGCCATCCTTTGCGATGAGTGGAAAAGAATGCGCCCGGCAGCAAGTGGTAAGCTTCGCGCGACCGCACCGCGCTAGACGGCTTCTTCTCCTGTCTTGCGCACGAGGTGTCGATGTCCAGTATCAAGATTGCAGATCGCCTGATCGGCCAGGACGCCGAGCCGTTTATCATTGCCGAAATGTCCGGCAACCATAACGGGTCGAAGGAGCGTGCGCTCGAGATCGTGCGCGCGGCTGCTCGGTGCGGCGTCGATTGTCTAAAATTTCAGACCTACACAGCCGATACCCTGACATTGGACAGCGATCTGGACGATTTCGTCATCCGGGACGACAAGAGCCTCTGGAACGGACGCAGGCTGCACAATCTCTACCAGGAAGCCCATACGCCGTGGGAATGGCACGCCGATCTCTTTGCCGCGGCCGCGGAGCATGGCGTCATGGCGTTCTCCACGCCGTTCGATGAAACCGCCGTCGACTTTCTCGACAGTCTCGGTGTTCCGATGTTCAAGATCGCAAGCTTCGAGCTCACCCACCTGCCGCTGATCGCCAAGGCCGCGGCCACCGGCAAGCCGCTGATCATGTCGACCGGCATGGGAACGATCGATGAGATCGAGGAAGCCGTTACCACGGCACGCGGCGCGGGCGCGAAGGATATCGTCCTGTTGAAATGCACGAGCCAGTACCCGGCCGATGCTTCCGACGCCAATCTGATGACCATACCGGACATGGCCCGCCGCTTCGGCGTGCAGGTCGGCTTGTCGGATCATACGGCCGGCACCGGCGTTGCCGTCGCCGCCGTCGTGCATGGAGCCACAGTCATCGAAAAGCATTTCACGCTGTCGCGCGCCGAAGGCGGCGTCGATTCCGCCTTCTCGCTGGAGCCATGGGAAATCAAACTTCTCAAAGAGGAGACCCGGCGTGCCTGGCTTTCGCGCGGTGCGATTCATTACGGCGGCACCGAGAACGAGAAGAACTCGCGGGCATTTCGCCAGTCGATCTATCCGTCGCAGGATATCCGGGAGGGCGAGATCTTCTCCAGAGCCAATCTCAAGATCTGCCGCCCCGGCACAAGCCTGGAGCCACGCCATTTCGCTGGTCTCCTCGGGAAACCGGCGCGGCGTGCGATCGGCAAGGGTGAACGCCTGACGCTGGACGACCTTTAGGCATTCCACCAGAACCGACGCCCGCGCCGACAAGGCTCGCACAACATAGGCCTGCGACAAGGCATCCTCGACGGAAACCATTCCAGCAGAGGATCGCACAATGGCGAACCCCAAGCCTGCCCTTGGCCAAAGCGGCAACGTAAAGCCTGCCGAGGACCAGCTAACGGCCCGCATGAAGGGGGCGCAGGCATTGCTGGCCGCGGTTGCCGCGAAGACCCACACCCAGGCAGCAAGGCCGGCTTTCAACGCCCCTCCAGCATCCAAGGCAGAGCGCAAGGCGACGAAGAAAGCGATCGAGCTTACCACCGAGGCCACGAAGGCACTTCAGGAGCGGCGTTACAAAACCGCCGAAGCCCTTTTCGATCAGGCGATCGCTCTTTTCCCCTCGCCGCCGCACCGGCTGTTGATCAACAGGCTTACCGCAGCATCCAAGACTGCCAACCACGCTTACGTCGCGGAGCATTATCCCCAGGTACGGGCACTGGCCACGACCGATGAAGAGAAAGCGACGGTCGACCATATCTGGATCGACTGTCTCGTTGCCGCCGGATATCCGGAACAGGCACTTGAATTGATTGATGTCTGGCGCAACTCAGACGTGAAGATCTGGGCCTCGATCCAGACGGTCGCAGGGATCATCGAGGAAGATCGCGGGAATTTTGACAAAGCGATGGCGATTCAGGAAGCAATCCTGGCGCGCGATCCGAATTGCGACGTAGCTCGCTGGCACCTCTCCCTTCACCAGATGGCAGCCGGCAAGCTGCCGGATGCCTTCGACAATTACGATGTTCGCTGGAATATCAGCGATTTTCCATCCGAACGCCGGCAGTTCGACATTCCGCGGTGGCAGGGCGAAGCGCTGCAAGGCAAGAAGATCCTCGTCTGGCGCGAGCAAGGCGTTGGCGACGAGATCCGCTTTGCCGGACTGCTTGCGGACCTCGTCGAGCTCGGCGCCGACGTGACCTTCGAATGCACAGCGAAGCTTGTCCCGCTGTTCCGGCCGTCCCTGCCGGACATCACCGTCCGACCTGTCGTGCCTGCGGTCAACCGCACCCCTGCGCTCTACGCCGAATTCGATTTCGAGACCCCGCTCGGCTCTCTTCCGCGGTTCCTTCGCCCGTCCGTCGTGGCCCTGAAAACGAAGGCGAGGCCATTTCTGAAGCGCAGCCCGGAAGTCGAAAACAACGTCCGCGAAGCCATGAATGCGCGACCCGATCAGCCGGTCATCGGTCTTTGCTGGCGCTCGAGCCTTCGCAACCTCCACCGGGACAAGAACTATCTGCGCGCCGAGCACATCGCAGCTCTGAAGCTTCTAGGGAAAAGCGGTTTCATCTGTCTTCAGTACGATCAGTGCGCCGATGAAGTCGCGCTGATGCAGGAATTGGGACTTCCCGTCACGCAATTTACCTCCATCGACCAGATGAACGATCTCGCCGGAGCGGCCCTGCTTGCGGGTGCCTGTGACCTCGTCATCTCCGCCGGGACGGCCACTGCCGAGCTCTCCGCCGGCCTGGGCGTACCCACGCTGCTATTTGGTCCAGAGCACAGCCGAACCCGGCTTGGAACCGACGGCATGCCGTGGCACCCCGCAACGCGCTACATGCCGACCAGTCCCGACGAGCCGATCGAGCTGATGAAGACGATCCTATTCAACTGGGGATCGATCGCGACCTGGGCAGAAGAGAAGAGCATTTCCGGTCGAAAGATCGACTGGAGCCAGTCATACCCTCGCGCCTGACGCAAAATTTCAGCCTAAACAGAAAAACCCCGGGATCCATCGGACCCCGGGGTTTTGATTTGAAGCGCCCGGCGCGAACCGGAGGCGGCTATCAGCCCTGGAAGAGCTGCAGGATGTTCTGCGAGTTCGAGTTGGCGATCGACAGCGACTGGATGCCAAGCTGCTGCTGGGTCTGAAGGGCCCGCAGACGGGTGGATTCTTCGTTCATGTCGGCGTCGACGAGACGGCCGATACCGCTGTCGATGGAGTCCATCAGATTGGCGACGAAGTCTTCCTGCATTTCGATGCGGCTCTTGACAGCACCGAGGTCGGCAGCAGCATCCGTCATCGACTGCAAGACAGCGTCAACGCCCGAAAGTGCGTTGCTGAGAGCGCCGGCAGTCATGGCGGAAATGTCGAGTGTCAGGACCGAAACGCCCGTAATTGCAGCGGATGCACCCGAAGCGTTGATGTAGCGCAGATCGTTGGAAAGAAGGCCGGTGCCGGAAGCGACGTAACCGCCGGTTGCGTCGGTCTCGATCAGCGAAGTTGCGGTCGTGTCGACATCGAGCTTGGTGATGGAGACGTTGTTCTGGGAGTCACGGTTGAACGAGCCGACGATCGACTTCGTGCCCGCGACGTTGTCAGTGCTGTGCGACAGCCAGTTCTCGCCCGAGAACGATGCTGAGCCGACGACGCTCTTCAGCTGATCCTGAAGCTGCGTGATTTCCTTCTGGATCTTGTTCTTGTCGACGCCCGGCTCCGAGGCTGCAACCAGCTTCGCTTTAATTTCGTCGACGACTTCGATCGCAGCGTTCAGACCCGTGTATGCGGTATCGACTTTGGCGGCGCCGAGGCCGAGTGCATCCTGAACGGTCGAAAGCGCCTTGTTGTCCGAGCGCATGGTCGTGGCAATCGACCAGTAGGCGGCATTGTCGCCAGCCGTCTGAACCTTCATGCCCGAAGAAATGCGGTTCTGCGTCGTTTCCATGTCGGAATTGATGGAGCGCAGTGTCTGCAGCGCGCCCATGGCTGCGCTGTTGGTGAGGAGACTCGTCATCTGGGTAAAGCCCTTTATCGCGTGACTGATACAAACTGAAAGCGCGTCATGTGCGAGACGAAAGGCTTCATGCGTGTCGGCGAGTGACTCGACGACGTTTCGTCTGTGAGGAGGATTACAATCTATTTAGGTTAATGCAATGCTAACATATGGCCCTGAACATTTACCATTGGGGCGACGAGCCTAAACGCGAAAACGCCGCGGCCCATTCGGACCACGGCGCTTTTAAGGGTTGATAGGTTCCGGACGTCTCCGCCCGGAACCTCAAGTTTGTTTTTAGCCGAAGAGCTGCAGGATGTTCTGCGACTGCGAGTTTGCGATCGAGAGTGCCTGGATGCCAAGCTGCTGCTGCGTCTGCAGAGCGCGGAGGCGGGTGGATTCTTCGTTCATGTCGGCATCGACGAGGCGACCGATACCGCTGTTGATGGAGGTCTTCAGGTCGGACACGAAGTCGTTCTGCATCTCGACGCGCTTCTTGACGGCACCGAGATCGGCAGCGGCATCGGTCATGCTCTGGAGAACCGAGTCGACGCCAGACAGAGCGTTCGAAAGATCACCAGCCGACATGTCGGTGATGTCGAGGTTCATGACGTTCACGCCGCTCAGCGATGCGGAAGCGCCGCTGGCAGTGGTGTAGGTCAGATCGTTAGACAAAAGACCATTGCCGGAAGCCACGTAAGCGCCTGAAGCATTGACTTCGATCAGCGACGTCGTGGTCGTGTCGATATCGAGCGTCGTCAGGCTGACGTTGTTGCTGGCGTCACGGTTGAACGAACCAACGACCGACTTCGTGGAAGCGGTGTTGTTATCGTCGTGATAGAGCCAGTTTTCGCCGTTGAACGACGAGGACTTGGTCAGGCTGGTCAGCTGCTCCTGGAGCTGCGTGATTTCCTTCTGAACCTTGGCCTTGTCGACGCCCGGCTCGGAAGCTGCAACCAGCTTGGTCTTGATTTCGTCGACGACTTCGATCGCGGCGTTCATACCGGTGTAGGCGGTGTCGATCTTGGCAGCGCCGAGGCCGAGTGCGTCCTGAACCGACGAAAGCGCCTTGTCGTCCGAACGCATGGTGGTCGCGATTGACCAGTAGGCAGCGTTGTCGGAAGCTTCGCCGACTTTCATACCCGACGAAATGCGGCTCTGGGTCTGCGACATTTCGGAATTGATCGAACGCAGCGTCTGCAGAGCGGACATCGCAGAAGTGTTCGTAAGAAGGCTCGACATAGGTGTAATCCCTTGGACTGTATACTTTTCAGGGACATACCGGACTGCAAAAGATTACCGGCGATGACGGTTTAGGCTTCATGCCACTCTGCTTAGACCTCAGTCAGAAGCGAACCCGCCATGTTGAGATCAACTTCGCCGAGGCCGCTTTCCAAACACTTAACCGGCCTCCCGAACACGCGTTCGGCAGGCATGGAGCGGGCCATAACCCGCATCATGGTTAAGGGATGGCTAAGGTAGACGATCCGCTTGCAGCGCGTTCAAACGAAAGAGCGCACCAACGACCCGACGAGCAGGTTCCAGCCGTCTATTAGGACGAAGAACAGGATCTTGAACGGCAGCGAGATCGCCGTTGGCGGCAGCATCATCATGCCCATCGACATGGTGATCGTCGCGACGACCAGATCGATCACGAGAAATGGCAACACGATGAGGAAGCCGATCTCGAAGCCGCGGCGGATCTCCGAGATCATGAAGGCAGGCGTCAGGACGCGCAGGTCGATCTCGCCATCCGTTTCGACCGTCTGACCACGCTCCGTTGCGATATCGATGAACAGATTGAGATCCTGGTCGCGCGTGTTCGCCATCATGAAGTCGCGGAAAGGATCGGAAATGCGCGCGATGGCCTCCGTCTCGTCGATCTCGTTCTCCATCAACGGCTGCACGCCTTCCGACCAGGCGCGGTCGAAGGTGGGCGCCATGATGTAGAAGGTCATGAAGAGAGCGAGCGACACGAGGATGAGGTTCGCCGGCGTCGTCTGCAGTCCCATGCCAGCGCGCAGGATCGCAAAGGCGATGATCAGGCGCGGAAAGCTGGTCACCATGATCAGGATGCCAGGCGCGACCGACAGGACGGTGATCAGTCCAAAGGTACGGATAATCCAGCTCGCGACGGACCCATCGACGGGCGTCTCGAACA
Organism: Rhizobium albus; assembly: GCA_030160035.1. Taxonomy (GTDB): domain Bacteria; phylum Pseudomonadota; class Alphaproteobacteria; order Rhizobiales; family Rhizobiaceae; genus Georhizobium; species Georhizobium albus. Next base: position 456,118 of record BSNO01000001.1, on the reverse strand, counting down.
GACCGGGATCAATCCCCTGGGCCTGGGCGCTGGCCATCAACGCCATCATGGCGAAGCCAGCTATGAGCAATCGGTTCATTCGATCACGAAGGTCCTGAACATGAGGCTGGCGACCTTGCCTTGCGAGCGCAACGCCGCCCGTTCGGTCAGGTCTTCTTTGAGATGCTGGAAGCCGCGTGCGCCCTCGATCTGCTGCAGCGAGACCGTGCGCAGATAGGCGATGATATCCTGATGGATCGTCTGCGCCATGGCTTCGTCCGCCATTTCGGCGAACACCAGTGAGACTTCGAGGCGGATCCAGTTTTCGGACGGATAGGCAAGATTGGTGGTGATGGCATCGAGCGCCACCACTTTGGGTACCGCGTGTGCTTCGCCCTCTGCCTCGCCGTCATGGTCTTCAGCGTCGGCTGGTGGCACGGCGGCCTCCACCTGCGGTGCGAGCATGCCGCCGACGAACCAGCCTCCGCCGGCCGCAACGGCAGACAAAGCCAGAACCACAGCGATCGTAATGATTGCCGAAGGTTTCTTAGGCGCATCGCCCGTGTCATCAGGTGTCGTCATGTCACCCCCGCCGCCCGTTCCCGCCGTCGTCAGATCGGCGAATAGATATCGACGAACTGCTGACCGACCGGAGGCTGCTGCACCTCGGTCAACCGGCCACGACCACCATAGGAGATGCGTGCTTCGGCGATCTTTTCATATGAGATTCGATTGAAGGCGTCGACATCGCGCGGACGCGCTATCCCCGCAATATTCAGGATGCGAAGCTCCTGATTGACGCGCACCTCCTGAGAACCGCTGATGACGAGGTTCCCGTTCTCGAGAATGCCCGTCACCACGGCCGCAACGCTGAGGCGCAACTGCTCGGAACGCGCCGTGGAACCAGATCCATTGGTGGCAGTGTTCGAGCCGAAATCGACGTCGGCCTCACCCGATCCGGTGCCGCCAAACAGGTTGTAGCTGCCGCCGAACCCGATGCCGCTCCGGTTGGTGCGGCTTCGTTCGGTCTCGTTGTCGAACGCGGCGCGGTCGTTGATCGCTATATCAACTGTCAGAATGTCGCCGACATTGATCGCGCGCGCATCCTTGAAAAGAGCGCTCTGGCTGTCCTGCCAGATGGAGAAGCTTCGATTGGTCGTATAGGGCTGCTTCGGATAAAGCGCCATCTGTGGCGTCTGTCCATAGGTCAGGCCGGCCCCCACCGGGCTCATGGCCGGAGCCCGACCGATCTCGTTGAAAGTCTGCGAATTACAGCCGGCGAGAAGCGCGAGCGTCGCGATGAGAGGCAATCGGCGCATCATGATGGGTTTCTCGACGTCGTTTCATCCGCAGCACTTGCGATCACGGAGGTGAGTGCGGCAGCGACTTGGCTGTCCATCTCGTTGAGGATCTGGCTGGCGATGCGCGGGCTGAGCTTCATGATGATTGCGGCTGCAATCTCGGCATTGACGTTCTCGAGGCGCTCCGCAGCCGCATCAGGCCGCATGCCCTTGTAGATGTCGATAAGCCCCTGCTCTGCCTGCTGCAGGAAGTCGTTTCGACGCTTCAGCCAGTCTTCATACTCGGCACGGCGCTCCTCGAGCACCACGATGCGCTCGTCGATACCCGCCTGCAGCGTGTCGAGCTCCTGCTTCTGCAAGAGATAGCGACGATCACGGGCAGCGTCCGCGATGTTGGTGCAGTAAGCCTCGATATCGGCGCTGATTGCCGGATCGACATTGCCCTGCGCGTTGGCGCCGCTCATCGAAAGCGGCAGCGCGATCAAGAAAGCGCCGACGGCGCAGGCGTTGAAGCCGAGACAGGCGAGTGCCATGCGTTTCATGCTCATTGCAATACAAGCTCCGCCTGAAGTGCTCCGGCTGATTTGATGCCCTGGAGAATGGAGATGATGCCGTCGGGCTTGACGCCGATGCCGTTGAGGCCGGAAACGAGCGCCTGCAGGTTCGGTCCATCGAGGATAGCAACCTGCCCGCCTTCGACGTCGGCATAGATGTCAGTGTTCGGCTCTTCCGCCGTCACGCCGTCGGAAAACGGCAGCGGCTGGACGATCGTCGGCGTTTCGTTGACGCGAACGGTCAGTGTTCCGTAGCTGACAGCCACCGGCGAAATGCGCACATCGTGCCCGATCACGATCGTCCCGGTCTTCTCGTTGACCACGACGCGCGCCGGCGCGTCGGGCACGACGGTTAGGCCTTCGATCTCTGCAAGAAAACGGGTCAGCGCACCTGCATTGGCCGGCTTGCGCACGGTGATTTCGGTGCTGTCGCGCGCATCAGCGGTCGCGACGCCATAGCGCTGGCTCGTATAGGCATTGACGACATCGGCAACCGCGACGGCCGTGCCGAAATCGGGATTGCGCAGCTGGAACACGAGGTGATCGGCCGCCTCGAACTGGGCGCCTACTTCACGCTCGATGATCGCACCATTCGGCACGCGACCGGCAGTCGTCACACCCTGGGTCAATTGCTGCGCCTGGCCTTCGGCCTGGAAGCCGGAGACGACCACGCTGCCCTGGGCCACAGCGTAGATCTGGCCATCGGCGCCCGAAAGCGAGGTCATCACCAGCGTTCCGCCGCGCAGGGAGGTGGCGTCCCCAAGCGAACTGACGGTGACATCGACCCGCGAACCCGCGCTCGCGAAGGGTGGCAGCGTTGCCGTCACCATGACGGCTGCGACATTGTTGGCGTTCGTCGTACGGCCATCGGTAGAGATGCCGAGATTCTGGAGCATCGCGCGCAGCGATTGTTCGGTGAATGGAGAGGCACGCAGACCGTCGCCGGTGCCCTGAAGACCGACGACCAGGCCGTAGCCGATCAATTGGTTGTCGCGCGCGCTTTGAACCTGCGCGATGTCCTTGATGCGCGAATTCGCGTCGGCGCTGCCGATGAGGCCACCCGAAAGCATCACCAGTGATGCGGCAAGCATGATGACGAAGCGGCCTGATATCGAGGATTTCATTGCGCGATGACCTGTACGGTCCCGTTCGCCATCACGGTGCCGGAAACGGTGCTTCCGCTTTCGAGGTTTCGCACCTGAATGAAGTCGCCGATCGCCGCGGATTTCAGGGGGCTGCCGGAGGCGGTGATGACGAGACCGCCACTGGAATAAACCAGCTTTACCGGTTGTCCGCGTTCGACTGCATAGGATGCACGAACTGCCGACGTCGGGATGACCCGGCCCGGTAGAAGCGTGCGGCGCGCCACGGCGCCTTCGAGTTCGGCCATCGACGAGATGTAATCGGCGCGGATGTTCGGATTGGTGACCTCGACTTCGCGCATCAGCGCGATGTCGATTTCCTGGCCTGGATAGACCACTTCGTTTGGGACGACGGCTACGGGCCCGCTTGCCTTGGCGGGAACCGTTAAGCCGGCCGCAACGGCAAGCGCCGCCGTCAGCATCTTGAACGAGACCATGTGCGTGCGAAGAGCCATCATGAGCGTCCGCCTCAATCCTAAAGTTCCGTTAGCGGATGCCTTGCGACACCACCGACGCCATTTCGTCAGCAGCCTGAATGATCTTCGAATTCATCTCATAGGCGCGCTGCGCCGAGATGAGGTCGGTGATCTCCTTCACCGGATCGACGTTCGAAGCTTCGAGATATCCCTGCTGGATGCGCGCGAAGCCGGCATCGTCGGGAGCGCCAACGATGGCGGCGCCCGATGCAGGCGTTTCGCGGAACAGGTTCTCACCGAGCGGCTCAAGCCCCGCTTCGTTGACGAAGTTCGAAAGCTCCAGCTGGCCAAGCTCCTGCAGGTCGACCTGGTTCTCGACACGGGCGAAGACCTGGCCGGACCTGCTGACGACGATCTCGCTCGCATTCTGCGGCACGACGATTGCCGGCTGGATGCGATAACCATCAGCTGTCACCAGTTCTCCCTGGGCGTTGGTGTTGAAGGCACCCGAGCGCGTATAGAGCGTGTCGCCCTCGGCAGTCTCGACCTGGAACCAGCCGCGGCCGATCAGGGCGAGATCGAGATTGTTGCCTGTCGTGACCAGCGACCCCTGGATGTGCAGGTTGCGCACGGCAGTGGTCTGAACGCCGAGGCCAATATAGGCACCTTCCGGAACCACGGCGGAGTCCGCCCGGTTCGGCACGCCCTGCTGCCGCTCGACCTGATAAAGCAGATCGGAGAATTCAGCGCGCGAGCGCTTGAAGCCCGTCGTGTTGATGTTGGCGATGTTGTTGGCGATGACTTCCAGGTTCAGTTGCTGGGCATTCATGCCGGTCGCAGCGATGGCGAGAGCTTTCATGGTCTGGACGTCCTTAAATCTGCATTCGGCTGACTTCGAGGTAGGCGGTCACGATCTTGTCGCGGATGGCGATCGCCGTCTGGAGCGTCTGCTCCGCCGTCATCACCGCATCCACCACTTCGCGCATGTCGGCCTGGCCGTTGATTCCGTCGAGGGAGGCCTGCTCGGCGCCGCGCAGGCTGCCGACCATGTCGGTCGCCATGCTGGCGAGAGTCGCGCCGAAATCGCCGCTGGCCGGCGCAACGCCCTGCATCTGGCCCGTAAGCGGCATCTGCAGGATGGACGAACTGCTGCCGGTTTCCGATGCGCCTTCCATGGCGCGCGTGAACGACAGCGCCGAAACGTTCTGGATGCCGCCGATCATTGCGAGGCTCTCAACAGGTCGATTGTCATCGAAATCAGCTCTCGCGTTTGTTTGATCGTCTGAAGATTGGATTCGTACGCCCGGTTGGCCTCACGCATGTCGGCCATTTCGATCAGCACGTTGACGTTCGGCTTCTTGACCATGCCGTTCTCGTCGGCGGCCTTGTTGCCGGGATCGTATTCCACGGTGAAGTCGCTCGTGTCCTCGTCGACCGAGCCGACATTCACGAGCGATGCGCCCGAGACGCGGTCGAGTTCGGCGTTGAAGTCGACGATCTTGCGCCGGTAGGGATCTCCACCCGGCAGGCTGGACGTGGACTGTGCGTTGGCGAGGTTTTCGGAAACCACGCGAAGCCGCGTCGTCTGCGCCTCAAGCCCGGATGCTGCGATCCGAAGCGATGCGGTCAGCGGATCGATCGTCATGCGCGCACCGTCTGCAGCATCATGCGGTGGAACGTCCGCACGAGGTTGGTGCTAAGCTCCATGTTCCGCTTGATCTCGCCGGTCTTGCGGAGTTCATCCGCAAGCGTGACGGAGTTGCCGGAAACCTGGACTTCGACGCCATCCTGGACGGTTTTCGAGGAGACGGAGTTGCGCATTTCGTCTTCGATGAAGTGCGCTGGGTGCGTGGCCGCCATGCGGTTTCCCGTTTCCTTCAGCACATCCTCGAAGGGCGCTACTTCGCGCGCGGCATAGCCGGGCGTGTTGGCGTTGGCGATGTTCCCCGCCACCACGGTCTGGCGCACCGAAAGCCAGTGGGCTTGTCTGGACGCGAGATCGAAAAGTTGAATGGGCTCCATGCCGGGTCTCCGCTGGATCGTTCCGCTTGGATGACCGAACCTAGGCTTTCAATCTTGCGTCAGACTTGTGAGAGACCTCACCGCTCGATGACCGCGCCTTCGGAGGTCACGATTACCCAGGTGCCGTCGCGCCGCTCGAGCCTTGCAAGCCTGCTGTTGTCGGGCAGCACCGAGCCGATCTGCACCATGTACATGCCTGCAGAATCCTCGATCAGTGCCCGGCCATTCGCCACATGCAGAAGGCGGAAGGCATTGGATCCCGGAAATGGCTGGTCGAGCGGATCGGCTGCCGCTGCGGCGGGCTCTTCCTCGATCGGGGGCTCGGGCACGGTCGCCGTCATCAGCATGTCGAACTCGCCCTCGCCGGCCGGCTCGCCTTCCAGCACGATCGGCGACGCGCTCATCATCCCGGTGCCGGGCCAGTCCGACAGCGGCCGATCGGTCGAATAGGTCATCGGGCGGACGCCGAAGGATTCCTGATGGAAGAAAACGTACCAGGGGAAGAACGCCGCGCCGACGGCCAGAGCGATGCCGCCACCGACGATCGCCGTATCGACGTTCAGCAGGCGCTTGAGAAGCGGCTCGCGCGGCAAGGTATCGTCGAAAAAGATGTCCTGTTCGTCGCTCATTTGCGTCCCTTGCTTGGCTCTGGCTGCGGAGTGCCGGGTTGGATGAGGCCGGCTGCCTTCTTCATTTCGTGGGCCAGGTCGTCGAATGCGTCGGCCGCTGGCGGATCGTCGGGACCCTGCCGCAGAACCTCGTAGACGACCGGCACCTGCTTCACGGCCATGTCCATGTCCGCGTCGGTTCCCGGGCGATAGCCGCCGATGAGGCGCAGGTCGCGGGTTTCCTCGAAGCGATGGATCAAAGCCTTGAGCCGCGTGACGAGCTTTTCCTCGTCACCGGCCCAGGCCTTGCGGGCGAGACGGGAGATGGAGGCAAGCGGATCGATTGGCGGATAGCGCCCCTCTTCCGCAAGCGTACGGCTGAGCACGATGTGGCCATCGAGAATGCCGCGTGTCGCATCCGCAACCGGGTCGTTGTGATTGTCGCCGTCGACGAGGATCGACACGATTGCCGTGATCGAACCGGCATCTCGCCCGCCTGGCCCAGCCCGTTCCAGAAGCTTCGGCAGTTCGGTGAAGACGGAGGCCGGATAGCCGCGCGCGATCGGCGCTTCGCCGGACGCGATGCCCACTTCACGCACCGCATGCGCAAAGCGCGTCACGCTGTCGACGATCATCAGCACGTTCTGTCCGGCGTCGCGAAAATATTCCGCAACGGTCATGGCGGTCAGCGGTGCGAGCCGGCGCAGCATCGGCGACTCGTCGCTCGTTGCGACGACGACAACGCTCTTTGCCAGATTATCGCCGAGCGTATCCTCGATGAATTCCCGCACCTCGCGGCCGCGCTCGCCCACGAGCGAGATGACGACCCGATCAAACGCGCTCGCCCGCGCGATCATCGACAGCAGCGTCGATTTGCCCACACCAGAACCGGCGAACACACCCAAGCGCTGACCCAGACAAATCGGCGAAAAGATGTCGATGGCGCGCACACCCGTGCGAAGCGGCGTCTCGACGCGCTGGCGGCTCATCGACGGCGGAGGCTGGCTGACGACGGAGCGCCGCTTGCCGCCGGGTACAAGTTCAGGGCCGCCATCGATCGGCTGGCCCATGGCATTGATCGTGCGCCCGCACCAGGACTGGTCTGGCGCGACCTTGAAGGCACCGCGGCTGAAGACCGTTTCATTGACGCCGATCGGCTCCCCAGCTTCGATCGGGCAGACAACGACCGTATCCGTATCCACCTTGACGACTTCGCCCAGATGGTCGCCGCTCTGGCTGCGGTGAACCACGAATTCGCCGAGCCGGACATGACGCGATAGGCCGGACACGGTGTAATGGCCCGCCGCGATCGACTGGACATAGCCGCCATAGCGAATGGCTTCGCTCGGCTCTGCAAATTTGCGTGCGACCTTGGCGAGCGCGTCCAGCTTTTCGGATCGGTGCGAATGGAAATGCACGCTCATGTCGCTTTCTGTCCGGCCTCAGGCCGATTGGACGTTTCCGGGAAACGCGAAGTTGCTCTAGGTGTTGCTGCCGCCAAGGGTGCGGATCGCGTCCTGCTTGATCCGTTCGGCATCTCGCACGAGCGCGGACACGTTCTCGAACTGACGCGTGACCATGATGAGCTGGGTCATCTCCGAAACGGCATTGACGTTAGACTTTTCGATAAAGCCCTGCACGACGCCCACGTCGAAGCGATCGACGACAGCTTCGGGCTCGCCGTTGGGCAGGATCGCGCTGTTGTCGTGCCGGCTGTAGCCATTGGCAGGATTGAAGGTGAAGAGCCCGAGGGCAGCAAGCTGCACGCCGTTCTGGCGAAGCGCGCCGTCGCGCGAAACTTCTGGTTCGCCGCCCGCCGCATCGAGCTGAATGGCGGCGCCGCCCGGATCGAGAACCGGATAGCCGTTCAGCGTCACGAGCGCACCATCCTCGGTCATCGTGAAGCGGCCGTCACGCGTCAGCGCCGGGCCGGCGGGTGTCTCGATGGAGAACCAGGCATCGCCCTGCACGGCGAAATCGAGCGCACTGCCCGTCTGCTGCAAACCGCCATTGCGCGTGGAGAGATAGTTTTCACCCGAGGACACGAAGGTGACGTCGGCAGGGCGACGATTGTCGACCAGTTCCTCGAACTTCACTTCGGTGGCGCGAAAGCCGACCGTGTTGGAGTTGGCGACGTTGTCCGAGAGCGTCGTCAGGCGCCGCTCGAGCGCGATCTGAGACGACAGCGAGACGTAAAGAGCGGTATCCATGGATCACCGTCCTCCGAGCTTGAGTGTGTTGATGGACAGGAGAAGATCGGGCGAAATGCCCGCGGCTCCCTGCGTGCCGAAAAGAGCGGACGTATCGAGTGTCTCCTGGGACGGGTTCTTCATTTCCCATAGGGTCGTGAACCGGTCGATGAAATCACCGAGCTTTGCGGGATCCTTGAAATCCGCCAGGCTGAACTGGTCTTCGAAATAGGCCGCCTGCTTGTCGATGTCGGTCGCGGCGAACTCGTCCGGCAAGTTGAGCGACGTGCGCACGACTTCTGCGAGCGCTTCGTCCGCCAGGATTTCGTAGGTGTTCTCCAGCCGCGGCGCCATGCGCTCGAAGTAAAGCGCGAGCCGCACGCCGTTGTTGTCGGCACCAGCGCTCTCTTCAAGCGTCTGGCGCATGTATTTGTCGATGGTCTTCTGCTGCGCCGCGTCGAAGCTGGTTGCCGCCGCGCCATGAGTCTCGAAGTTGAACGCCTGCGCAAATTCCTTGTAGCGCGTGTCGGCGAGCTTGTTGGCGAAGCTGTCGTCGTTGGCGACGCCCTCGGTCAGAACCTTGCGGATGAACGCCTTGGCATAGGCCATGTCTTCCAGTCCGTGCGCCTTCAGCGCATAGCGATAGACACGGTCGTCTGCCATGAATTCATCGATCGATTTGATGTTGCCGACAGTCTCATGGAAATATGCGGTTTCGCGCGCAACGAGGGGTTCCTCCGAAACGCGCGCGATCGAACGCGGCAGATCGGAAGCTAGCAGTCGATAGCTGGTGAATGTCGTGGTCATTCTTAAGAGACCCCCGCTCGTCGGCGCGAGAGGGCCCGCGCAGTTCAGCACCCTGAGTGCGAGCGATAGATCGGTTGGCTTGCGCGAGGCTTGATGAGCGCCCGGCACGTTAATCGATTGCTAATGAACAGCCGAGCAACCAGCTTCACGCAAGCCCCGGTGCGTAGTCAGATTGATACCACGCCAGCTGCGCGAGAGAGTTCATGAACATCCTTATCGGCCTCATCCTCACATTCGGTTCCATCCTCGGTGGCTTCATGGCCATGGGTGGACACCTCGAGGTGTTGATGCAGCCCTTCGAGCTCGTCATCATCGGCGGCGCGGCGCTGGGCGCCTTCATCATGGCGAACCCCGTGAAGACCATCAAGGACACGGGCAAGGCCATCGGTGAGGCACTGCGCTACAAGGTTCCGAAGCAGCGCGAATATCTCGATACGCTCGGCGTTCTGTACACGCTGATGCGCGACCTGCGCGCCAAGTCGCGCAACGAGATCGAAAGCCACATCGACAACCCGGAAGAATCCGAGCTGTTCAAGGCTGCGCCAACCGTACTGGCCAACAAGGACCTCACCGCCTTCATCTGCGACTATGTCCGCCTCATCATCATCGGCAATGCGCGCCCCCACGAGATCGAGGCGCTGATGGACGAGGAAATCCAGACGATCGTGCGCGACCGCATGAAGCCTTACCATTCCATGACGACGGTTTCGGACGCCTGCCCCGCCATCGGCATCATCGCCGCCGTTCTCGGCGTCATCAAGGCCATGGGCGCTATTGACCAGTCTCCGGAAATCCTCGGCGGTCTGATCGGCGCGGCACTCGTCGGCACCTTCCTCGGCATCTTCCTGTCCTACAACGTGTTGGGCCCGATCGCGACCAACATCAAGATCGTCCGTGAAAAGCAGAACCGCCTCTACGTCATCGTCAAGCAGACCCTGCTCGCCTACATGAACGGCTCGGTTCCGCAGGTGGCGCTCGAGCACGGCCGCAAGACGATCTCTGCCTACGAGCGTCCTTCGATCGATGCCGTCGAGCAAGAAATGATGAACCCCGGCGGCGACGCAAAGGCAGCCTGAGACAATGGGCATGGCCGTCACCAAACCCATGGATACCGCGCTTCTGGCCCGCATGACCGGGCGCCTCGGCGAGGCATCGGTCATCGAGGCGCAGATGGCGGCCATCGGCAAGGCAACCGCCGATCGCCTGGCGGAAGCCCTGCTGCAGGCGACCAGCGTCGCGGTGTCAGTCGCTCCCGAAACCGCACCGCAAGGTGTGCGGGCCGACATGGCTGCGACATTCGGTGCGCAGGATGTTCTGTGCGAGACAATGATCGAAGGGTGGTCGCTGGACCTGCTGCTTGCCGTCGATTCAGCATTCGTCATCGCCATGACCGAGCGGCTGCTCGGCGGAGAGAGCGACGGCGTGCCCGCATCGCGTCCTCTGTCGGAGATCGAACAGGACGTCGCCAAGCTGCTCTTCGAAACCTTTGCCGAGACCCTGCGCAAGGCGGTTTACCCGAACTGCGATCGGGCGATCTGCTCCAATCCGTTTCAGGGCCCGCTGAAGCGCGAAGGCGATGCGTCGTCCGCTGATTTCGCGGCGGTCCTCGTTCTGGGCGTCACGATCGGGAAAGCCAGCTTCAAGCTGCGCGCCATGGTGCCTCAGGCGGTCGTTCTCAAGACGAAGATCGCCGAGCCTGCCACCGCAAAGATCGACACCCGGCCGAAACACTGGACGGAGCAGCTGAGCGAGAAGGTTCAGAAGTCCAATGTCGGGCTGGAGGCCCGCATTCGTCTGGTGCCACTTTCGCTCGGCACCGTCGCCAGGCTCCAGCCGGGCTCGGTCATCCCGTTTGCCGATACGAAGGACACCCGCGTCCTTCTGCGTGCCAATGGCAAGGACCTGTTCTGGTGCGAACTCGGCAAGTCCGGCGAACGCTACATGGTGCGCCTCCAGGAGCGCCACGGCAGCGAAGAAGATTTCATGAAGGAACTGACCGCATGATGCGGCAGCATATGTCGATGGAGACATGGGAATGGCTGGTCAGCCGGAATTGAACCGCGAAATCGAGCGCGGCGATGGCTCCGATGAGGAATTGAACCGGGCCATTGATGGTCTGCGCGGCGTGCTGCGCAAGGATACCGACGGCGTGACGTCGGCTGAGGATTTGGAGAGTGTCAGCGAAATGACGAATGCCGCAACAGGACCGAGCAAGGCCTTCCCGGCCGATTTCGGCAGCGACTTCGACGACGGGCCTAGCCCCTTCGACGCGAGCCCTGCCGGCGCAAGTCTCGACGGAATGTTTGGTGCTGAGACGCCTCTGTTCGACGATGAGCCGACCGCAGCTCTCTTCGCACCGGAGCCGGAAAAGCCCGCGCGCCGGACGAGCGACAGCCACCGTGCGAAATCGGGCTCTGCGATCAACAACGTGGCCGAGACCGGCAATTACGATCTGGTCATGGACATCCCGATCGACATGCAGATCGTTCTCGGCACCAGCCGCCTGCCGGTGGCGAGCCTGATGAACCTTTCCGAAGGCTCGCTCATCGCGCTGGATCGCCAGATCGGCGAGCCGGTCGACATCCTGGTGAATGGCCGCCATTTCGGCCGAGGCGAGATCACGGTGCTGGACGGTGATGACAACCGTTTCGGCATTCGCCTGATCGAAGTCATGACCGAGAAATCGAAGTAAACCGACATCAAGCGAGAAGGGAAGCGCGATGAACGCGTTCACCGAATATGCTCAGGCCGAACCCGCGCCCGCACTGACCAAGGCGCAGAAAGCAGCCGCAATCCTGATCGCTATGGGCAAGCCGGTTGCCGGCAAGCTCCTGAAATATTTTGCCTCGTCAGAGCTTCAGCTGATCATCGCCAATGCGCAGACGCTGCGCACGATCCCGGCCGACGAGCTGGAAGTGCTGGTCAGCGAGTTCGAGGACCTCTTCACCGAGGGCACCGGCTTGATGGATAATGCCCGTGCCATGGAAGACATTCTGGAAGAAGGTCTGCCGCCGGACGAAGTGGACGGTCTGCTCGGCCGGCGCACGTTCTTCCAGGCGCTCGAGACATCGATCTGGGACCGCCTTCAGGACGCCGATCCGGTCGTCATCGGCAACTTCCTGTCGCGCGAACATCCGCAGACCGTGGCCTATATCGTCACGCAACTTCCCTCCGCCTTTGCCGCCAAGACGCTCCTGCAGCTGCCGGACGAGAAGCGCGCCGACATCATGCACCGCACCGTGAACATGAAGGAGGTGAACCCGAAGATCGCCGACATCATTCACAAGCGGGTCGTCGACCTCGTCGAGGCGCTCGAAGCGGATCGCAATTCCACCGGCACCAACAAGGTCGCCGACATCATGAACGAACTGGAGAAACCGCAGGTCGACGCGCTTCTCGGCGCTCTGGGCTCGATCAGCACCAAAGCCGTCGAGCGGGTTCGCCCAAAGATCTTCCTGTTCGAAGATATCCTGGAAATGCCCGCCAAGAGCCGCGTCATGCTGTTCGACGACATTTCCAACGATCTCATCACTTCGGCTCTCCGCGACACGCGGCCGGAACTTCGCGAAACGGTCCTCGGCTCACTGGGTGCACGCCAGCGCCGCATGATCGAGGCGGATCTTGCCGGTGGCGGGGGATCGCCGCGCGATACGGAAGTCGCTCGCCGCTCGATCGCACAGGAAGCGATCCGTCTGGCTGCGGCTGGCCGAATCGTCCTAAAGGAACGCAGGGATACGCCACAGGCCGCATGATGCGGTACTGCCGGGACGCAATGTCTTCCTGACGTTCCTACGATGGAGCCATGATGGCTGAGGATCAGGATAAAGACAGCAAAACAGAAGAGCCGTCAGAGAAGAAATTGCGCGATGCGATGGACAAGGGCAATGTGCCCTTCTCCCGCGAATTGCCGCTCTTCGGTTCCGCCCTTGCAATCCTCATTTTCTTTGTTTTCTTCCTGCCGGCCGGCGCTGCGCGTCTGACCAGCTCGCTTGTCGACGTGTTCGAAAAGCCCGAAGAGCTTTCGCTTGCGACTGGTCAGGACGCCGTCTTCCTGTTCCAACACCTCTTCATGGAATCCGGCGCGGTGCTGCTGCCCGCCTTCGTCTTGATGATCACCTTCGGCATCGCGGCGTCCGTGTTCCAGAACATGCCACGTCCGGTCCTGAACCGCGTCCAGCCGAAGATGGAACGCATCTCCCTGATGAAGGGGATCAAGCGGATCTACAGCGTCAAGGGCATGGTGGAATTCGCCAAGTCGCTGTTCAAGATTCTGGTCGTCTCGTCGATCATCGGTGTCGTCCTCAGCGACGATTATTTCGGCGTCCTGGCTGCCATGTTCTCCGATCCCGCAACGATCCTCGACATGATGAGAGCCATGGTCGGCAAGGTCATCATCGTCGTTTTGATCGCCACGGCAGCAATCGCGGCCGTCGACGTCTTGTGGACGCGCTTCGACTGGCACAACGACCTGCGCATGACGCGCCAGGAAGTGAAGGACGAATACAAGCAGTCCGAAGGCGACCCGATCGTCAAGTCACGTCAGCGCTCGCTTGCCCGTGACCGCGCACGCCGGCGCATGATCGCTGCCGTCCCCCGCGCGACGCTCGTCATCACCAACCCGACGCACTACGCCGTGGCGCTTCGCTATGTCCGCGAAGAAGGCGGCGCACCTCTTGTCGTCGCCAAGGGCCAGGATCTCATCGCGTTGAAAATTCGTGAGATTGCTCAAGAGCATGGCATCCCGATTTTCGAGGAGCCACCACTCGCCCGCTCCATCTTTGCGCAAGTCTCCGTGGATAGTGTCATACCCACGGAATTTTACCGGGCCGTCGCTGAGCTGATTCATCAGGTCTACGCAAAGCCCGCACAGTCGCAACCAGTCAAGGCCAGTTGACCGCCATGATGAAGACAAGCTGCACCGCCGAACGCGAAATGATCGTTGCCGAGGCACTCCGCCCGGTGGCCAGCGAATTGCGTCTCATCGACGCCGGCGATCTGATCTCGATGCTGAAATTCGAGTGCTACGGCGACCTCGCCGACCTCGTCGCCTCGGCAGCAGAGCTCTATTTCCTGCCGGGCACCGTGTCGCTCGGTATCGGTGGCGATTACTGGCTGGACTGGTCGACGCGGCCGCGCGTCGTGCTCGACCTGGAGTTGCGACCGGAAGGGGTAACGATTTATACCCGCCTCACGCTCGAGGATGCGCAGGGCAGCGTCGAGATCAGCCACATCGCCTTCGACGATCCGTCCGAGGATCCTGAAGTGAACACACTTCTCCTGTCGGAAAGCCTGCTCAAGTCGCGCTTCCGCAAATCAATCGGCGCACTCCATCTCCCGCACTGACGGGGCAGCGCAATAGCGCGCTGAAGTCTGCCTTGTGTAGCTTCAGGTGGTCTCAGGCGAGATATCCAAGACGGATTGCCTTGGCGATCGCCTGGATCCGATTAACGGAATCAAGCTTTGCGGTCGCCGTGCCGAGATAGGCGTTTACCGTGTGGACTGACAGTTCCAGGCGGTCGGCTATGGCTTCCGACTTCAAGCCGTCACCGGCCAGTTGCAGGCATTCCAGCTCCCGCTCATTGAGCTTCTGGCGTGGTGCTGCTTCGCGAATGTCGAGCATCAGGAGAAGCTTCATCACCTTGAAACTGCGGCGATGAAGGTTGAGCAGCATTTCCGCGTCACAGAAAAGGTTCTCACCCGCGAACAGCGTCAAGCCATTGCCGAGACCACCAAGCTTGACCGGAAACGCGATGATGTCGAGCCCTTCGGCCGTGACCGGCAGGCACCCGGCCGCGCCCATCTGCGAGCCACAGCCGTTCAGATCTGGCGAGCTGGTGAAACCGTGGATCAGCGGAGCCAGCGAACGCTCCATATGACCGATCACTGCCCGCGAGAAGCGCGCGTTGAAGCCGCTTGCGATGTCGCCGCTGCCCTTGCCGGCGCACCGGCTCAGCACGCAGTGCGTCGCAGCGCGCGCGGCGTTTGGAGCAAGCCTCAGAAGAAAGCGGCTTTCGGCGCCAAGTGCTTCGGCCATCTCGCGCAGTTGCTCGTCGATCGCAACCATCGAGCACTCTTTGTCCTTGACCTGAAACGTCGGTTGCCCGGCAGTTTTGGTGTGACCGATTTGAATGTTCAACGCGGTGACCTCCTTAGATCAAGCTGTGTCTGACAGCGTAAGCGATCGCTTCCGATCGAGTCTTCGTCGCCGTCTTGCGCATGATGCTCGTGATGTAGTTGTTCACTGTGTTCCGCGAGATGCCGATGATCATCGAGATCTCGTCGCTGGTCTTGCCTTCGGCGATCCAGTTCAGGCACTCGATCTCGCGCTCGGTAAGGTCGAGCACGCTGGACGGGACGTAGGTGGCTTCGTCGAACCGCGCCGCGAAATACGCGCTGAGCAAGGCAACATCGTGAACCCGTTCGCGCGCAACGACGATATCGCTGCGAAACAGAAAGATGACCGAGAGCCGCGCCTGGCCCGTGCAGAACGGGAAGGCGCAATAGATGCGACTAAGATGCTCGGGCATTCTCAACGTCGTTGGCGCGCGGACAAATGCTGGCTCCATGATCGCCATGCAGCGCTCGAGTTCGTTGCGCTTGGATTGCTGCTTGATCACATGCTGCCCGAGCGTGCGAACGAGGTCGAACGGCCAGTTGGACGAGACGATGTGGTCGAAGCCATCTTCGTTGAGCATGTCCTGACGGGCGAGCATGTAATGCTCGGCGCCGACGAAGCTGCTCATGAGTTCGAAGCCGGCCGGCAGATCGCCGCGCTCGGCACAGTGCGCCAGCTTCGCGATAAGAACGCTGCGGTCGATCATGATTGCCGACCGCCCGCGGATGCCTCATCCGCACACGACAAAAGTGAGGACGCCCGCCCAGCGCCCGAAAAAAACATCACTCTTGGCTCCTTCGCCAAACGGTGTCGAAGATACGCAAGAACGCGAAACGTTACGTAGCCAGATCGGTGATTCGTCCCTTAACAAAACGTTACGCAGGGCTCCCACGAGTGTCCACTGCCAATCCTGGCCATTTACGGCAGGCTACCGATGTGAAGTGATTCGCGTGGCGGTTGCGCAACATTTGGCAGCATTAAGACTGGTCCGTGACCGGCTTAAACGACATCTATTGCGATTAATCGCTAAGGTTACTTGTATTGTCGTTTACCAGAATGGACTATCGCCAAGGGCGTTCATGTCGACCCGGGGCGGAGGGTCGACATATTCCGAATGGCGAGTACCTGTAGCGTGAATAACAAGATGCAAGCTCCGACCGATTTTCTCGATCAGGCGACGATCAATCTTCTTTCGGAGTTTTGCATCGTCGATCATTGGTCGGCCAATCTCGCCAATGCGATGCTGAAGATCGGACATCGGGCGCGCACCCTGCATGGCCTCCCGGAAGACCGAACGGCTTTCGGCCTGCTAGAACTCGTGCGCTGCTACGACGACAGCATCCACGACAAGATCATCAAGCTTTTTGAACATGCGGCGTTTGAAAGCCGGCCGTTCAATTTTTCCGCCACCATCAAGCAGCCGTCGGACGACCACCGCATCGTGCATTGTTTCGGCGCTTACCGGTCGCTCGAGGACCAGTTCGACGGCGAGGAGCTCTACGGGGTGTTTCTCTTCTCGCGCGGCACCTACGGCCATTTCTAAAGGCAGTCCCGATCAGGCAGCCTTCTCGATCGCCCATTTCCGTAGGATCTTGGCTGCCCGCTCTTCGTTCAGTTCGACCATGCGAGCAAGACGCTTCTCCGGTCCTTCCTTCATCCGGCGATTGTAGCCGCTGCTCTCCTCGCTGCCGAGAAGGTCCGTTTCCGGATCGAAGCCAAAGTCCGCGCCGAACCCTTCCATCGGCATGGCGCCTGTTCCCATCGCCGGGCTGAAGTCGCCAAGCGCTGCATCGGCTTCCTGAGCGGGAGCCACGGCCGTGCCGACAGACTTGGCCAACGGGCGAAGCCCGAACCACACGACCAGGAGTGCGACCACGATGAAGGCAAGTGCATTGATCATGCTGCCGGCATGGCGCGAAAGGTTCTCCAAGATGGAGCCTTCGGCCGCGGCTTCTTCGAGAAGCTGGTTCTCGAGAAATGCCATGGCGTTCAAGGACACGACGTCGCCCCTGTCCTGGCTGAAGCCAGCGGCCGAGCGCACGATGTTTTCCATGTCTGCGAGATAGGCGTCGATCTGCTCCTGGGTGGCGTTCTCGCCGATCATCGCTGCGATGCGGCCGCGATTGACGACGACGGCAATCGACAGCTGCTCGATCGTGTAGCTGTTCTTGACCGTCTCGATCGTCTTCGAATTGATCTCGAAATTGGTCTGTTCTTCGCGCCGATCGAGCGACTCGTTCGACGTTGGGCCACCACCGGCACCTTCCGGTGCAGCCTGCGGCAGGTTCTGTTCGACCGTCGCAGGCGTGTCGCCCTCGGCACGGTTCGAGCGCTCTTCCTCGCGGGTCACCCGAACCGAACGCTCGACGCGTGACTCAGGATCGAAGGTGGTCTCGCGGATCTGCTGGCTGTCGGTGTTCAGGTTGGCACGAACGCTGGCACGGAAATTGTCGACGCCGAGAAACGGCGCGAGCGCCTTCTCGATGCTCGTCTCGATCTCGCGCTCCACCAGCTGCACAAGGCTCATCGAGCGATTGAGCGCGCTGTTGGTCATATCGTCGCCAGAAGCGAGCAGCTGGCCGGTGGAATCGAGCACCGTCACATTGTCGATGCCGAGGCCCGGGACGGACGCTGCCACGAGATGACGCACCGATTCCGCGGCCCGCTGTCCGTTCGTGCCGGACGTGCGGATCATGACGGATGCTGACGGCTCCTGTTCGCCACGCCGGAAGTTGCCGCGATCGGGCATGACGATGTGGACGCGCGCGGCGGAGATGCCGCTGATCGACTGGATGGTCCGCGCGATCTCACCTTCGAGCGCGCGAACGCGGGTCACTTCCTGCATGAACGAGGTCAGGCCGAGCGAACCGACATTGTCGAAGAGCTCATAGCCGCCATTGGCGCTGTCGGGCAGGCCGCGCTCGGCAAGAAACGCCCGCACGGAACCCACTTGACCAACCGGCACGAGCAGGGTCGAACCATCAGTGCCGACGGCAAAATCCATATTTGCTTCGGAAAGTGCCATCGAAACGCGGCTCAGGTCCTCCGGCTCGAGGCCGACATAGACCGTCTCCATCGTCGGTTTGTTCAGATAGAGGCCCGCCGCCACGATCATCGCAATGGCGAGCGCGGTCCCGCCGAGCATGGCCATGATGCGCATCTGGCCGAGGGCCATGAACCGCTTGGAAAGTGGTGCCAGTTGGCTCAACAGATTCATTCTGTGCCCGTTCAACTGCAAAATTCGACGCGTCACGGCGTGACACGCCATGCGATCCTGTCAGGGCCGACAATAGGCAGTGAAACTTGCGCGAAGATGTTGCGCCCTGAACGCAGCCGGGCACAGCTGCAAGCGGGCGTCAGCGGCTTAGAAAAGCTCGATGTCGCCGCTCTCCTTCACCGCATCGCGGCGACCGTCCGCCTCGCCGGACAGGCGGCTCTTCACGTCGGACAAGGTCATTATGCGAAGCGCGTCCTGAAGGTCGATCGCAACGCCGTGAGGAACATTGACCGAAAGCGCGTCGAGGAAATGGCCGAGGCCACGCAGGCGCTGGATCGTGAGATCCAGCGTTTGCAGCCGCATGACGCGCGCGTCGTCGCCATGGTCTGCCTCTCCGGCGCTCAGATCATGCTCGATCGCCTCCACCGCGCCGGCAAGATCGATCATTTCGTTGGCCAGGCGGCCCAGAAGATGGCTCAGTGGTTGACCGGCCTCGTCCTGCTCCAGTCGGCGTCGTGCGTGCTCGGCCATTATGTCATGCTCCAGAAAAGGCACTTCGGCGTGGTCGACGCCGTCAATCAAAAGAATTCCACGCCGCCATCCGCGGGAGCCGGCGCCACGGGACGAGGACGCTCCATTTCAACGGCGCGCTGCGTCTGAGTGTTGTCGAGCGCATGCTGTCTGGCACGTCCGCTCACCGGCCAGAACTCGACTTTGCGGCCGAGATCGCCCCCGGTCGAGGCGTTGATGATCGGAATGCGCTCGTCGGTCAGAAACCGCGTCGCAAACTCCGCGTTCTGCCTGCCGACATTGGAAAACTGCGCGATGGTCTGCGCTCCGCCGAAGATCTTCGCCTGCAGCCGATCGCGGCGCGCGCCGTTCTTCAAGAGCTCGTTGATCAGCAGTTCCATCAGATGCACGCCGTATCGGGTCGCGGCGTTGCCGGAGGACCCCGGTCCGCCGGGCAGCAGGAAGTGGTTCATCCCACCGATTCCGGCGGCCGAATCCCGCAGGCACGCGGCGACGCAGGAGCCGAGGATCGTGGTCAGAACGACGTTCGGATCGTCGCTGACGTGATACTCTCCCTGAATGACATGAACGCGCCGGACCGCACCGGCTGTCATTTCAGCGCACCGAAGACGGCCTCGATCGCGGCTTGCATCTTTTCCACCGTGAAAGGCTTGGACAGCACGTTGTTCGCACCGAGCTGCGCAGCCTTCTGCACCAGGGCGCGGTCGCCCTGGGCCGTCAGCATGATGAACGCTGCCCGCTTCGTCTGTGCATTGGAGCGGATCGCCTGCAAAAGACCGAGCCCATCCATCTTCGGCATGTTGAAATCCGAGATGACCAGATGATGCGGCTGCTGCTGCATGATCGCGAGACCTTGCTGACCATCGCCTGCCACGGTGATTTGCGAAAAGCCCAATGACTGGAGCGCTTCGCCGAGCAGCAGGCGGCTGGTCACCTGGTCGTCAACGATGAGTACTTTGATTTTTTGCGCAAGCGACATCACACAACCCCGATCTTCTTGGCCGCCGTTGCGGCAATAATTTCATCTCCGATGGCATCGAGGGGCAGCTGCATCGCCACAGCTCCTATCTCCTGCGCAACGCGAGGCATTCCATAGACAACCGCGCTGCGCTCGTCCTGACCGAACGTTGCAGCACCCGCCTGGCGCATGGCGAGCAGACCCTGGGCGCCGTCCCGGCCCATGCCGGTCAGGATCGCGCCGACGGCGTTCTTGCCCGCCGTGGCGGCAACCGAGCGGAACAGGACGTCGACAGACGGCCGGTGGCCGTTCACCGTTCCACTTTCCACCAGCCGGCACCGCGGTCCCGATCCGTTGGTGATTTCCAGATGACGCTCGCCGCCTGGCGCCAGATAAACGCGGCCGAAGGACAGGGGCTCGCCATCGATCGCCTCGGCCACTTTCGGCGCGCACAGGCGATCCAGGCGTTCCGCGAAGCTGCGCGTGAAGGTTGCCGGCATATGCTGTGTGATGACCGTCGGCGGGCAGTTGGCTGGAAACCGCGAGAGAACCTGGATCAGCGCCTCAACACCACCGGTCGACGCACCGATCGCGATGATGCGGTTGCGCGGGCGGTAGTCCGAGGTGACAGGCGCCGGCGCAGCCTTTTCCGAAGGCCGCTGATAGCTCCGCTTCAGCCGCGATGCGGCCGCTTCCTTGACCAGTGTCGTCAGTCCTGCAAACGGCTTGCCTTCGCCCGGAACAGGTTTTCCGATGCAGTCGAAAGCGCCGATCTCAAGCGCCGCCAGCGTCGCTTCGGCCCCTCGCTGCGTCAGGGTCGAGACCATGATCACCGGCATCGGTCGCAGTTGCATGATCTTTTCGAGGAACTCGAGCCCGCTCATGCTGGGCATTTCGATATCCAGCGTCACCACGTCAGGATCGAGAGCCTTGATGGCGCTTCTCGCTTCCATGGCGTTCGACGCCTGGCCAACGACCTCGATATCCGGATCGGCATTGAGCACGGCCGAAATCATCATCCGCATCGTGGCGGAGTCATCGACGACGATCACCCTGATGGGAGAGTTCATAACGTGCCGCTCCTGCCTGCCGGCCTTCCCGAGTTCTTGCGGTAAGTGGTGATGGCGACGTTGTCGAAACCGTCTTTCGCTGGGCCGGACACCCGCTCGGAATGGCCGATGTAAAGATGACCGCCCTCCTCCAGCGTTTGGTAATAGCGGCTCCAGACGCGCGCCTGTGTCTGCTCGTCGAAATAGATCACGACGTTGCGGCAGAAGATCACCTGGAAGGTCCCTTTGAAGGGCCATTCACGCAGAAGATTGAGCTCACGAAACGCGATCAGTTGCTTGACCTGCGAGGAGACTTCCCAACGGGCACCGGCCTCGCCTTTCGCCTCGTGGATGAAGCGCGAACGCAGCGCGGATGGCACCGTCTCGACCGCATGGTCGTCATAACGCCCGGCTTTCGCCTTGGCGATGATCTTCGGATCGATGTCGCTCGCGAGAATTCGGAAGTCGTAGGAAGCGATCTCCGGCATCAGCGACAGGACGGTCAAACCGATCGAATAGGGCTCCTGGCCGTCCGAGCAGCCGGCCGACCAGATCCGCACCCGTCCCCCGGCTTTCGCCTGTTTCAGGAGCGGCGGCAGCACCGTGTCGCGCAGATGGTCGAAATGGTGGTTTTCGCGAAAGAAGCGCGTGAAGTTCGTCGTCAGAAACGACAGCATCTCACGCCGCTCGTCCGCGCCTTCCGGTGAAGAGACGAGTTCGCAATAGTCACGGAAGCTCGACAGGCGCAGTTGGCGAATGCGCTTGGAAAGCCGCGAATAGACGAGCGAGGCCTTGGTCTCGTTGAGATGGATGCCTGCGTCAGCGTAGATCATCGCCGCGATCTCGTTGAGATCACGACGGGTCAGCGGAAATTCGCCGCTGACCAACAGCTCTTCGCCGGGCAGGCCTCCGCCGTCGCGCGCCAGTGGGCGTGTCATGCAGCTTCGCTTTCGCTCGACTTGAAGAGGGCTTCGAGTTCGATGAGACAGATCATCCGACCCTCGATCGCCAGCACGCCGCGGGCGAACGACTTGTCGAGCTCGGAAGAGACTTCCGGCGTCGGCTGGATGTTCTGGCTTGTGACCGACAAGATGTCGGAGACGGCATCGACCAGAAGCCCGACGACCTTCTTGTGCACCTGGGCCACGATGATGACGTGCCGCGCAGTCGGATCGGCTGCCTTCATGCCGAGACGGCTCGACAGATCGATGATGGGAAGCACCGCGCCGCGCAGGTTGATGACGCCGAGCACGAAGCCCGGGGAGTGCGGCAAGGCGGTTGCGGGGGTCCAGCCCCGGATTTCCCGCACCGACATGATGTCGACGCAGAATTCCTGATCGCCGATACGGAAAGCGATGAGTTCGCGAACGCCGTCGGCCTGTGTCCTGGCAAGCTCGTTCATGGTCCTATCCTACTGCTGCGAGGGAAAGTTCGGGCCGCGCCTGGTCGCCGCGAGAACCCGCGACGACGGCATCGACGTCGAGAATGAGGGCAACACGCCCATCACCGAGAATGGTGGCCGCGGCAATGCCCGGCACATGATCGTAATTGGCTTCGAGGCTCTTGATGACGACCTGGCGCTGGCCCTGGATGGCATCGACCATCAGAGCGCGCTGGCCGCCGCCTTCCGTTTCGACGAGCACGGCAACGCCGTGGACCGGATCGGCCTGCTCGCGGCGGAAGGACAGCACCCGCCCGACATCGACCAGAGGACAGAAGGTGTCGCGGATCGAGATCAGGCGCTGTTCCGCGCCGAAGCGGTGGATCTTCGAGGCTTCCGGCTGCAGCGTTTCCACGATCGCCGTCAGTGGCACGACCAGCGTCTGGTTGGCGACCGAGACGACCATGCCATCGAGCACCGCAAGCGTCAGCGGCAGGCTCATGGTGAAGACCGAGCCTTCGCCGGGCTTGGAGACGATGGAGATGCGACCACCCAACTGCTGAATCGAGCGCTTGACCACATCCATGCCGACTCCGCGGCCGGAAATGTCGGAGATCTTGTCGGCGGTCGAGAAGCCTGCATGGAAGATCAGATTGTCGATCTCCTCGTCCGACAGGTTCGCATCGGCACTGATCAGGCCGTTCTCGATCGCCTTTTTGCGGACGCGCTCGCGATTGATGCCGGCGCCGTCATCGGCGATCTCGATCACGATGCGGCCGGACCGGTGCTTGGCGGCAAGTCGCAGCGTCCCTTCTTCCGGTTTGCCTGCGGCGAGCCGCTTCTCCGGTGTCTCGAGCCCGTGATCGACCGCATTGCGGATCATGTGCGTCAGCGGCTCGGCGAGCTTGTCGATGACGGTCTTGTCGACCTCGGTGTTCTCGCCTTCCGTCACCAGACGCACGCTCTTACCGGTCATGTCGGCGATTTCGCGCACGATCCGCGACATGCGCTGGAACACGGGCTTCACCGGCTGGGCGCGGATCGCCATCACGCTGTCCTGGATCTCCCGGGTCAGTTGCTGCAGTTCCTCAAGGCCCATATTGATGGCCGACGTGCCTGCGGCGCTCTCATTGACGCTCTGCGCCAGCATTGCCTGATTGATGACCAGCTCGCCGACGAGGTTGATCAGCCGGTCGACGCGGTCGAGATCGACGCGGATGGTCGGAGCGACCGTTTCCGCTGCACGACGATCCCCACCCTGGCGGCGGTCGGCCGCATCGGGATCGACGCCGCGCTTGGCCGCCGCTTCCGCGATGGAGATGACGGGGGCGACCGGAGCAGATGCCGCAGTCGTGGCAGCTACGGGCGCAGCAACCGGCTGCGGGGCGATCGTATCGGCCACCGTTAGATTGTCGAATGCGGACAGATCGAAGGGCACGGGAACCATGCCGCTGTCTTCGACCGAGGCAGCTGGTTTCGCAGGCGTGATCACCGGAGTCGGCGCCTTGACCGGCGCAGGCGTCTCTATCGGAGCCATCAGCACGATCTCTTCGGCCGGCTGAACCGCGGAAACGTCTCCCGAAGGCACAATCGTCAGGTCGCAATCCCATTCGGCGAATTCGAAGACCCGCTGAATCGGTGCTTCGTCGGCCAGACCGGTCACTTCGATCGTCCAGGAGAGATAGGCACCCTCCGGGTCCATCTGCGCGAGATCCGGAAGATCGCTGCTGTCGCACGCGATCTTTGCCGCACCGAGCTTGGCGACATCGCGCAAGAGCAGATAGGCGTCGTTGCCCTTGCCGTAGAGCTCGGCCCGCGGCCGGAAGGTCACGACAAAGCCCGAGGCTGCGGCGGTGTCTTCGTCATCGAAATCATCGAAGGAGAACGGCACAGGCGCGAAGTCGGCACTTTGCGGTTCGTCCAGCATCACCGGCACCGGCGTGAACTCAGGCTCGGCTTCGGCCGGCTTCTCGCCGCTCGATACGCCTTCGCCGCGTGCCAGCGCCTCCAGGTCGGCAACGAGCGATGCGCTGCGATCCTGGTCGATCTGGTCGCCGTGGCGGGCGGCGTTGGTGAGGTCTGCCAAGACGTCCGCCGACTTCAGCATCACCTTCAAGACGTCATGTGTCGGCTCAAGCTGTCCAGAGCGCACCTTGTCCAGGGTCGTTTCGAACACATGGGCGAAGGCCACGAGATCGTCGAGCGCGAACGCACCGGCGCCGCCCTTGATCGAGTGCACCGCCCGGAACACGGCATTGACGGTTTCCGGATCGGTATCGCCGTCATTCAGCGCGAGAAGACCCGTTTCCAGTTCGGCGAGTTGCTCCTCGCACTCCTGGAAGAAAATCTCTCTGATTTCGTTCATATCCATGATGTCGATCCCGTCAGGCCGTCACGCGCTCGATGGCGTCGATGAGTTTCGCAGGATCGAAGGGCTTCACGATCCAGCCGGTGGCACCGGCCTGGCGTGCGCGGTTCTTCTTTTCCTGGTCGCTTTCCGTCGTCAGCACGAGGATCGGAATGGCGCGGGTGCGCTCGTCCCGCCGCACGCCTTCGATGAATCCGAAGCCATCGAGCCGAGGCATGTTGATGTCGGTCACGATCACGTCCGGGTTGGAACGGGCGAGCACTTCGAGGCCCTCGACGCCGTCCTCTGCCTGGATGGTCTCGTAGCCGGCCCCCGACAGCGTCATCAGCAGCATGTTGCGGATCGTGCGGGAATCGTCGACCGTCAGCACCGTCTTCTTCATCGTGTCGTCTCCGTAGCGGGCGTCAGATCACCGGCAAAACCCATCTGCCGGAGTGCGTTGAGGAAACCGTCGGAAGGACGATCGATCGAAAAGCCGGCGCCGTCGCACTGCCAGGCATTTCGCGCCGCCAAGAGAACCTGCAGGCACTGTCCGCCGATCCGCTCGACCCGCGAGGCATCGAGCGCCAATGGCGTGCCGCGGCGCGCAAGAAGGCGATCGCGCAGAGGCGCTGCCGCGTTGAGGTCCAGGACCGTCGGCAGTTCGACGATCTGTGCATCGTCCATCATCGTCATCGTTCCATTCATGCGTGCTGTCCCTTGAAGAGTGCGGCCGTCCCGCCGCCTTCCCGCGTTGCCGTCGTCGTCATGCTCCAAGGCTCCGCAGGTAGCCCCAGGCATCGTTGTCCCGAGAAGGTCGCTTGTTCGCGACAGGTTCGGTCAGTCGTCCCTGTTCGCGCCGCCCGTATGAGTTCGGCACCGCGGGCGCATCACTGCGATCTTCAACGTGAGACGCACCATGAAGCGGGACCGACATGATGTGAGCGATCGATGCCTTTGCCGCCTGGCCGGCGCGATCGATGGCATCGAATGTCTCTGCCATGTGCCCGAAACCCTGACCGAGAAGGCCGCAATCGGATTTGATCGCGATCAGGTCCTCGCCTGCAGTCTTGGCGTCCGCGTCGACGGCAGACATGCGCAGCAGCACGTCCTTGAGGATGTCGCGGGTCTCTCTGACCCGCGCGGAGCCCTGGCCCACATGCGATTTCGTTTGCCCGACGATGCGTTTGATGTCCTTGGCCGCATCCGCCGAGCGCTCCGCCAGCGCCCGCACTTCCGAAGCAACCACGGCAAAGCCGCGGCCGGCGTCGCCGGCACGTGCCGCCTCGATGCCCGCGTTCAACGCAAGCAGGTTCGTCTGGAACGCAATATCATCGACCGAGCCGATCAGCCGGTTGATCTCTTCTGCCGACCGCTCGATATCGGCCATCGCTGCCATCGTGTGGGCAGCGGCGCTGTCGCCCTCGCTAGCCTTCGCACGCGTGTCACTGATCGACGTTCCCACGACAGCAAGCCGCGCCTCTGCCGTGCCGACGGCAGCAGAAAGATGCGCACTGTTCTGGCGAGCCGTCTCCACGACAAGACGCGCTTCGCCGGTCAGGGCGAGCACCTGCTCCTGCGCATTCTCGGCAAGCACGCCGCTCGACCTCAGCGTCTTCGTAGCCTCGGCGAGTGCGCCCCGGTGCTGATCCAGTTCGACGAGCACCGCGTTGATGGTGCCGGCAACGGTTACAAGGCTGTCGGGAAGTCGTGCAGGCTCGAGACGACGGCCTGTGTCGCCCCGTGCGGCGTCCTGCAGAGGCGGCAGAAGCACCGTTTCGATCCGCTGGCGGGTATCGAGCCGACGCGCTTCGGCTTCGCGCTTGAATGTGTCTTCCAGGCGCGCAGCGCGTTCGCTCACCATCGCCTCGATGTCGGCGAAAACGCTCTTCACCAGCGCCGAGACCGCCGACAGATCGACGCTTTCCGGTTTGCCGAGAGACGGCCAGCGCCGCTGACGGGGCTGTTCGACGATGGTGGTGATGGCCGCGTCGATGGCCTGCCCATAAGCCGCCAGCACAAGCCCGATAGGCGCGCCGGCCTCCGTCAATACGGGGTCGATGTCCGCGCGTGCAAGATCGTCCTGATCATTAAGGATCGCATCCAGACGCTGGGCCAGTGAGTGCTTCAGGCGCCCTTGCATGTTCCCGTCGATCGCGCCGCTTCGTTGCGCGCTGTCCAGGCAGGAGACGATGCTGCTTTTTGCAGAAGCCCCGAGGATGGGCGACACGAGCCGCAAGGCTTCGCGCTCGCCCTGGCCGATCGTCGATGCGACGAATGCGGTCCGGTCGCTGCGAAAACCATGCTCGTTGAGCCGATCCTGCCTCAAGGTGATCCTAACCGGTCATGCAGGCGCGCATCCGCCCCGGTCGAAACCGGAAACGCCACGTCACTTACATGCCTGAACTCTGTCGGGAAAATACCGGTTTCTGTCCGGTACGACGAACCGGCATCATGCCTAAGGGGAATGGCTGTGCGCCCCCACACCCACTGCGTCGTGATGGCGAGACTATGATCGAAGTCCTTGCGCGAAGGTTAACCATCGAGAGCAAGTTCCTGAGCGGTCGTCCCGCCGCCCCTCGCTTTTCAGGGGGTTTCTGCATTGCCGCGCAAGATAAATAATGGCAGTATTGCGTTGCAGCAACAAATGTTGCGGGTACGACCTTTTAACCCTTCGACACGGCCAGGGCGGCGCGATACCATCGACGCCAAAGTATTAACCTTGTGCGCCAACGATGTCGAAACCGCCTCAACTGGCCGACCGATTTGAAGTGGCCGCGTCGCTCGGCGCGTCGCTGCTCGCAATGGCTCGCGATCGTGATATCGACGTCGACAGCATTGCGCGGTCGATGGGGCTCAACACATCGAGCTTCAACGATTTTTCGACGCGCATCAGTCTGGATCGGCTGTGTCGGCTGTTTGAATCGCTCGCGATCATTTCTGGCGATCCCGCCTTTGGACTGAAAGCGGCCGATCACCTGGAGCCCGGCAGCACGGGCATCTATGGCTACGGCATGTTGAGTGCGCCGACGCTCGCCGAGTCGCTCTCCTTTGCAGTGCGTCATCATCGCCTGCTGATGGAAACGCAGCACTGTGCCATCGTCGTCAAAGGGGAAATCGCGCGGCTCGAGTGGTCGCTGCCCGCGCTCATCGTGCGCCACGACCAGTTCACCGATTATTTTGCTGCGCTCTTTGCGGCACGCTACCGCGGTCTCCTCGGGCTGAACCTGCGCGCAGCGCGCTTCATCTTGCAACGGCCTCCGCCCGCCGCGCTTGGCCTCTATCGCCGCAAGCTGGCGGCCAATCTGCGCTTCGGCGCGGCAATGAATGCCATCGAATTCCCAGCCAGCCTGATGGCGACGCCGAACCCGAAGGCCGACGCGCGTCTCCATCGCCTCATGGAAGAACAATGCAACAAGCAGGCGGAATTGAAGGTCGAGAACGACGACCTCCAGACGCGCATCCGGCTCTTTCTCCTGCAGAATCTATCCGCCGGTGAACCGACGCTCGAGCATGTGGCCCGCCACATGGGCATGAGCGAGCGAACGCTTCAGCGCCGCTTGGCCGAAGCGGGGACATCCCACAACGACCTCATCGACCAGACGCGCTGCGAATGGGCGCGTCGCCTTCTGCGTGACAGCGAGCGCAGCATCTCCGACATCGGCTACGAACTCGGCTTTTCCCAGCCAAGCGCCTTCACCCGGTCGACGAGACGCTGGTTCGGCCGATCGCCGAGCGAACTCCGTCGGGAACTGCGGAGCCCCTCTCGTCACTGAATTTTGTGCATTGCAGCATCCGGATTGGCGCCGCGGGTCAAACGCGTCAAAGCAGATTCGTATATTAGGCTTTTATCGCCGCCGGTCGCCTTGACCCGCCGCGAAGCGCTTTGCCGCCCGCATGGATGTCGGCAGCCCTCAGACTCTCATCGTAGAGTTCGAAAGACGACCATGAACAAGATGAACGAGTTGGGCGCCAGCGCGCTCAGCCAGCACGAGATGGATTGCCTGCGCCTGCTCGCGGACGGCCGCGACACCACATTGATCGCCGCCCAGCTGGGCCGTCCAGTCAGCGAAATCGAGCAGACGCTGGATCAGGCTGCCGCTCAGATGGGTGCCTCCAGCCGCCTCCACGCCGTCATCAAGGCCATGCGTCTCGGCCTGGTCGGATAGCCCATTATAAAAGATCCAGCCGGTTCGTCATGAACCAACCGGAACCGCTTTCACGCCCACCTCATCCTTCAGCGTCTTCAACACGATCTCCGACCGTACCTGCGTCACCTGAGGCTGCGGCAGGAGCTTCTCGTGGACGAAGCGCGCAAACGCGGCGAGATCGGGAACGCGGATGTCGAGCACATAATCTGCATCGCCGGACACGGAGTGCGCTGCCCGCACCTCCTCATGACGTGCGAGAAACGCGACAAAGGCAGCCTCCTGCTCCTGGCCGTGCGAACGGAGGTTGACGCGGGTGATTGCGCGCATGCCGAAGCCGAGCGCATCCGCGTCCACAAGCGCGCCGTAACCCTTGATCAGTCCGCCGGCTTCAAGTGCCGCCCGCCGTCGCGAGCATTGCGACGGCGACAGATGGATCTCGGCCGCCAGGTCGGCATTGGTCAGCGTTGCGTCCCGCTGCAGCGCATTGAGTATTGCAGCATCGACGCGGTCGATACGAGTTCCTTGCATCGAGGCTGCTCTCTGATCGATTTCGATGCATCATCGTCGTCTTGCACGCATGAGATTGCAAGCCGCTTGCACGCCTCCGGCAGTAGAATGGCGGCCGTTCTGCAGCGAGGAGGATACGCATGGGACCCTTTCCACACGACGCACCGAAGGCCACGATCTCTGAAGCCAACCCGGCCGGCACGGACGGGTTCGAATTCGTCGAGTTCGCCCATCCCGAACCGGAGGTTCTCGAT
The DNA here is from genome assembly GCA_030160035.1 of Rhizobium albus. Taxonomy (GTDB): domain Bacteria; phylum Pseudomonadota; class Alphaproteobacteria; order Rhizobiales; family Rhizobiaceae; genus Georhizobium; species Georhizobium albus. The sequence goes on along the minus strand of BSNO01000001.1, from coordinate 426,590 downwards.
GGTCTGTTCCGCCAGATGGGCTTCACCGCAGTCGCCAGACACCGTAGCAAGGCGATCACGCTCTACCGCCAGGGCGATATCAATTATCTGCTGAACGCCGAGCCCCACTCCCATGCCGCGCAATTTTGCGCCGAACACGGCCCGTGCGCACCGGCCATGGCCTGGCGCGTCGTCGACGCTGAGCACGCCTTCGCCCGCGCCGTCAGCCTGGGCGCCGAGCCCTACGACGGCGACGGCAAGTCCATCGATGCGCCCGCTGTCGTCGGTATCGGCGGATCGCTCCTATATTTCATCGATCAGTATGGCGAGAATGGAAGTTGCTATTCGGCAGACTACGAGTGGCTGGGTGAGACCGATCCGAAGCCGCAGGGCTTCGGCTTCTTCTATCTCGATCACCTGACCCACAATGTCGTGCGCGGCAACATGGACACCTGGTACCGGTTCTATGCCGAGACCTTCAATTTCCGCGAGATCCGCTTCTTCGACATCAAGGGCAAGCAGACGGGCCTCACGTCGCGCGCCCTCACCTCGCCCGATGGCAAGATCCGCATTCCCATCAACGAAAGCGCTGATGAACACAGCCAGATCGAAGAATATCTGCGCGAATATCGCGGCGAAGGCATCCAGCATATCGCGATCGCGACGAATGACATCTACAGCGCGACCGACAGCATCGCCGCTGCGGGCATGGAATTCATGCCCGGCCCCCCGGATGTCTATTACGAGATGTCCCTGAAACGCGTCGAAGGCCACCAGGAGCCGCTGGAACGCCTGAAGAAGCGCGGCATCCTGATCGACGGCGAAGGCGTCGTCGGTGGCGGCGAGACCCGCGTGCTGCTGCAGATCTTCTCCAAGACCGTGATCGGCCCGATCTTCTTCGAGTTCATCCAACGCAAGGGCGACGATGGCTTCGGTGAAGGCAATTTCCGCGCGCTGTTCGAATCGATCGAGGAAGACCAAGTCCGCCGCGGCGTGCTGAGCAGACCGGAAGCAGCTGAATAGAGCTTGAGCAGATTACAGGTAGCCGGCCAGTCATTCCTGGTCGGCTGTAAACGGGAGAGACAAGCTTCAGGGAGATGGTGCGCATATCCGGTGAGGAAACGAACCGGATATTCGAAGAACTAGCGGAATGGGAACATGTCCTCAAGGACACATCGCTAGCGCGGCCCACGCCGCCCTCATTGTGAGGGCGGCGGAAAATGCCCCAGCACCTTCCATCTTCTGGAAACCCAACTCCGCGTCCCGCGCCTTTCAGCATTCGCCTCTCGGAAGCTGACCGCGCCCGCTTAGCTATGGAGGCTGCGGGCGCTCCGCTTGGTGCCTACATCAAGGAAAAGGTTCTGGGCTCGGCCCCGGTTCGCAAGCGCCGGGCTGGCCAAGCCGTTCAGGACAGAGAAGCGCTGGCCCGTCTTGTCGCGGTCCTCGGCAAGTCCCGACTGTTCCAAAATCTTTCCGAGATGGCCGATGCCGCCCGCAGCGGATCGCTGCCCGTCTCGCCAGAACTTGAAGAAGAGCTGACTGCTATGCTCGCGGAAATCCGCGCGCTGCGTCAGATGCTCCTCACCGCCCTCGGCCTTCAACCGGAGGAGCGGCCATGATCCTCAAAGGCTCTCAGCGCGCATTTGGCCAGAACCTAGCTGCCCACCTTATGAAGCTCGATGACAATGAACACGTTGAGCTTCACGAGTTGCGCGGATTTTGCGCCGATGACCTCAAAGGCGCGTTTCAGGAAGCTGAGGCGGTCAGCCGTGGCACCAAATGCAGCCAATATCTCTTCTCGCTATCATTGAGCCCACCCGAACAGGAGCGCGTTTCGCCCGCGATCTTTGAGCGGGCAATCGAAACCGTCGAACAGCGGCTCGGGCTTGAGGGTCAACCGCGTGCCATCGTCTTCCATGAGAAGGAGGGGCGTCGCCACGCCCATTGCGTCTGGTCCCGGATAGATGCCGAGACCATGACCGCGCGTCCGATGTCGTTTTTCAAGAATCGCCTGACCGAGATTTCGCGCGGGCTTTACCTCGAACATGGCTGGAAAATGCCGGACGGCATCCGCGATTCAGCGAAGCGCGACCCGACGAACTTCACGCTCGCCGAATGGCAGCAGGCAAAACGCCAAGGGAATGATCCCCGCTGGCTCAAACAAGCTGTCCAGGAATGCTGGGCAATGTCCGACGATAGCAAGGCGCTCACACGCGCTTTGGAAGAGCGGGGGTTCTTCCTCGCCAAGGGCGACAAACGAGCCTTCGTCATTCTGGACCACCAGGGCGAAGTTTATTCGCTGCCGAAGATGCTCGGTCTCAAAACGAAGGAAGTGCGCCAACGCTTCGGCGATTGCGATCAGCTTTCCGGCGTGGAGGCGACGCAAAAAATCATCGGCGACCGCATGACCCCGGCCATTCGCCGTCATGTTGAGGAAGCGCGGACCTGCTTCCTCAAACGGTCTGCCACGCTCGGACATTACAAAATGGAGATGACCCACAACCACCGCGCCGCGCGCGAAGCGGCGAAAACGCGCCAGCAGCGCGAGTGGGAGGAGGAGAACCGCCAGCGAGCCGCGCGACTGCCCAAGGGCATTCGCGGCCTCTGGCAGAGGGTGACCGGGGCATACCAGAAAACACGGGCGCAGAACGAGGCGGAGGCGGAACAGTCTCGGCAACGCCAGGCCAAAGAACGCCAGGAACTTGTCGATAGGCAGCGCGCCGAGCGCGCGGTCCTCCAGGCTCAATTCAAGGAACTGCGCAGCGGACAGGCCGAACAACTTCGCGAGCTGCGAAGTGATGTTGGCCGCTTCCTCTCGCTATCGCGCAACCGGACATCGACGCCCGCGCGCTCGGTTGGCGCGGGGCTTGGACTTCGCCTCGAACGATAGTGACCTCAAAATAGGAGATGACCGATGTCTTCGCAGAACGATGAAAACAAGGGCATGATTATGGTGCTCGCGTTCGTAGGAGCCATGCTCTACGCCTTGGCGCTTGTCGCCTTCGTCGTCTTTATAATCGCGTCTTTGGTTTTGACGGTTCTATGCCTGCTTGCCTGGAACAAGCCGCGCAGGCTGGGGAAAGAAATCCTCATGCCGGATGAGGCGCGGGGCTTCGTGAAGCGCGGCCTTCTCGGTGCCTTCCTGCTTCCATTGTGTTGTTTCGTTCTGGAGCTATTTACGGATTTTCGCCTCAACCCGGATTACCTTTTCTACGTCGTTCTCTTTGGGTATGCGCTTGGGTCTCTCGGCATGGCCATTCTGATGGCTAATCAGGCTGGCTCAGAACTCACCGAACAAACAGACTTTCCGCCCGTGCAGCCTCTCGCGCCGCCTCCGCCTCAGGAGCGTCCGCAAATCCCGTTCCGTTTTGCAAGCTGGGATGATGAGAAAGGGCGATGAGCTTCGGCAAAGTCGTCCAGCTGTATCAATTCGTCTGGATGCTTGAGTCCCACCAACAGCAGCGGCTCGCGTGGGAAGATGCCGAACAGATGCGCCTGGCCCGCATCCGAGCCGAGCGCCAGGCGCTTGCGCAGACGCAAGCGATGTTGATCGCCAATCCTAGCGGCTCTCTCGGCCATGCCATGCTGGATGACGAGCAAGCCTTAACCGACGCGGGGCTGATATGAATGAGCTGACCATCATACCGCAGCAATCTCTTCGGCTCGGGATCGAACTCGGTTTCTTCAACGGTCGCCCTGTCGTCTATGGCGGCACTGAGCCCGTGGCCATCGATGCGCAGGCGGGAAAAGGCAAACTCACGCGGTTCCTCGGCGTCAACCTCGTCTCCCCGCGCACCACCCATCTCACCAAAATCATCACCGACCCCAAGGATGCGGAACTCGCCTGGGTGTCCTGGAAAACCCTGGAGCGGCAGGGCTACCGCGTCCGCTTCATCAATCCGGATGGCCTCTACGGCTACCCATCGGAATGTTTCAACTTCAACACGCGCCTTCTCGAAGTCGCGGCACGTCCAGAGCTGCGTGGGATTGTTGGCGATGTCGCCTATGACTGCGCAAGCTACCTCGTTCCGGTCGATCCCAACCCAAACCACCGCTGGATTGGGCAAGGCGCTCGCACCGCCTTTGCGACCTACAACAAAATCACGGCCCTAAATCCCTCAGCTCGCTGGCCCTGCACAGCAGGTGGTCTTTGGGATTTTTTCGCCCGCGGTCGCGAGGACATTCGGGACGACTTCCTGCTCTGGGCGTGTGACCACCGGATGAAAGATGATTGGGGCATGTGCTTGCAACTGGCGAGCCTGACTGCCTCCCAGGATCAGTGGAATGCCTACAACTCCGTAATCATCGAGCGCTTGCGCGCTTTTCAGCCGGGCAACGCAGCCCGTGCGGCCACGGAACGCAATACGTTCGACCCTGGTGATATGAAGAGTGAGCGCACGGCGCTTTTCATCATTGGCTCTGCCAGAAGTGAGACAAGCCGAACCTTTGTCGGCGCAATGACGGCGGCTATCGTCGAACGGTTCGCAGATGCGGATGGCCCGCTGCGCGCATTGCTCGTCGGGGAGGAGTGGGGCCAGCTCTACGTTTCGAACTTTTATGAAATTCTGACCTTATACCGCCAGCGCGGCATCAACTTCCTCGGCGTATTTCAAAACGCAACTGCGCAGATTGAAGCCAAATACGGGCGTGAGACGGCGCGCATCTGGAAGAAAGCCGTAGCGCACACGCTTTATCGCGGGCTTCCAGACAACGAGACTCTGCGGGATATTGAACATCGTTCCGGCAAAACGAGCGTGATGGTGCGCGGCTTCAACGTCAATCAGAACCAGGTGAACGGATCAGGAGACAGCCTTGGCGAACAGTCGCGACCGCTCCTTCAGGTCGAGGACATCCGAGCTGCCACTGGCGGTGAGTCAGCCCTGTTAGAAGCGCGTGATCATGGATTTTTCATCGTGGATGTGCCCAATTTTTGGGAACGGCCTGAGCTGTCGGGCATGCTTCGCGACATTAGAGACAAGCAAGACAAGTATGAATGGCTTAAAGCCACCTCCCCGAGGCGGCCCATAACTCAAAATGTCGATGATTTGGCTCGACTCATACATTTCCTCGAATATTAACGTTGGCAATTTATGGCTACCGTGGAATAGTTTTAACTGGAGGATCAATTGTCTAAAACTCGCAGTCGCATGGTTGCCACCAGTGTCACGTCATATCTTGAACATGTATTTTCTCTCAGTCCTCTAACGACTGGAGAAAGGTGTTATCGAGGGGAGTCTGATGCCGCCTGGAGGCTAATGCCGTCGATAATGCGCGGCGTCCACCACGAGGCGGAAAATCAGATTTTCAGCGAACTTATGCTGGAGGCTCCGACGGAGTTCAGCAGCGACAAATCCATGTTCGATAAACTCGTAAGGGCACAGCATTACGGCCTACCAACGCGTTTGCTGGATGTGTCCCTCAACCCGTTGGTGGGCCTCTATTTTGCCTGCAACGAGGAAGAGCATCACGACAAAGACGGTGCCGTTAAGGTATTCGATTTCATCGATAAGCGCGTAAAGTATGCGGATAGTGACACTATAAGCCTAATCTGTAATCTAGCAAGATTATCAGACGCTGAGCGGGAAGCTATCATTGACGCGTACGATGACGTTGGGAATTGGAGCAAAGCAGCAATAACGCGCTTTCGAAAAAAAGCCGCGATACTACGCTTGATGCAATTCGTCCGGGTGGAAAAACCGTATTTCTTAAATCTCGTAGATCCGAGACATCTGTTTAGATATTTTTTTGTTTATCCATTAAAAAATAATCGTCGTGTTATAGCTCAATCTGGGGCGTTTGTTGCAGCAGGACTCTTGCGTTATACCGCACCCGACAGCTCAAAAGGTTTTACTTCTCATGTCATATCAATTGACAGAGACAAGAAGGCCGACATTCTCAATGAATTAGATGTAATTAACATTAACTCTCGGACGATGTTTCCAGAGATCGAATTCGCTTCTAAATACATTAAAAAGAAATGGACAGTCCCATCTAAAAATTAACGGAGCTCAGTATGGCATAAACACGTGCTCCACCTTTACGCCACGCGCCGTTACTGCGTTTAACCTGAACCCTGCAGACACTCTCTGAAATTCCTAATAAGGTTATGTCATAACCTTCTGCCCTTCGGCGAGAATGGGGTAGCGTTTGCAAGGGGATAGCGCGGCGGGCGCACAAGACGTTGGCGCGGAGCCTCGGGAACCGCGTCCTTGCAAACGGCGAGGGCAAAGCCATTAAAATACTGGGGAGAGCCGCCCGATTAGGGCTTACTGTTTGAACCAAGAAGCCGCGCTACGCGTGGTAGGCTTTGACATGTCGCAGCCTCTTGGGCACCAATTAGCGAGACGACTGACTCTACAAATTCTGGAGGAACGCGCAATCGCCCTCTGCGGAGGGCATGGAGCATTGCTTCAATCTGCACCGATTCACCAAGGCATGAGGCTGCCAGTATGAGCTGTGCGGTGCTGCCAATAGTTATTCCGTTGAAGTGTTTTTCGCAGATGCGTCTAGCCTTTCGCTCGTCAATGAGCGCGACTCCACCTTGACTGACGGCTAACGCAATTGTCGCTGCCTCGCCATCGTCAAGGGTTTCTCCTAAAGTGCCATCGATCAGTGTCTCGTAGATCGCAAGTGCAGCGCCTTTGAGCGCTTCCACGTCGACAATCCCATCGGCAATAAGCGAATTCAACTGGTACCCATCGTCATGTCCAAATCGCGCACCGATCGCTAGTTCGTTCGCTGCATTCTCTGGAACAATGATTCGGCTTTTTGTCAGTTGAATAATTTTACGCGCGTGACCGCTGGCGTTGAGACCGATCACAACACTTGCATCGGCCACAAACGGGGCGTCAGGGCTAGCGGGGAATGCGAACAAGCTCATCAGCTTCGCTCTCCTCACGCTCTGCGCCGTCTAAAACCTCTCTAATGCCATGCAAGTCGAGCTGAAGCATACGAGCAAGCTGCCCTTCGCTGTACAGTTCTTTTTTCCATGCCTCACGCGCAAGTAGCGCTAAACGCGGCGGAACAAGTCCTCGCGCTAGGCTCTTATATGAAGGGCGCGCTGGCCCCTCACCCAGCACTTGTTCAACATCTTTATCACTTATTCCGCCGTTTGAGACGAACCAATCCCACGTTCCCTTGCGCGCGAGACCAAGCTCTTCAAGACGCCTCACGACCGCTTCGCGTGAGACACTGAATGCGTCGGCCAATAGAATGACGTGACGACGGGTGAGGTGTGACTGCCCAGCGGTGATCTCTGCAAAGCGCTGGCGCACGGCGCGGCCAGGAGTTAGAAAACAGCGCTGAAATATGTTGGCGTATCGCTCCTCCCTGGACACAAAACGCTCGTCTTCAGTCAGAACTTCGGGCTGACGACGCGTAGAAATAAAGTGAGCCGTTTCATGTGCACCACTTTGCGTCAGGCGCTCGTGCGGATGACTCGCGTTGAGAAGGATGCAGGCACCTGCGCGATCGTTGTAAGCGAACAAACCAGCGATCTTGCTAGGCAATCGGCGAACATAAACACGTATACCCAAGTGAAGGTCGAGGATGGACACGATGTCCATGATCGGGCCAGGGCCTAGGCCAAGGAAGTCTCTAAGTTCTTGCGCATGCTGCTCAGCTTGGGTGTAAAGGTCACCCGGCAAGATTGGACGTTCAGGAGGATACCGAGACTCTCGCTTTACGCCGAGCGCATCCTCCAATTCGACTTCTGCTCTTACAAGCTCGTTAAGTAGACGAGTTGCCTGTTCAACGGCATCATCCTCGCTCTCGCGCAGCTTACGAAATTGCGGAACCATATCGAGGTGAACCGCCTCTCGGCGAAGAACGGCGTTGGCTGAAAGGCCATATGCAGCCGCAAGCTTTTGCAGTTCATCCATTTGGATGCGCCGCTTTCCCTGCTCAATAGCAACAATCGTCGTACGCGCTGCACCAATTAAGTCGGCTGCCTCCGCTTGCGTGACCTTGCGTCCTTCACGTGCGAGGCGAAGGCGCTCACCTATCTCCGAATCTGATAGTCGTTCGCGTGATTCCGTCATGTTCATGCCCGCGTCCACTGTCTGAGGAAGGAACGCGCTCCTTTATCTTTCAAAAAGCTATTCCACTGGACAGCATGCCGATCAAACAGGCTCATCAGGGCTGGCTCCACATCGGCAGCCAACATGCTAAGCGCAGGGGCAACTAGGAGGGCATGACGACGTAGAGCAGCAAAGTGTATCGGCATAGTGAGATCGGCCATGTGGTCGAGATGCTGCGTGCCCGCTATCGCATACTCGCGCAGCGAGCGGCCGCTTATGCGGCAGCCTGGCTGAATGGCCTCTTCAAACGTAGCAGCAGATAGATCCCGACAAGCATAAGAGCTCTCATCGTCCTTCAAACCAGCCGCATGAATGCTCATTCGGCGAAGCAAACACGCTGCGCAGACCCCACACTGCAAAAGATGTCCATTTAGGGAGCAATGCCGGGCGCTTTGCCAACAAGATCGCGTGTTGCGCCAATCGTCGCCGTTGGACAGTGCGGCATATGCTTCCAGCGTTTCCGCTTTGGTGGACCAGACACGCGGGAAGATAAAGTGAACTGGGTGTTTGATAAGCGCCGTGAGAAAACGCTCCATACGCATCGTGAATAGCGGATGGTTGCGATAGTCAGGATAGGCTTGCACGGACGAAGTGACGAGTACTGGTCCAAACAAGCCTTGACCGCTTTCCGGTAAGATAATCTGTGAAGCGTCCGTAAGATACGCAGCAATGCCGCTTATAAGTGCAAACTTGAAGCCTCGACTTCTACCACTGCTCTCTCCAGAGGCCTTGACGTTGTATGGCACTCTTGTGAAAGGCTCTCCTTCTGCTGGCCGTCCGCCACCCGTTGATCCTACCCTCACGCGAACGATTTTTCGGCCGAGCTTTTCCGCCATTAGACCAGCGACAGCGCGCGAATCCATGCCATCGCTATATGCCATGACCGCGTCGGTGGTCATGGTAAACTGGAGAGAACTCTGCGATGGCCTTGGCGTTTCGCCTTCGCGTTGCACGAATTCAAAATCCCAACTGTCACCAGTCAGGAACGATGCCGCATCTCGCAGTGTTTCATAGACATCATGTGCTGCCCAGCGTCCGGGCTCAAGAACAGGAACGCGCACTTTGAATTCACGACGCCAACCGAGTTTTGACCGACTGAAAGCGTAGTCTGCGTACTCGATCGACGCTGCAACAAGCATTGCGTCGAAGATTACTGGTTCCCATTGCGCGAACGCATAGGATTCGAGAGCCGCGGTTGAACATTTGAAGTTCTCTTCCAGATTGAAAGCAGACCGCCCTTTTCGCGCTCGCCCTTTGGAAACAACATCAATCGCGTGGGACGGCACCCTCGCATGATAGGCAAGAGTGCTCATGGTAGCGGCGGCCCTTCCTCAATGCCGGACTGGCGTCGTAGCTCCAAAGAGCGTCGCGACGGCGGTCGCTGAGGTGCGAGCAATTCACGGGCAACTCCAAAGCAGTCTATCTTCGCCATCGCTTCATCTAGTCTGCGCCGGACGTTCCGACTTGCTCGCGCATCAGCTTCCCGTTGGTAATGTTCGTCTATACCTCGAAGCGGTGCTCGCACCTGATCTTCCACTGCTGCTGCCAACGCGGCTACTGCGCCCGCTTCACCAGTACCCCCATTCGCCGCTACTTCCACAGCGCAGTCGATCAGGCTGTTTGCAGCCGAAGAGCGGGGATGACGGGCGCGGAGAGCCTCTAGCTGCTCGATGCGCAATTCTGGAAAAAGCGTATCGCTGTTCATAATTTCACGCATGGCAGCGATAGGCGCTTCGAGAATGTCTTTCTTGATTGCATGCTCTAACGCGCTGCTAACTTCCTCAGCCGTATGCGCAAGGTTCGCCGCCCACTGAGCAGTTGTTTTCCAGTGGGGTCGCATATTGAGACTACGATGAGGTCCATCACTCATGACGATTCTCCAATGTCAGGATAATATCAAGAAATTGCTGACATTGTCAAATTCTTCAGCCCTCTGATTACTGCGGGTGAATTTCAAATTAAACGAATGTTTTCAAGTGGATACGATTCAGATGCCAATGCAGGCCTCTTCTTCTGATTGTTTTTTCTGTCAAAAATCGCGGTATTGGATATGTTCGTAGAGGGGGGGGCAGTCATGACGCTAACTTTGACGCCAATTGCACATGGAGAGCTGTGCCACGGCTCGCGCTGGACTGTGGATGACATAGACGTACTTGCAGACCGCGTGGCGCGTGTCGCGATGGGACAATATCGGCACATTGCTTCGATACTGGAAGGGTTGAATGTGCCTGCGCCTAAAGGCTCTAAAGAGCACGCTGCGGATGCGATATCCAAGATGCAAGTATCGAAAAATGGTGATCCTTGGCAGCGCGATGGATGGTTGTTTCAAATAATCTCTTGGATCGCCGCAAGCCACCAGCTCCAAACGGGATCCATCTTGAGGCCCCCACATATATTTAAAGCACACAAAGGTTTTGATGGAATCCAGCTTGAGGTGTCGGCAGATGGCAATACCGTCATTGCTATTGTGGTGTTTGAAGATAAAGCCACTGATGATCCACGGAAGACAATACGAGAGGATGTTTGGCCCGGAATTGCTCAACTTGAAGCGGGTGAGCGCGTTACGGAACTCACACACGAAGCCACTGGTCTTTTGGAAGCACAGCAGCATCGATTTCCGGGCCTCAATGTAGACGAAGCAATCGATAAAGTCTTTTGGCAAGAAGCAAGGCGTTACCGTCTAAGTATCTCGACTGGCAGCATTCACCAAAAGGATGCAGACCGAGCCCGCCTATTCGTCGATTACGACTCTATGGCAGCGGGAGACAAGCTTCGCCGTCGCGCCGAGACCATGCATTTCGATGATCTTCGGCCATGGATGAGTGATTTTTCTGCGCGCGTCATCACAAGGCTGAAGGAGCTGGGCAATGTTTGATCCCGTTACCGCAGCTATCATCGCAAGCTCCCCTGCGCTTTCTGGGCTCGACTTGATTGATTTGCCAAAAAGGCTGACGCAGGCTTTTGCACAGATTGTCGCGGCACGTATTGAGGTCCGCGCGCAGCCAGGCATGATAGCACTGGAGAGCCTCAACCAGACGCTTCTTGAGATGCGGCGCCTTGCAGCCGCACATGAGTCATACGTAGCACTGCTTCCGGAACGAGAGAACAGGTCGGCTGCAGCTTTTGTGTCGGCCTCAGCGCACCAGGTCCACCTGCTTGCCACTATGCGCGATGACCGACCGGCCTCGTATCTCAATGCTGAAAGTTTATCACCTGAAGTGTGCGCTAGCCTGCTCTTCCTGGTCGCAGAAGCGCACGCTGACGCAGCAGAATGTGCTAAGCGCATCGGCATATCCACTGAACCAGAGCGCGCGATAGAGGCGGCTCTGTTGACGGCTCTCAAGCACTTTTGCTTTGGCCGTATGCGCTTAGTTCGGCGGGTGACACTGCCAAATTTGCCGGAGAATTTGGCACCTGAAGAGAAGGCAGTCGCTGCCCTTTATTTAGAACTACTTAAGGGCGTACGAAATATGGCTGAGCGGCTGCTTTCGCGCACCGATCTTCCTGATGTCGATGGAGGTCATGAATCGCCGTCTTCTTTCTTTGTGCGTGTGAAAACACTCAGCGTCCAGCAATTGGATGGCGTATTAGAAGGAGACGTTCCCGTTTTCAGCGTCTTTTCTGGGCCTCTTCACCTCGCAAACCTACTTCTTGCCGTAGACCGAGACCTCATTGACTCAGCACTAAGCCGCATCCCGACACCAGATCAGGTATCGGAAGATGACTGGTGGAAAATAATTCGCCAGATGGCCAGAAAACGCCCCTATCTCTGGCGGAACCATCGTGAAGCGGTTGCCAGCGGCTATCTTAACAAGGGAGTATCATCAGCAATTAGCTTCCCGACTGGCGGCGGAAAGTCGACACTTGCTGAACTGAAAATAGCAACAGCTCTTCTTCGCGGCGAGAAGGTTGTGTTCCTCGCTCCTACGCATGCACTCGTGGATCAAACGGCGCGTGCGCTTCAATCCACGTTTAATCAGTTTGACTTCGAAATTCTGGGCGATGTCGATGACGACGTCGCATTCGATGAGGTGGTTGTCTTACCTGAAGCCGTGGTCACAACTCCTGAACGTTGTCTCATGCTTCTAACCACCCAGCCGGAAGCCTTCGAAAATTTAGGACTTGTTGTTTTCGATGAATGTCATTTGCTTCATCCGAGAGACCCGGAAAGAAGTCGGCGTAGCATCGATTCAATGTTAGCTGTGCTCAATCTCGCGGCGACGGCGCCGAAAGCCGATTTTCTTCTGCTTTCTGCGATGATGAAAAACACTCCTGAGATTGCCGGGTGGATTAGCGAGCTCACGGGCCGCGCGTGTCTGTCGCTCAATCTTCCGTGGAAGCCAACGCGACAGGTAAGGGGCACCGTAGTCTACGAGTCGAAGCGTATCGAAGAGCTGAATCAGTTTCTGAAGGAAGCACGTGCCAACTCAAACAACAAGAATGCACCCGCAAAAATCGCGCGAGAACTCGTGGCCCAGCCCTTCGGCTTTTTTGGATTACAGCAGACCTGGGCGACTACAGATCGTGCTGACTATGCTCTTCTGCCGTTATTGCCGGATGCACACCATCTTTCTACGGGAACGACTAAGAAGGGCCGGAATTGGTATCTTACTCCAAATGGAAACCATACCAGTGCGTTAGTCGCCGCTGCTGCTGCAGATGCGGGGCTGAAAACCCTAGTTTTCGTGCAATCGGTTGTATTGGCAGAATCCGCCGTTCGCGAACTACCTAAATTGCGCGAAGCCAAAACTGTCACGCTCACTGAAAGCGAAGCCGAACTGTATCGGATAGCTTCGGAAGAGATGGGCGGTAGCGATCATTGTTACATTTCGGTTGCGGTTGACGGGACTTATTCGTCAGGCGCTGCAGGGCACCACTCTTTATTGCTCCGCGAAGAAAGGATGCTCCACGAATCTCTTTTCAAACGACCTAATGGCATTGAGATTCTTGTTGCGACATCAACCTTGGCCCAAGGTATGAACTTGCCCAGTGAGCTCGTGATCATTGCTGGGGATAGCCGCTTTGATCCTGCCGTTGACAAAATGGCACAGCTGGAAGCGCATGAACTTCTCAATGCCGCAGGTCGAGCTGGCCGCGCGGGCGAAAGTTCGCAGGGTATCGTCCTCGTCGTGCCGAGCAAGGTAGTCGAATTCGACCATGAAGCAGGCTTGATCGGAGCGCACTGGATGACGCTCCAATCGATCTTTTCTCAGAGCGATCAATGCTTGGAGATAGACGATCCTACGAGCGCTTTGCTGGACCGCATCCACGCAGGCACCTTCGAAGAAGGGATGCCAGCCTACTTTGTGAGCAGACTGCCACCCGCCGATATCGATGGTAGCGAGACATCGCTTCGCAATATCGTCGGAAAATCGCTTGCGGCGTATCAAGCGCGCCAACGGAATGACACCGCCTGGATAGAAGACCGCATTCAAGCCGCCTTTGCGGCACGCAATAAGGTTCAGGTACCGGTCGGTGAGGAATGGCTTGATAAGATATCAGGGCTGAGCGGGATGACTGTAGATAAGTTGCGCGAGATCGCAGCGATTTTTGATATTGAAGAGAATTATAAATCTACTAGCTCCGCCATAGCAGCACTAATCGAGTGGCTTAGCGCCCATCCAACATATGTCCTGGAGGTTTTCCGGCCGGAAAACGTCCATGATTTATTTGGTGGTGATTTTGCAAAACTCTCTGACAAAGAGAAAGGGCAGCATGCGCTTCCGATAATGGCTGATTTTCTGGAGCATTGGATGAGAGGTGCACCGCTAAGCGTGATTGAAGCGCGATATCCCGACGGCCCGGACAGCGCCAAATGTAAGCACGCTCGCCATTTTGTATTGAGACTGGTGCCCGATTTCGCGTTCTTAGCAGGTCTTCCCGCACGGCTCCGCGCCGCTCGCCAGACGGCCCAAGGTCAGGATATATTGCTGCCGCTCACACTTTCGACCTTAGCAGCAGCCGTCCGAGAAGGATGCGACACGCCTGAGTGTTTGGCGGTGCGCGTAATATCTTCACGTCGCGATATATCACGCGTCGGCGTAAGAACCCGCTACCAAGCCATGGCAAAACATATCAAAGCTGGGGAGGAAGGCGAGAGCTTCGATGATACGATACAACGGGTGCGCAATGCACACGCCCTGCTCGCTTTCGAAGGCATAGTTGTCAGCGATTGATCGAGCGAGAGCAAGTTTTGACGATCGTGCGAAGGATGACAATCCGAACGTTGAATGATGATAAAACAACACGACCAAAACGTGAACTGTCAGTTTAATATGTGGCGGGTCCGTAAACCGCATCGTCGCCTCCATGCGCGAAAGCATGGCGCGGGTCCATGGGCGGCGGACGCTCTGGTGCGTTCCATCGGCATACGGTGGTCGTGGTGGGTCACGGGAGGGGAGCGAAAGCCCCACCTGTGCGCGATGAAACGGCGGACGTTTCGCTTGGTGCATGTTGGCTCGATGCTCGAATGCACCAAAGGCTAGGGGGTGCACGGGGGCGCGCAGCGGCCCCCTGCCAAGATTGCGGTACTACACCGCACATCTTGCGTTTCCTCTTACTGTCCTGATCTACGAACGCCCGACGCTGTGAAGCTGGTTCAACCCGGAACTGAAGCTTCCGCTCACCGTGCCGTATATTTCCAGAATAGGGCCTGCTATCGCCAACCGGAGGCGCGCCTCTCGACCTGGCCTGCCAGGGCTATAGCGGCACCTCGTCATCGCTCTGTGGTGGAGCGTAAGACGGATTTTCGCTGCGATATTGCTCGGATCGTTGGCGGTCGGCGTCAGCGCTCTTTAAGCTGAGGGCATAGTCATCGACTATGAACTGGACGCGCTCCGCAAGCGAATTTCCGCAATGCTCTTCGGGTATCTTCCAGCCAAGCAAGATCTCCGCTTGCCATGGCTGCACCTCGATCTCAAGGCGGATTGGCGCAGGGTCGGCGTCGATCAATCCTGGGATGAACGGCTTGTCGGCGTGGGGCATGGCCCGCTCTCCTTTTAGGCCACTGTAGCGTGCTGGACCTGGCGGCGGTCGGTCAACATACCGCCTCATTAGAGAATTGGCCTGTTGGGCAACTCTATGCCTGAGCGGTGTTCTTGTGAATGCTCTCATGCTTCGACGAACGGCGCATATCAATGACCTGCGATGAGGTCGCCCCATCGCTGCAAGGATCGGGCGCTGGAGCACTCACTGATCTATAGGCGATGCCTCCCAGCCCTCGATTTCGAGGTCGCGCAAGAGGAAGCTGCTGTTATCGCAATCGAACAGGTCCGCAGCTTCGTTGATTGCTGCCTCTTCGGAAGCCGCTTCGATCGTAACGACGTAGGAGCGGGTCTGGTGCATCACTACGGAATAGGGGCGGGTAGGAAGGCTCTGCGGTTTGCTCATTCTCATGGTTTGTTCTTTTCGTTGGTGGGCTAAACGATTCCAGCCGATGCGCGAAACAGACCGGACGCGGCGACGGCCCGTCATGGTCAACACGGGAGCCTGCGGCACGCAGGCGAATGGAGCGGGCAGGACATTGACGGGCTGAAGCAGTCCGGTATCGCGCCATCGCTAAAGGCTGGAATTTGTCTTGCCTAACGCCAGAACGACGCTTGGTGATAACGAGCAGCGTGGGTACCATGTGACTTCCAGCATTCCGAGATCACGAAGACTATGCCTCGACCTCCCACATCGACAAAAGCTACGAGCTCCTCAGATGCGGCAAAGCCGGGATTGTCAGAATTTCTGCAAAGCATCCGGTCTGATAGAAGTCACGTTTCGAGATCGCTGGATGAAAGCCTTCTGTTGGCGCTGGCTCAGCTATGTGAGTGCGCAATCACAAGGACCTTTGGAAGTGGCGTTAAGGCTTCAGTCCCTGCTGATGCCGACTTGGACCTCAAGCGTCCGGTCTTATTGTCTTGGCGCAACAGTGGGGGAGTTCAGGTCTCCATTGCCCTCAAGGGCATAAGTAACCCCCGCGCAATTTTCTGGTTTGACAGCGCCGAGCTCATAGAAGATGCTGATGGCCTAAGCGTTTTTAACGACAAACAAAGCGTCAGCTCCGCTAAATATACTTACTCATTTCGTTGTCAGCGTAGTATGATATTTGCAGAAGTGCGGCCAAATGCCGACTTAATGAATGAAGTGAGCAAGAATCCGTCCGATAGTACTACAGCGCCTTCGCTTCGCCCCCGCTGGGCGGAGGAGAACCGTCCCAAAAAACAGGTAAAGCTGCGTTTGCCTCCTGATTTAATCGACAAAGTCGATGCGGCGGTAGAGGGCACCGAACTCAACCGTAACGACTGGATAGAGCGCGCTATTCAGAAAGCCCTAAAGCCGAAATAGTGGGTACCCACTTGACGTTCGGCGTGGGTACCCTCATCATCCCTACATGGTGCTAGTATCAACCCCGATCGTACTAGCAACTTGATATACAAATAGGAATATAATCTTTACAGCTGAGCATCGTTCATGTATTGTTCTATATCGGACTAATGAGCCGACATAGAACAAGGGAGCCTCAATTTACCGAATAGGAGAACACGGCGATGAGCAGGATGGACGTAGAAAACGCTGAAGCTGTGGCCTCAGAACAGATGGATGGTTATCTGAGCCATATCGCCCATCTTGATCTGCCCCTGTCGGCCAAGATCGAAATGGTCTCCATTCTCCATGAGATTATGCGCTCCTTCGTTGATCGCGCCTTTGGCGACGATGCCGCGCAGCTTGCCCGCAAGGGTGGGGATGAAATCGATCTCGTGCGTGAAGCATCCGTCTCTCGCGTGATATCCTCAGGACATCACAACACACTAGGAGACAACACCCTTTCTGCTGCGTTCGAACAACGCACGGATAGGGGACGCCAGAAAGAGAAGTGCCAGCCATGAATTCCGCCAAGCTGCAAAAGGCCGTCATCTATGCCCGCGTGTCGGGCACCAAGCAGGTGCGTGAAGGCGATGGCCTTCGCAGCCAGGAGATGCGCTGCCGCGAATTCGCGTCTTACAAAGGGTACGAAGTCGCGGAAGTTTTTCGCGACGATGCCTCCGGCGGCAGCACTCACCGTCCGGCCATGACGGCGATGATTCAGCTTCTCAAGAAGCACCGCGCTCATGGCTGGGTCGTCATCATCGACGATATAAGCCGCTTCGCGCGCGACGTGCGCGGCCACTGGGAACTGCGTGATCTTCTCCGCGCTGCTGGCGGCAAGCTGGAGAGCCCGTCCATTGAGTTTGGCGAAGACTCGGACTCGATCCTCGTCGAAAATCTTCTCGCCTCCGTTTCTCAGCATCAGCGCCAGAAAAACGCGGAGCAGACCACCAACCGCATGCGCGCTCGCGCCATGGGCGGCTATTGGGTGACACGCGCGCCGATTGGGTATCGCTTCGAGCGCGTATCGGGACACGGCAAGCTTCTCGTGCGCGATGAACCGCTCGCCTCGATCATCGCAGACGCAATGGAGGGGTTTGCGAGCGGTCGTCTGCAGACGATGACCGAGGTGAAGCGCTTTCTTGAAAGCCAGCCCGCCTATCCACGCAATCAAAACCATGAGGTTCATATCGAGCGCGTGTCGGAGATGTTCGATCGCTGCGTTTATGCGGGCCACATCACCTATGAGGATTGGGGTTTGCGGCTTATCCCTGGAAAACACGAGCCGCTTATCTCGCTCCAGACATGGCAGACGATCCAGGAACGCCGCTATGGCACTCCCAAGGTGCCTGCGCGCCAGGATCTCTCGGATGACTTCCCGCTGCGCGGCTTCGTGACCTGCGCGCATTGCCAAGAGCCCCTGACTGCTTGCTGGTCTAAAGGACGCAGCGCGCGATATCCCTATTATCTCTGCGACACGCGCGGTTGTCCCGACACGCGCAAGTCTATTCGCCGTGAAAAGATTGAGGGTGAATTCGAAACTTTGCTTTCGTCGCTCAAGCCCACGGAAGGGCTCTTCAATCTCGCGTTCGATATCTTTCGCGATCAGTGGAACGCGCGCCTGACAAGCGCGCGGACGCAAGGCATGTCGCTCGAGAAGGAAATCAAGCTAGTCGAGAAGAAAATAGAGCAGCTGCTCGATCGCGTGGTCGAAGCTTCGAGCGAATCCGTCATCCGTGCTTATGAGAAGCGCATCCAGGACATGGAAACACAAAAGGCGGTCATGCGCGACAAGCTCGCGAATTGCGGAAAGCCTCTCAAAGGCTTCAACGAAACCTATCGAACCGCATTCGACTTTCTCGCAAACCCTTGCAAGCTATGGCATTCGCCTCGCATCGAAGACCGTCGCGCGGTACTAAAACTCGTATTTGCAGAGAAGTTGCCCTATGCGCGCGGCGAGGGTTATCGAACCGCGCAAATCTCTATGCCGTTCAAGCTGTTGGGAAACGCCCACGGGCGGAAAAATGAGATGGTGCCCAGGGACGGAGTCGAACCGCCGACACTGCGATTTTCAGTCGCATGCTCTACCAACTGAGCTACCTGGGCATCTTCTTGATCCGCCGACATTTCTGCGGTGGGAAAGGCCGTTGGCTGGCCCTTCGAAGTGGGCGGGTTATAGCCACCCGAAATTGCGGTGTCCAGCACCCGGCACCGAAATTTGTCAGTCTATTCGCGGCCCGTTTGATCGTCGTCCGGCAAGCTGCCATCGCCCTCTTCCGGATCGTCTTCGCGCACCGGAATGACATAGGCTCCCGTCAGCCATCGATTGAGGTCGATTTCCTTGCAGCGGGTCGAGCAGAACGGAAACGTGGTCCGGCTGGAGGGTTTGCCGCATTCCGGGCACGGCCGCGGCTTGCGCAAAGGCGTCACTTTGCCATCGACACCGTCAATCATGCTCAGCGTGCTTCCAGCCAGTTCAAATGCACGTCGTAACCCTCGCCCGTTAGAAGACCCACGGTCTCGTAAAGCGGCAAGCCGACGACGTTCGTATAGGAGCCAACGAGCTTGACCACGAAGGCACCGGCAAAACCCTGGATGGCGTACCCACCTGCCTTGCCCCGCCACTGGCCGGACGCTAGGTAGGAATCGATTTCCACCGTCGACAAGCGCTTGAAACGCACCCGCGTCTCCACAATCGTCTGCCGCAGCTTGCCCGACGGCGTGATGACGCACACTCCGGTGAACACGCGGTGCGAACGGCCCGAAAGCAGGTAAAGGGCATTGGATGCCTCATCCACCCGCTCGGGCTTGCCGATGCTGCG
Source organism: Rhizobium albus (assembly GCA_030160035.1). GTDB lineage: Bacteria > Pseudomonadota > Alphaproteobacteria > Rhizobiales > Rhizobiaceae > Georhizobium > Georhizobium albus. The sequence continues at coordinate 407,359 of BSNO01000001.1, read as the reverse complement.
CCGGCCGACGGAAACCACGGTGTCCGCCGAGAGAATGAAATGGCTCTTGAGCGCTGGATCCGACACGATCGCGGCGCGCGCCGCTTCCGCCTTCTCCTTCGACAGGCGCCGGGCAAGTGAGCGAGGGTGCTCCGACTTTGCCGGCGTCTCGTCGATTTCCATCGGCATCAGCTTGTCAGGCTCGATGCCGGCCTGCGCGAGCAGTTCGACCCGCCGAGGCGAACCGGATGCAAGAATGAGTTTCTTGGACAACGCCATGGGTGAGCCCGAGCCGCAGCCGTTCCGCCGGCCGCCTGGGGCCGTCTGGAAGGCTATTTGAAGCGATAGGTGATGCGGCCCTTGGTCAGGTCGTAGGGCGTCATTTCGACGAGCACCTTGTCACCAGCCAAAACGCGGATGCGGTTCTTGCGCATGCGTCCGGCAGTGTGGGCGATGATCTCGTGCTCGTTTTCCAGCTTCACGCGGAAGGTCGCATTCGGAAGCAGTTCGGTCACGACGCCCGGAAACTCCAGGACTTCTTCTTTTGCCATACAGGTCGGTTCTTTCTGTTTTTAAGTGCCCAGGCCGAGGCCTCGGCCGAAATTGGGCGGAAACTACACAATCCGGTCACCTTTGTGAACCGTCGAGATCACGCCGGAGACTGCGATGCCATTTGTCCCAACCGCGGTCAGATCAGTCGCGCCTGGACCTGAACCGCGCCATGATCGCCGTCCTGATCCGGTCGCGCACATCGCGATAACTCTCCAGGATCTGCTCGCGCGTCCCGGTCGCCACCGTCGGATCCGGCATCGGCCAGTAGATCACGTCGACCGCGTTCGTCCGCGTCAGCTCCAGCGCCCGGTGATGCGCCTCCGGAGCGAGCGTGACGATGACGTCGAAAAAGTCATCCTCGAGATCGTCGAGCAGTTGCGGTTGCCGTTTGCCGAGATCCAGCCCGATCTCGTTTAAAACGGCATCGACGAACGGATCGCGCGTCCCCGGTCTGACGCCCGCCGAAGCGATATAGGTGCCGGGCCCGAGAATGTCACGCGCCATTGCCTCGGCCATCGGCGAGCGGATCGAATTCATGCCGCAAACGAAGAGAACCGAACCCGGATCGCGCCTCTCTTCGGCGGGCGTGTCGGTATCGGCGGGTGGCATCAACCGCGCCAGTGCAGAACGCAGATCAGGGTGAACAAGCGTCGCGCTGTCGGAAAATCCACTTTGATCTTGCCTTCGAGCCGGTCCATCAGCGTCTGCGATCCGTCATTGTGGATACCGCGACGACCCATGTCGATCGCCTCGATCTGGCCCGGCGACGACGACCGGATGGCGTCGTAATAGCTTTCGCAGATCATGAAATAGTCCTTCACGATCCGCCGGAAGGGTGTCAGCGACAGGATGTGCGTCACGACCTGATCGCCGCTTTCCGTCGTCACGGCAAAGACGAGACGCATGTCGACCAGCGAGAGCTTGAGCTTATATGGTCCGCCCGAATGTCCCACCGGCTCGAAGCTGTTCTCTTCCACGAGGTCGAAAATGGCGACTGCGCGCTCATGCTCGACATCGGGCGTCGATCGGCCGATCGATTCGTCGAGTTCGACGTCGCTGAGCCGGAAGACGCCCTTTGTTCCCATCACGAACCCGGCATGTTCATGCGGATGGAGACAGACCGCGCATGGGCATCGAGACCTTCAGCTTCCGCCAGCGCGATGGCCGCCGGCCCGAGCGCGCCCAGCTGATCCGGCCCGAGCTCCAGCACCGACGTGCGCTTGACGTAGTCGAGCACCGAGAGGCCGGACGAGAACCGCGCCGAACGGGCCGTCGGCAGCACGTGGTTGGACCCGCCGACATAGTCGCCGATCACTTCCGGCGTGTGCCGGCCCATGAAGACGGCGCCGGCATTGCGGATATGCGGCAGAAGATCGTGCGGCCGCTCGACCGCCAGCTCCAGATGCTCGGCGGCGATGCGGTTGATCAGCGGCAGCGCAGCGTTGATCTCCGCGACGGTGATGACCGCACCATGATCGCGCCAGCTCGCTTCCGCCCGCTCCCGGCCAGACAACGTCGTCAGCTGGGCGAGAACGGCCCGCTCGACGGCATCCGCCAGCTCGCCGTCATCGGTGATGAGGATCGACTGTGCCGCTTCGTCATGCTCGGCCTGCGCCAACAGATCGGCAGCGAGCCAATCGGCACTGTTGCCGCCGTCGGCCACCACCAGGACCTCCGACGGTCCGGCGATCATGTCGATGCCGACATGGCCGAACACCTGCCGCTTGGCTGCAGCGACATAGGCGTTGCCCGGACCGACGATCTTGTCCACCGGCTTGATCGTTTCCGTTCCGAAGGCGAGCGCCGCAACGGCCTGCGCGCCGCCGATCCGGTAGATCTCAGTCACGCCGGCAATGCGCGCAGCGGCAAGCACGACGGGATTGAGCGCGCCGGCCCGCGCCGGCACGGTCATGACCAGCCGCTCGACGCCTGCGACCCGTGCGGGAACCGCGTTCATCAAGACGGAGCTCGGATAACTCGCCTTGCCGCCCGGCACGTAGAGACCCACAGCCTCAATCGCCGTCCAGCGCGAGCCGAGCTTCACGCCAAGCGCATCCTCGTAGAAATCATCGCGTGGGAGCTGGCGGCGGTGATGCGCCTCGATCCGCTCGGCCGCAAGCCGCAGCGCATCCAGCGTGCGTGCGTCGACCAGATCCATCGCCGCATCGATTTCGGCCTCAGTCACGGCCAGACCGTCATGCTGCAGATCGATACCGTCATACTGCCTGGACAATTCGATCAGCGCCGCATCGCCGCGCGCGCGCACATCGGCAATGATCCTGGCGACGGCATCGCCGACATCGACGGACACTTCGCGCTTGGTTGCAAGCAACGCCGCGAAACGTGCTTCGAAATCCGGTTCCTGATGATCGAGACGAATGGCCAAGCGGCTTGCTCCCTGCACAGATACTTTAGCGCTCAATCACGTTCTGGATGGCGCGGTCGGCGCTGCGTTTCCCATGCTGGTCCAAGATCGGCAAGCTGCGCCTCGATACATTCAACGTTGAGCTGAACGGAAATATCGTCGGCGAAGATCAGTTCAATCTCTCCACCCGGTCCTTCTGTCGCAACATCGGGCACGAACTGAACCGCGAGCAGCGACAAGACTGTCTCTCGCGCACCGCGATCGAAGCCCCTGGAGCGCACGCCAAGCACACGATCGAAATGCATCGCCGCGCGCCGGCGCTCGAAGCTCTTCTGCCGCTTGCCCTGTGCGACTTCCCAGACGAACCGGTTGGCCCCGAGCACGAACTGCCGGCTCTTGGCGTCATAGCTCATGTCGCCTACTTTCAGCACGGCGTCCTGCATATGCGCGGAAAGAACGTCGAGGTCTTCGCTGTCGAGGGCTATGAGTTTGATCAGATCCATCACTGCATTCTCTTGGAGACGGCGCCGATGCGCAATGCGGTCGATCCGCTGCGGTCCATGCCACGCGAGCGGCCGTGCTCGCATTTCATTGTGCAGCGCAACATAAGCACGCCCATCCGGTTTCGCAACGGCGACAGCGTGATTACCGCACCCGGGCCGATCAGCCCGAGATGCGCTCGACCTGCGCGCCGCAATTTGTGAGCTTTTCCTCGAGCCGCTCAAACCCACGATCCAGATGGTAGACGCGGTTGACGACCGTCTCGCCTTCGGCCGCAAGCCCGGCGATCACGAGCGACACCGATGCCCGCAGATCCGTGGCCATCACCTGCGCGCCCTTCAGCCGGTCGACGCCGCTGACCGTGGCGGTCTGGCCCGAAAGCGATATGCGCGCACCAAGCCGCGCGAGTTCTTGCACATGCATGAACCGGTTCTCGAAGATCGTCTCGGTGATCCGCGACTCGCCTTTGGCCATCGTCATCAGCCCCATGAACTGGGCCTGGAGGTCGGTCGGAAAGCCCGGAAACGGATCGGTCGTCACATCAACGGGCGCGATCCCCGATCCATTGCGCACGACGCGGATGCCGCTTTCCGTTTCGCTGATCTCCGCGCCGGCGGATTGAAGAGCGTCCATCGCCGAGCGCAGCAGGTTGATATCGGTATTTTCGAGAACGACATCGCCACCAGTCATGGCGACGGCCATCGCATAGGTGCCCGTCTCGATGCGGTCCGGAAGCACCCGGTGGCGTGCCCCCGAAAGCGAGGCGACGCCCTCGATCGTGATCGTCGAGGTGCCGGCGCCTGAGATTTTCGCGCCCATGGCGTTCAGGCACTTGGCGAGATCGGCGACTTCCGGTTCGCGTGCCGCGTTCTCGATCTCGGTGACGCCTTTGCCGAGCGTCGCCGCCATCATCAGCACATGCGTCGCACCGACCGAGACCTTCGGGAACACGTAGCGCCCGCCGACGATGCCCTTCGGCGCCTTGGCGTTCACATAGCCGCCATCGATTTCGATCTCGACGCCGAGCGCCGCGAGGCCTTCGAGGAAGAGATCCACCGGACGCGTGCCGATGGCGCAGCCACCAGGGAGCGAAACCCGCGCTTCGCCCATGCGCGCCAGAAGCGGGCCGATCACCCAGAAGCTCGCCCGCATCTTCGACACCAGTTCATAGGGCGCGGTCGTGTCGACGATGTTGCGCGCCGTGAAGTGCACGGTGCGGGCATAGCTTTCGCCTTGGCGCTCGCGCCGGCCGTTGACCGTGATGTCGACGCCGTGATTGCCGAGAATGCGCACAAGCTGCTCGACATCCGCCAGATGCGGCACGTTTTCGAGCGTGAGCGTGTCGTCGGTGAGGAGCGAGGCGATCATCAGGGGCAGCGCCGCGTTCTTGGCGCCGGAAATCGGGATGATGCCCGAAAGAGGGTTGCCGCCGATGACTTTGATACGATCCATGCGCTTGCTATGCGGACGACAGTCCGCCCTCTCCTGGTGATCGACAAAACCCATTCGCGGGCTGCCCGTCGCATCGTTGCGACCGATTGAATTCAGATCTGCGCGCCGGCACCGCAAGAGCGGCGTGACGCGCATGATGAGATGCAGCCGCACGGTGGCAATCTCCAGCGCCATCCATGAACCGCATCTTCGATGCCCACAGGCGCGCTAGAGATCAATTATGCGGATATCAAGACTGATTCGCACCATCCACAGGGCGCCAAGCGGGCATGCCGCACAAAAACCGCTCCCGGAGTACGCCGCGGCCGGTTCGCCGAGCGCCAGGACGCTCAGGAACTGCCGCTGTCGTCCGCACCGTCGCCCATAGCGCGACGCCCGCGCGTCTGCGCCTTGCGGCGCTTGAGATTGTCGCGAAGCGCTGCGGCCAGCCGCTCTTTCTTACGCTCGGCCGCACTGACCGCCTTTGGCGCCGTGGCCGCGTCTGGTTTAGGCGATTGCGTGTTGCCAGTCGCATCGCGCGCCGCGGCCCCGCCTGCATCCTTGGGCGTCGCGCCGCTCAACGTCGTTCCGATCGAGCCGGCCTCATCGCTTCCGCCAAGGACCCGCTCGCCAATGTCGCTCTGGCCGCTGTCGCTCTTGCCCATTTCATCGCTCATGATCACGTCGCTTTAGCCGATCCCACCATGCAATCAAAGCCTGTGTCGTGCCAATACGGCCATCGGCATCGCCCGTTCAAACGATGCGAGATGCGGCTTGCACTCCCGCTGAACCTATGGCAATAGGCCCCTGCCCGCGGCAAGCCCGCGCCGGCCATCAAGCTGCGGTAGCTCAGTGGTAGAGCACTCCCTTGGTAAGGGAGAGGTCGAGAGTTCAATCCTCTCTCGCAGCACCAGCCACCCCCTAGGAAATCAGGCGTTCCGAGAGATACGGCCCCAGCCGGGCCCGGAACAAATGTGCACCGCCATGCAGGCATTGGCACAGTCCTGTGGCACACATCTGGCACAGCCTGTTCCCGCCGCGTTCACCCCCGATAGCCCATCGTCCCGCCGGGCGTCACCTGGATCAGGATATTCTTGCCGCCACATGCCGAGCACTTCAGCTTTGGCCCGAGCTTGGGAAGCAGATAGCTATGTTCGCGTCCAAGCCTGTCGGCCAGCTTCTGGAGATCGGGCTCCGCGCGATGCTGGCAATCCAGATCATTGCAGTAGACGGTGAGGCACATATGATTGTCGATCAGCCAGCCGATCGTTCCAGGTGCGGAGGATTTGGGTTTATCGCTCATCGACGCGAACATAAGACCGAAGACAGAAAGAGGAAGCCCAATGCTTGAAGCCCTGATGATCGCCATGTTGATGACCTTGCCCGACTGCACTGGGCCGAATCGTGCTGAGCGCGGGCTGACCTGCCTCGTCGATGGCGATACCGGATGGGAAGGCGGGCGCAACTGGAGATATGAGGGGATCGACACGCCCGAGATCAGCCGGCCGGAATGCGAGCGGGAGCGAGTGCTGGGCCACATGGCTACCGATCGGCTGCGGGAGTTGATGGCCGGCGGCTATGAGATCCAGTGGCTGGATCGATCCGGGCGCTATGGGCGAGAACTCGCCACGATCCGCTTGGCTGATGGCCGAGACGCCGGCGAAGTCCTGATCGCCGATGGCCTTGCCCAGCGCTGGCCCAATGAGGGCAATATCTGGTGCGGCCGGTAGAACGCAGAAAAAGCCCCCGAGCCACCAATGAAGGCGACCCGGGGGCTTGTTGATTTTCTGAACTGATCGGTAGGCGCTAAGGCGGCCGGCGTGTCGGCTTCCTCGTCTCCGCCATTTCCATCGTCTTCAGGATCTTGTCGATCGTCTCGCTCATATGGTCTTGTTTCCGATCGGCCAAGAGCTCGGCCGCATCGGCGATCCGCTCAAGGTTCTCCGATATCTTCCGCATCGTCTCGCGATCGATGAACAGGCCGGCCGTGGCCTCATGCGGATCGGTTTGCTTACGACCCGAGGTCTTCAGATAGGTGACTGTGGCGATCAGCACGCCGGCGATGACTGCGCCCAAGGCAGTCCACGGATCGGTAGCTTCCATGTCTAAGCAGCCTCGTCAGCAATCTTTGCGTCCCTCGCTGCCCTGCCGATGTTGATGAATTCGAACATGCAGAAGACAGGCCAGGCCGCGAGCCAGGTGGACGGTGACGTGGCCGTGATCATGTTCGACATCCAGAACGACACGGATATCTGATACCAGAAGATCATGCTGACCAATGAAAGGAGCACCCTCATGTGCGGGGTTCTCCGGTAGGCGCCATTCCAGAGCAGGACACCGATCCGGCCGGTGCCCAGCAGAAAGCAAGTCCATGCCCATGTCGACTGGTTCATGAGCGATTCGAACTGGCTGTATTGCGGGAGCGCGAACAGTTCCGGATTATTCCAGAGGATCGGGCCCCACATCATCAGTGCGATTGCCAGGAGCCATTCGGTGCCTCGGGCATAGACCGAGTCCTTCAAGCTACGCTGGACGTGTAGGAGGATCATCTTCCATCTCTTTTCTGCCCCGCTCACGACGCCCCCGTCTACTGGCTGCAGGCTGGTAGATACCGGCAAGTGGCGTTGTGACTGGCCACCTGCTCGGCGAACGGCCGATCATTCGTGATGATGAAAGACCGAGTAGCTGGGGAAGGCGTCAACGCGCTGAAGCCCGCCCCGTCATTCGCAGACGGCTTCGTCTGGCACCCAGCGACCGCCAAGAGCAGAACACAGCTCGCCATCCGACATGCGACCGATCTTGTCATTGGTCGCGCTCCTTTTTCTAATGAGGTCCATTGACCGTTCTAACGCGGCGGCTCTTTCAGCCTCTCGGCCTCGCTCGTGCGCTTGAGGCTGGAGGATGGCCTTGGAGACGGTGAGCATCAGAAGCGCGCCAATGATTGCCCCTGGGATGAGGCGGATGAAGTCTGTGACCCTTGGGATCATAGCGGCCCCCGCCAATGGTATTCGTCATCGAGATAATCGGGCTTGCTCTTCTCGCGGATCCAGAGGCCAACGACGACAGCCAGAAGGGAGAGGCCGCAGAGCACCAGCACAGTCAAGCCGGCGCTCATGTCTTCCACCCGAAGCGCTTGGCCATGATGTAGAAGGCCTCGGTCGCAGCCCATAGCAGCGCACCGACGATCGTCTCGGCGACGAACAGCGCGTCGGGGTCAGTCACGATCTGGTCGGCCCAGTCCTTCGGAAGGCCATAGCCGATCATGATGCCGGCGATCACCCGGAGGATGATGCGGATCACAGGTGCAGGGATCATCTCTTACGTCCTCCGAAAGATCGCGCGGAACAGAGCCGCGATAAGGCTTGCAAGGGTCTGCCTGTCGCCCTGCCCGTCTGGAACAGGAGCGCTAGGCACAGGGTCAGGATCAGGCGCATTGATGGGCTCCGGCTTGGGAGTGAGCGTCGGCGCGAGCGGCTTGTTGTCCGGCTTCGGCGCGGTATCGAGAACCGGCGGCTTGATCGTTCCGGCGAAGGCCTTGGCGAGTTCGGCCGAAACGTTGATCCGCTTGCCGCTGCTCCAGTCAGGCGTCATGCGGGACGTGAGGCGGGTGAATTCGGTCATCGTGCCGTTGTTCGACCAGACGCCATCGAAAAACAGGGCACGCTCTTTCTTGCGGCGGCCCTCGATCTCCGGCGGCGTCTTCCAGTTCATGATGGCCTTGCAGGCGGCTGCCGTATCACCGGCCCGGAAGTGCCGCACCCACGTCGCGCTCTTGATGGCGCCGGTGTTCCAGTGGAAGGACAACGCCGCGGCAAACTGGCCCTTCGTGATCTTCAGGCCCTTGAAAGCCTCGCGGACGCCGTCGGCATAGTTCTCCAGCGCCCATGCATAGATGTTCATGCAGTGCTGAAGGGTCTGGGGCTTGCCGATATAGCGCTCGACCGTGTGACCGGTGGCGTTGGTCATGCCCACGCACCAGGTGAGCACGCCGACCGAATCCCGATAGGTCTGTCGGATCAGCGCCTCATGCGCAGCGACCTCCAGCGCGACCTCGGCATCGACATGCCAAAGCGCGCCGTCTCGCAAGACTGCGGTCATTGTGTTCTCCAGATTGTCGGATGGGCTACCGGCCGGCGTTCAGCCGATACCAGCGAGCGAAGAGCGGGTCGGCTTCGAGCAGCGCCTGCACTTCATCGTGCTTCAGCTGGTCCGATCGGATAAGATTGAGGAGCGGGGCGGCGCCTTTGGGCGGGGCCATGGTCAGAGCGACGTCTTGTTGATGGTAAAGCTCTCGCCGTCTGAGACTTGAGTGATGTCGCCGTTGAAATCTTCCATCACATCATATCGCGTGAGCGCGAGCGTTGGATAAACGATTTTCGCTCCGTACATGGCCCACTGGTTGGCGCCCGCCACAGGCCCGTCAACGAGCGGCGCGTCCCACTTCATGTCGAATGCACGAATATCGGGTGCGTAGACCGAGACGGCATTATTGCCGCAGCCGAGCAAGCTCTCAGTCGCATTAGCGTTGTATGTCGTCATCTCGAAGCCGAGCAAATCAGCCACCGGCACCAAATCGTTGTCGACGAAGACGTTGTGCTGATTGCCTGATCCTTCGAAGAGCACATTCCGTCCGCTGATCATGTCCATGCGAGGCGCCGTCACGTCCGGGAAGCCAAGTTCGATTTGCGGCTTCCCGTAGGCCACAGTGTAGATGTCGTCGATGTTCACGCCTTCCGCACGGGCGATGTAAAGCGGGCTCTTGGTCTGCCGGCGGATCGCGACGCCGCCGCCGCCATATGTGCCGAGCGTGGTCGTGTTGATGTCCGTCGTAATCGTCGTAGCGGTAACCGAAAGGATGTTCGCGATTGATGTCGAAAGATCGGGCATACCCTCAACATAGGCAAATACGCACTGATCCCCGGCCTGAAACTCATGCCCTGGCAAGGTGAAGACAGCGTTCGCCGCGTTCGTAACTCCGGTGATTTTGAACTGATCGCCGGCCGGCAGGTATCGCAGATCGGTGACGCCGGTCAGAGCGATATTGATGTTGCTGGTGGCGCCTTCAATGACTGTGCCGAACTCGGACGTGAAGGGATTGGCGCTAAACCCTTCAATGATCCCGACGCGAGCCTCATGGTCGTAGTTGTACCAGGAGCAGTGGTGATGGTTCGCGGTCTCTTGACCATAGGCATGGAACACAGTGTCGGAGAAATACCCGACAGACGAACAATCCGCGAAAGCGACATTGTCGCAAAACTGGCTCTCATCAAGTCGAGCTGCCTGCCAGGCACACCGGGGACGGTTATCTCGGTCGCCGACGAAGCCCACGCCCTGCATCTGATAGCCTCGTGAGCCGCATAGGTCGAACATTGGCTTGCCGGTGCACTCTCCCAGGAATTTCCCGCCTTCAATCTGCCAGTTCCAACCGACTATCTTGGTGATGTCGATGGTGTCGGTGTGCCTCCACCGGCCACCGGAGAAGACCAGAGCGACAGGCGCCGTCTGAGCAGTGCTAGCGAGCATGATCTCGCGAAATCGAGCCACAGCCGCACGGATCGCGCCGGTGTCGTCCTGAAGGCCATCGCCCTTGCCGCCGAACTGGTATGGCGAAATGACAAGCCGCCCGTCGACAAAGGAACTTGCATTGCGGAAGGCCGCCGATCCAAGCCGGTTGACGCTGGGAGCGGATCCAAGAGGTGTGGGCATGTGATGCTCCGATTGACCATGCGAAAGGGCGCCACCGGTCGCCCGGCAGCGTTCTGATGGATTGCGATGTTCGGTGGTTGGCTTAGGCGGCCAAGGCCGTCAGATGCCGATAGGTACTTTCTGGCATAATGCCGAAGCGGTCCGGGCCGGCGGCTTTCATCTTGGCCAGCTCAGCCGGGCTCACGAGCCCTTCGGCGATCTTGCCGGCGATCACGTCTTCCAGCCGCTCGAATGCCCGAGGGCGATGGACCAGGAACCGCTCGACAATCTCTGTGATAACCAGGTCAGGCTGCACCCGGTTGACCATGTCGATATCGACGCTGGCTTGCCGGACGCAGATCACCTTGCCGATGTACCGGGCAAGGATTCGCGCGAGATAGAAGAACCCGAAGGAGTCGCAGAACATGATGGCCGTGGTCGGCAGCGGCTTGTCGGACGTGTAGACTCGGGCAAGCCCGCGATTGTTGATGCCGTTGTCGTAGTCGAGAAAGAACGACAGCCCATCGAAGCGGGATTCGTAGGATGTGGACGTCCTCTGCGGCGAAAGCTTCGATCCCAGATCGCCCGGTGAAAGGCCTTTGTCCGACCACGACACATCGAACAGCGATGGCACCTCTACAGGCGCACCCATTTCAGACGCGCGGCGAAGGACCGCCTCGGCGAAGAGGAAGGCGCCTTGCGCGTTCCAGTGCGTGTCCGTCTTCTGATAAAGATCGGGGCGCAGGTCGCTCCTTGTCATGCGCTCAAGCGGGTAGACGATGTCGTCGACAACGCCCATCAGTTGCCGGATCGGCCGATGCTCTGAAAGGCCGATGCCGTCCGGCAGCATGTCCGCATAGACGCATTCCTTGTTCGGAGCGACTGCGAACACATAGGGCGCCGGGATGCAGGCCGCGCGCTCCGCAATCGTGCTGCGAAGCGCCTCAACAGAAGCGGCGTCGAAATCGTGAAACTGCCCGGTGATTTGGCTGATAACGCGGTTCGTGTCGTTGTTCAGAAAGAGCCATCCATGCTTACCTTCCAAAACCTTTTCCACTTCGTCAGTCATGCCCCGCCTCCCGCCCCGGTTGCTCTATAGTGAACGCTGCCGCTTCTAAGAGCAATCCTGCGGGTTCATTGCAAGCTGGGGCCGGCCTTGATGACGCGCCATACACTTGGCGCTGCAGTGTAGACCATCTCGATAAAGTAGCGCGCGACAGCGCCGCTCCCGTTGATGGTCAGCTGTGTAACACCTGCGTTGTCGCGAAACACGACACCGGCCGTTCCGGGCGCGCCGGCCAGCATGGAAAGGTGGATATGGAAGTTGTCACCTTCCTCCGCGTTGGTGGCCAGGAAGTTCATCGTGTGAACAGCGTTCACGTTCATCGAGCGGCGAAGCACTTGGTTAGACTGGTTGACGATAAGGTCTTCTGAGCCGGTTGTGGTGATCGCGACAGTGCCAGGGTCCACGCTCTTGTACCTGGCTTCGCCCAAATAGCGGAGATTGACGTTAGAAAGGCCTGTATTCAGCGCCGCGACCTTGCGAGTGATGGCTCCGATCTTTTGTGCCAGGACGTTTATGCGAGGCGAGGTGTCGACCGCACCATCCACGAACAGCAGGTCGCCGATGTTGCCCTTGCCCCATGCCGCCACAAGATTGTGGGTCGAGACGTTGGTCAGGTGGATCGCCTTGTCGAAGTAGGCCTCACCCGAAGTACGGTTTTGCCAGAAGAAGTCGGTCACGTTGATGACCGACGGCTCGCCACCACCACTGCTACGACCAGTAATCCGGATACCCGTGTGCTGGCTGGTCGCCGAGACGCGCGCCGCATATGCACGGAAGCCGTTGATGTCGATCTGCGGCACCTCATCCGTGATCTGAAGCCCGAACCAATCGCCGGAATAGTCGACCGTGCCGGCGCCGAAGCTCGTGTCCGTGCAGCGAACGTCGGAGATATCGGCATAGTCCAGAGCCTTGAACTTCGATCCGCCGTAGATGCCGTTGAACTGGCAATGCTCGATCGTCAATTCCGATGGTGCCGATGGGAGGCCACCAGTCGAAAGCGGGCTCTCCGAATAGACGCCGCCCCAGCCATTCGCGAAAAACTCGCATTCGGCGACGCGCGGCACCGAGACAAGCCCTTCCATGCGGATCGAGCGACCGTTCCCATGACCGCTGCAATTGTTGATCAGCGGCTTGTAGATCGGACCGCCTGACGCATCGGCCGCGCCCGCCTGAAGGAAAATGCCATGCGTCACATCCTTGTTGGCCCAGATGCCAGGATCATCCGTCGCGAGGAAGGGCTGCATGAACGAGAGGTTTTCGAACAGGCTGTCCGCGCTCTCGCCTGAATGAATGCAGTTCGCCCAGCCGTGCACGGTGTGCATGTTCGCGCCCGCCGCCCGCCGCACCGCACCGCCGATTGTCAGGTTGTCGAAGGTAAACTTCGGGCGAACCGTGTTGAAAAGCGTGTTGCCGGTGCCGCCAGCATTGACCGGCGTCTTGATCGCGGATCGACCATTTCCACCGAGCGCCAGCAGGTCCATGCCGCTGATCCGGCTTTCGGACTTGTATCGCGCATCGCTGGGCACGCTGATCGTGATGCCGTCTTCGCCTGCGAACCCGCCGAAGTCTCCGAACTGCATGACGCTGAGACCAGTGCCGCCGCCGGTGAACTTGGTCGGGTGATACATGATGAGCGGCGCTTCGATCCGGCACACACCAGGCGCGGCCTCCATTGGACGTCCGGTCTCAAAAGCCGCGTCGAAGAAGTCCTGATAGCGAGTAGACTGATCGGCAGTCACCCCGCGCATGATCCCGAAGCGGCGCTCCGGCAGCGCATCCGACGAGGTGCGATACCACGCCGCCTGGACATAGGGCGCATCATAGCCGGCAGCGAACGCACCGTAGTCGTCAGCGGCCTGCTCGTCGGAATAGTCGCCCTCAAGCAAGGTGTACTCATCGCCGCCAAGCGACAGGCGCGGGCTCTCGGCCGTTTCCCCGAAGTTGCGGGGATAGACGATTTCCTCGTCGGCGCCCCACCATTGGCCGTTGTTCAGGAACTTGAGGCCGGACGCGGGCTCACCGGGCTTGCGCGCGAAATTCATGCCGATGTCGTTGACGTAGACCCTCGTCACATATTCCGGGATGGAGAAGGTGTCCGCCTCGGCAAACGTCGCGATCTGGATCGGGTACAGCTCGGCATCGAAGAAATAAGCCGTCTCCGGAATCGAGACTTCCCACAGCGCAGGATCGCCTCCGGATGCTTCGCGCGTCTTGATCAGACGATGGCGCGACCGCGGGCGGATATAGCCGATGTTATCTTCGTCCGTGCCGTCGATCTTCTCGCCGCCAAGCACAGTGACGTTCAGAAGGATCTCGTCTTCTTCGTTGTCCTGCGTCGGCGTGAGGTTCTCGAGGATGACTTCGCGACCGACCGGCCAGTCGTCATCGATCGTGACCAGCACGCTCTCAGTGGCATCGGAGCGAAGCGAGACGCCGCGCTCGTACCGGCCGAGGTCATGGTCAGCCGTGATGACCGTCAGGCCTTCGACAAGAGCGTCCCTGATCTGCTCATAGGCGGCCTCCACAGCGGCTTCGACGTCGCCATAGGTCAGTAGTCGATATTCGGCGCCGGCGTCGCTCAGGAGCAGCGTCATGCCCGGCTGCAGGTATCCCGCATCAATCGCGTCGCCATTGCTCAGGCGGAGCGGCTTGGCCGTGGCACCATTGATCGAAAGCGTGACGGCGCCGGTGTTGGCCTCCTGGATTTCCAGAAGCATCAGCACGCCAAAGGCAGCAGACGGCAAGCCGAACGCCGTGGTCACTTCGATCGCATTCGCCGTGCCGCCATCGTCGTTCAGATAGACGATGTTGTACGGGAGCGGGCCGCGCTTTACCCACGTCGAGCCGGATCGCTGGTAGACGCCATCGAGGTTCGGGTTCGGATCCCCGATCACCCAAGCCATCGTGTTCGCGGCCGGGCTCAGAGCATCGAGCGCCGTCTTGCTCGGAACGATCAAGGCTCCAGCGTTGGCACCCGTCTGATTGCCAAGGACGGTCTCAAGCCATTCCAGAAGCTCGCGCTTCTTCGGCTTGTACTCGTCGCGATACGGGTTACCGCCTAGGATTTGCCGAATAGGCAGAGCCATTGCATTACCTCAGATTTTCGAGAATTCAGCGGAGGGCGGTGATCGCCATCGAAACTTGGACCTGCGTTCCGAGCGCTATGGTCGGGACAGCGATGCGGACTTCGAGTTGGCCGGCATTCCGGCACGTCACTTGCGGCAGGCCGTAGCCGTCCGGCAGATAGATCAGCGGGCGCGCAGAGAGCACATCGGTCGGCCGAACCCCGGCGAATGGGATGACGAAGCGCTTGGCGCCGGCCGTGGTGATCGAGAGTGTGGACCCAACCGTGACCGAAGCATCGCCCAATTCGATAGCCTGCCGCCGTGTGGCCAGCGCGTCTTGCGCAACCTTGAGAGCAGCGACAGCATTCGACAGGTCTGACCGGACAGCCTCGATCGCCATCGTGGCGCGCGCTTCGCTCTCCGCCTGCATGCGCATGAAGCGGCGGAAGTCATGGATCCCGCGGCCGCTCATATAGTCACCGTCTCCGGCCCGGTGGGCGTGGATGCGATGTTGCTCTGGTTGTAGGCCACGATCCAATAGCTCCACGTCCCAGACGCCGGCGTGTCCGTATATGTCACCGTCTGGTTGGCCACCCCGAAGAGCGGGCCTGCGATCTCGGTTGCGGCGCCGAAGACCGTGGTCGACCCACGGAAGACCCGCGAGGATCGATAGTTTACGTCATTCGCGGCGCGCCATGTCAGGATCACATCGGACCCGTCGATGACGCTGTCCAGATCGACCACTGGAGCCGGCGGTGTCGGGTTCGTGATCACATTGACCGTGCGGATAGCCGAGTAGCCCGACGACTTTCCGGACAGGCCCACGACCCTCCAGCGAACCTCTTGCGTGTCGCCCTCGGCCACGGCGCCGGATGCACCCGTGCCGTCTTGAGTGTCGACGTCGAAATTCTCCCAACCCGAAGCGCCGACACTGCGATGCTGGATCTCGACCGTCCAATCCTCACGGGTCGGCGCCGGGAAGTCAGCAATCAGGCGCGCCGCGCCGGTCCCGATCGACAGCAGCGTGATCACCATATTGCCTTCGGCAATGTTCGGAATGTTTGGGTCAATCTCGATCGCCGTGGAGAAGTTCGGCCGCGATCCTTCCTCGCCATCTTCCAGGCTCCACGGGTCGCCTTCGAGCCTCAGCAGGCCCAGTGGCACCGTGAGGCGATCGTTGCTCCGCTCGAAGCTCAGCAGCTCGTAGACGCCCGACAGGGTCTCATCGGCCAAGTCCAGGCGAATGAACCGCTCTACCCGCGCCCGCTTGGCCCGTAGACCTGCAAGCAGCTGCAGCCGGAGCGAGGCACTGGATCGTTTGCCGGCAGCCTTCAGAAGCCTGACAGCGTGATTGTGATGCTGCGCGACATAGAGCTCGACTTCCTTGCTCGTGATCTTGTCGCCTTCGGACCAGATATCCGTGTTGATCCATGGCGCCGAGGCGGTCGCCTTATAGTCGAACTCCGGCTCGGTGTATTTCGCATAGAGATGGGTGAAGACCGTCTCGCCGTCGTCGCTCTCAGATGAGGCGATTTCGAAGATATCTTCGTCGCCAAGGATCAGGGTCGGCTCGTAATAGCGGCCGACATGAATGCCGAAGCGGCCTTCCTCATCTTCAAACCGGATGCCGTCGCAGGCAGCCAGCATCTTGTCTTCCGACGCGATGTTCGATTCCTGCGCCTTGTTGATGACGACGCCGCCGTGATAGCGCCGGACGTTCGCGCCGTAGCGATCGACAACGAACTCGTCGCAGTAGGTGGCCTGCTGGGCGATGTTCTCCCAGTTGACGTCTTCCGGATCCATTGCGAAGCGCTCAGGGTCGATCCGGTGCGTCGCGATCATGAGGGCCAGGTTGCCCATCGCCGGACCCCATGTGGCTGGGTTCGTGACCCGTTGAGAGCCCGAGCCGCCCGGCCGCGTGCTGTCGAGCCGCGGATCATAGACCCGGCCCCAGTAGGCCAGGCGTGTCAGATCAGGCTCGCCGATGCCGATGATGCCGCGGTGCCGGTAGACCTGGGGCCGAAGCTCCTTCTTCATCGCCGCGATGGTCATCAGCGTGTCCGCGATGCCGGCGCCCTTATGGTCAGTCGTCCATTCGTCGAAGCGCGCGACCAGCGTAGCCATGGCCGGCTGAGTGATCGTCCCTGCCCGGCTCTCGATCGTGATGACCGGGAACTCGTCGTCGACCAGATATTCCGTCGAGATGACCTGATTGCTGCCGTTCAGCACCACCCGGATATCGTTCAGATAATACCGAATGTTCGATGTGACCTCGCTGTCGCAGTGAGCGATCAGCTTCGACAGTTGGCCGCCCTTCTGCTCGGCAAGTGCAAGGTTGCCGCCGATACGGTTGGCGCCATAGGCCATGTATCGATCCGGCACTTCGAGCGCGAAGTTCGCCTGGACCTCTTGCGGCGGCGCCGATGGCCGATCCGTTAGCAACGACGAAGCCAGAGCCGACAGGGCGACGCCTGCCACAAGCTTTGCAGCTCCAATCAGCAGGCTCGCCGCGCCCACGCCTATCGCGCTCTGAAGCGATGCCGTGAGCGACACGATGGCGAATTCGATAATCCCGGCATGCGCCTGCACAGGCCACAGCACGGTCGTCCCTGCCAGCAGATAGCTGTAGAGCTTCAGACGCATCGCCATGCCTTCAGGATTGGAAACCTGCGGGTCCGGAGAACGCCGCGCTTCATCTTCATTGCCGTCATCGGGTCGAGAAAGAGCCCGGTGATCTGATCGCACCCGATATCGACCACGACCACGTCGCCCCGTAGCGGCTCACTGACAGGCGAAAGGCCTATCGAGGCCATGCCCTGCTCGACTAGGGCGAGGTTGCCACCAGCGAGCCGGATAAACTCTTCGGCGCCCTCATCGTCATGGTATCGACCGCGCCATGCCGCAGCCGGGTCCTTGCCCGTGAGCATCTGGACGTAGTCGGCCATGAGCATGTCGCAGTCGGTCGACCCGCGCGCGAACGGCTCCCGGCCCCACCGATCAAGCGTGGCCGCGATAGCTTCTTCGATTGTCATGGGTGGCAGGTTTCAGGCGGCCCGGTGCGGCTGAGGGCGGCCGTAAATCTCGATATCTTGTTGCCACATCGGAAGATTGACCTTCACCGCGGCGACGGCTTCGGCGGCCGACTGTTGCATCAGAGCGCGGACATCTTCAGGCGATAGTGGAAGGATCGGACCTTGTCCTTTCTCTATGGCGGCCTTCTGGTCCTCAGGAGAGAGCCGCGCAAAGCATAGATTGTACATGGCAACGTGAGCCGCCTTGTTGTCGTCCTCGATCGTCCAGCGCAGGGCCTTCATCGCGAGGTTTTCGACTTCCGTCTTCACGAACATCTTCAAAAGTCTGAGCATCTCAAGCATCCAGGTTGATCGTGTAGCCGCCTGCGTATTTCGGGATGAACTGCCCATAGGCATCGCCGACGATACCGAACAGTTGCTCCGACCGCGCCCGCTGGCCCGTGTCGCTCATGGTGCCGAAATGAGCCCGCGAGCGGCCGTCGTTGATGTTCTTCGCGATGACCGAGACGACATAGCGCTTGACGTAGCCGCCCTCGCCGTCCTTCTCGATCTTCTCCACGAAGCGCGTGGACTTCATCCGCAGCCGCCATGCATCGCCCGGCGGCACATTGGCCCGGAGCGAGTTGCCCGACAGATAGATGCTGTAGACGATCAGGAGCCGGCCCTTGACCTTGTCCTTGTCGTCCCGCAGCCGGAGATAGGTCTCCTCGTCGATATAGCCGACGGTGAACTCGTAGAGCGGCGACGAGCCGTCCCGAATATCGGTGATCCGCGGCGGGGTCAGCTTGGCCTCGCCATTGACCACCCAGCCGGACCAGCGCGCGCCATCCGGCGTGATCAGCGTCCCCTCGACACCCGCCATGCGCCATGGATCGGCGCCCTCGATGTCCATGTAGATCGCATCGACCACGTGGATCTGACGATCGCTATTGCGGGTCGCCTCGATCTCGGCCTCAAGCGCCTCATAAAAAGCGCTCATCGATCACCTCCGTCAGCACCAGCGAGCCGGGCTGGATCAGGTCGGCCGGTTCGAACATGCTCGCAAAGCTGGAGGCATCACGCGCCTGGCAAATCAGCGAAGGCCGGAGCGAGACGAATTCGCCGGCAGCCACATCGCGGCGCAGCGGCGGTTCGATCTCGACCGTGACAGTGGAGCCGGAGCGATCGAGGTCCGCGATGTGGTAGGCGCCGAAGCCGATGCCGATCCATTTGCCGTAGCGGAGCAGGCCGGGCCATCTGGTCTCGTCGATGACGACCGAGGTCGTGCCCTCCAGCGCCGTGCCGATCGTGTCGAGCGTGGGCTCGAAGTCGAAGCCGACTCCCTCGTCGAAGAACACATCGCCGTCGAACGGGATTCCGGCGAGATAGTCCGTGCTTGCCAGGCCGAGGTCCGCATTACGCGCCACTTGAACTGATGGCGGGATCGGCACGCGGAAGATGTTCCCGCGCAGCTTCGACGTGAGCCATGACACGGCCTCGATGTCGACTGTGCGCTGCCAATAGGCGAAC
The DNA here is from genome assembly GCA_030160035.1 of Rhizobium albus. Classification (GTDB taxonomy): domain Bacteria; phylum Pseudomonadota; class Alphaproteobacteria; order Rhizobiales; family Rhizobiaceae; genus Georhizobium; species Georhizobium albus. The sequence continues at coordinate 388,174 of BSNO01000001.1, read as the reverse complement.
TCCATCGACATCTGCACCCGGCCGCCTGGGATGGCCGCATCGTTCTCGAAGACCCGGCGGGAGACGCGCCCTTCCTCCACCGTGGAAACGAAACGCGCGATCCCCTTGCTCGGAATGAGCGAGGCCGGCCAATCGTACAGCGTGCGCAGCATCAGGCGATCTTTCCAAAGGTCTGCTGCTGGAACTGCCAATCAGGAAGGCTTTCCTTGACGTACTGGACCGCTTGGCCGGCGCCCTGCCGAACCATGGTCTGCACGTCATCGCTGCTGACGGCGCCCGACAGTTGGAAGGTCTGGTGGATGTTCACGGACTTGCCCCCACCGCCTTCGCCGGACTTCACCATCTCGCTCATAGGCACCACGTTTGCCGGCCCCTTGATGATCTCCGGGCCGAACTCTCCAGCGATGCCCCACTTGCCAGCGCCGAGACGGCCGCCGTCTGCGAAGAACCCACCGAACAGCTTGCCGATGCCGGAGAACAGGCCGCCGAAGATGCCGCCTCCACCGCCGCCGCCCATGCCGCCGCCGAGCAGCGCTTGGAAGCCCTGATTGATCCACATGGTCGACAGCTGGCTCAGGAGATCCTTGATCACATCCTTGACCGTCTTCGATCCATCGATCAGGCCCTGAAAGGCTTGAGAGACAGTGGACGCGATATTGCTCGCGATCCCTTCGACCTGACCGGACATGCTCTGCATGCCTTGGCCGAGGCCCTCGACCACATAGCCGCCCATCTCCTGGAAGAGGCGCGAGGGCGACCGGATGCCGAGGAAGTCCTTCGCCGCGTTCCATGCGCCGCTAACGACATTCAGGAGCGCATCACGCACCGCACCGGGCGCCGCCTTGATGCCGTTGACGATGCCCTGGACAATCTGCTTGCCGATGTCGGTGATCTTCGCCAGCACGTCGCCACTCATGAAGTTGACGATTGCGTCCTTCATCTTGACGATTTCAGGCCAGAAGGCGACGGCCGCTGCTGTGCCGGCCGCGATACCCGCGGCGAATGCCAGGACAGGTGCCGAGACCGCAGCAAGAGCCGTGACCAGCAGACCGATCGCGATGGCTGCAGGGCCAACCGCCGCAGCAATGCCAGCGACGACCGCCGTCCATTTGATGATCTCGGGGTTGGTCTTGGAGAGGACCATCGTCCACTCGGTGACCTTCTGCACGATCCCTGTCAGCGTCTCGATCACGCCTGTGTTCACCAGGGCGATCGTCAGCGCGCGGATGGATTCGCCAAGCAGACGCATCGCGTCGTTGTATTGCTTCAGGCTGGCCGCATCCTCTGCCGTGAGCACTGCCGCGCCTTCGCCAAGCTCCTTGAACGCCGCGCCGCCTTCCCGCAGGAGCGGAATGAGAGCCGTCGTGTCCGAAGCCATAGCCTCGAGATAGAACGTCATCTCCTGCTGGCTGGCACCGGCCTTGACCAGGCTGTCGTAATAGAGCTGCAGGGCTTCGGGGCCTGACAGGCGAGCGAACTGATCCGCCGTGACCCCAACCTTCGGCGCGATGTTCTCGAAGAAGTCCGCCATGGGGCCGCCGCCGGTCGACATGAAGTCGCCGACCCGGTCGTTGACGTCCTTGTAGATGTCGGAAAGCTTCTCGCTCTCGACACCGACGGTCCGGGCCGCGAAGGCAAGGCGCTGGAACTGCTCAAACGTCGTGTTCGAAATCTGGGCAGACTTCTCCAGCTGTTCGACATCCCGGGCCATGGTGATGACCGCAGCCGTCACAGCAGCGCCGGCAACACTGATCGGTGCCGTCACATAGGTCGAGAGCTTGCCGCCCCACGCCTGCATGTCCCGGCCGGCCTTGGCCATGCTCGCGCGGACGCTGCTCAGGCCCTCAGAGAATTGGGCGGTATCGATTCCGAGGTTGACCCGGAGCGCACCGATCACGGCTGAAGCCACAAGTCACCTCTTCCTCTGCACCGCCGCAGTCCACTGCATGGCGATCCTGATCTGCTCTTCAACTGTCTGCTGTCGCCGCTGCTTTTGCCCGGCGAGGAGCGTCTGAAGCTTCGGGAGCTTCTTCTGTCTCGACAGCGCTTCCGTGTGCCAGACCATCCAGGCCCGATCGTTGTGCTCCCGGATCAACCGGGCTGACACGCCGTCGAGAATGGCGCTGATTTCGCGAAGCGTGAGCTGCCAGAACAATTCGTATGGCTGTCCGGCGTCCACCCATGTTGTGATCAGCGACGGCCAGTCGGTCCAGTCGTCGCTACCGGAGGGCGGTTGTCACCGCCTTTCTTCGGCTGCTGGGCGGCTTCGAATGCCTGCCCGATCAATGGGCCTGCCTGATCGAGGCCGATCGCATCCAGGATGTCGTCGACGTCATCGACAGACACCTCCGGGTGGTGGTGCTGGAGTGCGCCCCAGAAGACCTTGGCCACCAGGTCGATCGATGCTGTCTCTTCCTTGTCGAGCATCTTCCCGATGACCGGCATGGGCTTTCCGACCGCGATCTCGATCTTCCGCATCGCCTTGGTGCCGAGCTTGAGCGTGTAGCTCTTGCCCAGCGCCTCGAAGCTGACGTCGCCCGTGAAGTCAGTCTTCATCAGCTTTCAACTCCGCTGACGTAGGAGCCCGTGACCTTGATGGTGACCGTCGCGGTCATCTTGTCGTCGGTCGGCACATCGGGTTCGTAACCCGTGAGGATGCCGGCGAAGGTCCAGATCACGTTGGTGTTGCCGAACTTGATCTGGCAGTTGCGCCGGCCGCCGGTCGCCTTCCATTCCTGGATTGCCTCATCGCCTGGGCCGCCCGGGACGAAGTTCATCTCGAAGGATGCTTCACCTGGATCGATCAGGCCCTCGATGAACTCGCGGGTGCGGTTCGGGCTGGCCATGTGGGTCGCGTCGATCACGTCAACCGTGTCGGACGGCGGAGTGATGTTGTTGACCTCGGCCACCGGTGTGAAAACTTCGGGGCTCGCGCCGTCGCCAAGACGGAACTCACTGCCGTAGCCGATCAATGCTTCAGTTTCAGCCATTGGAATGTCTCCGTTCAGGCGTGGGTGTGGTGGATCATGATGTCGATGGACGTTCGGAAGAGCTGCGACACCTCGCCGGCGTCGGCCGCTGGAAGGTTTCGCTCGCTCGCGATGAAAGCGCCTTGGATCTGGCCGCCCTTGTAGCCGGACAGGATCGCCTTGATTGCGCGGGTCGTGCTGATCAGCGCGCCGTAGGTGTCGGCATAGACGTCGATCTGAACCCGGCTCGCGATATGGTCGGCCTGCCCCGCCATGGAGTAGCTGGGCAGCGTGTCGATCACCTGCATGACGACATACGGCTTCGCGACGGTCTGAGGCGCGCGCACCCAATAGCGGCGCCCGCTGGCAACTGAGGCCAGCAGCGCGGTCAAGGCTTCTTCCATGGGCTTATCGGCCTCGTGCTGCCTTGTTCGCGACCCGCTTGGCCATGCGCTCGATCTCGGTCCAGAGCGAATTGGCGATGCGCTCGACCGTCGGCTTCTTCTCAGCGTCCCATGCGGGGCGGAGGAACGGCTGCGCCGCATGCCGCTCGTTGCCGAACTCCTGCTGGACGCCGGCGGGGTTGTTCGTGCCGACGAAGGTCTCGACGAAGGTGGGCGAATTCTCTTTGCGATGCAGCGCCCGTTGCCGGCCATTCAGCCGCGGCGAAACGTCGATGCTCTCGTAGAGGTGATAGTCTTGCTTCGGCGCATTCCGACGAGCGGCGCGCGCCATGGGCTCCGCTGCTTCAGTCAGCACCTTGCGGAGCGTGGCCTTCGCCGCCGCCTTGGGCAGTTCACCGAGGGCGCGGTCCAGTTCCTTCAGCCCAGAGATGCGGACGGTCGATCGAGCCATCAGTCAGCATCCCTTGCGGCAGTGATTTCCAGGAAGCGCCGGCGCCCGTCCTGCGTTTCCTTGATGCCCATGATGTTCCAGATCGCGCCCTCATGAGAGAGCCGGTCGACTGGGGTGATCGTCTTCGAGATCGACGAATGCCGGATTACGAACCGAGACTGGAGCGACGCGCCCACCTGCCCGGCCGCAAACTTTTCGCCATCGGAGACGTCGCGGCGCGCGGCGGAAAGCGTCTTCAGGTCCGTCCACGTCTGAACAGGCTCATTGAATGCATCGGGCGCTGTGGTCGCGCGCTGGATCGTGATCCGCCTGTCGAGAACGGGAGCAGCCATCAGACCCAGTGCTCCAAGATCGGATGGCCTGCCGGCAGCTCGTGCGGCTTCTCGCGGCCATGGAAATAGACGATGGACGCGCCACCGATGCCCGCAGCTTTGGCTCTGCCCTTGAAGGACACGACGGCGCCCGGAAAAGCCTCGTCCAGATAGACGTGAGGCTGGGCGCGCATCCACTCCATGTCGTTCTCGCCCTTCCATCGGGTCCAGATGTCGGACTTGCCGCCGGGCACCAGGGCCACGCCATTGCAGGCCCGGCTCGGCTTGTAGGGATCCCGCGGCAGGGCGATGATGTCGCTCTTCAGGCAGAACCGTGCCAGCGCGTCGCAGTTGCCCGTGATGACCGTGTCGAGACCGCAGAGGATCATCGGCTCGCCCATCTCGTAAGGCTGGATGCAGTCGCCATAGCCGGGCGTGGATGTGGACATCCGCTTCTGTTCGATCGGCTCTGCGAAGTGCCGCGGCCGATCGGTGTAGCAGACGAAGCGGAACGGATCGGACAGGTTGCGGGCGAACCCGCGGTAAAGCTTCTCGACCCACGTCTCGTCGTACATGCGCGAGAACGGCAGCGAGTTGCGGTTCGCATCCCAGAGCAACGTGGCGACAGTCAGCATGTGCGCATCCGCTCCGGTTCATTCCTGATCGTTCTAATTTCGCCCTCACGGGTCCACAGACAGCCGTCCGGCACATCGTGGGTGACGACGGCGTGGGCAGCGATCATCGCGCCCCTGCCTATGCTAACGCCCGGCATAACCGTCGCCCGAACCCCGAGGCTCGCGCCATCGCCGATGCGGACACAGACGACCTTGCCGGAACGCAGGCCTTCGTAGTCGAAACCGTCCTTATGCGTGCGCGGCCACCAGTCGTTGCAGAACACCACGCCGGGCCCGAGGAACACATCGTTCCCGATCACGAAGCCCGGCCCCATGTCGACGCCTGGCGAGATGATGCACCGATCGCCGAAGATTGGTCCGTCCAGGTTGGCGCCGGCGGCCACAACGCAATCAGCGCCAAGCACCGCCCCCCGGATAACCGTGGCGAATTGCCAGACCTTGGACCCCTTGCCGATCCGAACAGTTGCGTCGACGTGCGCCTTCGCGTGAATGAACGCCCCTCGGAAGACGACATCCTCCATCCGAACCCCGTTCATGCGTCCAATGCCTCTTGCAGCGTCATCTTCGGATAGGCAGTCAGCGCCGAGATGGTGCTGCAGTTGATGACCTTGATCCCGAGCGGTTCGATCACCGTCCAAGCCCTGTCGATCGCGCGGCGCCACCGCTCCACGTTGCCCGAGGTCGGGTTATTCAGGCCCCTCGGATGCGTGCCGTGCCAGTGGAGCCCGTGCTTCACCGAAGCGTCGATCCCCACGAGGATGATCTTCGAGCAGCCGAACTGCACCGCGAGGTTCAAGGCATGGAAACCGCTGTTGCCGCCCCAGCCCACCGTGTTGATCGGCTCCAGAAAGAGTCGATCGTCACCCTTCCGGCAGTTGACCAGTCGCACATCCTCGAAGGTCCGCGCCGCGATCTGGTCAACCGTCAGCTTCAGGCCCTGAAATTCAGGACAGCCCTTCGCATGAGCCCACCAGGCATAGTCGCAGGCCATGAGAGCATCAGCCCACGGGGCGAGCTTCCATGACGTGTTCGTGGCGATGACCTTGGCCTTGCCCTTCACGATGTCGATCGGCGCCGACGATGCGCTCGGGCCGCTGCCGACGATCACGCATGTCTCGCCGGTCCAGTCGGGAAACCATTCAGGCCGGCTCATGCAAGCGCAGGATCCCGGTATCGGCGCAGAAGGTTTGCAACCGCACCGTCAGGCTTCAGATAATCGCCATGCCCTGTGCCATGCGGGTCGTCGTAGAGCGCGCCGGCGATGATCAGGATGGCGGACTTCACCGGGCGCGGTGTGGTCTCTTCAGTCCAGCCGCTGTTGGTGCTCTTCAGATAGTCCACGACAATGTCGCTGGCCTGCTCGCCGACTTGCTGTGCCTTGTCTTCCTCCGGCGATCCGCTGCCCATGGCATCAAGATCGAGATTGAGGTGCAGGCTCAATTCCTGAAGCGTGACCAGCATCACTCGCCCCCGAGCTTGATCGGCTGCTTTGGCGCCGGCGGCGTGAAGTCCTTGCCCGGCTTGCCGTCACGGCCGCGCTTCGCAGCGAGCGTCCAGGCCTTCTGGCCCTCGCCCGGCTTCGCGTCGGTTTCCTCGTCGCAATGCCAGAGCGAGCCGCCGAACGTGACTGTGTCGCCGCGCTCGTATTTCTTGCCCTCGTTGAAGACGCCCCGATAAATCATGGTTGGGATGCCAAGCTCGCACTTGAAGACCTGATCGCCCCGCTTGAAGGACAGTAGGACCGTGCGGCCGTCGTCCATCAGCGTCGCGTCGAAGTCTTCGAGGTTGAAGCCGTCGCGGCCTGGGGCTCCATCCTTGCCGACGAACACGCCGAGATCGCGGGTGGTGCCGTCGGTCATCGTGGCGATCAGCCGGCCGCCATCGGCCCGGAACATCTCTTTGACGTCCAGACCATCGCGGCCGTCTTTGCCATCAATCCCGTCGCGGCCGTCCTTTGGCGCCGGTATGGCGCTGACAGCCTCGCTGACGGCTTTCTCGATCAGCGGGGCCACATCATCAAGCGTGACGCTCTTCCCGTCCTGGGGAGCCGGAATGGCGGCAACGTGCTGCGCGACGAAGTCTTCCAGCAGGGCCTTTACCTCGGACGGATCAGGCTTGAAGCTTTCGAGGCTGGATTCCACTGCTGCGACCGCTTCTTGCCCCGCAGCTTTCGCCTGGGCCAGGAGACCGTCCAGATCGACTTCCTTGGGCGCCGGCGCCTCATCCAGCCGCCGCTCGATCGCATCGATACGGTCCATGACGGGCTTGAGGCTGTCGGCAATATGCGCCTTGACCGCGCTCACGATCTCGGCGCCGAACGCCTTGCCATCAAACATCAGCGAAGCCCCTTGTAGATTTCAGCCATGGCACGCGTGGCCTCGAGAGCGAGGTTGTCGTTCGCGGCCGTCTCTGCTGCAGCCGCCGGATCGGTCGGATTGCTGGCCGCCTCGACAAGCTGCTCATCACGGGCCGCGATCGCCGCGAGCGAGTGATCCTGCTGCTGGAGATAGATCGTGTTACCGCCCTCAGTCGGCGCATAGCCAGCTTTCCGCCGCTGCTCGTCCAGCGTGAGGATGCCCTTGCCCTTAGCCGCCACATCGAACTGCGTAGCCGTGTCCATGCGAAGCAGGTCTTCAAGGTCAAACTCAGTGCCCAGGCTCGCACCGCTGCCAGCTTCACCGTTCAGACCGAGGGCTTCGTCCAAAAGCACCTCAATGCTTTCGATCAGCACCTGGAGGCACTGCGAATAATACATCGTGAGCTGAGACTGGATGTTGTTGTAGGCCGGCGCCTGGCCAACACCGACCATGAAGGCCGGGACATGATAGACGCCACAAATGACTTCGGCCGACCATTTGAGCTGTTCGATCAGCTGGCTGTCGACCGCCTTGGCGCGCATAGCCTCATATTTCAGACCATCGCCGAGAACCGCGACCTTTCCAGAATTCTTGCCGGTGAAGTTGGTGTCCCAGTAGGCCTTGAGGCGTTGTGCCGTCTCATCTGCGATAGCGCCCGGAGCGGTCAGTACGCCGCCCGGCTGCGCGCCGTTTTGGAAGAACAGTGCGCTGTCACCTTGAATCGCGAGACCTTGTGTCGCCGCGAGGCCGCCGGCGAAGATCGGAGAGAGACCGACCAGCGGATGAAAGAAGCAGTTGAAGCGATCGTGAATGATCTCCGACGCCGGCACGATAATGTGCGCTTCGACGCCGGATAGCTTGTCCTGCTGGACATCGTAGTAGACCGAGCCGTCACTGGCCACGAGAGGCGTCACGAGTGACGGGTCGAGCACATAGAGCGCGGTCACTCCCCGACCGTCTGGCTGCCCGCCGCGCTGCTTGAGGACGTATGTGTTCCCGCGCTGCAGCTTCGACAGCACCCAGCTTTCGAAGAACTGGATCCGCGTCTGATAGCGGTTCGGCTTGATCAGAACCTGATAGCCGAAATTGTCGACTTCGGTCCAAATCCGATACTGATCGCGCTGCACGAGCTTCACGCGCATCTTCGCGATATCTGAGGCAATCAGCGTGCGGCAAGCGAAGTCGGCATGGTTGGAGAGCACGGAGTCGAAGTTGACTTCGACGTTCTGCTGCCAAGCACCAGAAAAGCTTTCAAGGATGCGATACCAGCCCGAACCGCGCGAACCGACAGGCTCAAGCGCCTTCTGCTGCTGCGCCGGCTGCCGAGTGAACGGGATGCGCACGCCGAGGACCTTCATGGGCTCAAGCCTTTGCCGCGGCGATCTTGGCGCGAAGCTCTTCGATGCCCCAGCCGTTGAATGGCCGCTTGCCAAGGACGCGCTCATATTCGGCGCGGACATCGGCAAGAGTCTCGACCGGAGCAGGCGCGACAGCCTGGACATCGCGGCGGCCATAGATCGCATCGTGGATCTTGGCATAGCGCGGATCGCGCGCATTCAGCATGCGAGTGCGGTAGGCGTTCATGGCTTGTCTCCGGATGGCATGAGACCGGCCGCAGTTTCCCGCGGCCGGCGATATTCAGAGGCTGGGCTTAGGAGCCGGTAGGCGTGCCCCATGCGACTTCGTTCAGAAGTGCAACACCCGACGCCCGACGACGCTTCCAGTTCAGGATGCGCTCGGCGCGGAAGGCGACCGAGTTCGTCTGCCACATGGAGACCATGGAGGTCGCCGTCGGCGTGGTGACGTCGTTCGTCGGGTTGTCCAGCATCTGGAGGGATGCTTCACGCGACACATCGACCATCACACCGCCTTCGTCGGCGAAGTAGATGTCCGATGCGTTGACCAGTGCCACGAAGCCGCCGGCGGACACCGGAGCGAAATACGCCGAGGTGAGGACCGGAAGGCCTTCCAGCGTGCCGCCTGCCATCGTGATGTCCGGGAACTCGCGCTGACCGAGCGGATTGCGCATCAGCGAGAGAGCCAGGGCCGTCAGCGACGACATGATGAACAGGCCGGTGGTCGGCGGGTTGTCGGCGGCAATGAAGGTCGCCATCAGTGCGCGGATATCCTCGCGAACCGCATCGGCGTCATTGCCGGTCGAGCCGATCGGCGTGATGCCATTCGTGATCGACGCCGGCGAGACACCAGCCGAGGCAGACTTGGCCGGGCTGATGAAGTCGATGTCAACACGCTCAGCAACCGCACGGGCCAGCTGATCACGAAGGATCGCGTCAGCCGATGGGCTGGACTTCCGAAGAAGCTCTTCGGTCACGACCGTGATCGATGCGACCTTCAGCTCGTCCAGAGTGGACCGGTCGAAGTCGAACGCCGTGAGCGGCTTCGGCTTGCCTTCACCCACCCAGTAGCCCTGGCCACCACCGGTCTGGGTGATGAGGGGCGTGCGGAACGGGATGTTGCGGAGCGACGGATAGTTGCCCGTGCCCATACGACCGACGATGGTCATAGGACGAAGGAACTCGGCGAAGTCCGCGAAGACAGACGTCTCGTCGCCCACAAGGCCAGAGGCCCAGTTTTCCGCGATCGAGGAGCCGGCCACCACGTTGGCCTTCGTCAGCACGCCGTAGACGTCCGACTGCTCACCCCAGAACTGCTTGGCAACTGCCGCAGCGCTGACGTTGTTGCCCTTGGACGTTTCCAGGTAGGCGATCGCCTTAGCCTTGGCGAGACGAGCGAAGTCGATGCCCTTCTCGGGCTTGGACGGCGCCTTGACCACGACGGTCGTGCGGGGTTCTGCGCCTTCAACGGCGCGGCCGTTTCCGGGACCAACCGGCGCGGCTTTCGATACCATGACCTTCTCAAGCGCCTTCAGACGCTTCAGATCCTTATCGATGGCCTCGACTTCCTGCTCAAGCGTGTCGAACTCTTCCTGCTCGGATTCGTCCGTGGTGCGCTCTTCGTTGAGGCTCTTGCTCAGAACCTCTTCCATGCGCTTGGCGTGTGCCGTGCGCTTCGCTTCCAGAGCAGCGATCTGCTCCTGAATGGTCTTCATTGTGGTGCCCTCCTTCGGGCGCAGTGAAACGGGTTGATGGGATTTTCCCGCAGCGCCGGGAGGGGTCTTCGCAGGACGCTCGATGGTGCCGGTCGCGGCTGGAGCGTTCGGGTCGAAGGACTTGATGATCGCGACACCGGTCGCGTCCATGTTCTTGATAGAAGTCATGATCGCTTCGGGCTGCGCGGGAATGGTCACCGCCGACAGCTCGAATACTTCTGACTTCATGAAGCGGATGCCGCCCTCGTCGAGGAAGGCGTATTCCACGGCGCGGAAGCCGATGCTCACCGCGCGCACCAGGCCGAGCTTGATCGACTGCCAAGCCTCGTCCACGCGATCTTTCAACGTGCCGGGCTCGTCCAGGATCGGAAGCTCCGCCTCGAAGGTGATGCCGTCCTTGGTGGGCTTGTCGAACTTCACCGTGCCGATCGGCTTGGAAGCGTCGTGCTGCCATAGGAACGGCATCGGGTTGTTGAACTTGACGCCCATGGGCTCGACGATGTCGCCGACGCGATCTGTGGCCGGCGTGGTGGCGATGCCGCGGATAACCCGCCGGTCTTCGCTGACGCTCTTGATCGTGAGATACGAGTAGGCGCGGCGCGTCACGGTCATGACGGACCTCCAGTTCTTCTGAATCGTCGGGTGGGCTCAGCCGAAGACGAGCATCTGGTATTCTGGCTTGCGCTTTGGCTCCGGGTTACGGCTCATCACCGTGACCGCATCGAAAAGCGCCATCGCCGGGTCGATCTTCGCGTCGCCGGCGGTCTGCTTGGTTGCCCGGATGGCCGTGGCCGTGGGCTCGATTTTCAGATTGCTCACGCACCAGGACATCAGTCCCGATCCGCTATGCATCAGCGTGCCGTTCGTCAGCTTCCGCTCGGCCGTCTTGATCGCGTTCATCATGGCGTAGCCTTGCGGCGCGCCGATGATCTCGCCATTCTCTGGCGTCACGTCGATGTCGGCCAAGGCGTCGATGATCTCGCCTAGCCCAGCCGGGTCGACCGAGACCGCCGCGAGAAGACCGGCGTCCTTGATCCGCTGGATGATCTCGATGATGGCCGATATGTCGTCGAGCTCGTCGTCGACGATCGTCAACTCTCCAGCCTTCTCGAAATCCCGCAGCCGGTCGGCGATGGACTTCCGCCGGGTCAGAACGCCCTTGTGGCACCAGGCATGAGACCAGGCGAGCCAGTCCTTCGTCTGCTTGTGGCGCCCGAGGATGCAGAGGCCGAACAAGTCGTCCAGACCGCCGCCGTCGATCCCCGGCACCACCACATCGCAATGCTTCAGGATGTAATCGAGCGTAATCTTCGGATCCGCGCGCAGTGCCCAGAAGTCCGCGCCTGCCCACCGGTTCGCCCGGAGGTTCATGCCGATCTCGACATTCAGATGCTTCGCGAGGAAAGTCTGGATCGTGTCGCCGTCTTCGTCTTCACCCGACCGGACCTTGGCGAGCTTTCGCTCGAGCCAGTCGGCGCGCACCGATCGGCCCATGTTCGGGTTGGTGACGTAGAAGTTTTGAGGCTGCAGATAGGCCTTCGACTTCACCATCTCGTCGGGGAATTCGTAGATCACCGCGAGGCTTCGTGGGTCGTCGATCGTGCCGTCCCGCACACCGCGGAAATAATCCAGCTTCTCCTTGAAGACCCCAGCCGGCGGGGCGTCCGACTGGGTCGATATGTAGATCACGAAACCCTCGGGCCGTGAGATCAGACCGCCCGTCGCTTCCTGAAGCATCGCCGAGGCCCCAGCCTTCTTGCCGAACAGCCACAGCTCCTCGATCAGGACGAAGGCCGCCTTCTTGCCCGCGGTCGATGTGGAATCGGCCGAGACCACCTTCAGCACCGCCTTCGTGAGCCGGTGGGTGATCTCCTTCAGGTTGTCCTGCACATGCAGCAGATCAGTCAGCTCGGGATCGGCCCGCACCATGTCGGCCGCCGGCTTGAACGAATTCTCCGCCACTTCCCGCGTCGGCGCGAGGATGAGCAGTTCCTGGCTGTGCCTCCAGTTGCGGATCAGAGCCGTCAGCATGATGCCAGCCGACATAGTGCTCTTGATGTTCTTCTTGGCGATCAGGAGGAAGAATTCCTCGATCAGCCGCTTGGCATTCTCGTGGTCGTAGGCGCCGAAGATCGCCCGGACGAAGTCGAAGACATATTCCTCGCACGCCTCGCCGAATGTCGGCTGCCCGGCCACGTCCACGATCTTCAGAGATTTGAAGACCGACAGCGCCGCCTCTGCCTCGTCAGGGAAAAGCGGATCGAATGGGATCAGAGACCGACCCGCAACGATCCTCTCCTGCCAATCTGGACAGGCAGTAGTCCAATGCATTGTCACCGGTTATCGACCACCAGCTTCGGCGCCTGCGGTGGGGCGAACTTGCCGCCGACCGCCTGGGCCGCGACCTGCTGCTCTTCCTTCTTGCCGAGCTTCGGAGCTTTGGCCGTGATCTTGGCTTGGGCCGACGAGGCCGCCACCTGCTCGATCATCTTGTTCTGGGCGGCCACATTGCCACCCATCGCCGATCGATACCGGGCCATCAGAAGATCCGCGCGCACCTTTGCCGTGCCGCGATCAAGCTCCGAAGAAAAATGCTTCCGCAGCGTCGGCTCTGAAATTCCAAGGGCTTCGGCCACTGCCTCGTTGGACATGCCTCCGGCCTTGAGAACCCGCACCTTCTCGCGTTCTTCGTCGGTCGCCTGATACTCGGGACGGCCGCTGTTTTTGTTTCCAGCCATGGGCTGAACTCACTCCGCCGATAAAAAATGTTTTGGTGGGTTCCCGCGCCGGTCCGGTAGAGGCCTGTTTTCAGCCTTTCGCCTACCCCCCCGCAATTTTCTTGCGCGGTCACGTAACTTTCTGTCTCCTCGACGCACGATTGTTGCGTGGGAAACGATGCTTCACAGGGCGGCTTTGGCCTCGTCGTCTCGACGTCTCCGCTCGATCGACTGTGCTGTCGTGTCGTGCCAAGCCTTGCTCACGGTCTCGACGTTCTCTTCATCCCAGAAGAGATCGGGATCGCCTCGGTGGTCCTGTTTGTGGTGGGCCACTGGGCTGTTGGGCGCCGGTGCCTTGCCGGTGAGGAGCACGCCTGTCTGCTGGCATGTGTAGCAGTCTCGGACGAACACGCGGGTTCGGAGATCCTGCCAACGCTTCAGCTTGTACCAGTTGCGATAGTCGAGGGTCTCGCGCCTTGTGGCGTCGTGATCCTTCTCGGTGCGCTTGGGCACCTGTGGCGCGATCATGCCCAGTCTTGGCTTGATCGTCTTCAGTCGAGGCATGCCCAGCATTTCCCAGATTGACGCGTCAGCATGAAAGGCTCGCGAGCCCGTCGGTCCACGCGTTGGTTCTCAGCCGTGATAAGGGACTTGGCCCATGCTGCTGGTGGGCACGGTCGGATTGCGGACCGACTTCAAGAAACGATGGGGCGAGAACGCATAGGCTTACGAACATCAGTCACTGTGATGACGTCGTCTTTGCTCGATGCAAAAGCGGCGACCGCAGCCTGCGCTTCATTGGCAGCCTTGGTCAGCGCTTCCAGAGCGGCGCGCGCGGCGTTGCACTTGGCGAGGAATTCATCAGCGTCACACTCGAGCTTTACGCTCAGCTTTCCAACGTCGCTCATGGCTCTCCCTTTTCTAACCGTGCGTGAGGGAATTGGGTCAACTTTCATATGGAGGATCACTCAACGCCGCAGAACAGAGCGAGGTAAATGATGATGCTTCCCATGGTAAGCGGCACCAAGGCCAAATGGAGGGCGATTTCAATGTGGCGGCCGGTAAATCCGCTGCGCCATTCCTTGAAATCATCGAGCCAGTCACGAGGCCTGCCGCGCAGCTGGTCTTGCTTGTTACGGATGATTTGCTCCAGATCCATGGGATCTTCCGGCGTGTTCTTGTAGGACGCCCAATCCTCGGGTGGCTGAGGCTTCATCAGATCTTCCGCGGCGCAGGAGGTGGCCCATCAGGCCTGCAAGCTTTGGTGCGTGGACGGTAGCTCATGGGGTTCATGGGCGCGTCAGGCCTACGCAGCTTCGACAACGGAGACCGTGCCAGCGGTATGAACACGTTGCGCCTGTAGGGCATCATGCCAAATTCGGGCTTAGCCTGACCCCACCGCAGCTTCAGGCCGAGTTGGTAGCGCACGAAGTCCCAGCCGACGGACACCGACAAGAACGGAAGACTGAAGCCCACTTCCCACCAGCGTCCGAGATGCAGGATCAGCATGTCGCGCCATGTCCACATCACCGCACCCTCGGATTGATCTTCGGCATCTTGGCCACCTTCGCCTGGGCGATGATGATCAGCCGGACTGCCTCGTCTCTCTTGATCCCTTGGCGGGTGAGGTATTTGAGGGAGTTCATCGGTTGATCTGCCGTCGGCCAACGCGAGCCAGCACCTTCTCTTGAGCTGCATGGATGATCCGCCGGAATTCAGTCACGTCATCATCGTGCTCGACCGGAAGAAGGAGAAACTCGTTCCACGTGTCCACAAGCTTCGCAACAACAAGGCGCTCTTGGCTCGTCAAGCTGCCCAAGGCCGCGTCGTCCATACCGCTCTCCACAAAAGCAAAACCCCGCCGGAGCGGGGCTGAAATGAATGCGAGGCGGACGAGCGACACGCTCTCGGCTTTGGGCTTGGAGGGCTTAGTACCGCCGCCTCGCAACTGTGCAGGTTTTCACCGGTCTTGAGGCGCATGCCGTAGCAGCGCGAACCTATGCCGTCTTCTTCAGCCGGGCGGCTCGTTGGCGCCTCAGCTCATTACGTTTCTCGGCCCATGAGAAGTCGTGCTCGACACTTGCGATGAAGGGCTGAAAGGCCAGATCGTCGGCCCAAGCCTGGACCCCGTTTCGTTCGGTGCGAAGTGTCGCGATGTTATCCGGAAGGTAGTCGTTTTCGGGGGTCTCAGGCAACACACACGTTTGCACGGTTTCGCTATTCAGAAAGCCTCTGCCGGTGAAATGACGTACAATTTGAGCGATTGCCCGATCTTTTCGCCGTGTTCCGGTGATTGGATGCACATTTTCACTATTGAGGCACCAGCGCTTGAAGGCCTTACCGCCGGCTTTCGCTTCTGCCCATGCCCATAGCGCGCGGCGCTCTTCGGGTCGCTCGACGAGCTCGATGATCCATCGCCGGCACTCTTCCCAGCGGCTGACCTCGGGCGCCGTGACCTGGGCCTTCACTCGGTTCCAGAACTGCTCGCGCTCTTCCTGGTAGCGCTTTTCGCCCCAGCCGTTCATGTCGGCGATAGTGTGGGTGTAGGCCACCCATGCCGATCCGCCGCCTGTGCCTTGGTCTGGCAGACGGTATTCGATCGCCGCGGCTTCGATCATGCGCTCTGCGATTTCACCTGCGTTCATGCCGCCGCCTCGCGTCTGTCATCGAAAAGGTCGCCCTGCCCTGCCTTCTCACCGAAGACCCGGACCAGGCGTTCATGGATCATGCCGCCGAGGGCAAATCGCGCCGGCACTTTACCGCGAAGCTGGTAGGCAAGGAACTGCAGCTCGCCCAATGGCAGTTTGTCCCACACAGCAAGCCATGCGCTCGCGTCTGCGTCGATGGTGGCCTTCCAGTGCCGGATGAGGTCTGAGGCCGCCCATAAGCTGCTCTCGTCAATGCAGGCGTGATTGTTCTCGGTCTCGGCCAGGGTCACCAGCACCATCCTGAAATGGGCCTCGCCCTGCTTGTTGAATATCCGGTGCATTGTCTTCACAGCGCGCGATTCCCCGGGCTCGGGATATCGGCTCTTCCCGATCAGCGTCACGCCGTACTCGGCTGCTATGGAGGCGATGCGATCGGTCATGCGGGCTCGACCTGACGTACACCATCAAGCATCGCCGTGAAGACCGATATGTCGGTTTTCTTGCCGGCAACCGGGCGGAAGGCTTTCGCGGTGAACCACGGCTCCTGGTTCGGCGCATCAACAAAGGCGACAATCGGGTTGCGTATTTCATCCAGGCGGATGCGCAGGACACCGTCCGACATAATGCGCATGTCCCGGATGGTGTACACGCAGCCTCGGTCAGGCTTGATTATGCCCCAGTCCTTGCACCATTCTTCCCAAAAGCCGGGCGGCTTGGGCGTGCCTTCGTAGCCAACGCAGACGACTTTCATGCCGATGTGCCAGTCTTGCCAACTCATGCCCCTACCCTCCGGCGCACCACCTCGATCCGCTTCTCCTTGCCCCGCTGCTTCGTGAACTTGGCGAAGACGACGTCGGCTTCACGCTTGGCCGTGGAAAGCGTGTCACCGTCGCGGGTCAGGCTGCCGTTGAAATAGGCTTCCAGATGCGCCGTGGCCGCTTTGTGCGCATCCAGCTCGGTCGCATAGAGGATTGGGGCTCCGCCTCTTCCTTTGACGGGCTCGGGCTTAGCCTGGTGAGCGAGACGGATCATCGCGTGAAATCCGCCGTGGACAGGGTGCGCGAAAGCTCGGAATTCGTTCATTCGGCTGCCTCCAGTGCATCCGTGAGAGATTCTACATGGGCGATCCGTTGCCCAAGCCAGCGCATCGCATTCACGGCCATGCTGTTGCCAAGGGCTTTGTATCGAGGGCCATCGGCCGTTGGCTTGCCGTTCGGCCGGATGTCGGTGAAGTGGTCAGGAAAGCCCTGCAGGCGCTCGCATTCGGTCGGGGTTAGCCGACGGACTGCCCACCTCTGCTGGATGTAGTCGCCGCCCTGATTTCCGCCGACCGGGCCGCCCGCCATGACTGGTTGTGCCACGTCGACGGCGCGGGCCTTGTAATCCTTGCCGCTGTTCTGAGGCATGATCGACCAGGCAATAGCTTGCGCCTGCGGACTAGAAGCGCCGAGCGGGCCGGAACGGTCCCATGTAGCCTCTGGGTCTTCCCTTGAATTGAAGGCGACAAAGTTCTCGCTTTCGGCGTCTATCCGCTGGGCATAGCCCGCTGTGTCACAGCGGGCTGCATCATCCACGAACAGGCCTCCGTCTAAGTCGAAGTCGGTTCCGAGACCGCCACCCCCTGAAGGGCGTGCGCTAATTGTTGGGGCAACTCCTTCCCCCGCTTGTCGGCGCGGCGCAGGATCCCCGCGCAGGCTTTCGGGCTCAAGTAGAACCGCCGCGGCACGTCTCCAGTCTCCAAGATATCCGACAACGAACACACGCCGCCGTCGCTGCGGGACTGCCCTTTCATAGCCGTCCACTCGGACAAACTGAGCGTCAAGCACTCTCCAGGCCGCATGATACCCGCATTCTTCCAGCCCTCGGATAAAGGTTCCAAAGTCCCTTCCTCCGTTGGAAGACAGGACGCCGGGGACGTTCTCCCAGACCAGCCAGCGGGGCTGATAGCGTCGAGCGATGGCAAGATAGGTGAGCATGAGGTTCCCGCGCGGGTCAGCAAGGCCTTGGCGAAGTCCTGCGACGCTGAAGGACTGGCAGGGCGTTCCTCCGACAAGAAGGTCAATTTCATGGTCGGGCCACTCCTCGAATTTCGTCATATCGCCGTAGTTCGGGACACCGTTCATTGACGGCTCCGCACCGGGCATGTTGCTGCCGTAGTGGTGAGCGAGCACCTGGGACGGGAACTTCTCGATCTCGCTGAAGAAGGCGGGCGACCAGCCGAGCGTATGCCAGGCCATGGTCGCGGCTTCGATGCCTGAGCAGACAGAGCCATAGCGCATCAGAAAAGCCCTTTCTGGCTCTCGCCCTGCATCTCGAATGTCGTTCTGGTGCCGTCCCAGAGGACCGCTTGCTTGCGGGGCCACTTCTGCTCGCGGGACAGGGCAAGGATGATCTCGGCCCTGCCTTTGTATTCCTCGAGCACGGTCTCCCAGACGAGGTGTTCCGGCGTGCCTTCCGCAGGCTCCAGTTCCATCAGGATCGGCTCGGGGTTGAACGGGATCAGCACATGGTCCGCATCGCGCTCGCACGCGCCGAGGATGTCGGAATAGCGCGGCCGGCGGTTCACGACGTTCTTGAAGACGGCAGCGTCGACCTGCTTGGCATAGGATGACCGCTCGACGGCGAAGGTGTTCTTCTTCAGCTGCGACAGCGCGAGGATCGGGCTCTCCAGCTTCCGGGCGATCCCCTTGAGCCGGTCCGTGACCATTTCAGCAAAGGCCCAGTTCTCCACCCGGCGATTGTTCTGGTCTCGCTCGATCAGCGTGACGGAATCGACGATAATCAGCGCCTGCCCTCTTCGCTTCACGAAGGCCTCAAGCTCGCGCTCCAGCTGGTCCAGCGTCCGGCGTTTGTCCTGGATGTGCCACGGCAGCTTTGAGAGATCGGACCGAGCGACCATCATGTGCTCGTATTCCTGATCGGAGACGGACCCGCGCTTCTGCCTGGAGACTGAAATCCCGGTCGATCGGCTGATCTCGCGCATGGCGAGCTCGTCGGCGCCCATCTCTCCGGAGTAGTAGAAGACCGGCCAGCCATTGCGCGCGGCGCCCATGCCCATCTGTTGGGCGAGAGCCGATTTGCCTTGCTTCGTCCCGCCGCCGATCACGATCAGCTGGCCGGGCGTGAGCGGCCCCACCAGACGCGTCACGGCCATGAAGCCGCAATCGATGCCGCTGTCGTCTTCTCCGCGCTGGGCCTTGTCTGTGCGGTCAAGAGCGCGGTCCATGGCGTCGGCAAAGCTTGTTCCGCTACCCTCGGACCCGGCGATCTTCGCACGGCACTCAGTGAGCCGCGTTGCCAGCGCATCGACCTCTTCGAGAAGCAGCACTTCATCAGCCAGCTTGACGCCGACGTCCGTTATGCGGCCGCCGAGATTGATCAGGGTACGCCGGGCGCCGGAGTAGCGAATGGCGTCGGCATAGTCCGGAGCGTTGACCACGTTCACGGCATTGGCAGCGAGCGAGGCGAGATATTGCGAGATGGTCTTCTCGCCGATCTGGATTTCGGGAAGCGCGGCCTTGAGGGTCACAGGGTTCGGGCGCTTGCCTTTGGCGATCTGCTCCAGGCAGATGCGGAAGATTTCGGCATTGATCGGGTCGCTGAAGTCTTCGGCCGACACCCGGTCGATGATCTCCGCCGACGCCTGGGCGTTCATCATGAGGGCGCCAAGCAACGCCTGCTCTGCCTCCAGTGCGCTTGGCATGTCTCGCTGAGAGAAACCATGCGCGTCTCGGTCTATGTCTTGAATTCTCGCTGCCATGTTCATGCCGCCGCTCCGAACTTGCCGGCCTCATTGCCCCATGTCGTCCAGCCGGGCCGATCGGTGCGGGAGAAGAGTTCGATCCGCCGTGCGTGCGGCATCAGGCGTTCGGCCTCGCGATATGCCTCCTCCGGCTTGCGGGAATGCTCGCGCACCTGCCCCATGATCAGCGAGCGGACGGATCTCGTCGTCTTCGGCTCGCCGCGCGTCCCGATGAGAATCGGCTCGTGCGCACTGCGGAAGATGTAGCCAGTGCCGAATGCGATCTTGCCGTTGACCGTGGTTTTGCCCCATGCGCCGGCAGTCTTGAATGTGAAGCCCCATGCCGACATCACCTCGAAGGCCTGCGGCAGCATCGGGTTGGTGGCCCAGAGCCACAGCAGGGAATCGGAGCTGGCCAGATCAAGCACAGGCAGGGCCTTGATGTCGTCGAGCGTCTGGCACTGGTATTGCGCCTGGGCCGACTTGCTCTCGCCCTTCTCCGACCGGAGCTCGAAGGTCCACGCAGGATCGGCCATAATCAGGTCGAAGGAATGCGGGTTGATGTCGCCGAAGGGCCAGTCGAAGAGCCTCATGCCGCCACCTCTTGGCGCGGAATGTTTCGCTCAACCGAGGAGCCGTTGGGTTTCTGCAAAAGAGAGAGATACTTCTCGCGGTTCTTGTCGCCGGGGACTGAGATGCGGCTATGGCACCGCCAAAGCATCGCGATCAGCGCACTCTCGGCGGCGTTGTGCGATGTCGCCTTCTTCTGAGGCAGAACGATCCCAAGGCTCTCGCACTTTTCGACAGCGATATCGCCCCAGTCCTGCGTCTTGAACTTGGGCTTGCCGGTTTTGTCATCCAGCTTCTGGTTGCCGTAGGCATCAAGCACAGGCTCCACCGCCGGCTTGAAACCTTTGCCGTAGGCGAGCGCTCTCCACGAGGAGATCGGGATGGTTCCGAATGGGATTCCGAAGCTGCAGCAATGGCCGTATATCGCGCCATGTATCGCCTGAGTGAACGCAAATGCGCCATCTCCCTTTTTCGAGAACCGTAGGCGTTCTTCGCAAAGGATGAAGTCGGGCCCGATTTGCCTGATCAGCTTGACGATCTTCGGGCCCACCTGGGCTACCCGCCAATCGTCCCAGCTGTAATCCTTTTTGCCGTTGGGCAGTTCGCGAGGAGGCGGCAACTCGATCACGTCAGCCTGAATGGATGAGATGTTGCGGCTTGTGTCCCAGAAGGCATAGCCAGTGCAGGTGGAGACATCGAGACCGAGAATCCTCATGGCCTGCCCTCCGAGCCCTTAATCGGCTCGCTGATCGCCCTGTCGATCGACCAGCCCAGACGCCTGACACGCCGATAGAGCGTCGATGCTGACATGCCGTGCTCCCTTGCGAGGGAAGCGAGAGACACGCGCCTGCCCTCGTGGATGTAGTTGCCGCGCCATCCGCCCTCGAAGCGGTCTTCTTCCTTGAGGTCGACGTCTGCGATCATCGTGTCGAGCAGATCGTCCTTGACCATCGTGGCGACGGCCGACCGGACCAGCGTCGACGGTCGCACCTTGTGGAGATCAGCTTCGGCGATCAGATGCGCCGCAAGCTTGCCCTCGAATGTCATACTGAATCTCATGGAGCCCTCGTAGCCTTGGGAGGATCGGGAGGGGCCGCCGCCCACTCCCTCCCGCGTTACGGACGCGGTCGCCGGTGCAGGCCGCCGCCTGGGTTCATTCAGCCGCTGCAGGGAATGGGTCTTCGCCGGATGCTTCGGGCTCTTCACGCGACTTCGAAGCGATCGCCTTCTCCATCGCGGCTTGCCAATTCTGTGCGTAGCGCATCTGCCCGGCCTTCCAGCCTTCGAGGTAGGTGACCTCCTCGTCGCTGTTCTGCGCGAAACCGGCATGACCGGGGCCGCCCTCGCCGACCAGGCCATCAGCCTCGCCGCGCGCCCGGATGAGCTGCAGGCGATCGGCACGGTCGACAAGGAGGTCACCGCCGCGATCGTCAGGGATCAGACCGAGCTTGATCAAAACTCGTTTGTGCAGGGAGTGCTTCTGGACGATCGACGAGCCGTCGCCGGCTTTGCGAGCCTTTTCGTGGAACGCCACTTCCTCTTTCGAGAAACCCCATTCCTTGGCCTTCTTAAAGTTCTCTTTGCGCTTCGCCTGCGCACCGTCGATCACTGCCAGTTCGTCGCGTTCTTGCCGGCAGAGATAGCCGTAAAGGGCCGCGCGCTCGTCTTCCGTTAGATCCTTGGAGTTGTGCCCTACACTGCTCATTTCTCACCTCGCTTTCGCCTTGCGAACTTTCTCCGCAAGAGCTTCCACTTCGCCTTCAAGATTTCCCAAATCAGCATCCGAGTGCTTCGCTTTCTCGATTTGGATTTCGTGTTGCAGGGCCGCGATCTGCTTCTCGCAGTAGTCGAGGTACGCGAACCGAACCTTCTGAAAGAGGCTCAGCTTCACGTCCTTCGCCCGGCCGCCCCGCAGGTGCTTGATCTGTGCTCTGGTGAAGCCGTAGGTGCGGCAAATCTTGTCCATTGCCGCCTCGCGAGAGCCGCTGTTTGCGATCTCTCGGACAACGATCTTGTCCAGCATCTCACTTGTTACTGCGCTGCTCATTGCGTCGCCCGTTTCCACCAAATTTGTTGACCGCATCGACCGTCTCTCTCGCTAGGTTCCAATGATCGGAACCACGAGAGACAGGAGATGGAGAGCCTATGACCCGCCCAAGCCGCGCCCGCCCGACGATCGACGACCGTCAGTTGGAATTGCCGCTGGGTGGACTTTGTGAAACGCAGGCAGCGCGATTGAGCCCGGCGCCTGTGTCTCGATTTCAGGACTATGCGGAGAGCGGTTGCCGCCGCTCGCCCGCGTCTGATTTTCCTCGGGCCGGCCGTCCAGGATGGACACGCGCGGCAACGAGATGAAGCAATAGCCAGTGTCTTCCTTGATGCCCTGCGACGATATCGTTCGATGATCGAGGCAGCGGCGGATCACACGGCGGATGCCGAATTCACTGAGAAGACGATCATCGATCGCAGAGCCGAGCACGTCGGCCACAGGCGGGAGCTTGTTCATGGGAGCACCGCCGCATGCCTGAGAGCCGACAGCCGCTCGCGTTGCCGGCGAGCCACCAGAGCATTGGATTTGCGCCTGATCTCGGCTTGCTCTTCCGCCGTGCGCTTGGGCTTCCGCTCCTTGCCGGCGTATTCGATCTTCTTCTCGTCACGCCAGACCGGGTTGATCGGGCGTCTCTTGGCTCTTGGCGTGCGGACCGGCTCTCGCTCGGCTTCCCGCTGCTGGTGAAGCAGGTTGTAGACCTGGGCCTCGGTGACTGTCCGATCAGTGCAGCGAAGCAGCGCGGCGATCTGGGACGTGTCCAAGCCGGCGCGGAAATAGTCGATTGCCTTCAGGCCAGTCATGTCAGGCCCCCGAGCATGAAGACGCCGAAGAACAGAAGGCCGTATCCGAGGGTGATGAGTGCGATGTTTTCCACGGCTACACCTCGCCTTCGCCGGCGTTGTGCGGGAGATCGTTCGGGCGCGGTTTCATTGGCCTGCCTCCTGGATCGCGCGCCTGCACGCCCCGCAATGATCCGACGTGCCCGATCGGCACATGTCGCGATGCTGGCAGTTGGGACGCAGGTAGCGCTTGGGATGGGGTTCGGATGGGGCCGGCTCAACACCAGCGGCGTTCGGCAGTCGCGGCGCATCGGCTCGCTTCACTGCACCGATTGCGGCGCCATCCGAATTGATTGCCCGGCTGGTATCGGCAGCGCGCCGGGCCGGCGCCGTTGGTCGGGCGTTGTCATCCGCCTCCGATGGGAACCTGCTCAGAGCCACCCGCGCCATGCGGCCGCTCTCGATCGCTGTCCTGCAGGTGTGGTCGAGGTCGGTCATGCGGCGGCTCCCTGCGACCGCGTGACCTTATTGGCTTCGAACAGCTCAGACGGCGACGCGCCGGCAAGCTCAATCAGGATTGGCCAATGACGATCTGGGATGCCAATCTTCGCCCACTTGTAGACGGCATCGGTCGACAGTTTGTCGGCCTTTCCGGCGATGACAGCGGGGCCGCCTGCTGCGGCGATGATCTCGGAAATGGTTCGCATAACCGAGACATTACGGAATTAAATTCCGATATTCAAGCGGGGAATTCCTTACAACTGAATTTTCTTCCGGTCTACGATGCCTGCATGACGTGGGATCAAAGACTTAACGAAGTCTGGAAGCGAACGGGATGGAGCAAGCGTGTGCTCTCTGAGCGCTCCGGCGTGCCCTATGACAACGTGCTGAAGTACCTGAAGGGCGCAGTCGACCAGCCGCGCGGTGACACGCTTGAGAAGCTTGCCGACGTTCTCGGCGTCGATCGTCTATGGCTTGCTGAAGGTGTCCAGACTGAGAACCGGCCGATCCCTCTTATGGGCTTCATCGGTGCCGGCGCCGAGATTGAGCCCGAGTTCGAACAAGTGCCACCCGATGGCCTGGACCAGATCCACATCCCCTTTGCCGTTCCAGACGACATGATCGCTTTCGGTGTTCGTGGAGATTCGATGCTACCCGTCTACAAGGACGGATCTATCGTCGTCGTGCATCGAGAGCAGAAGAGACCGCTCGCGTCCTTCTTCGGTGAAGACGCAGCCGTCCGGACAAGCGACGGCCGACGCTTCATCAAAACCGTGATGCGCGGGAGCGATGGAAGCGTGAGCCTATTCTCGTGGAACGCGGCGCCGATCGAGAATGTGTCGCTCGAATGGATCGGCGAGATTTTCGCGGTACTGCCACCGTCTGGAATGCGTAAGATGGCGAAGCAAGGCGGCATCCAAGGGAACCTGAAGCTATGACACGCACCACCTTCTGCGCATTCGCCTTACTGGCCTCGACATCAATCGCGTCTGCCGAGCGCACCTCGCTCTCATGCCAAGCCGATTTCATGGCCGAGCAGTCTGCCGGGCTCGTCCGTTCGTTTGGCCTTGAGGGCGAGACGCCTGTCGTCGTGGTGAACGATCGGCTCTATGCCGCCCTGCCCTTTGAGCGCAAAGAATACGTGGCCGAGACGTTGAATTGCGCTGCGGCCGGTCCTGGCAACGTCTTCGCTCGGATCGAATTCCGCAGCGATCTTTCGAACAATCCACTTGCTGTCTGGGAAGCAGGATCCGGTCTGACTGTCGAGTAGGCATAGCTCGATCTATAGACGGGTACTGCACCACCGCAGTTGACCCGAAGGCGCGACCACCAGAGGCCGCCTGAGCATGCATCGAACTCGAATTCCCCACAGGCTCGATCTTTGATGTCGGAGGTCGCCTCTCCGCTGCACCCGGCGATCATAATGGCGATGGGTAGGTCCGCCCGATCTTTGCCGACTCCGCGCCACAGCGCGTGAGGTAGTCATGAGTGGTGCTTCAGTGCCTGTGTTTACCGGCGAGGCGCTTTCCTCGTGTTCCCGGTCGGGCCCGTCAAACCCCGTCGAGTTCCGTCCAATGAGCCTGGCATCGGCAACCGCTTGGGAATTCATGCGCTGGGTGATCAGTGCCGGCGGGACAATGCCCGGAAGACCGCCGCTTCATGCGCTCCATCGCTTCATCTTGGCGGGAACCGCCGATCAGACCCAAGAGGCCGCGATATCTGCGCCTCTGAAGGGCTCTTTCCTTGTATAACCTGAAGTTATCAGGCATAACCGGAATGCATTGTTGGAGCCTATCAGAGCCCCGGTCGGATCACCCCGCCGGGGCTTTTCTTATGCTCCAGTCCGGAAGCCCAATCAAGATAAATCGGAATTAATTTCCGCATCCCACTTGAAGCGGAATTTATTTCCGGTATGATCTCCCCATCGAACACAGCGGCTCGTGCCGCACGATGGAGGCGACCAGATGCAGACGATCCAGCTTAAAGACCACGCGTCGAACAATGACCCGACCGCCCGCATCGTTCGCGAGCAGCGCGGCGCCGTTGGCTTCGACTGGACGATCTACGCCGTGCGCGGCGGCTTCGTCATCACCTTCGATCACATGACTTTCGACACGGTGTTCGCATCCGAGCAGGACGCCATCAGCGCCTACGACGCGCTCGTCGCTGATCGCCGCGCCGCCTGACCCCCGCTCCACCCGAGCGGCTCCCCCGCTCCCCAGACAATGAGGGAATGACCGAGATGCGAATGGTTTACGGAATGATGGCCGCAGCGATGGAGGCAATGAAGTTCGGCACTGCGATGCGCTCGTTTAGCGCCGCCGATGCCCAGCCGATGCTTGTGACGCCGTGGGAGTTCACGAGGACTATCGGCTTTCAACGCAATCCAAGCCGGATCACGACTGGCAAGGCCTATCCCTTCTCCAGCGATCGGCAGAATGCCCGATACGCTCGGCAGATCGCCGCCGGCCAGATCCGCAACGCGAAAGCGGAGGCCTGACCGATGTTCATCGACAAAGGCCAGACGCTTCTCGTCTGCTTCGACCATGGGGACCTGGGCCGTGAATGGTCTGGCTTCCCGGCTCTCAGCTTCGAGACAGCCGCCGACGCTGCCCGTGAATACGAGCTGCCGTCTGTCATCCAGTTCATGATCTTCACCCACGACGAGACCGCGATGGTCGACGTCACGGAAGATGTGGCGGCCGGGTATCTACAGGCGTTTCCAGGGACGCTCCCCAGCGAGCGCAACGTGGTTCCGCCGTATGTCCGCACCAGCTGCGCATGGGATGCCATGTGCGAGGCCAAGCGTGACCGGGAGGATGCTCCGGCGTTCGATCCTTGGGCGGATTTCCGGACGACCAATCACGCGCAGACCGGCGTCTCTCGTGGAGGGCGGCTGTGATGGCTGAGATCAACAACGGTGGCGCGGCGTTCCCACTGGCCCGCAGCAGCCAATACGACCACGACGGCATGAGCCTGCGTGCGTACTACGCCGGCCAAGCCATGATGGGCGATTGGGCGTCTCAGAACGATTACACCGGCGCATACCCAAACGAACTCCCGATTGAACACCTTCAAGACCGCGCGCACCTCTACTTGCGCATGGCCGATGCCATGATCGCGGCGCTCAACGAAACGAGCGAGGTCAAGCCATGACCACGACCCGCGAACGCCGCATCCGATTCATCAAAGCATTTGGCACACACGCGCTGGAGAAGGCCATTTCCGAGGCCGTCTACCGTCTCGGCGCCGAAAACTTTCTGACCGACGAGCAGCTTGACGAGATCGTCCAGCAGCAAGTCGCCGACTGGAGATCGACCGAGCGCAGCAACAGACGCAGCCGCGAAGAAGCGGCCAAGCGGAGGAATGCAGCATGACCCCGATCACCCTCCCCACCATCCCCTGCACCCGTCTCGAAGCAGACCGTGCCGCTCGTAACCTTCTGACCGACGCCGGATGGGCTCCGCGCGCTCTCGTCATCCTAATCGCTGCCGCTGCGGCTGTCGCATGCATCGGGTTCGGGATTGAGGCGCTGGTCGCTGATCATGCCCGGTGGGTAGCGGAGGCGCGGGTATGAGCAAGACAGCTTACACTCCTGGACCTTGGCAAGTCGCTGGGACTCGACATAGCGGCGATTTGCGAATTGGCAGGAATACACGACTGCACATGGTCGGGCCGGATGATGACGCAGTGGCGGCCGTATTCTTCGACATGGAAACGGGTCGAGGTCTCAAAGACGCCCGGTTGATCGCCGCTGCTCCTGAGATGCTGGAAGCGCTGCGTCCATTCCTGCCCGCCTATCGCGCCTACGTCGAGACGATGCGGAACTTCACTGTAGATGGCGAGACATCCGCAGAGCGTCGCGCCTCGGAGGGAGAGCGAAAGGACGAGGCCGAGGAACGGGCCTTCGAAGAGCTCACCAAGGTGACGTTCGAAATGCTCGCTGCTGTAGACGCAGCCGTTGCCAAGGCCGAGGGGCGCCCATGACCCGCTCCGAACGCGAACGCGCCGAGCGCGACATCTCCGGTCCATCCGAAGAAGACCAGATCAAAGCACTCGAAATCCTGCTCCAAGAGCCGCTTGAGAAAGGCCTGAGGGACGACCTCAGCCGCTGGCTTATCCACCTCACCGATCCCAAGACACCCGAACTCGAAAGTGCGGCATGATGAACCGGCACGTAGACGTAGACACCGACGCCATGCAGTCGATCGGGGATCTGGCATCCGCTGTTGTCCACGGCGCGAAGGGTGAAAAGACCTATACCGTCGGCAAGATCAGCGAGCCGGGCATTTGGCGCAATGTGCCGATGTCGGTCTATCACTCGGACTGCTGCCCTGGCCCGTCGATCTCATCGAGCGGCCTGCGTCAGATCACCCCGCCGCACGGCTGCCCGCTGAAATACTGGGACACCAGCTATCTGAACCCGCACCGGGCGAAGGAAGAGGAAAAGCAGCATTTCAGCCTGGGGCGCGCCGTCCACACGCTTTTGCTTTCAGAGGACGGCTTCCGTGACCAGTTCTCGGTTCGGCCGGATGTCTGGACCGATTGGCGCACGAAGGACGCGAAGGCATGGCGGGACCACGAGATCGCCGCCGGCAAGACTGTGCTGGTGCCGTCCGACCTCGATGCGATCCAGGGCATGGCAGAGCGCGTGTCGAAAGATCAGACGTTCGTGGAGCTGCTGCGCGGCCGCATCGAGCGGTCCATCATCTGGCAGGACGAGAAGACGGGGATCTGGGTCAAGAGCCGGCCCGATTCCATCCCGGCCGATGGCTTCATCGCAGACCTGAAGACGACGGCCGACGCATCGGATCGCGGCTGCCAACGGTCGCTGCTGGACTATGGCTATCATATGCAGATGGGCTTGGCCGTGATGGGGCTGGAGGCGATTTCCGGCCACCAGGTCACGGACCATGTGCTGCTCTTCATCGAGACCAAGCGTCCCTACGCCTACAGCATCAAGCCGATCGACAACCAGTTGATCTGGATCGGCATGCGTCAATGCCGCGCGGCGCTCGACATCTTCGCCGACTGCTGGAGCAAGCAGGAATGGCCGACCTATTACGGCTCCGGCATCCCGATTTCTCCGCCCGACTGGTTCGAAAAGCAGATCGAGCGTGAACCCTCAATCCCGGCGGAGGCCGCATAATGAAAATCGAACGCGCAGTCCGCGAGCAGACATTCACGCTCACCTCGATCGCCGGCCCGTCTGGATCTGGCAAGACCTATAGCGCCCTGCTCTATGCCCGCGGCCTCGTCGGCCCTGAGGGCAAGGTCGGCTTCATCGACACCGAGAACAAGCGGTCCCGCTTCTATGCGGATGTGGCCGGCGGCTTCGACGTGATCGACATGGACCCGCCCTTCACCTCGCAACGGTACATCGAGGCGATCCGGGCACTGGAGGCCGCTGGATACCGCGCCATCGTCATCGACAGCATCTCGCATGAATGGGAGGGTACCGGCGGCGTTCTCGAGCAGGCGGAGCTTATCGAGCAGAAGACGAACCGTGCGGGCCTGCATTGTTGGCAGAAGCCGAAGGCCGGCCACAAAAAACTGATGAACGAGCTGCTCCAGACGAAGGCGCACCTGATCTTCTGCTGCCGCGTCAAGGAGAAGGTCGTCCAGGTCAAAGGCCAGAACGGCAAGACCGAGATCGTCAACGAAGGTTTCGTCGTCGTGCAGGAGAAGTCGTTCATCTACGAGATGACGGTTTCCATGATGCTGTCCGAGGGCGACCATGTCCCGACGATCCAGAAGTGCCCCGGTGATCTGGAAAGCGCGTTCCCGACTGGTCGCCCGGTCACGATCGATGCGGGCAAGTCTGTCCGCGCATGGAGCGAGCAAGGCCGGGAGATCGACCAAGAGCTCGAAGCCAGCAAGCGCGAAGGTCTGGAAGCCGCGAACAAGGGCATGAAGGCCCTGATGACGTGGTGGACCGGGCTGGGCAAACCGCGACAGCTCAAGCTCGAAGGACTGAAGGATACGTTCAAGTCGATCGCTACGGCGGCCGATCAGATCACTCAAGACGTTCACGATGCCGGCGGCGGTGACACTTCGGATCGACTGAAGCAAGCACGCGCGGCGTCTGGCGAGCCCGGAGACGAGCGCGAAGGGTTCGACCGCTCCAAGGTCAACGAAATGACCTCCTCGCTCTCCACGAGCCCCAATTCCGACGACAGCCCCTCCCGAACTGTCTCGGATGATGCAGGCGATTCCTCCGCGCCTGCAGAACAGGACGGTGACGACGATATCCCCTCCCAGTCGTCACCGTCCGACCAATCAGAACTGGAAGGCGCCGGCAAGGAACGCGATGTCCTGATCCGCTATGCATCGGCCATGCTGACCGGCGGCCGTGACTGCATCGGCGTCGATAAGGAGAAGGCGACCGACAAGCTCACGAAGATGCACGCCGTCTGGAAGAACACGTATTTCACGGCGTTCAGTGAGGAAGGCATCGAGCAGGCACAGACGGTTTTCCGCAGCGCGCAGGCGATCGCCGCCGACAAGACGTCCTACGAGTCCGCCGTCGAGTTCTTCGAGGAGATGCTTGACTGCCCCGGCAAGATCGGAGGCGCCTGATGGGCATGATCTCCAATAAGCTCCGCAACAGCGCGCGCGGCAACCAGTGCACGTTCCAGATCCCCGGCGTCTGCAACTCGGAACCGGAGACGACCGTGCTCTGCCACCTACCCAGCGATGCGAA
The DNA here is from genome assembly GCA_030160035.1 of Rhizobium albus. GTDB lineage: Bacteria > Pseudomonadota > Alphaproteobacteria > Rhizobiales > Rhizobiaceae > Georhizobium > Georhizobium albus. The sequence continues at coordinate 358,267 of BSNO01000001.1, read as the reverse complement.
GGGCATGGGCAACAAGTCCGACGACTTCAACGCTGCTTTCGGCTGCCACGCCTGCCATGAGGCGATCGACCAGCACCGGCTAAGCCGTGAAGACGAGCTCTTCTATTCCAGCCGGGCACACAAGCGGACCCTCGCCTACTGGGTCGCCAAGGGCCTGATCATCGTCGCCGGCATTGTTCCGGAGAAGCCGAAGACGCGGCCGAAGAAGCCAGGCAACTGGCCGACCGGTCGTAAGATCGAGAGCCGCAACGACCTGAAGAGGAAGGAGGAGCGAGCATGAGCGCCGAAGCATGGCCCTTGTCATGGCCGGCTGGCTGGCCCCGAACTCAGCAACCTGCCCGATCGCGTTTCGATGTGTCATTCGTCATGGCCCGCGACGGCCTGTTCGAAGAGATCGCGCGCATGGGCGGCCGCTACCCGGTCCTGTCTACGAACATTGAACTGCGCCGGGATGGCCTGCCCTACGCCAGCCAGAAGACGCCGAACGACCCGGGCGTGGCTGTCTACTTCGAGCGGAAGGGCAAGCAGATGGTATTCGCCTGCGACCGCTGGGATCTCGTGAAGGACAACATCCGGGCGATTCAGAAGACGATTGAGGCCATGCGAGGGATTGAGCGCTGGGGCGCGTCCGACATGCTTGAGCGGGCTTTCTCAGCCTTCGAGGCTCTGCCGGCGCCCGGTGCCGAACCAAAGCGCACATGGCGCGAGGTTCTGGGCATCCTGCCAGACGTCCCGGCCAGTCGCGCGCTCATTGAGGCGTTCTATCGCGACCGAGCCCGCACCGCGCACCCAGACGCCGGCGGATCGGCCGAAGCCTTCCACGAGCTGCAACAAGCCCGGTTAGACGCATTGAAAGCGATCGGAGAACGGACATGAGTGACCACGATAAACTAAAGGCACTGGTAGACCGCATCGACGGCAAGGCCGACCGCATGGCAGCAGTGGACCGTTTACGCACCTATGTCGCAGACCCTGAGACGTTCGAAAATCTCAACGTGGATGACGCCGAAGAGATCAACGGGCTTCTCCTCGAGGCATCGCGCGGCATCGACGCCCTCCTGTCCCGTCTCGACAGCGCAGAGAAGGCGCTGAAGTTGGCATATGATGATTTTGAAGACAGCCGGACGCTCGGCTACGATTTCGACGTTGCAACAGAAGAAGCTTTTGCCGCAGTTCGCGCCCACCTCTCCCAATACGGAGTGAACGAACATGAGTGATGAAGTAAATCAGGTGCTCCACGTCTATGACGGTGACGGCGGTGTCATCATTCGTGAGAATGGGAACATCTCGACATTTGGGAAACAATCCGTCGCAGTAGATCAGGCTTTTGCCGCCCTATCAGGAACGCGAGAGGCGGTGGAGCCGGTGGGCGTGTTCGTGGCGCCTCAAAACCCGTTTCAGCATCTAGAGGATGCACTCTATGCCGAGGGCGACGACACCGCACCCCCATCCGATCCGGTCGGACAAGGGGCGGTGACGGATGAGGCATGGGAGCGTTTGCTGAACCAAGCGGCGCACGTCGATCTCGGTCTATCGATCAGAAACATGGATGTGAAGGGTGCCACGCTCGAACTGATCCGCATGATTTCCGAGTATCGTCCAGTCCTTTCCCCTGCACCGGAAGCGGGAAGCGATGAGGTCGAGCGGCTGCGTGAGGCTCTCATTCGTATCAGCGACAAGGATTGGGCATGGCAAGGAGGCGGTTCGGATCGACGCCACCGAGGCTACGCCGGGACTATCGCTGCGGCAGCGCTCGGCATCCCTAAAGAACTTCCGCTTGGGTGGCCAGACCCGACAAAATCCGAAACGCGCCGCGCCCTCTCCGATGCAGCCGAAGGAGGGCAGTGATGTCCGACGATACAAGCGAAGACGCAGCCGAATTCCGCTGCCTCGTCCCCTTCCCCGATGGCTCTGATAGCTTCGTCAACGGCTTCGAAGCCGGGATGATATGGCAACGCTTGATGAGCGGCGAGCATGAGATTGCCCCGGAAGTTGCCGTCCATCGAGAGAACGAAACCGTCTTCAAGCGCATGGCCGATGCTCAGGGCTACGATGTTAATTTCGAGCCTTGCTGTTCGGAATGGACGGTTGCCCAATTCACCAAGCGTCCGAAGCGATTTGGCGTAATTGACGGAGGTCGGCAGTGATGGACCTGACCGAGAAGGTGGCGAGGGCCATGTGCGTCGAACATGGCATCGATGCCGACGAGCGAGCGCCAAACGACGGCCCACGATGGCTCTACTACGTGCCTCTTTCCCGTGCCGCCATCGCTGTATGTGCGGAGGAGATGGCTCAATTCGTGCGGGACGCTGCCAAGAGCTATGGAGAGTTGAAAGACGGAGCAGTCAGGAGTGGTCATCGAAATGACGCTCTAGTCCATGCCTCCGAGCAGGTTGCCGCGCTCACCATCGCATCCGCTATCCGCTCTATGGGGGAGAAGGCCGCCCCTGTGAACAACGGGGATAGCTAGGATGGCCGCCTTGCCTGAATGGACAAAGGGCCTTGTGCCGGTCGGGATGGATGATGCGGCGGTCCTGCTCGGCGTGTCTCGACGGTTTCTCGTCGACACGCTGAAGCGGCACCCGCATTATGAGCGCCGCGGCACGAAGAAGGTGTTCTATCAGGAGCACATCGCCCTGCTACGGGAAGTGATGACATGCCAAGCCTCCAGCTCAAAAACCGCAAAGGCGTCTACTATGCCGTTGGAACGATCGGTGGACAGCGCATACGAGAGAGCCTTGGCACTCGCGACCAGAAAGTCGCCGAAGAGCTCCGCGCGCAATACGAAGCGCGCCTCTGGAAACGTCATACCTATGGCGAGGAAGCCGTAAGGCTCTTCGAAGAGGCGGCCGCAAGCTACATGGAGCAAGGCGGGGAAGCGCGGTTCATGGCGCCCCTGCTCAAGGAATTCAGGGGGCGGGCGATCGGCACCATCAAGCCAGGCGAGATCCGATCCGCCGCCATCAAACTTTACCCGACAGCCGCCGCGGCCACGCGCAACCGGCAAGCGATCATCCCCGCTCGAGCAGTCATCAACCACGCCCATGACCTAGGCTGGTGCGGGCCGATCAAGGTCAAGATGTTCGATGTGGCGAAGTCGCGGAAGCACAAGCCGGTCGATCGCGCCTGGCTGGACGCTTTCATGGCGCAAGCGGATGCAGACAAACTCTGGCACCTGTCCGCGTTGGTGCTCTTCATGAACCAGACGGCCGCGCGTGTCTCGGAAGGCGTCAACCTCATGGGCGAGCATGTCGATCTGTCGGAGAGGCTTGCCGTGCTGGCCAAGACGAAGACCGAGGAATGGTCCGTCCGGCATCTGACGGCCGAGCTCGTCGCGCGCATGGCTGCTTTGGATATTCAGCCTGGCAAGCGCGTCTTCAGCTACACTGATCCGAAGGCCGTCAATCGACGAATCGCAGCCGTGTGCAAACGCGCCGGCATCGAGAAGCGGACGACCCATTCAGCCGGCCGGCACTCATTTGGGACGAACGCAATCGCGAGCGGCGCCGACGTCAAGACGGCGATGGATGCCGGCGGGTGGAAGTCGGCCAAGCTCTTCCTCGAAACCTACGTGCACAGCCGGGAAGCGGGCCGTTCGTTGGCCGAGAAGTTCGATGCACAAAGTGGGCCTGTTGGCACAAATCTGGCACAGGCTTCCGAGCGGAAGCGGTATCGGTTTGGAAATAAAGGATGATCGGCTACTCGGGCCGTTGCCTTGGTAAGGGAGAGGTCGAGAGTTCAATCCTCTCTCGCAGCACCAGCCCTCCCCCATACGAGAGACTTTCTAGGACTACGTCTTAGGACATTATCCTTTTCGATTTCATCAGCAGGCGCCCGTCGAACCACCACACACCTCAGCAACATAAAATTAGCCAAACATAATAAATACTTATCGCTATTGTGTTGCCTTAGGGAGACAGTGCCGCGCCCTCATAGCTTGTACCTATTGCAGGCGAATCAACTTCAACGGGGGCTCCCATGAAAATCGTTCTTGCCGCATCGGCGGCATTTCTCGCACTTGGTACTGCTTCATACGCTGCCGACGCCATCATGTCGGTTCCATCTGCACCTGCAGCGGCGCCGGTTGCGGCTGCTTATAATTGGTCGGGCTTCTATGTCGGCGCCTTCGGCGGCGTGACCACCGGCGACTACGATTTCACCGGCACGGACGGCACCGACACGCTGGATCTCTCCGTTTCGGGCAGCGGCTTCCTCGGCGGCGCGCAGATCGGCTACGATCAGCAGTTCGGCCAGCTCGTCTTCGGCGCGGTTGCCGATATTGCAGCAACCAACTATGAAGCCGAAATCACTGCCGCCGTTCCGGGCTTCGGTGCGGTTCAGGCCGAATCCACGCTGAAGTACCTCGGCACCGTTCGCGCTCGCGCCGGTTTCGCCATGGATGATCTGCTCATTTACGCACACGGCGGCTATGCCTATGGCGAAACTGAGCAAACGCTTTCGGCAACCGGCATCGGCAGCGTCTCGACCGACAACGACGTCAAGCACGGCTTCGCGGTTGGCGCTGGCGTCGAATACGCCGTCACGGACACCATCTCGTTCCAAACGGAGTATTCCTACACCGACCTCGGTGACGACGAGATCTTCAACGCCGGCGGCGTGTCGATCGCGGAAGACCTGAGCTTCCATGCGGTCAAGGTCGGCGTGAACTTCCGCTTCTGATCAAGATCTCATATCTGAAAAGCAAAAGCCCGGCCTCGCGCCGGGCTTTTCTGTGCGTTCGACGATCCCGCTCAACCGACGCGGGGTGTCCTGCTCAGTTGAACAGCTGCATCACGAGATCGGTATTGTCGTTGGCGATGGCGAGCGACTGTCCGGCCAGCTGTTCCTGCACCTGCAGCGCTTTCAGCCGCGTCGAGACATCGTTCATGTCGGCATCGATGAGCCTGCCAACGCCTTTTTCGATCGATTGGATCAGGCTCGCGTTGAAGTCGGTCTGCAGGTCGATGCGCTTTTGGAATGCGCCCAGCGTCGCAGTGCCATCGATCGCCTTCTGCAGCACTGTGTCCATGTAGTTGAGATAAATCCCCTTCATCGCGGGGTTGGTTGCGATGTCTATGGCTCGAAACGACAGATCCGCGAGCGGCTCGATGCTGACGTCGATATTGCTGAACCCGATCCTCGTTCGCCCGCCCGCCAGCCGATCGACGGCAGGATCGGTGCGTATCGATATGTTGGACGCGCCGTCGACCTCGATCAGCACGTCCGGCCAATCTGCGGCGATTAGGGAGGTCAGAAGTTCGTGCATCTCCTCGACCGTCTCGACCTTGCCCGTATCCCGGTCGAAGAGCGCGTTCACATAGCTGCGATCGAACTCATAGAAGCGCTGAGGCTCGCCATTTGCCGAAAAGGAGAATGAGACGTTCACGCCGTCATCCGACTTTCCATCCAGATGCACGATAAACGGCGAAAACGAAAGCGTCATGCCCGAGCCACGCGTTCCGAAAACCTGCCGATCTGTCAAGCCACTTGCAGAAACGCCAACTGCCGTCAGACCGCTGATCTCTAGGTAGGACCCGTCGAGCCCTGAATTTTCGGATGTGGAGAGGCGGATGCGATCGTGTATCGGCGAAGTTGTTCCGTCCCCGTTGGATACTATGATCTGTGCGGCTCGCGCACCTGCTGGAGCGAGCACGTGATCGAGCACGCGGATATAGTCCTGATACGTCCCGATCACCCCGTTGGCTGACGGCAGAACCGCGTCGACGACGGCTCGGTCGATGCGCAGCGATGTGGTGCGGCCTTGATCGTGAGGCGGCGCCACATCGCTCGGATTGTCCTTGTCGACGATCAGGTCGAAAGTGATCGCGTCCGATGGATCATCGAACGTCATGGGGCCGGTGAAATCGAATTCAAAGCGTGCCCGCTCGCCTGCTCGCGTATTGAAACGATCGATGACGATCTCACCGTCCTGGTCCCGGTGGTTATCGAAGTTACGAATACCGCCGAGCGTGAGAGAAAGGCGGCTGTCGGGCTCCAGCAGCCCGCCGCCGCTGGTGTTGAAGAGCGATGTCTCCGAGAGGTGAAATTCCATCGTGGACAGTGCCGAGAAGCCATGAGCGCTTCGGGTCATCGTCGATGTCACATGGGTGACATCAAGCGTTCGGTCATGGATGTCACCAATGTCGGTGCTCAACCAATTCACGCCGTTAAAGCTCGAAGACGCGACGATGGACTCCACCTGGCCTTTGAGTTGATCCAGTTCCTTTTGAATTTTTGTGGGATCGACGCCCGGTTCCTGCGCAGCGACCAGTTTTGCCCGAAACTCGCTAAGGACGTCGATCACCGAAGACAAGCCCTGATAAGCGACATCGACCTTGGCACGCGCGAGACCAAGCGCATCGCCGACCGCGCCGAGCGCCTTTGCATCGGATTTCATCGTCGTCGAAATCGACCAGTATGCGGCGTTGTCGCTGGCACTGCCAATGCGCAGACCGCTGGACGCCTGAAGCTGCGTAGAGTTGGAGATAAGGGCAATAGAACGCAGGGTCGCGCTCGCAGCCATGGCGGCACGATTGGTCAAAACACTGGTCACTGAGGGGAAATCCTGAAGAAGGCGCGCGTCATGCCGCAAAAGAAGTACACGCAGAAATTGCGGTGAAAGGGGTTAACGAAAGATTAACGGCTGCGAATTCTATTCAATCTTTCGTTGCAGCCGGATTGCCACCGCACTCTTCGCCCGCCATTCTGCCCTCAGGCTTTGGGGGAAGCAGGCATGCATACGATCGCGGAAATCGAGCGGTTCGAGAACGTCGGTATCAATTGCGAATTCGGCTTCGTTCAGCGCGCACTGGGCTGTGAAGCAGGCGGGTTGCTGCGCTGGGCCTTCTGTCCGCCCGCATCGCTGCTGAAACTCTTCGAGCAGGACTTTGCCGATCTCTTCCTGTTCGAGAACCTGATGCCGGATTTCGACATGGTGCGCGACGCGGCATACGACATCGCGTTCCACACCCGCATGAAGTCCGACAGCGGCGGATGGCTCCACGATGAGGACACACGACGCGCAATTCATGCCGAGGAAGCGGCCAAAGTCGCGCATCTGCTCGACAAGTTCCGGGAGCGCCTTCAAGATCCGGCCGCGGTGTTCGTCGTCAAGGACAATCAGGGCGTGCCGGACGAGCTGCGCAGGAAGCTCGCAGAGGCATTCGGAACCCACAGTGCGGGACGACTGCTGGTTGTCGATACAACTCCCGATCCAGCGCTGGTGGGGACCGTGATCGACAGGGGCGATCACGTCGAGGGACTTATCGACCGTTTCGCGCCCTATCCCGAATCCGACAAGTTCTCCCCTGCCTGGCTGGAGATACTTGCCGCATTCGAGCACCAATGCCCGCCGTCCTCGTTAGCCGAGAAACCCTACGCGTAAGCATGACACACGCTGCTTACGCGCCGGAACAGTGGGCCCCGCCTGGTGCCTGACCGGAGCCGAGCGCAATGGGGCTCGGAGCGTTGAAGGGATCGATGCCGCCCGACGCCTGAAGATCGAACGCAGCAAGCACCAGAACGACCAGCATCGTGGTCAGCGCCACAAGCGTGCGGCCGGGAAAGCGGTAGTGTTCGCTCGTCATGCGGGTTGTCCTTCTCCGACAGGGGGCGTCATCGGCCGCAACAGCACGGGGCGAAGCTTCAGGCCGACGCCGGATCCTATAAACGCTGCCGCAAACCACACCCAGCCATGCAGGCTGCCGGTGGAAATGCCGCTGAAGAACGCCCCGACATTGCAGCCGAACGCGATGCGGGCGCTGTAGCCGAGCACGAGACCGGCAATCAGGATGACGGCCCAGCTTTCGAGTTTGAGGCGCTTAACCTGCTCACCCACGGGAGCACGCCACCGCATGACGAGGAACGCGCCGAAGAGAAGGCCGATATTGGTGAGTGACGTGTAGTCGGTCAGAATGCTCTGCTCCAGTCGCTCCGCATGCACGGGGCCCGACCAGAACGCATTGGCGGCGAGATCCATGCCGCCCGCCTGGGCGATCTTGGCGCCCCAAAGCCCGAGACCATAGACGATGCCCCAGGGCTGTCCGGCGACGATAAGGTTGCCGATGGCCAGAAGCGCGATGAGGATCGCCGCAATCCACAACCGGCGCGGCGGCATCTTCTTGCCGGGCGCCGAACGGGCGATCGCGAAGGCGGCAACCGCAGCAAGTCCTACGAGCGTGAGCGCCAGACCGCCATTGGTCCCGGCAAGCCCCTGGATCGTGAGCGTGGGCAGTGCACCGAGGCCCGTCCACCAGTCGAGATGCAAGGTGCCGAGAAAGCTGCCGGCGATGAAGCCGACAAGGGCAACGGCGCCGATGAGATTGCCGCTGCCGGCATTGACCAGCGTGCCCGATCCGCAGCCCATGACCAGCTGCATGGCCGCACCGAACACGAAAGCACCGGCGATCATCGCCAGGCCGATCGGCGCATGCGCACCGATGAGTTCACCTGGAGCAGAGGCGAGCAGCGGAATGGCAACGGCCGCAGTCAGCCCGATCGCCAGCAGCTGCGCGACCAGCCCGCGCCCGTCCCTTTCGGTGATCATCAACCTCCACGGGCCGGCAAAGCCGAAGCGAAGCCCTTCGAGTGCAAGGCCAAAGCCGATGCCGACAAGAACGAGAAGCGCTGCGCGCGGGCCCGCGAGGCCGAACACGACGACGACCAGCACGAGGCTGGCGACGATCAGCGACAGACGGTTGAGGATCATTTCAATCACTACCTGAACAATGCGGACCGCGCCCCGATCAGGGCGCGGCGGACGTCTGGATCAATGAGGTGTACGTTAGGCCCGATCCCGAGGTCAGGAGAAGAGGCTTTCCACCCAGCGCTTCGTCGAAAGCCAGTAATAGGTGAAGGCGTTCGGCTGGTTGGCGACGGGACGGTCCGCCTGGGTCCATTCCGCCATGCTTTCGGCATAGAGGCGGGTGTTTTCAACGCCGGCCATCTCACTCAGCGCGAACCAGTTGATCGCCGCCCAATGGCCGGTGTTGCAGAAGGAGACCGTGAGCGGTGCATCGGTCTGGCCGTAATCCTCGGCAATCTGGCGGGCCGCTGCCGCATCGACCATGCGGTTGCCTTCGAACCAGCTCTCATAGGTGAGGTTGCCGGCATCCGGCAGCGTGCCTGGATCGGCAACAGTCCACATGATGCCTTCGAAGAAGCTCTGCGGGCGCGCGTCGATCAGGCGGGCATCGCCGGAAGCGACATGCTGCTCGACTTCTTCGGTGGAGACACGCCACTCATCCGACCACTGAGGCTCCCAGCTGCTCGCCGTCACGGAGCCAGCTTCGTTCGCCACATCGAGACCCGCTTCGCGCCAGGCCGTGAAGCCGCCATTCACCAGCGCGAGATCCTCGACGCCGAGCGACTTCAGCGTCCAGTAGACGCGCGCTGCGGTGCCCATGTCGGTCGTGTCGGTGCCTTCATGAACGAGCACCACCGGCGTGTCCGCCTCGATGCCGAGGCTCTGGACGAGATCCTGGTAGTACTCCACTTCGCGGAGCGCGCCAGGGTTCTCCGCGGGTCCACGCCAATCGGCATAGGGTGCGGAAACAGCGCCCGGGATAAAGCCGCTGTCACCGCTGACGCGAATGATGCGGACAGTCTCGTCCTGCGCCAGGATCGCGGACAATTCCTGCGGCTCGAGAAGCGGCTTCCAGCCATCCGGTGCGGCGAATGCCGTGCTGGCGAGAAGGGGCGAAACGAGAGCTGCGATCAGCAGGCTGCGCGCTTGGGGCATTGTGAACTCCGACAATAAGCAAGGAAAACTTGAAGGCTAAATATGAGCCCGGGCGCTTTTTGACAAACCGGGAGGACAGGGTCTCCGAGAACTTTTCCGGCTCCTGCGTCACCCCACGGAAAATTTGCCCGCCATGCGCCGGCGACACAGGATGATTCAAAGCGTAACGGACGAAGAACGATAAATTTTTCCAGCGCCCACGGGACAGATGCAGCCTCGTCGTCGACGCGATTGCCTTGACGCATGAGCTTTTTGGCTCAATGACGGGCAAATCCTCGTCCACCACCTTGTTCCCGCCGGAGAGAACCGCGATTTTGTCCAGCAGCCATCACGATGTGCTCGACCTGACCGATGTGCCTCTCATCGGCCAGGGCACGAAGCGGCGGGTGTTTCATCACCCCGGCGATCCCAGTTGCTGCATCAAGATCGTTCGCCCGGACCTGAAGAACTGGACCCGTCCCTTCCAGGGCTGGAAGCGGTATTTCTATCGCTCCGGCGCTCATTCCATGCAGATCGACGAGTTGCGCGAGCAGTTCGCTCTTTATGCACTCGGCGGCTACCCGGATTTCATGACGCCGATCCGCGGGCTTCTGGAAACCAATCTTGGGCCAGGGCTGGTCGTCGGCATCGTGCGCGATGACGATGGCACGCTTGCGCCGGATGTCCGCCAGATGATCCTGCGCAAGACGTTCAACCCCGCTGCCGAGCAGGCAGTTGAAGACTTCTTCCGCAAGGTGCTGGCGGCATCCATCGTCGTCAGTGATCTGACGCCGCAGAACATCTGCTGTGCACGGCGAGGTGATGGTTATGCGTGTTTCATGGTGGATGGCTGGGGGGATGACAGCCTGCTGAAGCTCAAATCCTTCAGCACGGGCATCAATACCCTCCTGAAGCGGTTCGCCATCGCGCAATGTCGCAGCAAGATGAGAAACTATCAGGCACTGGTGGCAAAGGGTGCGATCGACGAAAACACCGGAGCCCAGCCGGTCTGAGATCGCCATGCGAATGCAGGGCGGCAGCCGAACCGGTCAAACACTCAGTCGCCGATATGCAAAGAGGGGCGAGCCAGCGCTCGCCCCTCTTCTTGTAGCGCTGTCGCTGGAAGCAATCAGAACTTGAAGGATGCCTTGGCCTTCAGAGTGTGGACGTTGACGTCGAGACCGGTGTTATCGAAGTCCGAGAAGTCGTGGTAGAGATACTCGGCACCGACGATGATCTTGTCGGTTGCGGCGAAGTCTACGCCAGCGCCCACGAGCCAGCCGAAGTCGCTGAAATCGCCGAGGACGGTGTCTGCAGTTGCGTAAGCACCGCCGGCCGTGCCGTAGACGAGCACCTGGCCGAGATCGGCACCGGCGCGCAACTTGGCGCGGGCAACGCCGTCGATTTCACCGAGACCACCATCGATCTCGACGTTGGCGAAGTCGTAATCGAGCTCACCGCCGACGACGAAGCCGCCGAAGTCGTAATTGTAACCGGCATGGAAACCGCCGAGAACACCGTCGGCGTCAGCCGACCCAACACCTGGGATATTGTCCAGATCAGCCCAGGCATAACCAGCCTGGATACCGATATACGGACCGGTCCAGTCGAAGCCGGGGGCGATCATCGGAGCGCTTGCCGGAGCAGGCTCGTTGTAGACGATGGCGTCGGCTGCAAATGCCGATGCGGACATGACGGTGGAGGCAAGTGCGATTGCGATGATGTGCTTCATTGTCTTCTCCATAGGCGACCCGGTTGGGGGAGTGGATCGCGCGAATTCCATGGCGCCACTATCGCCGAAAATATGAACCAATCCTTTACGATCCAGTTCAACTTCTCCACGATTTCAACGCTGTGGCGAAGTTGCAACAAGCTTTGGAAGGGAGGTTTGCCAGACGTCAGCGGTCGGCGATGAACGCCTGCAACCGGTCGGCAGCCTGCGTCACATGATCAAGGCGGCGCAGGAAGCAGGCGCGGAAGAAAGGCGAGCCTCCAGCACCGAATGCCGTGCCCGGCGCAAGCCCGACTGCCGTGCTGTCGACGATGTCGAGTGCAGCCCGCCTCGGGTCGGCGATGCCGTCGATCGCGAAGAACGCGTAGAAGGCACCATCCGGCTTCACGAGGCGCACGCGGTTGGTGGCCAGCAGGGCATCGCAGAAGAGATCGCGTGCCTGCCGCGCCCGCTCGACCTGTTCGTCCACGAAACCGTCGCCGTGTTCGAGCGCTGCCGCAGCGCCCTGCTGCAGGAAATGCGGCACGCCCGACGTCGCGTACTGGATGAGGTTCTCCAGCACCTGGCCCATTTCCGGCGGCGCCGTGATCCATCCCATCCGCCAGCCGGTCATCGCCCAGTTCTTGGAAAAGGAGTTGACGAAGAGAATGCGGTCGCCCTCTTCCCGGATGTCGAAGAACGACGGTGCACGGCCACCGGCATAATAGAAGCGCGAGTAGATTTCGTCCGCCATGATCCACAGACCATGACGCCGGGCGAGATCGAGGATCTGTCTCAGGTCGTCGGCAGAAGCGGTCCAGCCGGTCGGGTTGGAGGGTGAGTTGACGAAGATCGCCTTGGTGCGCGGCGTGATGGAGGCTTCGAGCCTGCCGAGATCGAGGCTCCAGCCACGCTCGGTAAATTCAAGCAGCACCGGCACCGGTTGCGACCCGCTGATGGTGACTGCGGCGGGGAAGTTCGGCCAGGCCGGCGATAGATAGAGCACCTCGGATCCTGCCGGAACGATCGCCTCCAGGCCGATGCGGATTGCCTGCATGCCGGAAACGGTGACGTAGAACTCGTTGGCATCAAACGATGCGCCGAAATGCCTGGAATGATAGCTCGCCAATTCCTGGCGCAGATTGGGGATGCCGCGCTGCCAGGTGTAGAAGGTCTCGCCGCGCGTCAGCGAGGCCGACGCCGCGTCGGAGATGAATGCCGGGGTCGGTTGGTCGCCTTCGCCCACCCAGAGCGCAATCAGCCCTTCACGGCTGCGCCCATGATTGACGACTTCGACGATCCCGCTTTCCGGCACAGAATGCGCGATCGGGCTCAGATGGTCCATGAGGGACATGAAGGTGCTCCGCCTCTTGATCGGCACTGCCTATCGCGATTCGAGGCGGGGCACACGTCATAAGCACTGATCGACGGATCGATGCTGATGATGGACGAGACCTACTTCTTCAGGAGGTCCCGGATCTCGGTCAGAAGCAGGATGTCTGCAGGCGGCGCACTTGCGACAGCCGGGTCTTCCTGCTTGCGGCGAAGCCGGTTCACGCCCTTCACCATAAGGAAGATGATGAAGGCGAGGATTAGGAAGTTGAAGATGACGGTGACGAAATTCCCGTAGGCGAGCACCGCGCCCTGCTCGCGCGCAGCTGCAAGCGTGTTTGCGGTGACGTCCGAGGAGAGCGGCAGAAAGTAGTTCGAGAAATCGACGCCCGATCCCAGGATCGCTCCGACGATGGGCATGACGATGTCATCGACGACGGAAGAGACGATCAGACCGAAAGCGCCGCCGATGATGACACCGACCGCCAGGTCCATGACGTTTCCGCGGGCAATGAACTCCTTGAACTCGTTCAGCATATGACACCCTCCAATTGGCGGCCGGAAACCCCTCGGCCAAGCCGGCGTGCTGAAGCCGGCATCGCCCAGAATTAGCACAACTCATGGTGCACTGCGACACGATTGCACGCATGTGGCAGGCGTTGCGCACCGTCTTTCGCATGATTTGCGCAGCGTATCGATCGCGCTATGCTTTCATGTCGTCATCGACGGCCTTTCCGTTTATGACGACGAGGCGATTGGGGAGGTTGAATGGTCGCCGGCTGGGTCATTTTCTGTTCGGCGCTGTTTTACATGCTGCTGCTTTTCGCCATTGCGACCTATGGCGACAAGATCGGCATGCGCCCCAAGCGACGGCTTGCCGGCCGGCCTGTCATTTTCGCGCTGAGCCTCGCAATTTATTGCACATCCTGGACCTATTTCGGCTCCGTTGGCTTGGCGACGGAGCGCGGTCTCGAATTTCTCGGGATCTATATCGGCCCAATCCTGATGTTCACGATCGGCTTTCCGGTCATCCGCCGCATCGTGCGCCTCGCCAAAGCCGAAAAGATCACGTCAATCGCGGATTTCATCGCCGCGCGCTACGGCAAGAACCCGCTTGTGGCAGGCATCGTCGCCCTCATCGCCGTCATCAGCGCCGTTCCCTATATCGCCCTTCAGTTGAAAGCCGTCTCCAGCAGCGTGACAGCCATCGTCAATGCAAACGGCGCCGACGGCATCCGCGAGTCCTTCCTCGTCACCGAAATCTCGCTGGTCGTCGCCGGAATGCTCGCCGTCTTCGCCGTGATCTTCGGGACCCGTCACACGGACGCGACCGAGCACCAGGACGGCCTGATCCTCGCTATCGCCATGGAATCCGTCGTCAAGCTCATCGCCTTCACCATGGTGGGCCTCTTCGTCGTCTACTGGATCTTCGATTCTCCGGGGGCCCTATTCGAGGCGGCGCAGATAAACGCGCAGGCCGTGGAGGCCATGGCCTATGAAACGTCGCTCGGCCGATGGCTCCTGCTGACCGTGCTCTCGGCCTTCGCGATCATTCTCCTGCCGCGCCAGTTTCATGTGACCGTCGTGGAAAACCGTACCCACGACGAACTGAAGACGGCAGCCTTCCTCTTCCCGGCCTATCTGATCGCGATCAATCTCTTCGTACTGCCGGTAGCGCTCGCCGGCCTCATCGTCTTCGATGGCGGCGGCGACGCGGATCTTTATCTGCTTTCCCTGCCGCTTGCCTTCGACGTACCAGAGCTCACGCTCATCACCTTCATCGGCGGATTTTCCGCCGCAACCGCCATGGTCATCGTCGCCTCCGTGGCGATCTCGATCATGATCTCCAACGACATTGTAATGCCGGTGTTGTTGCGTCAAAGCTCGTTCCGCCGCTCGATCGCCGGCCGCGACGCCTCCCTGACCATCCTGCGAATCCGCCGAACCGCCATCTTCTTCACGGTCTTTCTCGGTTACTGCTATTTCCGCGCATCGGATGTCAGCGGAGGCCTGGCGTCGATCGGCCTCCTGTCGTTCGCGGCGATCGCCCAGCTCGCCCCGGCGCTGTTCGGCGGTCTCATCTGGCGCGGTGCGAATGCCCGAGGCGTCGTGGCCGGCCTCATCGGCGGCACGCTGGTCTGGTTCTATCTCCTCTTCATCCCGAGCCTTGGCGGGCCGGAGCAGACCATGCTGTCGGCCCAAATCCTGAGTTTCCTCCTTCCGGGAATGGAAGCCACGTCGCCGGCCATGGCCGATCCGCTGCTGAACGCAACGGTGCTCAGCCTCGGGCTCAACATCGTGCTTTACGTCGTGGGCTCGTTGTCGCGCGATCTCAAGCCGCTTGAACGGCTGCAGGCGAACGTCTTCATTCCGCAGCGGTCACTGGCAAACCCAGCTTCCGGCCGCTGGTCCACGAAGGTAACCGTCAAGGACCTGAAGGCAACGATCGCGCGTTATCTGGGCGAGCGGCGGACCGAACGCTCGTTCCACACCTACGAGACGACCACCGGTCGTTGGCTGGAGCCCCAATCCGCCGTCGACATGGGCCTGGTGCGTTTTGCGGAACAGCTTCTGGGCAGCGCAATCGGCTCCGCGTCCTCGCGGCTCGTGCTCTCGCTCCTGTTCCAGAAGCATGACGACACATCGGCCGCCACGGCGAGGCTTCTCGACGAGGCGTCGGAGGCCCTGCAGTACAATCGCGACCTGCTGCAGACGGCGCTCGGCCAGATGGACCAGGGCATCACGGTCTTCGATCATCTGAGCCGGCTGACCGTCTGGAACACCCGTTTTCGCGATCTGCTCGGTTTGCCCGAAGCCGTCGGGCAGGTCGGGTTTCCGCTGCGCGAGATCATCGCGATCATGAAGGAGCGCGGTGACATCGACCCGAAGCAGGCCGACAAGGTGCTTGCCGACTTCATGGTGATGGACAAGGCCTTCGCGCTCGAATTGCCGAGCCTAGGCCGGATCATCGAAATCCGATCGAACCCGATGCCCGATAAGGGCATCGTCACCACCTATGCCGACATCACCCAGCGCGTGAAGGCCGATCTTGCCCTCAAGCAGATCAACGAGACGCTGGAGCAGCGCGTTGCCGAGCGCACCTTTGAGCTGACGCAGGTGAACGAAGAACTCGCGGAAGCCCGCGCGACGGCAGAGGAAGCCAATATCGGCAAGACCCGCTTCCTCGCGGCGGCCGGCCACGACATTCTCCAGCCGCTCAACGCCGCCCGTCTCTATTCGTCGGCGCTCGTCGAACGTCTGGATGACACGGCAAACCGCGATCTCGCCACCAACATCGATTCCTCGCTCGATTCCGTGGAATCGATCCTCGGCGCGGTGCTGGACATTTCCCGCCTCGACACCGGGGCGATGAAGCCGCGTTTCTCCGTCGTGGCGCTCGACGAGCTCTTCCGCCGGATCGAGACGGACTTCGCGCCGGTCGCTGCGGCCGGCAATCTGCGGTTCAAGGTCATGAAGACATCGCTCGTCGTGCGCACCGACCCAAACCTTCTGCGCCGCCTGATCCAGAATCTCGTTTCGAACGCACTCAAATACACAAAGAGCGGCGGCGTCGTCGTCGGCGCCCGCCGGCGGGGCAAGGATGTCGAAATCCAGGTGATCGATACGGGCATCGGCATACCGTCCTCCAAATTCCGCACCGTCTTCAAGGAATTTGCGCGGCTTGAGGAAGGTATCCGGACAGCCAGTGGCCTCGGGCTCGGTCTCTCCATCGTCGATCGAATGGCGCGGGTGCTCAATCACCGTGTCAGCCTGAGTTCCGTGTCCGGACGCGGCACCGATTTCCGCGTCACCGTTCCGATGGAAAAGGCAAGCCGTGCGACATCGGCAGAAAAGAGCAGCGTTCACGATATACGACCCGTGACAAGCCTCGGCGGTCTCCGTGTCCTTGTGCTCGACAACGAAAAGCGCATTACCGAAGGCATGATCACCCTGCTCACGGGCTGGGGCTGCTCGGTCACCGGCCTGCATTCGATCGCCGAGATCGACGCGCTTTCGCCCAACCATCCGGTGCCCGAAGCGCTCATCGTCGACTATCATCTCGATGATGGCGACGGGATCGGCGCAGTCATCCGGTTGCGCAAGCGCTTTGCGGCCGATCTTCCCGCGCTCATGGTCACGGCGGATCGGACGGTCGAGGTGCGCACCATGGCGGACGCCGAAGGCATCGCCATCCAGAACAAGCCGGTTCGGCCTGCAGCGCTGCGCGCGTTTTTGACCAGGATTGCCGCTGCGCGTCGTCAGGCGGCTGAATGACGCATCAGTGCGTCGAGGCGCTTTCGGGCAGGGCGTTCAACCCGCCCATGCCGATGCGCGACAGCTGGATGACCGCCTGTGTTCGGCTGTCGACACCGAGCTTCTGCAGCACCGCGGACACATGGGCCTTGATGGTGGCTTCCGACACACTGAGCTCGTAGGCAATCTGCTTGTTCAGCAAGCCTTCGGCCAGCATACCGAGCACTCGGCTCTGCTGGGGCGTGAGCGTCTGCAGGCGGCGAATGAGATCCTGCACTTCGGTGTCGGCTTCTTCCGCCACGTCGATCGAGGCGGGAACCCAAACTTCGCCATCCAGCACGGCCCGCACGGCGGCCCGGATATCGTCGATGCTCGCGGATTTCGGGATGAAGCCCGAGGCGCCGAGATCAAGCACCCGGCGGATCGTTGCCCCATCGTCCGAAGCCGACACGATGACCACCGGCAGGCTGACGAATTCCGCGCGCAGGGAAATCAGGCCCGACAGGCCGCTCACGCCGGGCATGGCGAGATCGAGCAGCATGATGTCGGCATCGGGATGGTCGATGACCGCTTGCCGCGTTGCATCGAAATCACCGGATTCGACGATCTCGACCGCCTCGCCCAATCCGTTGAGCGCCTGCCGCAACGCACCGCGAAACAGCGGATGGTCATCGGCGATGATGATTGTGGTGTTCGATGTCAAATGCCCCTCCCGACGGCGCTTCGGTTAGACCTCCGCCCGGGCGCCGACATTGGACGCTCATGCTAGACGCGAACGTCCTGCGCTCAAAGCGCTTTCTGCCCTTGTCCACGAACGGACGCAACCGCATGGCCGGCCCACTCTTTTATTTTACGCCAACGGACAACGAACCAGAGCACGGTCCAGAGATTGCCGAGAAAAGGCAGCGGCAGGCACCACAACAGGATGGCGAGAGGCCTTCGCTCGACGAGCGCGATGATCACGCCGAACAGGATAAGGCCGAGATAGAGATCCACCAGAGACACGATCCCCCAGGGGTCAGACGTCAGGAAGCTGCCGGTTGCCCAGAAATCGCCCGTCAGGCTCGCCCAAACGATCAGCAACCCGAAGGCGAGTCCGAAAAGTCCAATGATGATCCTCAACTGCATATCTCCTCGTCGACGCGCCCATTGCCATCCTGGACCGCACCCATATGGTGCAGGACGGGCAAAACGACAGTCTTGAGAAGAGGTTCGTGCGTGATGATTTCAGTCGACTGGCCAGGTCCCGACATTTTCGCGCCCGAAAATATCGACGGGGAAACCCGGGATCTCAACGCAAGCATCCTGTCCCGGCTGGCTGCGGCACCCGACATCTGGTCGTTCAGCCTGCCGGAGATCAGGAAGGCGCGCGCTGCCGGTCGCGGGTCGTTTCCACTTCCGCCACCCGACCGCCATGCCATCGAGCAGACCATTGAGGGCGATGACGGACATCCGATCGGCCTGCGCATCCTGCATCCGCTGACACGCGCTCCGCGTGGCACCTATCTGCATTTTCACGGCGGTGGATGGGTGATGGGAACGGCGCGCGAGAACGACCTGCGTTTGCGGCGCCTGGTCGAAGTAACCGGTCTTTCTGCTGTGTCGGTCGACTACCGTCTTGCGCCCGAACACCCCTTCCCTGCCGCCATCGACGATTGCCTGACCGCGGCCTTGTGGCTCGTCGGTGAAGGCGGCTCGGAGTTTGACCGCTCCGTTCTGGCCATCGGGGGCGAATCCGCCGGCGCACACCTTACCGTCGCCACGCTCGTGGCCTTGCGCGATCGGTACCAGCTGACGCCATTCGCAGCCGCCAATCTCATGGCGGGCTGCTTTGATCTGTCGCTTACTCCGAGCGTTAGGAACTGGGGCAGCGACAAGCTGATCCTCAACACCCGGGACGTGGAAAAATTCGTCGAGAATTTCGTGCCGGCAACGATCGACCGGCGCGATCCCGCCGTTTCACCGCTCTTTGCCGACCTGGTCGACATGCCGCCGGCTTTGTTTTCCTGCGGAACCGCCGACCTCTTGATCGACGATACGCTTTTCATGGCGGCCCGCTGGCTGGCTGCCGGCAACACGGCCGAGATCGCCATTGCGCCGGGCGGCTGTCACGTCTTCCAGAGCTTCGAAACGAAGTTGGCCGAAGCGAGCCAGGAGCGGATAGAAACCTTCCTCAACAGCCGGATCGATGCGGCGCTCGCCACATAGCGATCAGGTGCGGGTGCCATCCTCGGGCGCACCCAGCTCCTGCTGGAATTCCTGGATCATGCCGAAGAAGCGGCGCATGAAGCTTTCCATGATGCCCATCGCACGGTCGATCTCTTCCTCGGGCGGCAGATCGGCCGAGGACAACTCTGCAAGCCGCTCCTCGAGCGCCGTGACACGGTCCGACAGCGCGTCGAGATCCGTCTCGAAGGCCTGCCGGTCATCGGCCGCCAGCCGGCACACGAGATCCTCGCCCTGCTCCCGGCAGACCGAGACCTCCCCGGTCTGTCGATCCATGCGCACGAAGCCGTCTTCGGTACGCTCCATAGAGTAGCGCCCATCGTCTTGCGCGACCGCGGGGCCGGCCAAAAGGCCAAGGATCAGCGCGGCGGCGGGAAATTTGTGCAACATCGTCGCCTCCAATTGCTTAATCACAGTCACTATGCCCATTGAAACGCGTCCGAAATAGGATATCCGGATCGTTACACGCGAAGGGACTCGCATGACAGCACCGATCTACAAGATCGCGCCGCGCCCGCTCTGGGAAGCAGCAGAAGCAGCAGGCCAGTTCGTCGGTGCGCCGATCGATCTCATCGACGGCTACATCCATTTCTCCACAGCCGATCAGGTCCGCGAGACGGCAGCCAAGCATTTCCAGGGCCAGGACGATCTGGTGCTCGTTGCGATCGACCCGGCGCAGTTCGGCGATCATCTGGTCTACGAACCGTCCCGCGGCGGACAGCTCTTTCCGCATCTCTATACGCCGCTGGAATTGTCGGCCGTGCTCTGGGTGAAGCCTTTGCCGCTGAACGCCGACGGCTCCCACAATTTTCCGGCATTGGACGCCTGATGTCTTTCACCGCCGATATCGGCCGCCAGCTTCTGTTTCTGTTGCAGCCTGAAACGGCGCATGGACTGGCCATTCGAGCGCTGTCGGCAGGCCTGGTGCCTGCCCCGCCCCCGGTGCGCGACAAGCGTCTGGAAACACGCGTCGCCAATCTGATCCTGCCGAACCCGATCGGCATGGCCGCCGGTTTCGACAAGGACGCGGAAGTGCCGAATGCGCTTCTGCAGCTCGGCTTCGGCTTCGTCGAAATCGGCACGGTGACCCCGAAGCCGCAGGCGGGAAATCCGCAGCCCCGCATCTTCCGGCTGCCGGAGGACGAAGCCGTCATCAACCGGCTCGGCTTCAACAATCGCGGACATGAGGCGGCGTTAGCCAGGCTCAAGAAGCGCTCGCGCCGGGCAGGCATCGTCGGCGTGAATATCGGCGCCAACAAGGATAGCGACGACCGCGTTGCCGATTACGCGGCCGGCATCAAGACCTTCGCGACGGTCGCCGACTATTTCACGATCAATGTGTCCTCGCCGAACACGCCCGGCCTTCGCGATCTGCAGGCGCGCGAAAGCCTGGCCGAACTGCTGAAAGCAGTGACCGCTGCGCGCGAAGCTGCCGCCAGCATCACGGGCAAGCGCCTGTCGGTGTTCCTCAAGATCGCGCCGGATCTGGATGAAGCCGCGCTCGACGACGTCGCCGAAATGGCGCTGGCCCATGCCATCGAAGGTGTGATCGTTTCCAACACCACCCTGTCGCGCGCCGGCCTGACCAACAGCGACAAGGCACGCGAGACGGGTGGCCTTTCCGGACGCCCGCTGTTTGAACGCTCCAACATCATGCTGGCGCGCCTGCGTCGACGTGTGGGGACAAGTCTGGTGCTGATCGGTGTCGGCGGCGTCGATTCCGCAGAAGCGGCGCTGACGAAGATCAAGGCGGGCGCCGACCTCGTGCAGCTTTATACAGGCCTCATCTATCGCGGCCCTGCCATCGCGCACGACATCACCAAGGGTCTTGCCGAACGCCTCGATGCCGACGGCGTCGCCGTCATTGCCGATTACCGTGATACCGAAGTCGATGCCTGGGCGGATCTCGCGCTCACTGCCTGAAGGTCGCCTGTGCGCGGCGCGGTACGAGCAGAAAAAGCGAGATGCCGCGCAAGCCGAGAAACAGGTTGAACGCAGCCCAAAGCCCGTGATTGCCGGCCATGGGCACGACGAACCACACCATGGCGACGAAAGCGATCAGCGACAGGATCATCATGTTGCGCATGTCGCGCGACCAGGTTGCGCCGATGAAGACGCCGTCCATCTGAAATGCCAGCACGCCGGAAAGTCCTGTCAGTGCCGCCCATGGAAGATAGATCCGGGCCGCCTCGCGCACTTCCGGCGCGGTGGTGACGATGTCGATCAGCGCCGGACCGGCCAGCAGGAAGAACGCGGCTGCGATGCCCGACAAGGCAAAGCCCCACAACACCGTCAGCCGAATTGCCTTGTCGAAAGCCGGCCGATGCATCGCGCCGATCGAGCGACCGACGATCTGCTCCGACGCCGTCGCCAAGCCGTCGAGATAGAAGCCGGCGATCATGAAGAAGTTGAGCAGCACTGCATTGGCCGCAAGCATGACCGGACCAAATTGCGCCCCGGTACGCGTGAAGAGCGCGAAAGCGGTGAGAAGCGACAGCGATCGGATCATGATGTCGCGATTGAGCGCCATCAGCGCAACGAGCGCCTTCCGGTCGAAGAGCGACAAGCAGCCCGGCCGTGGCTGGCGTGAAAAGCGCCCGACGATGACCGCGAAGCCGCAGACGGCGCCGATGCACTCGGCTGCAACCGTCCCCCAGGCGACCCCTTCGATGCCCCATCCCAGCACCACGCCGAGATAGAGCGAGAGGGCGATGTTGGCGCCGTTGATCAACACCTGCAGACCGAGACCGAGCCTGGCTTCTCCGCGACCGAGGACGAAACCCAGGATCGCGTAGTTCGCAAGCGCGGCCGGGGCCGAGAGAAAGCGGATCGCCATATAGGTTTCGGCGGCAGCGCGCACGTCCGCACCGGGCTCCATGAAGGCCAGCCCCGCACCGGTGATCCACGGTGCAAGCACCACAAAGGCGATGCCGATTCCGAGCGCAAGGATCAGCGCGCGCCAGAAGATCGTCTGTTGCTCGCCGACATCGCCGCGCCCTGCCGACTGTGCGACGAGGCCGGTCGTTGCCGCCCGCAGGAAATTGCAGCTGACGAACACGAAATCGAAGATGATCGCTCCGATCGCAAGGCCGCCTAGCGGTGCGGCCTCGCCCGACTGGCCCACGATCGCCGTGTCGGTCAACCCAATCAGCGGCGTCGTCATGAAGGCAAGCGTCATCGGCAGCGCGATCGCGATCACCGATCGGCTGGTCACGTCGAACGGCCGGGCTTCGGACGCGTTGGAATTCGTTGGGCTGGACGACAAGAAAGCGACCTTGAAGAAAGCGGAGCGGATGCCGCACTTCCCCTAGATCGTTTCTGGAAAGGAGAGAAGCGTGGGTGGGCCGCAAGCCCTTCGATGGGCACCGATGAGCCGGCAGCACTTCATTTGCCGGCGGCTTCCGCTATATCGAGTCTGAGATGGTGCTCCCGATCGTCCACACCCCCGACTACGATGCGCAGTTTTCTGCTGACCATCGCTTTCCCATGGGCAAATACACCCGGCTGATCGAGATTTTGAG
Source organism: Rhizobium albus (assembly GCA_030160035.1). Classification (GTDB taxonomy): domain Bacteria; phylum Pseudomonadota; class Alphaproteobacteria; order Rhizobiales; family Rhizobiaceae; genus Georhizobium; species Georhizobium albus. The sequence continues at coordinate 335,505 of BSNO01000001.1, read as the reverse complement.
ACGCGATGGCCTCCTCGAACAAGGCCATGAGGTGCCCGGGATCGAACCGCAGGAGGTCTTTGCACTCGCCCATGACCCGACCTATGTGGCGCAGGTTTTCGCAATCGCCGTCCCCGAGCGGATCGAGAAGGCCATCGGCTTTCCGGTCAATGAGCGCGTATCGCGCCGCGCGCGCGCTGCAACTTCCGGCACCCTTCTGGCGGCACGCATCGCGCTGGAAACCGGCCTTGCCTGCAACACCGCCGGCGGCAGCCACCACGCGCGGCGCGCCCATGGTGCGGGCTTCTGCACCTTCAACGATGTCGGCGTCGCGGCGTCCAAGCTTCTCGATGAGGCGACGATCCGTCGGGCCATGGTAATCGATCTCGACGTGCACCAGGGCGATGGAACTGCCGACATCTTTCGAGACGAGCCCCGCGTCTTCACGGTGTCGGTTCATGCCGAACGCAACTATCCGAACGACAAGGTGCCATCGGACATGGATGTCGCGCTGCCCGACAAGGTCCGCGATGATGCCTATCTGGAAATCCTCGAGGATACGCTCGCGCGCGCATGTCTTGGACCGAGGCCCGATATCGTGTTCTACAACGCCGGCGTCGATCCACACTCCGATGATCGGCTCGGCAGGCTCTCCCTGACCGACGAGGGCCTGAAGCGGCGCGACCGCGCGGTCATCGGCTTCTTCCGGGAACGCGGCATTCCGCTCTGCGGGGTCATCGGCGGCGGCTACGGCAAGGATGTCGATGCGGTCGCCGAGCGCCACGCGACACTCTTTCGCGTCGCCCGCGAATTCGTCTGAGACTGGTAGGAGCGACAAGACCAAATGATCCGAGTAGCTCATTTCACGCGCCGCTCGCTCCTCGGGTCAGGCGCAGGCGCGGTGACAGCCCTGCTGCTCGGCATGCCGCAGGCCTGGGCGCAGCGGGCGAGCGAATTTCAGGCCGCCATCGTGCCTGGCTGGACGGCGCCCGAAAACTTCGGCGCGGTTGGCGACGGCATGGCTGACGATACGGATGCCGTTCGCCGCGCGCTGCATTCTGGCCTTGGCGTGGCACTGGTCGGCACCTATCGGCTGACGGAGCCCATCACCTTCGGCAACGGCTTCACCGACCAGCCGAGCATGCTGCAGGGCCTTGGCCGCAACCATTTCATCGTCGATCACGCCGAAGGCGACGCGCTGCATTTCGACTGCGGCGAGATTGGCATTGCGACAGGCAACGCCCTGACCGCGCGCGATTTCGGCCTGCTGTCGGCGGTCACCGGATCGCCGCATGGGGCGCTGACCCTCACGGCCAGCGGCGGTACGGGCTCCGTCTACCGCACCTTCGACATCACCAATGTGCATACGAGCGCGACCGATCATGATCGCGGCTTTCGCACCGGCATTCGCCTCGTCAACCAGCGGCACGGTGTCGTGCGCGGCTGCATTCACAACGGCGTCCGCCACGTGGTGCCGGGCGAGCGCCAGGGAAGCGCGATCGTTGCCCAGGGCGACGGCGAGAGCCACCCGGTCGACTTTACCATCGAAAATTGCCAGGCCTATTTCGCCGGCTGCGGCGTGCATCTCATCGGCACCCACGAAGGCATCACGATCGACAAGCACTCTGCCGTTGCCTGCGACGAGGGCGTGCTCGTGGAGGCGGACGAACACCCGCTGGACGGGGGCAATGCCGGGAAGCCGCTTTTCTGGATCACCAACTGCCACTTCCAGACCTTCAGAACGGGCATGCGTCTGATGCGCGCCCGCGACTTCATCGTGACCGGCAACGACCTGCTCGTAGAGCAGCCGGACACCACCTGGACCGGGCTCGTCGCAGAAGTGGGCGACGCCGCCTCTCAATATGGCTGGATCGATGGCAACAAGTTCCAGGATGCGACCCGGGTTGGCCGGTCGGCAGGCCGAACGACAGGCATCGCGCTGAATGGAGCCCCTGACGGCGTTCTGGACACACGGATCGGCGTCAACCGCTACGTCAACTTGGTCGTCGGCCTCCACCTTGGCGCAGATGCGCGCAGGGTCGTCTATTCCGATGCCAGTCTCTATGCCGCGGTCGACACGCCCATCATCGATGAAGGCTCCGGCAACAGCCGCTACTGATTGGGCGACGGCTTCAGCCGCCCGAAAGGATCATCGCCCAATAGGGCGCACCGCCATTGTCGGTGTCCTGTGCCATGGCGACGCCGAGCCCGGTGAACCGGGGATCGAGCGTATTGGCACGGTGGCTTGCCGAGACTTCCCAGGCGAGCAACGCGCGATCGACAGTCGCCTGCCCTGTCGCGATGTTCTCGGCGGCCGGCAAGGTCACGTTCTGTCCCTTCATGCGCTGCGCGAAATCGGCGCCGACGCCGATATTGTGCGCCATGCGGCGATTTTCGGCCATCGTGCGTGCATGGGAAAGCGCTGCTTCCGAGGCACGCGCATCATGGCGCAGCGGCGTCCGCCCATTGGCGACGCGAAAGGCGTTCACCCGCTCGATCGCGTCCATGGTGACGACCTGGCCCGGGATCGAACTGCGGGTGCCGAGCGTCGAGCACCCTGCAATCAGCGCAAGCCCGGCCGCGCCGCTTCCGAGAAGGACGAAACGTCTGGTCTGCATGAAAGGATCAGTTCCGATAGCTGACAATGCGCAGGATAAGGAAGACGGGAATAACCACCATCGCACCGAGGATCAGGTAATTGCCGACGCTGCCGAAGGCATCGAAGCCCAAATCCCAGAGATAGAGCGCGAAGTCGCGGACGAAGTAGTAGATATCCAGCGGATACCACCCCATCACGTTCATCACGACGCCGACGATGAAGGAGACGACGAGAAGCTTGACCAGCGTCCGTCCCGGCGTATCGCCCAAAAACCGTGTCACCCTGCCCGACATTGGTGCCTTTCCGAAGCTGTCAGCGCGTCTTAGAGTTGGCGAGGTAGGAAGCCTTTGCGGCTTTGGCAAGGCGCCCCCGTCAGTCCAGCATCCGTTCCAGCGTTTCCAAGCGGTCGGCCTCGCGCGCCGGCTTGTCCCAGCGCAGCCGTGATATGCGCGGAAAGCGCATCGCGACGCCCGATTTGTGCCGGGCGGAGCGGTTCAACCCCTCGAACGCGATTTCCAGCACCAGCCCCACCTCAGGCGTCGCTTTGACCGACCGAACCGGCCCATAGCGGTCGATCGTGTTGTCGCGAACGAATTTGTCGATCAGCTTCAATTCGTCGTCCGTAAAGCCGAAATAGGCCTTGCCGACGGGCACCAGCTCACCAGTTTCCGGCGTATCGCCCTTCCAGACTCCGAATGTGTAATCGGAGTAGAAGCTCGACCGTTTGCCATGGCCGCGCTGGGCATACATCAGCACCGCATCGATGGTGAACGGCTCACGCTTCCATTTGAACCACGGGCCGCGCGGCCGGCCGGGCACGTAAGGGCTGTCCCACCGCTTCAGCATCAGCCCTTCGATGATCGGATGCGGTGGCTCGGTGCGGAAGTCGACGATCTGCTGCCAATCGGTGAATTCAACGAGCGGGGAGATGTCGAACCGCGTTGGATCGAGCCCGAGCACGAAGGCTTCCAGGCGCGCCCGTCGCTCGCGAAAAGGCGCCGCTCGGAGGTCTTCGCTGCCGTCCTGCATGAGATCGTAGGCGCGGATGAAGGCCGGATAGGCCTCCATCGTCTTTGCGGTCACCGCCTTGCGGTTCAATCGCTGCTGCAGATCGCCAAAGGTGCCGATCTCGACCGGACCCTGCTTGCCCGCCGTCAGGTCAGGGCTATGGCCAACGAGCAGTTCGCCGTCCATCGCGCCTTCGAAGTTAAGCGCCTCCAAGATATCGGGAAACGTGCCGGAGATATCGTCACCAGTGCGCGTATAAAGCCGGCGAACCCCCCGCTCCGATGTCGCCTGTACCCTAATGCCGTCCCATTTCCATTCGGCGGCGTAATCGGCAGGGTCAAGCTTGTCGAGATCGCCATCCTCGATGGCGGTGGCCAGCATTACCGGCCGAAACGGCGCCGCCGCCAGGCTCTCAGGCTTCGGCGCATGGCCTTCCAGCCATGCAAAAAGCTCCAGATAGGGCAGCTTCAGCCCGTGCCAGAGCTCCTCGATCTCGACCACGTCGACCTTGCCGAAATCCGCGAGCGCCTGCTTGGCGAGCCGCGACGACACGCCGATCCGCAAGCCCCCGGTCGCGAGCTTGATCAGCGCATAGCGCCCTGATGCATCGAGGCGGTCGAGCCAGTCCGCCATGACCGCCGGTGCCTTCGCCCGGCTCGTCGCATCCAGCGTCTGCACCACTTCCGAAAGCGTCGGCACGTCGTTTCGCCGGTCGAGCGCGCTCGCCTCGGTCGGCCAAATCAGTGCGATCGTCTCGGCCAGATCGCCGACATAATCATAGGAATATCCGAACAGGATCGGATCGATCCGCTCCTCCACCAGCGCCCGCAGCATGGCCGGCTTTACCGAGGCGATCGACAGGTCGCGCGTGATCGCTGCAAGCGCCAGGCCCCGCTCAGGGTCCGGCACTGTCGTGAAGTGATCCACGAGCAGTGTAAGCTTGCCGTTGCGCGACGGGGTCAGGAGCAGGCGGTCGAGCAGTTCGGCGAAGCGTTTCATCGGATCACGGCGCGGGCGTCAGGGCGATGATTTCAAAGAACGTCTCGTCCTTCGGCTGCATGCCGCGTGCCTGCGTCGAAATCAGATAGACGCTGTCTCCGAGTTGCGCCGCCAGGCCCACCTTGTTGCCGAAATTCGAATTGCCCGCATTGGCGGGATTGGCCGCATCATAGGCATTCTCGCTCTGACCTTCGAGGAAGGTGCGTCCGACATAGACCGTCCGGTCCTCATCCACGATGAGATTGGCGGCAAGGCGCTCGCCTGAAATCTTCTCGATGATGGTGCCGGTCTCGGCCTCCGAGACGCGACAGCGATGGTCGCCGACCCGGCGTGCGCCCTGGTCCAGAAAGCCGTACCAGTAGACCGTGCAGGCATAGGCGCCCGGCGCCAACGTGATCGCCGAGAAGGTGTCGTTCAGCCCGGTCGATGCGTTGTCGGCAGCGTCCATGGCGCCGGCATCGAGCGGCTCGCCGCTCGACTCGATCTCGGCCAGTGTCCGCTCCGCAGCTGCCCGCATCGTATCGAGGTCGGCTCGATCCTCGCTCACCAGAAACCCGAGAGCATCGCCGGTTGCCGCCGCCATCGGCAATTCACCGCCAAGTTCGGCCTCCTCGCTCTGCTTGTCCATCACGCAGATGCGCTCGACCGCCGCCTCGCCAACCCGGCCGGAAACGATCGCAAGCCCGTACGTTTCGCTGCCGAACGGGTCGACTCGAACCGCCTCGATCTCCATCTCGCCTTTCGCCAGCGCCCGGCACTTCTCGTCCACGGTCTTGGCGAATTCGGCCCAGGCATCCGGCGACGCTGCCGAGACCGGTTGCAGACAGGCCGCGAGCAGAACTGCGGTCGATCCCAAAAGCTTAGCAATCATCACTCGGCCTCGTCCTCGTATCCGACCAGATGTAACGGGCGAGCGCGGATACCGTTCAACTCGCACCAGCGAACCAACGCCTCTTCGCGCCCATGCGTCACCCAGACTTCCGAAGGCGAGATGGCGGTGATCGTGTCGATCAACTCGTCCCAGTCGGCATGGTCGGAAAGAATGATCGGCAGTTCCACGCCGCGTTGCTTGGCGCGCTGGCGCACACGCATCCAGCCCGAGGCGAAACAGGACACTGGATCGGGAAAGCGCCGCGCCCAGCGATCGGCAAAGGCCGACGGCGGTCCAACGACGATCGCGCCCGCGAAATCGCCCTTCTTGCCGTTGTCGATGGTGGCCGGCGCCAGCGGACCGAGCGCAACGCCTTGCGATTCGTAATAGTCGCAGAGCGTCTTCAGCGCGCCGTGGATGTAGATGGTCTCGTCATAGCCCGCATCACGGATCAGCCGGATCACCCGCTGCGCCTTGCCGAGCGCATAGGCGCCGACCAGGTGCGAGCGCTCGGGAAACTGCCGCACGGACTTCAGGAGCCTGCCGATCTCTTCACGGTCGTCGGGGTGGCGAAACACCGGCAGCGCGAAGGTCGCCTCGGTGATGAAGACATCGCAGGGCACCGGCTCGAACGCTGCACAGGTCGGGTCCGGCCGCGGCTTGTAATCGCCGGACGCAACGATCCGAAGCCCATCCTTCTCGACGCAGATCTGCGCCGATCCCAGCACATGGCCCGCGGGATGAAACGACACGGTGACGCCGTTGATCGTCAGCCTCTCGCCGATTGCCGCTTCCTGCCGGCTGGCGGCGAAGTTCTCGCCATAACGGATCGCCATGATGTCCAGCGTCTGCCGGGTGGCCAGCACGTTCTGGTTGCCGGGTCGGGCGTGATCGGCATGGCCATGCGTGACCAGCGCGCGCTCCACGGGGCGCACCGGATCGATGTAAAAATCACCTGGGGGACAATAGAGCCCCTCAGGGCGCGGCTTGAGCAGATCATCGGGGCGCATCGTCTCTAGATAAGGCGCCTGTGGTGTGGCGAAAAGGCGCTTGCCAAATCATCGCCATGCGCGCATAGCCCGCGCCGTCCTCCTTTGGCGCTTGATCATCATGACACAACTGTCGTTTTCCTCCGGCGATCTGGTAGCCGATCGGCGCGCCGATTATGCGCGCATGCTCGCCGATGGCGGCGAATTCGCGGCCGCTGCCGATCTCATGCGACAGGCGCTCGAACTCGTGCCCACCTGGCCGGCAGGCTATTTCACGCTCGGCGTGCTTGAGGAAAAGTCCGGCCGTCTCGAAGCGGCGAGCGAGGCCTTTCGCGAGGTTCTGCGTCTCGCACCGGCGGATATTTATGGCGCTGGGCTGAAGCTCGCGGCCCTCGGCCAGGCACAGGCGCCGAGCCAGCCCCCGGCCGCCTATGTCGCGCGGCTCTTCGACGACTACGCCGAACGCTTCGATTTGGCGCTCGTCGAGGGCCTGTCCTATGCGATTCCCGAGAAACTCACCGCGCTGATCGTCGCCAGCGCGCCCGACCCTTTCAAGACCGCAATCGATCTCGGCTGCGGAACCGGGCTTTTGGGCGAACGGCTGCGCAACCGCGTCTCGTTCCTCAAGGGCTACGACATCTCCAAGGGCATGTTGGCGAAGGCTGCGGAAAAGGCGGTTTATGACCAGCTCGCACCGGCGGACCTCGCAAGTGGCCCCGCCAACGGTGGCGTGCCACTGCCGGAAAACGAAGCGCTGAAGGCCGATCTCGTCACCGCCGCCGATGTCCTCATGTATTTCGGCGATCTGGAGCCGGTCTTCGCGACGGCGGCCGCGATCATTGCGACGAACGGCTATTTCGCCTTCTCGGTCGAAGACGGCGCAGCCGATGTCGACTGGCAACTGCAGCCATCGCTGCGCTACAGGCACGGCGAACGTTATCTGCGCGCCCTTCTGGATCGGCATGGCTTCGACATCGTCGCGACCGAGCGCGGGCCGATCCGCAAGGATGGAGCTGAGACGATCATCGGCCTTCTGGTCGTTGCGCGCAGGCGCTCGGCCGCGGGCGTCACCCTCGCCGATCTGCCGGTGATCGACGCTTCATCCGATATCGCGTCGACGGAAGTGCTGCACTGAACGTCCGCGCCTTGGCGATTGCCGATGCCGAGCCTACCTTAACGGGTCATGGAGCATAACCCGCGACTGGCAGCACAACTCGAGGTGGATGGCGACGGGCCTGGGTTTGCCCTGCCTGCGCAATTCATCGACTGGTTCGCCTCGCGCGGTTGGCAGCCCCGTGCCCATCAGTTGGAATTGCTGGCAAAGGTCCGGTCGGGCAAGTCGGTTCTGCTGATCGCGCCAACGGGCGCCGGCAAGACGCTTGCCGGCTTTCTCCCGAGCCTCACTGATCTGGCCGAGCGCGGGCCTGCAAAACCAGGCGCTGCCAGAAACGGCATCCACACGCTCTACATCTCGCCCCTCAAGGCCCTCGCCGTCGATATCGAGCGAAACCTGTCGCGCCCCGTCGACGAAATGAAGCTGCCGATCCGCACCGAGACGCGAACCGGCGACACCTCCCAAACCAAGCGCACACGGCAAAAGACCAATCCGCCCGACATTCTTCTGACGACGCCGGAGCAGCTGGCGCTTCTCCTTGCCTCCCCGGATGCGGATCGGTTCTTTTCCAACCTGAAGACTGTCATCTTCGACGAGCTGCATTCGCTGGTGACTTCGAAGCGCGGCCATCTCCTGGCGCTCGGGCTTGCGCGGCTCCGGCGTCTGCGCCCGGACCTTGTGACCATCGGGCTCTCGGCCACCGTGACGGAGCCGGAAGAGCTGCAGGGCTGGCTGGTGGCTCAGGATGGCGGTGAGCGCCGGCTGGCCGAACGCATCGTCGTCAGCGGCGGCGCCAAGCCCTTGATCAGCATCCTGCAATCGGATGAGCGCGTGCCCTGGGCCGGTCATTCGGCCCGCTACGCGATCCCGGACGTCTACAAGGCCATCAAGGACCATCAGACGACCCTGCTCTTCGTCAACACGCGCAGCCAGGCGGAAATGCTGTTCCGCGAACTCTGGCACGTGAACGAGGACAATCTCCCGATCGCGCTGCACCACGGCTCGCTCGATGTCAGCCAGCGAAGGCGCGTGGAAGCGGCGATGGCCGACAATGCGCTGCGCGCCGTGGTCGCGACCTCCACGCTCGATCTCGGGATCGACTGGGGCGATGTGGATCTCGTCATCCATGTGGGCGCGCCGAAGGGTGCAAGCCGGCTCGCCCAGCGCATCGGTCGAGCCAATCACCGCATGGACGAACCGAGCCGCGCGATCCTCGTTCCGGCCAACCGCTTCGAGGTCATGGAATGTCAGGCGGCGCTCGACGCCAACTATCTCGGCGCCCAGGACACGCCGCCGATCGGCGCTGGTGCGCTCGACGTTCTGGCCCAGCACATTCTAGGCATGGCCTGCTCGTCGCCCTTCGATGCGGATGAGCTCTTCGCAGAAATCACCTCGGCCTTGCCCTATCGCGAGGTCGAGCGCGACACATTCGACCGGGTTCTGGAGTTCGTGGCGACAGGCGGCTATGCGCTGAAGACGTATGACCGCTACGCCAAGATCCGGTTGACCGAAGACGGCCTCTGGCGCGTTTCCCATCCGCGGATCGCCCAGCAATATCGGCTTAATGTCGGAACGATCGTGGAAGCCCCCGCGCTGAACGTCCGGCTCGTCAAGCGCGGCAAGGCGGGCGTGACGGCAGCGCGTGGCGGGCCAACGCTCGGCAAGATCGAGGAATACTTTCTCGAGACGATGGTTGCCGGCGACACGTTCCTCTTCTCCGGCCGAGTGCTGCGTTTCGAGGGCATTCGCGAGAACGAATGCATCGTTTCGCTGTCGCCGAGCAACGACGCGAAGATCCCGACCTACGCCGGCGGCAAGTTTCCGCTCTCGACCTATCTGGCAGACCAGGTGCGCGCGATGCTTGCCGACCCCACCCAATGGGGCGCGCTGCCCGACCAGGTCGGCGACTGGCTGCGCATCCAGAAGGAGAAATCGATCCTGCCATCGCGCGACGAGCTCTTGATCGAGACCTTTCCCAGGGGCCGGCGGCACTACATGGTGGCCTATTCCTTCGAAGGCCGTCTCGCCCACCAGACGCTTGGGATGCTCCTGACGCGTCGCCTGGAGCGGGCACGCGCAAAGCCGCTCGGTTTCGTGGCGACCGACTATGCCCTGGCGATCTGGGCACTGTCCGACATGGGCGAACTCTTCGACAGGCGCCGGCCTGCTCTCTCAGATTTGTTCGACGAAGACATGCTGGGCGACGACCTCGAAGCATGGCTGGCGGAATCCTGGCTGCTCAAGCGCACCTTCCGGCAGTGCGCCGTGATCTCGGGACTGATCGAGCGCCGCCATCCCGGCCAGGAAAAGACCGGACGCCAGGTCACGGTCTCCTCCGACCTCATCTACGACGTCCTGCGCAGTCATGAGCCCGATCACATCCTGCTGCAGGCGACCCATGCGGATGCCGCGGCGGGACTTCTCGACATCCGGCGTCTCTCCGATATGCTCGCGCGCATCAAGGGGCACATCGTCTTGAAGCGGCTGTCGCATATTTCACCGCTCGCCGTGCCGATCATGCTCGAAGTCGGCAAGGAATCGGTGGCCGGCGAGGCCAATGACGCCATTCTGGAAGAAGCGTCGGAAGATTTGATTGCAGAAGCCATGGGCGAATCGGGTATCGGTCTGTGACGAACAAGCCAAGAACGATTAGACCCCGCCATGAACCACCATGCCGCCCTGCGGCTTTCCTCCGCCGAAACTGACATGCCCGGCCGCACGATCGCCATCGAGATCGCAGGCGTCGAAGTCGTGTGCGACGCGCTGGGCGTGGCCTATCTGGAACGAAGCGGCACGCTGATCGTCAGCGATCTGCATCTGGAAAAAGGCGCCGCTTTTGCCCGGCGCGGCATGATGCTGCCGCCCTACGATACGGCCGCGACCCTCGATCTCCTGGAAGCGGCGATCCGGCGCTACGAGCCGAAAGCCGTGATCAGCCTCGGCGACAGTTTCCACGACCGGATCGGAGCGGCCCATATGCCGGCGATCTATGAGGAGCGGCTGCGCCACGCCATGGCGGGGCGGCAGTGGTTCTGGATTTCCGGCAACCACGATCCGGAGCGGCCGGCGAACCTGCCGGGCGAAGCGACCGACGCGCTTTATGTCGATGGCTTGTGCTTTCGCCACGAACCGACCGCACGGCGCGCCGACTGCCGGGGCGAAATCGCCGGCCATCTGCATCCATCCGCCCGCGTCGTGCGCCGCGGTCGTGCGGTGCGCCGCCCGTGTTTTGCCTCCGACGGCACCCGCCTCGTCATGCCGGCCTTCGGCGTGACCACCGGCGGGCTGGATTTACGCCATCGCGCCATGCAGGGCCTCTTCGACCGCGCAACGCTGTCAGCGCATCTGCTCGGTCGTGAGCGGCTCTATTCGGTGCGCTTCGCCAATCTGATCGGATAGGGCATGAGCGTTTCCAGGTGAAGTGGATACCGGTTCACCGTTCGGAAACCCGACAAATCAGACTCAGTTCTTGCGGAAGATCACACTGCCGACCCAGCCGGTCAGCATGGCGAGCACGACACAGACGATGCCGTAAAGCAGCGAATCCTCGTAGGCCGCGGAATAGATGAACTGCTCCAGGCCGGTCTTCACCACCCGCAGCGGCAGATCGCGCTCCATTACGAAATTGCCGCTCTTGAACAGATAGGCGCGGATCGTGTGCTCGCCGAGCGGCACGTTGGCCGGCAGGCGGATCGAGGCCCGAAACAGGCTGGAACTGACAAAATCGACGCCGTGCGGCGCGGCTTCATAAAGCCCGCTCGTCTGCTTCAGACGCCGGAGCGCATCGCGAAACACCGCGATATTGCTGCCGTCGCCAATGGCGCCGGTCGGCACGAGCCGGATGTTGTTGGACCCGATCTCGTAGCGATCGAGCACGATCGACCCTGTGATCCGCTCCACCGGCCGCGTGCTTGACAGCGAATAGGAAGCCGCGACGGGCTCGAATTCCATCGATCGACGGTTGACCCAGATGCCGAGCACCCTTTCCTTGCGCCATACGGTCGTCTGGCGCTGCGGGCCGACCAGCGCCACGACGATGTCGTACTCGCCGAGTTCCAGGAGAAACGGATCGGCACTGTCGAGCGCCCCGAACACCGTGATGTCGGCCCCGGTGAAATCCGATGTGATCGCGATTTCGTTCGTCGAAACGCCGATATCGAGGCGCTCGGTAGGCTCACGTTGCTGGGCGAGCGCTGACCCTGCCAGCAGGCAGACGAGGATGCCGAAGAGTGCTGCGAACGGCCTCATGTCAGAACGCCGCTCCTTCGATGATCACCGAATAGACTTCATCCGGCGGCAGCAGGAGATCGAGCCCGAGGCGCATGCCAACGGCGAGCACGAGAAGCGCAAGCAGCGCACGCAACTGTTCGCCGCGCAGTTTCTGCCCGACCCGCACGCCATATTGCGCGCCGACGACGCCGGCGACCATGAGCAGGAAAGCAAGAACGATATCGACCGAGTAGTTCGTCGTCGCCTGCATGATTGTGGTGAAGGCCGTGACGAAGATGATCTGGAAGAGCGATGTCCCGATGACGACGTTTGTCGGGATGCGCAGGAGGTAGATCATCGCCGGAACCATGATGAACCCGCCACCCACGCCCATCACCGAGGTGAGAACGCCGATGGCAAATCCAAGCGCGATGACCGGGATGACGCTGAGATAGAGCTTCGATTTCTTGAAGCGCATCTTCATCGGCAGCCGGTGCACCCAGATGTGCTGGCCGGGCTTGCGCAGAGCAACCGTCTCCTTGCGCGCGGCGCGGCGCATCGAATTGATGCTTTCCCACAGCATCAGTCCGCCGACGATGGAGAGAAACAGCACGTACATCAGCGAAACGATCAGATCGAGCTGACCGAGCCGCCGCAAAAGCGTGAAGATCCAGATGCCGAGGGCCGCCCCCGCGATGCCGCCGATGAGCAGCACCACCCCAAGCTTGATATCGAGAGAGCCGCGCTTGAAATGCCAGAGCGAGCCGGAGAAGGACGAGGCCACGACCTGATTTGCGCCGGTGGCGACGGCGACTGCAGGCGGGATGTTGTAGAAGATGAGAAGCGGCGTGATGAGAAAACCGCCGCCGATGCCGAACATGCCCGACAGGAATCCGACCGCCGCACCCATGCCGAGAATGACGAAGATGTTGACCGATAATTCTGCGATCGGCAGGTAGATGGTCACGTCTTGCCCCTGAGCGCTCCGCACGGTTCTCGGGCGTTTCCAGGTGAAATGCTAACCGGTTCACCGTTTGGAAACGCGGTATGTCACAAACCTGGAGCAGCGGACCGCTTTGATGAAGCGAACTGCTCAAGGCGCCGGCCGAACGCCGAAGTCCCGCCAACAGTGCAATTGCGCAACGTTGAACGGGATGTTGGCAGCACAGGGTTTATTCGCCGTTAAGACGAAACCGGGCGCAAAGCCCGATGCCCAACCGCGACCGGTTGTGGGACGATCATCTGCGCGTTTCGGGACGCCCTGTCAATTCAGGGCGTCCGCGAATTGAAGGCTTGAGGTGACGGCTCAGCCGGCGCTTGTCTGCGCGAGCAAGGCTTCGACCAGCGGTGCGTCGATGCGGCCGGTCGGCTCGAGTTCGTTGGCTTCCTGGAATGCGCGGATTGCTGCCGTCGTCTTTGCGCCGATCACACCATCAGGCGTACCGGCATCGAAGCCACGGTCGTTCAGAATGCGCTGGATGTTGCGCACCGCATCGGCCATGTCGATGGTCGCGGTGCGGGTCTGCGAAACGCCCCACTCTTCCGGCAGTTCGACGGAATTGGCAGCCGGATCGACCGCCTGCGGCTCCCAAAGCTCGACTTCGGCACGGGCGCGCTCCAGCGCCTCCGGGCTCATGGCATTGGCCACCTCGTCGCGCTTGTTGGCCGCATCGGCATCGCCCTGGTCGGCGGCAATCGCAAACCACTTGTAGGACTGTCCAAGATCCTGCTCAACGCCGCTTCCGCGGGCATAGAGCACTGCCAGGTTGAACTGGCTGTCCGAAACGCCGTGTTCCGCGGCCATGGCAAACCAGCGTGCAGCCTCGTCGAAATCCGAATTGCCATCGACGCCGCCGGATGCATGCAGCACCGCGAGATTGTGCATGGCGCTGACATTGCCGCCGAGTGCTGCTTCGCGGTACCAGCGCTCCGCCTCGACGGGATCGCGCTCGACGCCCGTTCCGCGCTCGTAGAAATTGCCGATGCGGTACTGCGCCGGGGCCAGACCCTGCCGTGCAGCGTCCAGATACCATTGCGCTGCCTGGTCGACATTCTCTTCGACGCCGCGACCTTCCATGTAGCGGGACGCGATCTCGAACAGCGCCCGGCCCTCGCCGGCTTCGGCAGCCGCAAGCAATGCCGCTGTGCCGACACCATCCGGCAGAGCCGCGATGCGCGCCGAGCGCTCGGCCGGATCGGTCTGCGTTGCCAGTGCAGGCGTCACTTCAGCCGGCGCATCTGCACCAGAGGCCTCAGTCGTCGCAGCGGTCGCACCCTCGGTTGAGACGGGCTCATCGGCGCCGGCAGAAGACGATTCGAGGCTGGACTGTGCGACCGGCGCAGCGGTGTCACGATCGAGGCTCGACGTCGTCATGGACGCCTCGTCATCCACAGATGGCGCGAAAGCTTGCTGTGAAAGACCGGCCGAGCGATCGGGCGACGGCTCAGCGACGATCGGCGCTTCGGCGACCGGCGCCTGTACAGGCGCAGCGGTTTCCACGGCAATTTCAGGTGCAGTGTCGGAGCCGGTGGCGTCGCTGGAGGAGACCGCTGCGCTATCCGTCTCCGCCGGAGTAACGGATTGAACCGCGACAGGCGCGTCAGCCTGGCGAGAGCCGCCACTCATCATGTCGGAGATGAGCGGATAGGACATGACCGCAAGCAGGATGGCGCCGACAGCGATGAGGATCGGCCGGCGACGGGAGGACCCGCCATCGGTGCGTTTGTCGTCGCCCTTGCCAGCCGACTGTTTGCGGCCGGAATTTTCGACATCGGCAGCTGCGGCCTGGGCAGCGCGGCGGGCGGCGGCGATGAAATCGGCGCGGTCGTCTTCGCTGTAGACGCTGTTGCCGACACGCGACCCGCTTGTCTGCTGATCGCGCACCCGCTGCAGGATGCGGTTGAGGTCAGGCGTGCCGGAGCCGGGCTCGAGCGGCTCGTTGGCGATCCCCGCATCGATCTGCTGGCTGGGATCGATGGGTGGGGTCGGCTCGACGGTTTCGCGGGCAACGGCAGGCGTGCCTGCGGGTTCGACTTTCGGCGCCGCCTCAGGTGCGGCAGCCTGGCGGCGCGGACGGACCTTTTCGGCAATGCGGCCGATCAGCGAGCGCGGCGCCTGCGTGTCAGTGGCCGAGGCCGATGCGGCAGAAGCGGTTGCGGCTGCCATGACGGCGGCGGTGCTGACAGTCTTGCCAAGCGCTGTCTGGTCGGCCTTGACCACATTGGCGGCCTTGGCTGAAAGCGGCTCCTGCTTTTCGAGGTCCGGGGCAGCAGCGGCCCCTACGGAAATGGCAGGCTCGGCGAAGGCCGGCGCTGCCAGGGCGGAAGCGGCAACAGGCATCTCGCGCGAGACGTTCAGTCCGCGATCGAGGCTCTCGAGACGCTCTGCGATCTTCATCAGCGTGTCGTGCACCGCATCGAAGGCGCGCGCGCTGCGGTCGTTGCTCATCCGGGTGAGCTTTTCGAGCGCCCGCAAATCCTCCGCCAGACCGGTTACCGCCGACAGATCCTCGGCGCCGCCCTCATAATCGTCCGCGCCGCTTTCGAGGAAGGCGGCAACGGCCTGCTCGGCAGCACGGCTTGCGGCCTCGATCACGTCCTGGCGGCCATGCGTCAGATGCGTTTCGATCGCGGCCAGACGCGGCTCCAGGCCGGCGAGGCCGGAGCGATCGGAAAGATGCTCCGAGAGGGTGAGAATTTGTGCTTCGAGCGAGCGCATCGCATCGTCGCTTGCCGGAGCCGAGGTCGCCGTGCCGCGATCGAGACGGCTTGTGATCTCGGCAAGCTGCCGGTGGAGACTCTCCAGTCCGGCGACGGGCAGCGGATCCGATAGGCGCGCCTCGGCACGATCGACCAGGGCTTCCAGCCGGTCGAAGTCCACGCTTGCCTGAGCGACCGTCAGGGTCTCGATCTGCTCGGAGATATGCTCCAGATGTTCCACCACCGCCTGCGACGGCTCCTGGTTGCCACCGCTAGAAAGCGCGGCCACCTGATGTGACAGCGCATCGAGGCGGCTCAGCACCGCGCTGTCTGTGCCGCCCTCGCCCAGCCGTTCGATCTGGTCGGCAAGAAGCGCAAGATGCGGCGTCAAAGCAGCAGCGATGCCACCGGCGACAGCTTCGTCCTGGGTCGCGAGTTCTGCCAGAAGCGCTTCGATCCGCTCAAGCCGCGCACTGTCGATCGCCATGTCGGCCTTGTCGGACACCGCGAGAATGGCTTGCGAAATCTCGTCCAGCCGAATGTTCGCGCGATCGAGCTCGCGGCCGACGCCCTCCATGTCCGAGCCCTGGCCCGCGATCATTTCGACGGCACCGGCGATCGTGCGCATTTCGGCGCCGATCTGGCGGGTCCAGTCGCCGTCGGGCAGGCTGGTCATCAGCACCTGCATCTCGTCGAGCCGCTTGACCATGACCGCGATCTCGTCGCGCATGGTGGCTGGATCGATCTCGCTGATCAGGTCGCAGATCTCGCTCCAGCGATTGTCCAGCCCACGCACGGTCTCATCCTTGGCAAGACCATCGACGATGGCGGAGATGCCGCGCACTTCGGCGCGCAGCTCGACCAGCGCATCGCCACCATCGCTTTCGCTGAGCGCGGTGAGCTTCTGTTCGATCGAAACCAGCCCCGCATGGAGCTCGGAGGGCAGGCTTTCCAGTTGATCGAGCGTCTTCAGATGCATGAGGTCGCCGCGCAGCGAGCCGAGATGGCGTGCAACGTCTTCTCCCAGATCGCGACGCATCTCGTCGCGCAGGTTCTTCCCGAACGTGTCGAGCAGGCTTTCCATCCTGGCGCCGCCCGTCTGCACCATGTCGGCTGCTGCGACGGGCTCGACCGCTGGCTTGGCAACGAACGCCTCACGACGTTCGGCGGCTTTCGAGCGGAAAGCGTCGAGGCGGCGCTGGCGCTCCTTGATCTGAGCCACCGCATCGGTCTGGGCGACGGAAGCCCGTGGCTCCTGATCGCCGACCGGTTCGACCCGCGCCGAACTCGGCGTCAACGTACCAGGAGCACGCTGGCTTTTCGATGCCATGATCCCGTCCAAGCGGCTCTCGAGCGCTTCGAGCGTTTTGTTCAACGCATCGAAGGGCGAGGATCCTTGCGACTGGCTGCGGGTATCGCGTGAGGTATCGTTCATTGCGAAGCTCATCTCGGTTTGCCCCACCATCGCGGTGAAGCCGGGTTTTGCCGCCGGATGCTGGTGCCCGCATAACGATGCGGACGAAGCTACCGGAAGCGCGTCAGGCAATCCGAAGAGACGCAATACTGTGGTCGGGATTCACCTCTAGTTGCCGCACAATCCACCAAACGTGGTAAACAAGCCGTTAAGCTTTTGGGTCTTGGTCTTCATCCAGCACAGGAAATAGACATGGACCTCGCCAGCTGCGCTTGTATCATCGCACCCCACCGAGACGGCATTCCGACTGGATGCAATTTTTAGTGGTGTACGCGTATAGTTCTCTTAATGATTGAAGATGGAGTGAAGCTTGCCTAGTCGCCAGCAAGCCCAGATCGACGAGACGGACATTCTCTCAAGCCCTCGCGCGGAGACCGACGACGGTGCATTCGGGCCGGACGATCAGCTGTTTCGCATCGGCGATCTTGCCTCCGAGTTCGGCGTGACGCTGAGAACCCTTCGCTTTTATGAGGACAAGGGCCTCCTGCAACCGCGTCGCATCGGCGTGACCAGGCTCTACTCACGTCGCGATCGCGCCAGGCTGAAGCTCATCTTGCTCGGCAAGCGTCTTGGCTTCTCGCTGGAAGAAGTGCGCCGGATGATCGAGCTCTACGATCCAGAAGGCCGAAACAAGACACAACTGAAGGTGGCGCTGGACAAGGGCGGCGAACAGCTGCAACGCCTCAAGGAGCAGCGCGTGGAGATCGATACGGCCATCCGCGAACTGGAACAGACGATGGCCGTCGTGCGCGAGATGCTGTCGTCGTCGACGTGAATCGATCAACACATATGCCCGACTGCGCGATAAAATTGACGTTTACGCAAACGTCAATTTTTGCTATGCCGTCTTCAACCAAACGCTCCTGCTGTATTCGCGCTTCAATGAGGAGGCATTCATGCCCGTGTACAAGGCCCCGGTCGACGATACCCTGTTCATCCTGAACGATGTGCTGGGCTTCGAGCGGTACAACAATCTCGCCGGTTTTTCCGACGCATCGTCCGACATCGTCGAAGCTGTGCTGCAGGAAGGCGGCAAGTTCGCCGAAGAGGTCCTGTTTCCGCTGAACCAGGTCGGTGACCGCGAAGGCTGCGAACGCCTGGCCGACGGCCAGGTCAAGACGCCCACCGGCTTCAAGCAGGCCTTCGAGCAGTATCGCGAAGGCGGCTGGCTCGGTCTCGCCGCGGATCCGGAATATGGCGGCCAGGGCCTGCCCTACGCGCTGCACACCGCCGTCGGCGAATTTATGTCGTCGGCCAACATGGCGTTGATGATGTATCCCGGCCTGACCCAGGGCGCGATCGCCGCGATCCAGGTCCATGGCTCCGACGAGCAGAAGCAGGCCTACCTGCCGAAGATGATCGAGGGTACCTGGACCGGCACCATGAACCTGACGGAGCCCCATTGCGGCACCGATCTCGGCATGCTGCGCACCAAGGCTGTGCCGAACGGCGACGGCTCCTACAAGATTTCCGGCCAGAAGATCTTCATCTCCGCGGGCGAACACGACATGGCCGAGAACATCGTCCATCTGGTGCTCGCCCGCATCGAGGGTGCGCCGGAAGGCACCAAGGGCATCTCGCTCTTCATCGTGCCGAAGTTCAAGCTGAACGAAGCCGGTGAGCCCGGCGAGAAGAACGGCGTTTCCTGCGGCTCCATCGAAGAGAAGATGGGCATCCACGGCAACTCGACCTGCGTCATGAACTATGACGAGGCGGAAGGTTACCTGGTCGGCACCGAAAACCGCGGCCTGAACGCCATGTTCGTAATGATGAACGAGGCGCGTCTCGCCGTCGGTCTGCAGGGCCATGCGATTGCCGAAGTCGCCTACCAGAACGCCGCCAACTATGCCCGCGAGCGCATCCAGGGCCGCGCGCTCTCCGGTGCCAAAGCGCCCGAGAAGAAGGCCGACCCGATCATCGTCCATCCGGACGTGCGCCGCACGCTGATGACGATCCGCGCCTTCAACGAGGCTGGCCGTGCGCTGCTCCTCTGGACGGCTCTGAAGTCCGACATCGCGCACCGTTCCGACGACGAGAAGGAAAAGCAAGCCGCCGATGACGTGCTCGGCCTGATGACCCCGATCATCAAGGGTGTCCTGACCGACAAGGGCTTCGATCACGCGGTTGCTGCCCAGCAGATGTATGGCGGCCACGGCTACATCGAAGAATGGGGCATGAGCCAGTTCGTGCGCGATGCCCGCATCGCCATGATCTATGAAGGCGCCAACGGCATCCAGGCGCTCGATCTCGTAGGCCGCAAGCTCGGCCTCAATGGCGGCCGCGCCGTCATGGCCTTCTTCAAGGAGGTCGAGGATTTCTGCGCCGAGAACCGCGAGAACGAAAAGCTCTCCTTCTTCACCAAGCACCTGAAGAAGGGCCTCGGCGACCTTCAGGCCTCCACCATGTGGTTCATGCAGAACGCCATGGCGAAGCCGGACAATGCCGGTGCCGGCTCCACCGACTACATGCATCTCTTTGGCCTCGTCGCGCTCGGCTACATGTGGGCGCAGATGGCGAAAGCCGCATCAGAGAAGCTCGCCGCCGGTGCGAACGGCCAGTCGACCTATCTCGAAAACAAGCTGATCACGGCAAAGTTCTACATGGAAAAGGTCATGCCGGAAACGGCACTGCGCCGCGCCCGCATCGAGACCGGTGCGGATTCCATGATGGAACTGGCAGCCGAGGCGTTCTAGAAGTCGATCGGCCTCGTTGGGCAGGCGCATCTTGCAGTGCCTGCCCGAACTGTTTTGGAGGAAACAGTCATGATCCAGCCATCCGAAGTTCTCGGCACCGCCCTGCCCGCCTGGCGGACAGACGACGTCGCCATGCTCGAAGACATGGCGACGCGCTGGCTCGAGGACGAGATCGCGCCGCACTATGAGCGGTTCGAAAAGCAGGAGATGGTCGACCGGGAAAGCTGGACGAAGGCGGGAGAAGCAGGCCTTCTCTGCGCATCCATGCCGGAGGAATACGGTGGGTCGGGCGGCTCCTACGCCCATGAGGCGGTGATCATCGAAGCGCTTGGCCGCACCGGTACCGACGGCTTCGGCATCGCGCTCCACAACGCGATCGTCGCTCCCTACATCCTGCATTACGGCTCCGAGGAGCAGAAACAGAGATGGCTGCCGCGCATGGCGACCGGCGAACTCGTCGGCGCGATCGCCATGACCGAGCCCGGTGCCGGCTCCGACCTTCAGGGCGTGAAAACGACCGCGAAGAAGGACGGCAACCAGTACCTGATCAACGGCTCCAAGACCTTCATCACCAACGGCCAGCACGCCAATCTCATCATCGTCGTCGCCAAGACCGACCCAGCGAAGGGCGCTAAGGGCACCTCGCTGATGGTGGTGGAAACCGACGAGGTCGAAGGGTTCGAGCGCGGCCGTAACCTCGACAAGATCGGGCTGAAGGCCAACGACACGTCCGAGCTTTTCTTCAACGATGTCCGCATCCCGACGTCGAACATGCTCGGCACCGAGGAGGGCCAGGGCTTCATCCAGTTGATGGAGCAACTGCCGCAGGAGCGCCTTTTGATCGCCAACCAGGCGATCGCGATGATCGAGCGGGCGCTTGCCGTGACCATCGACTACGTCAAGGAGCGGAAAGCCTTCGGCAAGGCTGTCATCGAGTTCCAGAACACGCAGTTCAAACTCGCGGAACTGAAGTCCGAGGCGACGATGGCACGCGTCTTCGTCGATCATTGCGTCGGTCAGCACCTCAAGGGCGAACTGACGACCACGACGGCCTCCATGGCCAAGTACCTTTTGAGCGACCTGCAGTGCCGGGTCGCCGACGAATGCCTGCAGCTCTTCGGCGGCTATGGCTACATGAACGAATACCCCATCGCCCGCATGTTCCGCGACGCCCGCGTCCAGCGGATCTACGGCGGCACCAACGAAATCATGAAGCTTCTGATCGCCCGCTCGCTTTGAGCGGGTGGCCAAAGCTTCGAATCTAGGGAGACCTGACGAATGGCCGACGTTTATGTTTACGATCACGTCCGCACCCCGCGCGGCCGCGGCAAGAAGGACGGATCGCTGCACGAGGTGCCATCGGTGCGCCTCGGCGCCCATGTGCTGAAGGAAGTGCGCGACCGCAACGGCCTTGATACCGCAACAGTCGACGACATCATCTTCGGCTGCGTCGACGCGGTCGGTGAAGCTGGCGGCGACATTGCCAAAGCGTCGTCCTTCGAGGCCGGCTACAAGACCCAGGCGCCTGGCATCCAGATCAACCGCTTCTGCGCCTCCGGTCTCGACGCCATCAATTTCGGCGCCGCCAAGATCGCGCAGGGCGCGGACGACATCGTCATCGCCGGCGGCGTGGAATCCATGTCGCGCATTGGTCTCGGCATGGCCGGCGGCGCATGGTTCATGGATCCATCCGTCGCCTTCCCGGCCTATTTCATGCCGCAGGGCGTTTCCGCTGATCTGATCGCCACGAAATACGGCTTCTCGCGCGACGACGTCGATGCCTATGCGGTGGAAAGCCAGAAGCGCGCCGCCAATGCCTGGGAGAAGGGCTACTTCAGACAAGCCGTTGCCCCGGTCAAGGACATCAACGGCATGACGATCCTCGACCATGACGAGCACATTCGCCCGTCGACCGACATGCAGGGTCTTGCAAGCCTCAACGCTTCCTTCGTGATGCCTGGCGAAATGGGCGGCTTCAACGCCGTCGGCATCCAGGCGCATCCGGAGATCGAGACGGTCAACCACGTCCACCACGCCGGCAACTCCTCCGGCATCGTCGATGGCGCCGGTGTCGTGCTGCTCGGCTCTAAGAAGGGCGGCAAGTCCATGGGCCTTGCGCCCCGCGCCCGCATCAAGGCCTTCGCCAATATTGGCTCCGACCCGGCGCTGATGCTGACCGGCCCGGTCGATGTCACCGAGAAGCTCCTGCAGCGCGCCAAGATGAAGCTCGAGGACATCGATCTCTTTGAGCTCAACGAGGCATTCGCGGCCGTCGTGCTGCGCTACATGCAGGCCTTCGACATCCCGCACGACAAGATGAACGTCAATGGCGGCGCCATCGCCATGGGCCACCCGCTCGGTGCCACCGGCGCCATGATTCTCGGCACCGTGCTCGACGAGCTGGAACGCCGCGACCTCAACACTGCGCTGGTCACGCTCTGCATCGGCGCCGGCATGGGCACGGCGACGATCATCGAGCGCGTCTGAGAACCGGGGAGATTTGAAACCATGGCTTACAAGAACTTCACCGTCGAAACCGACAATGACGGCATTGCTCTCGTCACCTGGGACATGCCCGACAAGTCGATGAACGTCTTCACCATGGAGGTGATGGACGAGATCGAGGCGATCTGTGACGCGACGACAGCCGACGACAAGGTCAAGGGCGTCGTCTTCACCTCCGGCAAGAAGACCTTCTCCGGTGGCGCCGACCTCACCATGCTCAAGGGCATGTTCGCGATGATGGCCGAGGAAAAGGCCAAGGACGCCGGCAATGCCACGAAGAAGCTCTTCGACGCGGCCGGACGCATGAGCTGGCTGTGGCGCAAGATCGAGACCTGCGGCAAGCCGTGGGTTTCGGCGATCAACGGCACCTGTATGGGCGGCGCGCTGGAACTGTCGCTCGCCTGCCACGGCCGCGTCGCGGCAGACGACAAGTCGGTCAAGATGGGCCTGCCGGAAGTCAAGGTCGGCATCTTCCCGGGCGCCGGCGGCACGCAGCGCGTTCCTCGCCTCACCAATGCGCAGGATGCCCTGCAGATGATGACGACGGGTTCGTCGCTGTCGCCGCAGCGCGCCAAGGCCATGGGCCTGATCCACGAAATCGCCGAGCCGAAGAAGCTCGTCGCCACCGCAAAGAAGATGATCAAGGACGGCCTGAAGCCGGTTCAGCCTTGGGATGAGAAGGGCTTCAAGGCTCCCGGCGGCGCCGTCTGGTCGCCGCAGGGCGCCCAGCTCTGGCCTGCCGCCTCCGGCATCCTGCGCCGCGAGACCAACGGCAACTATCCAGGCGCGCTCGCGATCCTCAAATGCGTCTTCGAAGGCCTGCAGCTGCCTTTCGATACCGCACTCAAGGTCGAGCAGCGCTATTTCACCCACGTCCTGCAGACGCCGGAAGCCTTCGGCATGATCCGTTCGCTCTTCGTCTCCATGCAGGAGCTGAACAAGGGCGCGCGCCGTCCGGCCGACGTGAAGCCGACGAAATTCAAGAAAATCGGCGTCGTCGGCGCCGGCTTCATGGGTGCAGGCATCGCCTATGTGACGGCCAAGGCCGGCATCCCCGTGGTTCTCGTGGACCGCGACATGGAAGCGGCCGAGAAGGGCAAGGCGCATTCTGCCGACATCGTGAAGAAGGGCGTCCAGAAGGGCAAGACCACGCAGGAGGAAGGCGATGCGCTCCTCTCGCTGATCACGCCGTCTTCCGATTACGCCGATCTCGATGGCGCCGATCTCGTGATCGAGGCGGTCTTCGAAGATCGCGATATCAAGAAGACCGTCACCGAGGCGGTCGAGGATGTGCTGAAGCCGGCTTCGGTCTTCGCATCCAACACCTCGACGCTGCCGATCAGCGGGCTTGCCAAGAACTCCAAGCGTCCGAAGAACTTCATCGGCATCCACTTCTTCTCGCCCGTCGACAAGATGATGCTGGTCGAGATCATCCTCGGCAAGAAGACGGGCGACAAGGCGCTGGCCATGGCGCTCGACTACGTCGCCGCGATCAAGAAGACGCCGATCGTCGTCAACGACACCCGCGGCTTCTACGTCAATCGCTGCGTGCTCGGCTACATGAACGAAGCCTACAACATGCTGATCGAGGGCGTCCCGCCGGCGATGATCGAGAATGCCGCCAAGATGGCCGGCATGCCTGTCGGCCCGCTGTCGCTCAATGACGAGGTCGCGCTCGACCTGTCGCAGAAGATCCTGAAGGCCGCCATCGCCGATCTCGGCGAAAAGGCCGTCGATCCGCGCCACATGGACCTCGTCAACACGATGGTTGACAAGCATGGACGTCTCGGGCGCAAGAACGGCAAGGGCTTCTACGACTACCCGGCCAAGCCCGCAAAGAAGCATCTCTGGCCTGAGCTGAAGACGCTCTTCCCGCAAAAGAACGCCGACGATATCGACGTCGAAGTCCTCAAGCAGCGCTTCCTGGTTGGCATCGCGCTGGAAGCGACCCGCACGATGGAAGAAGGCATCGTGACCGATCCGCGTGAAGCCGATGTCGGCTCGATCCTCGGCTTCGGTTTCGCGCCTTACACCGGCGGCGCCATCTCCTACATCGACGCCATGGGTGCGGCGAAGTTCGAGGAACTCTGCAAGACGCTCGCCAAGAGCTACGGCAAGCACTTCAAGCCGACCCGCATCGTGCAGGAACTCGCAAAATCCGGCGAGACCTTCTACCAGCGCTTCGGCCAGGAAGACGCCGTCAAGCAGGCGGCCTGATCCGGCGCCTTTTCGCGTAACCAGAAACCCGGCGATCTCCGCCGGGTTTTTTTATGCCATTGCCGCAGCATCGAGGGCGCGATAGGGAACGGGCATGACCATTCTCCTCCTCGCCATCCATGTCCTTGCCACCGTCTTCTGGGTCGGCGGCATGGCCTTTGCGTATCTCGTTTTGCGCCCCGCAGCGGCCCCGCTGGATCCAGCCGCCCGGCTGACGCTCTGGCGCAACGTCTTCGCCAAATTCCTGCCAGCCGTCGGCTGGGCCGTCATCGCGCTTCTTGTTACGGGGTTCGCGATGACCTTCGTCACCTTCGGCGGTTTTGCCGGCGCGCCTGTCTCCGTCCATGTCATGACGCTGACCGGCATTCTGATGATGCTGCTTTTCTTCCACATCGTCGCAGCACCCTGGAAGCGGTTCCGAACAGCGATCGACGCAGGCGATTTTGCGCAAGGCGCGCGCAACCTCGACAAGATCCGCAAATTGGTCGGCATGAACCTCGTGCTCGGCCTGCTGACGGTGGTGATCGCCACGACCGGACGCTATTGGTAACAGGCACATCACAGGGAGCAGCCCGATGGCCACGATCGACTATTATTTCTTCGGCGCATCGCCCTTCGTCTATCTAGGCCACAAGGCGTTTGAAGACACTGCCGCCAAGCACGGCTGCGGCATCGCCTACAAGCCGGTCGACATCGCCGCAGTCTTCGGCAATTCCGGCGCCAAGCCGCTGAAGGAGCGGCCGCTTGCCCGCCAGCGCTACCGGCTTCTGGAACTGCAGCGGGCAGCCGACCGCCGCGGCCTGCCCATCAATCTCGCGCCGCGGCATTTTCCGGTCGATGCGACGCTCGCCGACCAGGCCGTGATCGCGCTGCTCGACGAGAAGCAAGACCCGTCGGCCTACATGTTCGAGATCTTCTCCGCCGTCTGGGCGCGTGAGGAGAACATCTCCGATCCCGCCGTCATCACGCGCTACCTCAATGCCTGTGGCTTCGACGGAGACGCCATTTTGAGCGCCGCGCAAGGCGAAGATGTCGCCGCTCGCCGCCGCCAGAACACGCAAGAAGCCATCGCCGCCGATGCCGTGGGCGTGCCGGCCTATGTGCTCAACGGCGAAGTCTTCTGGGGCCAGGACCGCATCGACGATCTCGACCGCGCACTCGCATCCGGCCGCGCTCCGTTCAGTGCTGCAAAATCCTAGGTCATTCTAGGGATTTTATTCCTACATCCCTTTACTCAGCGCTGTGCTGGCGGTAGAACGATCAAGACGCAGCCGCATTCAATGGCCGCCCTGATCGAGCGGGATCCCAACCATGCTTTCCCATGACCGCATATGGGCAGCGATCGATGCCTTGGCCGAGCGCCATCAGCTCTCGCCATCAGGCCTCGCGCGGCGTGCCGGGCTTGACCCCACTTCCTTCAACAAGTCCAAGCGCCAGGCGTCCGACGGCCGATCCCGCTGGCCGTCGACCGAGTCCGTGGCCAAGGTGCTCGAAGCGACGGGCTCCTCGCTGGAAGAGTTCATGGCCATGGTGCGCGGCCAGGCGGCAGGCGCAGGATCCGAGCGTGCCGCACCCGGTTCGAACGCCATTCCCCTTCTCGGTTTCGCCCAGGCCGGCGCCGGCGGTTTTTTTGACGATGGCGGATTTCCGGCCGGCCAGGGTTGGGAGATGGTCGATTTCCCGACGGCTCCCGGCGGCAAGGGCGTCTACGCCCTCGAAGTTCAAGGCGAATCCATGCTTCCGCTCTACCGGGACGGAGACGTGTTGATCGTGGAGCCCCATGCCCAAGTGCGGCGCGGTGACCGTGTGGTGGTCAAGACGCGAGAAGGCGAGGTCATGGCCAAGATCCTGCACCGCCAGACGGCCCGCACGATCGAACTGTCATCGCTCAATATCGAGCATGAAAACCGGGTTTTCGACATGGCGGACGTCGAATGGGTCGCCCGCATCATCTGGGCAAGCCAGTGATCAAGCGCTTCCTGCGCAGCCTGATCCTGCCGGTGACGCTGATAGCATGCCTGCTGATCGGCCTGTTCACCGCCATGGACTATTTCGCCGCGCTGGAAGGGGTGGAGCGCCCGCCTCAGCAGGCGGCCGAGATATCGGCCGAGCCGGAGCCCGAAGAGCCGCAGCGCCGAGCATCACCCCAACCGCCTTCACAAACTAACTTGGCGAGACCGGTTGATCCCGATCTCTTCGGCCAGCCCTTCACGGCGGCTCCTGGAGAGTTGGAACGGATCGAGGCGCGTCAACCGATCTCCGAACCGCCACCGCCGCGCGAGGAACCAAAGCCGCTCCTCTACCGGCCGCTTGCCCTGTCCGCTGGACTGGTCTCGATTTCCGGCCGCAATCTTGCGCTCGAGGGCATCGTGCCGACGCCGGCCGACCGGTTTTGCCCCGATGACAGCGGGCAGCGCTGGCCGTGTGGCATGATGGCCCGCACCGCCTTCCGCAATTTCCTGCGCGGCCGCGCGCTCGCCTGCGATCTCGACGAGGCGAACTGGGAAGGGACGGCAACGGCCAACTGCATGCGGGGAGAGACCGATATCGCCGCCTGGCTTGTCACCAATGGCTGGGTCGATGCCGAGCCGGGTTCCGCCTATGCGGAGCTTGCCGATGCGGCGCGCGAGGCCCGCATCGGCATCCATGGCTCCGATCCGCGCTGAGACGGAGGTCAGGCAGCCGTTAAGCGGCCCTCAAGAGCGTCGTCGATCAGCGCCCGCGTTTCCGCGATCCCGTAAAGCGCGGCAAACGAACCAAAACGAGGCCCGCGCTCCTGCCCGAGAAGCACCTCATAGATCATCTGGAAGAACGCGATCGACACGCCGGGCCCACCCGATGGGCTCTTCTTGGCGTGATCCTGGTAACGCTCGATGGCGCGCGCCACGTCGAGCGCCGCGTCCTGAATCACCGCACCGTCCGCATCCGCCGGCAGCGTGCCAAGCTTTTCCGACAGCGCCGCCAAGGCTTCCCGCTCGACCGCATCCGGCGCCCGGAACCGCTTCGCCGGCTTCACGAAATCGTCGAAATAGCGGATCGCATAGCCGACCAGCCGGTCGAGCTCCGGGTGCGTTTCGGCCGTCACGCCTGGCGCATAGCGCGAGATGAATCCCCAGAGCACGGCATTGTCATGGGCGTTCGATGCGCTGACGAGATTGAGCAGCAGCGCGAATGGCACCGGCAGATCGATCGCCGGCGGCTCACCATCATGCATATGCCAGACGGGGTTGGAGAGTCGCGTCGACCAGTCCTGCTTCTCGTAGGCGCTGAGGAACTGGTAGTATTCGTCGACAGCACGCGGAATGACGTCGAAATGCAGCCGCTTCGCGGTCTTGGGCTTCTGGAACATGTAGAGCGACAGGCTCTCGCTCGGCGCGTATGCGAGCCATTCATCGATCGTCAGGCCGTTGCCCTTCGACTTCGAGATCTTCTGACCCTTGTCGTCCAGGAACAGCTCGTAATTGAAGCCTTCCGGCGGCGTTCCGCCGAGCGCCTTGCAGATCTTGGAGGACAGCGTGACGCTGTCGATCAAATCCTTGCCCGCCATCTCGTAGTCGACGCCGAGCGCAAACCAACGCAGCGCCCAATCAGCCTTCCACTGGCACTTGACGTTGCCGCCGGTCACCGGCGTTACCATGCGCTCGCCGGTCTCAGGATCCAGGTAGGTCACCGTTCCCGCCGCGACGTCGCGATCGACCATCGGCACCTGCAGCACGACGCCCGTGCGCGGGCAGATCGGCAGGAACGGCGAATAGGTCGCGCGGCGCTCTTCCCCGAGCGTCGGCAAGATGATCGCCATGACGTCGTCATAGACAGCCAACATGCGCAGAAGCGCTTCGTCGAACCGGCCGGACGTATAGTAATCGGTGGCGGAGGCAAATTCGTAGTCGAAGCCGAAGCGATCGAGGAACGAGCGCAGCCGGGCATTGTTGGCAGCGGCAAAAGACGGGTGCGCATCGGAGAATGGATCCGGCACGCGGCTCAGCGGCTTGCCGAGAAACGTCGCCATCATCTCCTTGTTCGGCACGTTGTCCGGCACCTTGCGAAGCCCGTCCATGTCGTCCGAGAAGCAGATGAGCTTGGTCGGCACCCGGTCGCCGGTCAGAACGCGGAACGCGTGGCGCACCATCGAGGTGCGCGCCACTTCGCCAAACGTTCCGATGTGCGGCAGGCCCGAGGGACCGTAGCCGGTTTCGAAAAGCACCACATCCGGAAAGCCGCTCTTTTCATAGCGTTTGACGAGCTTGCGCGCCTCCTCGAAAGGCCAGGCCTTTCCGCCTTGAGCCGCCGCGATCACATCCGGATCGAAACTCTCGTGATGGGACAGGCTTGCGCCTCGCTCGGGATCGCTCATCGTCTCAATTGTCCGTGCTTGTCAGAGGGGCCGGCGCCTGAAGCACCCGCAAGGCCGACCGTGGGGCTGGCCGGCCGCAGCTATGCCGTGCCGACCCTTTCGCGTCAACATTTCGCGCCTTCGTGAACGCAGTTTGCGTTGCGGCAACCTGTGCTCGGCGCCATATCCGTGGAACTGGCAATCAAGGAGCGACCCCGCGCGATGGAACTGTTCGGCTTGAGCGAACCGGTCGTGCGGATGGGCGTCTTCCTCGCCATCTTTGCGGCAATGGCACTTTTGGAACTGGCAGCACCCCGGCTGGAGCGGCCCGAGATGGTCGGTGCCTGGCGCTCGAAGCGTTGGGTTACCAACGTCTCCATGGTCGTGCTGTCGTCGGTCTGCCTGCGCATCGTCTTTCCGCTGGCTGCCGTCGGCACCGCGCTTTGGGCGGAAAGCCGCGGCATCGGCCTCTTCAATATGCTCGACGTTCCCGTCTGGCTCGCCGGCCTCATCGCCTTCATCGTGCTCGACTTCGCCATCTGGCTCGAACATTGGGCGAGCCATCGCTTCCCGCTGTTGTGGCGCATCCACCGAATGCACCATGCCGACAGCGGCTTCGACTTCACCACCGCGTTGCGCTTTCATCCTCTGGAGATCGTGCTCTCCATGGTCTGGAAAGCTGTGATCGTCATTCTGCTCGGCGCACCGGCCCTTGCCGTTCTGATCTTCGAGATCGTTTTGAACGGCGCGTCGATGTTCAATCACGCCAATCTGAGGCTGCCGAAATGGCTGGATGCGCCGCTGCGCCTCGTGATCGTGACGCCCGACATGCACCGTGTTCATCACTCCACCGACATGCGCGAAACCAATTCCAATTATGGGTTCAACTTTCCCTTCTGGGATCGACTGTTCGGTACTTATGTCGACCAGCCGCGGCGCGGCCATGACGGCATGGAGATCGGCCTCAAGCACTATCGTGGCGAAGAAACCGCAAGGCTCGGCTGGGCGCTCGCCCTGCCGTTTCGCAAGCTCGATAGCTAGAGCTCAGTAAAGCCCGTTGGGGAAGTAGCGCAAATAGAGTTCCGCGAAGCGGCCGCTCTTGTTGAGCGACATCAGCGCGTAGTCGAAGCCTTCCGCCAACTCGGGCAGATCGTTCCTGATGGCGATGGAAAGCCCGTTGCCGAGAAACTCGCGTGATAGGAAAGGCCCGTCGAGAAACCCGCAGCATTCTGCGGAAGCCGGACTGCCGAGCCAGAACGACAGTTGCAACCCGTCGGCAAAGATCCCGTCGACCCAGCCGCCCTGGACGGCGCGGTAGAGCATGGTGGAACTCGCGAACGGAACCGGCGTCAAATCAGGAAAGAAGCGCTGAAGCATCGCCGCATGGGCGGAGCGTTGGATGACACCGATCCGGGCACCCAGTTCGAAATGATCGGCTGCCACCCGGTCGGTTCCGGCCTCAGCGGCCTTCACGACGAAACGCGCCGGCAAGTCCATGATCGTGCGGGTGAAAAGATAGCGCTCTCGGCTCTCTTCGCTCACCTGCAAGCCTGCCATGATCACCTCGCCCTCGCCGGCCGCAAGCGCCGGTTCCAGCTCGTCCCATGGCAGCGCCTGGACCTGGCAGCGAGGCTCGATGTCGAGTTCATCGCAAATGGCGCGCGCCAGATCCACGTGGAAGCCGGCAAGCCGCCCGCTCTGGTCGAGGAAACTGAACGGCGGAAAATCCGTCGTCATCAAGAACCGTACGCGCGTGACACCCGACAGCGCTGGAAGTGACAGGCGCTCGCGCGGATCAAAAACATTCGGGACTTTTACGGACTGCGCCCAAGCAGAACCCCCAAGCGGACCAGCTAAACAGAGTAAAAAAACAATTAACCCATACAAAGCCAGGGATGTTTTATTTTGGTGTCTCGCTAGCATGCTAGGCCTTGAGCAGAGTGGGGCAGGCATCGCCTGGGGCTGTGTGACACAAGACCAATACACGTCCGCGGCGGCGCGGCGAAGTATGCTTTTGACTTCCGTTCCAACTTCCGACGCCGGCGGCCTCGGCCGCGCCATCGCTCGTGCTAGCCTGCCCCTTGCAAGATCAGCAACTGAAAAGTGCTCGCACCCGGTCGACATCCTGTCCCGCGTTCTGAGACGGCTGAACCTCTCAGATCAGCAATTGGCCGAAGCGGCGGACCGCGCCTCGCGGCATTCCACCTCCGTCGATCGCGAATTGCTCGCCGCCCGAGCCGTAACCGAAACAGCCTATTACGAGGCGGTCGCCGCCGAACTCGGCCTCGCCTTCATCGAGACGATCGATCCACATTTTGTCATCGTTACGCCGTCGATCGACGCGCTGCTGATAATGCCGCACAAACCGCTCGTCATCGATCAGCGCGGACGAACGCGCAAACTGATCGCGCCGGATCTCGCGGGACTGGTCAGCCTTGCCGAGATGCTCTCCCGGCACGGTGGCCTGCGCCCAGCTTTCGCAATCACGACACCTTCGGGGGTTAAGCAAGCCGTTTGGGCCGTCCGCAGCCGCGAACGGGTCGCGGAGACCGTCGGACATCTGTTCGATACCCAGCAGGCAGCCAGCGCACGGATCGTGGCGACCGGCAGCCAGGGGTTCATCTTCGGAACGATCTTCACGGCACTGGCGGCCTTGTTGATCGTCTCCCCCGTGTTCATGTCGATTGCGGCGCATCTTTTCCTGACAAGTCTGTTCGCCACCCTTTTATGGCTGCGGGCAACAGCCTTGGTCGATGGGCTTGGCCTCGATCCGGAGATCGTGCCGGCCGACGCAGCCGATCCGACGCTACCCGTCTATACGGTGATGGTGGCGCTCTACCGCGAACATGCGATGGCCGGGCAATTGGTGCGCGCATTGGATGCGATCGATTGGCCACGCGCCAAGCTCGACATCAAGTTCGTCTGCGAGGCCAACGATCCTGAGACCATCTCTGCCTTGCGCGCGCAGTCTCTCGGCCCCGAGTACGAGATCGTCGTCGTGCCGCGGGTCCTTCCCCACACCAAGCCCAAGGCACTGAACTACGCCATGGCCGGCGCACGCGGCGAACATCTGGTGATCTACGATGCGGAAGACCGCCCGCACCCGGCACAACTGCTCCAGGCGCTGGCGCGCTTCAGGGCGGGCGGCCCTCGGCTCGGCTGCGTCCAGGCGCCCCTCGTCATCGCCAACCCGCGCCACTCCTGGATCACGGCTCTCTTTGCGCTGGAATATGCGGTGCTTTTTCGCGGACTTCTGCCCTTTCTCGCCCGCAACGACCTGCCGCTGCCACTGGGTGGAACCTCCAACCATTTTCGAACGGCAACGCTGCGCGAGGTGGGCGCGTGGGACCCTTTCAATGTGACCGAGGACGCCGATCTCGGCTTTCGGCTTGCGACGCACGGTCATCGCCTGGGCGTCATCTCCCTGCCGACGCTTGAATCGGCGCCCACCGATATCCGCACTTGGCGCAACCAGCGCACACGCTGGTTCAAGGGCTGGATGCAGACCTGGCTGGTGATGCTGCGTCGCCCGCGCGGCGGACCGAACGCGCTCGGTTTCGTGCGCTCCGCCACCTTCCAGATTATGACGATTGGGCTTCTCGTTGCTGCCTTGCTCAGTCCGGCAATGGTCTACTTCTTCGGCGCTTCGATGATCTCGGCGCTGTCGGTCGGCGACCACGGCCGCACGAGCTTCGAATCCATCCTGTTCGTCGCCGACATCACCATTCTGACGGCAACCTTTGCCTGTTTCGTCCTGCTCGGCCGGCGCGCGATGTCGCCGCTTGAGCGGCTGCGGGTGGGATGGCGCTGGATGCTTCTGCCCGTCTACTGGGCGCTGATGACATGGGCCGCCTGGACCGCGCTTTACGAGCTTCTCCGCCGGCCGCACCACTGGGCGAAGACGCCGCACCGGCCGACATTGGCGGCAACGGGCGCTGCGATAAGTCCCGCCGAGCAAAGTCTGCCAGCGGCCTGCCCGCGTGATCGGCACAGAATCATTTCACCGAAAGCGCGCTGATCGGGCCCAGATTTCGCCATAGTGTCTGAGGGTTTTTCTGGAGCGGGTGAAGGGAATCGAACCCTCGTATGCAGCTTGGGAAGCTGCCGTTCTACCATTGAACTACACCCGCTCGATGCCGCTAAACCTATCTGTGCAAACGCCTTTCAGCAAGCCGAAAAAGCTTAGGAACTGCTAGTCGTCCGGCCAGACGAGGCTGGCTCGATGACGGATTGCCGCAGGCAATTTTTGATAGTTTGACAAGTCCACCCCCACTGCTCACACTCCGTAACAGCTCGAAACAAATCCGGAGGGAAAAGATGGGCATTTCTGACAAGTGGAACGCGTACGAGCCGACCAAGGGCACTCTCGGCTGGGTCGCCGCAGGCTCTGCCGTGGCAACGGTCGTTCTGGGCTTCACGCTCGGCGGCTGGGTTACCGGTGGCACTGCCAATGAAATGGCGCGTGATGCCGCCAACGCGTCGCGTGCCGAACTGGCCGCCTCCGTCTGCGTCGACAATTTCCGTGGCGTGGACACGGCCCGTGCCGATTTCGAAGAACTGACCGGCATGCGGCCGCATCAGCAGCGCGGTTTTGTCGAGAAGGCAGCATGGGCGCAGATCCCGGGCGTCGACCGTCTCGGTCGGGATGCAGCATCGCGCTGCGCGGAAATGATCGTCGCGCTCGATCCCTCGGAACTTTCCACGCCGGTCGCCGAAGTCGTGGATGATGAACCGGAAACTGCGATTCAGTAGGTTCCGGCCTCCAGTCAAAGGGCGGCGTCGTCCCTGCCTCCGCCCTTTGACCTTTTCGATTTCTGAGACAGCTTGACTTGCAGGGCCCCGCAATCCACCTAACGGCCGCTCTTCCCTGCTGCAGGCCGCCCCATGAATTCGCTGAAATCCCTGATCGAATCCCGCCGTTTTGAATGGTTCATCACCGCCTTGGTGGTGATCAACGCCATCACGCTCGGGTTGGAAACCATGCCTGCCGTCATGGAGCGCGCCGGCGGCTTCCTCAGGGTGCTCGACCGCGCGATCCTCGCCATCTTCGTCGTGGAACTGCTCGCGCGCTTCG
The DNA here is from genome assembly GCA_030160035.1 of Rhizobium albus. Taxonomy (GTDB): domain Bacteria; phylum Pseudomonadota; class Alphaproteobacteria; order Rhizobiales; family Rhizobiaceae; genus Georhizobium; species Georhizobium albus. Next base: position 301,742 of record BSNO01000001.1, on the reverse strand, counting down.
CCGTCTACCGGATGGCCTTCTTCCGTGATCCCTGGCGCATTTTCGATCTGCTGGTCGTGTCGATCGCCGTTCTGCCCGCAACTGGCAATCTGTCCGTGCTTCGCGCATTGCGCATCCTGCGCGTGCTGCGCCTCATCAGCGTCGTGCCGTCCTTGCGCCGTGTCGTCGGCGGCCTGATCAACGCGCTTCCGGGCATGGGATCGATCGTCTTCCTGCTCGGCCTCGTCTTCTATGTCTTCTCGGTCATGGCGACCAATCTTTACGCGCAGAGCTTCCCCGAATGGTTCGGCTCCATCGGTGAATCAGCCTACACGCTGTTCCAGGTCATGACGCTCGAAAGCTGGTCCATGGGCATCGTTCGGCCGGTGATGGAAACCTACCCGCTCTCCTGGCTGTTCTTCATCCCGTTCATCGTGGCGACATCCTTCACCGTGCTCAATCTCTTCATCGGTATCATCGTGTCGGCGATGCAGGAGGAGCATGAGGCAAGCGCCGCGGACGAGCGCGACGACATGAAGGAAAACCAGCGCAAGATCCTGGCGGAACTGTCCGCTCTGAAGGCAGAGATCGCTCGACTGAACGGCAGCCCGGCGGCGGCTCACAAGGAGAGCAGTCAGTCCTAGTCGATCGACCGGAAATGCTTTGAGAGCTTCAGGCCCTGCGCCTGATAGTTGGACGAGAGATCCGTGCCGTAAAGCGCCTTCGGCCGCTCCGCCATGTGCTCGTAAACCAGGCGCCCGACGATCTGCCCGTGTTCCAGGATGAACGGCACTTCGTGGCTGCGCACTTCCAGCACGGCCCGGCTGCCGGCTCCACCGGCAGGATCGTGCCCGAAACCGGGATCGAAGAACCCGGCGTAATGCACCCGGAATTCACCGACCAACGGGTCGAAGGGCGTCATCTCGGCCGCAAAGAGCGGCGGCACATGCACCGCCTCGCGCGACACGAGGATGTAGAACTCGTCCGGATCGAGCACCATCTCGGCCGCCTGGCGGCGATGGATCGGTTCCCAGAAATCGAGAACGTCATGAGCGGCCTTACGATCGACGTCGATGACGCCCGTGTGACGCTTGCCGCGGTAGCCGATGAGCCCGTGCTCATCGCCTTCCAGATCGATGGAAAGCGCAATGCCCCCGCCGGAGATATTGGCATCGCCCGTACTGACCAGGCGCTCCGAGGAATGCAGATCGACGAGCTGCTCCTCGTTCAGGAGTGCATTGCCGCTGCGGAACCGGATCTGCGACAGGCGTGAGCCGGCACGCACGATGATCGGGAACGTGCGCGGGCTGATCTCGATGTAAAGCTCGCCGTGATAGCCAGCCGGAACCTTGTCGAATTCCTGACCACCATCCACCATGACGCGGGTGAAGATGTCGAGCCGGCCGGTCGAGCTCTTGGGATTGGTGGAAGCGCTCAGGCCCGCAGGCAGCGCCAACCTTTCCATCAGGGGCACGATGTAGACGCAGCCTGTCTCCAGCACCGCCCCTTCGCTCAGATCCACCTCATGCAGCTTCAGGCGATCGAGCTTCGTGCGCACCAGCGTTTCCCGCCCCGGCAGGAAGCTCGCGCGGACGCGAAAGGCCCGTGCACCGAGGCGAAGATCGAGGCTTGCCGGCTGGATCTGGTCGCCGTCCAGCGGCCGCTCGGTGACAAGCGCTCCCGTTTCGAACAGCGCCGCAATCGCGGCATCGGCCAGTATGCCGGGTGTCACAGTCGTTTCCTCGCCAGCGTCTCAAGGGCGCATCATTCGCAGCCATGCAGAATTGACGCAAGATTGGAGTGCCGGTATAGCCTCCTTATCCCGTGGTGATTTGGCCGGCCGGCTTGCAGCCACGTTAAAGAAGTAGCTAAAATGGTCGGGTGTCACGAACCGGCCAGCTATGCGGCCGGTTTTTTTGTGACCGCGTTGCGGTTGAGAACGGAAAAAGCACGATGACATCGAAGACCTGGCGTACGGCAACAACCCTCGTCCACGACGGCACTACGAGATCGCAACACGGCGAGACCTCCGAAGCCCTCTTCCTCACGCAAGGCTACGTCTACGAAAGTGCGGAAGCCGCCGAAGCGCGCTTCAAGGGCGAGGCGGAAGGCTTCATCTATTCGCGCTACGCCAATCCGACCGTCGACATGTTCGAAAAGCGCATGTGCGCGCTGGAAGGCGCCGAAGACGCCCGGGCGACCGCAACAGGCATGGCCGCCGTTTCCGCAGCGCTTCTCTGCCAGGTGAAGGCCGGCGACCATGTGGTGGCTGCCCGCGCGCTCTTCGGTTCCTGTCGATGGGTCGTCGAAAAGCTGATGGCGCGCTACGGCGTGGAGACCACGCTGGTCGATGGCCGCGACATCGAGAACTGGAAGAAGGCGGTTCGCCCGAACACGAAGGTCTTCTTCCTCGAAAGCCCGACCAACCCGACGCTGGAAGTCATCGACATTGCTGCCGTCGCAACGCTCGCCAATGAGATCGGCGCCCGCGTCGTCGTCGACAACGTGTTCGCCACACCTCTCTTCCAGAAGCCGCTGGAACTTGGCGCGCATATCGTCGTCTATTCGACCACCAAGCACATCGACGGCCAAGGCCGTTGTCTCGGCGGCGTGATCCTCTCCGACAAGGAATGGATCGACGAGAATCTGCACGACTATTTCCGCCACACCGGCCCGTCCATGTCGCCGTTCAACGCGTGGACGATGCTGAAGGGTCTGGAAACGCTGCCGCTGCGCGTCCGTCAGCAAACGGAAAGCGCGACCCGCATCGCCGATGCGCTCGATGGCCGCAAGGGCGTCAACCGCGTCATCTATCCGGGCCGGGCCGACCATCCGCAGGCCAACATCATCGCCAAGCAGATGAGCGGCGGCTCGACCCTCGTTGCCATCGACATCGACGGCGGCAAGGAGGCGGCGTTCGCGTTCCAGAACGCGCTCGAGATCATCCGCATCTCCAACAATCTCGGCGATGCCAAGAGCCTGATCACCCATCCGGCCACGACGACGCACAAGAACCTCGCCGAAGAAGACCGCGTGGAACTCGGAATTGGCGCCGGCACGCTCCGCCTGTCCGTCGGGCTCGAGGATACCGACGATCTGATCGAGGACATCGACCGGGCGCTATCGGCGATCTAGTCCGGGTCGGCGAACAGGCTGCGCGCCTCAACGATCCGCGACAGCGCCGTATAGAAGCAGAGGATCGCGAAGACGATCGCGATCCACGCGAAATATCCGGGCAGCAGACAGAAGGCGAGGAAGACAAGCAGCGTTTCCGACGCTTCCGCCAGCCCTGTGGTGAAATAGAAGGATTTCACGCCGCGCGCCTCGGTCGAGAGGCCACGCTTTTGCGCAATCGTCGCGAAAGCCAGAAAGCTTGCGCCATTCACGTAGAACGACAGGAGCAGCAGCCCTCCTGCGATGCCGTTCTGCTGCGGGTCATGCATGATGAAGGCCAGCGGGATGAGGCCGTAGAACGCAAAATCGAGAACGATATCGAGAAACCCGCCGAAATCGCTCGGCGCCGTCGCGCGCGCCACCGCACCATCGAGTCCATCGAGGGCACGGCTGGCCAGAATGAGGACAAAGGCTGCGAGAAAGTGTTCGCCAACGATCGCAACGGCGGCGACGACGCCGATAAAGAGCCCGGCGATCGTGATGTGATTGGCGCTGACGCCCCAGCCTGCGAGCCCCCGGCCAATGCGGTCGAGGGTCGGCTGGATGATGGATTTGGCTGCTCCGTCCAGCATTGTGCCTGCCCCTGACGACGATATGCCACGCCGCTGTAGCGTCCCTTGGTGCTTCTGGCCAGCACCGCCGCGTCACGCTGCCGTGAGGATGCCGTTAACACTACTGAAACTATGATTCTTGACGTGTCGTGGCCGCTGTAGAATATCAGCGAGAGAATAGGCCGCCGTTGCGGCTTGGAAGGAATGACCATGTATCGCGCATTGACCCGCGACATCGAAGTAACGGTCGAGCCCTTCTATCTGGACGACCAATCGGACCCGGACGACAGCCGTTATGTCTGGGGCTATCGCATCGTGATTGCCAACAAATCCAACACGGTCGTTCAACTGAAGAGCCGCTACTGGCACATCACCGACGAGCAAGGCCGCGTCGATGAGGTTCGCGGCCCTGGCGTCGTCGGCGAGCAGCCCATCCTGCGCCCCGGCGACAGCTATGAGTACCAGTCGGGCTGCCCGCTCGATACGCCGTCCGGCGTCATGTACGGCCTCTACGAGATGCAGTCGGAAGACGGGGAGAGCTTCGAAGTGGCCATTCCCGCTTTCTCGCTGGATCGACCAGGAGCGGCGAGAACGCTCAATTGAGCGATGCGCTCGATTTCCGGCCGGTTTTTCTTGTTACAGGCACCCTCCTCGCCGCGCTCGGGCTGGCCATGCTCGTTCCGGCGCTGGTCGGGTTTGCCGCTCAGGACGAAGACTGGACCGTCTTCGTCGTCTGTTCGCTGATCACCACGCTCGTCGGCAGCTCGCTCTTCGCCGCAACGAGAGGCACTGCGCAAGGCCTTTCCCGGCGCCAGGCACTGTTGATGACGGTGATCTCGTGGCTGGCGCTCGTCTTCTTCGCCTCCCTGCCCTTCGTCTGGACCGGCGTTCTGCCGAGCTACACCGATGCATTTTTCGAGAGCATGTCGGGTCTGACGACCACCGGCGCAACCGTCATCATTGGGCTCGACACCACCTCGGTCGGGGTTCTGTTCTGGCGCGGCCTGCTGCAATGGCTGGGCGGCCTCGGCATCATCGTCATGGCGATCGCCGTGCTGCCCATGCTGCAGATCGGCGGCATGCAACTGTTCAAGGCCGAAGCCTTCGATACGGCCGAGAAGATCCTGCCGCGCGCGCGCCAGATATCCAGTTCCATCACCTTCGTGTTCATCGGCATCACGCTGATCTGCGCCATGTGCTACGGCGCCGCCGGCATGGGCATCACCGATGCGGTCATCCATGCCATGACCACGGTCGCCACCGGCGGCTTCTCCACCAAGGATGCCTCTTTCGGCCATTTCGACAGCGCTTCCATCGAGTGGATCGCGGTCTTCTTCATGATCGCCGGGTCGATCCCGTTCCTGCTTTACGTGCAGCTGCTGCAGGGGCGGGCGCGCTCGCTCTTCGACGACGATCAGGTACGGGCGTTCCTCCTGTTCGTACTCGCGGCTTCCCTGATCGCTTGGGGCATCGCCGATCGCAGCGGCTACCACCAGGGCCATGACGCGCTGCGACACGCGGCCTTCAACGTGATCTCCGTCGTCACCGGCACCGGCTATGCGTCGACCGATTACGGCCTCTGGGGCTCGCACGCCGTCGCATTCTTCTTCGTCATCATGTTCGCCGGCGGCTGTGCCGGGTCGACTTCGTGCGGGATCAAGATCTTCCGCTTCATCGTGCTGTTCGAAGCGGTGCGGGAACACATCTACCGCGTGCTCTATCCGCGCGGCATCTTCCGGCCGAAGTTCAACGGCCGACCGATCGAAGGATCGGTCATCACCTCGGTGATGAGCTTCTTCTTCCTGTTCATCATGGCTTTCGCGTTTCTGTCCCTCGGCCTGATGATGACCGGCCTCGACATGACGACGGCGCTGTCCGGCGCCGGTTCGGCGCTCTCCAATGTCGGCCCGGGGCTTGGCCATCTGATCGGGCCTGCCGGAAACTATGCGAGCCTCAACGATACGGCGAAATGGATCCTGTCGGCGGGCATGTTTCTTGGCCGCCTGGAGCTGTTCACGATCCTCGTGCTCTTCCTGCCGCGGTTCTGGCGAACCTGATCCACGCTTAAAGAGACGCCGGTGTCACCGGTGCCCGGCGGCCGTAGATCGCCGAAAGCGCGCCGCGGATATCGTACCCGATACCGATGAACGCCGGCACCAGCATCAGCACGAGCACGGTCGAAATGCCGAGGCCGAACACGATCGTCACGGCCATCGGGATGAGGAACTGAGCCTGGACGCTCGTCTCGAAGATCAGCGGAAACAGGCCGCCGATCGTCGTCAGCGACGTCAGAAGCACGGCCCGGAACCGATCGCGGCTGGCGCCGATGGCCGCCTCATCGACGGCGTTGCCGGCTTTCAGCCGCTCCTCCATACGGTCAACGAGAATGATGGAGTCGTTGACCAAAATTCCGCCGAGACCAAGCAGGCCGATAAGCGACATGATCGTCAACGGGAAGCCGAGCACCCAATGGCCAAAGACGGCACCGGCAAGCCCGAATGGAATGATCAGCATGACAGCGATTGGCCGCCAATAGCTGCCGAACACCCAGGCGAGGATGATGTAGATCACCGTCAGCGCCGCCATGGTGGCGATCGTCAGGTCTGAGAACGCCTCTTCCTGCTCTTCCGCGCGGCCGCCGAAATTGAAATCCACACCATGTTCGGCGGCAATCAGATCAAGCCCGCCGCTGCCTCTCACCTGCGCAAGAACCGCATCGGGCGTCGTTTGGCCCAGATCCACGTCGCCGGTTACCGAAAGGGTCGACTGCCCGTCCCGGCGTCGGATCGATGAAAAGCCTTGCCGCTCCGAAAGCGATACAACTTCGGTCAGCGGCACATAGCTGCCGTCGGCCGTGCGCAGCTCGAAATTGCGGATCGCGCCGGAGCCTTGCTGGCGCATCGTCTGGCTGATGCGCACCGTCACTTCATCGTCACCGCGCGCAAAGCGGAACGGGATCGCGCCCTGGAAGGCATTGCGGATCTGCCGGCCGACCTCGTCCGTCGTGAAGCCGAGTAGCGCGCCACGCGTCGTCAATTCCATGACGAGCTCGGGCTTGCCGTAGGGAAGATCGTCCTCGACGCCCAAAACGCCGGGGATCGTCGCGAGCAGCGCAATCACATCGTCCGATGCTGCCTTGAGAGAGCCGATGCGGTCGCCCTGCAAGCGGATTTCGACATCACGCCCTGGCGGCCCGAGGCGTGCCTGGAAGATCGAGAAGCGCCGAACGCCGGCGATGTCCGGCGCGGCTTCCTCCCATGCGGCGACGATCTCCGGCGTGCGGATAGTGCGGCTTTCGGATGTCGTCAGCTGCACATTGATCCGCGCCGTCGTATCGCCGCTGCGGCCCGACGTGCCGAGCGTCGTGAAGGTGGCGGCGATCAGCGCGCCCTCTTCGGCAAGGCCTCGTTCCGCTTCCCGCAGCGCCGCCTCGATGCGCCCGATGGCGGCAACGGCTTCATCGTCCGGTAAGCCCGCATTGAAGACGATGCTGCCCGAGATCGTTTCGGCTTCCGGAGATTCAAAGAAGACAAAAGGCACGTGCTGTCCGCGCAGGAGCCCGACGCTGACGATCATCATCACGCCGACCGACAGCGCCACCGTCACGTAACGCCAATGAAACGCCGCGGAGACGACTCGGTTGAACGGCCCGTCGCGGAAGCCTTCGAACCGGCGATCGAAGCCTTCGCGGAAGCGGCTCTTCTGCGAAGCGGACGAACTGGCATCACGGCGCTGCAGTTTCTGAATGGCAAATTCCAGCATACCCGCGATGAGCAGCGCCACGGCGCCGATGATCGCCGCCTGAAGCGCCGGCGCCAGAGTGCCAAGCGCGAGCGAGGCTCGGCCGAGCAGCGACGCGCTTTCCACGGCCAGACCCGATTGACGCGACAGAAAAACGGCCGCCGCAAGCGTCAGCATCAGCGCAATGGCGAGATGGCGCCAATAGGACCAGCCGACGCGCCGCTTGCGCCCGAGCGAATGGGCCAGGTGCCCCGGAAGCACGAAGAAGCATTCGACGAGGCTTGCCACCAGAACGGCAATGACCACGAGCGGCAAAGCACTCATCATCTGCCCGATCGGCCCGCCGAGGATCACGATCGGGGCGAATGCGGCGAGCGTCGTTGCCATGGCGGCGATGACCGGCGTCATGACCATCCCGACGCCATTCTCCGCTGCTGTCAGCGGATCGTCGCCCATCTCGAGCCGCGTGTTGGTCTGCTCACCAACAACGATCGCATCGTCGACGATGACGCCGAGCATCATGATCAGCGCGAAGATCGAGATCATGTTGATCGACTGCCCCGACACATACATGAGCCCGAGCGTGGCCATCACCGCGACTGGTATGCCCGCGGCGACCCAGAATGCGATACGGAAGTCGAGGAATAGGAAAAGCACCACGATGACGACGAGCAAGCCGCCGATACCGTTCTCGATCAGCAGCCACACCCGTTCTTCGAGCGCATCCGACGCCACGTCGTAGGTCTGGATTTCGATATTGGCCGGCAGTTGCGGCGTGAGGCTGGCCAGATAGGTGTTGAGGATCGATGCGGTCTGCAGGGTATCGGCGTTGGCGGCACGCTGAACGTCCAGTTCGATCGCAGGCGTGCCGTTCGAGAAGCCGCGCTGCTCGTCGGGATCGTATCCACCGTCGATGCGCGCAACGTCGCCTAGCGTCACGCGTTCGCCGGTCGGCAGGGTCTTGATCTCCATGGCGGCGAGGCGCGCTGGCGTCTCCCGCTCGGCAATCAGCCGCACCTGGCGCTCGACAGAGCCTTCAACATTGCCCGAAGGCACATCCCGGCTGTTCGCCGAAATCGCCTGCGAGACCTCCTCGATGGTCATGCCAAGTCGACGAAGCTCGCGTTCATCGATATCGACGACAATTTCGGGGCTGCGCAGGCCTGTGAATTCGATGCGGTCGATGCCGCGAGCGACCAGATCGTCACGGATACGCTTCGCCCAATTGCGTTTTACATCTTCCGACGCCGCTCCGGTCACTGCGAGTTTGGCGACACCTTCGAAGAACTGCGCGCGGGTAACCCGCGGCGTCTCCACGTCGGTCGGCAGGTTGGAGACGCCGCGCACAGCGCTTTCCACTTCCGCCAGCGCGCGCTGCATGTCCGTGCCTTCGGAGAAGTCGAGCCGGATCGAGCCCGACCCCTCGCTCGCCGTGGACGACATGTCGTCGACGCCGTCGATGTAGCGCACCGCCGGCTCGACCAGTGCCAACACGTTGCGCTCGACATCTTCGGCACTTGCCCCTGGCCAAGCGAGCGACACCGAGATGCTCGGCTGCTCGACAGGCGGAAAGAACTGGGTGTTGATCCGCGCCAGGCTGAAAAGCCCGAAGATGATCATCAGCGCCATCAGCATGTTGGCGGCATTCGGATGCCGCACGAAGGTGCGGAGGATGCCGCCGCCGGCAGCGCGTCCGGCACGCTGGCGGGCTTCCACCATCGATTGGCGAATGGGAGAGCGCGCCATCGTCAGCCTCCGAAGGCGCGCATGGCGCCTCGGCCACCAGGCCGTCTGCCGCCGCTGCGTTCACCTGCAGGCTCGACAGCCTCGGCCGCAGGATCCGCATCGCTCGCTTCGCCGGCAATGCGCACGGCAAGGCCCTCATCGGCCTCCGTAAGACGCGTCGTCAGAACGCGCTCGCCCGGCTGCAGGTCGCCTCGAAGCAGGACCGTGTCGCCTTGATAAGCGAGAACCGTCACCTCGCGGCGCCGCAGCACGCCCTCTTCGATGACATAGGCATGCCCGGGATCGTAGACTGCGCTTTCAGGCAGTTCGATTGTGTCGGCATAGAGCCGATCCGGCACGGACAGCGCGACGAAGGCGCCCGGCCGCAACTGCACGGCATGATCGGCCGGGGCGAGCCGCGCGAAAACCTCGACGCCGCCGCGGTCTGTCGCAACCGTGGCACCCAGGCGGTCAATCGTGCCTTCATACCGGTACGTCTCCGTGCCGACGACCCACGATGCCTCGATGGCGCGCCCGATCAGGGGTTCGCCATCGGACGAGATCCGGCCGTATTGCGCATCGGTGAGCGTGAAGCGGGCCTCGAGCAGCCGGTCGTCGTAAATGGAGGCGATGATGTCGGCGCTGCCGGCAATACGCCCCGGCTCCGCGATGGCTTCGGAGATCACGCCGGCAAAAGGCGCCGTGAGTATCGTGTTGGCGAGCGCGCGCTCGGCCTGGCGCACCAGCCATTCCTGTCGCTCGATCTCCGCCTGCTGCTGGTTACGGCGGGCCTCTTCCACAAGAAGCGTGTTCCGGCTCTGGCTGACGGCTTGGCTGCGCTGCGACACGACAAGACGGCGTTCATCGAGCTGTTGCTGCGTGCCGGCGCCACGATCGGAGAGAGATTGCGCCCGCAGAAGGTCGCTTTCGGCGATCTCCAATTGCAGTTCGGCACTTTGCTGCTGCTCTCGCTCGGCCGCGATGCGCGCATCGATTTCGCTCAAGACCGCCTGTGCCTGCGCCAGGCTCGCGCGCGCCTCGGTCAATTGCCCTTCATAGACGAAGGGGTCGATCCGGGCGAGAAAGTCGCCCTGCTCGATGCGCTGCCCGGCCCGCAGCTGCGGGTTGACTTCGATGATCTCGCCCGTCACTTGGGCACGCAGATCCACCGTGCGCTGTGCGACGACATCGCCATAGGCGAGAATTTCGGGCCGGTGATCCTCGATCACGACGTCCTGCGCAGCAACCGCATAGACCGTCGGCGTGATCGGGCTCGGCACACGCTCCGGACGCGCGGCGATTACCATCGTCATAACGACATAGGATCCGACGAGGATCGCCAGCATCAGCACAAATTGGAGGACGAAGCGACCGGTGCGCTGCATCGTCGAGCCGGACGCACGCGTGGCATCGTTCACGCGATCGGTCGATACGGACTCGTCATGGGGAGAGATCAGCATAAGCGTGCTCCGTCAAACTCATCGTCTGGGATAGTCGCGGGCTCGGCGCTTCGGCCCTTTTGTCCCGCGAGAACCGCCATCCGACCGACGTCCCCGGCGCACGGCTTTCATATGTGTTCAAGCTAGATGCCGAACGGATGAAGACAAGGCAAATTAAAGTTTTGTCATGTGATCGCGGCTCAAGGCGATGCGTGCCCCGCTCAAAGCGACTTGAGCCGCATGACGCGGCTCAAGAATTCTAGTGGAGGTGGCTTTCGCTTTCCGCGCTGTCCTGACCAAGTTCTTCGGGTTCGAACCGATATTCGGTCGAACAGAACTCGCAGGTGACGGCGATGACGCCATCCTCGGTGCTCTCGGCGATTTCGTCGCTGGTGAAATTGTCGAGCACCGACTTGATCTTCTCACGCGAACACGTGCACCGGTCGAGAACGGGTGCCGGCTCAAAAACGCGCACGCCGCGTTCGTGAAAGAGCCGGAACAACAGGCGTTCAGACCCGACGAGCGGATCGGTCAATTCATCCGCATCGATGCTTTCCACCATGGCGACGGCTTCGACCCAGGCGTCGTCATCCTCGACGCCCGTCGGCTCAAAATCATCCGGCGCATCGCCGCCCGGCAGATCGCTCTGGCGCATGCGTTCGGGCGCATCGGGCAGGAACTGAACGATGACGCCGCCGGCCCGCCATTGATGCCGCGGCCGGCCGTCCTCATCGCGATCATAAAGCTGCGCCACCGAAAGCCGAACCTTCGTCGGTATCTGCTCGGACTGCCGGAAATAGGCGCCCGCGATCTCTTCCAGCGTCGCGCCATCCAGTTCGACGATGCCCTGATAGCGCTGCATGAACTCGCCCTGGTCGATCGTGAAGGCGAGGATGCCCTTACCGAGCAGTTCATGCGGCTCGAGCCGGTTCGCGGCGACCGCTTGCGCAAGCGCCTGCTCGTCAAAGCGCGCATAGGCGCGCACGGCATCAGGGGTGGTGAAGTCTGCCACCAAGAGGTCGACCGGCCCATCGCCCTGCGTCTGCACCATGAACTTGCCCTCGAATTTCAGCGACGTGCCGATCAGCACCGTCAGCGTGATCGCTTCGGCAAGCAGGCGCGCAACAGGCTCGGGGTAATCGTGGCGCGCCATGATCTTGTCGAGCATCGGACCGAGTTGCACCGCACGGCCACGCGCATCGAGCGCCTCCACCTGGAATGGCACGACGTGATCGTCGCCGGCATAGTCGAACTCGCCCAGTCTGGGGCTTTGGTCATTCATCGGGTTTCTCCGGGGAAGAAGTGCCGGCAACAAGCGCACGGCTGAACTATTTGCCGGATATTTAGGTACTCAAATGCCCATGCACCAGGCGATGATGGCCTTCTGCGCGTGCAGCCGGTTTTCCGCCTCGTCGAACACCACCGATTGCGCGCCATCGATGACGCCATCGGTCACTTCCTCGCCGCGGTGCGCCGGCAGGCAGTGCATAAAGAGCGCATCCGGATTGGCCTCCGCCATCAGCGCCTCGTTCACCTGATAGGGCTGGAAGACGTTGTGGCCGCGCGCGCGATGTTCCTGGCCCATGGAGAACCAGGTATCGGTCACCACGCAATCGGCGCCGCGCACCGCATCCATCGGGTCATTCGTCACATTGACGATGCCGCCATTGGCGCGTGCCCAGTCCACATACCGCGCCTCCGGCTCGGAGCCTTCCGGCACCGCGACATTCATCGTGAAACCAAAGCGCGCCGATGCCTCGATCAGCGAATGCAGCACGTTGTTGCCATCGCCCGACCAGGCGACCGTCTTGCCCTTGATCGGCCCGCGATGCTCTTCGAAGGTCAGGATATCGGCCATGATCTGGCAGGGATGGGTGTCGTCCGTCAGCGCATTGATCACCGGCACGGTCGCGTGTTCGGCAAGTTCCAGCAGGCGGCTGTGTTCAGTCGTGCGGATCATGATGATGTCGACATAGCGCGACAGCACCTTGGCCGTATCCGCGATCGTTTCGGCGCGCCCGAGCTGCATTTCCGTGCCGGAAAGAAACAACGTTTCGCCACCAAGCTGGCGCATGCCGACATCGAAGGACACGCGGGTGCGCGTCGAGGGCTTTTCGAAGATCATGGCAAGCACTTTGCCGGCGAGCGGCTTGTCGCCCTGACCCGACTTCAAGGCATCCTTGATCGTGCGCGCATTGTCGATCATCCCACGAAGATCGTCTGCCGTGGTGGTCGATAGATCGATGAAATGACGTGGCGTGCCGTTGGCGCCCATGGTGATGATCCCCGTGCCCCGGCCTGCTTTCAGGCGGAAATTGCCTGTTTGGATGAAGAAAGTTCAGAAGCGACCATGTCGATGCGCGACAGCCCTTCGCGCATTTCCTCGGCCGTGATCGTCAGCGGCGGCAGAAGGCGAACGACATTGTCGCCAGCCGGTACCGACAGCATGTGATGCGCGCGAAGGCCCGCAACCATCTCCGTGTTCGGCACGACGGTCTTCAACCCGAGCATCAGGCCGCGACCGCGGATTTCGGCGACCACATCGGGATAGCGATCCTTGATCGCCTCGAGGCCCTGCTTTGCCACCAGCGACAGGTCGCGCACATGCTCCAAGAAGCCATCCGCCAGGATGACGTCGAGAACGGCGTTGCCGACGGCCATGGCAAGCGGATTGCCGCCATAGGTCGTGCCGTGCGTGCCGGGCACCATTCCCGCGGCCGCTTCGGACGTTGCGAGACAGACGCCGAGCGGGAACCCTCCACCGATGCCTTTGGCGACCGCCATGATGTCCGGCGAAATGCCCGACCATTCATGCGCGAAGAGCTTGCCCGTGCGACCGACGCCCGACTGGACCTCGTCGAAGATCAGGAGGCTACCAGTTTCGTCGCACAGAGCCCTGAGCTGGCGCAGCCGTTCGTCGGAAACCGGCCGAACACCGCCCTCGCCCTGAACGGGCTCGATGAGGATTGCGGCCGTCTCGTCGGTGACGGCAGCTTCAAGCGCTGCCCAATCGTCGAACGGTACCTGGTCGAAACCCTCGACCTTGGGCCCGAAGCCTTCGAGATATTTGGGCTGGCCACCGGCAGCGATCGTCGCGAGCGTCCGCCCGTGGAATGCCCCTTCGAAGGTGACGATGCGGAACCGCTCGCCCTGCCCGCGCGCATGATGATAACGGCGTGCGGTCTTGATCGCACATTCCAGCGCTTCGGCACCGGAATTGGTGAAGAACGCCCGATCGGCGAAGGTCGCCTCCGTCAGGCGGCGCGCAAGCCGCTCCTGCCCGGGGATCTCATAGAGATTGGACAGGTGCCACAATTTGTCGGCCTGCTCCTTGAGCGCGGCGACCAAATGGGGATGGGAATGCCCAAGGGAATTCACGGCGATGCCAGCCGCGAAATCCAGATATCGCTTGCCGTCTTCGCTCGTCAGCCAGACACCATCGCCACGCTCGAAGCGGAGCGGAGCGCGGTTGTAAGTCTCGAAAAGCGGCGACGCCGGTGCCATCTGGCGCAAACTCCCACTCAAGGCCACACCGCAAAAGGGTCGGACGGTTCGCGTCGCAAACCTCAAGGACTGCGGCCTGAAAATTGAAAAGCCGCCCTGCGGCGGCCCGACGCACTATCTTCATTTCGCCCGGTGCTGTCAAGAAAACGCCCCTTGTGCCGGCTACCACGCAAATCGCTCAAAAAGCCCCAAGTTGGGGAAAACTCAAAAAAGCGAATCGGCCGATTCCCGGGACTCTTGTCACGGAGTCTGCCGACCATTAAGTTGAAATAACAGCACTAGACTGCATGCGGCGGACCTAGTCATCACACAGTATTAAGGCGACGCGGTTCCGTTGATACTTCGGGCCAGCGCCGAGGGATTCTGCTGCGCCCTATATCGAAACTGGAGTTGCGGCCATGAATTGGACCGACGAGCGCGTCGAAAAACTTACCAAATTGTGGGCCGACGGCCTCAGCGCGAGCCAGATTGCCGCACAATTGGGTGGCGTGACACGAAATGCTGTCATCGGCAAAGTACATCGCCTGAACCTGCCGGGACGCGCAAAATCCGGCGGCACCCCTGCGCCGCGCGCAAAACGCCCGGCGCCGGCTCCTCGCCCGGCCTCCAACTTCAACGCCCGCCCTGCTGCACCGCGCACGATTTCCCGGGACGGCGCAGCCGCTGCAGTGCGTGAAGATGTCGCCATGGAAGCAGCACCGCAGACGCGTCCCGTCAGCGATGTCGTCGTGCCGATCGCCAAGCGTCTCGCGCTGGTCGACCTGACCGAGCGCACGTGCAAGTGGCCGGTCGGCGACCCCATGCACGAGGACTTCCACTTCTGCGGTCACGATTCAGGCGAGAACACGCCCTACTGCAAATACCACGCGCGCCTGGCCTTCCAGGTCTCGGGCGAAAGACGCCGGGCGCGCTGATCGCGCGCCAAACACTTCATTTGAAATGAAAATGGGGAAGGCGCTCAGCCTTCCAGCGCGTAGCCGGCGCCCCGCACCGTGCGGATGACATCACGCATATTGGCGAGATTGATCGCCTTGCGCAGCCGGCCGACATGCACGTCCACCGTGCGCTCGTCGACATAGATGTCATGGCCCCAGACGCCATCGAGCAGTTGCGCGCGCGAATAGACGCGACCAGGCGACGACATCAGAAATTCCAGTAGCTTGAATTCTGTCGGTCCAAGCCGGATCTCGCGCCCCTTGCGGTGGACGCGGTGGGTTTCGCGATCGAGCGTTATGTCGCCGCTCTGCAGCACCGAAGAGATGACCTCGGGCTTGGCACGGCGCAGCATGGCGCGAACACGCGCCATCAGTTCAGGCGTCGAAAACGGCTTCACCACATAGTCGTCGGCACCGGTCGCGAGACCGCGAATGCGCTCGCTCTCTTCGGCACGCGCCGTCAGCATGATGATCGGCAAGCGTTCGGTTTCAGGCCGCGCGCGCAGCCGGCGGCAGAGCTCGATGCCAGAGACGCCGGGAAGCATCCAGTCCAGGATGAGCAGGTCCGGAACGCGCTCCTTCAGCTGGATCTCGGCCTCGTCGCCGCGGAGAACAGTGTCGACCTTGTAGCCTTCGGCTTCCAGATTGTAACGCAGGAGCACGCTCAGCGCTTCTTCGTCCTCGACGACCGTTATCTTTGGCAGCATCTTCCCATCGTCTCCGTCAGTGGCCGCTGGCCATCACTGTCGCAGTCTTGTCGCCGCGCGGGCGTTCGCCCAGCAGCCGGTCGCCCGTCGCCATGTAGTAGATCGTCTCGGCGATGTTGGTCGCATGATCGCCGATGCGCTCGATGTTCTTGGCGCAGAACAGGAGATGCGTGCAGGCAGAAATATTGCGCGGATCTTCCATCATGTAGGTCAGCAATTCACGAAAGAGCGACGTGTACATCGCGTCGATTTCGTCGTCGCGCTGGCGCACCTGGTTTGCCGCAACGGCGGAGCGTGTCGAATAGGCATCGAGCACTTCCTTCAGCTGCGTCAAAGCGAGTTCGGAGAGGTGCTCGAGCCCCCGCACCAGCTGCTTAGGCTGGGCCGACCCCTGGACGGCGACCACACGCTTAGCGATGTTCTTGCCCATGTCGCCGACGCGCTCGAGGTCGGCGGCGATACGGATCGCGCCCATCACTTCGCGCAGATCGTGTGCCATAGGCTGGCGCTTGGCGATGACGACGATCGCACGCTCGTTGATGTCGCGTTCGGCATCGTCGAGAATGATGTCCTCGGCGATGATCCGCTGCGCGCTCCCCGCATCGGAAGCCACCAGCGCAGCGACGGAGTCGCCCACCATGCGTTCCGCGATGCCGCCCATCTCCGAGACCCGGCGCATCAGATATTTCAGCTCTTCGTCGAAGGACGAGACGATATGCGGATCGCTCATTGTTCTCTCCGTGGCCACAGCCGGTTGGTCAGCCGAACCGGCCTGTGATGTAATCCTGGGTGCGCTTGTCTTCCGGGTTCGTGAAGATCTTGTCGGTCGGACCTTCCTCCACGAGATTGCCGAGATGGAAGAACGCCGTCTTCTGCGATACGCGCGCTGCTTGCTGCATCGAGTGCGTCACGATGATGATCGTGTAGTTCTCGCGCAGTTCGTCGATCAGCTCTTCGATGATGGCCGTTGCAATCGGGTCGAGCGCCGAACACGGCTCGTCCATCAAAATGACTTCCGGCCCGACCGCGATGGCGCGCGCGATGCAAAGGCGCTGCTGCTGGCCGCCCGACAGGCCGGTGCCCGGCTCGTGAAGGCGATCCTTGACCTCGTTGAAGAGCCCGGCCTTGCGCAGGCTCGATACGACCACCTCCTCGGCTTCCGCCTTGGTGCGGATGAGGCCATGAATGCGCGGGCCATACGCGACATTCTCGAAGATCGACTTCGGGAATGGGTTGGGCTTTTGAAACACCATGCCGACGCGCGCACGCAATTCCACGACATCCAGCGAGGGATCGTAGATGTCCTCGCCGTCGAGTTCGATCTTGCCGCCGACGCGCGCGCCTTCGATCGTGTCGTTCATGCGGTTGATGCAGCGCAGGAACGTGGACTTGCCGCAGCCCGATGGGCCGATGAAGGCCGTAACGGCACGGTCAGGAATGTCGACCGAAACGTCGAACAGTGCCTGCTTGGCGCCATAGAAGACCGACACGTCGCTGGCGCGCACGCGAACACTGCGCTGGGCGAGCTCGGCTGCGCCGTGGTCCGTGGCCTGCTCCGCGTTCGGGGTGAGTTCCGCATGTGGAAAGTTCATTCCAGAGGCCATGACGGGATCCTTGGTGATGGTGCTATCTGACGTCACTTGCGTTTCTCCAGTCGCGACCGAAGGAAGATTGCGATCGCATTGAGGCTCAGCATCAGGCCGAGTAGCACGATGATGGCGGCAGAAGTACGCGCTTCGAAGAAATTACGGTTTTCGTTGCCTTGCCAGAGATAGATCTGCACCGGCAAGGCAGACGCCTGGTCCATGGGACTGCTCGGAATGTTGGCGACGAAGGCGTTCATGCCGATGAGCAGCAGAGGAGCAGTTTCCCCGAGCGCCTGAGCGACACCAATGATGGCGGCAGTCAGGATGCCCGGATAGGTGATCGGCAGCACGTGATGGAAGACCATCTGCGTGCGCGATGCGCCGAGACCGAGGGCTGCCTGGCGAAGAGAAGGCGCCACGGCGCGCAGCGATGAGCGCGTGGCAATGATGATCGTCGGCAGCGTCATCAGCGTCAAGACGAGACCACCGACGAGCGGCGCGGAAAGCGGCAGGCGGAAATAGTTGATGAAGACCGCCGCACCCAGCAGACCGAACACGATGGAAGGCACCGCTGCCAGATTGTTGATCGTGATCTCGATCACATCAGTCAGGCGGTTCTTCGGCGCGAATTCTTCGAGATAGACGGCGCTTGCGACACCGATCGGCACGGCGAGCACGATGACGATCAGCATCATGTAGAGCGAGCCCATGAAGGCGCCCGCGAGACCCGCGCTGGCCGGTGCCGAGCGGGAGTCGACATTGGTGAAGAGGTGCGACGCGAAGGCGAAGCGAATCTCGCCACGCTCCAGAAGGTCGTCAGCAAGCGCCCGCGCATCCGCCGAAAGCTGCTGGCGGGCATCCGGCAAGCTGCGGTCGATCGTGCCCTTCAGCCAGTTATCGGCGTCAGCCGAAGCCAGAAGAGAGAATTCGCGGGTCTGACCGAGCAGCGACGGGTCGCTCGTGAACGCATCACGGATGACGAAGCGCTGAGAACTGTCGATGATGGCAGCAATGTCACGCGCGTCGCCCTCGAACTCCGGCACGATCGTGCGGATCGAAGTCTCCAGCAGACGGTTCCAGTTGAGCAGGGCTGCGGCGCGCAGCCATCCATTCAATTGCGCACTGTAGTCAGCCGGAGACTGACCTGGGCTCTGTACTGGACGCTCGCCAAGATCGATGACCTCGGGATCGAAATAGACGTCGACCGTCACCTGCGCCTGCTGGAACGCTGGAAGCCCACGCTGAAGCACGTCGTAGAAAAGAATGGCGACGAAACCGAGCGCCAGGACCACGGCGGTAATGCCGAGGCCATGGAAGAGGCGCTCCTTGCGGTGCCGTGCGCCCAGGCTCTTCTTGACCCGCTGGCGCCGCTCTTCGGCGGTGACCGCAGTGCCGGCGCTGGCTGTCGTTGTGCTGTCGAGATTAGCCATGATCAGTCATACTGCTCCCGGAAGCGGCGGACGATGTAGAGCGCACCGACGTTGAGAACCAAGGTCAGCACGAACAGCGTCAGGCCAAGCGCGAAGGCGACGAGGGATTGGGGTCCGGCAAAATCACTGTCACCGGTGAGCTGGTTGACGATCGAAACGGTGATCGTCGACGTCGGCTCGAAGGGATTGAAGCGCAGCACCGGGCTGTTGCCGGCCGCAAGAACGACGATCATCGTCTCGCCGATCGCACGGCTGACAGCCAGCAGGATGGCGCCAACGATGCCCGGGAGAGCAGCCGGCAGGATGACCCGGCGGATCGTCTCGGACTTCGTTGCACCAAGGCCGAGCGAGCCGTCGCGCATGGCAGTCGGCACCTGGCGGATGATGTCGTCGGATAGCGACGAGATGAACGGGATGATCATCACACCCATCACGATGCCGGCCGTAAGTGCGCTGGTGGCGCGGATATCGACGCCGATCGCGTCACCAAAGCTTGCGAGGAAGGGTCCCACAGTCACCAGAGCGAAGAAGCCGTAGACGATCGTCGGGATACCCGCGAGCACTTCGATCAGCGGCTTGACCACGCTGCGCACACGCGGCTTGGCGTATTGCGACAGGTAGACTGCGGCCATCAGACCGATCGGCACTGCCGTCAGAATGGCGATGATGGTGATCTGGATCGTACCCCACAGAAGTGGGATCAGACCATATTCGCCACCGCCACCGGCACCAGTCGTGGAGAAGCGCGGGTTCCAGACGGTCCCGAAAAAGAAGTCGAGCGGATTGACGAAAGAGAAGAAGCGCATGGCTTCGGTCAGGAGCGACGCCACGATGCCGAACGTCGTCAAAATGGCGACGACGGAGCAGGCGAGAAGGAGAATGCGGACTGCACCCTCGACTTCGTTGCGGGCGCGAAACTGAGGCGTGATGCGCTTGCGGGCATAGAAGAGGCCAAGCGCTGCAAGCGTGGTGGCTGCCGCCACGACAATCAGGAAAGCTGTGGTCTGAAACCTTCCGACGGCCTGCGCAGCTGTCCGCTCGAACTCCTGAACCTCACCGACGACGCCGTAGCCCGTTGCAAGAGCCTCAACGCGCGCGATCGAGGCGCGCAGCGCATTGCCGCCCTCTGCAACGAGGCTTTCGGGAAGATACCAGGTGATGAAAGTGCGGATGACGTAACTGTCGAGAAGCGCCCAGGCACCAAGCAGGAGAAGCAGCGGAACGAGCGTCCAGATCGCGATCGCAGAGCCATGATAGGATGGGCGCGAATGCAGACGACGGCCTGAAGTGCCTGCCAAGGCGCGACTTCTGGAAGAACCGGTCTGGTAGGCGATGCCGAGAAAGGCAAGGATCAGCGCAGTGATGATCAGGGTGTTCATCGGCGTGCCTTGAATGACCAAATGTCAGGGAAGCAGAATGGGGCCCCGCCGCTATGGCGAAGCCCCTTTTGGTAGATTACTCGGCGCCGAGGCTTTCGACGGTCAGCGATTCGCCGCCTTCGAAGGCTTCCAGAACGGCAGCGGTTTCTTCAGCCGGAGCCGGGATCATGCCGGCAGCTTCAAGCGCGCCACCTGCACCGGCCATCTGGTCGGAGAGGAAGAACTGGACGTACTCTTCGATGCCCGGGATGACACCGATGTGCTCGCCCTTGACGTAGAAGAAGAGCGGACGCGAAACCGGATAGTCACCCGAAGCGATCGTCTCGAGCGAAGGCTCGACGCCCGATACGGTTGCAACCTTCAGCGTGTCGCGGTTCTGGTCGTAGAACGAAAGACCGAAGACGCCGACAGTTGCCGGGTTCGACTGCAGGCGAGCAAGCGTCTCGGTGTAGTCGCCGGCGATTTCAACGACGACGTCCTGGCGGAATGCGAGGCAAGCTGCTTCCATTTCTTCTTCGGACATTTCCGGCAGTTCAGCAGCTTCGCAGCCCGGAAGAACGACGCGCTCTTCGAAGACTTCGCGGGTGCCGTGGTTCGATGCCGGGATTGCAAGAGCAATCGCCTGGTCAGGCAGGGAAGCGTCGATTTCCGACCAGTTGGTGTACGGGTTGGCGACCATTTCGCCGTCCTGCGGAACCTGGGCAGCGATCGCCATGAAGACGTGCTGCGGCTCGAGAGCGAAATCGCCCTGGTCAGCAGACGTTGCGAAAACGATGCCGTCGTAGCCGATCTGGATTTCGCGGATGTCTTCTACGCCAGCCGTGTTGCAGGCTTCGACTTCGCCGGCGCGGATGCGGCGCGACGAGTTTGCGATGTCGATCGTGTTTTCGCCGACGCCTTCGCAGAACTGGCGCAGACCGCCCGACGAACCGCCCGAACCGACGACCGGCGTGCCGAAATCAGGGAAAGCAGCGGAGAATTCTTCAGCAACGATCGATGCGAAAGGCAGAACGGTCGAAGAACCGGCAATCTGGATGGTGTCGCGCGACTGGGCGACGGCAAAACCGGCAAACGTCGTGGATGCCACGAGGGCAGCGACGGAAATCTTAAGAGCGTTCATGGATGTCTCCCGCTTATTAGCTCTTTGAATGGGCGCCTTAAGAGCGCCTGTGGGTGCCCCTTGAGGCCGTCGGTGTTCTAACACCCCGCTGACCCACCTTTTATGACAAGAGCATAACGGATTTATGACACCCTAAGAGCTTGTTCCTCCTTATCAATTAGACGCAGCACGACATCACTCGGCGTTTTTTGACGCTCAAATCTGACAATGAAGGTCGTGCCCTCTCCCAGTGTCGATTGAACCACCAACCTCGTCCGGTGGCGGGTGAGAATGTGCTTGACGATGGCAAGCCCCAGACCCGTGCCGCGCTTCGACCGGCTGCTCTCTATGTCGACACGGTAGAAGCGCTCCGTCAGCCGCGGTACATGCTCGGGCGCAATGCCTGGACCATAGTCGCGCACGCGCAGCTCGGCACTTCCGCAGCCTTCGTCAGTGGGCAGAACATCAACCGCCACATCGACGCGCCCACCGCTCTGCCCGTACTTGCACGCATTTTCGATGAGGTTTTGCAGCACCTGGATCAGTTCATCCCGATCCCCCTGGATGACCACGCGCTCGTCTGGAACGGTCAACGCCACCGTCACACCCATCTCCGCCGCCAGCGGCTTCATGCTGTCGGTGACATGGGCGACGAGACGGTTGAGGTCCACGCGGTCTGTCGGCGCCACGTGGGTCTTCATTTCAAGCCGCGACAGCGACATCAGATCGTCGACGAGACGGGTCATGCGCGTCGCCTGCTCGTACATGATGTCGAGAAACCGTGCCTGCGCGTCGCGATCGTTCTTGGCCGGCCCCTTGATGGTCTCGATGAAGCCCGTCAGCGAGGCGAGCGGCGTGCGAAGCTCATGGCTGGCGTTGGCGACGAAGTCGCTGCGCATGCGATCCATCCGCCGCGCCTCCGTCATATCGCGAAAGGTAAGCAGGTAGAGCTTGCCGCTGTGGTCTCGGGCGGGTGCGCCTGCAATCGGCGAACAGCGCACCTGAAACCAGCGCTCCGAGGGCACGCGCTCGGAATGATCGACAGAGCGAGGCTCGTCGTCCTCCATCGCCTGCTGCACCATGCCCAGAATGGCTGGAGACCGGATGCGGCCGGAAAGATGTGTGTTGGGCTCGGAAACGCCGAACAGGGCTTCTGCGGCTTCGTTCTGGAATTTCACCGTTCCATCGACCCGCAGGAGATAGGCCGGCTCGTCCATGGCCTGCAGCGGCAGGGCGATCGCCTGGCGCCAGTCCATCGCCGGTGCTTTCTGCCGGGCAGCCAGCCGCATGGAACGGGATCGCCGCGGCAGCGCGGCGGCAAGCGCGATGATGAGATAGAGAAGCGCGCCCGACAGCCACCCGATGGCTCCACTCGCTGCGAACGCCGCAACGGCAAGCGCTCCGGCGATCAGGATGTAGCGCGCATCCTTGAGGCTCATGGATGCAAGCCGCACCGAACCGCGTTCGGTCGGCTCGTTCATCGGCAGGCCGCCTTCAGACATGGCTCGTTCTATCCTCCACATGAACGCACGAAAGACGAGCAGCTTGAATTCGCCGCGCCCCTGTGGCCCAAATCCTCCACGATCCCGGGCACGCCGGAATCATCCGGCAACCATGACGCCCCCATGCGAGACATTTATGACAGATGAGCAGGAAGAGCGAGCAGTCGAGATCGAGATCGGCGGGACGAGAAGGCGGTTCGACATCGACGATCCCATCCTGCCCGATTGGGTGAAGACCCTGCAAGAACAAAGCGCGGTCGGCCAGCCGGACAAACTGGGCAGGTCGGACTACGACCGCGATCTGGAATTGCTGCAGGTTGAACTGGTCAAGGTGCAGGCCTGGCAGCAGGAGACCGGCAATCGCGTCGTCTTGCTGTTCGAAGGCCGCGACGCGGCCGGCAAGGGTGGTGCGATCGCAGCGACGCGCGAATACATGAACCCGCGCAGCGCCCGCATCGTGGCGCTGCCGAAACCGACCGAGCGCGAGCGCGGCCAGTGGTACTACCAGCGTTATGTGGAGCACCTGCCGTCAGCCGGCGAATTCGTGATGTTCGATCGGTCATGGTACAACCGTGCCGGCGTGGAGCCGGTCATGGGCTTCTGCACCCCGGACGAACATGCGCACTTCCTGGCTGAAACACCCGATTTCGAGCGGATGCTCGTCAAAAGCGGCATCTATCTCTTCAAATTCTGGCTGGATATCGGCCGCGCCAAACAGCTGGAACGCTTCCATGATCGTCGCCACACTATTCTGAAGGCGTGGAAACTATCACCGATGGACATAGCGAGCATTCAGCGCTGGGACGATTACACCGCCATGCGTGATCAGATGTTTGCGAGCACCCACACCGATCTCGCGCCATGGATCGTGGTGCGTGCCGACGACAAGCGCTGCGCGCGCCTCAATCTCATCCGCCGCGTTCTTCTCGGCCTGCCCTACGAGGGCAAGAACACAAGCGCCATCGGGCAGGAGGAACCGGCCATCATCGGAGGACCGGAACTGGCCCTACAGGCCTGAGGAGGCTTCGGGTCAACGCCGGAACGCTCTCACGCGCCCGGCCGCAGACGAACGCTGAGGAGATCGATGCCCGCACCTTCGCCGGCAACGTCGGCGTTCAGCATCACCGTTCCGCCGTTCGCTGCTCCGCCGGCGGCACCGAGGTCGATGTCGAGCAGGAGGTCCGCGGGCGTCTGGTTGACCTCGAAGCGACGGCGTCCGCATCCGGCTTCGGCCGGGAAGCTGCACCGCACATAGATCTGGGTCACGCCCTCGCCGGCCGAACGGACGGTCAGCGCAACGGTCGCCGGTCCTGCGGCCAGTGCCTCTGCCACGTCGCCCTGAAGCGCGATGCGCACTTCGCCATCTTCGCCGGCGCTGACGGACTGGATCCTGAGAAAAGGCTCGCTCGTATCGTCCACAACATCGACCGTCGCCGCCGATCCGGCCGAAACGCTATCGACGGTGTCGGTTTCGACGACCGTGATCCATTCACCAGTGAATTGCCCCGCGCCCACACGTTGGCCGGGCACGCTGGCACCATCCTCGCTCGGCTCAGCCAGGAGTCCGGCGCCGGATTCGGCGAGATTGCGACCCACCTGCTCGATGCCGCCATTGGCGGAAATGAACCAGAGCGCTCCGGCAATCAGCAGCAGCACGAAGCCAAGCTGAAGAGCGAGCCCGATCAGCGCACCGCCGCGACGCTTCTTCTTGCGACGCGGCGCTTCGACGACCGTTTCGACTTTGGGCTTGCCGCCACCACGGCGCAGAAAGCCTCTTTTTCCCCGGCCGGGCCGAACGTCTCCTGCCACGGAAGGCGACGCGGCGCCCTCCACCGCTGCCGAAGCGGTTGATGCAGTCGGCTCGGTCGCAAGACCCATATCCGGCTCGCGCCGGCCCATGCTGCTGCGCGGACCATCGAGCGAAAAGCTGTCCGACCGATCGACCGAAGGTGCCCGATCATCGAAGTTAACGTCACGCCCTGCCCTGCCGTCGCGATCGACCGACACGATTGGCGGCTCTGCATCGGACCTGCGCCGGAACGCATCGTCCGGCATGACCTGCGGGGCGCTGCCGATGTCGGGTGCACCACCGGGAGCAGAAGGCGCTGGATCCGCGATGGACCCGATCGTCGGAACCGGTGTAGTCGCGCTTGCGCGTTCCCGTTCTGCGAATTCCTTTTCAACCCTGGCAATGACGCTCTCAGCCTCGATGCGCTGCTGGTTGATCACTTCCGGCGCGACATCCGCCTGCTTCGCGAACGAGTTCTGGACGGCCTGGCGCGCCGACGCATAAACGCGCTGGCGCGTTTCGGCATCGGGATTGCCGGCACGTGTCAGGGCATTGCGGAGGGCGGTTTCGAGACCTTGCACGAGCGGGCCTTTCGGTAAGGCAGGCGCTCTGGGCACCTGGGCCCAAGAGCATTGGGCGAAAATTGAGTTCATCTTGCGTCAAACTCACCGGTACAAGCTCAATTCGTCCCGCGCAAGCAAGGCGTTAACCAAGACCGAGATGTGTACCGAACAATCGCGCCGCCCTCAGGCATGCCAAGGTGGGCTGGACGGAAAACGCTCCGAATGGCATAGGTGGCCACAAGCGCAGTTTACGTAAGTGTCAATCAAAACGCTCTCGAGGTGATGCTCCATGGCTCTTCCGTCCATTCTCAAGGACCGGCTCCGCCTTCCCGTTGTCGCTGCCCCCCTGTTCATCATCTCGCACCCGCCGCTGGTCATCGCGCAGTGCAAGGCCGGCGTCGTCGGCTCGTTTCCGGCACTCAATGCGCGTCCCGAAGCGCAGCTCGATGAGTGGCTCGCTGAAATCACCGAGACGCTTGCGGCCCATGACGCTGCGAACCCAGACCGCCCTTCCGCACCCTTCGCCGTCAACCAGATCGTCCACCGCTCAAACCAGCGGCTGGAACACGATCTGCGGATGTGCGTGAAATACAAGGTGCCGATCGTCATCTCGTCGCTTGGCGCCGTGCCGGAAGTCAATGATGCGATCCACTCCTATGGCGGCATCGTGCTGCACGACGTCATCAACAACCGCCACGCCCATTCAGCGATCAAGAAGGGTGCCGATGGCCTCATCGCGGTCGCGGCCGGCGCCGGTGGCCACGCAGGCCCCCTCTCGCCCTTCGCGCTCGTCCAGGAAATTCGCGAATGGTTCGACGGTCCGCTCCTGCTTTCGGGCTCGATCGCGACTGGCGATGCCGTTCTCGCCGCGCAAGCCATGGGCGCCGACATGGCCTATATCGGCACGCCCTTCATCGCGACCGCGGAGGCCCGCGCCATCGATGCCTACAAGGACATGATCGTCGAAAGCACGGCCAAGGACATCGTCTATTCGAACTTCTTCACCGGCATCCCCGGCAACTATCTGAAACCGTCGATCGCCAAGGCCGGCATGGATCCCGACAATCTGCCGCAAGCCGATGCCTCGAAGATGGATTTCGATGGCGCTGCAACCGGCGCCAAGGCCTGGCGTGATATCTGGGGCGCTGGCCAGGGCATCGGCGCCGTCAAGGAAGTCGCTCCCGTCGGCCAGTTCGTCGACCGGCTGGAACAGGAATACCGCGCCGCCAAGGCCCGCATCTGCGCCTGAACGCGCTCTGATCGGAATTTGCCTTTGCCCGCTTGAAATGCCCGCACAATCGCGGTATCTGCGGGCACCTTTCGTGGCAGCCCTGTTCGGGGCAGCCACCGGGCCGCTTTAGCTCAGTTGGTAGAGCACATCATTCGTAATGATGGGGTCAGGTGTTCGAGTCACCTAAGCGGCACCACTTCTCCAAGCCAGTATGCCTCGATGGCACGGCGCCTTCCTCAAAGCAAAACAGACTGCCTCATCGGGCGGGCTGCAATCTCATCCGGAATTCCATGACATCTGGATGAACAACACGCCAATTCCGGCGTTAGTCGCGGACCAACATCATTGGAGGCCGCCTTGGGAAACACACCGCAGGATCGTTCACGCGTCGCCGGCAAGCAGGACCACGAAGTTCGCTACGAAGCCGACAAGACCGGCAAATCAAAGGCCGAGGTCAAGGAAGCGGTGAAAGAAGTCGGCAACAGCCGAAAGAAGGTCGAACAGAGGCTCGATAACAAATAGCAGACCGAGCGGGTTTGCCGGGTGGCGGCTGACATCCTTCTTCTGCCCCTCTCACCTTTCGAAACCCTCCTGCGATCATCCCGCGACGACTGCACATGATTGCGCTCGGAACACTCTGCGATGTCGCCGGTTCTGGTCTTGAAGGAGACCGCCATGGCCGATGATCGCAACGAGTGGACGAACCCTCAGGATAACGACGAGGCGGAGATCAAGTATCTCGTCGAGAACACCGACATGTCACCGCTTCAGGCGAAGGAACTCGTCGCCGAGCACGGTGCCGATCGCGACAAGCTTCTGGAGATCGCACGGACGATGCAGGCGGAAGGGTGAGAGCACCGGAACCTTCCCACCGCTTAGCAGTTTGCCTGTCACTCAAAAAGGAGCCGTCATGAGCCGCAACACACTAATCGCCGTCATCATCATTCTTCTGATCATCTTCGGTGGTTGGTCGTTCATGGGCGTCTGACGCCTGCCCTCGCCCGTTCACCATCAACTCGGATCGCGTGTTCGGCTCGATTGTGCTGTTTTCGGCCTTTGGCTATTGAGATGAACGGCCGCGTATTCCACGTGGCTGTTGGGGCACTGTGCCGCCTGGGGAACACTGCAATGAAGTCCGCCGTCCTGTCCGTAGCCGCTTTCGCGTCTTTGGCATTGGCAACCACCGCATCAGCCGAAGATCTGGTCTTCACGCTGAACAACAACACCGATTTCACGTTGATGGAATTCTACGCCTCCCCCACCGATGTATCGAACTGGGAAGAGGATATTCTCGGCGCGGATGTCCTCTCTTCCGGACAGAGCGTCCAGATCACCATCGCCGACGGCCGGTCCGCCTGTGACTACGATTTACGCATGGTCTTCGATGACGGCGACGTCGTGGAAGATGCCGCTGATCTTTGCGAGACGGGCAGCTACACGGTCGAATGATCGGCCGCGTCGGCCAAGCGTGATTGGCCGCTTATTGAGCTTCCGATAAACTAAAAAGGCAACGAGTCGCTGATCGTGACCCGCCGGGCCGTCTAACGGTCCGGCTTTGCCGCAACCTTTCCCATGGAAGTTCGTTGCGTCCGCAGAATTGGTGTCCATGGTTGTTCCTGGTGAGCGGCCAAACGGCCTCTCATCGCTCAACCAAGGTTATCCGCCCGTGAAACGCCTCGATATCATTGATGGAATGCGGGGCTACTTCCTCGTTTTCATGCTGATCAACCACCTCGTCTTCATCGGTGGGTATTGGCTGGTCGAGATCAACCATCGCCAACTGGCGTTTGTCGAAGACGCTCAGGGTTTTGTGTTTCTGTCGGGCCTGCTGATCGGCCTGGTCTATGCCCGGAAGATGCTGAAATACGGCAAGGATGAAGGATCGCGCAAAGTCTATTCGCGCGCGTTCGAACTCTACCGCTACGCCATGGGGCTTATTCTTGCCGTGCTGCTCGTGCGGATGGTGCTGCCGGGTGGCCACGAAGCCTGGTGGAACTGGCTGGGCGATACCAATTTCAGCGATCCGCTTCGGCTGGCCGCCATAGCGACGTTCATCTTCCAGCCGACTTTCATGGACATCCTGCCGCAATACACGGTCTACCTCCTCTTCGCGCCCGCCCTCATCTGGCTGACGCTCAAGGGGCAGTGGCGCACCGTGATGGTGGGCTCATTCCTGGTCTGGTTTGCCGCGCAGCTCGGCGTTCACCGCCTGGTCACGGTACCGCTCGATACCTTGGTTGAAGGCTCGGACGAACAGGGCGTGCGCGTCAGCTTCAACATGATGGGCTGGCAGATCGTCTTCTTCACAGCGCTGGTCCTTGGCACGCTCACGGCGCAGAAGAAGATCGATTGGACGGCGATCTTCGCACCGGAAAAGACCTTTTGGCCGAAAGTCGCACTGCTCACCGTACTGTTCTTCTTGCCGCTGCGCGTTGCTACAGCACACGGATTCATGCCGGACTTCATGATCGGCAAGTTCGCCTCGCTCGAAGTGCGCGCCGATTTCGGCCCGGTTTATCTCGTCAACTTCATCGCCGTCGCCTTCGGTATGGCATGGCTCCTGATCGCGGGCCCGCGTCACTCCAATGCTGTGGTGCGTGCTGTGGCCGAGGGACTGATCTGGGTCTTCACCCTTCGCTTCCTGCAGCTGCTCGGCCGTCACTCCCTTCAGGTTTATGTCTGGCACGTCGTGATCGTCTACGCAGTCTATTATGTGGACCAGCGCACGCCGGAGCTGTCGCAGCTTACGAAGACGGTGATCGCGGTCGTCTCGATCGGTCTGCTCGCCTTGCCGGCGATCTGGCGGGAGCGTGACAAGTTCTTCGGTGCAGGCGAGGCCGTGGCGGTTGGCAATACCATGGCAGCGTCACCAGCCTCTGCGACCACGAAAGCAAGTGCGCGGATTTCGTCGAAATAGTCTGTGGCGTGTGATCCCTGCCGATATTCATGTCAATGAAAGTCGCGTGACTTCGGTATGATCCGCACATTGCGCGGGTGGCGCCCGCCCTCGCCCTGGCGGGTATAAGTTGGGTGGGTAACCTCATCGGCGCGTGACAATTCGATGCTGGCGGAATGGACATCGGACAGCATCGCGAGATCTCCCGTGCGGTCATGCACGGCAGTGACCATGAGATGCACAACGCCTTCCTTGCTTCTTTGGATCTGGGCTTCGACCACGACGAGCTTTGCGCTCATAACGGCGCGACGATACCTGTCGAAAAGCCGCGACCATAAAAGCGTATTGGCGACGCCCGTCTCGTCCTCAAGCGTCATGAAGATCGCGTTGCCCTTGCCAGGCCGTTGGCGCACCAGAACCACCCCCGCAACCTTGACGAACGCACGGTCCGGCATTTCCCCTGACTGAGCGCAGGAGATGATGCCTTCGCTGCGAAATCGCTCGCGCAGAAAAGCGATCGGATGCGCCTTGAGCGAGAGTTTCACGGTCTGATAATCGGCAACGACCTGTTCGGCGAGCGGCATGGGCGGCAGGCGGGAGGGTTGCTCAAACCCGAGTTCCTGCTGTGCGGCCGCGGCAAAGAGCGGCAGCGGCCGATCTTCCGGCAATCGCCGCACGGCCCACAGCGCATCACGCCGATCGACGCCGATCGACCGGAATGCATCGGCATCGGCCAGGCCCTTCAGCGCGCGGTGTTCGAGCTCGACCCCATGCCACAGAGCCTCGATGCTCGCGTAACCACGGCCACGCTGGAAAACGAGCGCTTGCGACCAGTCCTCGCGAAACCCATCCATCTGCCGAAAGCCGATGCGCAGGGCGAGTTTGCCATTCGCCGCCCGCTCCAGCGTGTTGTCGTGGTGGCTGTAATTCACGTCCACCGGCCGCACTTCGACGCCATGCTCGCGCGCATCGCGCACGATCTGCGCCGGGGCGTAAAAGCCCATGGGCTGGGAATTGAGGAGCCCACAGGCGAAGACCGCCGGATAGTGGTGCTTGATCCACGCCGAGACATAGACGAGGCGTGCGAAGGAAGCCGCGTGGCTTTCGGGAAACCCATACTCGCCGAAACCCTTGATCTGCGCAAAGCAGCGCTCGGCAAAATCCCGGTCGTAACCGCGCCGCGCCATGCCATCCACCATCATTTCCTCGAAACGGCCGATCGTGCCGTTGTGGCGGAAGGTTGCCATCGCCTTGCGCAACCCGTTCGCCTGGTCCGGCGTAAATTCCGCCGCCGTGATCGCCAGCTGCATCGCCTGTTCCTGGAAAAGCGGCACTCCCAATGTGCGGGAAAGAACATGCTTGAGCTCGTCCGGATCATGCGGCGGGGCGGGCGAAGGAAAATGCACCTCCTCAAGTCCGTCGCGCCGTCTCAGATAGGGATGAACCATGTCGCCCTGGATCGGCCCGGGCCGCACGATCGCCACCTGGATGACGAGATCGTAGAACTCTTTCGGCTTGAGGCGCGGCAGCATGTTGATCTGCGCCCGGCTTTCCACCTGGAAGACGCCGATGGAATCGCCCTTCTGCAGCATGCGATAGACACCGTCATCGTGCTTGATGGCGGCGAGATCGAGATCCCTGCCCTCGTGCAACCGGATCAGGTCGAAGCATTTGCGAATGCAGGTCAGCATGCCGAGCGCCAGCACATCGACCTTCATCAGCCCGAGTTCGTCGATATCGTCCTTGTCCCACTCGATAAAGGTGCGATCCTCCATCGCCGCATTGCCGATCGGCACCGTCTCGTCGAGCCGCCCGTTGGTCAGCACGAATCCGCCCACATGCTGCGAGAGGTGGCGTGGAAAGGTGAGAAGCTGGCGAGCGAAATCGAGCGCGCGGGCGATGACGGGATTGTGCGGATCGAGCCCAGCCTGGCGCACATGGCTTTCGGGAATGCTGTCGCCGAAGCTCCCCCACACCATGCCGCCGAGCCTGGCCGTCACGTCGTCGGTCAGACCGAACACCTTGCCGACTTCGCGGATGGCGCTGCGCGGCCGATAGCGGATAACGGTTGCGGCGATACCAGCGCGCAGCCGCCCATAGCGCTCATAAAGGTGCTGGATGACCTCTTCGCGCCGCTCATGCTCGAAGTCGACATCGATATCCGGAGGCTCGCGACGCTCCTCCGACAGAAAGCGCGCAAAGAGAAGATTGCTGGTCGCAGGATCGACCGAGGTAATGCCGAGCACGAAACAGACCGCCGAATTGGCGGCAGATCCGCGGCCCTGGCACAGAATGCCCCGGTTGCGCGCAAACTGCACGATGTCGTGGATCGTCAGAAAATAGCGTGCGTAATCGAGCTTCGCGATCAGCGCGAATTCCTGCTTCAGAAGCGCATCCACCTTGGGCGGAACGCCATCGGGATAGACCCAGCCGGCATGTTTCCACGTCAATTCCTCCAGCCAGCCCTGCGGCGTCTTACCGGGCGGCACCGGTTCGTCCGGGTACTCGTATTTCAACTGATCGAGCGAAAAATCGATGCGGGCCAGAAAGTCCGTCGTTTCGGCGATGGCCTCCGGGCAATCGCGAAAGAGCCGCTGCATCTCGGGCGGTGGCTTCAGATAGCGCTCCGCATTTTCCTGAAGCAGGCGGCCGGCCGCCTCGATCGTCGTCTTCTCGCGAATGCAGGTGAGCACATCCTGCAGGGGGCGGCGTTCATGGGCATGATAAAGCACATCGTTGAGCGCCATCAGCGGCACGCGCGCCGCATCGGCCAGAGACTTCAGGGCGACGAGGCGGCGCCGGTCATCCCCTCGACGACCCATGGCCGCGCCGAGCCAGATGGAGCCGGGCGCCGCGCGTGAAAGCTGCGCAAGCGTGGCTTCCACCTGGTCAAGCTGATCGGGCGGCATGACGATGAACAGAAGATCGGCCGAAAGCGACAGGAGATCGGTAAAGCTCAGGATGCAATCGCCCTTCTTCGTGTCGCCCATCTTGCCCTTCGTCAAAAGCCGGCAAAGCCTGCCCCAACCGGCCCGGTTTTCCGGATAGGCGAGAATGTCGGGCGTGCCGTCGGCGAAGACGAGCCGGGCGCCGACCACCAGCTTGAAATCGAGCCTGGCACCCTTTCCATACTGAGCGGCATAATCGGAATTCAGCTCGTTGAGAGCGCTATAGGCACGGACGACCCCCGCCACCGTGTTGCAATCGGCGATGCCGATGCCCGCATAACCGAGTTCAAGCGCGCGGGTGATGAATTCATGCGGATGGGAGGCCCCGCGCAGAAAGGAGAAATTGGTGGAGACCGCAAGTTCGCCGTACCGCATCATGCGAAGATCCCATGCAGGAACCAGCGCGGATTGGTGACTTCCATCCCGTAGAGCCCTTCGCGATAGACCCAGAACCGGCGCCCGGCGGTATCCTCGAGCCGGAAATAATCGCGTGTCATCGCCTGTCCGGCATCGCGCCACCACTCCTGCGCAATGCGCTCAGGACCTTCCGCCTTGACGATCGCATGCTCGACCCGGCGCCAGAAGAAGCGATGCGGCGGGCCATCCGGAACCGAGGCGGTAACGTCGATCGCATGGGGCGGCGTGAAGAGAAAAAGCGGACGCAAGGGCGGCTCACCACTGTCCTGCACCACCCATGTGATCGCCGACTGCTCCGACGACAATGCCGGAATGGCTTCGGCGGCACGTTCGGGAATATGCGTATCGCGCGAAACGAAGCGCACCACCTGCTCGGGCGTAAACCGGGCACTCAGGCGCTCCACCAACTCGCTCGCCTCTTCGGTCGGAACGCCTTTCGACGAAAGCTCCTGCGCCTCGGGAACGAGCGTTTCGCTGAAGATGACCGACAGGCGGATCAGATCGAAGCCGAAGCCGGGATCCAGCGGATCGGCAAGCCCCTCGAGCTTGGCATCGTAAAGGCGCATCAACGCTGCGGGATCGCGCGAAGGCCGTGCCGTTTCCACCGG
Source organism: Rhizobium albus (assembly GCA_030160035.1). Lineage (GTDB taxonomy): Bacteria > Pseudomonadota > Alphaproteobacteria > Rhizobiales > Rhizobiaceae > Georhizobium > Georhizobium albus. The sequence goes on along the minus strand of BSNO01000001.1, from coordinate 268,539 downwards.
AATGCGCGTCACCTTGCCGTCGGCCCTGAAGAAAGCCGCCTCGAAAAGCCGGCCGCCCTTGCCGCGCTCCTGCAGAAGTTCTCCCGCCTGCCCCGCAAGGTGGCGCAGGCACGCCCGAATGTCCTCCTCGTAGCCGATCGGCTCGCCGAACCGCTTTTCCACGATGATGTCACCGACCGTGCGGCGCGGCGTGATCGATGAGCGGCGCCGCCCCATCACGAGATCGAGCCGGTAGGCGAGTTCCGGCCCGAAGCGCGCGACAAGCGGTCCGCGCGGACGCGCCGCGACATCACCGATGCTCCTGAGCCCGGCGCGGGCGAGCCCGTTTTCGACCTCCGCGCCAAGACCAAGGGCGGCCACGGGCAAGGGCCGCACCGCCTGCTCTTCACTGCCTTCAGCCACGATACCGCCTGACCCGAACTGCGCCATGGCGCGCGCCGTATCCGGCGCCGAGGCAATCGCAGCGAAGGTCTTGAAGCCCGCCGTTTCGAACTTGCCCGCGATATCTTTCAGCATGGCCACTTCACCACCGAAGAGATGAACGCAGCCGGCGATGTCCAGCATGAGCCCTCCCGTGCCATCGAGACACTTGCCATCGAAACCGACGAGCGGCGTGAAGCGGTCGCAGGCATCGGCGAGCCGTTCCAGCATGCGCCGGTCGGCTTCCGGCGCCGTCTCGCACACCTCGATATCGGGCACGCGCGCACGCGCATCGGCAAGCGTGAGCCCGGGCGAGAGGCCTAGCGCCCGTGCCGCCGGGTCGGCGGCGGCAAGACGCAAGGCGCCCTTCACCTTCTCGACGATGACGAGAGGCTTGGACAGGCTGCTACTTTTCTCTTTCGGCGCGTCTTCAGCCTGTCTTGCGGAAGGCCTTCTGGTCTTCTGGCGATGCAGCCGGTCGGTCGACAGGAAGGGAAACCACAGAGCCAGGAAGCGGCTTTGCGGCGCTTCGCTTGGGTGTTGCGAGGGGCTCGTCGAAACGGGCAGGCTGTGCTGCGGAGAGATCGAAGCTTTTGCGGTCACGGTTCCACTCCAAATGCCAGCGCCCGCCCGCAATGCCGGCGCGATGACGGTCCAGAAGAATATCGAAGACAGGATTGGACGGTGCCCCGGCCGCAAGCCCCACCGAGGGTGCCGCCCTTACCTGCCATCGGGTGAGTGAAGAACTGGGCTGCGGCTGCCCCGCCGCCCGAAGGATGAAACCCGTCACGCCGGAACGTGAGGCCGCCAGCATCATGCGGCGGCTGGCTGTCAGGTCGAGAAACCCTGCCTTGCCCCAGATTTCCAGGAGAACGGCGCCAAGAGCCGGGGACCGCAAGGCCTCAAGCCCTGCCCGCAGCACCATCGTTTCGCTTTTTGCCGAGATCAGCAGAACCCGGTCCGGATCGATGCCGAACTGCGCAAGGCCGGGCGCATAGAGATCGCCCTGCTCCAGCACCGCAAATGCATGCCGCACCCAGACGATGTGCCGCCCCTCTCCGGCAGCGCGCAGGGCAAGCGCAAGCGCAAACCCGGCGCTCGCACCCGCATCACCCACTTCATGGGCAAAAACTTCGTGCAGGCACCCCCGCGGAAGCCCACCACCCAACGCTGCATCGACCTGATCGAGGCCAAGCGTAAAGCCTTTCTCTCCCGGCGATCGCGCCGGTTCCAGTGCAGCCAGTTGCCGCTTGAGCTGGGAAAGGGTGGAAGACATGGAGATCAGGCTCGATCGTCGGTTGGAGGTCAATTTCAATGTTCATGCTATGTTCTATTTAGGACTCAGCTTCAGCAAAGAGTCAACAACCTCGCCGGCCCTGTTTCAGACAGTTGCGCGCGGGCGACGTTTACGTCAAAGTCAGATTAATTAGCGCGGACGGTGCGGGTGTCACACCCGGCAAATCCTGCTAGCCTCACAAACCAGCGTGGGACGGCGCCGAGGTTTGAGGGGAATGCCAAAAAGACCACAAGATACCGGGAGGGCATCGTGGAACAAAATATCAGGACAACCGACCAGAACTCCGCCAAGCTCTGGCTTAACTCCTATCCGCCGGGCACGCCGGCTGACATCGGGCCACTGGCCTACGCCTCCATCGGCGAGTTGATCGAAACCGCATGCAAGCGTTTTGCCGAGCGGCCAGCCTTCACCTGCATGGGCAAGTCCATCAGCTATGCCGATCTTGACACCCATTCCGCCGCGCTCGGTGCATGGCTGCAAAGCAAGGGCCTGAAGCAGGGCGACCGCGTCGCCGTGATGATGCCGAACATTCTGCAGAACCCCGTAGCCATTGCAGCCGTGCTGCGCGCGGGCTTCGTCGTCGTGAACGTCAATCCGCTCTATACGCCGCGCGAACTCCAGCATCAGCTGAAGGATTCCGGCGCCAAGGCGATCATTATCCTCGAAAACTTCGCCCACACGCTGCAGGAAGTGGTCGCCAAGACAGACGTCAAGCACGTCTGCGTCGCAACCATGGGCGACATGATGGGCCTCAAGGGCCACGTCGTGAACCTCGTGGTTCGCAAGGTGAAGAAGATGGTGCCGGCCTGGAACCTGCCCGGCCACATTCCCTTCAAGACCGCGCTTTCCGAAGGGCGCAGCAAGGCCTTCACGCCCGCCAAGGTCAAGCCGGACGATATCGCCTTCCTGCAATATACCGGCGGGACGACGGGCGTTTCCAAGGGCGCGGTTCTCAGCCATTCGAACGTGCTGTCGAACGGTGCCCAGATCAATCTCTGGCTGCAGGCGGCCTTCCTCAACAAGGAGCGGCCGGATCGGCTGGTCTTCGTCTGCGCGCTGCCGCTCTACCACATCTTCGCGCTGACGGTGAACGCGATCATGGGCATCGATCAGGGCGCGCAGAACATCCTGATCCCCAATCCGCGCGATATTCCGGGCTTCGTCAAGGAGCTTGCGAAATATGAGGTCCACATCTTCCCGGGCCTCAACACGCTCTTCAATGCGCTGCTCAACAACGACGATTTCAAGAAGCTCGACTTCAGCAACCTCATCCTGACGCTCGGCGGCGGCATGGCCGTGCAGCGTCCGGTGGCCGAGCGCTGGCATCAGTTGACCAACTGCCCGATCTCGGAAGGTTACGGCCTTTCCGAAACCTCGCCGGTCGCCACCGCGAACCGCTTCGATCGGGCAGAATTCACCGGCACGATCGGCCTGCCCCTGCCCTCCACGGATATCGCCATCCGCGACGAGGACGGCAAGGATCTCGGCATCGGCGACGTCGGCGAAATCTGCATCCGCGGCCCGCAGGTCATGAAGGGTTATTGGCAGCGCGACGACGAGACCGCCAAGGTGATGACGTCGGATGGCTTCTTCCGCTCCGGCGACATGGGCTACATGGACGAGGACGGCTACACCAAGATCGTCGACCGAAAGAAGGACATGATCCTCGTCTCCGGCTTCAACGTCTATCCGAACGAGGTCGAGGAAGTCGCCGTGTCCCACCCCGGCATCGTCGAAGCAGCCGCCATCGGCCTACCGGACGAGCACTCCGGTGAGGTCGTGAAGCTCTACGTCGTCAAGAAGGATGCGTCGCTGACCGAAGAAGACGTGAAGAAGCACTGCGCGGAAGGCCTGACCAACTACAAGCGCCCAAAATACGTGGAGTTCCGCGACGAACTGCCGAAGACCAATGTCGGCAAGATCCTGCGCCGCAAGCTGCGCGACGAATAGGGTTATTCCTTCAAAGCCAAAGCGGACGTCAACCGCCGCTTTGGCTCCATCGCCTCATGCAGAACGCGCAGGACGACGATCTCTTCCTTCTCTGCATCCATTACGAAGTAAACGATGTGGGCAGCGCCGCTGCGTCGATGCGCTGCATGCTGAAGGTGGAAAGACCGAATATTCAAGCCGAGTTCGGATCGATCCTGCGTGGCTGGGCGATCTGGTTCCCGCGACAGCATCGCCAGCCCCTCTTTTATGATGTCGCGATATCGAAGTGCCTGGTTGACGCCGAAGAGGCGTATGGTGTCGCGCGCTATGGCCGCAAGATCGGCATCGGCCTGTCGCGTCAGCCTCAGCTTCATTGCGTGCCGTTCTCAACGGCCTCTTCAAAGATCGCGTCCACGGAGCGGCTGGAAAACTGACGCTGCTCTTTCTCGTTGAGCCCCCGCTCCAACTCAAGCCGCAACAGATGCAGTTTTTCCGCCTCCATCTCGTGGTCGCGCTTCATCATGCGCAACGCATCGCGCACGACCTCGCTTGCGGACATGTAGCTTCCACTTGCGATTTCCCGCTCCACAAATTCAGCAAATTCAGCCGTGAGGCTCACATTCATCGTCGGCATGGGTCGGCTCCGTTCTCGGCATCAACGTAAGCCATTCACCATGCATTGGCAATTTTTGCCAAGCCTCATTGCCCTTGAACAGCACTTTAAGACCGCGCATAGAACGATCCAGCCCCCCAAGCAAAACAGGCCCGCACGATGACCGCAGATGCTCGCAAGACCACGCTCGACGCCCTGAAAGCCCATGCGCAAACGGCGGCTCCGGCCGATATGCGCGCAGCGTTCGAGGCGGATCCGTCGCGCTTTACACGCTTTTCGGCTCGGCTCGACGATCTGGTGCTCGACTATTCCAAATGCCGCATCGACGATGCGACCATCGCGCTTCTCGAACAGCTCGCCATCGACAGCAACGTCGAGGCCAGGCGGGACGCGATGTTTTCCGGCGAGGCGATCAACAAGACGGAAGGCCGTGCAGTGCTGCATACGGCGCTACGCAATCGTTCCGGCAAGCCGATCGTGGTCGACGGCAAGGATGTCATGGGCGACGTGCAGGCCGTGCTGACAGCGATGGGAGACTTCGCCGAGGCCATCCGCACTGGCGCGGCCAGCGGCGCGACCGGCAAGAAGATCACCGACATCGTCAATATCGGCATCGGCGGATCGGACCTCGGCCCGGCCATGGCGACGCTGGCGCTCGCGCCCTATCATGATGGGCCAAAGGCGCATTTCGTCTCGAATGTCGACGGCGCGCACATCGCCGACACGCTGAAGCCGCTCGATCCCGAGACGACGCTCGTCATCATCGCGTCGAAGACCTTTACGACCATCGAGACCATCACCAACGCGCAGACGGCGCGCCGCTGGCTGGTGGAAGCGCTCGGCGAAGCGGCCGTCGGCGATCACTTCTGCGCAGTTTCGACCGCGCTCGACAAGGTCTCCGCCTTCGGGATCAGCGAGAACCGCACCTTCGGCTTCTGGGACTGGGTGGGCGGACGCTATTCGATCTGGTCGGCCATCGGCCTGCCGCTGATGATCGCCGTCGGCGCGGAGAATTTCGGCCGCTTCCTCGATGGCGCCCACGGGATGGATCGCCATTTCGCAGAGACACCGATCCGTCAGAACCTGCCGATGCTGCTCGGCCTGATCGGATTCTTTCATCGCGTTGCCTGCGGCTACGCTTCGCGCGCGATCATCCCTTACGACCAGCGTCTCTCCCGCTTCGCTGCCTATCTGCAGCAACTGGATATGGAATCGAACGGCAAGGGCGTGACCATCGACGGGACTCCTGTCGATACGCCAACCGGGCCCATCGTCTGGGGTGAGCCGGGCACCAACGGCCAGCATGCGTTCTTCCAGCTGCTGCATCAGGGCACCGACATCATCCCGGTGGAATTCATGATCGCGGCGAACGGTCACGAGCCCGATCTTGCGCATCAGCACCAATTGCTGATCGCCAACTGCCTGGCGCAATCGGAAGCGCTGATGCGCGGCCGCACGTTCGCCGAAGCGCGCCAGCAGCTGAAGGACAAGGGCGCCTCCGATGCAGACGCCGACCGTATCGCGCCGCATCGGGTCTTCACCGGAAACCGCCCTTCCATCACGCTCGTCTATGACAGGCTGACGCCCGAAGCGCTCGGCCGCCTCATCGCGCTTTATGAGCACCGTGTCTTCGTCGAAGCGCAGATCTTCGGCATCAACGCCTTCGACCAGTGGGGCGTGGAGCTCGGCAAGGAGCTCGCCACCGGCCTGCTGCCCGTCGTCGAAGGCAAGGATGCCGGCGAAGGCCACGATGCCTCGACACTCGGGCTCGTGAAAACGATCCGGGACCTGCGCGGCGCCTGACGCCTAGAGCGGTATGCTCAAAATCCGATTTCGTGCGCCCAGGGCGGATTGGCGCCCGGGCGCGAGACGGTTACCGAGGCGGCTTTCGCGCCGAGGGTGAGCGCGTCTGCAATCGCCTGCTCGCCGAGCTCTGCGATGGAGCTTTTGGTAAGCAAGGACGAACATTCGAGCGACGCCAGAATACCCGCGTTGAACGTATCGCCGGCCCCAACCGTATCGGCCACCTCAACAGGATTGCCCGGCACGCTGACGCGGTGGCGGATCGAAAGCCCGACTGCGCCTTCGGCCCCTTTCGTGACCACGACCAGCGATGGGCCAATTTTCAACCATTGCGCGGCTGCCGCCTCAGGCGTGTCGAAGCCAAACCAGGCCAGATCTTCGTCTGACAGCTTGACGATGTCGCTCATGGCGATCATCCGGTTCATGCGCTCCAGATGCGCCTGCCGGTCACGGATGAAGCCAGGGCGAATGTTCGGGTCGAGCGAGATCACGCGGCGTGCCGCTTCTCGCTTCATCAGAGCCTCATAGGTCGCACCGCAGGGCTCCGGTATCAGGCTGATCGCCCCGAAATGCAGCGCCTTCACGTCCGCACCGAGCGTCGGCAAGTCGGCCTCGGTGATCATCCGCCCGGCGGTATTCTCGTCGAAGAAGGCGTAGCTCGCATGGCCGTTGGTGAGCTTCACAAAGGCGAGCGTGGTCGGCCGGTCGAGGGTCGCACAATGGCTGTGATCGACATGAGAGCTGTCGAGCGTTGCTCGCAGGACATCGCCGAACATGTCGGAGGAGAGACCCGTGAAGAAGCCGGTGGGAATTCCCAAGCGCCCAAGAGCGATCGCCGTATTAAAAACCGCCCCACCCGCATAGGGTGCGAAAGCGTCCTCTCCGGTGACCGATTTGCGCGGCAGCATGTCGATCAGGGCTTCTCCACAGCAGACGATCATCGCATCCCTCCCAAGCATTCAATCGATTTAATCAATTCCGCCGGTCGTGGCTAGCCCAGCCGCTGCTCGAAATCCTCGTAGCCGAACGTCTTGACGATCTCCACGGTTTCGGTGCGTGCATCCCAGGTGGCGATGGACGGCAGCGGTGTTCCGTTGAAGGTCGTGTTCTTGACCATCGTGTAATAGGCGAGATCGAGGAAGACGAGCCGATCGCCGATCCTGGGAGGCGTTTCGAAGCGATAGGTGCCGACGACATCGCCAGCCAAGCATGTCGGTCCTCCAAGCCGCATCGTCAGATCATCCGCTTCGGACGCTGCCAAGCCACGCGGCAGAGCTGTCGCGCCAATGAGTTCCGGCGTGAACGGCGCTTCGATCACATCGGGCATGTGGCAGGTTGCCGAAGCATCCAAAATCCCGATGGCTGCTCCGTTCTCGGCGATATCCAGCAATTCGGCAACAAGCGCGCCGGCATGCAAAGCGACCGCCGTGCCAGGCTCGAGATAGACCTTGAGGCCTGTCCTTTCGCGAAAAGCCTGCAATCGTTCGACCAACCGATCGACCGGAAAATCCTCCTCGGTGATCAGCAGCCCGCCACCGAGATTGATCCAGCGAACCGCACCGAAAAGATGCGCGCATCGCTCTTCGACGGCGCCCAGCAGGCGGTCGAACGCATCGAAATCATGATCGCACAGCGCATGAATGTGCAGACCCTCGAAAGGCGCGAGATCCTCTGCGGTGACCGCGTCGGCTGGTACGCCGAGCCGCGACCACGGTGCACACGGATCGTAAAGCGGTTGCGCCACTTCCGAATGCCCCGGGTTGATGCGCAATCCGAAATCAACGCCCGATGCGGCTTGAAGCTTTCCTTGGAAACGCTGCCACTGATGGAGCGAGTTCAGGATGACGTGATCGGAATGTTCGAGAATCCCGTCGATATTGGCGGCCGAAAGCCCGGGTGCGTAGGTGTGGACCGCGCCGCCGAACTGCTCGCGCCCGAGACGTGCCTCGTAAAGCCCGCTGGCCGCCGTTCCCGACAGATATCGACCGATCAGATCGCCAGCGCCGGGAAAGGAAAACGCCTTGAGCGCGAGCAGGATCTCCACGCCTGCGCGCTCGCCGACGGATTGCAGCAGTTTCAGATTGTCCTCGAGCTTGGCGAGATCGATGACATAGCAGGGGCTCGGTACACGGCTGGGATCGAAGCGCTCGAAATTACCCGCCATCAGGCCGCACCCGGCTTGGTGAACGGCCAGGAGCCATCGAGCGGCAGCTCCGTCTCGTGCCAGTCGATGCCCGTTTCCGGCATCAGCTTCAGGAACGGATCGGGATCCAGCTCCTCCATATGGGTCATGGTCTGAGGGTTCCACGTGCCGTTCGCCATCAGCCGGATCGCGGTGATGACGGGAACGCCGGTCGAATAGGAAATCGACTGGCTGCCGACCTCCTCGTAGTTTTCCGCATGGTCGCAATTCGACCAGATGAAGAGCCGCTTCTCCTGACCATCCATCACGCCGCGAATGTCGCAGCCGATGCAGATCTTGCCTTCGTAGTCCGGTGCGAGCGACGACGGATCCGGCAGGAGCGCCTTCACGAGACGGTTCGGCGCCACCTCGACCCCATCGACTTCCACCGGAATCGAAGACGTGAGTCCCAGATTGTCGAGGACGTTGAACACTTTGAGATAATGTTCCCCAAAGCCCATCCAGAAGGTGATGCGCTCGGTGCCGGGGAAGGTGTAGGCCAGCGACTGCAGCTCGTCGTGCCCCATGGAATAGACGCGGTGCGAGCCCACCTGCGGCAGGGTGACGTCCATCCATTCGGAATGGTGCGGGATGGTCTTCCACGCACCGTTTTCCCAGGTGATCACGTCTTCCTTCACCTCGCGCAGATTGACGTCCGCATCGAAATTGGTCGCGAAATATTTGCCGTGGCTACCGGCATTGACGTCGATGATGTCGATCGAGGATATGCTGTCGAAATGATGCTTGCGCGCATGCGCGCAGAAGATGTTCACGACGCCTGGATCGAAACCCATGCCGAGAAATGCGTTCAGCTTCTTCTCGGCGAACCTTTCGCGGCGTGGCCACTCCACGTAGGAATACCATGGCGCCTTGATGTCCTCGACATGCTCGTCCTCGCCAAGCGCGGTGTCGAGATAATGCGTGCCTGTGGCCAGGCAGGCGTCGAGGAGCGTCTCGTTGCAATAGGGCGACGCGACATTGATCAGGATCTGCGCGCTGGTCTCGGCGATCACGCGTTTCACGTCCTCGAGGTTGCGCGCGTCGATGACCGTCGTCTCGATCAGGGCACCCTCGCCTGGCGCAGCCCAACGCTCCTGTACCTCTTGCGCGATTGCGGCGAGCTTATCCGCGTTGCGTGCTGCGAGAACGATCCCGCCGAACTCGGCGCGGAACTGGGCTGCCTTGTGAACTGTCACCTGGCCGACGCCACCGGCACCGACGATCAAGAGCTTCGGCTTCGTCACGGCCTGTCTCCCTCGTTGAATGTTTGAGCTAAGAAAAGAAAATCAGGATTGCGGCAGTTCGGAAATACCGCCATTGCGCGCCGACCATGCAAGCGGCGCATTGAGAAAGGCTTCCACCTCCGACAACGTCTGTTCGTCGAAGAGTTTCTGTTCGCGCGCAACGGCCAGCACATTGCGCCAGGTGGAGACATAGTGGAGCCGCACATTGCCGTTTTCGAAGCGCTGCTCGGCTTCGGGAAAGATGCCGTAGAAAAAGAGCGCGATACCGTGGTCGACGACGCCGCCAGCTGCGCGGATCGCGTCGATGAACTTGAACATGCTGCCGCCGGCCGTCGTCAGGTCCTCGATGACGAGCACGCGCGCGCCTTCCGGCATGTGGCCTTCGATCTGGGCATTGCGGCCGTGGCCCTTCGGCGCCTTGCGCACATAGATCATCGGCAGCCCGAGGCGATCGGCAAGCAAGGCCGCGAAGGGGATACCGGCCGTCTCGCCGCCGGCAATGCAGTCGAACTGCTCGAACCCGGCATTGCGCAGGAGGGTACTAGCGGCAAAATCGATGACGGCGGAACGCACACGCGGGTAGGACAAGAGCTTGCGGCAGTCGATATAGACAGGGCTGCGCATGCCCGATGCGAGCTTGTAGGGCTCGTCCGCCTTGAAATGCACCGCCTTGATCTCAAGCAGCATTTTCGCGACGAGTTCGGCGGCCACATCCTTGTCGGGGAAGCTGTTGGCGAACATCGGCGGATCCTTGACTGTCTGATCGGGCGGGCGGGAAGACCGGGCGCCGGTTGATTAGCAGCAAGCGATGCGTGGCGCTACCCGTCAGACGACATCCCAGTGAACCGGGAACATCGGGTCGAAGAGCGTGACCGGCCCGGCGCCCGTTTCGATCTTGGCTGGGTAAGCGACCGGCTCGGCGCGCTTGGTTAGCGTCATCGTGCCAGAGTTGACCGGAAGGCCGTACCAGGCCGGGCCGTTAAGCGAGGTGAACGCCTCCAACCGGTGCAGTGCGCCCTCCTCCTCGAACACATGCGCAAGCAGCGGCATCGTGTTGGTGGCGGTGAAGATGCCGGCACAGCCGCAGCCGCATTCCTTCGTGGCATCCACATGCGGCGCGGAATCCGTGCCGAGGAAGAACCGCGCGTCGCCCGACGTCGCGGCAGCGCGCAGCGCCAGGCGATGCGTCTCGCGCTTTGCGACCGGCAGGCAGTAATAATGCGGACGAATGCCGCCTGCGAGGATCGCATTTCGGTTGATGATCAGGTGGTGGGTGGTGATCGACCCGGCGAGATTGCTGGAGGACGACTTGATGTAATCCACGCCATCCTTCGTCGTGACGTGCTCCATCGTGATCTTAAGTTCCGGCAGTCTCGCTCGCAGGGGCGCCAGCACCCGTTCGATGAAGACCGCTTCCCGGTCGAAGATGTCGATGGCCGCATCCGTGACCTCGCCATGGACACAAAGAGGAAGCCCGATCGATGCCATGCGCTCCAGGATCGGCATGACCTTGTCGATGTCGCGCACCCCGCTCGCCGAATTGGTCGTCGCGCCGGCCGGGTAGAGCTTTACCGCCGTTATGAGACCGCTGGCATGGGCGTCCGCCAGATCGTCGGCGTCGGTCGTTTCCGTCAGATAGAGCGTCATGAGCGGCTCGAAATCCGACCCATCCGGCCGAGCGGCCAGAATACGCTCGCGGTAGGCGCGCGCATCGGCGGCGGTGACGACCGGCGGCACCAGGTTCGGCATGATGATCGCGCGTGCGAAATGCGCCGTCGTGTGCGGCAGCACGCCCTCCAGCATCGCCCCGTCGCGCAGATGCAAATGCCAGTCGTCGGGGCGGCGGATGGTCAGTTCGGTCATTGAGGTCTCGCAAGTCTGTAACGTTGATCCTCGTTAGCAGAGCCGGTCGGCCAAGGACAATCGCCGCGCCGCTTGTTGTTCACGGCTCCCGGCGGCTATACCGAGGCCCGAATAATGAAAAAGGAGAGCATCATGGATCTCGGATTGACCGGCAAACGCGCGCTCGTGCTTGCCTCCACACGCGGCCTCGGTCTCGGCATCGGCACCAAGCTCGCCGAAGAAGGCGCGCATGTGCTGCTGTCCGGCCGCTCCCGCGACAAGCTGGAACGCGCCGTCGCGACGATCCGCGAAGCTGGTGGCAAGGCCGATTTCGTCGAAGCCGACCTCACCGATCCGGGCGTCGTGGATACGCTCGCCGCAGCAGTTGCCGAGAAGCTTGGCGGCATCGACATCCTCGTCAACAACACCGGCGGCCCGCCCCCCGGCGCAATGACCGACGCCTCGCTCGAGGTTCTGGCCAAGCAGTTCGACACGATGGTGCTGCGCGTGATGGCGATCACGCAGCGCTTCCTGCCCGCGATGAAGGAGCAGGGGTTCGGCCGCGTCCTCACCGTCGCATCCTCCGGCGTCATCCAGCCGATCCCCAATCTCGGCCTCTCCAATGCGCTCCGCTCCGCACTGGTCGGCTGGTCGAAATCGATGGCTAACGAGAACGCAAGCGCGGGCGTCACCTTCAACATGCTCCTGCCCGGCCGCATCCAGACCGAGCGGGTCGATGAGCTCGACGAAGCCAATTCCAAGCGCACCGGCAAGCCAGTCGAAGACATCCGCGAAACCGCCCGCGCTTCGATCCCCGCCGGCCGCTACGGCACCGTCGACGAATTCGCCTCCGTCGCCGCGTTCCTGGTGTCGGTGCCGGCTAGCTACGTGACCGGCGGCCTGATCCGCTGCGACGGCGGCGCGATCAAGTCGGTGTGAGAATGCATTGGGGGCACCTTATGTCGGCCGATAGCACCAACAAGCGGTGAAGCCTCGCTCTGTCGGATCCTTCGACAAGCTCAGGACCGACTTCTCCCCCGCAAGGAGGGAGAGTGGAGAAGTGGCGAAATCGAGCCGCAGCTATTCTCACCCCTTGCGGGGGAGATGTCCCGAAGGGACAGAGGGAGCCCATCCGCTTGCTGGTACCCTCTACCGGGTCAATGTTCACCGGCCCACCTTATCGGCCAGCCGCTTCAGCATGCCGAGGCACTGGTCGAGTTGGTCGAGGCTGATGAATTCGTCCGGCTTGTGGGCCTGCGCGATGGAGCCGGGGCCACAGACGACGGCCGAAATGCCGGCCTTTTGGAAGAGGCCGGCTTCCGTGCCGAAGGACACGACGTCGGCTTCGTTGCGGCCGGTCAATTCGCGCGCGATGGCGAGCGCTTCGGAATGGCTCGCCGGCTCCAGCCCTTCGACCTCGCCGATCACGTGGGTCACGATGTCGGTTGCTGGATCGACCGCACGCATAGCCGGCCTCAGCACTTGGTCGACGAAGGCACGCATCTCCGCCTTGACGAAATCGGCGTCGGCAGACGTCACCGGGCGCATTTCCCAGTCGACGCGGCAGTCGCTCGCCACCACGTTGCGTGCGGGGCCGCCGACGATGGCGCCGGCCTGAAGCGTCGTCCACGGTGGCGTGAACGGGCTGCCTTCGGGCGACCGCGCCTTCAGCGGCTCGCGCAAGTCGAGCAGGCGCGTGATGTAGCCGACGGCGTATTCGATGGCATTGACACCCGCATCGGGGATGGAGGCATGGCCGCCTGAGCCCGTGAAATGCGTCGTGTACTCGAAGCATCCCTTGTGGCCTTCGATGATGCGCATCTCTGTCGGCTCGCCGATGATGACGGCCGACGGTCGAATTCCTGCTTCGGAAAGATCGGCAATCAGGGTCCGCGCGCCGAGGCAGCCGACCTCCTCGTCATAGGTGAAGGCGAAATGCACGGGGCGGGCGAGATCGCGTGCGGCAAACACCGGTGCCATGGCAAGACATGCGGCGATAAAGCCCTTCATGTCGCAGGTGCCGCGCCCATAGAGCAGGCCGTCGGCTTCCCGAAGCGCGAACGGCTCGCTCGTCCACTCCTGTCCCTCGACAGGCACCACATCGGAATGCCCCGAAAGCACGATGCCGCCATCCACACCGGGCCCGAGCGAGGCGAAGAGGTTCGCCTTGCGCCCGTCCGGATCCTGCGAGATGCGAATGTCCGCGCCGGATTGCTTCAAGAGGTCCGCGGCATAGGCGATCAGGTCGAGATTGCTGTCCGACGACACCGTCGGATAGGCGATGAGATCGGCAAGGATCGCCCGGGTCCGCTCCAGCAACATGAAGCCCGCTAATCCTTCACATACATCTTGCGGGGACGGTTGCAGAGGCATTCGGCCGCCGCGCCGTCGCGGATCAGGATGCTCTCGGTGATCTCGAGACCCCAATCCTTCATCCAGAGTCCCGGCATGAAGTGGAAGGTCATGCCAGCTTCCAGAATGGTGTCGTCATTTTCGCGGAACGAGATGGTCCGCTCGCCCCAATCTGGCGGATAAGAAATTCCGATCGGATAGCCGCAGCGCGCGCCGCGATCGATGCCGATCTTCTCGAGCTCGTAGTGGAAGGCACGCGCGACATCGCCGGCGCGCGCACCAGGACGCGCGGTCTCGAGCCCAGCTTCGAGGCCGAGCACAACCGCCATTTCCGCGTCGAGCAGGTACTGCGGCGGCTTGCCGAGAAACACCGTCCGGCAGAACGGCACGTGATAGCGGCGGTAGCAGCCGGCGATCTCGAAGAAGGTCGCCTCGCCCTGTTTGAAGGGCTGCGCGCTCCAGGTGAGGTGCGGCGCCGCGGCATCCGATCCGCTCGGCAGGAGCGGCACGATCGCCGGATAGTCGCCCCAGATGCCCTCTTCCGTGCCGTCGTCGAGACCACGGATCGTGTCCGCATAGATCTCGGCCACCACCTCGTTCTTCTTCATGCCCGGCTCGACGCGCTCCACGATGCCGTCGACAACCTTTTCCGCAATCAGCGCCGCCTTGCGCATGAAGGCGAGTTCCTCGTTCGACTTGACCGTGCGCTGCCAGTTCACCAGCCCTGTCGCATCGCTGAAGGTTGCGTTCGGCAGCTCGTATTCGAGCACGAGGTAGGCTTTGGCGGAGAAGTAATAATTGTCGAGCTCGAGCCCGATACGCGACGACGAATGGCCTTTGTCGCGGATCAGCGCGGCCAGCGTCTGCATCGGATGAATGTCGCGCGACTGCACATAGTGGTCGGCGTATGGGATGCAGCGCGCATCCTCCATGTAGACGGTGCGCACCGCCCCATTGGCATCCTGCCCGCGGCCCCACCAGATCGGGTCTTCATCGTGGAAGATGAGCACGCCCTGGTGCACGTAGAACGACCAGCCGTCATAGCCGGTCAGCCATGCCATGTTGGAAGGATCCTCGACGAACAGGACATCGATCTCCTGCCTGCGCATGGAGTCGCGCACGAGACGCAGGCGGCGCTCATATTCGGCGTGGCTGAAAGGCAATGCACTGGCGGGCATCAGCAGACTTCCTGATCTAAAACGACATTTTTAGGCACCGTCACACTATGCCTACACTACAAGCAGTACGGGCAACAACCTGTCTGAATGCGACGTCCGGATGCCGCGACGATCCAGCCGCCTGGAGCTTGAAACGGAGCGAAACTTGACAGCGCAGACGCCGCCGTGGTCGGCTTGCGGCTTCAAGAACGCATCAAATCTCGGAAAATCACCGGAGAACGTGCCGTATTGGCTTCCTTCAGCTTCAGCGACATCGAGCAGGCACAAGCGACCATCGCAGGCCATGTGCTCCGCACACCCCTCGTTGAAGCCACGGCATTGTCCCGTCTCCTCGGCACCGAGCTTCTCCTGAAGCTGGAATCGCTGCAGCCCATCGGCGCGTTCAAGCTGCGCGGGGCCGTCAACGCGATCATGCAGCTTCCGGCCGATGTTGCCGGTGTCACCTGTTGCTCGACCGGCAATCATGGTCGCGCAGTCGCCCATGCCGCCAAATCCCGTGGCATTCGTGCGGTCGTCTGCATGTCTACGCTTGTGCCGAAGACCAAGGTGGACGGCATCCGGGCGCTCGGCGCAGAGGTGCGGATCGTGGGAGTTAGCCAGGATGATGCGCAGGAGGAAGCGGCGCGCCTGGTGGCCGAGGAGGGCCTGGTGGATATCCCGCCCTTCGACCATCCGCATGTCATCGCCGGACAAGGTACGATCACGCTCGAGATGCTGGAAGACCGGCCCGACATCGAAACGCTGCTGATCCCGCTTTCCGGCGGTGGTCTCGCCGCGGGCATGGCGCTTGCCGCCAAGCACATCAAACCCTCGATCCGGGTGGTGGGCATCTCGATGGACCGCGGCGCGGCAATGCACGAAAGCATCCGCGCCGGCCGTCCCGTCGCTGTCACCGAAGTCGCGAGCCTCGCCGATTCACTCGGCGGCGGCATCGGGCTCCAGAACCAGCACTCTTTCAAGCTCTGCCGGGACTTCCTGGATGAAACCATCCTCGTCACCGAAGACGAGATCTACCGGGCGATGCAGGCCCTGTTCTACGAGGAGCGCATCGTGGCCGAGGGCGCCTGCGTGGTGGGCATCGCCGCGATCATGGCTGGAAAGCTCAAAGAGCTTGAAGGTCCAGTCGCGACCGTCATCACCGGACGCAACGTCGATATGGGCGTCTTCAACCGCATCATGGCGGGAGACGATATCGTCCTTGGCGACGTCACCGTGAAAGGAAGGACCTACGACCATGGCTGAGCCACGCGACGTTCTCATCCTCACCGAGCGCGACCTTCGCGAACTCGTCCATCTGGACCATGCAGCCATCAACGTCGTGGAAAAAGCATTCGCGGCTTTGGCAAGCGGCAAGGTCGTGATGCCGCCGATCCTGTCCATGGCGATCCCCGAAGCACATGGCGAGGTGGACGTAAAGACCGCCTTCATTCCCGGCTTCGAAGGCTTTGCCATCAAGGTGAGCCCCGGCTTCTTCGACAATCCGAAGCTCGGCCTTCCGAGTCTGAACGGCCTGATGATCCTCTTTTCAGCACGCACGGGCCTCGTCGAGGCACTGCTGATGGACAATGGCTACCTCACCGACATCCGCACGGCAGCAGCCGGCGCGGTCGCCGCGAAACATCTCGCGCCGCACACGGTCGATACGGCTGCTGTCTTCGGCACCGGCGTCCAGGCGCGGCTGCAGATGAAGGCAGCGCATCTCGTCCGGCCGTTCCGAAAGCTCATCGTCTGGGGCCGCGATCGGGCGAAGACGGAAGCCTGCGCCGCCGATCTTGCCGCAGAGCTTGGCATCGAGGTCGTCGCCGAACCGGATGGCGAAAAGGCCGTCGCCAAAAGCCAGCTCGTCGTGACGACGACGCCTGCCCGCGAACCGATCCTGAAGGCTGAATGGCTGCATCCGGGCCTCCACATCACCGCAATGGGTTCCGACAGCCCTGAGAAGAACGAAATCGAACCAGAGGCCCTCGCCCGCGCCGATCTCTACGTCGCCGATCGTGCAAGCCAGTGCGAAACGCTCGGTGAACTGCGGACCGCAATGGAAGCCGGGCTTTGGGGAGCAGGTCAGCCGGTCGAATTGGGTGACATCGTTGCGGGCAAAGTCCATGGTCGCATGTCGGAGGATGCGATCACCATGTGCGATCTGACTGGCACCGGCGCGCAGGACACCGCCATTGCGACCTTTGCCCTCGGGGTTGCCAAGGCGGGGGGTAAGGGTTCAAAAGTGGCCCTATAGGCCCGCACCTCCGATTTCTGCCGCAAAATGCGCCATGGAGGGGCCCGAAGGCCCGGCCGCTGCATCGAATTGCCGGCAAGAGGGCGCTGGAAACCAAGAGACCACCCGACGGAGTAGCCATGCTCAGGAACGACCAGCTCGACCAGTGGGACCGAGAGAATTTCTTCCACCCCTCCACGCATATGGGCCAGCACGAACGCGGCGAAAGCGCCAACCGCGTCATCACCGGCGGCTCGGGCGTCTATATCGAAGACCGCAACGGCAACCGCCTGCTGGATGGCTTTGCCGGCCTCTACTGCGTGAATGTCGGCTATGGCCGCCAGGAGATCGCTGATGCGATCGCCGCCCAGGCCAAGGAACTGTCCTACTATCACGCCTATGTCGGCCACGGCACGGAAGCCTCCATCACGCTCGCGAAGATGGTGATGGACCGCATGCCCGAGCACATGTCCAAGGTCTATTTCGGCCTTGGCGGCTCGGACGCGAATGAAACCAACATCAAGCTCGTCTGGTACTACAACAACATCCTCGGCCGGCCCGAAAAGAAGAAGATCATCTCGCGCTGGCGCGGCTATCATGGCTCGGGCCTGATGACCGGATCGCTGACCGGCCTGACGCCCTTCCACAACAAGTTCGACCTGCCGCTCAGCCAAGTGCTGCACACCGAGACGCCGTCCTATTTCCGCCGGCCCGATCTCGACATGAGCGAAGCCGACTTCGTCACCCATTGCACCGACAAGCTCGAAGAGATGATCGCGGCGGAAGGCGCCGACACCATTGCAGCCTTTATCGGTGAGCCGATGCTCGGCACGGGCGGCATCGTTCCCCCGCCGGCCGGTTACTGGGACGCCATCCAGGCGGTGCTCGACAAGCATGACATCCTGCTGATCGCCGACGAAGTCGTCACCGGCTTTGGCCGTCTCGGCACCATGACGGGCTCGGCGCATTACGGCCTGAAGCCCGACATCATCACCACCGCCAAGGGCCTGACCTCGGCCTATGCGCCGCTTTCCGGATCGGTCATTTCGGACAAGGTCTGGCAGGTTCTGGTGAAGGGCTCCGACGAAATGGGGCCGATCGGCCACGGCTGGACCTATTCGGCACACCCGATCGGCGCGGCCGCCGGCGTCGCGAACCTCAAACTCGTTGACGACCTCGGTCTCGTCGAGAATGCGGGAACGGTCGGCGCCTATCTGAACGAAAAGATGAGGGACGCCGTTGCTGATCACCCCCAGGTCGGCGATGTCCGTGGCGAAGGCATGCTCTGTGCGGTGGAATTCGTCGACGACAAGGCGAGCCGGAAATTCTACGACCCCTCCCGCAAGATCGGTCCAGCCGTTTCAGCGGCTGTCCTGAAGCAGGGCGTCATCGGCCGCGCCATGCCGCAGGGCGACATCCTGGGCTTTGCACCCCCGCTCTGCCTGACCCGCGAGGAAGCCGACAAGATCGTCGACGCCACGCGCACCGCACTGACCGAAGTCTTCGGCTGATCGTCGCCAAAGGGCTGGTCACCCAGATCGTGCCCAGCCTCGTGGTTCGACAAGCTCACCATGAGGGCTGGAGAGGCACCAAACTCCTGATCTCACTTCCGGAGCCTGCCTTGACTTGTCGCGTTCCGCCCACTCCACCCTCATCCTGAGCCCGTCGAAGGGCGAGGGTGGCCCGGATCTCGCCGAGCTCCGCGGTTCGATAGGCTCACCATGAAGGCTGGATGCGCGATCAGGCTTCGCGCATCAATGTGTGCTGGTCGATCAGATATTTGTCGAAGAGCGGCAGGCTGGCTGCGCCAAGCGCCCGCGCGATGGAGCCGATGGAGCCGGCCTCGACATTGGGCGTGTCGATGCCCTGCAGATCCATCGCGGCGATGGCCGCCCGGGTTTCGATCACGAGCGCCGCGCGCACGGCCTGCGGCATGCCGCCATCGATGATGACCGTTTCGAAATCGATGATCGAGACGGATGCCACGATGGCATAGGCGAGACCGGTGGCGACGGTTGCGATCCAGCGGTCCACAGACGGGCCGAATTGTGACCAGTCCTCCGGTGTCTGCCAGAGTGGCGAGGGATCGATGCCGTCGGCGACCAGCATCTTTTCCAGCACCATGATGGAAGCCTGGTCGATCAGTTGCTCCGTCCCGCCGCTGCGCCCCGGAACCGGCATGGAGCCGAGCGCGCCGGCATTGCCGCTGCGCCCCGCATAGAGACTGCCGTTCAGCACGATGCCGCCGCCGATGAAGCTGCCGACATAGAAATAGATGAAATCCTGGCGGCTGGCGCGTTCGCCGAAGATCAGCTCTGCGGCGCAGGCCGCCGTCGCATCGTTCTGCAGATAGACCGGGAAATTGCAGATCGCGTCGATCTCGCGCTTCAGGTCGAAATGCCGCCACCGATCCATCTGCGCCTGTGGCGCACCCACCTCGTCGTGCCAGTTCCAGAGCTGAAACGGCATGGCGATGCCGAGCCCGGCGATGCGGCTTTGCTGGTCGGCACCGAGCGCCGCGATCATTTCCGCCAGTCCCTCGCGCACGAAGGCCAGAATGGCATCGGGATCCGGATAAGCGTAGCCCGCATGCCGGCTTGCGACCGGCTTGCCGAGGAAATTGATGACGATGAGATCGGCGCTGCGCCGGCCGACTTTCAGGCCGATGAAGAAGGCACCTTCCGGATTGATCGACAGCGGCACCGATGGTTGCCCCACCTTGCCGCGAATGGGCTCACCGCGCACCAGCAGCCCGTCGGCTTCAAGTTCCCGCATGATGACGGAGATGGTTTGAGCGGAAAGGCCGGTCATGCGGGCGATCTCGGTCTTCACCAACACGGCATGGCGACGAACGAGGCTCAGCACGAGCCGTTCGTTGTAGGCGCGCATCCCGCTCTGGTTCGAGCCGCGCAATTGCTGGCCGCCGGCCTCTTGCAGCCCGCCCGTCAGCGCCATTGATGTCCTCCCTGCCGATGCCGAACGTCCTTCGCAGGTCTCACCGGCAGAGACAAGGATGAGCGCGACACGACCCGCGTGTCAATAACTAAATAAGAGTGATTTATTTATTGACACGCGTCGACGCTTGGTGTTTCGTTTGCCCAGCGCCGGACAGGGAGTGGTCCGGATCGTCATTCTGGGAGGAACATCATGACACGCTACGCCATTCTCGCGTCGACTGCCCTTGCCGCCGTCACCGCCGGCCTCATCATGGCCACGCCCGCCAAAGCGCAGGATACGGTCAGCGCCTGCCTCATCACCAAGACCGACATCAACCCCTTCTTCGTCAAGATGAAGGAAGGCGCCACTGCCAAGGCCGAAGAACTCGGCGTCGAGCTGTCCACCTATGCCGGCCGTGTCGATGGTGACCACGAAACCCAGGTTCAGGCGGTCGAATCCTGCATCGCCTCTGGCGCAAAGGGCATCCTCATCACGGCGTCCGACACCAAGGCGATCGTCGACGTCCTCAAGACCGCCCGTGACAACGGCGTGCTCGTCATCGCCCTCGACACGCCGCTCGAGCCCATCGACGCCGCCGATGCGACCTTCGCGACCGACAACTTCAAGGCCGGCGAACTGATCGGCCAGTGGGCCGCGGCCCAGCTCGGCGACGAAGCTGCCAACGCCAAGATCGCGATGCTGGACCTCTCGCCCAGCCAGCCTTCCGTCGACGTGCTGCGCAACCAGGGGTTCCTGTCCGGCTTCGGCATCGAGCTCGGCGATGAAAACATGATCGGCGACGAAGAAGACGAACGCATCGTCGGCAACGACGTGACCGCCGGCAACGAGGAAGGTGGCCGCCGCGCCATGGAAAACCTTCTTCAGGTCGATCCGGAAATCAACGTCGTCTACACGATCAACGAACCGGCAGCGGCAGGCGCCTATGAAACGCTGCGCTCCTTCAATCGCGAGAACGACGTGATCATCGTCTCCGTCGATGGCGGCTGCCCGGGTGTCCAGAACGTGCAGGAAGGCATCATCGGCGCAACCTCACAGCAATATCCGCTGGAAATGGCGGCGCTCGGCATCGAGGCCATCGCGAAATTCGCCGAAACGGGCGAGAAGCCCGAGCCGACCCCGGGCCTCGACTTCTACGATACCGGCGTGCAGCTCGTGACCGATCAGGCGGTCGACGGCGTCGAGTCGATCAGCGTCCAGGAAGGCCTGGAGCTCTGCTGGGGTTGACAGCTTTCTTCCGGGCGGAAGACAGGAGCTGTTTTCCGCCCGGATCCGCCATCTGGCGTGATCAACAGGCCTATTCGCCCAAGCCATTGTGCACCGCAGATTGATTGGCGGTCCATTCCGCTTCACGCTCTTCGTCGCGAACGATGGGAGTTTCCACCATGACCACGACAGACCAGCCCTCGGCTGCGGTGCGAAGCAGGCAATCCTTCGAGGAAACCCTGGAGGCGAGCGACCGAAGGGTCGCTGAGTTCGAAGCGCGCAATCAGACTGTCATCGAGCGGTTGCAGCACTTCCTGCACGGCAATCCGACCATG
The DNA here is from genome assembly GCA_030160035.1 of Rhizobium albus. GTDB lineage: Bacteria > Pseudomonadota > Alphaproteobacteria > Rhizobiales > Rhizobiaceae > Georhizobium > Georhizobium albus. The sequence continues at coordinate 246,971 of BSNO01000001.1, read as the reverse complement.
GTGCCGGTCATCGTGTTGCTTGTGTCGGTCATTGCCTTCGGGTTTGTCGCCGGCGACCGGTTCTTCTCCGCATTCAACCTGTCGCTGATCATGCAGCAGGTTTCCATCATCGGCATCCTCGCCGCAGCTCAGAGCCTTGTCATCCTGACGGCCGGCATTGACCTGTCCGTTGCAGCCATCATGGTGCTGATGTCGGTCATCATGGGCAATCTCGCTGTGTCCATGGGCGTGCCGGCGCCAATCGCCATACTGATCGGCTTTGTCGGCGGCACCGCAGCCGGCGCCATGAACGGCCTTTTGGTCACGCGCCTCAAACTGCCGCCCTTCATCACGACGCTCGGCACCTGGAACATCTTCTTCGCGCTCAATCTCTGGCTCTCCGGAGCCCAGTCGATCCGCAGCCAGGACATCGATGCCGAGGCGCCGATCCTCAAGCTTTTCGGCCAGAACTTCGGCATGTTCGGCGCGCAATTCTCCTATGGGTCCGTGCTGATGGTGCTGATCTTCGCCGCACTCTGGTACATGCTGAACCGCACCGCCTGGGGCCGGCATGTCTATGCGGTCGGCGACGACCGGGAAGCCGCCGAACTCGCCGGTATCCGCACAAATCGAATTCTCGTCTCGGTCTATGCGTTGGCAGGCCTGGTCTGCGCGCTCGGCGCCTGGGCCTCCATCGGCCGCGTCGGCTCGGTGTCCCCCCAGAGCTTCTATGAAGGCAATCTGCAGTCCATCACGGCTGTCGTCATTGGTGGCATCTCGCTGTTTGGTGGCCGTGGATCCATCATGGGCCCCTTGATCGGCGCCCTGATCGTCGGCGTCTTCCAGTCCGGCCTTCGCCTCGTCGGTGTCGATGTTCTCTGGCAGGTCTTCGCCATCGGCTGGCTCATCATCATCGCGGTCGCGATCGACCAGTGGATCAGAAAGGTTTCGGCATGAGCACGGTTTCAGAAAATGCCTCTCGCCCGATCCTGAAGGCACGCGGCCTCGTGAAGCGCTACGGCCGCGTAACCGCGCTCGACAACGCCGATTTCGACCTCTATCCGGGTGAAATCCTCGCGGTGATCGGCGACAACGGGGCCGGCAAGTCCTCGCTGATCAAGGCGCTCTCCGGCGCCGTCACGATCGACGATGGCGAGATGGAACTCGATGGCAAGCCGATGCGCTTCTCCTCGCCCATGCAGGCGCGCGAAGCCGGCATCGAAACCGTCTACCAGACGCTGGCGCTTTCCCCGGCGCTCTCGATTGCCGACAACATGTTCCTCGGCCGAGAGATCCGTAAGCCAGGTCCGCTCGGCTCCATCTTCAAGATGCTGGACAGGAGCGCCATGGAGCGCATCGCCCGGGAGAAGCTATCCGAACTCGGCCTCATGACGATCCAGAACATCGCCCAGCCGGTCGAGACCCTGTCCGGCGGCCAGCGCCAGGGCGTCGCGGTTGCGCGCGCTGCAGCGTTCGGCTCCAAGGTCATCATCATGGACGAACCGACAGCGGCACTCGGCGTCAAGGAATCCCGTCGCGTGCTCGAACTGATCCTGGATGTCCGCAAGCGCGGCATTCCGATCGTGCTCATCTCACACAACATGCCCCATGTCTTTGAAGTGGCCGATCGCATCCACATTCACCGGCTCGGGCGAAGGCTGTGCGTCGTCCGGCCGGGCGATCATTCCATGTCCGATGCCGTCGCCTTCATGACGGGGGCAAAATCTCCGCCTGAGGATGTTCTGGCCGCATGATCCCAAGCGTCGACGACCTCGCGCAACAGGTCGCAGAGCGTGCATCCGATCGCGACCGCTTCGTCGTTGCCCTGGCGGGTCCGCCCGGTGCCGGCAAATCCACCGTAGCCGAGCGGCTGGTCAGAGTATTGAACCATCGAAACGAGATTGCGGCATTGCTGCCGATGGACGGATTTCACCTCGACAACATCGTGCTCGAGGCACGGGGCCTCACGCATCGCAAAGGAGCCCCCGAAACCTTCGACGCGCTCGGTTATGCAGCCATCCTCCAGCGCGTTCGCGCCATGCCAGCGACCGAGATAGCCGTACCCATATTCGACAGGATGCTCGATCTCGCCCGCGCCGGAGGCGCGGTCGTCGCACCGCATCACCGTATCGTCGTGACGGAAGGCAATTATCTCTTGGTGGACCGGTCCCCATGGGCGGACCTGTCCTCCCAATTCGACCTGACGATCTGGCTCGATGTGGAAGACGACACTCTCCAGGAGCGCCTCATCCGGCGTTGGCTTCATCACGGACTGTCGAGGGAAGCAGCCATCAGCCGTGCCTTCGACAACGACATGCAGAATGTCGCTTGGGTGAAACGCCTCTCCGGACCCGCGGACATCACGCTGCGATAGCTATTCCCGCAGCCGCGATCAGGCCGCTGCCTTGAGCTCTACTGCGGCCTCACCTTCGACAAGGGTCCGATGCAGGCTCTTCACGGCGACATCCATCGCCTCCTGCGCCACGACAATCTGGACATCCACGCCACGGCCTGTCTCGTGCGCGCCGAGCGATTCGATCCCTGCGTCCTTGAGCGCAATCAGCGAGTTCAGCATCACGTCGAGACCGCGCAGTTCGCGTCCGATGGCTGAGACGATCGCCACCTTGCGGACCTTGATCTCGGCGGAGGGATAGAGAGCGGCAAGGTCATGCTCGACCCGCCGAATGCTCTTCAGCGACCCCTCCAGGTAATGCGTGATCGTGTTGGCATTGGATGTCTTCGAGACGATCCACACGCGATGACGTTTCAGCGCATCGAGAATGGCCGCATCGTAGCCCTTCACTCCGACCATGTCCTGCTCGAACAGCTCTAGGGCAATGACCGGCAGGCCGGTGATGATTTCTACGCGAGGTTCGCTTGCCGGCTCGGCATCGATCAGAGTACCGGGATCGTGCGGTTCAAAGGCATTGGCGACGCGAAGCGGAATGCCCGCCTGGCGCAGGGTCTTCGCAGCCTTGGGGTGGATGGCTTCCATGCCCATGTTGGACAGCTGATCGGCGACGTCGTAATTCGTCCGACCGATCTTCTTGACCGCATCGACGCCGACGAGCTTCGGGTCTGCGCTCGACAGATGGAATTCCTTATGGATCACCGCTTCGCGCGCCTTGGTCAGGGCAGCGATGCGGGCGAACGTCACCTCGGAATATCCGCGGTCGAATTCGCGCATCAGGCCTTCACGGCACTGTGCGTAACCGGTCGCGATCGGCAGTTCCTGTGCCAGATCGATGTCGGCAAAGGCAGTCTCGATCCGAACGTTGAGATCCGGATGGCTCTCATCGCGCCAACCGGTGAGGTCCACGAAGCGCGCGTTGACCCCGTGGCGGCGCAGAAGCAGCACGGTTGTGAAAGCCGAATGCGCCTCGCCGAGACCCGATAGCAACTCCCGGGTCGTCATCATGTGCTCTTCCAGCCTGAAATGGCCGTAGGAGCAAAGGCGCTGCAGATCAAAGAGACAGGTGCGGGCACCCTCGATGCGCTCGCGAACGAAATCATCAGCCACCTTCCGATCACCGGCATCGCTCAGGATCTCGGCGTTCTTTTCCCGCATCATGATGCCGACGCGGTTCAGCTGATCCATCCAGCCATGATCGTTGTCGGCATTCGAGAACAGGGCGTAAACGCCGGGCTCGTCGGTCTTCTTGTGTTCCAGCAGAGCGTTGGTCATGCCGGCATAGGCCGAGACCACGAAGACACGGTTGTAGAGATCGCTGCCCTCGCGATCTCCGATCCAGATGCTATCGATGAGTTCGCGCGAGCGGCTGATCGACGTGCCACCGATCTTCTCCACCGTGTGCACACCGCGCGTCTCGTTCATGCTGTCGGTCATACTCATTCCACTCTCCGTGCCGCTGGCGGCGGCATCTTGTCTGCGTCCAGGGCTTCAGGCGAGGCGACAGCTGGCGTTCAGCCCGCGGCTGCCTGCTGATGCTCGTCTGCGCTCGCATAGGAACCGTCCGCCCGGTGAACCTCGTTCCCCGTCACCGGCGGGTTGAATACGCAGGCCATGACCATCTCGGTCTTGCCGCGCAGGATGTGCTGGTCATGATCATTGAGCGCGTACATGACGCCCGGGCGAATTTCGTGAACCTCGCCTGTCGCCAAATCTTCGATGGAGCCCTCACCCGAGATGCAATAGACGCTCTCGAAATGGTTCTTGTAATGAAACTGCAGCTCACCGCCCGCGTAGATCGTGGTGATGTGGAAGCTGAAGCCCATATTGTCGCCGGCAAGCAGAAGGCGAACCGAATTCCAGCCCTCTGAATCCACGCGGCGCTCGGTGTTCTTTGCGGTGTGCAGATCTCTGACGATCATGTGATAGTCCTTTTTTTAAGTCTTCTTGGGCAGGTGCGGTGGAGAGGCGGCTATTCAGCCGCCATCTTGTGCGCCGAGAATTTTTCGGCAACCGCAGCCTCCAGGATATCGAGGCCCTTGGCCAGCAGCTCCTGCTCGATCGTCAGCGGCGCGAGGATCTTCACGACCTCATCATGTGCGCCGGACGTTTCGATGATGAGGCCCTGCTGGAAACAGCGTTTGCAGATCTCACCAGCAACCTCGCCGGTTCCAACATCCACACCGCGCATCATTCCACGCCCCTTGAGGCGGGCACCCGGCACCATGACGGCGATGGCCTCAAGGCGCTCCTTGAGATAGTCGCCCTTTGCCTGGACGTCCTGCTGGAAGGCATCGCCCTTCCAGAATTTTTCCAGAGCGACACGTGCCGTGACGAAGGCATGGTTGTTGCCGCGAAACGTGCCGTTGTGCTCGGCCGGGCCCCAGATGTCGTGCTCCGGCTTGATCAGCACGGCCGCAAACGGCAGTCCGAACCCGGAAAACGATTTCGCCATGGTGACGATATCGGGCGACACACCCATTTCCTCGAACGAGAAGAACGTACCTGTCCGGCCGCAGCCGGCCTGGATGTCGTCGATGATCAGCAACGCGCCATGGGCGCGAGCGATTTCTTCGATGCGCTTCACCCACTCAGCAGAAGCGGCGTTGAGGCCGCCCTCGCCCTGAACGGTCTCGAGCATGATTGCGGCGGGTGTATCGATGCCGCTGGACGGATCGTCGAGCATCTTTTCCAGCATCTGCGCCGTGTCGATCCCGTCGCCATGATAAGCATCGAAGGGCACGCGCTGCACGTTCGAGAGCGGTGCCGATGCGCCGCCGCGGTGATAGCCGTTTCCAGTGGCAGCCAGCGCACCCATGGTCACGCCGTGAAAGCCATTTGTGAAGGAAACGATGTTCGTGCGGCCGGTCACCTTACGGGCGAGCTTCATGGCTGCCTCAACGGCGTTAGCACCGGTTGGGCCCGTGAGCTGCACTTTGTAGTCAAGGCCACGCGGTTCGAGAATGATCTCTTCAAAAGCTTTCAGGAAAGCCGACTTCGAAGACGTGTGCATGTCGAGGCCATGAGTCACGCCATCGCTCGTAATGTAATCGACCAGCGCCGCCTTCATGTCCGGATCGTTGTGGCCGTAATTCAGCGAGGAGCAGCCGGCGAGAAAGTCGATATAGTCGCGGCCACTCTCGTCGCGCAGCACCGAGTTGCGGGCCGATGAAAAGACGTTCGGGAAGCTGCGGCAGTAGCTGCGCGCTTCGGACTCGCGACGTTCATAGATGGTTTTATCGGTCATGGTCATAGTCGTCATAGTGCCACTCCAGTGTCTGGATTGGTGAAAGTCTCAAAGGGTGAAATGGAGAACTGATCAGGCAGCGAAAGCGATGCGTACGCTATCTTGGAAGGTGATCGTCACCATGTGCTCGGTGTCGTGTTCGCCGTCGAAATGCTCGTCTTCGCGGAAATAGGGCCGATCCTGCAGCTCGGCGCCTGACTGCTTGGCGAACGAGCGGAACAGCGCCCAGCTCGCGTCATTGTCCTTAGTAATCGTCGTCTGCACGCGCTCGATGTCGGCGCATTCCTTGCGGCGCATCAGTTCGGTCAACATGCGCTTGGCAATCCCCCGCCCCCGGGCCTTTTCCGACACCGCAACCTGCCAGACGAAGAAGGTGTCTGATGCATCAGGCTGGATATAACCCGAAATCCAGCCGACGATTTCTCCGTTCAGTTCCGCAATGATGCAGGTGTCCGCGAAATGATCGCACTGCAGAAGATTGCAGTACATGGAATTCTCATCGAGCTTACCGGTGCCCGCGATCAGTCGCCACACGTCGGCGCCATCGCTCTTTTTCGGCTTGCGAAAGCTGACGCCGTCAACCGGCCGCTTGCGGTGCCCCGAAAGTTCGATCGTCTGATGTGTCATTGTCCCGTCCGCCTTGGTCTTATTTATTTGATAGCCGAAATATACAGCACCCACAGATCGATTCAACGATCACGCCGCATTTCAGGCATTTTTTACAGGAGAGCTGGGGTTCCAAGGAATAATGATCTTTTTTCTCGGATGATTGAGCGTCTTGGCGAATGGCATTCTACAAAAGCCGATCCTGAATTCGTTCGATAGACGAAATGCATTGCACGCTTTAAAGACAAACGATGTTCGAATACCCCTTCGAAAGGCTAAGGAAATGCACGAGCGAACGCATGCGAGCCTCGTAGCGCTGCGGCGCATTCTCAAGGCAACGGATCAGCACGCCCGGGCACTATCGCGCAGTACCGGACTGACTGCCGCGCAAAGAGTTCTAATGCAGATCATTGGGGAGGCCGGCGAGACGACGCCGAAGGATATTGCGGCACGGGCTCGGATCAGCCAGGCGACCGTGACGTCTTTGATCGACAAACTAGAACGGCGCGGCTTCGCGACACGCATTCGGGGTGAAAGCGACCGGCGACAGATCTGGATTAGCTTGACGCCTGAAGGCCGCCAGGCGATGGAAACGGCTCCCGACGCGCTTCAGGAATTGTTTTCTCAGCGCTTCGAGGCACTGGAGAGCTGGGAACAGGCGATGATCGTCTCATCGCTCGAGCGCGTCGCAACGATGCTGAACGCTCATGCGATCGATGCCTCCCCGCTATTGGACGGGGCGGCGATCGATCGCTGAGAGAGAAGGCGTCGAGCTTACTGAATGCGGCCGAACGTATAGGTGAGGCCGACGCCACCGCGGAACTGGTTTTCCGAAGCGGTGATCGAGCTGTCTGCCGCATCGCCGATGAGGCGCGAGTAGCCGACGCTGCCCGTAAACGTCGCGCGCTCTGTCAGCCGGTAGTCGAAGGCGAGATCGAGCGCCACGTTCTTGAAACCACCATCGGCATCATAAGGTGCAAGCCCCGCAACGGATGAAGCCGCCTGCGCTGGAGTGACCGAGAAGTAGGTGTCCATGTAGTCGTCCGACGCGTAGGCCGTGGAGAGCGTCGCGGTCATGTCCAGCCGGTCGGTGATCGTGTGATCGACGCCTGCCGCAACCTTGATCTGGTACCCGGCGTCATCCTGGCCGGTCACCTGCGTGGCGAAGGCGGCATCGATGAAGAACGGTTCGAACTTGTAGCCGGCATAACCGCCGACGATGAGGCCGCCATCGACATCGCCGATACCGTTGATGAGATCGGCGTCATCCTGGTCGCGACCGAACGTATAGCCGGCGAGCGGGCCGAATTCGAAACCCTGATGCTGGATGACAGCAAAGCGGACATCGTCGAGTCCACGGAGCGTGAAGCGGTCACCGAGACCAGGTCCATCGCCATAAAAGCGCGGATAGACGATCGGGAAACCGATGACGCGGTATTCATCCGAGCCTTCGTATACCGGCGAAACGAACGCATAGGCACCGGCGACGATGCCGAAAGGCAAACCACCGCTTTCCTGGATCACGGGATCCTGTCCCATCGGGACCGCGCCCATGGTCGCATCGGCCGCAAGAGCGATCGATGTCGAGAGTCCGGCAAAAGCAGTGGCAAGCGCAACAGCAAGTTTCATCGTCATGAAATGGTCGTTCCTCTGAATGGGCAGGAAGCCCTGCGCCGCCGAGACAGCGCTTTCCCTCCTCTTTTGCTAGTCAGCCCGTCGGATACGGTCAACGCCGAATATCGGTTCACCGCTCACGCGGCATGCGATTGTGCGTGAGGGTTGCGATTGAGCACCGATCGGTTCAGCGCGGCTGCGATTGAAACCCAGACGAGATAGGGCACGAAGAGAAGGGATGCGGTTGAAGACACAGACCATGATGTGACAATAAAGCCTGCGATCGCGAACCAGAGCACACTGACCTCCATCAGCGCCAGATCCATGCGCCGTCGGCCGAAGAACAGCCAGGACCAGGCCGCATTCAAGATGAGCTGCGCGCCCCACAGAATGATCGGCAGCGACCAGCCGGCCTCGCGCCAGACCAGCCAGCCCGCCGCCGCGATCATGACGTAGAGGATCGACCAGACGAGCGGAAAGGCGATGTTCGGCGGCGTCCAGGAAGGCTTGTCGAGTTTCTCGTACCAGGGGCCGGGCTTGAAGATCGCCCCAGTGGAAGCGGCGGCAAGGACGAGAATGACGAAAACTGCGAGTGCCATGGACCTGACTGGCTCCGGATGAAGGCAATTCTTGCACCCAATGGTGCGCGATGTCGGAAGTTCCGATCGCCCTCGTGCGTGACGGTCCGACGGCAGTCATCATACCCCATCGGCTAGCGGAACCTGGCCCAAAGATCGGTCAGGTGACTGACAAAAGCGAGCGTCAGAAGCACGAGGACTGCGGCGTCCAACCCGGCAACCGCCACCTGGTAGACGGCGAGAATGAGAAAGATGCCCGAGAGCGAGGTAGCAACATAGCCGATCCCTGCCTTTCGGCTCAGGCGAAACGCCGGTCGAGCAAGCAACACCGTTTCCGCAGAAAGGACGGCCAGGGCGAGGAGCGCCACGCCGCCTCCCTCCAGGAGCCAGGCCATCATGCCTTGGCGATGCCCATCAGATGCGACATGTCCTTCAGAAAGACGCGCAAATGCGCCATCGGCTCGCGCCGCACGATCTTTTTGTCGAGATAGGATTCCCAGGTCAGCTTCTGGACGTCGGGATCGCGGCACATGGACACGAAGCGCTCGCGGCGGCCGTCGCTCGAGTACCAGAAATACTGCATCATGCGCAGGATGAAAAAAGTCCGGCCATGCATACGGGAGAATTCGTGCCGGACGCTTTTTAGCGCGCGGACATCGTTGGTCCGCAGTGTTTCCAGAGCGGATCGGCCCGCCAGTTCGCCGCTGCACATGGCGTAATATATTCCCTCGCCGGAAGACGGCGCCACGACGCCGGCGGCATCGCCGATCAGGAGAACGCCGCGGCCATTGTCGAAGCGCTTCAATGGATAGAGCGGCAGCGGCGCGCCTTCCCGCCGCACGACGTCCGCATCTCCAAGGCCGGACCTGCGCCGCAATTCGCTGGTCGCAGCCTTCAGATCGAAGCCCTTTCTGGCACTACCGACGCCCACGCTGATGACCGGCCCGTGCGGAAATACCCAGCCGTAGAAGTCCGGCGATATTGCACCATCATAAACGACGTCGCACCGCGACTTGTCGAAGTCTCCGCTTTCGGGCGAACGAACGATCTCGTGATAGGCAAATACGTAGGGCGGCCGCGCGGCGGGTGAAAACATCTGCCGCCGCACGGCTGAATTTGCCCCATCCGCGCCGATGACGAGACGCGACCGACACGAAACCCGCGCGCCTTGCGCATCGCGGTAGTCAAGGGCGAAGCCGCCACCATCTCGTTCTTCCACGTGTTCGAACGTGCCTCGCTTCAAATCGGCACCGGCGGCTTCAGCGCGCTGTCTCAACCAGCGATCGAATTTTCCGCGATCGACCATGCCAACATAGGATGTGCCGGCACGGCGGCGATGGCCGTCGATCGTCATTTCGACCGCTTGCGACTTGGGCGATATGATCCGCGCCGTGGCGACCCGCGCCACGATCTGCTCCGGCGGAATCTCGAAATCCTCGATCAGCCGGGGCGGCACGGCGCCACCACAGGGCTTGGGCCGCCCTTCCCGATCAAGCAGCAGAACGCTGGCGCCGGACTTGGCGAGCTCATATGCGGCAGTCGCTCCCGCCGGGCCTCCACCGATAATGGCAACGTCGTATTCGGCAGGGCTCATGGCTTACTCCGCGGGTTGCAGAACATCTGGTGAAGGCGAGGTCGTCGCGCGGGGCCTTGCCGAGGACGGCATGGCGATTGCGAGAGCGACGGCGGCGGCAATCAGGAAGAGACCGGCTTCGATCATGAACACCAGCGCGTAAGCCTCTTCGACGGGAAGAACGGCACGCGCGATGTCGACGACGATCGTGCCCGCAAATCCGCCGAGCCCGAAGGCAATCGCCTGTGCTGCGCCCCACAGCCCCATGCGCATGCCTTCGCGCGGCCGCTCACCCGGTCCGTTGGCAGCACCGGCAAGCGCCATCATGGAGCCGATCGCAGCAACCGCGAACACGCCATTGGCAAAACCGAGCGCAAACACATTGGCCGTCAGCGGCCATGCGCCATGGCTCTGAGAGGATGCCCCGAGCAGAGCAAGCGCCATGGCCGAAGCGATACAGCCAGCGACCGTGAAGATCTTCAAAACGCCTGGGCGCGTGCGGCCAAGGCTGCTGCCGAGAAGGCCCACCAGAAGCATGCCGATGAAGACACCGCCACTCTGGATCCCGGAAAGCGTAGTGGTTTCACCGGGCGTCATGGCGAAAACCAGGCCCGCATAGGGCTCCAGGATGAGATCCTGCGCACTGAAGGCGAGCATCGACAGAAAGACGAAGATGGTGAAGCGACGCGCCTGCCGGTCGGCCCAGGCATCGGCCAGGCTTTCACGAAAGGACACCTTTGCCACCACCTGCTCGGGTGCAAGCTGGGAATTGCGACGCAATCTGCCTTCGATGCCGGCAAGCGACAGGCCGGCCAACGCCAGCGCGGCGGCACTGACGATCGCGGTGACGACGACGAGCCGCCCCGGCGTGAAGGGATCGAGAAAGGCGCCCGCAGCAATGGACGTAATCGCCATTCCTGCAATCATCATCAGCCAGACGAGCGTGGCGGCTCCCGCGCGGCGGGGTGCTGCCGTATTCGTGGCCAGAAGCGCCAGCAGCGAGGTGCCGGCAGCACCGATGCCGATCCCGATCAAAATGAAGTCGACCACCGCGAGTGCCATGCCCAGCGCGAAATTCGTCGCCATCACAGCGCTTGCAGCGGCCGCACCAACACTGCCGAGGCCGGCAAGCGCGAGGCCGCCGAGAATCCACGATGTGCGCCGACCGCCGATATCGGATCCATGGCCCCAAAGCGGCCGCGTGATCTGCACGGCATAATGAAGCGTCACGAGGATCCCGGGCACGATGGCCGCCAGCGCCAGCTCAACGACCATCACCCGGTTCAGCGTCGACGTTGAAAGCACCGCAATGGCGCCGAGCGAGGCCTGCACAAGGCCCAGCCGGAGGATATCGATCCAGCCAAGCGCGCCATGGGCATTGCTTTGCCTCGCATCGCCCATCGTCAAAGCCCGCCCTGAAGGCCGCGAAGCGCAAATGCCGCAGCGAGCATGCCGAGAACGTAGAGCGTCGTGCCGGTTGCGTTGTACCAGGCTGCACGTCCTTCCGGATCGGCGAGAAGCCGGCGCATGAGGCCAAGCTGCACCACGATCAGGGCCGCAACGATGGCGGCATGCACTGGCGCGCCCCAAACAATGAGCAGAGCCACCACGGCAATTTGCGCCGCAGCCATGAAGAAGCAGGCGACCCGGCAGGCTCGATCGGTTCCGAGCGTCACCGGCAGGGACGCGAGCCCCATGCGCCGATCGCCCTCGACAGCCTTGAAATCGTTCAGCGTCATGATCCCGTGCGCGCCGATACTGTAGAGCAGCGCGATGATCAGCGTCTTGTGGCCCGGATAGCCGCCAAGCGCCGCAGCCGCAGCCGTGAACCAGGGCAGACCTTCGTAGCACAGACCGACCGCGGCGGCGCCGAGCCAGCCATTGCGCTTCAAGCGCAGCGGCGGGGCGCTGTAGATCCAGGCAAGAACGAGGCCCACCACGGTTGCGCCCAGCACCCAGGGGCCAAGCAAAAAGCCGATCCAGAGCGAAATGACGCTGGCTATGGCCGCAATGTAGAACGCCCAGCGTCCCGGCATGCGCCCGGACGGCACCACCCGGTGCGGCTCGTTGATCGCATCGACGAACCGATCGTACCAGTCATTGGCCGCCTGGCTTGCGCCACAGACGAGCGGACCGGCGAGGAGAATGCCGAGAACGATGGCGACCCAGCGCTCCTGCAGCGGCACGCCGGATGCAACAACCCCGCAGCCAAACGCCCACATAGGCGCGAACCACGTGATCGGCTTCAACAGCGCGATCGTCGCGGAAAGCGAGGGGTAGGCAGGATTTGGATGCGCGGTCGCAAATTGAGCCATAGCAAAAGCTACGACTGACGGGTCATACTGTCAATTTAAATTGACATCACTCTTCGCCGGTAAAGTCCGCGAGATTGTAGCGACGCAGCTTGATGTAGAGGCTCTGGCGGCTCAAGCCCAGCATTTCGGCAGCCGATGCACGATTGTTGCCCGTGAGGCGAAGCGCGGATTCGATACACATTTTCTCGATAATATCGGACGTGTCCCGAACGAGATCCTTGAGGGGAACGCGCCCGACTAGGTCCGCAAATTGCTCCACCTGATAGGGCAAGCCGCCCTCGCCGGCCGTGCGCACGACATCGGCAGCAACAGCCGCAACTTCCCTGATCGAAAATCCGAACGTGCCGCCAGCCTCGTCGATCTGTCCGGCCGACAATTCAACATCGTGCCGCCCGCCAAAACCATCGCGCAGGATCGTCTGAAACCTGCTGACGACCCGGTGCTCTCGCAGGTTGGACAGAATGATCTGCACGTCCACGCCCGTAACGCCAAGCCAGTTATCGAGCGACTTGCCCACCACCCGCTCCGGGCTCAGCACCCGAATGAGATCGAGGAAGGCAGGGTTCGCCTCCAGCACGACACCCTGCCGATCGGTCACCACATGGCCATCGGGCAGGCCGCTGAAGAAATCCTTGCCATAAGCCTCGCCGGCCAATGGGCCTCCGCTCGGCTTGATACGGATCAGCAGTTCCACCGCCCCTGCAAGGCGAAACGGTACGATGGAGAGAGTGAGAGTGCCGATACCATCGGCGGCATCGACGACGATCTGCTCCGAAACCCCACGCGCACGCACGTCGGCAAGCGTCGCCGCCAGTTCGGCGGGCTCGCTTGTAGCCAGCAGCTGGACCGAGGACATGCCGATGAGCTTGGCAACCGGGCGCCCGAACAGCCGACCCGCAGCTTCATTGGCATCGATGATGCGCAGGCTTGTGCCGTCGAGGGCGACCAGCCCTTCATCCTCCGCCTGAAACAGCACGCGATACCGGGCTTCCGCATCCCGCAGCCGGCGATAGTCGCGCTCCATCTCGATCTGCGCTGCCACGAGTCTCTGCTGCATTTGCGCGACGCTGCGCAGATCCGAGCCGAGAGCGAGATGGATTTTCTGATCCGGGAAGCTCAAAAGCGCATAAGACACGGGCAGGTCAGGAAAACCGAGAGCCGGATGATTGACCTGCCGCGCTCGCGTGCGTGAATTGCGCGCCGCATCGGCAAGCAGCGCCTCGACCTTTTCGAGGCTTTCGAGCGTCACGGTCTCTGCGAAAAGCCGGCCGATCCAGGATTCCGGCCTGTATTTCGACAGATCGCGGTCGCGATAGGCGACGTCGATGACGGTGCCATCGGCGTTCAGCACGAGCGTGATGTCGGATGCGGTCTGAGCGATCGCCAAGATAGCAGCCGGGCCGAGATCACCCAGCAGGGACTGCTGGCTCGCAAAGGAGCGACTGAATTCGTCGGCAGGTTGATGGTCCATCAAGGCCGTCCAGTTCCTTTACCTACCGCACCAAAGCTTGCTCCCGCCCCACATGCGATCCCAATCGCAGCTGCGCAAGAAAAACCGCCGTGTCGGGATCCGTCGCCAAGAAGTCCGCACCGACACCAACGGCGTACTCTGGGCGACTGACGAACGCATTACCTCCGACGAGGAATAAAACGTCCCGGGTCTTCTCCCTGTTACGCACGTTCCCGATAAACAATGTCAACCTGTCGAGCAAGCATTCGGCAGACAGAGACAGCCCTACCAGATCGTATCTGTGCATAACCAGTGCCGTCATGAGTTCGGCCTCGTCGGCTCCCGTGCGCAAGTCGACGGCGTAACCGGCACGCTCGAATGCCAGCGCCACGTAATGAAGGCCGAAATCATGCGTCTCACCCGGCGCCGCGGAAAGCAGGATGGAGCGGGCGCCGACATTGGGCGGTCGATGGCGCTGCCGAACTTCCTGCACGAGCAGACGCTTCAATCTTGAGACAGCGACCGTGACGTCGAGAAACGACCAGACATCGCTGGACCAATAGGCACCCGCAAGCCGCGCGGCTGGTGCAAACACCGCATCCTGAATGGTTTGTCGCCGTTGCAACCTGTCGCGCAAAATGTCCACCGCACGCTCGCACGCCCAGAAGCCGGGCGCCCGCAACGTTTCGGTAAAAGCCGCAATCATCATGTCATCGATAGGCAGCAGCGGCGCAAATGGGCGTTGCGCACCGATCTGCCGCAGGTAATCGGCAGGCCGACCGTTCAAGCCGACCGCTTGGATACGATGTGCAGTATCGCTCATGGGCCACCTCGCTCGACGACCCCATCGCCATGACTGGTGTTGATCGGGCACCAAAGAAGGGCGTCGGTCGCTCCGGCGCCGGCACATCATCAGTGTCATTGGAGCATGACCCAATTGCAGCCCATTGTAAATCTAGATGTACGTCATGTTTAGTTGACACATGCCTTTGCGCGGCGGTACTCTCCATTCAACAGCTGCAGTTCAGTGCAGCAGGAGGCAAGGCGCATGGCGGGATCGAGTACCAGGCAGTGCGTAGCGCTTTATACGGTTGAAGAGCGCGCCCGCCGGGACCGGACCGTGTGGACCCTGGTTCAGGGGATCCTTGCGCCGATACAGTTCCTCGCCTTCGTCGTCTCCGCCCTCTTGATTGCGCGCTATCTCGCAACCGGCGGGGAAGCGACGGCAGCCCACGCATCCGTCGTCGTCAAGACCTTGCTTCTCTACGCGATCATGATCACCGGCTCGATCTGGGAGAAGGTCGTGTTCGGTCGCTACCTCTTCGCACCCGCCTTCTTCTGGGAAGACATGTTCTCGATGGTGGTGCTGGCGCTTCATACCGCCTATCTCGCGGCGCTTCTTTCAGGCGCACTGGAGACCACACAGCTTCTCTGGTTGGCGGTGGCCGCCTACGCAACCTATGTCATCAACGCCGCCCAGTTCATCGTGAAGCTGCGGCAGGCCCGGCTTTCACGCAGTGACGACGCGACCGCTGCCTCCTATGCAGGAGGCGCAGCGTCATGACCACCGTGCTCGACCGGACAGCCGCACCCGCAACACCTTCTACCTTGCCTGCGCCCCTGTTGCGCGAACGAGGTCAACGTGAAGTCTTCTGTGGCCTCACCTCCATCATCTGGCTGCACCGCAAGCTGCAGGACGCATTCTTCCTAATCGTCGGATCGCGGACATGCGCCCACCTCATGCAGTCTGCCGCCGGCGTGATGATCTTTGCCGAGCCCCGGTTTGCAACGGCGATCATCGAGGATCGCGACCTCGCCGGCATGGCCGACCTGCATGACGAGCTGGACCGCATCGTTGCCCGCGTCGTGGCGCGGCGCCCGGAGATCCGGATGATCGTGCTCGTCGGCTCCTGCCCTTCGGAAGTGATCAAGCTCGATCTTTCCAAGGCGGCCGAACGGCTGCAGGCCCGCGGCCAACACGACGGCGTTCGCTTCCTCACTTATACCGGCAGCGGCATAGAGACGACGTTCACCGAAGGCGAGGACCGGTTCCTCGCAAGCCTCGTGGCGGCCCTGCCCGCGCAGGAACAGAACGCCAAACCGCGCCTGCTCGTCGCCGGCTGCCTGGCGGACGTGGTGGAAGACCAGTTCCGCCGCATCTTCACCGCGCTTGGTATTGAGCAGGTCGATTTTCTGCCCATGCGCGAAAGCACGGTCATGCCGTCCATCGGCCCGTCGACCACGGTGCTTCTGGCGCAGCCCTATCTCACCGAAACCGCCCGTCTCCTGCAGTCTCGCGGTTGTCAGCTGCTGCATCCGCTGTTTCCGCTCGGCGAAGAAGGCACGACCGCCTGGCTTCAGGCTGCGGCAGACGCATTCGGCGTCGATCCCGGCCGGTTCGAGGCCATAACCCGGCCGGGACGCGATCGCGCCCGCATCGCGATGACGCGCGCCCGCTCCGAACTTGAGGGCAAGACGCTCTTCCTGTTCCCGGATTCACAGCTGGAACCAGCCCTGGCCCGCGTTCTGTCGCGCGAAGCAGGCATGGTGCCGATCGAAGTCGGAACGCCGTTCCTCAACCGCCAGCACCTGTCCGCCGAACTTGACCTTCTGCCAACCGATGTGACGCTCAGCGAAGGCCAGGATGTCGACCGCCAGCTCGATCGGCTGCGCGATGCTGCGCCGGATCTCACAGTTTGCGGCATGGGCCTTGCTAATCCGCTCGAGGCGGAAGGGTTCGCGACCAAATGGTCGATCGAGCTCGTCTTCACCCCTATTCAGGGCTACGACCAGGCCGGCGATCTCGCCGAGCTGTTCATCCGCCCCTTGCGCCGTCGCGCGCTTCTTCAGACCGGGAGAGCGTAATGCAGCTCGCGATGTGGACATATGAAGGGCCACCCCATGTCGGCGCGATGCGGATCGCAACCGCCATGCGCGGGCTTCATTACGTGCTGCATGCGCCGCAGGGCGACACCTATGCCGATCTGCTGTTCACGATGATTGAGCGCGACGCCAAGCGTCCGCCGGTGACCTACACCACCTTTCAGGCGCGCGATCTCGGTGCCGACACCGCAGCGATCTTCAAGACCGCCTGCGCCGACGCCGAAGCGCGCTTCAAGCCGGACGCCATGATTGTTGGCGCTTCCTGCACGGCAGAACTGCTGCAGGACGATCCAGGCGGGCTTGCCGCGGCTCTCGGTCTTTCCATTCCCGTCGTGGCGCTGGAACTGCCTTCCTACCAGAAGAAGGAAAACTGGGGCGCGGCGGAAACCTTCTATCGCCTCGTGCGCAGCTTCGCCGCTGGCCCGACGCCCGAGGGCCGCAACCCGGCCAGTTGCAACATTTTGGGCCCCACGGCGCTTGGCTTCCGCCATCGCGACGACGTCGAGGAGATCTGCCAGCTGCTGGTCTCGATCGGTGTAACGGTCAATGTGGTCGCCCCGCTCGGCGCCTCCGCGCACGATTTGACCCGGCTTCCGCAGGCGGCTTTCAACGTCGTGCTCTACCCCGAGATCGCCGCGACGAGCGCGAGTTTTCTGAAGGAGCGTCACGGCCAGCCCTTCACGAAGACGGTTCCCATCGGCAGCGGCGCTTGCCGCGATTTCGTTGCAGAAGTGGCGCAACTGGCAGGTCTCGATGTCGAAGCTGCGCTCGCCAAGATCCAGTCGCGCGCACCCTGGTACGCCGCCTCGATCGACAGCAATTATCTCACCGGCAAGCGCGTCTTCATCTTCGGAGATGCGACGCATGCCATTGCCGCGGCCCGCATTGCCCGCGACGAGCTCGGCTTCACCGTTTGCGGTCTCGGCTCCTACACGCGCGAATTTGCCCGCGACGTCCGTGCTGCCGCGAAGACCTACGGCCTGGAAGCACTGATCACCGACGATCATCTGGAAGTCGAGGATGCCATCATCGCGGCGCAGCCGGAACTCGTGCTCGGCACGCAGATGGAGCGCCATGTCGCCAAAAGGCTGAAGGTGCCCTGTGCGGTCATCTCATCACCGGTGCATGTGCAGGATTTCCCCGCGCGTTACTCGCCGCAGATGGGGCCGGAGGGCGCAAACGTCATCTTTGACAGCTGGGTCCACCCGCTGATGATGGGCCTGGAAGAACACCTTCTCGGCATGTTTCGCGACGATTTCGAGTTTCACGACGGGGCCAACCCTTCGCACCTGGCTCCTGCAAGCCAGAAGACCAGCGAGCCGGAAGCACCGCAGATCGTCCCTCCAGGCGCGCCCGCTTGGGCGCAGGACGCCGAAAGCGAACTGAAGAAAATTCCCTTTTTTGTCCGCGGAAAGGCACGCCGCAACACAGAACGTTTCGCCACAGACCACGGTCTGTCCACCATCACAATCGAGACGCTCTACGATGCAAAAGCGCATTACAGCCGGTGAGACCACGCCGATCGCCGTGACCATCGTGACGCTCGACAGTCACATGGCGAGCGCGGTCGAGCGTGCGGCACGGCTTCTTGCGCCGGAGCTTCCCGGGCTTCGCCTGACCCTGCATTCGGTGGCCGAATGGGGCGACGATCCGCTCGCCGCCGATCGCTGCCGCGACGATATCGCCTGCGCCGACATCGTCATCGCCAACATGATCTTCATGGAAGAGCACATCCGCACCGTGCTGCCGTGGCTGACGGCGCGGCGCGATCATTGTGATGCCATCGTCGGCTGTCTGTCCGCCGGTGAGGTGGTGAAGGTAACGCGGCTTGGCGATTTCGCCATGAACAACCCGACCGGCGGCATCATCGGACTTTTGAAGCGCCTGCGCGGCGCCTCTAAGTCAGGCCAGCAGGCCGGGCGTCAGCAGGTGCGCATGCTCAAACAGCTGCCGCGCATCCTGCGCTTCATTCCGGGCAAGGCGCAGGACCTGCGCGCGTATTTCCTGACGTTGCAATACATGCTCGCGGGTTCCGACGAGAACATCGCCAACATGGTGCGTTATCTCGTCGGCCGTTACGCCAGGGGTAACCGCGCCGTCCTGCGCGCAGCGGTTGCCGCCGAAGCGCCCACGGAATATCCCGAAATCGGCGTCTACCATCCGGACCTCCAAACACGCGTAAGCGACCGCGCCGATGCACTGCCGCGCAAGGCTGGTAACGGCGGCACCGTCGGCCTCATCATCATGCGCTCCTACGTGCTGGCCGGAAACACCGCCCATTACGATGCGGTCATCCGCGCCATGGAAGCGCGTGGCCTCAACGTCGTGCCGGCTTTTTCTGCCGGTCTCGATGCCGGCCAGGCCGTGGAGCGATTTTTCCTGGGTGACGATCGGCCGCGCGTCGATGCCGTGGTCTCCCTCACCGGTTTTTCCCTGATCGGGGGGCCCGCCTATAACGACTCGCACGCCGCGCAGACGCTTCTTGCCCGCCTCGACGTGCCGTATCTCTCAGCCTGTGCCATCGAGTTCCAGGGTCTGGACCAATGGCACCGCTCGGGCGAGGGCCTGACACCGGTGGAAACAACCATGATGGTCGCTCTTCCGGAAATCGACGGCGCGGGTGGCCACATGATCTATGGCGGCCGGGCAGGTTCTGCTGGCGGACGCGACATGCAGCCGGAGCCGGAGCGCGTTGCGATGCTGGCTGCAAGGGTTGAGCGTCTCGTCCATCTGCGCCGTTCGAAGCGCGCTGATCGCAAGGTAGCGATCGTGCTCTTCAATTTCCCGCCAAATGCCGGCGCCACGGGCACGGCTGCCTATCTCTCCGTCTTCCGCTCGCTCTTCAACACGTTGAAGCGCATGCAGGCGGAAGGCTATGACGTCGCTCTTCCCGAAAATGCCAACGCGCTGCGCAAGGCTGTGCTCGAAGGAAATGCAGCACGGTTCGGTACACCGGCCAACGTCACCGCACGCATTTCGGCCGAAGACCATGTGCGGCGCGAACCGCATCTGGAAGAGATCGAGCGGCAGTGGGGCCCGGCACCAGGCCGCGATCTGACCGATGGCCAGAACATCCAGATCCTCGGTGAGCGCTTCGGCAATATCCTGATCACCATCCAGCCGGGGTTCGGCTACGAGGGCGACCCGATGCGGTTGCTGTTTGAACGCAGCTTCGCACCGACCCATGCATTTTCCGCCTTTTACCGATATCTGCGCGAGGATTTCGCGTCGGATGCCATCCTGCATTTCGGCACCCACGGCGCACTCGAATTCATGCCGGGCAAACAAGCCGGGCTTTCCGGAGATTGCTGGCCGGATCGCCTCATCGGCAGCGCACCGAACATCTATTTCTATGCCGCGAACAACCCGTCGGAAGGCACACTCGCCAAGCGCCGCTCCGGTGCGACGCTCGTCAGCTACCTGACCCCACCCGTCACCAAGGCCGGCCTCTATCGCGGCATGGTCGATCTGAAATCGGCGATCGATCGCTGGCGCGCCACCCCTCCAGCCGCGCATCGCGAACGTGTCGCGTTGGCCCAGTTGATCCGCACGCAGGCAGCCGCACTCGATCTCGTCGCCGACGATGCCGTGTTCGACGGGGCTGGCAGCGATGAAATCGCGGCACTCATGCGCGATCTCGCTGACCTGGAAGCAACGCTCATACCGCACGGCATGCATGTGGCCGGTGAGCCGATCACCGCATCTGAGCGCGTGGATCTTCTCAAGGCAATCGCCGAGGCCGATCAGCAGACTGCGCTGCCACCCGAAGTGATCGACATGATCGCGAATGGCGCCAACCCCTCTCTTGCTCTCAAGGAGCACGGCATCGCCCCAACCGGCGCGCAACTCATTCTCGCCGAACGCCTGGCCACGGCGAACGGGCATCTTTCGACCGACAGCGAGCTCACCGGCCTGATCGCAGCGCTCGATGCCCGCTTCATCCGCCCGGTTGCCGGCGGCGATGTCGTTCGCACGCCTGAAATTTTACCGACCGGCCGCAACATTCATGGCTTCGATCCCTTCCGGCTCCCCAGCGCCTTTGCCTGCGCCGATGGCCGCGAACAGGCAGACAAGCTGCTGGCCCGCCACATGGCCGATACAGGCCAACTGCCGGAATCCATTGCGCTGGTGCTGTGGGGCACCGACAACATCAAGAGCGAAGGCGGCCCGATCGGCCAGGCGCTGGCGCTCATCGGTGCATCCCCCCGCTTTGACGGCTATGGCCGGCTCGCAGGCGCAGATCTCATCCCGCTTGAAAAACTCGGCCGCCCGCGCATCGACGTGGTCATGACGCTCTCCGGTATCTTCCGCGACCTCCTGCCGCTGCAGACGAAGCTTCTCGCGGAAGCCTGCCAGTTGGCTGCCGCCGCCGATGAGCCGCTCCACATGAATTTCGTACGCAAGCACGCGACCCGCTATGTGGAGCAATCGGGCTGTTTGCTGGAGACCGCGGCACTGCGCGTCTTTTCCAACGCGGCAGGCACCTATGGGTCCAATGTCAATCAGCTGATCGACAGCGGGGCCTGGGACGGCGAGGACGAACTGGCCGAAGCCTATCAGCGCCGCAAATGTTTCGCCTACGGCGTGGACGGCAAGCCGGTGCGTCAGGCGGAACTTCTCGGCGATATCCTGGCCGGTGTCGACGCCGCCTATCAGAACCTGGAATCGGTCGAGCTCGGCGTCACCACGGTCGACCATTATTTCGATACGCTCGGCGGCATCAGCCGTGCGGTGAAGCGTGCGAGCGGCACGGACGTTCCGGTCTATGTGGGTGACCAGACCCGCGGCGCCGGCAAGGTGCGCACCCTCGCAGAGCAGGTCGCGATCGAAACCCGCACCCGCACGCTGAATCCCAAATTCTACGAGGCGCTGCTCGATCACGGCTACGAAGGCGTGCGCCAGATCGAGAGCCACGTGACGAACACGCTCGGCTGGTCGGCCACAACCGGCCAGGTCGCGCCTTGGATCTACCAGAACATCACAGAGACATTCGTGCTGGATGAGGCCATGCGTCGCCGCATGGCCGAACTCAACCCGCAGGCTTCTGCGCGTCTCGCCGGTCGGCTGATCGAGGCCCATGAGCGCCGTTACTGGCAGCCGGACGCCGAAACACTCGACGCCTTGCTCGAGGCGAATGACGAGCTCGAGGACCGTCTCGAAGGCATATCGGTGGAGGCCGCAGCATGAACGTCTATACACGACCAGACCTCAAGGGCCGCGGGGACGGAGAAGGCAGCGTCCAGGTTCACCTCGATCCCGACCTGAAGATCGAAACGGCAAAGGTTTTCGCCATCTACGGCAAGGGCGGCATCGGCAAGTCGACGACCTCGTCGAACCTGTCGGTGGCGTTTTCGCTGCTCGGCAAGCGCGTTCTGCAGATCGGTTGCGATCCCAAGCACGATTCGACGTTCACCCTCACGAAGTCGCTGATCCCGACCGTCATCGACATCCTGGAAGAGGTAAATTTTCACACCGAGGAATTGCGGCCGGAAGACTTCGTCTTCGAAGGCTACAACGGCGTGCGCTGCATCGAGGCCGGCGGACCGCCAGCCGGCACGGGCTGCGGCGGCTATGTGGTGGGCCAGACGGTGAAGCTCCTGAAAGAGCATCATCTCCTGGAAAACACCGACATCGTCATCTTCGACGTTCTCGGCGACGTCGTCTGCGGCGGCTTTGCATCGCCTCTGCAACATGCGGAACGCGCGCTTGTCGTGGCCGCCAACGACTTCGACTCCATATTCGCGATGAACCGCATCATCGCGGCGATCAAAGCCAAGTCCAAGAACTACAATGTGCGTCTGGGAGGCGTGATTGCCAACCGATCCCACGCGACCGACGAGATCGATCGTTTCAACGCGGCCGTCGGCCTGGAACGGCTCGCGCACATCCCGGATCT
This sequence comes from Rhizobium albus, assembly GCA_030160035.1. Taxonomy (GTDB): domain Bacteria; phylum Pseudomonadota; class Alphaproteobacteria; order Rhizobiales; family Rhizobiaceae; genus Georhizobium; species Georhizobium albus. The sequence goes on along the minus strand of BSNO01000001.1, from coordinate 224,420 downwards.
CGACGCGGTCAGACGCTCGCGACTGAAGAAGTCGACGCTGTTCGAAATGGACCTGACGCCGGAAGTGGAGCGCGCCCGCGCCGAATACATGGCGCTCGCCCGCACGCTGCTTTCCGACAATCGGGAATTCGATGCGCAGCCGATGAAGGATCGGGACATCTTCGATTTCCTGGGGTTCGAGTGATGGAGAGCCCGACCTACAAAGCCCGGCGCGACGAGGTCCGCACCTATTTCGACTCGACCGCGCTCGAAGCCTGGAAGCGTTTCGCCGGGGGCTCGCCGCTTGGCCGCATTCGCGACAGCGTGCGCGAAGGCCGCAGCCAGATGCGGGAGACGATCCTCTCGCGCCTGCCTTCCGACTTGCAGGGCTGGCGCATCCTGGATGCAGGCTGCGGCACCGGCGCAATCAGCATCGCTCTGGCGCGGCGCGGTGCAAGCGTGGTCGGCGTCGACCTTTCGCCCGAAACGATCGCCTACGCGCAAGAGAACCTTCCGGCCGATTGTCGTGACGGCGCAATCGAGTTCCGTCATGGCGACATGCTGGACAGCGGGCTCGGTCCGTTCGACGCCGTGGTGGCGATGGATTCGCTCATTCACTACAGCACGCCGGATGCCGTGGAGGCACTGGCAGGGCTCGGCGCCCGCACACGCCACACACTGCTCTTCACCTATGTGCCGCGCACGCCGCTGCTCGCCGCGATGCACCTGACCGGCCGGCTGTTTCCCAGGCGCAACCGTGCGCCTTCCGTCACGCCGACGTCGCCGGAAGCCATCGTCGCACAGATCGCCGGCGCACCGGCGCTGATCGACTGGCAGGCCTATGGCCGCCACCGCATCAGCCATGGCTTCTACACCTCCGAACTTCTGGAGTTGATGCGGCGATGAGCACTGCGCGCAGCCAGAAAACGGGCATGGCGTTGCTTTGGCGCTCGGTGGGAACGCGCTTCCTACCGTTTGCCGATGCCGCGAGCCCCGGGCTGCCGCTTGCACGCCTGCTTCGCCTTTCGCTTTTTCAGGTTTCCGTCGGCATGGCCATGGTGCTGCTGACCGGCACCTTGAACCGCGTCATGATCGTCGAGCTCAACGTGCCGGCGGCGTTGGTTGCGCTCATGGTGGCGCTGCCGATCGTGGCCGCGCCCCTTCGTGCGCTCATGGGCCACCGCTCCGATACCTATCGCTCCTATCTCGGCTGGCGCCGGGTTCCCTTCATCTGGATGGGCACGCTGCTTCAGTTCGGCGGCCTGGCCATCATGCCTTTCGCGCTCCTGCTGCTTTCGGGTGATGGCCACTACGGGCCGCTGGGCGGGCAAATCGGCGCCGCGCTCGCGTTCCTGCTGGTGGGCGCCGGCATGCACATGACGCAGACCGCAGGCCTCGCACTTGCCTGCGATCTCGCAGAACCGAAAAACCGGCCGCGGGTCGTCGCGCTGCTTTATGTTTTCCTCTTGGTCGGCATGCTCATCTCCGCGATCGTCTTCTCCGCCCTGCTCGCCGACTATTCGCATCTCCGGCTGATCCAAGTCGTGCAGGGCGCCGCGATGGTCACGATGGCGCTGAACGTGATCGCCCTCTGGAAGCAGGAGGGCCGTGATCCGGCACGCACCCGCCATGACCGCCCGCGCCCGGCCTTTGCCGAAGCCTGGGCGTCGTACATGGCGTCTGGACGCTCGGGACGACTTCTCGCCGCGCTGGCATTGGGAACGGTTGCATTTTCCATGCAGGATGTGCTGCTCGAGCCCTATGGCGGGCAGGTGCTGGCCTTGCCGGTCGGCGCCACGACGATGCTCACGGCCATTCTCGCAACCGGTACGCTGGTCGGTCTCGCCATCGCTGCGCGTCTTTTGTCATCGGGCTTCAACGCCTATCGCCTCGCGGCCATCGGCGCGCTGGTCGGTGTTCCGGCCTTCTCGCTCGTCATCATCGCGGCACCGCTGGAATCCGCCCTGATCTTCCGTCTCGGCACGGCATTGATCGGGCTCGGTGGTGGCCTTTTTGCGGTCAGCATGCTGACCGCTGCCATGGACCTTTCCGACAATGGCGACAGTGGTATTGCGCTTGGCGCTTGGGGCGCGGTGCAGGCCACCTCCATGGGGCTCGGAATCGCCGCCGGCGGCCTTATCCGCGACGGCGTCATGCACCTTGCCGCGCAAGGCTCGGTCTTCGACCAGGTCTCGGCCGGCTACGGAGTCGTCTACCACATCGAAATTGGACTGCTCTTCGCCACGCTCATCGCGATCGGCCCGCTTGCCCGATACCCGGGGCCACGGACCGGCACACCGCGCGAACGCTTCGGCATAATGGAATTCCCCAACTAGCTCGGGGCTTGAGGAAGGACACGGCAATGGAAATCGGCGCAATCACAGGCTACATGGACGTTGCTCAGCTGGCGCTTTACGCCTTCTGGCTCTTCTTCGCCGGCCTCGTCTTCTACATCCGTCGCGAAGATCGTCGCGAGGGCTATCCGCTCGAGCGTGATCCCACCGGCGAGATTCATCGACCAAACGAATTGTTGATGGCGGAGCCGAAGACCTTCTTCCGCCCCCACGGGGCCGGCCCCTACACCGTGCCCAACAACAAGCGTGACAACCGCCCGATCGCCGCTGCCCGACTAGCGCCATGGCCCGGCGCACCGTTGACGCCAACCGGCAATCCTCTCGTCGACGGCGTCGGTCCGGCCGCCTGGGCGGAGCGTGATGATCGCCCCGACATGACGCATGATGGCCGCCTGCGCATCGTGCCTTGGTCGAGCGACACCCATTTCATGATCGCGATGGGGGATTTCGATCCCCGTGGCCTCCCGGTGATAGCCGTTGACCGCCGACAGGCGGCCACCGTCACCGATCTCTGGGTCGATCGGGCCGAGCACATGGTCCGCTATCTCGAGGTGGAACTGACGGGCGGGCGCCACGTGCTCGTCCCGCACAATCTCGCCCGCATCAAGAAAACGCAGGTCGACGTGAAGTCGCTGACATCTGCCCAATTCGCAGACGTGCCGGGTCTCAAAGCAATGGACCGGATCACGCTGCTCGAGGAAGACAAGATCATGGCGTATTTCGCGGGAGGCCATCTCTACGCGATACCCGAGCGTCTGGAGCCCCTGATATGAGCGCTGTCTCCCACGACGATTTCGCGTTCGACCACGCCCCCGGCCTGCCCGAAGCCTTACCCCAGAACGAGGCCCTTCTTTGGCAGGGCTCGCCGGACTGGCGCGCGCTTTCAAGGGATGCCTTTCACCTGCGCGCCGTGGCGATCTACTTCGGGCTGCTGCTTTCATGGCGCTTCGTGACGGCACTCTATGATGGCCTTGGCGTCACCGCCGCCCTGGTCCATGCCGCCTGGATGGTGCCGGTGGCGCTCGCCGGCATCGGCATCCTGCTCGGTCTCGGCTATGCCTATGCGCGGACCACGATCTACACACTGACGAGCAAGCGCCTGCTGATCCGCTCGGGCCTCGCGCTTCCCGTCACGCTCAACATTCCCTTCGCGCGCATCGAGAGTGCCGCTGTGCGGCCACTGACGAAATCCGGCGCAGGCAATATCGCTTTGAAGGTCGCGCGTCCGGATCGGATCGCCTGGCTCCTCCTCTGGCCGCATGTGCGCCCGTTGTCGCTGCGCGATCCCCAGCCGATGCTGCGTGCCGTTGCAGATGCGGATGTCGTGGCCAAGCACGTTGCCCGTGCGCTGGCCGCCGACGCCGGCCAGGTTCAGCCGCGCTTTACCGTTGTCTCGAACGTAGAGCGGCCTGCCCAACAGGTAGCGCAGCCCGCACCGGCAAGGGGATAATCTGATGGCGCCGATCAACATCATGTCAAAGCCCGGCCAGCAGCGCATCTATGCGAGCCCGCTCGCCTGGATGGTCGCGGTTATGGTGTTGTCGATCGGCTTCGCTGCGGTCGGCGGGTTCGGCCTGGGCGCAATCGATCGGCCGGCCCACACGGTCGCCGCGGTACAGCTTTCTTTTGCGGATCGCTCCAACGGCGCTGTTGATGTGATCGATGCCCGCACCGGCCATGTGCTGCAGCGCGTAAAGCCCGGCGAAGGCGGCTTCCTGCGCGCCACGATGCGCGGGCTTGCCAACGAGCGCAAACGCCGCGACATCTCTGACGACCTCCCCTTCGCGCTTGAGCGCACGCAGGACGGCCATGTGCTCCTCTCCGATCCGGCAACCGGCCGGCTCGTTGCTCTGGATGCCTTCGGCCAAACCAACCGGGCCGCCTTCGAGCGCTTCCTGGACGACCGGAAACTTGCCGCGGCACTGCCGACCACTTCTCAGGGAGAACGACCATGATGATGGAAAAGCTCACGCTCACGCGCACCCGGATCGACCTGCCCTGCCGCATCGAGGTGTGCCACACCTTCGAAAGCCTGCACGCGCACATGGAACTGTCCGGTGACATCGAAATAGAGCCAGGCGACAGCGTGCATGTCCACGGCCCGGAGATCGCCGTGCCCTATGGTGAAAAGGCCATCTTCAACCGCATGGCAACGGTGACCAAGGCATCCTCCCCGGAGAAGCTTTGGGTGCGCATGACCGGCGACTTCGAATTTATGGAACTCTTGGAATTCAGCTTCTCGTCGGGAGAACGGCTATGACCATCGAAACACTCTCTCTCCAGTCGCGCGACACGACGGGCATGGCGACCGAAACCACCATGCTCTCGCCGCGCTTCTACACCACCGATTTCGCGGAGCTCGACCGCACCAATGTCGAGCCCGTGCGCCGCGAGTGGGATGCCCTCATCGCCGAAATGGAAGCCGATCCCAACAAGGGCCATTTCAAGCGCGACGAGAACTGGGACAAGATCGATTTCGAAGCGCTGCCGGAAGGCTTGCGAAACGAATTCGTAGACTTTCTCGTCTCTTCGCTGACGGCGGAATTTTCTGGCTGCGTGCTCTACAAGGAGATGAAGAAGCGCGGTCAGAACCCGGACATCGTCAAGCTGTTCGGCCTGATGAGCCGCGACGAGGCCCGCCATGCCGGGTTCATCAACGATGCGCTCAAGGAATTCGGCATCGGCGTCAATCTCGGCTTCCTGACGAAGGCGAAGAAATACACCTTCTTCCGGCCGAAATTCATCTTCTACGCCACCTACCTGTCAGAAAAGATCGGTTACGCGCGCTACATCACCATCTACAGGCACCTCGAGCGTCACCCGGAGCGCCGCTTCCACCCGATCTTCAAATGGTTCGAGAAGTGGTGCAACGACGAGTTCCGGCACGGTGAAGCCTTCGCTTTGCTGATGCGGGCCAATCCCGATTATCTGGTCGGCACCAACAAGCTCTGGGTGCGCTTTTTCCTGCTCGCAGTATTCGCCACGATGTATGTCCGCGATCAGGCACGCCCGGAGTTCCACAAGGCGCTCGGCATCGATCCGGTCGAGTACGACTACCGCGTCTTCCACCTGACGAGCGAGATCACCCGCCAGGTGTTCCCGCTGGTGCTCGACATCGACAATCCGAAATTCGCGCGCGGCCTGGAAAAGCTCAGCGTCATCAACGCCAAGCTGAACGACCTCAACGGCAAGCAGGGCGTGAGGGCGAAAGCTTCGCGCGCCATGCTGATTGCACGCGCGGGGGCGATCTTCGTCCGCCTCTACGCTTTGCCGGTGAAGGAAAATGCACTGCCGGAGGCAAGCCGCCTCCAGCCGGTCTGGTAAGCAAAAAGCCGTGAGCGCTTATCTCGCACCCATCGCCTACGCCCTGTTCCTCTGGTGGTTCGCCACAGGAGCGATCCTTTTCCTGGATGGGCTACCCCGGCGCACATACGGTTTCAGTATGGCCGGGGCGACGGTGATGTTGGTTGCGGGTCTCGTCGGTCTCGCCTGGACCGGAACGCAAGCGGGCGTTTCGGCGGTCTATGGCGCTTTCACCAGCGCACTGGCCATCTGGGCCTTCATCGAGATGAGTTTCCTCATGGGCTTCGTGACGGGGACGCGGACGCGACCCTGCCACGCCCATTGCAGCGGGCTCGCCCATATGGGGCACGCCATCGGCGCGATCATCTGGCACGAACTGTTGATCGTCGCGGCGGCGATCGTCATCGCCTTGTTGACTTGGAGTGCGGAAAACCAGGTGGGTTTCTGGACCTTCATGATCCTGTGGGGCATGCGCGCCAGCGCCAAGCTCAACCTGCATTTCGGGGTGCGCAATCTTGGCGAAAGCCTTTTGCCGCCGCATCTTGCCTATCTGAAAAGCTTCTTACGAAAGCGTTCGATGAACGCTTTCTTTCCGGTTTCGATTACCATCTCGACAGTCATCGCCACAGCGATGGGCCTAGCCCTCATCGACGCAAGTGATGCCGCGCAAATCGCCGGCCTGACGCTGCTTCTGACGCTTCTGGTTCTTGCCGTTGTCGAGCATTGGTTCCTCGTCCTGCCGCTGCCGGTGGACGCGATCTGGAACTGGAGCCGGTCTGGGGTCGGGGCGACACAACTTGGCGCGAAAGCGCCCGTCGCACCCGCTAAAGTTCATGTCGAGTAGGGGGAGGAAAACGCGATGATGGATTTCGAAAGTTTCTTTGCAGGCCAATTGGAGGACCTCCGCAAAGAAGGCAATTACCGCGTTTTTGCCGACATCGAACGTCGGAATGGATCATTCCCGCACGCGACCCGCTTCACGGAAAATGGCGAGCAGAGCGTCACCGTCTGGTGCTCGAACGACTATCTCGGTATGGGCCAGCACCCGAAAGTGGTCGAGGCCATGAAGGAAGCGATCGACCGCTGTGGCGCAGGCGCCGGCGGCACCCGCAACATTTCCGGCACCAACCACTACCACGTGCTGCTCGAGCAGGAGCTCGCCGATCTGCACGGCAAGGAAGCTGCACTCCTCTTCACCTCGGGTTACGTCTCGAACTGGGCGGCCCTCGGAACACTCGCTTCGAAAATCCCTGGCTGCATCGTCTTTTCCGATGCGCTGAACCACGCGTCCATGATCGAAGGCATCCGCCACTCGAAAGCCGAGCGCGTCATCTGGAAGCACAATGACGTTGCCGATCTGCGTGCGAAGCTCGCAGCTGCCGATCCGAAGGCGCCGAAGCTGATTGCCTTCGAGAGCGTCTATTCGATGGATGGCGACATCGCGCCGATCAAGGAGATCTGTGACGTCGCCGATGAGTTCGGCGCCATGACCTATCTCGACGAAGTGCACGGCGTCGGCCTCTACGGCCCGCGCGGCGGCGGCATTGCCGAGCGCGAAGGCCTGATGGACCGCCTGACGGTGATCGAAGGCACGCTCGGCAAGGCGTTCGGCGTGATGGGTGGCTACATCGCCGCTTCCACCGCGCTTTGCGACTTCGTGCGCTCTTTCGCCTCCGGCTTCATCTTCACCACCGCACTGCCGCCGGCGCTTGCCGCAGGCGCGCTGGCCTCGATCCAGCACCTGAAGCAGAGCCAGTTCGAGCGCCTGCGCCACCAGGATCGCGTGGCGAAGTTCCGCCAGGGACTGGACGCGATCGGCGTGCCTTACATGCCGAACCCGAGCCACATCGTCCCGGTGATGGTCGGCGATCCGACAAAGTGCAAGTGGCTGTCGGACCTTTTGCTCGACAATTACGGCATCTACGTTCAGCCGATCAATTACCCGACCGTGCCGAAGAAGACGGAGCGCTTGCGCATCACGCCGTCCCCGGTGCATGACGATGGGGCGATGGCTGAAATGCTACATGCACTGAGCGATCTCTGGTCACACTGCGCCTTGTCGCGCGCTGTCGCCTAAAGCAAGGCGCGCAGCCGCCATGAACAGAGGGGAGAGCATATGCCTTTGCCGTTGATGCGCTCCCCAGACACGACCCGCTGTGGTGACGACCGGATCATCGCTGCGATCGACGATGATGGCGCGCTCTATCCTGTCGAGAAGCTCGATGCGCATCGGCGCGGCATCAAGCATCTGGCGATCTCGGCTTTCGTCTTCAGTGGGAACCGGCTGCTCGTCCAGCGGCGCGCCGGCGGCAAGTATCATAGCCCGGGCCAGTGGGCGAACACCTGCTGCACCCATCCAGATTGGGAGGAAGACCCTTCAGCCTGCGCGACCCGCCGGTTGTGGGAAGAGCTTGGCCTGGAAATCGATCTCGAGCCGCGCGCGGTGATCGAATACAGGGCCGATGTCGGTCGAGGGCTGACGGAGCACGAGCGGGTTCACGTGTTCGAAGGCACTGTCGAAGATCCCGACGCCGTTATCCCGTTCGATCCGACAGAAGTCGACGAGGTGCGCTGGGTGAAAATCGACGAGCTGCAGCACGAAGCCCGATTGAACCCGGAGACAATCACGCCCTGGTTCCGGATCTATCTGCAGCGCTGGCCGGAATTGGGATTGTCGCCCGCCTGATCGTGACGGGCGACAAGGAACTGTGAGATCGCGAAATCGCAGTCGGTCAAGCGGCAGCCGCCAGGTGGCTGACGCGGCGTACTTCGTCGTCGGTCAACAGCCCACCGGCGCGAAGCAGCGCTGCAAAGCGTCCGCTCGATGCAGCGAGTTCGCCAAACGATCCAGCTTCCACGAGACGCCCCTGGTCGAGGAACATCACGAAGTCGGCGTCCTTCACCGTCGACAGACGGTGCGCGATGATGAACGTCGTGCGGTCGCGCCGCAGCTCGTCGATCGCTTCCTTGACGCGCTGTTCCGTTTCGACGTCGAGCGCGCTGGTTGCCTCATCGAGAACGAGGATCGGCGCATCCTTCAGCACGGCCCGGGCAATGGCGATACGCTGGCGCTCACCACCGGAAAGCTGCCCGCCGCGCTCGCCGACCAGCGTCGCAAAGCCTTGAGCCTTGCCATGGATGAAACCATCGGCCGCCGCCGCCTGTGCAGCTCGCAGAACCTCGTCATCACCGGCTTCCGACCGACCGAGGCGAATGTTTTCCTCAATTGAGCGGTTGAGCAGCCCGGCATCTTGAAAAACGGTGGCGATGTTATCGCGCAGCGAACGGCGCGTTGCCGTCCGCACATCAATGCCGTCGATGAAAATGCGGCCTTCTGCCGGATCGTTGACCCGCTGAAGCATGTTGATCAGCGTCGTCTTGCCGGCACCCGTTGGGCCGACGATCGCAACCGTCTTGCCGGCAGGAATTTCGAACGACAGATCGAAAATGCCATGGCCGGAATTTGGGAACGAGAACGAAACGTTCTCGAAGCGCACATGGCCCTCGACACGACCAATGTCCCGGCCCTGCTCTGCCTCGTCCAGCGCCGGAGCGGCATCTTCGAGTGCATAGAAATCGACGAGCTTGGCTCGTGCCTCGAACACCTGGTTCACGAACTGCATGATCTGGTCGAGACGACCGATCAAGAGATTGGCGAAGCCAACAAAAGCCACCACGTCGCCGACACGCAATTCGCCTGCAGACACCAACATGGCTCCGATCAGGAGGATGACGATCATGGAGATCGTCGACGCCATGCGATGCAAGCCGCTGGCAAGCGCCCACCAGTCAAGAACGGGGAACTGTGCGTTGATCAGGCGGGACGTGTGGATGCGCAGCTGGCGCACTTCGCTGTCCATGCGGTTGTAGCTCTGCAGAACGGAAACGTTCGAGATGCAATCGCTCACATGGCCAAAGACGTCATGATGATAGCGCTCGACAGCCGCCTGACCTTCCTTGGTGCGCTTCATGACGAAGCGGCCGATCATGAAATACAATGCGCCGAGAACGAACAGCACCATCGTGAGGCGCAGATCCATGACGAGCGCAGTCGGCACCAGGAGGACGAGCGCGACCGCCGTCGTCAAATGCGTGCGCATGAACTCGAGCCACAGGCCGAACAGCGTGTCGACCGCGCGCAGCATGGTGTGCAAAGCGTTCGATGTGCCCTTCTCATGATGCCAGGACAGCGGCATGCGGATAACCCGCTCGAAGGAATCGCCGAGAACTTGAACCCGGCGCTGATGGGCCAGGCGGTCGGCGCTGCGGGCGACGATGACGAAAGCGATGATGTTGAAGACGCCGAAACCGGCCCAAAGGCCAAGCGTGGCGAAGATGCCCTGCTTTTCGGCGATGGCATCGATGACGCGGCCGAAAAGAATGGGCTCGGCAATCGTTACCACCGCCAGAACGATATTGGCCGCGCAGACGAACAGAACGCCCGTGCGCTGGTGCCCAAGGTAACGCAGGGCCCGCCAATAAATCTCAGTCAAAGACATCACACCACTCCGAACGCGACTTTTGTGCGCCGCACCAATCGGCAGCAGCGTTATCGGGTAATTTAGGAAACACAATGGGATTTCAGAGGGATGGTTGCGTCCGCACCTGCAACATTTTCGCTTTCACTGTAACATGCCGTGAAGGCTACTTCGCAGATGCAAAAAATTTGTTCAGTCGCAACGTATTCCAACCAGCCCGGATTCGATAACTGGGTTCCGAAACAGTTTTGACAAGGTAAACGTTCCAAGAGCCGTAAAGTATAAATTCCGAATTTTATACGTGACGAATGCGCCGAGCCGATTTAAGGGGTCTGGATGCCACGCTTTCTGATTGTCGACGATCATCCGCTCTTTCGAGAAGCACTCACCAGCGCTCTTGCTCTGGCGGGGCCGGAAATACAGACCGTGGACGCTGCGGATTTCCAAAGTGCGCTGACGATCCTCAACGAGCACAAGACGTTCGACCTCGTTCTGCTCGACCTGGCCATCCCGGGCGTGACCGGCTTCGAAGGACTGCTCGCCATCCGTTCCCAGTTTCCGCGTGTCCCGGTGGTGGTCATTTCGGGCCACGAGGATTCGCGGATCATCTCCGAAGCGCTGTCCTACGGCGCTGCCGGTTACATCCCGAAATCCGTACGCAAACAGGAACTGACCATCGCTGTTCAGCGCGTGATGGCGGGTGCAGTCTACGTACCGGAGTTTTACGAACCTCCGAGCGATCATGTGGACAACAGCGGGCGCAAGGCCATGATCAGCAGGGTCGCAACGCTGACACCTCAGCAATTGCGCGTGCTTCAAATGCTCCGCGAGGGGCTTTTGAACAAGCAGATCGCCTACGAACTCGGCGTGGGCGAAACCACAATCAAGGCCCATGTCTCCGAGATCCTGCGAAAGCTGAACGTGTACAGCCGCACCCAGGCCGTCATCGAGATGACGAAACTCGATATCGCCGACCTGAACGCGTTCGCGCGGGATAATTCCTGAACTTACCTCGCCAGACCACGCTCACTCCGCTCTTCCCGCCGCAAGCAGATGCTCGACCAGGGCACGGAACTCGGCTGGTTTCAGCGGTTTGTACATGACCTCGATCTCTCGGGTCTTACAGCGCGCCTCGAGGCCGGCCGAAGGGTCGGCGGTCACGATGAGAGCCGGCAGCTGCCGGCGAAGATAATAGCGGATGTGTTCGATGGTGACGGAGCCCAGGTCTCCGTGGTCCAGATGCTGGTCGGCAATCACGATGTCCGGCCGCCAGGCCGGATCGGCAAGCAGCCCGATCGCCTCGCTGCTGTGGCTCGCGATCCTGACGGAACAGTGCCAGCTTTCCAGAAGGGTCAGCATCGCTTCCATGACCGAGCGGTCGTTCTCGATCAGAAGCACATTGGCGCCGAAGAGATGGTTGGAGATCGGCAGCCTTGGCGCATACTCGCGGGTCTGTCCGCGCACGAGATCGGGCTGGCCGAACGGCACGTAAAGGTGAAACGCCGTGCCGTGGCCAGGCCGCGAGGTGAAGGTGATGTGGTGACCGAGTGCCGACACCATGCGCTGCACGATCGACAGTCCCAGCCCAAGCCCCGGCGTACCGCCGAGATCACCGCCCGCCGGCATCGTGCCGCGATGGAACTCCTCGAAGATCGCCTCGTATTGGTCCTCGGCGATCCCAATGCCGGTATCGACGATGTCGATGCGCAGCAAAGCCCCGCGCTTGCGGGCACCGATCAGCACCCCGCCCCGGCTGGTATAGTGGATGGCGTTGGAAATGATGTTCTGCAGCACCCGACGCAGCATTCCGCGGTCCGAACGCACGATCGCATCGGTCGGACGAAAGCGGATATGCAGGCCCTTGGCGGCGGCGATCTGCTGAAAGTCGCTGCTCAGGCTGCCGAGCAGCGCGTCGAGCGGCAGGTTCACGATGTCCGGCTTCATCACGCCGCTGTCGAGTTTGGCGATATCGAGCAGCGTGCGCAAAAGTTCGTTCATGGTGTCGAGCGATTGCTCGACCTGTCGGGCAAGCTTCTTGCCCTGATCGCTCGTTTGCAGGTCTGCCAGCGCGGAAATGGACAGATGCGCGGCATTGAGAGGCTGCAACACGTCATGGCTCGCGGCGGCAATGAAGCGCGTCTTGGAAATATTGGCCGCTTCGGCCGCTTCCTTGGCGGCGTTCAGAGCGCGGTTGGTCTGTTCGATCCGTCGCAATGCGCTCGTCAGTTCATCGGTGCGCTGCCGCACCTGCGCTTCAAGACCGATCGCCGTTTGAAACAGTGAAAAGGCATTGCCCTGCTGATCCATGGACCGCTCGACGCGCTCGATGAGGGCCATGTTGATCTTGCGTAGCTTCTCGACGTCATCAATCCCGAGCGTATCGCGCATCCGCTTCACTCCGATGCCGTCGAGCTCGCCGCAAAGGCGATCCCCGTGAACGTCTGGTTGAGGTGCATCGACCGGTATTGCTCGCCGTAAGTTCCAAAGCCGATGATGTTGTTCTCACGATAGAGCGACGAGATCGCGGCGAGACTTTGCCGGTTCTGCGCGTCGAGACGCCGCAGGACGCAATCGAAGCCGAGCACGACATCGATCCCGCCGAGCCCCGCCGCCACGTCGTGCAATTTTGCCCGCGTGGATTCCACCATGCCCATGGGCTCGGCGAGTGTCAGAACGATCCCGTTGTCAATCGCACAGAAGAACGTCAGCGACCCGTCTTCGTTTGCCTTCTGGATCGAGCGACAGAAATACTCTCCGCCGACCCGCACGACGAGAGGATAGGACGCAAAGCTCATCGGCGTCAGCGACCCCGCATCGAGACCGATGGCCTGGGCATAGGCCGCTGCAGCCGGCTCGGCATTGATCTCATGGACGGTGCGCGTATCCGGATCGGACGCGGTGACGACGAGCTTCCGGCTCGTGGGATTGAAGTTCTCCGTCTTGAAGACATCGAACGGCACTGCGCTGTGCACCAGCATCAGGATCGCGCAGTCGGACACCACATTGCCGTTGTGAATGAGCGTCGTTTTCTCAAAGCGCAGATTGTCGCCGGCCGAACCGCCCACCAACGGGATCTCGTCGAGGCTCCAGTAAAGCGCTGATGTCACCGCTTCTTCGGCGCGCGACAGCCCATCGATCAGGACGACCCCGAAGGTGCGGCCGCCGGCGAACCGCTGGGGCTCGAAGCTGCGGCGCAGTTCCCGCACATCCTTGACCACGCTTTCCATGCGCGCGGTGGAAATGTCGCGGATCAAGCAGGCGGAAGCGCTGAACTTATCGGAGGGAAACAGCATGGCGATGATCGACCCTTCGCCGTACCCGTCGGGGGTAATTTCGCCTGCTGTCGAGCAGCCCACATAACGTAGGCCCGGCGCGTGCTCGGCCATGTTCGCTGCGATCTGGTGCGCATCGATGGCATCTTGGGAGAAAAAGAGCGAAGCGAGTTCGGCACCGGCAACCTTCGCCTGGACGGCAAGCGTTCCCGCGAATTCATCAAGCCCGAGACCGCTGCCGTGGATCGCAACGATGCCGCACGCATAGGTCGTGATATGGCAGGTCATCCGGCCATTGCCTCTCGCCTCTTCCCACCACCACTATTCTCCAGGGAGAGCACGTGGATCAAGCGCAGCGCCGCGCATGGCGGACCATCCAAAGTACAATGTCCTTTTCTTCAAGCCGTGCCATTGTTCGCCACGCTCATGCACGATGGCTGATGGGGCCGGATTGTGCGGGAGGAAGAGAAGGTCACCGACGATCATGATCCGCCGTCGACCTTGCATAACGATCCCTTCCGCGCAAACTATCGCTCCGGGGCGTCGTCTGCAGGATAGATGTTGAAGGCGCCTGACGTTCGGTCGATGAATGACAGCGAGTTCAAGGGGAGGAACCCGAATGACCAAAGTTGCGATGAAGGTGAATGGCCGTCAGGTCTCAGGCGAGGTCGAGGGACGCACCCTTCTCGTTCATTTCCTTCGTGAGAATCTCGGCCTGACCGGCACGCATGTCGGTTGCGACACGACCCAGTGCGGGGCCTGCACCATCCACATGAACGGCCAGGCGGTAAAGGCCTGCACGATCCTTGCGGCACAGGCCGAGGGCACCGACATCGTCACCATCGAAGGCATTGCCACGGGTGGCGAACTGCATCCGATGCAGGCTGCATTCAAGCAGCATCATGGCCTGCAGTGCGGCTTCTGTACGCCAGGCATGATCATGGCCTCGATCGACATCGTCAATCGCCATGGCTCCGACCTCGACGAGCAGACCGTCCGCCATGAGCTTGAGGGCAACATCTGCCGCTGCACCGGCTATCACAACATCGTGAAAGCAGTTCTGGCCGCCGCCGGTGCGCAGGAGCAGCGCCAGGCCGCGGAATAAGATCAGCGGCGCGGGCCAGGCTTTTGGGCAGCGCCGATGGCGCGCCTCAAGCAAGCTTCGCCGGCGCCTTCTCGGAGGAACAGGCCGGTCTCCGGCCCCCGGATATTGAGGAGGAATTGATGGGTATCGAAGGTATTGGCGCGAGCGTTCTGCGCAAGGAAGACAAGCGTTTTATCACAGGCAAGGGCCGCTATACGGACGACATGGTCGTTCCCGGCATGAAGCACGCCGTTTTCGTGCGTTCGCCCTATGCCCACGCCAAGATCGTCAACATCGACACGAGCGAAGCCGAGGCGATGCCGGGCGTGATCGGCATTCTCAACGGCAAGCAGCTGACGGAAGACGGGATCGGCAATCTGATCTGCGGCTGGATGGTCCACTCCAAGGACGGCTCGCCGATGAACATGGGCGCATGGCGCCCGCTGGCGCAGGACACCGTCCGTTACGTGGGCGATGCCGTCGCGATCGTGGTGGCCGACACCCGTGCCCAGGCCCGCGACGCTGCCGACCTCGTCAATGTGGAATATGAAGAGCTGCCGGTGGTGACCGGCGTTGAAGATGCCCTCGCCGAGGGCGCGCCGCAGATCCACCCCGAGGCCAAGAACAACCTGATCTTCGATTGGGTGCTCGGCGACGAGCAGGCGACCGCCGACGCGTTCTCCAAGGCGGCGCATGTCGTCAAGATGGACATCGTCAACAACCGCCTCGTGCCGAACGCGATGGAGCCGCGCGCAGCGCTTGGCGTCTACGACGCGGCGGAAGATCACTACACCTGCTGGACGACGTCGCAGAACCCGCACGTCGCCCGCCTGGTCATGAGCGCGTTCTACAACGTCGCACCGGAAAACAAGCTGCGCGTCATCGCACCGGATGTCGGCGGTGGCTTCGGCTCGAAGATCTACATCTATCCGGAAGAGATCGTCTGCCTCTGGGCATCCAAGCGCACCGGCGTCCCGGTCAAGTGGAACTGCGACCGCACCGAAGCCTTCCTGACCGACGCCCATGGCCGCGACCATGTCACCCATGCGGAAATGGCCTTTGACGCCGACCACCACATTCTCGGCCTCAAGGTCGAGACGAAGGCCAATCTCGGCGCCTACATGTCGCTCTTCTCCTCGGCGACGCCCACCTATCTCTACGCGACGCTGCTGTCGGGCCAGTACAACATCCCGGCGATCCACGCGAATGTGAAGGCGATCTACACCAACACGACGCCAGTCGATGCGTACCGTGGCGCAGGTCGCCCGGAAGCGACCTACGTGATGGAACGCATGATGGAGACGGCAGCGCGCCAGCTGGGCGTCTCGCCGCCCGAGCTTCGCCGCAAGAACTTCATCCGTTCCTTCCCGCACCAGACGCCGGTCATCATGACCTACGACACGGGAGATTTCGAAGCATCGCTGAACGCCGCAATGCAGGCGATCGACTATGCAGGCTTCGCTTCACGTCGCGCCGAGTCCGAAAGCCGCGGCAAGAAGCGCGGCATCGGCATGAGCTGCTATATCGAGGCTTGCGGCATTGCGCCGTCGGCAGCGGTCGGTTCGCTCGGCGCCGGCGTCGGTCTCTGGGAGTCGGCTGAAGTGCGCGTCAACGCGGTCGGCACGATCGAAATCCTGACCGGCTCGCACAGCCACGGCCAGGGCCACGAGACCACCTTCGCGCAGCTGGTGGCGGAACGCTTCGGCGTCGGCATCGACAGCGTCAACATCGTCCATGGCGACACCGACAAGGTGCAGATGGGCATGGGCACCTACGGCTCGCGCTCCGGCGCCGTCGGCATGAGCGCGATCGTCAAGGCGCTCGACAAGGTCGAGGCCAAGGCCAAGAAGATCGCAGCGCATCTGATGGAAGCCGACGAGGGCGACATCGTCATCGAGAACGGCGAACTGAAAGTGGCCGGTACCGACAAGACCCTGCCCTGGTTCCAGATGGCGCTTGCCGCCTACACGGCGCACAATCTGCCGTCCGGCATGGAGCCCGGCCTGAAGGAAGGCGCGTTCTACGACCCGTCCAACTTCACCTTCCCGGCCGGCTGCTACATCTGCGAGGTCGAAGTCGATCCCGACACGGGCAAGACGGAAATCCTCAACTTTGTCGCAGCCGACGATTTCGGCAACATCATCAATCCGATGATCGTCGAAGGACAGGTCCATGGCGGCCTCGCTCAGGGCATCGGCCAGGCGCTGCTCGAAGGATGTCATTACGATCCGCAGACCGGTCAGCTGATCACGGCAAGCTACATGGACTACACCATGCCACGCGCCGATGATCTGCCGTCGTTCCAGATCTCGCACCAGACGACGCCATGCCCGGGCAATCCGCTCGGCATCAAGGGCTGCGGCGAGGCCGGTGCGATCGGGTCGCCGCCGGCGGTGATCAACGCCATCACGGACGCAATCGGCACCAATGGGCTCAGCATGCCGGCCTCTCCGCAAAAGGTCTGGGCCGCCCTGCACAACGCCTGACACCCATCAGAAAGCAGAGGATCGAAGAGCAAGCGGCACCGCAGCGACTGAACCCTGCAAGCCCTTGCCTTTCGTCTTCAGGGAGACATCCAATGTACGAAACGAATTACCATCGTCCAAGCTCGGTCGAAGAAGCCGTCAGCCTCGTGGGTTCCACCGAATCGGGCAAGTTCCTGTCGGGTGGCATGTCGCTTCTGCCGGCCATGAAGCAGCGTCTCGCCGCACCGTCCGATCTCGTCGATCTGCGTCACGTCGAGGAAATGAAGGGCATCACGGTCAATGGCCGCGAAGTCCGCATCGGCGGCGCCGTCACCCATTTCGAGATCAAGAATTCAGATGAGATCAAGTCGGTCTGCTACGGCCTGCACCACATGGCGAGCGTGCTCGGCGATCCGCAGGTGCGCTATATGGGCACGATCGGCGGTTCGGTGGCCAACAACGACCCCGCTGCCGACTATCCGGCCGCGATGATCGCGCTCGATGCCACGATCCACACCAGCAAGCGGGCCGTCAAAGCCTCGGAATTCTTTGTGGGCCTTCTGGAAACGGTGCTCGACGACGATGAAATCGTAACCGCCGTCTCGTTCACGGCGCCCGAGATTTCCGGCTACGAGAAGTTCCGCAATCCTGCCTCGCGCTATGCGATGTGCGGCGTCTTCGTTGCGAAAACCGGCTCGACCGTGCGTGTCGGCGTCACCGGGGCCGGCGCAGACGGTGTCTTCCACTGGGATGAAGCAGCCCAGGCTCTGTCGGCGAACTTTGCGCCCGATGCCGTTGCCAATCTCTCGGTCGATCCAGGCGGCATGCTGTCCGACCTGCACGGATCATCCGAATACCGCGCCAATCTGGTGAAGGTGATGGCCAAGCGGGCAGTGGCTTCGGCCAAATAACTGTAGGGACGCCGAAAACGCGAGGGGCCGGAGCGCAAGCTCTCGGCCCTTTGTCTTGCCGCGAAGACCGGACCTTCGTCCTGTCGCTCGCGACAACGCTTCGACCTTCGCCCGTCGCCGTCAATCGCGCAGCACCTTAGAACCGTTGTAGGAGATAGAGGCTTGCGCAATCGTGCGGCGGGTCGTCGCAATTGGGTAGTTTCCGCCTGTAGACGGCGCCATTCGGCTAGGAATTTGCCGGTTCAAGCTTGACTTAGAACGGTTCCAAACCGAAAACGATTGAAGTCATTGGAGCGTAAGAAATGGATTTCGACGGATTTTTTCAGAACGCATTGGACGGCCTTCGTGAAGAAGGGCGCTACCGTGTGTTCGCAGACCTTGCACGGCGCAAGGGCGAATTTCCGCACGCGACCCGCTACACGGAAAATGGCGAGCAGAGCGTCACCGTCTGGTGCTCGAACGACTATCTCGGCATGGGCCAGCACCCGAAGGTGGTCGAGGCCATGAAGGAAGCGATCGACCGCTGTGGCGCTGGCGCAGGCGGCACCCGCAACATTTCCGGCACCAACCACTACCACGTGCTGCTCGAGCAGGAACTCGCCGATCTTCACCTCAAGGAAGCGGCACTCCTCTTCACCTCAGGCTACGTCTCGAACTGGGCGGCCCTTGGCACGCTCGCTTCGAAGATCCCCGGCTGCATCGTCTTTTCCGACGCGCTGAACCACGCCTCCATGATCGAAGGCATTCGTCATTCGAAAGCCGAACGCGTCATCTGGAAGCACAATGATGTTGCCGATCTGCGCGCAAAGCTCGCAGCCGCCGATCCGAAGGCGCCGAAGCTGATTGCCTTCGAAAGCGTCTATTCGATGGATGGCGACATCGCGCCGATCAAGGAGATCTGCGACGTCGCCGACGAGTTCGGCGCCATGACCTATCTGGACGAAGTGCACGGCGTCGGCCTCTATGGCCCGCGCGGCGGCGGCATTGCCGAGCGCGAAGGCCTGATGGACCGCCTGACGGTGATTGAAGGCACGCTTGGCAAAGCGTTCGGCGTGATGGGCGGCTATATCGCCGCTTCCGCGGCGCTTTGCGACTTCGTACGCTCTTTCGCCTCCGGCTTCATCTTCACCACTGCATTGCCGCCGGCACTTGCCGCGGGCGCGCTGGCTTCGATCCAGCACCTGAAGCAGAGCCAGTTCGAGCGCCTGCGCCACCAGGATCGTGTGGCCCGCGTGCGGGCGCGCCTCGATGCGACGGGCATCCCCTACATGCCGAACCCGAGCCACATCGTGCCGGTGATGGTTGGTGATGCGGCCAAGTGCAAGTGGATCTCCGACCTGCTGCTCGACAATTACGGCATCTACGTTCAGCCGATCAATTACCCGACCGTGCCGAAGAAGACCGAGCGGCTGCGCATCACGCCGTCGCCGCTTCACAGCGATGCCGATATCGATCATCTCGTTTCGGCTCTGTCATCGCTCTGGTCGCGCTGCGCCCTGTCGCGCGCCGTCGCCTGATATTCAGGAAAGCGGCTTGAGCACTGTTCAAGCCGCTTTGTCAGTTCACGCTGCCCGGCGCAAACCGAGGATCTCTTCAGCTGCGATGACGCGCGCCTCCGCGTCGGCCGCATAAACGGCGTCGATCCCAGTTGCGGCGCCTGCATCGGCCATCCGCTCCATCGTACGTTCCACGACATCCGCCATCTGAAGGAAGCCGATCTCCTTGGCGAGAAAAGCGTCGAGCGCGCGTTCCTTGGCACCGTTCAGCACCGCACCGGCAAGCCCGCCGCGCTCCATCGCTTCGCGCGCAAGCCTGACCGCCGGGAAGCGCGCTTCGTCCGGCACCTGAAAGTCCAGCCGCGACAATTGCGTGAAATCGAGCCGCTCGACCGGGAGATTCCGCCGCTCGGGATAGGCGAGCGCATAGCCGATCGCCGTACGCATATCCGGTGCGCCGAGCTGCGCCAGCATCGACCCATCCGCATAGCCGACCATGGAATGGATAACGGACTGCGGGTGAATGACCACTTCCACCTGATCCGGCCGCAGATCGAATAGGTGCTGCGCCTCGATCATTTCGAGCGCTTTGTTGAACATCGACGCACTGTCGATGGAAATCTTGCGCCCCATGCTCCAATTCGGGTGAGCGGCAGCGTCATCTGCGCTCACCTGCGCCATCTGTTCGAGCGTGTGGTTGCGGAAAGGCCCGCCCGAGGCCGTCAGGACGATGCGTTCGAGGGCCTCGTTGCCCCCGGCGGCGAGACATTGGTGAATGGCGTTGTGCTCGCTGTCGACCGGCAGCAAACGCCCGCCGCCCGCAGCCATTTCCGCTTTGAACACCTGCCCGGCCGAAACCAGGCACTCCTTGTTGGCAAGCGCGATATCGGCGCCTCGTCTTGCGGCTGCCAGCGTTGGTGCCAGCCCGGCGACGCCGACGATCGCCGCCATCACGATATCCGCCTCACGCTCGCCGGCTTCAATCAAAGCGTCGGCCCCTGCTCCGCAAGCGATGCCCGTTCCTGAAAGCGCCGCGCAAAGGGCCCCATACCGATCCTCATCCGCCGTCGCCACGAAATCGGCGCCGAGCGCGATCGCCTCCCGCGCGAGAACCTCGATGTTGTCGCGCCCCGTCAGCGCCGCGATCTTGAAGGCATCCTTGCCGCCCAGATGGCGCACCACGTCCAACGTGCTCGCGCCAATCGATCCTGTCGCGCCCAGAACCGTAAGGCGCCGACGTTCTTGAGAAGTCTGTGTCATTTGCCGACTATCCGGTTTGGCCAGCGCTTCGTAAAGCCCTGCCGATTATCGAAGTCTAGGTGCCGCACAGCAGTTTAACGGTTTCTTCGCACTCCAAAATCAAGGGTTAACGCTTGCGATAAGAATTTATGAACTGTATTCAGCCTATTGAGGTCGCTTGATCAGTGACCGCGGGGATGACCGCATGGCGATTCGGGCAGGGTGGGCAGCCAATATGCGCTGGCATCGACTTCTTGTGGTTTCGGGGCTGTGCCTCACATTGGCGGCATGCAACAGCGGCGATACGCTCTCGAGCGTCTCGAACAAGGTCGAACATCCGTTGCCGACGAAGGTCGTCAACCGCATGAAGGCCTACGACATGACCGAGGCCTCCCCGATCATGATGCGCATCTTCAAGGAAGAAAGCGTTCTTGAAGTGTGGAAGGCCAAAGCCAACGGCCGCTACGAAAAGATCGCCGAATACGAAATCTGCAAATGGTCGGGTGAACTCGGTCCGAAGCGCGCCGAAGGCGATCGCCAGGCGCCGGAAGGGTTCTATACGGTCAACCGCCACCAGATGAACCCCAATTCCAGCTACTACCTCTCGTTCAACCTCGGCTATCCGAACCGGTTCGATCGCGCCCATGGCCGCACCGGCACGAACCTCATGGTGCATGGCGCCTGCTCGTCCGCCGGCTGCTACTCGATGACGGACGAACAGGTGCTGGAAATCTATGCCTTTGCGCGCGAAGCGTTCAAGGGTGGTCAGGAGAGCTTCCAGGTCCAGGCGCTGCCGTTTCGCATGACCGCGGAAAACATGGCGCGTCACCGCGACAATCCGAATTACGAATTCTGGAAAATGCTGAAGGTCGGCTACGACCACTTCGAGCTGACCAAGACGCCACCGAAGGTCGACGTCTGCAATAAGGAATACGTCTTCAACCAGGTGCCAACCGAGCCAAACGCCGTCTTCGACGCCTCGGCCGCTTGCCCCACGATGTCGACGCCTGAAAGCCTGCAGGTCGCTTACCAGACCTACGTTCAGGACTACGAGGCGGCCTTCCAGGAAGCGCTTCAGAAACAGTTGGGCCAGAAGCCCGGCCGCTCCGGCGCGCTGTCGCGCCTGCTGCCCGCAAATCAGTCGACCCCGACTTCTGCTACTGCGGCATCGGCTGCTGCCGTAACGGCCGTGCCTGCCGTCGCTGCACCGGCCGTCGTCGCGCCTGCAGCCGCGAGCGCACCTGTGGCAGCCGAGGCTGCACAGCCGGCTTCGGCGACCGTGCCTGCCGAGGCAAGCGCACCGACCGCGGCAACGCCGGTTTCGACGACGGCCCTGCCCGTTCCGGCTGCCAATCCGCTTGGCACCTCGACGTCGCTCTACGCAGCGCCTCCGCCGGCACCTGCCCAGCAGGTTGCGGAACGCCCCCGCTGGTCGCTTTGGGGTCGGAATTGACGTCTGGATCAGGCGAAACGATCACCTACGACCTCAAAGGCCTGAAATGCCCTTTGCCCGTGCTGAAGACGCGCAAGCGCATAGCCGCGCTGCCGTCGGGCACACGCGTGGTCGTGGAAACGACCGATCCAATGGCGGTCATCGACATCCCGCACTTCTGTCAGGAAAGCGGCAACAAACTCATTTCCACCGAAACGGTCGAGAGCGGCCACCGCTTCTGCATCGAAAAAACCTGAATGCTATCCTATGGGTGAGACCCGGTTTCTAGAACCGGTGCCCCGGCACGACCAGCGGGTTTGATTCCAGCGCTACGCGATCGGCTCGGTCCGCGGCGGGCTGCCCGGCAAAAGCACCAAAAAGGTCCCGCACGAAATCTTCGCCCAGATCGCACGTGATCACGACGAGCCGCGTGCGGCGATCGGCATCCGGCCATGACGGCAGACGTGCCGGGGGGTGGAAAGTGCCCTGAACGCCGTGAATGACGAGCGGGCGCTCCGGATTGTCCGAGAGCCCGACGATCCCCTTCATGCGCAGCACACGTTCGCTGTGCGCCGAGCGCAGGAGATCGATGAACATCGCGATGGCATCGCGATCGACCAGGCCATCATGCACAAGCGTGAATGCACGGATGCGCGCATCGTGGCGGTTTACATCGTGATGATGGTGGTGATGGTGATGGGCCGCCGCAATCGCCTCGTCGCGCAGCCAGCGTTGAACGTCCGCTGTCTTGGTCTCGGGATCGTAGAGCCCGCAATCGAAAAGCGCCGCATAGCCTGTTTGCGCTTCCTGGCCATCGAGAAGCGGCGCCCCCGGGTTCAGGACGCCGATGCGCGCCCGCAGCGCATCGAGCGATGCATCACCGGCCAGATCCGTCTTGGTCAGCACGATCCGGTCGGCGACCGCCACCTGCTTGACGGCTTCCTCATGCCGGTCGAGCGTGCCCATCGCATTCAGAGCGTCGAGCGTCGTGATGACACCGTCGAGCCGCAGGCTGTCCGCGAGCACGGGATGGCCCATGACCGCCTGCAGCACCGGCGCCGGGTCGGCAAGGCCGGTCGTTTCGATCACGATGCGGCGCAGGCGCTCGATGCGACCCGTCTGCAGCCTGTCGACGAGTTCCGCCAGCGTATCCACCAGTTCCCCGCGCACCGTGCAGCAGAGGCAGCCCTCCGAAAGCTCGATCACGCCATCGCTCGATTGCTCGACGAGCAGATGATCGATGCCGACATCGCCGAATTCGTTGACGATCACGGCCGTATCGGTGAGCTGCGGATCCTTCAGCAGGCGGTTGAGCAGCGTCGTCTTGCCCGAGCCCAGAAAGCCGGTCAGCACGGTCACTGGAATGGGGTCGTGACGCTTCATGGGCGCGGCCTCGGCAGGGGCAGCGGCACATCGAGCGAAGGCCGCAGCCCGTCGGTCGACGCCTCGCCTTCCGGCGCGGATGTGGCAAGTGAGGCTTCCATGGGCGCAGAATCCTCCTCAAGCTCGACCAGACGCGGCCGCGGCGTGGGGATCGGTACATCCACCTGGATCGCAGCGACGCGCCCGCCCGTTCCACCCAGCGCAACGGCCACCGGCTCCAATTCGCGTTCGAGCGGGCGGATGAACGCCGAACTCAGGATCAGCTCGCCATTGTCGTCGCGGCCTTCGGACCGCTGCGCAGCCGCTTCGGGCGAACAGATCTGCGGGCGCAGGTCGGCCACCTCGGCGTTGCCTTCGCCATAGGGCTGCAATTGCATGATCGGCGTCGCGCTGGCCGGTATGGCTTCGGTTAGCCCCTCCTCCAGCAACCGCGCGGATTCTTCCGCCCGGTCGGCCAGACTTTCGGCTCCGAAGACGACGGCGACCACCGAGCGGCCATTACGGCTTGCCGACGATACCTGGTTGAAGCCCGAGGAACAGATGAATCCTGTCTTCATGCCGTCTGCGCCCGGATAGCGCCCGATCAGCATGTTGAAGTTGGGATAAATATCGTTGCCCGCCTGGATGGCCTCGATGCTGAAATAATCGGAGTACTGCGGGAAATCGCGTTTGATCGCGAGCGCCAGCAAGGCCATGTCGCGCGCCGTCGTGTACTGTCCTTCGCCCGGCAGGCCGTTGGCGTTGATGAAGCGGGTCGACGTCATGCCCAGCCGTTCCGCTTCGGCGTTCATGCGAGCCACGAAGTTCCTGTCCGTGCCGGCAAGCGACTCCCCGATCGCCATCGCCACGTCGTTCGCCGACTTGACCATGATAATCTTGATGGCGTTGTCGAGCGTCATGGTGGCGCCCTCGCCATAGTACATCTTGCTCGGCGGCTGTGCCGCTGCCCGCGCGCTGAGCGTGACCGGCGACGTCAGATCCGCCTCGCCGCTTTCGATGGCGCGCAGCGCGATATAGGTCGTCATCAGCTTCGTAAGTGAAGCGGGGTACCAGCGCTTGAACGCATCCTCGTGCTCGATCACCCTGCCCGTTTCGACATCCACCAGCATGCGCGGAGCGGCATCCGCAGCCGACAACCCGGCCATCGAAGAAAGAAGACCTCCCGAAAGAAGGATGGCGGCGGACAGATGTGTAGCGCGGCTTTGCAGCACGTCATGCATTCCTTGGACAGTGGCGGCGAAGCCGAAGGCCGTACTTAACCTATATGGCGCCACCGTGGCAAAAAGATCGTTGATCCGGACGCTCCCGAGGTCCACATATTGGCGACCGAACTGGCTGCCATCTCGTGGCCTTGCACAGAAAATCAAGGATCGTTCATGCCCATCCTCAACCGCGCCGCCGAATTGCAGGAAGAAGTCGCGGGATGGCGCCGTCATCTCCACCAGCATCCTGAAATCCTTTTCGCCGTGCATGAGACGGCAGCCTTCGTCGAAAGCAAGCTCAGGGAATTCGGCTGCGACGAAGTGGTGACGGGGCTCGGACGCACGGGCGTCGTCGGCATCATCCGTGGCCGCAACGGCGAGGGCCGGACGATTGGCCTCAGGGCTGATATGGATGCGCTACCGATCACCGAGCAGACGGGCAGGGACTGGGCTTCACGTTCGCCCGGAAAGATGCATGCCTGCGGCCATGATGGCCACACCGCCATGCTTCTCGGCGCCGCAAAATATCTTGCAGACACACGCAATTTCCAAGGCTCCGTGGCAGTCATCTTCCAGCCTGCGGAGGAAGGCGGCGGCGGCGGCAATGAGATGGTGAAAGACGGCATGATGGAGCGCTTCCAGATCGCCGAAGTCTACGGCATGCACAATCTGCCGGGCCTTCCCATCGGCGCGTTCGCAACCCGCAAGGGCCCGATCATGGCGGCGACGGATGAGTTCCGCGTGACGGTGAAGGGGCGCGGCGGCCATGCGGCCATGCCCCACGAGACCATCGATCCCATCGTCATCGCCGCGCAGATGGTGCAGGCGTTGCAGATGATCGCCTCGCGCAATGCCGATCCGGTCGATGCAATCGTCGTGTCCGTCACGCAGTTCAAGGCGGGTTTCGCGCACAACGTAATCCCGGAAGAAGCAGTCTTCTCCGGCACCGTGCGGTCGCTCTCCGATCACAACCGCGATCTCGGCGAGGCGCGCATCCGCCAGGTCACCGAAGGCATCGCAGCCGCCCATGGCGCGACGGTCTCCATCTGGTACGACCGCAATTATCCCGTTACCTTCAATCATGCCGAAGAGACAGATCACGCCATCCAGGCGGCGGCGACGATCGCCGGCGACGACAATGTCGATGGCGACGTGGCACCGACGCTTGGTGGCGAGGATTTCTCCTACATGCTGAATGCCCGGCCGGGTGCCTTCATCTTCATCGGCAACGGCGACACCGCAGGCCTTCATCACCCCCGCTACGATTTCAACGACGAGGCGATCCCCCACGGCATCTCCTACTGGGTCCGCCTCGCCGAGACCCGCCTGGCCGCCTGAACCCCTTGGCGAACGCCGCGGTCTCGATTATGGAAAGACCCGCGTGGTCCCGTAGCTCAGGGGATAGAGCACAGGATTCCTAATCCTGGTGTCGCAGGTTCGAATCCTGCCGGGATCACCAACAGATTCAACGCTTTTGGGGGCATGCCGCGCTGTTCTCTTGTTGCGTCATGTTGCAACAGACTTCCCTTGATTTCCAACGGTTTCCGGTCATGCTCGGCAGTTCCACGCGACATGGATGCGACATGGCTGATATCGAGAAATTTCCAATTTCCCACTACAAGCGCGATCTAAACCGCCGGGGAAAGAAAAGCCTCAGCTGCATTATTTCCGATCGGTGGATCAAAGTCGGCAAGCCCCACCACGAGCAACTGGAGCTCGGAACGCCGATTGAATTGGAAGTCCTGACGGCCAACAACCCCTCAACCGCCGAAGACTACAAGATCTGCAGCATGAAGGTGACGGTTGAGCAGTTGCGTGATCTGCTAGCTGAAATCGAAAGAGAAGCCGGCGCTTGATCCTTGTTAAAGATGGATATCGAGTTCGGCGGCTACGCAGACGGTTACGCCGCCTTCGCCGCATCGCTTCCAATACAGTTGAGGAACATCGCTCCAAAGGCCTGAGCGCAGCCGATCTCAATGAGATCAGCCGCGAAGCGTTCTTTGAAGTGCAGCTTGCCGATGAGGAGCTCAGTGATCTCGAAACACAAGCACTCCTTCGAAGAGCGGATTCATGGGGCGTTGCCGTCCCTGCATATAAAGAAGGTCAGGACTAGGAGATCACTGTCTTCACCCAGGTATGGGTATTAACCGATCAGGGGAAAATGGATCTCAGGCGCAATATCGCTAAAGAGATCGAGATCCGGCACCGGCCTTGGCAAACGTGGGGCGCGTTCATCATCAGCGTCCTGAGCCTCGCCGTGGCAGTCATTGCATTAATCTTTGCAACGATGCCGCCAGCCGCATGACGAGTTATAGCGACGGTGTCCAGGGGATCCGGCTTGTGCCTTTGTGACCCCCCGTCTTCCACAGTCTGTCAACAGCTTGGCGGCATTTCCCCACGATCCACGGTTGCTGGTGTGGAAATGACTGACGGTTTGCTGATTTAGGCTTACCGCCCGGCCGCAAGTCGGACCATGCTTCCTGCGCGGTTCAAATCGACGTCATCTCGTCGAGCCGTGCAGAAGGAAGCGCGATGAACAGAGACGATCTCAGCCTCACTCTCCAGACCCTCCAGGTGGCAATCTCTCTGGCGATGCTGATAGCCACACTGGCGGTCTAAGAAGATACCCGCAGAAACTGCGGATCACCCACCATAGCCAAAACGCTGGCTGATCCAATGGAGGTGCCGACTTTTATCCACTATCTCGGGCGGGACTCTTTGGAGTTCCGTCCGATGCCGGGAGCGGGATCTCCGGCAACAGCGGATCGCCACGCTCTGCCCGCCGCGCGTTGTGCCAGGCGCCCATCTCCGCGAAGATCCTCTCATAGTCCATCTCCGGCTTGATGAAGCCCTTCGGCGGCCTCTTGACTCGGACGAGGTGCATACGCGTGCGGAATCTGATCTCGCCCACCAGCTCGTCGCCGCGGTAGACCGAAGCCGAGTTCTCTTGAAGATGGTAGAGCGTCCGCAGCCGGCCGCCCCATACCACATAGACGTTGCTGTCTGATCAGTCCCGCAAGCGATGCAGCCGCACGATCTCGGGCTGGCGCTCGATCGTGCCGAGACCAATGGCGGCTTCGGCTGCGGCGAGAATGGCGCCGCGATCGAGTTCGGCTTCCGCATACATCGCCTCCGGCTTGTCCTGCTGGACGAAGCGGTCGGGCAAGGTTAGCGTGCGGATGCGGCAGCCGCGGTCGAGCACGCCGCGCTCGGCGAGCAGATGCAGCACATGGGCACCGAACCCGCCCCGCGCGCCTTCCTCGATCGTGATCAGCACCGCATGCTCGCTGGCGAGCGACAGGATCAGTGCTTCGTCGAGCGGCTTGGCAAAGCGTGCATCAGCAACCGTCGTCGAAAGCCCCATTGCGTCGAGCCGTTCGGCCGCTGCCAGGCATTCCTGCAGGCGCGTGCCAAGCGAGAGCAACGCGATCTGCGTGCCTTCCTTCACGATCCGGCCCCGTCCGATCTCGAGCACTTGGCCGACGCGCGGCATCTCGACGCCTGTGCCCTCGCCACGTGGATAGCGCACCGCCGAAGGACCGTCCGACAGCGCTGCCGCCGTTGCCACCATATGCACCAGTTCCGCCTCATCGCTCGCGGCCATGACGGTGAAATCGGGTAGATTGCTGAGGAAAGCGAGGTCGAAGGATCCCGCATGGGTCGGGCCATCGGCGCCCACGAGCCCCGCGCGATCGATGGCGAAGCGCACCGGCAGGCGCTGCAAGGCAACGTCGTGCACGATTTGGTCGTAACCACGCTGCAGGAAGGTCGAATAGATCGCGCAGAACGGCTTCATCCCGGATGCGGCAAGACCGGCGCAGAACGTCACCGCATGCTGTTCGGCAATGCCCACGTCGAACATGCGCGACGGGAAGCGTTTGGCAAAGCGGTCGAGACCGGTGCCGTCCGGCATGGCGGCCGTGACCGCGACGATGGACGCATCGCGTTCTGCTTCCTGGATCAGCGCATCGGCAAACACCTTCGTGTAGGACGGCGCCTTGGCCACGCTCTTGACCTGAGTTCCGCTCGCGACGTCGAAGCTGGAAACGCCATGGTACTTGTCGGCTGCTTCCTCCGCCGGCCGATATCCCTTGCCCTTGCGCGTGATTGCATGGAGGAGAACGGGGCCGTCCGACCGCTCCTTCACGGTCCTAAGGATGGGCAGGATCTGCGACAGGTCGTGTCCGTCGAACGGGCCCACATAGGAAAAGCCGAGTTCTTCGAACAGCGTCGCGCCCGGCACCAGGCCTTTGACCAGCGTGCGAGCGCGCCTCGCCCCTTCCCGGAGCGGCGGCGGCAGATGGTCAACGGCGTTGCGCGCGGCCAATTTCAGATTCTGCAGCGGCCGGGCGGCATAGAGCCGGGCGAGGTATTTCGACATCGCACCGACTGGCGGCGCGATCGACATGGCATTGTCGTTCAGGATCACGATTAGCCGGCTGCCGAGCGCGCCGGCATTGTTGAGCGCCTCATACGCCATGCCGGCCGACATGGCGCCATCGCCGATCACGCAGATGACGTGGTCGTCGCTGCCCTGGAAATCGCGGCCCACGGCAAAGCCGAGCCCGGCTGAAATGGATGTCGAGGAGTGCGCGGCGCCAAACGGGTCATAGGGGCTCTCAGCGCGTTTCGTAAAACCGGAGAGGCCATCGCCCTTACGCAAGGTACGGATCCGATCGCGCCGGCCTGTCAGGATCTTGTGCGGATAGCATTGGTGGCCAACATCGAAGATCAGCCGGTCTTTGGGAGTGTCGAACACCGCGTGGATCGCAACCGTCAGCTCTACGACACCCAACCCTGCACCGAGATGGCCGCCCGTCACCGATACCGCGTCGATGGTTTCTCTCCGGAGTTCGTCTGCCAGCTGGCGCAACTGCCTGTCGCTCAGCCGCTTCATGTCGCGGGGTTCGGTCACCTTATCGAGAAGCGGCGTGGGTGAAGGCGTCTTCCTGCTGCTCATCATGGCTCTCCCGGCCGCATGACCTCCGGCAATCTGTGACCGCCGATGGACGATTGGGTATGTCAATTCAGATTGACATATAATACAGTCACTGTCGACATACAGTTGACCCTCGAAAAGAGAGACGCGGATGCCGCAGACCTATCCTTTCAGCGCCATTGTCGGTCAGTATGAAATGAAGCGCGCACTGCTGCTCGCAGCGATAGATCCGGCGATCGGCGGCGTGCTGGTCCTCGGCGATCGGGGGACCGGCAAATCCACGGCCGTGCGCGCACTTGCAGCGCTCCTGCCCCCGATCAAGACAGTGCTCGGCTGCCGTTTCAATTGCGACCCGGCGGCACCGACGGTCGATTGTCCGGACTGCCAGCGCAATTCGAACGCACGCCTCAAGATCGACAAGCGCCCGATTCCGGTTATCGATCTGCCTCTCGGCGCAAGCGAAGACCGGGTTGCCGGCGCCCTCGACATCGAAGCGGCGCTGACCCAGGGCAAAAAGACGTTTCAGCCGGGACTGCTCGCGGCAGCCCATCGCGGGTTCCTCTATGTAGACGAAGTCAACCTCCTGGAGGACCACCTCGTCGACCTGTTGCTCGACGTTGCCGCATCGGGCGTCAACCTCGTCGAGCGCGACGGGCTGAGCCTGCGCCATCCGGCGCGCTTCGTCTTGGTGGGCAGCGGCAATCCCGAAGAGGGCGAGCTGCGGCCACAGCTGCTCGACCGGTTCGGTTTGTCGCTCGACGTGACCTCGCCCACCGATATCGCGGAGCGCATCGAGGTAGTGAAGCGTCGGGATGCGTTCGAGCGCGATCCGGCGCAATTTCTCGACAGCTGGGCGCGCAAGGACGCAGCGCTTGGCAAGCGCATCCTAAAGGCCCGCGCGGAACTGAACGAAATCGCGGTCGGCGACGAAATCCTCGAAATCGCGGCTGGCCTGGCAATCAAACTCGGCATCGATGGCTCGCGCGGCGAGTTGACCATGATGCGGGCAGCCCGTGCGCTTGCAGCCTACGAACAGCGCGAACGTGTCACGCCCGAACTTCTGCTGGCCGTTGCACCATCCTGCCTGCGGCACCGTCTCCGCCGCGATCCGATGGACGAAAGCGGCTCGTCGATCCGTGTCGAACGCGCGATCGCCTCCATATCGGTTGCAGTCGCATGACAGCCGACACCGGCGATCTCCCGATGATTGAGCGGCCGGATGCACCAGACATCTGGTCCGCCGTCGCGAGGGCGGCGGATGTCTTCGCCATGGATCCTTTTCTGCTCGGCGGGATACATCTGAAGTCGCAGGCCGGGCCGGTGCGTGACGCGGCCATCGAAATTCTGCAGTCGCGCATCTCCAAACAGCTGCCCTGGCTGCGCATGACGCCATCGATCGCCGACGATCATCTTGTCGATGGATATGATCTCGCTGCGACGCTCGCGCAACGCGAACTGGTTGCACGATCGGGGATGTTGTCACGTGCCAAGGGCGGCATCCTGGTCATTGCCATGGCGGAAAGGCTGACAGCGCTGCAGGCCGCATTGATCGCTGCGGCGATCGATCGGCGCGAATTCGCAGTTCTGTTGCTCGACGAGGGTCTTTCGGACGAAGCCGTCCATCCCTGCCTGCTGGATCGCGTCGCGCTGACGCTGGAGCTTTCCAAGGGCCGCTTGCCTCTAAAACCGGGTGATACCGCCTCGGCGCTGGCAGCACCTCAGGAAACCCCACGCGAGGTCGCAGTGCCGGAGCCGGTGATGGAGGCTTGCTGCGCGTTAGCACTCGCCCTCAACCGATCTTCCATGCGTGCGCCATCGCATCTTCTGAACGTGACCCGCATCCTCGCGCATTTGGATGGGGAAGCTACCGCCAGCACCGAAGCACTGCGTGAAGCAGTCGGCCTTGTTTTCGGTCTCACCCCCATCGCCGCCGAAGACGACAGTGGTGAAAACCCGGAGTCACCGGACATTCCACAACTCGACGACACGGCAGCCGAATCTCAACCCGAGCGCAATCAAGCCGAAAACCTGCCGCACGATCTGGAAGATTCGGAGCATGCCGGCGCCGACGAAACAATCGCGGTCGACATCCTCGACGCCTATCTGCCGGAAGATGTGCTTCAAGCCGCTGCCGCAGCACGGGGCGCACGCGGCGGAGCATCCTCCGGCAAGCGCGGACCGAGCCAACGGTCCGTAAGCCGAGGCCGACGCTTGGCTGCCCGGCCGCGGCCTGAAAATGGTCGCAGCGCATTGGATATAGTTGCAACATTGCGCGCTGCGGTTCCCTGGCAGACGATCCGACGGACAGCGACCGCTTCGGATGCTGCGACCGATCGGCCGATCGCGATCCGCCGCGAGGACTTTCGCTACACCCGCTTTTCGGCGCCATCGGAAACGCTCGCGATTTTCGCCGTCGATGCGTCCGGGTCGTCGGCCCATGCACGGCTCGGCGAAGCGAAGGGCGCGATCGAGACGCTCCTTGGCCAGTGTTATGCGCGGCGCGACGCCGTGGCGTTGATCGTCTTCAGGGGCGCGCAAGCCGAGATAGTTCTGCCCCCTACCCGTTCGCTGCTGCGCGCAAGGCGTGCGCTCGTCGCCATGGCGGGCGGCGGCCCGACTCCGCTTGCCGGCGGGCTGGCGCTTGCCCGACTTCTAGCTGGCAAGGCTGCGGAGCGAGGTCAGAACGCGATCACCATCCTGATGACCGACGGCCGTGCCAATATTGCGCTCGATGGCACCGCCGGGCGCGAGCGCGCCGAGGCAGACACGCGCCGCATGGCCGCCGCGTTCCGGCTTGCCGGCCTCTCGAGCGTTCTGGTCGATACGGCACGGCGCCCGCGCGAACATGCAGCCGATCTTGCACGGGCCATGGGCGGCGAGTATCTGCCGCTTCCCGCCGGCCGCGCGCAGGATCTGAGCCTTGCCGTGCGCAGCCGAATGGATCGGCAATCCTCCAATACCAGGCCGATTTGAACGGCCATGAACGCGCTCTCCATCCACCGCTATCCGGACTGGAACGTGCTCGGCAAAGACTGGCCGAACCGGGAGCACAGCCGGTTCGTGCGGTCCGGCGCGCTCACCTGGCACGTGCAGATCGCAGGCAGCGGTCCTCCGCTGCTGCTCATCCATGGCACGGGCGCGGCAAGCCACAGCTTTCGCCACATGCTGCCCGACCTCGCGCGTGATTTCACGGTGATCGTGCCAGACTTGCCCGGCCACGGTTTTACACACGGTGCCGGCCGGCACGATCTCACACTGTCCGGAATGGCGCGCGCGCTCACGGCACTGATTGGCGAGCTCAAGCTTGCTATCGTCGGTGCGGCCGGCCACTCGGCAGGCGCGGCGATCCTGCTGCGCATGGCGCTCGATGGGCGCCTCGCGCAATGCAAGCTCATCGTCGGCTTCAATGCCGCCATCCGCCCGATCGCCGGCTCCGGCATTTACGGGCCGCTGGCACGGCTGCTATTCATCAACCCGCTGGCGCCCAAGCTTTTTGCTTGGCGGGCGGAAAGCATGGATGCCACCCGACGGCTGCTCGCCGGCACCGGTTCGACGATCGAACCCGAAGGCGTAGCGCTCTATCGCGCCCTCTTCCGCCATTCCGGCCACGTGGCTGGCACGCTTGGCATGATGGCCAACTGGGATCTCGAAAGCCTCAACACAGACCTTGGCAAGCTGAAGACGACGACCATGCTGGTCGCGACGAGAGGCGACAAGGCCGTACCCTTCGCCGACAGCCAGTCGGTGGCTGCCCTGTCTCCAGCAATTACAACGCTCATCCTGAATGAGGGCGGCCATCTCTACCACGAAGAACAGCCCGACGAAGCGGCGCGCCTGCTGCGACTTCTGGCAAGCGATGCCGCCATCGCGCCCGGCGCGACGCGAACGGGCGAGCCCGAACCGAGCGAGGATCGATGAATGCTGACCGTCGTTGACAATCAACGCCCGTTGCGCGCCGCTGACGACAAGCGACCCCACGCCATCGTTATCGGCAGCGGTTTCGGTGGCCTCGCCGCAGCCGTCCGCATGGGCGCTCGCGGCTATCGCGTAACCGTGCTTGAGCGGCTCGACGAATTCGGCGGCCGCGCCGGTGTGATCCATCAGGAGGGTTTCACCTTCGATCGCGGCCCGACGATCGTCACGGCGCCGCATCTTTTCGAGGAACTGTGGACGCTCTGCGGCAAGAAAATGCAGGACGACGTGGAGATGCTTCGCCTGAAGCCGTTCTACAAACTCCGCTTCGACGACGGCGACACCATCGCCTGCTCGGAAGACATCGCTGCCATGGAGGCGGAGGTGCGGCGCGTGAACGCCGACGACCTGCCGGGCTATCGCCGCTTCATGAAGCTCAGCGACGAGATCATGGCGCTCGGTTTCGAGCAACTCGCCGACCAGCCGTTTTCGACCGTTACGGACATGCTGCGCATCGCGCCGGACCTTTTGCGGCTGCAGGGCTACAGGTCGGTCTTCGGCCTTGTCTCGGCGCATGTAAAGCACCCCAAGCTGCGCACCATGCTGAGCTTTCACCCGCTGCTCATCGGCGGCAATCCGCTAAGCGCGCCGGCGATTTACTGTCTGATCCCCTCGCTGGAGCGTCGCTGGGGCGTTCACTACCCGCAAGGCGGCGTCAACCAGATCGTCGATGGACTGGTGAAGCTCATCCGGGGACAAGGCAATCTCGCAGTCACGCGCAGCGAAGTCGCAGGGATCACGCTGACCGACGGCAAGGTTTCCGGCGTCCGGCTGTCCGACGGCACGCGGCTCGATGCCGATATCGTCATCTCAAATGCCGATCCCGCCGTGACGAGCGCACTTTTGCCGAATGGCCAACGCCAGGCGAAACGACTGGTTAAGTCGCGCTATTCCATGGGCCTCGTCGTTTTCTACTTCGGCACCAAGCGGCGCTATGACGATGTCGGCCACCACACCATCCTGCTCGGTCCGCGCTATGAAGGCCTGCTGAACGACATCTTCAAACGCCGTCCGCTGACGGAGGATTTCAGCCTTTATCTGCACCGCCCGAGTGCCAGCGATGCATCCGTTGCGCCTTCGGGATGCGACGCCTTCTATGCCTTGACGCCCGTGCCCCATCTCGGCGCCGACATCGACTGGGCGGAAGCGACGGCAAGACGCCGCGATGCCATCATCGAACGTCTGTCATCGACCCTGCTGCCAGGCTTGCGGGACGAGATCGTCACCGAGGCGATTGCCGTTCCCGATGACTTCGCCGAACGCTATCTCTCGCCCTATGGCTCCGGCTTTTCGCTCGAGCCGATCCTGACCCAGAGCGCCTGGTTCCGCCCGCACAATCGCAGCGACGCCGCTGAAAACCTCTACCTGGTCGGTGCTGGCACGCACCCAGGCGCCGGCCTGCCCGGCGTCATCTCCTCTGCCCGCATGCTCGACAGGATGGTGCCCGATGCCGCCGCCTTCAAACGCTAGATCGCCGCTGACGCCGCGCGACTGTGCCCAGTGCCGGCAGTCGATCCGCCAGGGGTCGCACTCCTTCTTCATCGCGTCGCTGCTGCTGCCGGTCGACGTGCGCGAACCGGCTTATGCCATCTATGCTTTCTGCCGCATGGCCGACGACATGATCGATCAGGCGGGTGGCGGCCCGGAGGCAATCGCTGAGCTTACCGCGCGGCTCGACAACATCTATCGCGGGCGACCCGCAAACCATTTCGTCGATCGCAGTTTCGCCGAAACCGTCGCTCGTTTCGCCATCCCGCAAGCGATCCCGGCAGCGCTTATCGAAGGCCTTGCCTGGGATGCCGCCGGCCGCACCTACGACACGCTTGGGGATCTCGAGGACTATGCGGCCCGCGTCGCTGGAACGGTTGGCGTGATGATGACGCTGGTCATGGCAAGGCGAGATCCGTTCGTGCTCGCCCGTGCAGCCGATCTCGGCGTGGCGATGCAGCTGACCAACATCGCCCGCGACATCGGCGAGGACGCACGTGCCGGCCGGAACTACCTGCCGGAGGAATGGCTGCGCCGGGAACCGCTCTCGAAAATAGCCGTCGCGAACCCGGACGCCTCCCAGTCGGAAACGGTGCGGCGGATGACGCTTCGGCTGCTCGACCGCGCCGAATTCCTCTACGATCGCGCGCTGCCGGGCATTGCCGAACTGCCCGCAGATTGCCGACGCGGCATCCAGGCATCGCGCCTCCTCTATCATGCGATCGGTGACGAAATCCGCGCTGGCGTCGATCCGCTCCATGAGCGCGCCATCATCTCGAAACGCCGCAAGATCGCGCTCGCCCTCAGAGCGGCTGCGATGCCGCCGCCATCTCCCGACGGCCTGAGCAGACCGGCGTTGACGGCGACCCGGTTTCTCGTCGATGCCGTCGAAACCGAAGTCCGCGCTCCGCGCGTCGATACGCTTCCGCCATGGTGGCGCTATGACGCGCGTGTCGTGCGCATGCTGCAATTGCTGGGCGCCATCAAGGCTCGTCGCGAACCTGGCGGCACGGCTCAAATGGAAGGTTAGCGGGGATGTCGCCGGGCTGGATCATCTTCGCTGAACTGACGCTGGTGCTCGGTCTTGCGCTATTCTTCGGCTTTCGTGAACTGCGCAATCTGCGCCGCTACGACCGCGAACGGGCCGAAGCCGCAAAGAAGCAATCAACGCAACCGCGGCATGCGGAAGGGGAGCATGGTCTGGACGACCGGTGAGACGAAGCGGCGCAGATTGACGCTTTCATGCACCATCAAGCCGCGTCGCTCACCGATGGATGCATCAATCAACGAGCGTGTGTAGAAGGGCGCATCTTCAAGCGCCTTCACAAGCGTGGGCTCTATACCGGGATCGCTGCGCGTCCAGCGCTCCATGCCCCAGAGGCCCCGGCGAAGGCTGACGGTGCTTTCGACACCCGGCGCCTCGTAGGGCACGATCTCGCCGTCGACCGCATCGACCGCCACGCAATGGGATCGCCCGTCACTCTCGGTCAGATCATAGAGCAGCCGCGTCCGGTCACCGAGATGCATGCGCGACCAGGACCATCTGGAAAACGCCGCTTCAAGCGGCTCCGACCCATGGTTCATGTCGAGATAACCGTCGCCGCTCCAGCGCAGTTTGAGATGGTCGAAGGCGAGTTCGACTCGCGACCGTGGCGCAAGCGGCCGCCAACTATGCTTGCCCTGACGATCGAGCGGAAACGCAACCCGCAAAGCCTTTTCGAAACGCACCTTGATCGAGCCCTTCAACGCCCTCGGCACGGGCATGCAACGCTCATCGATGCGAAACTCAAGCCCCCATGGCGTCCGCTCCACACTGCTCGCTGCAACCGAGAAACGCGTTGCATCACGACTAAGGGACGACGCACCCCGCTCCGTCATTGCCCACCGGTTCGCGCCCTTGCCGTAAAGCGCGACATTGAACGCCACATGGTTTTCCGGATCGGCCAGACCGTTCCTTCGCGCGAACCGATAATAGGGCGAGAAGACGCTGCCGACGAAGGCGATGACGGTCAGCGCATGCTGGCCATCGTCGCTGGTTGCGTCGAGATACCACCAGCAATAGCCGTTTTCGCCGACATGAACGTCGAAGCGAGGTCCATCCTGGCCGCCCGCGCTGCGTTGATGCCCGACAACGCCACCATCGGAAGACCAGGTCCCGGATGGATCGCCCCGCCTGCCTGGTAGAGAAACGGCACCCCGGTCCGCACCTTCGGGCGCCGAAAGGACGACATCGCTCCGTTCGGCGCCGCGCCGTAAAGCGCTCCCCCCGATCCCGGAAACAGCGCCTCGAAATCCGATGGCATCGTCACCCTGCACGTCACCTCGCGCAACGTCAGCCCCATCTCCGCCAGGCGCATCAAGATCGTGGCTTGCCATTGCTGGCGCTCCCTATCGTCCGAGACATGATCGTCGCCATTGGCCGGCGCATTGGCGAGAATGAAGAGCCGCTCCGGTTCTCCGGGCGTTGGCAGCCCATCGTCGTCCCGGTCCTGCGCACAGACATAGAGCGTCGGCTCGTCCGGCATGGCCCGCCGGTCGAACAGCGTGGAAAACTCCCGGCGACCATCGCTCGAAAAGAAGACATTGTGGCGAATGAGATCGACCCCTTCGGCGACAGCCGTGAGCGACAGCGTGACAGCCGACAGGGATCGTTCCTTCGGCGGACATACGGCGGCAGCAGTGTCTCTGCTATGCCCAATAATCGACAGCGTTGACGGCTCGCCGTTGTGAATGACAGCTTGAGCGTCGAGCACGCGCCCGTCGCCGAGATGAAGCGTGAATCCCGTTGCAGGATCGGGCTCGATTGCCTCGACGCGGCTCCCCATCAGAAACCGGACGCCGCGATCCCGACACGCTTGCGCAAGCCCCTCGGCGAACCGCACCATGCCGCCCTCGACGAGGTAGACACCGGCACGCTCCACATGGGCGATCGTCATCAACGGCCCTGGCGCCTGATAGGGCGAACCGCCGCAATAGGTGGCGTAACGCCCGAAAAGCTGCCTCAGCCGCCTATCCTTAAAGTGATAGCCGATGACCGCGTCGAGCGAGCGAAACGGCGCGATCTTGAACATGGCGCCGATGCCGCCGCTCAGTGTCAGTGAAGCCGCACTGGGCGCTGGCGCAGCCATGAAGCTATCCTTGAGCGCCAGATACGCATCTTCCGCCCGTCGGCTGAAATCGAGGTAGCCGCGCGCTTCACGGGCACCGGCAAAACGCGCGACAGCAGCTGCACTCTCCTCAAGATCGTCAAAGAGGTCGAGCCGGCTTCCGTCAGGCCAGAAATGCCGGGCAAGGCACCGCGTCGGCCGCACTTTCACGTAGTTGGAGAACTGCAATCCGGCCCGCTCGAACAGACCTTCGAACACATCCAACATCGTCAGCACGGTGGGCCCGGAATCGATGGCGGTTCCGGAGACATCCAGGCTTCTCAGCTTTCCACCTGCATGCTCTTGCGCTTCCACCACCGTGACGCAGGCACCCGTTCCTGCCAGGGACAAGGCAGCGCTCAAGCCGCCGACCCCAGCGCCGACCACCACGATTTCGGCCCCCGCAATGTCCGCCGCTGATGGCAAGCAAGGCTCCTTGTGTAAATCTCGATTTACATGCAAGATGATCATGACACTTTACACCGGTGGAGGGAAGCATGCGAGCGATCGACCCCGGACAGGATCCCGGCATCCGGATTGAAGAGGCGTTGGCGGAAGCACTGGCCCGCGCCTGCACCGGTCACGCGCCACCCCTGCTCGCCGCCGCCTACCACCATGCCGTGTTTCCAGGCGGCGCACGGATCAGGCCACGCCTCACGCTTTCAGTCGCTGCCGCCTGCGGCGATGACCGCCCGGCGCTGGCCAATGCGGCAGCGGCTGCCATCGAACTCCTCCATTGCGCATCACTGGTGCATGACGACATGCCCTGCTTCGACGATGCCGACATGCGGCGAGGAAAAGCCTCCGCGCACCTCGCCTTCGGCGAACCGCTCGCGCTTCTCGCGGGCGATGGCCTGATCATTCTTGGTTTCCAGACGCTGGCAATGGCCGGTGGTTCAAGCGCTGAGCGGGCGTTGCAACTCACGATGATCCTCGCCCGCGCGACAGGCATGCCGGGCGGCATCGTCGCCGGCCAAGCTTGGGAAAGCGAACCCGAAATCGACCTCGTGCTCTACCAGCAGGCCAAGACCGGCTCCCTTTTTGCGGGTGCCGCCATGGCCGGCGCCGCAGCGGCAGGGCAGCCACACGAACCATGGGCCGGGCTTGGATACAGGCTTGGCGAAGCGTTTCAGGTCGCCGACGACATCCGCGACGTCTGCGCCACACAGGAGGAAGTCGGCAAGCCCATCGGCAAGGACGATGCTTTGGGCCGCCCGAATGCGGTCAAGGCGCTCGGACTGAAGGGCGCAGTCCGCCGCCTCGCATCGCTCATCGATGAAACGATCGAAGCCGTGCCGGATTGTCCCGGTCGCGAGGCGCTCCGCCATCAGATCCAGCGCGAATCCGCGCGGTTCCTTCCGGCGTCCAGCGCGCTCCTGCCCGCATGACATGGTGGATCACCCCTATTTTGCCGGTTCGCCGCTACGCCGCCTGCTTTCGGCCTTCCACGCATTCCGGAGTCGGCAGGTTGCACGGCGGGACTTTCGAGATTTTGCCGCGCGTTTCCCGCTAACCCGGCCGATCGCGCGCCGCAACGCGTCTCGCCTCTTCGATCTCACCGCCGGCTTCGTGTACAGCCAGGCCCTGTCCGCCGCCGTCGCGCTCGATCTCTTCGATCGGATGGCGCGCCATCCTCAATCAACCGCAGACATTGCCGAAATCGGCGGCATGCCGATCACATCCGCGCACACATTGATGCGCGCGCTCTCCTCCCTGGACCTCGCTCACCAGCAGCCCGACGGTCGCTACGGGCTCGGAACGCTCGGGGCAGCGCTCGTCGACAATCCTGGCGTCATCGCCATGATCCGCCATCATGGTCTGCTTTACCGTGATCTCACCGATCCGCTGGCGCTTTTGCGCACGCTGAAATCCGACACGGAACTCCGCCGGTTCTGGAACTACCGTGATGCGGAGGGCAGCGAAGACGACGCCGCAGCACGCTACAGTGACCTGATGGCCGCCTCGCAATCCTTCATCTCGGCAGAAATTTTCTCCGTCTACCCCATCCACAATCATTCGGTTGTGTTGGATGTCGGCGGCGGCGACGGCAGCTTTCTTCTGGCCGTCGCGGGCCGGACGACAAAGGCGAGACTGGCGCTGTTCGATCTGCCCGCCGTTGCCACGATCGCACGCCAGCGTCTGGCCGCACATCCCCTCGGCCACCGCATCGACGTGCACGCCGGTAGTGCCTTCTGCGACACTCTTCCGGTCGATGCCGACCTGGTGACACTGAACCGCGTGCTGCACGACCACGATGACGGTGACGCTCAGCGATTGCTCACCAATCTCCATCGGTCGATGAGCCCGGGCAGCCGCCTGCTCCTCAGCGAGCCGATGTCCGAAACCGATGGCACCAGCGCAATGGCCGACGCCTATTTCGGCTTCTATCTGCTTGCCATGGGCCAGGGACGCCCCCGCTCCGCCGACGAAATCGAGATGATGCTGGAGACCGCCGGCTTCAAAAAGATCCGCGCGCTTCAATCGCGCCAACCCCTGCTGTCGCGCAGCATTCTGGCAATCCGATAGACCTCCACCTGTCACAATTTGTACAAAAGATTTGACAATCTAATGTGTCAATATATGCTGACACTTGGTTGCTGGAAGTGTCATCTTTCGCAACCACCAGGAGCAGGTCATGAACGCGCATGCCGTAGTCCTTCACGAGCCCAAAAATCTGTCGGTGGTCGATCTCGGGCTGAAGAGCCGGGAAGACGACGACGTGGTCGTGGCGGTGCACTACAGCGGCGTCTCCACCGGCACCGAAAAGCTGTTCTGGAGCGGAACGATGCCGCCCTTCCCGGGCATGGGCTATCCGTTGGTTCCCGGTTACGAAACAGTTGGCGAGATCGTGGAAGCCGGCCCGACATCCGGACGCAAGCCGGGTGACTTCGTCTTCGTTCCTGGCGCTTCCTGCTACCGTGACATGCGCGGCCTCTTCGGCGGCGCTGCCTCCCGCATCATCACGCCCGGCAACAGAACGACGATTGCGCCGCGCGCCGCTCAATCCGTGCTCCTGGCGCTTGCCGCAACCGCTTACCATGCTCTGCAGACCTGCCCGAGCCGGGCGCCTGATCTCATCATCGGCCACGGCGTTCTCGGGCGGCTTATCGCGCGCCTCACGATCGCCTGCGGCGCCCCTCCGCCCACCGTCTGGGAAACCGATCCGGAGCGCCGAACCGGTGTAGAGGGCTACAAGGTCGTCGATCCGCTCGAGGACCAACAGCGTGATTATGTCTGCATCTGCGATGCCAGCGGCGACAGCGCAATACTCGACCCGGCAATCCGCCATCTCTCGCGCGGCGGCACGGTCGTTCTCGCTGGCTTCTATGATCAGCGCGTGGGCTTTGCCTTCGCCCCCGCCTTTATCAAGGAATGTGCGATCCGCATCGCCGCCGAATGGCGCCCCCATGATCTCGCAGCCGTCAGCAGACTGATCGAAGAGAACCGCCTCACGCTCGATGGCCTGATCACCCACAGCAGCCACCCGGAAGATGCCGACAACGCCTACCAGACCGCCTTTTTCGACCGCTCCTGCCTCAAAATGATCCTCGACTGGAGAGACATCCGATGAATTCTCACGTGAAGATCGGCGCGAGCGAAACGAAATCCGGCGCGATGGACGACCTCCATGCGGCGCTGCGGGCTGAAGCCTCCGAGCCGATTGCGACGCCAGAGACCGGTGAAGCGAAGAAGGCCACGCAGATCATCGCGATCTACGGCAAGGGCGGCATAGGCAAGTCGTTCACGCTTGCCAATCTGTCCCACATGATGGCGCAGCAGGGCAAACGCGTGCTCCTGATCGGTTGCGACCCGAAGAGCGACACGACATCGCTTCTCTTCGGTGGCCGCGCCTGCCCCACGATCATCGAGACTTCGTCCAAGAAGAAGGCGGCCGGCGAAGAAGTTGAGATCGGCGACGTCTGCTTCAAGACGGGCGGCGTCTTTGCCATGGAGCTTGGCGGGCCGGAAGTCGGCCGCGGCTGCGGTGGACGCGGGATCATTCACGGCTTCGAGCTTCTGGAAAAGCTGGGCTTCCATGAATGGGGTTTCGACTACGTGCTGCTCGACTTCCTGGGCGACGTGGTCTGCGGCGGCTTCGGTCTGCCGATCGCCCGCGACATGTGCCAGAAGGTCATCGTCGTCGGCTCCAACGACCTGCAATCTCTCTATGTTGCCAACAATGTCTGCTCGGCGGTGGATTACTTCCGCAAGCTCGGAGGGAACGTCGGCGTTGCCGGCATGGTGATCAACAAGGATGACGGTACCGGCGAGGCAGCCGCCTTTGCGGAATCGGTCGGCATACCGATCCTTGCAGCCATCCCGGCCGACGAGGACATCCGCCGCAAGAGCGCCAATTACGAGATCATCGGCCTGCCCGGCGGGCGCTGGGGATCGCTCTTCGAAGAGCTGGCGCTCAATGTGGCCGAAGCAGCACCGGTACGGCCAAACCCGCTGGAGCATGACGGCCTGCTCGCACTCTTCAAGGGCAGTGATGTCGGCGCGGATGTCGTTCTTCAGCCGGCCAGCCAGGCTGACATGCGTGGCGGCATCGTCATCGAAAAGCAGTCCCTCGAAGTCGTCTACGACGTGGTTTGAGCACCATCATGGATGAGCGTCCGACACAGATGGATCAAGGATCGCCGCTTTCAGTCGAAAGCGGTGACGAGACGGGCCGCGAAAGTGACCACGGCTCACCGGTCCTGGATTCGGTGGTCAATGACCGCCCCGCGTCGGCCGCCGGCTCCTGCCATGGCGGCAAGGCCGAGATGGACCGGGCAGCGCGCGCCAACGGCAAAAGCGCGATGCTCGACCAGCTAAAATCGGACTACCCGACGGGCCCGCATGACCAGCCGCAATCCATGTGCCCCGCCTTCGGGTCTCTCCGCGTCGGGCTGCGCATGCGTCGCACGGCAACGGTGCTTTCGGGTTCCGCCTGCTGCGTCTACGGCCTGACCTTCACGTCCCATTTTTACGGCGCCAAGCGCTCGGTCGGCTACGTTCCGTTCAATTCCGAGACGCTCGTGACCGGCAAGCTTTACGAGGACATCCGCGACGCCGTCCACACGCTGGCCGATCCGGAACTCTACGACACGATCGTCGTCACCAATCTCTGCGTACCCACCGCATCGGGCGTCCCACTTCGCGCTCTGCCCAGGGAAATCAACGGCGTGCGCATCATCGGCATCGACGTGCCGGGCTTCGGCGTGCCGACGCATGCGGAGGCGAAAGACGTTCTGGCCGGTGCGATGCTCGCCTATGCCCGCCGCGAAGCCGAACAGGGGCCCGTTGCGCAGCCAAGCAACGCAGTCACCGGCAAGCCGACTGTTGCCCTGATCGGTGAAATGTTCCCGGCCGACCCGGTCAGCATCTCCCGCCTGATCGAACCCCTTGGCCTCGCCGCGGGGCCTGTGGTGCCCACCCGCGAATGGCGCGAGCTCTATAGCGCGCTCGACTGCACGGTCGCAGCCGCGATCCATCCGTTCTATACCGCGAGTGTCCGCGAGTTCGAGGCCGCCGGCCGTCCCGTCGTCGGCTCGGCGCCTGTCGGATTGTCGGGCACGGCAGCCTGGCTCGACGCTGTCGGCAACGCAGCCGGCGTCGCGCCCGCCATCATCGACGCTGCCAAAGGCCTCGTCCTGAACCCGATCGCGGCTGCATTGAAGGCAGCGCCGATAAACGCCCGCATCACGCTTTCCGGCTACGAAGGCTCCGAACTGCTGGTCGGTCGGCTCCTGAAAGAATCCGGCGCAGATCTGCGCTATGTCGGCACCGCATGCCCGAAGACCCGCTGGTCGCAGGAGGATGCAGCCTGGCTCGAAGCCCATGGTGTCATGGTGAAGTTCCGTGCCTCGCTGGAAGACGATATCGCAGCCTTCGAGGAATTTTCGCCGGATTTGGCGATCGGCACGACGCCGGTGGTCCAGCACGTGAAGCAGCGCTCTGTTCCGGCGCTCTATTTCACCAATCTTATCTCCGCCCGTCCACTGATGGGCATCGCCGGCGCCGGTTCGCTGGCGACGGTCATTAACGCCGCAATTGCCGGCAAAGCGCGTTTCGACCGCATGACGGACTTCTTCGAAGGTGTGGGCACCGGCGCAACGGCCGGGGTCTGGCCGCAGGTCGGAGGGTC
The DNA here is from genome assembly GCA_030160035.1 of Rhizobium albus. Classification (GTDB taxonomy): domain Bacteria; phylum Pseudomonadota; class Alphaproteobacteria; order Rhizobiales; family Rhizobiaceae; genus Georhizobium; species Georhizobium albus. Next base: position 180,147 of record BSNO01000001.1, on the reverse strand, counting down.
TGTCTGATGCTGGTCCTCGATCACGATCGTGCTGGCGGGTATTGGGGCGCCGTTTACGTCTTCACCGCACTCAAGGGCTTGCAGGTCATAATCGACGGGCCCGTCGGCTGCGAAAACCTGCCGGTGACCTCCGTCCTGCATTACACCGACGCCCTGCCGCCGCATGAACTGCCGATTGTCGTCACAGGCCTCGGCGAAGAGGAACTCGGCCAGATCGGCACCGAACAGGCGATGAAGCGCGCCCATTCGACGCTTGACCCGACTATCCCCTCGGTCGTCGTGACGGGCTCCATCGCCGAGATGATCGGCGGCGGCGTCACACCGGAAGGCATGAACATTCAGCGCTTCCTGCCGCGCACGATCGACGAGGATCAATGGCAGAGCGCCGACCGCGCACTCGCCTGGCTTTGGAAAACCTTTGGCCCGAAAAACAAGGCAAAGGCGCTGGAAAAAGCCAAGGCAGCCGCCGAAAAGCGCGGGGGCAAGCCGCGCGTCAACATCATCGGCCCCGCCTACGGCATGTTCAACATGCCCTCCGACGTCGCCGAGATCCGCCGCCTCGTCGAAGGCATCGGCGCCGAGATCAATCTCATTTTCCCGCTCGGTTCGGACCTCGCCGACGTTCCGCGCCTGATCGATGCCGACGTCAATGTCTGCATGTACCGCGAGTTCGGGCGCAAGCTCTGCGAGGACCTCGATCGCCCCTATTTGCAGGCGCCGATCGGCCTTCACTCGACCACGCTTTTCCTGCGCAAGCTCGGCGAACTCACCGGCCTCGATCCCGAACCGTTCATCACTGCCGAAAAGCACACGACGATCAAGCCGATCTGGGATCTCTGGCGCTCCGTCACCCAGGATTTCTATGCGACGGCAAGCTTCGGCATCGTGGCGGGCGAAACCTATACGCGCGGCATCCGGCATTTCCTCGAAGAGGACATGGGACTGCCCTGTAACTTCGCATTTGCGCGCATGGCCGGTGCGAAGACCGACAATGACGCTGTGCGCGCAGCCATCAAGGCGTCGCCGCCTCTGGTGCTTTTCGGCTCCTTCAACGAGCGCATGTATGCCGCCGAGCTCGGCGCGATGCGTGGGCCGAGACCTGCCTTCATCGCAGCCTCGTTTCCGGGCGCCATCATCCGCAGACACACGGGCACGCCGTTCATGGGCTACGCCGGGGCGACCTATCTCGTCCAGGAAGTCTGCAACGCGCTTTTCGATGCGCTCTTCCACATTCTGCCGCTGGCCACCGATCTCGACCGTGTCGAAGCGACGCCGGCGCGATCCGAGCGTGCGCTGGGCTGGAACGAGGCAGCGCGTGCGCTGCTGGACGAGGCGATCGAGGCCCATCCCGTCTTGACCCGCATCTCCGCTGCCAAACGGCTGCGCGACGCTGCGGAACGGCAGGCTCGCAATGCGGGCGAAGAGGAAGTCGGTATCGGGCGCATGCGCTCGGTGCTGAACGGAGAATTGGAGCCGGCGTGATGCCGGGGCGGCTTTGCCGCAGGAGGGACTGCACATGGCTGTCATCGATATCGCGAGACCCGGACACGACCGGCGCGAGCGCCGCGCGGAGTATCGGGAATACCGGCTCACCTATTTTGGTGTTTTCGCCTTCTTCCTGATCGTCGCAGTCGGGCTGCGGCTCGCGCCGCGCCGAATGCGCGCATCGGTTCCCGCCCTGAGCGGCCAGCGATCGATCCTCACCGAGGTTCGGGTCGCAGCAAGCAGCTGCATACCGTTCGCCTATCGCTGAACGGGGACAGATCCCCTGCGGTCCGCCGCAAGGGAAACGCCGAGGAGGCCTTCGGGCTGAGACGGCAACGAAGACCCAGCCGGCACGATCCCGTGCCGTCGGGGACCATGGCCGAAGGGCCGAAACCTAGGAGGTAGACCATGGCTGAGAGAATCGACGGCGCGCTGTCGGGGCTTTCCGAAGCAGAAGCCAGGGAATTCCACTCCGTCTTCATGAGTAGCTTTATCGGCTTCGTCATCGTCGCGGTCATCGCTCACATCCTGGTTTGGATGTGGCGCCCGTGGCTGCCGGGACCGGAAGGCTACGTCTCGCTCAACGACGGCATCCAGCCGGCGCTCAGCGCTCTTCAGACACTCGTCGGCTGAGGGAGAGAAGACCATGTGGAGAATCTGGCTGCTTTTCGATCCGCGTCGTGCACTCGTCGCGCTTTTCACGTTCCTGTTCGCACTTGCTCTGTTGATCCATTTCATCCTGCTCAGCACGGAACGGTTCAACTGGCTGGAAGGCGCGCCGCAAGCCGCCCCCGCCGCCGCATCGATCGAACAGATCGTTCCGAACCCGTCCGAGCATCAACTCGGATAGGGCCGGTTCAAGACCGGTGCGGGCGCCGGCGGCCAGTCCGCCACGCCCGCGTCCATCCGCGCAAAATAGGCTGCGAAGTCCGCCCTCGTCGGGAGCGCGGCAACGGGTCCTTCTGGGAAGGGAGATGGCGCCATGGCAATGCTCAGTTTCGAACGGAAATATCGCGTGCGTGGCGGCACGCTGCTCGGCGGCGACCTCTTCGATTTCTGGGTCGGCCCCTTCTATGTGGGCTTTTTCGGCGTCACGACGATCTTCTTCTCGTTCCTCGGGACGGCGCTCATCATTTATGGCGCGGCGATTGGGCCGACATGGAACCTGTGGCAGATCTCGATTGCCCCGCCCGACCTTTCCTACGGTCTCGGCCTCGCACCCCTCAAGGAGGGCGGGCTCTGGCAAATCATCACCATCTGCGCCATCGGCGCTTTCTGTTCGTGGGCTCTGCGGCAGGCGGAAATCTCGCGCAAGCTCGGCATGGGGCTTCACATCCCCTTTGCATTTTCCTTTGCGATCTTCGCCTACATCTCGCTCGTCGTCATCCGCCCGGTTCTGCTCGGCGCCTGGGGCCATGGTTTCCCCTACGGCATCATGAGCCACCTCGATTGGGTGTCGAATGTCGGCTACCAGTATCTGCACTTCCACTACAATCCGGCGCACATGATCGCGATCACGTTCTTCTTCACGAACGCGCTCGCGCTTTCCATGCATGGCGGCCTGATCCTGTCGGCCACCAACCCGCCAAAGGGTGAGGAAGTCAAAGGACCGGAGCACGAAGACACCTTCTTCCGCGACACGATCGGCTACTCGATCGGCACGCTCGGTATCCACCGGCTCGGCCTGTTCCTCTCCGTTTCCGCCGCGTTCTGGAGCGCGGTCTGCATCATCATCTCCGGTCCCTTCTGGTCACGTGGCTGGCCGGAATGGTGGACCTGGTGGCTCAACCTGCCGATCTGGTCGTGAGGAGGCGATACCATGTTCGAATATCAAAACATCTTCACGCGTGTTCAGGTCAGATCCGAGCCCGATATGGGCGTTCCGATGCGCACGGGTGCATGGGGGCGTGAGCCTCATGCCGGCTTCTCCTACTGGCTCGGCAAGATCGGCAACGCTCAGGTCGGCCCCATCTATCTGGGGTGGACCGGCATCGTCTCGCTCATGTGCGGTGTCATCGCTTTCGAGATCATCGGTCTCAACATGTGGGCCTCGGTCAACTGGGACCCCATCCAGTTCGTGCGCCAGTTGCCATGGCTCGCGCTTGAGCCGCCGCGGCCTGAATATGGCCTGACGATCCCCCCCATGTCCGAAGGCGGCTGGTGGCTGATGGCAGGTTTCTTCCTGACGACGTCCATTCTTCTGTGGTGGGTGCGCGTCTATACGAGAGCACGCGCGCTCGGTATGGGCACCCATGTCGCCTGGGCCTTCGCCTCTGCCATCTTCCTCTATCTGGTGCTCGGCTTCATTCGCCCGCTCCTGATGGGCAGCTGGTCGGAAGCCGTTCCCTTTGGCATCTTCCCGCATCTGGATTGGACCGCTGCCTTTTCTCTCAGATACGGCAACCTGTTCTACAACCCGTTCCACATGCTCTCGATCGCCTTCCTCTACGGGTCGGCTGTTCTCTTCGCCATGCACGCCGCTACCATCCTTGCGGTGTCGCGTGTCGGCGGCGAGCGCGAGATCGAGCAGATCACCGACCGCGGCACGGCCTCGGAACGTGCAGCACTCGTTTGGCGCTGGACCATGGGCTTCAACGCCACGATGGAATCGGTCCACCGCTGGGCGTGGTGGTTCGCCGTGCTGGTCACGCTGACCGGCGGCATCGGTATCCTGCTTACGGGCACCGTCGTCGACAACTGGTACCTCTGGGCCGTCAAGCATGGCGTCGCGCCGATGTATCCCGAAACATGGGCACCGCTGCCGGATCCGGCAGCAGCGCTCGCCATCGAGTAGGAGGGCGCCATGAGAATCGCACTGTCGTTGATCGGCATCGTCGCTGCCGCCTTGCTGACGATCGCCATGATGCTGACCTGGGAGCGACCGCCGATGGAGGTCACCCAGATCGGCTATCGCGGCACCGGGATGGAACAGGTGACCAACCCGCGTATCCAAGCCGCAGCCATCGCCATCCCGGAGCCGCTTTATCCGCCGGAATCGCCTGAAGGCACCCGCGCTTCGGAAGTCTATGAGAATGTCCAGGTGCTGGGCGATCTCTCCGACGCGCAGTTCAATCGCCTGATGGCCCACATCACCGAATGGGTCGCCCCTCAAGAAGGTTGCGGTTACTGCCACAACCTGGAGAACATGGCGTCCGACGAAATCTACACCAAGGTCGTCGCCCGCTCGATGATCCAGATGACCTGGGACATCAACCAGAACTGGGATGACCACGTCGCCGAAACCGGCGTCACCTGCTACACCTGCCATCTCGGCCAGCCGGTGCCGCAGTCGGTCTGGTACCAGAACGAGGACCTCCCGGGTGCCGGTGGAATGGCGGGCGACCGCAACGGGCAGAACGTCGCCACCGAGGTCGCGGCCTACTCCTCGCTGCCCTACGACGCGTTGACCGACTACCTCGTCGACCGCCAGGTCATCCGTGTGGTGCCGACCAATGCCTTGCCGCTCGAAGATAAGCCACTCATGCCCATCCAGTCGGCTGAAAATACCTACGGCCTGATGATGCACATGTCGGATGCGCTCGGCGTGAATTGCACCTTCTGCCACAACACCCGCTCCTTCGCGAGCTGGGAGACGAGCCCGACGCAGCGCACGACGGCTTGGTACGGCATCAACATGGTCCGGGACATCAACCAGGATTACATTCTGCCCCTGACCGGCGTTTTCCCGCCTAATCGTCTCGGCCCGCAAGGCGACGTGCCGAAGGCCGTCTGCTCCACCTGCCACAACGGCGTGAACAAGCCGCTTGGTGGGATCAGCATGCTGCAGGACCATCCGGAACTGGCCGGCCCTCCAGAGATGGCGAGCGGCATGCCCGCTGCAGAAGGCAACGACGGCGACACTATGGAGGCTCCGCTCGACACTGCTCCCGCCGAGGCACCGGCGGATGGCGCCGCTGTGCCGGATGCCGAGGATGCGGTTCCGGGTGATCCGGCTCCAGCTGATGCCGGAACGCCGGATGATGCGGCGACGGATCCAGCTTCGGTGCCCGACGCATCCGGCACGGAGCCACCGGCGACTGACCAGAGCCAGCAGCCCGTCGCACCGGCAGACGCAACGGACGCGCCCCCTGAAGACCCGGCAGCGCCCGCTGCAACCGAAGAAGCCGTGCCACCGGCCGCCGAGGAGCCAACTCCTCCAGCGCAATAGGCAAGTCCGAAAACGGACGACGGGGCTCCCCGTCGTCCGCAACCCAATGCGCAAATTGGCGGCCTCGGCGGCGAGACGGTTTTCCTCCCGAACCCAGATCCCTGCCGACGCCATTCGAAGCGGCCCCGGATCAAACCGGGGCCGTTTTGCATGTGAGAAGCTGCCCGTAGGGATGCGCTCAGGCAACCCTCGGGCCTATGCGCATACTGGGCCGCTTAGCCTCTAAGCAGGGATCTGCTGCTCGGCTGGCGTTGTCGTCTGCGTCATCCCTCGGGCAGGGACAACCGGCGGCACACTTGGGCCCTGCACGGTCCTGACGCGCGTCTTCTGGCCTTTCAGAAGCCGTGCTTCCCATTCCAGGTAGTAGGCGAGCAGGAATTGCAGCGCGATGCCGGCACTCAAGATCGCCGTGTCGAGCAGGAAGCCCGTTTCCGTGACCTGGCTAACGACCTGACCGGCCATGGAGAGGATCGTACCGGCAACGAAGACCGGCAGTCCGTGACGCCCCATCACCGCCAGTGGATTGCTGTGAGCGAGGCGCGTGAACCTGGAGAAGATCGGGAAAGCGAGGAAAACGTAGGCCAGCGCCAGCACATGCAGAAGCCGAGGCAGCGTCAGGAACGTCTTGTTGAAATCCCCGAGAACGAAGGGCAACGGCAAGGCCTTTTCCAGCCCCCAGAGCGGCAGCTTCACCCATGCGAGGCTGACCAGAAGATAGACGATCGAAGCACCCACCAGACCAGGATGGATGGCGATGCGCCCACCGCGCTTCACATGCATGACGCCGGCCATGCCGATAGCGAACAGGAACTGCCAGGAGAGCGGGTTCAGGAACCAGATGCCGCCACCCGGAAAGTGGGGCGGGCCGATGCGGTAGAGACCAGCCAGCAGCCAGAGCGTTGCGGAGACGGCAAGCATGAGCCGCAGGCTGCGCGTCCCGATCAGCAGCAGAACAGGCACCATGACGAGGACGGCCGCGTACATGGTGAGAATGTTGTTGTAGCCGAGCTGGTGGCCGAGAGTGACGATGCCGAAGAGCGCCATGGGCGTGTCTTCGAAGACAGCCTTGAGGTTGATGCGGGCAAGCAGATCCGGTGCCGAGAAATAGATTGCCCCGGCAGAAAAGATCGCGATCGTCACCATCGTGGCCATGATGTGCGCGACATAGAGCGTGAACGCCCGGCGCCATGCTCGGATCGTGCTGGCGAGCCGCTGCCCCGCTTGGAACTTCGATCCATAAGCCAGCCCCACGGCGATCCCGGAGATCAGCACGAAGGCCTCCGTTGCATCCGAAAAGCCGAAGTTCCGGCTGGTGAACATCTCGTAGGGGTTGCCCGGCACGTGGTTGATGAAGATCGTGATCAACGCCAACGCGCGCAGCACATCGAGCCGGCTGTCACGGCTGTCAGTCAATGGCGCAGCCAGCGGCAAGGACTGCGCATTCTGTCTTCCAAAGAAACTCATCGGGTCTTCAAGCCTGTCCAAGCTTCGCCGCCCCGCGACGCTCGATGGCTGTCGCAAGGTGGACACCGTTTAAGGCACGCGCGCACCCACTGGCCCGCGCCCTACCGGCAAAAAATGTCCCTTGAAACCTGCACCGGCCGATTGGTGATCTTGTTTTTCTTCTTGATCGGCCGGACGAACTCAAACGCCACGAGCGGCGTTTGGTTGCAAGCTATAGTGCGATCCCCGTCTTCACATTCTCCACCAAGACGTCATTGACGGTGATGCGCAGCTCTGTCCCATCGCGTTTGACCTCGATGTCATAGGTCTTGTCCTCGAGACGCAACTGCGCGGAGAAACCGGGCCAGCCTATTGGCAGGCTGGGATCAACGATAAGGCGATCGCCCTGTCGCCGGATACCCAGAATGGCCTCCACCGCTGCGCGATAGAGCCAGCCGCCGGAGCCGGTGTACCAGGTCCATCCCCCACGTCCGTCGCGTGGACCACCGGAATAGATGTCGGCGGCCACGACATAGGGCTCGACGCGATAGCGGTCGGCTGCAGACCGATCGAGCGCATGGTTCACAGGGTTGAGCATCGCAAACGCACGATGCGCCTCGTCCCCACGGCCCATCGCGGCCAGGGCATAGACCACCCAGGTTGCGGCGTGGGTGTACTGGCCGCCGTTTTCACGCACCCCCGGCGGATATCCCTTGATGTAGCCGGGCTCCTTGTCGGAGTTTTCGAAAGGCGGCGTGAAGAGCCGGATGATCTGCGCATTGTCATCGACGAGATGATCGATGACCGCATTCATCGCCTGCTCGGACCGTGCCGGATCACCGAGACCCGAAAGCACGCTCCAGGACTGGGCGATGGAATCGATCCGGCATTCGTCGCTGACATGCGAGCCGAGCGGCGATCCGTCGTCGAAATAGCCGCGGCGATAGTAGTCGCCATCCCAACCGGGTCCAGCAAGCGCCGCGCTGAGCTTTTCCATATGGGCGCGCCAGGCATTCGCCCGCTCCGTGTCACCGCGCTCCAGCGCGATCGGCGCGAAGCGATCGAGCACATGGATCAGGAACCAGCCGAGCCACACGCTTTCACCGCGCCCGCCTTCACCGACCCGGTTCATACCGTCGTTCCAGTCCCCGCCAAGGATCAGCGGCAGCCCGTTCGGGCCCGTGCGTTCGACCGCAAGATCGAGAGCGCGCGCGCAGTGCTCGTAGAGCGGCGCGGTGTCGTCCGAAAGCTGCGGCTGGAAGAAGCTGTCATGCTGACCTTCCGCAAGAGCCGGACCTTCCAGGAATGGCAATGGTTCTTCGAGGATTGCTCGGTCCCCGGTCACCTGAAGATATTCCGCCGTTCCGTAGCCGAGCCACACGACGTCGTCCGAGATCATCGTGCGGACGCCGGCGCCCGTGGCAGGCAGCCACCAATGCTGAACATCGCCTTCGCGGAACTGCCGCCCCGCCGCATTCAGGATCTGCGCCCGCGCGAGCGATGGGTCATGCAGCATCAGCGACAGCGTGTCCTGCAGCTGGTCGCGGAACCCATAGGCACCGCTTGCCTGATAAAATGCGGACCGCGCCCGGATACGGCAGGCCAGCGACTGATAGGGCAGCCAGCGATTGACCATGAAGTCCATCGCCCGGTCAGGCGTCTCGACGGTAAGCGTCGAGAGGAAACCGTTCCATTCGGCGTTGATGGCCGTGAGGGCCTGATCGAAATGCGCCGGCGATGCGAGCGCGGCGATGCGCTCGGCCTCTGCCGTGCTGTCCGTATCGCCGAGAGCGAAGATCACCGTGCAGCTTTCGCCCGGTGCGAGATCGATATCCTTCGCGAGTGCGGCGCACGGATCGCCATCGGGCTCCAGCGTACCGTCGAGGGGATAGAGTCCATAGACGGCTTCCGGTCGATAGATTGAGCCACCGCTGCCGATGAATGAGCGCCGACTGGTGGTGAAGCTGTCGGCACCGTCCAGCGCCAGAAATGCGGTGCGGCCGGCATAGTCGATACTGTACGGGTTGGTGGCCGTCAGCACGTTCTCCGACGGCCGCTCAGATTTCACGAAGGGGGCAGTTCGGCCGCGATTGCCGCCAAGAACCCATTCCACGTAACCATAGATCCTGAGCTGCCGGCTGATCTCGCCGTCGTTGCGAATGGTAAGACGCGAAAGTTTGATCGGGTTTTCTGGGTCGACGATCTGTGTGAGCTCGAGCGCGAGACCGCCGCGCGCGGTCGTGAACGTGCTGAACCCTTGCCCGTGCCGCACTTCATAAATTTCGGGCCCATCCTCGGCGAATGCCGCAAACGGTGTCATCACGCGGCCGGACTGACGGTCGGCAACGAAGAAGGCTTCGCACGGCCGGTTCTCGACCGGATCGTTGGTCCATGGCGTCAGCTGATAGTCACGTGAATTCAGGCTCCACGTGAACGCCGAACCTTCTGCCGCAATGTGCCCGCCGAACGTGCCGTTGGATAAAACGTTGATCCAGGGCTGGGGCGTCGCTTCGCCGGCACGCAGGCGCATCACATAATGCGCGCCCTTCTCGGCAAATCCGCCATAGCCGTTAAAGAATTCCAGATCGCTGCCGTCGACCGCTGCGGAACCGGGTAGCGCTTTGACGGCCCGGCCCGGCACCACCGGCGATGTTACCGATGGCGCAGCAAACGCCTGGCGGTCGTCATCCACCTGCGCGGGACGGCCTTTCAACTTGCGCTCCGCCTCCGCGGAGGCGCGGGCAGCCGCCGCGGCACGGTCGATCTGCGTCGACAATTTGCCATTGCGGGCATGGAGCACGATCCGCGAGGCGGCGAGCAGCTGCTCGTAAGTCGCCTGGTCCATCAGGTCGCGCCGCACGGCGAAGATGTGCTGGCGAGGACCGTCTGCCGTGCCGCGCAAGCGCGCATTCTCGCACATGGATTCGATCGCGTTCTGCAGATCCTGCGCGTAGGAACTGGCCTTCTCGTTGATCACGACGAGGTCGGCGACAAGCCCGCGTGCGCGCAGATATTCCTGGCCAAGAAGCGCCTTGCGCACGATTTCGAGGTCGGTGTCGTCGTTGATGCGAAGCGCGCAAATCGGATAGTCGCCCGAAATGCTGAGCGGCCAGAGAGCCGACTGCCGCGTGAGACCCGACGTGAAGGATTCCGTCCCGCTGCGAAGCTCGAGATCCGGATAGACGAGGTATCGCGCAAGCCGCTGGAAATCGGCGGCTTCCTGCGAGCTGACACCCACATGGCGCGTCTGCACCTGCGACCGGGTCCAGGCTTGCATCAGCTCGTGATTGAAGCTTTCCGCATGGCGGTAGCGCGCCACCGCCTCTTCCAGCTCCGAGCGGCTCGGTGCCGCGATCGTCCAGAAGATCACCCGCGTCTTCTTGCCGGCAGGAACGCGCACAGTGCGCCTCAGCGACAGGCAGGGGTCCATCGTAAAGCCCTGGCTGCCGGACAACGCATCGCGCCCGTCGAAGGCCTGCGCCTCGCTGAGCGTGCGGCCGCGCCCGATGAAGGCTCGGCGGTCCGTTTCCACCTGCGTCTCACGGCTTGTGTTGGAGCTGTCGACGATCAGGTGTGCCACCTGCATGTCCGGGTCGCCGGGCGACCGCTTCTTGCGCTCCGCGAAGATGGCATCGCCCTGCCGGGCAATCTCGGTCTTGACGAACATCTTCGAGAAGGCCGGATGCGCCATGTCGGCATCATCGGCCCCGATCACCAGTTCGGCGAACGATGTCACCTCAATGAAGCGGTCCTCTTTCGAAGTGTTGAAGATCGTGAGCCGCTTGCCCTCGGCGTCGCTTTCCACGCCGACGATGCATTCAAGTTCGGTGCGGATATCGCCAACCGTCTTGTAGAACTCGGCCTTGTCGTCGGCAAAGATCGCCGTCGCCTTCTCACCCGGAGCCTGTTTCGGCTCGACCGTTGCCGACCACCAGTCACCCGATCGCGTATCGCGCAGGAAAATGTACGATCCCCAGCGGTCTTCGGTCGGGTCCGGCCGCCAGCGCGAAACGGCAAGGCCGTTCCAGCGCTGATAGCCCGAACCGGTAGCCGTCAGCATCGTGGAAAAATGACCGTTCGAAAGCAGCACGACCGTCCGATCTGCGACTTTCGGATTTTCCACGATCCGCAGTGCTGGCCGCCGTAGGTCGGTCGTCCCCTTGTCCGCCAGCTTTTCCTCATGCTTGACGGTGATGACCGGCACATCGCGCGGCGCCTTTTCCTGAAGCAGCAGTTCCGCCGCTTCGATCACCGGATCGCTGTGGAAGAGATCTCTGAGGCGACCCGAGAAGACGACATTGGCGATCGCGGTGATCGACATGCCGTGATGGTGGGCCATGTAGTTCTTGACCACCGCGTATTTCTGCTTCTCCGGCACACGGCTCGGCGTGAAGTCGACCGCGTCGTAATAGCCATAGCGCCCCATGGCGCCCAGATTGCGCAGGCGCTTGAGGTTTTCGACCGCATCGCGCGGACGGTACTGGCTGGCAAGGATCGTCGCATAAGGCGCGACAACGGCATTTTCGCCCAGCCCACGCTTCAGGCCGAGCGAGGGCACGCCAAAGTTTGTGTACTGATAGGTCATCTCCGGGTCGCGGGCATTGAAGGCCGCTTCCGATATGCCCCACGGAATACCGAGGCTCGCGCCATATTCCATCTGGCGCTTGACGATGAGATTGTTGGTCTGGTTGAGGATGCCGCCCTGGCGCTCCTGCATGACGAGCGGCGGCATCAGATATTCGAACATCGATCCCGACCACGACATCAGCGCGCCATGGGCACCCACCGGCACGATCGGTCGGCCGAGACGAAACCAGTGCTCGGTGGGCAGGTCGCCCTTGGCAATGCCGAACAGGCTGGTGAGCCGCGCTTCGGATGCCAGAAGATCGTAGCAGCTTTCGTCGAGCTCGTTCTCGACGACCCGGTAGCCGATCGACAGAAGACGGCGCTCAGCCCGTAGCAGGAAGCGGAAATCCATCGAAAACGCGATGTCGCGTGTGCGATCACGCAACGCTTCGAGGCGCGAGCGCAGCGCGCTGATCTGCTGCGGCTCGAACACCGCATCTGCCACATGCGCCTCGCAGGCGGAGATGAGGCTGCGCGACCAGGCGACCAATTGCTCGGTCTCCGCCGAGCCGATCTCCCCATGAAGATCGTCGGCGAGCTTTTCAATTTCGCGGGCAAGAACGGAGAGGTTGATGGTGCGGATAGAAGCGAATTCAGGCTCGTGCTTCAACCGTGCGAGCGCCCGGCGGAAACCTTCGATGCGTTCCGATATGCGCTTGCGCAGCGGCCGAACGGTGCGCCGGTCGTCCGCAACCTGATTGAAGGTCTCCTCCAGAATGCCCGCGACATCGTCGATGCCGTCGATCGATCCTTGCAGGAACGCCGCAGGCGCATCGGCCCAGTCGCGGCAGGCCGACGAAACGGCGATCAGGTGACCGGCAAGGTTGCCGCTGTCGACAGCGGACACGTATTTCGGCAGCAGCGGTTGCAGCGTGCGGGTATCGTACCAGTTCAGGAGATGGCCGCGATGCTTCTCCATGCGGTCGAGAGTGCGCACGCACTGCTCCAGACGGCGCACCGATTCCTCAAGGCTGATCCAGCCGAAGTCTCGGGCCGAGACAATGGAGAGCAGATAGATGCCGATATTGGTGGGCGATGTGCGGCCTGCCACGACAGGCGCTGGCGATTCCTGGAAATTGTCCGGCGGAATATGGTTGTGTTCTTCGTTGACGAAGGTTTCGAAGTAGCTCCAGGTGCGGCGCGCGACGCGTCGCAGTTCGTCGCGATCGGCATCGCTGACAACGAGCCGATCCTCGGTCTCGGCCGATTGGCTCACGAACCAGGCGATCGCCGGCGACAGAACCCACAGCAGGGCAAACGGCACGGCGACCAGCTCGCCGCCATTGCCGATCGACAGGAACGGTATCAGAAACGCCAGCAGGCCGATGGCGACCGCTTGCCACATGGATCTGTAATAGGACGCGATGTCGCCGCTCGCGCTGGAATGTGCCTGCGCGGCCGTGCGCCATTCCAGCATCTTCTCGTGGCTGACGAACAGGCGATAAAGGCTTCGGCCGAGCGCGTCAGTCATGATCCAGGCGGTGTGCGCCATGAAGATGACGCGCAGTACGACCTGCGCCGTGGCGGAAGCGAATTCCTCGATCACGGACTGAAGATGCGCGCGCGGAATGATATCGGTTCGCCGCGGGATCGCGCCGGACAGAAGTCCGATGGTCGGAGCGACGAACAGGCTGACGATCATGATCATCTGCCACAAGAGAGCGGCATTAATCGGCAGGATCGTCCAGCCGGCCACCGATCCGAGCACCCAGGCAATCGGCGTCAGCGAGCGGCGGAGATTGTCGATCATCTTCCAGCGGCCAAGCGCGGTCACGCCACTGTTTGCCTTGCAGATGAACGGGAGAAGCTGCCAGTCGCCCCGTGCCCAGCGATGCTGCCGCGATGCTTCCACCTGATAGCGGACAGGAAAATCCTCGACCAGCTCGACATCCGTCACCAACGCACTGCGGGCGAAAGAGCCCTCCAGCAGATCGTGGCTCAAAACCGCATTTTCGGGGATCCGCCCGCTGAGAGCGGCCTCGAATGCATCGATGTCGTAGAGGCCCTTGCCCGTAAACGACCCTTCCTCGCCGATGTCCTGGTAGACGTCCGATACGGTGAAGACATACGGGTCCAGACCGCGATTGACCGAGAAGATGCGTTGGAACGCGGACGCCTCGTGTCCGGTCGTCAGCGACGGCGTCACGCGCGGCTGCAAGATGCCGTATCCCTTCGTCACGCGTCCCGTCTCGGCATCGAACACCGGCCGGTTCATCGGATGCGCCATCTTGCCGGCGAGTTTGGTGACGGCGTCACGCGTGAGGCGCGTGTCGGAGTCGAGCGTCATCACATAGCGGATGTCGGATGGAAGCGGCGTTTCCGGCTCGAGATAGGTGGTGTCCTTGTCGCCGCGAAGCAGCAGGTTCAGCTCGTGCAGCTTGCCGCGCTTTCGCTCCCAGCCCATCCAGGCGCCCTCGGCAGGATTATAAAGCCGCCGGCGATGCAGCAGGTAAAAGCGCGTGCGGCCGTCGAAGGCATAGCGCGCGCTGAGCTCCCTGATCTGCTGGTTGGCATAATTGAGGATTTCGAGATCCTTGGGGCTCTCCTCGACATCGCTGTCGGTCCAGTCGGACAGAATCGCGAAATAGATTTCGCCCGCAGTATTAGCGAGATAATGGACTTCCAGGTTGCGGATCAGCTCGTCGACGCCGTCGCGCGATCCGATAAGCGAGGGCACAACGAGCAGCGTGCGCTGGTCCTCCGGGATGCCCTCCTTGAACTCGTACCCAATCAGCCTGGTTGGCCGAACGGTGAGCGAGACCAGCGTGTTGTAGAGACCCGTCGCCGCTTCGGTTGCAGGCAGCAGGAAAAACGCCAGCAACAGGATGGCCGGCCCGGTTGGAACGCCGAGCGAGGAGAGCAGCCACCACGCAAGCGCCATGAAGACGGGCACGAGTGCGAGGTTCGGAACCGCGATGGACAGCCAGCCAAAGCGCTTGGCCTGCTGCCAGATCTGGTCACGGATCGATGGATGGTACCCGATGGCCTCTTCAAGCTTGGCACGGTGATCGCCGACCACGAACGGTCCGATATCAAGCTCTTCGTCCGGCAAGGCCGCATCGGAGGCCATGGCCAGGGCCGTCTCGGCAACGAAAACCTCTTCCTTCTTGGCCCGGCGGGCGAGACGCTCGATCGCGTCGCGGTAGATGTCGCGCGATTGGAAGTCGAGCCGAGAGAATGTCGACCGCTCTCTCAATATATTGTCGACGCGGCTGACGGTCTCGAACCAGACTGTCCAGTCCGTGTCGTCGATCTTGCGCAGCGAGCGAATGATCGCGCCCATGGTGGCATTGCCGAAGGAAAGGCGGCTGTGCTCGCGCACCAGCACCTCTTCGGCATCCATGCCGCGCTCTTCAAGCCGCGCCTCAAGCCATGAAATCGCTTCCTCGGCGACGGCCGAACCGTCGCGTAGTCGATAGAGCATTTGCGCAGCAAACGCGTTGTCTTCGGTGTGCTTGGCGTTCTCCGAAAGCACACCGCGGCAGCTCTGGCCTGGCTCGAGCTTCTGGATTCGGTCGGCCACCTCGTTGGCAAGCCGGCGCATGTTGCGCGCATGCTCGACGCGCACCGAAATGCGGCTCAGATTTTCGATCAGCACGAAGCGCAGGATCGAGGGCAGCGCCCAGACTTCGCCGATCCTCAGAACTTTTTTCGACTGGTAGCCATCCACCATCGCCGTCAGACTCTGCATCGAGAGCGCGCTGTGCGTATGGGCGATGTACATCCACGCGATGCTCAGCACGCGCGGCAAAGCGCCGACACCCGGCATATCGATCGTCGGCAGCTGCCGATAGAATTTGAGCGGCAAATCCTGGCGCACCTGCCGGATGTTCTGCTCGACCAGATAGTGGTTATCGAGCAACCACTCCGCCGCCGGCGTAATCATCTCCCCGCTTTCGTTCGCCTCGCGGGTCGAGCGATAGGCCTGGAGAATGGCCGCTTCGTTTTCCTTTTGGCGCGCCACGAGATCGAAGGCGCGAAACTCAGGCAGCGTGTGCACCTCGCCCGTGGCAAGCCGCGCGCCAAGCTGCTTGAGGTCCGCGTCGGACAAATAGCTCGCGCGGATCGAATCGTTCTTGTTCATACGCTTCAGGACTTTGGTGACGGCTGCGCGGCTGGATGCACCGCTGCTGGATCGTCGAGGATCCCGAGGCTCTGTCGAACCTGCGGTCAACGCACCATCATCGAGGGACTTGTCCTGAAAATTCATCGGCGTTCGTTGCCCGCATATGTTGAGAGGTCGTCAAGCGGCTTGAGTGATGTGAGTGACGGTGCTTTCAAACACCGCATTCGCGCTCAACGGTTCTGTTAATCCGTTTCTTATAAACGCGTTCCATCCCGCTTTGTCATAATTTTGAATTTCCTACTGTATCGCATTCGGAACTTTCCACGCTCGATCACGTATATGAGAAGCCGAGGACCGTCGTCTCGGCGCCATGACCCCGCCTCGATACAAATCCGCTCAAGGCTGACGGTCGTAGTGCATGGCAAATGCGATGCGGCGGCATCAGCAAAAGGCGATTCTCAACGTGAACATCAGCGTGGACATGGATGCATTGAAGACTGCGAAATCTGACCAGATCGTGGTGGTCGGTCAGTTGGGTCAGACGCTCGACGGACGCATTGCCTGTGCCAATGGCGCATCCAAATACATCAATGGGTCCGATGCGCTCGACCATTTGCACGCGCTGCGCGCTGACGCGGATGCGATCATCGTGGGCGTGGGCACTGTCGTTGCGGACGATCCGCAACTGACGGTCCGCCGCTGCAATGGCTCGTCGCCGCGCGCCGTGGTGATCGACCCTGGCCGTCGCACACCGCCAGACGCTCGCCTGTTCGAAGCCCACACGGAAAAGCCGCTCTTCATCCGTCGCGAAGACGACGTCCAGCACGAAGATGAGATCGGCGTTGCGATGCTTCCGCCCGGCGAAGGCGAAGACAAGCCGATGCTCGATCCGGTATCGGTGGTGAACGCCCTCGCCGCACGCGGCTATCGCCGGATTCTCGTGGAAGGCGGAGCCTCCACACTTTCCCACTTCATCAATCACCGTGCGATCGACAAGCTGCACATCCTGATGGCGCCCATCATCCTCGGATCCGGCGTCAGCGGCTTGAACCTGACGCCGATCGACAGCCTCAACGGCGCCATTCGCCCGGAAGTGCGCTTGATCCGGTTTGACGATGGCGACGTGCTATATGAGTGCACGATGCAGAGTGTGTGGTCCGCGGACTGAAGTCTTGCCGTGACCTCACCCCTACTTGGAGGTCGCAGCCGATGATCCGCAGGACCTATCATCCCGCACAGCGCTTCTTGCACTGGGCCATTTTCCTCCTGATCCTGATCGGCTTTCCGCTCGGGCTTATCATGGTCGAACGGGATTACAACCCGGTCACCGACGTCATGTACACGCTACACTGGTCGATCGGGCTCACCGTGCTGGCGCTCATGATCGCAAGGGTGGCATCCCGCCTCGCCTTCACGGCTCCCAAGCCTGCCGCGGTTTTGACCGGCTGGCAGCGCACGCTCTCGCATCTCGTGCATGTCGGGCTCTACGTCATGCTGTTCGTGGTGCCGATCCTGGGCTGGCTCGGCAAATCGGCCTATGGAGCGGGCGCGCAGGGCATCAACGTCTTTTATCTCTTCCACGTCCCCGTCCTGCTCGAAAAGGACGAGGACCTCGCCGAGACCCTGCTCTTTGCGCATGAGATCGCGTCGAAAGTGTTTCTCGTGCTGCTCATTCTGCACGTCGCCGGGGCGCTCTACCACGCCTTCGTCAAGCGCGACGGGGTGGTCGGACGCATGGGCATCGGCAAGCGGGTGGCAGAACCGGAAGCGTAAGCCAACAAGCGAGACATTCGCTCGAGCAGATCAGATCGGGCGCGCGAAAATGTCCTCGTGCCCGACGATGACGGTCTCGGCCACTTTCCGTGACTTGAGCCATTCTTCGCGCACTGCAGCCGTGGGTTCGGGATGCGCCGCGATACCTTCGGCGATCCCTGCTGCAAGGGCCTCGATGAGCGCTTGATCAGCCCGCCCAAGACGCCAGTCGCTTGTTCCGCGAGACACGGTGAAGGTGTCACTGAGCTTTTGCGCGAGATAGTCGGTCGCATCGGGTCCAAGAGCACGGCCGAACCCCTTGTCGCGCCGCTGATCTGCCAAGAACGCCGCGAGCACGGCCTCGTCTGTCGCATGTCGTGGAGACCAGGTTTCAGTGCCCGAATAATTCAGCGCGAACAGAAGCGCCGTTCGGTGCTCGGCAGCAGCCTGTGCCGCCCAGTCGAGCCATTCGGCTGACACGAGATCGATCAGCGCCGAGCCGGTGACCACGTCGGCGCGCGCCATGTAGCCTTCCAGCGCCGAGCGGTTGGCAAGATCGGCCTGCTCGAATTCGATGCCGATGCCCTGGCCGATGAGACCTGCCAGCTCCTGACGCGCGCGCTCGATGAGCAGGCTGTCGGCATCGACGAGGACCCAGCTTTGGCGCAGGCCTGGATTGGCCTTGGCGATCGCCGGCGCAAGGGCGCGCGCGGTCGATCCCGTGCCGGCGCCCATATCGACGATCACCGCTTCGCCTGTCAGTTGGGCCATGTGGGCAAGAAAGGCTGCCTGAACCTCTTTGTTGCGCGAGGCGTGATCGGCAGGCTCCCGCAGCGCCAGCCAGTCGGCAGCAAAACCCCTGATTTCGGACGTTTCTGTCATGCTCAAGCCTTCTGCCGCACGGTGTCATTGATGAGCGCGGCCGTCTCCGGCCAATCCGGCAGGGATCGCCCCACGCGATATGCGCCGTCGGCGAGTTGCTCGCGATGGTCGCCGTCACGGATCAATGCCTCCAGCGCTTCTGTCAGCGCATCGATATCGCCTGGGGCGACAAGCGTGCCCGCTTCGGCTGGAACCAGATCCGGCACGGCGCCTGCGCGATAGCCGATGATGGGAAGCCCCGCCGCCATCGCTTCGGCAAACGCCATCCCGTACCCCTCGTAATAGGAAGCCAGTGCAAAGATGGAGGACTGGCCAAACAAGCGGTCGAGTTCCTCGCCGCCGAGCGCGCCTGGAACATGAATGCGATCGTCAAGGCCCGCGGCGGCAATTGCCCGCCGGATGTCGTCGGCGGTCTGCGGCGAGGCCGATGCGGAACCGACGATGTGCGCCGTCCAGTCGTGATCCCTGAGCCGCGACAACGCTGTGATGAGATCGAGGTGCCCTTTGCGCGGCGTCAACGAGCCGAGCGCCAGGATCATCGGCGTTGCCCCGGCCACTGCGCGCGGCCGCCGCTTGGTCCCCGGAACCGCCACGGTCACGGCGCTCTCCGCCACATCAAACAGATCGACGACCGTCCGTGCCGTCTCCGCACTCGTCACGATCACATGCGCGCAAGCATCGACGGCAGCTTTCTCGCTCTCGATCAGCGCCTTCGCCTGGGTCTCGTCCAGCCCTGTCTCGAGGCCGAGAGGATGGTGGAGGAGGACGACAAAGCGGCTCTGAAGGCGATCGATCAGAGCCCGGGGCATGGCGCCATAGGCGAGGCCATCGATCAGGATCGGCTGATCCGGATCGATCGCGGCGATCGTCCGCTCGGTCTCTTCCAGAGAAGCGGTCGACGGAAACGGAAAATCGCCCGGCAGAACGATATGCTCGAAGGGCACGCCCGCAGCACGCCATGCGGCCATAACCGCGCGGGCATAGCCATAGCCGCCCGACAGGGTCTCGATGTCGCCCGGCACGACGAACGCAATCGGCTTCGTGACCGAAGCCTCACCGCCTGCCATGATCAGAGGGTCCCGTTATAGCCGGCGCGGGCAAAATGGGATTCGTGGAGATAGACGCGGATCTCTTTGATGTTCTCCGAACCCTCGCCCAGGCCGCCGCTTCGTGCCGTCTTGGCCAACTCGTCGAAGATGTGCCGGGCCAGGAACTCGGTCGTGGTGATCTGGCCCTTGAAGGCAGGGATTTCGTCGAGATTCTGATAGTTCAGCGGCTTCAGCGTCGACGAAAGCGCCTCCATCGCCTTGCCGATATCGACGACGACGTTCTTGTCAGTCAGGCGATCGGCGACGAACTGCACATCGACCGTAAAGGTCGCACCGTGCATGCCCTGAGCCGGGCCGAAGAACGGATCGGGCAGCGAGTGGGCGATCATGATGGAGTCACGCAGTTCGACGAAATATTCCGACAATGCTCAGTCCTCGTGAAGGAAGGGGAAGTGTTGAACGTTCAAAGATAGGACACGGCCGTCGCCAGACCATCCGCTTTCGGATCAAGAATGTCCCCGATGCGTTGCGGAAGGTCGACAAAGGCGACATCACCGGTGATCAGGCGGTCATACTTGTCGTCGAGCAGAAGCCGCATCGCCATCTCCAGACGCCGCTTGTAGGACCAGCGCACGCGACGTGAAGGCGAGACCATCCCCACTTGCGACGACTTCAGGACGAGCCGGCGACTGTGGAAGGCGCCGCCCAGCGGGACGCTGGGCGTGGCCGCGCCGAACCAGCTGGCCTCGACGACCGTGGCTTCCGTTCCGGCCAATGACAGCGCCGTTGCAAGCCCCGCTTCGCTCGCACTCGTGTGAATGACGACATCGCGATCCTCGGCAGCCCTGTCCGGCGTTGCGAACCCGGCGCCAAGCGCATCGGCGACCGTCTCTCGTGCGCCGTCGATGTCGACGATCTCCACATCGGTACCGGCAATGTCCGACACGACTCCGGCGACCAGCAGCCCGAGCACGCCCCCACCCACGACGGATATCCGGTCGCCCGGACCGGCGCCGCTATCCCAGGCGATGTTCAGCGCTGTTTCCATGTTGGCGGTGAGCACGGCGCGGCGGGGATCCAGCCCCTCCGGCAGCGCAGTCAGCGCCTCTCGTGGAACCTCTACGTGATCCTGATGCGGGAACAGGCCGAAATAGGACTTCCCGTCCTCGCCGACCATGTGCCCCACCCAGGAATAACCATAGCCGACGGGAAACGGGAAATCGCCATGCTGGAACGGCCCACGCATGCGCTCATGCTCGCTTGGCGGAACCTTGCCGTTGAAGACAAGCCTTTCCGTACCTCGGCTGATGCCGGAATGCTGGGCCTGCAACACGACGAGATCGTCGCCGCCGCCGAGACGGAGGGGCGCTGGGCGCAGTTCGACTTGCCCCGGTGCGACATAGGTGAGACAGGACGCCTGGGCGCCCCCGACAACCGCTTCTTCTCGCATCAGGTCGGCCCGACGCTTCGAGTGCCGGCAACCCCGTCATTCACTGTGCCTGGTGGCGAACTCAGCGTCTCGACGACACGCCCGCGAAAAACGCTCATGCGTTCCGCTACCGCATCGTCCGGTGGCGTCATGCCTGCCGTGAAGCCGAGCGCTACAGCCAGATCCGAAACAATCTGCGCATCGTCGGAAATGATATGAATGGGCACGTCGCGATTGTCCGTTTCGCCGGTGATGATGCGGGCAGGTTGATGGTCCCCGAGAATGATCAGAACGAACTCGTCGGCAAGCCGTTCCGCGATATAGGAATCGAGATTTGCCAGAGCATATTCGATCGACAGGCGAAACTGTGTGCGAACCCGTTCCGGATCGGCCCAGACTTCTTGCGGCGTCGCGCCGTCCCGTGCCTGTTCGGAGAAGATCGAACCATCGCCGACAGTGGCCCAGTCGATGACGCGCGGAATGGGCGTCCACGGCGCGTGGCTGGAAATGAGGGCCACCTCCGCAAAGAGGGGCCGGTCTCGATCTGCCAGCCGCTCGAAGCGGTCGAGCGCCGCAAGCGTGTACTGGTCGGGCATCGTCACCCAATTGAACGGCAGCCCTTCATAACCGAGGTTCGGTTCGTCATAGACCATATCGTAGCCGAGCGCCGTGCCCTCCGGCCAAGCCATCGTGATCGCGGGCATCACCGCCACCGTGCGATAACCGGCTCGGTTGAAATCGTCGATGAGCGTTTGCCTGTTCTTGACCAGCATCGAGTTGTAGCGGCGCTGATTGTCGACCCAGAGACCGGCAAGCGTGGAAGCATGACCGAGCCAGCTTTGGCCACCTGACACGGGCGATGTGAGGAAGCCGCTTGCCGCATGCAGGCCCTGGTCGTCGACCGTCTGATCCAACTGCGCCAGAAGCGGCCGGATGGACGGCGCGTAGAGCGGATTGTCGAGCACGGTCCGGCCATAGGATTCGACGAAGAACAAGAGCACGTCGCGGCCGCCAAGCCGCGACATCAGCACATCGTCGGCAATATCAGCCGCCGGATCATTGCTGGCTTCGCGATCGAATTCCTCGAGATCCTTGAGGCTTGCTGCGAGCGAGGTCGCATGCCGCTGCATGAGCCCGGAGGTCGACGCCGTAAGGAAATGCAGGCCCTGAGACGCGGGATAGAGCTTGGGCATTTGCCAACCGACCAGAAGCAAAGCGCCTGCAACAATCACGGCAGCAAGGCGATGACGCCTGACGCCCGACGCAGTGATTCCGACCAAAAAGCCCGAGAGCACGATGATCGACACAAGCAGGAGGACGACTGAGATGGTCAGCCCGACAGCGGCGGCTTGTCCGAGCGTCCCAACCGCCAGATCCCAGACCGCGTTCAGGAGATGCGCGTCGAGAACCGGATTGAACGGCCGCGCCATGGCTTCGAACGCCGCCATGTCGGCGAGCTTCACGATAAGAACAATCGCCAGCAGGAGCGCCGCGCCCCACCGGATCAGTGGCCGGAGAACGCCGGGCACGACGGCAAGCGCGATGATCAGGACGAGCAGCTCGATGGGAACGGCGGCAAACGCATCAGCTGCCAAGCGGGATCGGTCGTTGGGCAACAGAAGTGCCGCGGCAATGGCAAGAACCGCCGCAATCAGCAACAAAATCCCGAAGGGCCGCCGGCGGCCAGACCGCTTGGGCTTTTCATTGTCCGAACGAAATCTATCTGCCATCACTTGGACGATCCGAATTGAGGAACGATGACCTTCTGTGGGTCGCGGGGCGATAATTCCGGCTTCCGGCCGAAAAGATCCAAGAACAGGCGAGCCTTACGTTTCTCACCATGCCAGATCGTCATAAACTTGTCATACGGCTGGTGGCCGTGGTTGGACTTCTTGTCGCGGTCGCTTTTGCAGTCGATCTGGACGCGGCTCTCGCGGGCCTGCTGGATGCCGATCTTTCGCTGACCATCCTCGCCATCATCCTCGTGCAAGGTCAGATCGTCCTCTCGGCCTATCGGTGGCATTTCACGACGAAGCGGCTTGGGCGCCCGTTGCCGATCGATCGCGCCATCTCGGAATATTATCTGGCAAGCCTCCTCAACATGGTCCTCCCCGGCGGGGTCGGCGGTGATGCCGTGCGCGCCACGCGGGAAGGCAAGGCCCGCGAAGGTGCAGCCGACAAGGCTTATGGCGTTGCAGCAAGCGCCGTCATCCTGGAGCGACTGGCCGGCCAGGTGGCGTTTTTCATGGTCGCCGCCGTCGGCATTGCCTGCTGGCCTCTGCTGTTGGGAGACACGTTGCCGGTCGGAACCGGATGGCTGCTTGCCGCACCGCCTCTGATTCTCGGCTCGCTCGTGCTGCTTGCCTGGGTCGGCACGCGACTGGCACCGCGCCCACTTGCGAACTGGCTGAAAACACTCGGCCCATCGATCAGAAAGGCGTGGCTGACGGATAGTGCTTGGCTCATCCAAGGCGCGCTGAGCTTTGCGATCGCGCTTCTCTATATCGCCGTTTTCGCGCTCGCCTCGGCCGCCATCGGCGCGCCGCTCGGCCTGCTCGCGGCTGCCGCACTCATTCCGCTGGTGCTTTTGACGATGCTGGTGCCGATTTCGATCGGCGGCTTCGGTCTGCGCGAAGGTGCCGCCGCCGCGCTGTGGCCACTCGCCGGATTTGCAGGATCAGATGGATTGGCGGCAGCGCTGCTTTACGGCGTGATCAGCATCGTGGGCGCCCTGCCCGGCGCGCTCGTGCTGCTCAAGCGATCGTCGGCAGCCTCCAGCCGGGCGTAGATGTCGCCGGACCCGTTTGCGGAAGCACGCGTCAGCGCGACCTGCATGTCGGCGGCCGAAAGCCAGTGCGGCTCGGCAAACTTGTGGCGTTCGCCGACAACCCAGTTGAAGCGGTAACGACCAAGCGCCTCGAGCCTGTCGATACAGGCACGCGCACCATCGAGCGCCTCTGGAATATATTCGAACGCGACGATCGGGATAGGCTGGCTGAGCCCGGCGAGGATATCGGGCTCGAGACCTTCGACGTCGATCTTGCAAAAGCGCGGCAAGCCGTGGGTTTCGATCAGCGCATCGAGCGTCGTTACCGGCACTTCGACCGCTTCGTCCCAGTCGACGGATGAAAACGCCTTGGTCTTGCCAACGGTGTCGATCCAGTCGCGTGACATGGTGGTGACCGTGGGATGGCGCCTTGAAATGTGAAGCGTCAGCCGTCCGCTTTCGGAGCCCGCCGCAGCGCCGACGATCTCGATGTCGGGTGAACGAACGAAGCGGCGCAGAAAATCGAGGAAGGCCGGCTGCGGCTCGAGCGCGACGACCCGTGCCCCAGCCTTTACCATCGCACGCGAGCGACTACCGACATGGGCCCCCACGTCGAAGCACAGATCGCCCGGCGTCAGGAGCTCGCCGTAGAAGGCAGCGAGCCGTCGCTGCTTCCAGGGCTGGCCGCGGTAGATGACCAGCGAGCGGACAAGGCCGGCGAATGTGCGAATATCCATCAGGCCGTGCCCTCCTGCGGTCCGCCCACCTGCTGGCGATGCTTGAACAGCCAGACGATATCGATCGCGAACGAAGCGATGATGGCGGCAACCGCAAATCCGGCAACACCCGTGGCGGCGACGCCAACGATTGGCGGCATAGCGAGCAGGCAGAGCGCTGCGCCCTGGATGACACACACGGTCTTGCGGCGCATCGACGGCGGCAACGGGCTGTCGAGCCACGGCATGAGGTATGACGCGCCGACAAAGAGATAGCGCATGGCGCCGATCAGGAGCACCCAGGGCCCGACCTTGTCGAGAACCAGAGCCAGCACTGAAAGGATAAGGATCAAGAGTGCGTCGCTCTCCATGTCGAAGCGCGCGCCGAAGTCCGACCGCGGGCCGAAGCGACGCGCCAGCCAGCCATCCACACCGTCAAGCACCACGGCAAGCGTGGCGATGCCGGCGAAGAACCAGGCAAGCTGCTGGCTTGGCTGCAGCGTCCACAGAGAGATCTCTGCCGTATAGCCCGCGACGAGCGCCGCGAGAACGGTGCGCACTAGCGTCACCGTATTGGGCCAGCCGAAGACCCGGTAAGGATGATGCGCCAGGATGCGGGATAGAACGACCGCCCCCACCGTGGCGTAGATCGCGAGCGACGTCATGGCGCTGATGAGCCCAAGCGTTGCCCAGCTTGATACGAAAGCGCTGGCGATCAACAGCGCAATCCCCGCCCCAACCAAGGCGAGGACCGTCTGTCGGTAGAGATTGCGTGCAGGCAGTTCTGGCGATACGGCGATTTTGGCGCCCGGATTCTTCTTTTTCATAGGTGCCTTTACGCAACTGTCACAATTGCCGGATCACTTGGCCCAAATATCTGATTCGATCGGCGTTCGCACAAGCTCACGGCTGGTTCTCCGGAACCGCATCCGTGCCCATGTGTTTTAGCGTTTCATTACCTGCAAGAGTTGGCCGTGATCACGGACTACTCCGGCTGCGACTCTCAAAACCCAACCGATCCGGAGCAACGCGATGGCGAAGAGCGTGAAGTACGATGGCGACCTTTTCGCGACCCATCCCGATGGAATGGATTTTACGGCCGGCCACGAAGTGGAGCCGCTGATCGGCGGCATGGCAACCTACGCCGCGCTCGAAGAAGCCATTGATGGGGCAGAATCGTCCGTCCACATGGCTTATTGGACGCTCGAGCCCTCCATTAAGACGACCGGCAAGGTGAAGGCCAAAACGCTGAGCGGGCTCATGCAAAACGTCGTGGAACGGGGTGTCGATTTGCGCATCGTCGTGGCGGATTTCGATCCCGTGATCGGCACGACCTTTCATCTCGATGCCTGGAAAGCCTATCGAAAGCTGCATGCAATCGCCGATGTTCTGCCCGAGGACAAGAAGCATCATTTTTCCATCATGTGTTCGCGCCACGATACCCGCTGGGGTCCGGCTGCACGCACCGCGGCGCAACCCATCCTGCGCTGGAAGCTTGCGGAAAAGGTCAATATCATCAATGCCTTCAAGACCAAGAAAGAAAAGGTAGCCTATCTCGAAACGGCGCCTGGCCTTTGGCCTTTCATCAATTTCGATGGCAAAACCTGCTCGATCAAGCCGACGGCCTTTCCCGGGTTCTACCCTGCGGCACATCACGAGAAATTGTGCGTCATCGATGACCGGATCGTCTTTCTGGGCGGCCTGGACATCACCACCAAGCGCAAGGACGACTGGGACCACGACAACGCTTTCCCCTGGCATGACGTGGCCTGCAGGCTCGAAGGGCCGGTCGCAACCTTTTTCGCCCGTCATTTTCGCAGCCGCTGGAATGAGGAACGCGAGGAAAGCATCGCATTTATGAAATCGCTGAAGGCGCCGGAGGGGATCAAGCAGATGCCGAACGGCATCACGATCCCCGAGCTCGCAACCGACGTTCCGGAAACGAAGCCGGTCAAGGGCGGCGTCGAGGTCAAGCCGATGCGCACGATCTCCAAGCAGAGCAGGTCGTGGCTCTCGCGTTCGCCGACAACGCAGATCACGGAGATACGTGAAACCTACCTCGACATCATTTCGAAGGCCGAGGACTTCATTTACATCGAAAATCAGTACATCCGATCGACCGCCATCGCCGAAGCGCTGTGCGAACGTGCTAAAAAGAACAAGCAGCTCGAATTGATGCTGGTTCTCCCGCTCATCCCCGAGGACGCCTTCGTCGAAGACGAGCCCAACATTGCGACACGCCACGGGCAGTATCTGCGTGAGAAGAACACCGACATGCTCTACGACGCGTTCGGCGATCGGCTCGGCATCTACTGCATGCAGATGCCGCGCGACGACAAGCTTCCGGATCCGGAAGAAGACGACCCCGACGAGATCATCAAGAACACGATCTACATTCATGCAAAGACGATGGTCTGCGACGACAAGATCGCGATCATCGGCTCGGCAAACCTCAATGACCGCAGTCTTGTGACGGACACCGAGACGGCAATCGCCTGGCGAGGAGAGACGTCGGTGAAAAAGTACCGCGTGCGCCTTTGGGAGCACGCGCTGGACATGGACACGTCGACCTGGACGTCCGAACATCTGAAGCGCTGGAACGCCATTGCGCTGAAGAACGCCAAGGGCACGGCCGAAGAGCGTCAGGGCTTCATCGTCCCGCTGCCACGTCATCACCTCGACGCGCACGCCAAGAAGTCGTGGCTGGTGCCTGACGAACTCGTCTGAGGTCAAAAAAAGAGCGGCCACCAGGGCCGCTCTCTTAATCTTCAGTGGGTCGAAGGCTTACTCGGCAGCGATCTGACGCTCGTGACGGCCTTCTTCGATTTCCTCGACGATCTTGGCGTTGAATGCCGGTAGATCCTTGGGGTTGCGCGAGGTGATCACGGCCTCGTCGGTTACCACTTCCTGATCGCTCCAGTTCGCTCCGGCATTGATCAGGTCAGTCTTGATCGAGCCGTAGGACGTGACGTTGCGGCCACGCACCACGTCAGCCTCCACGAGAAGCCATGGGCCGTGGCAGATCGCAGCGAGCGTCTTGCCGGATTCGGCGAATTCACGAACGAAGTTGACGGCTTTCTCTTCGACGCGCAGCAGGTCAGGATTGATCTGACCGCCCGGAAGAACAAGCGCGTCGTAATCGCTGACGCTGATTTCATCGAGGGTTTTGTCGACGGTGACGCTGTCACCCCAGTTGTCTTCGTCCCAGCTCTTGATCTCGCCGGACTTCAACGACAC
Source organism: Rhizobium albus (assembly GCA_030160035.1). GTDB lineage: Bacteria > Pseudomonadota > Alphaproteobacteria > Rhizobiales > Rhizobiaceae > Georhizobium > Georhizobium albus. The sequence continues at coordinate 152,527 of BSNO01000001.1, read as the reverse complement.
GACATCGACCTTGGCACCCTTGGACTTCAGAAAATCCAGCGGCTCGCGCAGTTCTGAACGTTCGTAGCCATCGGTTGCCAGGATCGCGATTTTTGCAGATTCGATTTTGGGCATGCTCGTCTCCTTTGATTGTGAGCCTCCCCCCGTCTCCCCTGCCAAACGCATCGCGCGCGGCGACCGTTCCGCTTTGTTTCGAAGAAATGCGGGAAGCTTGGCGTCTACAACCTGCGCGACATGCGCACATCGTCGAACATCCAAAATGCATCGTCTCGTTGCATCATGCACCGAATCTCATAAGCTTGTGGGGCGCCCTAGGCGCCTTGCCGAGAACCCCGTCTCTCCCGCCTTCCAAGGAGCCCGCAGGTGACTGTCAGCGCCGTTCTTGCCGCCATCGATCGCATCGACAACGCTGAGACGTCGGAGGAAGTGACGGAAATCCTGCAGCAGGCGCTCGAAGCTTATGGTGTGGCCTATCACGGCCTTGTTCGAGCCCAGTTGCCGCACGAACCGCTGGGCGACGCGCTGCTTTCGGGGATCCTGCCCGAGGGGTGGGCGGAAACCTATGTGAGGCGGAAGTACCTTCTGATCGACCCGGTCGTGCGCCATCTCGGCCAGTCACGCTCTGGTTTTCGCTGGCAGACTGCGGCCGATCTGCATGCGAACGGCAAGCACGGAAAGCGGATGGACCGGATGATGGCGGATGCCAGCAAAGCCGGTCTCAAGGATGGCTACAGCTTCCCGGTACATGGACGCCGGGGGCTTCTGGCGCATCTCAGCATCGGCGGAGAGCCCGTCGACCTTCAAAGTGCCGATCTTGCGGTGATCGGAGCATTGGCGAGCAAAGCCTATTGGCGAATGGCTGACCTGAAGGGCCTGGGACAGGCGCACCCGCTCGATGCCCTTGATGACATCAAACTCACCCATCGGGAGATGGAGTCGTTGCATTACCTGGCCGACGGCATGACATCCCCGGAGATCGCTGCGGTTCTTGAAATCTCCAACCACACGGTCGATTGGTACATGAACGGCATTCAGCAGAAATTGAAGGCCAAGAACCGCCACCACGCGGTCGCGCTCGCCTTTCGGCTTGGACTTGTTTCCTGATCTTTCAATCGGTTTGCACCGCAGCAATTCTGCGCTAGACATTCCAAAGTTAAGGACCGGCACGGGCCTGTGCCGCGAAGGAGAGCTGCGCTGTGCCGATTTCGAAGATTCTCGTTGCCAACCGTTCCGAAATCGCCATCCGCGTCTTCCGCGCCGCCAACGAACTTGGCATCAAGACCGTCGCCATCTGGGCGGAAGAGGACAAGCTCGCCCTTCACCGCTTCAAGGCCGATGAGAGCTATCAGGTCGGGCGCGGTCCGCATCTGGAGCGCGATCTTGGCCCCATCGAAAGCTATCTGTCGATCGACGAGGTGATCCGCGTCGCAAAGCTCTCAGGCGCCGATGCAATCCACCCGGGCTACGGCCTGCTGTCCGAAAGCCCGGAATTCGCCGACGCCTGCGCCGAGCACGGCATCATCTTCATCGGCCCGAGCCCCGATACGATGCGTCGCTTGGGCAACAAGGTTGCCGCGCGCAATCTCGCCATCGAAGTCGGGGTGCCGGTCGTGCCGGCCACCGAGCCCTTGCCGGACGACATGGACGAAGTGGCTAGAATGGCGGACGCCATCGGCTACCCGCTCATGCTGAAGGCGTCCTGGGGTGGCGGCGGCCGCGGCATGCGCGTCATCCGCCAGGCCTCCGATCTTGCGCGTGAGGTGACGGAAGCCAAGCGCGAGGCGAAGGCTGCCTTCGGCAAGGACGAAGTCTACCTCGAAAAGCTCGTCGAGCGCGCCCGCCACGTCGAAAGCCAGATACTCGGCGACACACACGGCACCGTCGTCGATCTCTTCGAGCGCGACTGCTCCATCCAGCGCCGCAACCAGAAGGTCGTGGAGCGCGCGCCAGCGCCTTATCTATCGAACGAGAAGCGCGCCGAGATCGCCAGCTACGCACGCAAGATCGCGGAAGCCACGTCCTATGTCGGCGCCGGCACCGTCGAATTCCTGATGGATGCCGACACGCAGGAATTCTACTTCATCGAGGTCAATCCGCGCATCCAGGTGGAGCATACGGTCACCGAGGAAGTGACCGGCATCGACATCGTCAAGGCGCAGATCCGCATTCTCGAAGGCCAGAAAATCGGCACTCCGGAATCGGGCGTCCCGCGCCAGGAAGACATCAAGCTCAACGGTCACGCGCTTCAGTGCCGCATCACCACCGAGGACCCGGAGCAGAACTTCATTCCCGACTATGGCCGCATCACCGCCTATCGCGGCGCGACCGGCTTCGGCATCCGCCTCGATGGCGGCACAGCGTATTCGGGCGCCGTCATCACGCGCTTCTATGATCCGCTTCTGGAGAAAGTCACCGCCTGGGCGCCGACGGCGGAGGAGGCGATCCTGCGTATGGACAGGGCCCTGCGCGAATTCCGTATCCGCGGCATCGCCACCAATTTGACCTTTCTCGAAGCGATCATCGGTCACCCGAAATTCCGCGACAACAGCTACACGACCCGCTTCATCGACGAGACGCCGGAGCTTTTCGAACAAGTGGGCCGTCAGGACCGCGCCACCAAGCTTCTGACCTACCTTGCCGACGTGACCGTCAACGGCCACCCCGAAGTGAAGGGCCGCCCGGTGCCGGCGGAAGCGGCAGCGCCACGCATTCCCCACGTGGGCAAGAAGGAAATCCCCGACGGAACCAAGCAGCGGCTCGACGCACTCGGTCCGGAAAAGTTCGCCGAATGGATGCGCGGTGAAACGCGCGTGCTCCTGACCGACACGACCATGCGCGACGGCCACCAGTCGCTTCTGGCGACCCGGATGCGCACCTACGACATCGCGCGCATCTCCGACACCTACGCCCGCGCGCTCCCCGAGCTCTTCTCGCTCGAATGCTGGGGCGGCGCGACATTTGACGTGTCCATGCGCTTTCTCACGGAAGACCCCTGGGAGCGCCTCGATCTCGTGCGCAAGGGTGCGCCGAACATTCTGTTGCAGATGCTTCTGCGCGGCGCCAATGGGGTTGGCTACAAGAATTACCCCGACAACGTCGTGCGCCATTTCGTCGAACAGGCGGCAAAGGGCGGCATCGACGTCTTCCGCGTCTTCGATTGCTTGAACTGGGTCGACAACATGCGCGTCGCCATGGATGCGGTGCGCGAGACAGGCCGGCTTTGCGAAGCCGCTATCTGCTACACCGGCAACATCCTCGATCCGGAGCGCGCCAAATACGATCTCGCTTACTACACCAACCTCGCAAAGGAACTTGAGGCCGCCGGCGCCAACATCATCGCGCTGAAGGACATGGCCGGGCTGCTGAAACCTGCCGCTGCCCGCGTGCTGTTCAAGGCACTGCGCGACACCACCGATCTGCCGATCCATTTCCACACCCACGACACCTCGGGCATTGCCGGCGCTACCGTGCTGGCGGCCGTCGATGCCGGCGTCGACGTCATCGATGCGGCGATGGATGCGCTGTCCGGCAACACCTCGCAGCCCTGCCTCGGCTCGATCGTGGAAGCCCTGCGCAACACCGAGCGCGATCCCGGTCTCGACCCGGAATGGATCCGCCGAATTTCCTTCTACTGGGAAGCGGTGCGCAACCAGTATGCCGCTTTCGAAAGTGACCTGCGCGGGCCTGCCTCGGAGGTCTACCTGCACGAAATGCCGGGCGGCCAGTTCACCAACCTCAAGGAACAGGCCCGCTCGCTCGGGCTTGAAACCCGCTGGCACGAAGTGGCGCAGGCCTATGCGGACGCCAACCGCATGTTCGGCGACATCGTGAAAGTGACCCCCTCCTCCAAGGTCGTTGGCGACATGGCGCTGATGATGGTTTCGCAGGATTTGTCTGTCGCCGATGTGGAGAACCCCGCAAAGGACATCTCCTTCCCGGACTCCGTCGTATCGATGATGCGCGGCGATCTCGGGCAGCCGCCATCCGGCTGGCCTGCAGCCCTGCAGAAGAAAATACTGAAGGACGAGAAGCCGTTTACCGAACGCCCGGGCGCGCTTCTGGAGCCCGCCGATCTCGCCGCTGAGCGCAAGTCGATCGAAGAGACGCTGGAACGCGAGGTCGACGAGTTCGAATTCGCCTCTTACCTCATGTATCCCAAGGTCTTTACGGATTTCGCGTTGGCCTCCGAGACCTACGGCCCCGTCAGCGTGCTGCCGACGCCCGCCTATTTCTACGGCCTCGATGTCGGCGAAGAACTGTTCGTCGATCTCGAAAAGGGCAAGACGCTCGTCGTGCGCAACCAGGCGATCGGCGAGACCAACGACAAGGGCATGATCACCGTCTTCTTCGAGCTCAATGGCCAGCCGCGCCGAGTGAAAGTGCCCGACCGCGCCCACGGAGCAGGCGGCAGCGGCGTCAAGCGCAAGGCAGAAGCCGGCAACGACCACCACATCGGCGCGCCGATGCCGGGTGTCGTCTCCACAATCGCGGTCTCTGCAGGCCAAAAGGTGGCGTCGGGCGACGTGATCCTCTCCATCGAAGCGATGAAGATGGAGACGGCGATCCACGCCGACCGCGATGGTGTCATTGGCGAAGTGCTGGTGAAAGCCGGCGACCAGATCGATGCCAAGGATCTTCTCGCAACCTACACAGCGGAATGATCTGCCATCAATCGTGAAGTGGGGCATGTGAAAACGCGCGCCTGCCCCATTTCCAACGCGATCAAATCGATTTAATGGAACCCGCAGAGCTTCGGCCCGGGATATGTGACATGCACGGCACGACAGGACACTCAAGCGCCGCGACCGGCTTCTTTCCAAGTCAGCGCGCGGCCATCTCCGCTCTCTTCTTCGCCAATGGGTTCATTGTCGGAAGCTGGGCCCCGAAGATCCCGGATTTTGCCGGACGCCTGGGCCTGAGCGAAAGCCAGCTCGGCCTGATGATCCTCGTCTTCGGGCTCGGCTCGCTCGTGATGATGCCCGTTGGCGGCGCCATGGTCGCGCGTCTCGGCTCCGCTTTTGTCACCCGCATCACCGCGATCGCCTGCATTCCGGCCTTGCTTCTCCTGACGCTTGCGCCCACCGTTCCTGCGGCCGTCATCGTCATCTTCTTCTTTGGCGGACTCCTTGGCGCGATGGACGTCGCAATGAACGCGAACGCGGTCCATGTCGAAAAGTCCATGCGTCGGGCGATCATGTCGTCCTGCCACGGTTTCTGGAGCCTGGGCGGTCTCGTCGGCGCGGCGCTCGGTGGCGTATTGATTGCAGCGGTCGGCACGATGAACCACGTCATCATCGTCACGCTCGTGCTTGCTGCGATCGTCTTCATCGCGCTGCGCTTCATCAGCGGCGATGCGCTTCCCGAAACGGAAACAAAACAACCGCTTAGACTGCCGAAAAGCGTGTTGCCCTATCTCATCGGCATCATGGCACTCTTTTCCATGACGCCCGAAGGCGCGGTCCTCGATTGGGGCGCGCTTTACCTCCGCCAGGAACTCGACGCGACGCTGGCTCTCTCCGGCATGGCTTTCGGCGCATTCTCGGCAGCCATGGCCGTCATGCGATTTGCCGGCGATCCGATCCGTGACCGTCTCGGTGCGGTGCTGACGCTGCGCATCTGCACGATGTTCGCCATTGTGGGCATGCTCGTCGCCGGTCAGGCTCCCAATGCGACCGTCGCCGTCATCGGCTTCGCCATTGCCGGCATCGGCATTTCGAACATGGTGCCGATCGCCTTTTCGGCTGCCGGCAATTTGCCGGGTTTCGCGCAGGGTATCGCGCTGTCGGTCGTCACCTTCATGGGGTACTCAGGCATCCTGGTGGCGCCGTCGGTCATCGGCTTCATCGCCGAGTACACCGGCTTTGCCGCGGTGTTCACCGCTCTGCCGATCCTGTTCATCGTGGTGCTGGCGCTGTCATCGCTAGCCCGCCACGGAGACATGCAGAAGGACTGACGCGGTCGCTTCCCCGGTCAGCCCGGGTCAGTAAGGCAGCCCGACATAGTTCTCCGCAAGCGAAGCGGATGCAGCTTGCGAATGCACGAGATAGTCGAGCTCGGCCTCCTGAATGCGCTGGCCGAATGGACCCGTATCGTCGAAGCGGTGCATCATCGTCGTCATCCACCAGGAGAACCGCACGGCCTTCCAGACGCGGGCGAGCGCCCGGGTCGAATAGGCATCGAGCGCGGCTTCTGATTTCTCCAGAAAGTGCTCGCGCAGCCCCTCCATCACGTAATGCACGTCCGACACGGCGAGGTTCAGGCCTTTGGCCCCCGTCGGCGGAACGATGTGCGCGGCATCGCCGACCAGGAACAGTCGCCCGAAGCGCATCGGCTCGGCGACGAAGGAGCGCAGCGGCGCGATCGATTTCTCGAATGAAGGCCCCGTCGTCAGCCCATCCGCAACCTCCTGCGGCAGCCGGCGACGCAGTTCGTCCCAGAAGCGCTCGTCCGACCAGTCTTCCACCTTGTCGTCGAGCGAACACTGCACGTAGTAACGGCTGCGCGTCAGCGACCGCATGGAGCAGAGCGCGAAACCGCGCGGATGGTTGGCATAGATCAGCTCGTGGCTGACTGGCTTCACATCGGCCAGGATGCCGAGCCAGCCGAACGGATAGACCTTCTCGAACAGCTTGATAGCGTTCTCCGGTACCGCCTTGCGGCTTGGTCCGTGATAGCCATCGCACCCAACGATGAAGTCACAGTCGATCCGATGCGTCACGCCGTCCGTGCGATAGGTGATATAGGGCTTCTCGCCATCGAAATCGTGCGGCTGCACATCCTCGGCGTTATAGATCGAGGTCGCGCCATCGCGCGCGCGCTGATCGAGAAGATCGTGCGTCACCTCGGTCTGGCCGTAGACCATGACCTTTTTGCCGCCGGTCAGGCTCTCAAGATCGATGCGATGGCGCCGCCCGTCGAAGGTAAGATCGAAACCCGAATGCGGCAGGCCTTCGCGGTGCATGCGCTCGGCAACGCCCGCTTCCTCCAGCATCCGCACCGCGCCCTCTTCCAGGACACCGGCCCGGACGCGCTCGAGGATATAGGCCGCATCGACCCGGTCGAGGATGATGCTGTCGATGCCCGCCTGAGTGAGCAGCCGGCCAAGCAGCAACCCTGACGGTCCCGAGCCGATAATCGCGACCTGCGTGCGGATGACGGACACCGAGTGCTCCTCCCATTCGATCTGTATCTCGCTGCAAAATGTCTTTTGCGCCTCTCGCGGCAAATGGACGGAGCTGGCATTGATGTGGACTTTTCCGCCATCTCGATCCAAGTAGGCCCATGCGCATCATCCCGACCTATGATCTCTATGGCGAGAACCGATCGGACCAACCCTCCGGCGCACCGGAGTTTCTGTTGCATTGCGAGGATATCTACGAGCGCTCGCGTATGCATGGCTGGGAGATCAAGCCGCACCGGCACCGCCGCTACTTTCAAATTCTGCACATTCGATCTGGCACAGCCGAACTCAGCGACGGGCACTCGCATCACCGGCTGGCACTGCCATGCCTCGTCATGGTGCCGGTCGGCACCGTGCACGGCTTTCGCTTCTCGAACGACGTCGAAGGCTTCGTGCTCACCATCGCCGCATCACGGCTCGCCACTTTGCTGGCGGTGGACCTGCTGCCAGCGCTGAGTACCGCCAAGGTTCAGGTCGAACCGCTTGGCGACGATATCGCCGACCATCGTGTCGTGCACGGCATGCTTCAGGAAATCCAGGCGGAATACGCCGCACGGCGCCCCGGCTATGCAGCCTTGGTCGAGAGCCTGCTGACCGCCTCGCTCGTGCGCACCATACGCCAGCGCAATGCCGAACTCGACGACCCGGCGCAGCGCGACAAGGACCGCCTACGGCTCGACAGGCTGATGCAGCTCGTCGAGAGGCATTATCGGGAGCATCGCCCCGTCGGCTTCTACGCGCAGGAGCTCGGGCTTTCCCCCACGCATCTCAACCGCATACTGAAAAGCGCCGAGAACAGAACCGTTCAGCGGCTGCTGGCAGACCGGCTGATCGACGACGCCAAGCGCAGCCTCATTTTCAGCGTTCAGCCCATCAAAACCATCGCTTTGGGACTAGGCTTTACCGATACGGCCTATTTCACCCGCTTTTTCCAGCGCGAGACGGGACTTCAGCCGACTGCCTATCGGCTGAAGAACCAGGACCGCCAGCCTCAGTAGAGCAGTCGCACCAAAGCGAGCGAGATCCCTGGGAAGATCACAAGAATCGCCGTGCGGATGATGTCTGAAGCGACGAAGGGCATGACTGCGGCGTAGGTGGCCGAGATGCGCGTTTCCTTGGACATCGAGTTGATGACGAAAAGGTTCATTCCCACTGGCGGCGTGATCAGACCCACCTCCACCACGATGAGGATGAGGATGCCGAACCATAGCGCGAATTCCTCAGCCGTGAGGCCGAAATCCAGCACCAAAACGATCGGGAAGAAGATCGGCACGGTCAACAGGATCATGGACAGCGAATCCATGAAGCAGCCCATGACGAGGTAAAGAACGAGGATGATCGTCAGCACCATCCAGGGGCTGAACCCCTGCTCGGTCACGAAGGCGGCCATCGTCTGCGGCAGTTGGGAAAGCGCGAGGAAGCTGTTGAAGACCGCGGCACCCAGCACGATGAAGAAGATCATGCCCGTGGCGCCGGCAGTTGAGACGATCGCCTCTTTCAGCGTCGTCCAGTTGAGACCGCGATTGACGAGCGCGATCACGCCCGTGCCGAACGCGCCCACGGCCGCAGCCTCCGTCGGTGTGAAGACGCCGGTATAGATGCCGCCGATCACCGCGATGAAGACGATGAGGACGGGCCAGATGCCGAGAAGAGCACGGAAACGCTCCGAATACGGTGCGCGCTCGCGCTTGCCCACTGCTTCGGGCTTCACCCGCGCATAGATGGCGATCACGATGATGTAGCCAATGGCGGCGAGGATGCCGGGAACGAAAGCAGCGGTAAAAAGCTTCGCGATGTTTTGTTCGGTCAGGATGGCGTAGATGACCAAAATGACCGAGGGCGGAATGAGAATGCCGAGCGTACCGCCTGCGGCCAGCGTCGCGGTGGAGATACCGCCTGCATAGCCGTAGCGCTTGAGTTCCGGCAGCGCGACCTTGCCCATGGTGGCCGCGGTCGCCAGCGACGATCCACAGATGGCCCCGAAACCGGCGCAGGCGCCTATGGCAGCCATGGCGACACCACCCTTGCGGTGGCCGAGCCACGTTTCGGCTGCCCGGAAGAGGGCCTGTGACATGCCGCCAAGCGCCGCGAACTGCCCCATGAGCAGGAACAGCGGAATGATCGACAGCGAATAGGAGGAGAACGTGCCGTAGGTCAGGTTCTTCAGCTGCGCCATGATCATCAGGAACGAGCCGTTGATCGCGAAGCTGCCGCCGATCCCGACGAGCAGCATCGCGAGGCCGATTGGAATTCTGAGAAAGATCAGGACCAGCAGAACCGGGAACGACCAGAGGCCGATTTCGAAATTCGTCACGCGATCGGACCTTGAGACTGCGAACCAACGGGAGGCGCATCATCAGGCCGCACAAGCGCCCTTATGCTGGCGATGAGGCAATAGGCGGCAACGATGACGAAGCCGATGGCGCCGACGAGTCCCAGCGCGTAGGCCCACCAGACGGGATAGCGCAGGATGAAGGATGTTTCGCCATACGCGAGCTTGTCGAGCGTGCCGAGCCAGTGCTGATAGGTGAGGACACCGGCGACGAGCAGCATCAACGCATCGACCAAGACATCGATGACGCGATTGAGGACCGGAGGGAAACGCATCGTCAGAATTTCGACGGAGGCATGCTCGCGGTTGAGCTGACACCAGGCGAGGAAGCTGAACACGGCAAAGCCGGTCGCAGCCTCGACCAGTTCGAAGTCGCCCGGGACGGGCCGGAGACCAACGGAAACTAACGCCCGACCTGAAATCGAGACGATGGTCATCAAGGTTATGTAGATCAGGGCCAGTCCGCCGGCGATCGCCAGCGTCAGCGCCAGATATCGCACGGCTTTCTCGAGCGTCGCCATCCTGTGCAGATCCTCCTACGTCACCATCCGCCCTGGTGTCTGCGGCCCTATCTATTGCGACGCAACGAGAAAGGGCAAGTCCGGCGATGTGCCAGACTTGCCCGTTTCGGATGGATTATTTCACCACGGAGCTCGAAAATGCGCGCCCCGGGGCCTGATCAGACGAAGAACTGACCGCCATTGGCGGAAATGGTGGAGCCGTTGAGGAAACCGGCTTCGTCCGATGCCAGGAAAACGACGCAGCGCGCGATCTCCTCAGGCTCGCCGAGCCTGCCCGCCGGAATCTGCGCGATGATCGAGTCCCGCACCTTTTCCGGCACGGCCATGACCATTTCGGTGGCGATATAGCCTGGGCAGATGGCGTTGACCGTGATGCCGGCGCGCGCGCCTTCCTGAGCAAGGGCCTTGGTGAACCCGAGATCGCCGGCCTTCGCGGCGGAATAATTCGCCTGGCCCATCTGGCCCTTCTGGCCGTTGATCGACGAAATGTTGATCACACGGCCGAACTTGCGATCGCGCATGCCCGTCCAGACCGGATGGGTCATGTTGAACAGGCCGGTCAGGTTGGTGTTGATCACCTCGTTCCACATGTCGGGCGTCATCTTGTGGAACATGGCATCACGGGTGATGCCGGCATTGTTGACGAGCACGTCGATCGGGCCCACTTCGGCCTCGACCTTGGCGATACCCTCTTTGCAGGCGTCGTAGCTCGATACGTCCCACTTGAAGACGGCAATGCCAGTCTCTTCCTTGAAGGCCGCAGCCTTCTCGTCATTGCCGGCATAGGTCGCGGCGACCGTATAGCCGGCATCCTTCAACGCCTTGGAAATCGCCGCCCCGATCCCGCGCGAACCACCCGTCACCAATGCTACTCGTGCCATTCTCTGCCATCCTCCCGATGCACTGAAAATTCATGGGAGCCGGGGGCTCTGTCGGCCCCCTCGCTCAGATCAAACCTGCGGTATCAAAGGCGCTCGAGGCACATGGCCACACCCATGCCGCCGCCGATGCAGAGCGTGGCGAGGCCCTTCTTGGCATCGCGCCGTGCCATCTCGAACAGCAGCGTGTTCAGGATGCGTGCGCCCGATGCGCCGACCGGGTGACCGATGGCGATCGCGCCGCCATTGACGTTGACGATCTCCGGGTTCCAGCCGAGATCCTTGTTGACCGCGCAGGCCTGAGCCGCGAACGCCTCGTTGGCTTCCACGAGATCGAGATCGTCGATCTTCCAGCCGGCACGCTCCAGCGCCTTGCGGGAAGCCGGAATCGGGCCGGTGCCCATGATCTGCGGATCGACGCCGGCCGTGGCCCAGGACACGATCCGCGCCATCGGCGTGATACCGCGCCGGGAAGCTTCGGCTTCGCTCATCAGCACCGCAGCGGCGGCGCCATCATTGATGCCGGACGCGTTGCCGGCCGTGACCGTGCCTTCCTTGTCGAAAGCCGGCTTCAATTTCTGCATTCCTTCCAGCGTGGCGCCGGCGCGGATATACTCGTCCTGATCGACGACGGTATCGCCCTTGCGGCCCTTGACGGTGAACGGCACGATCTCGTCCTTGAAGCGGCCGGCCTGCTGCGCAGCTTCCGCCTTGTTTTGCGACGCAACGGCAAAGGCATCCTGGTCGTCGCGCGAAAGCTGCCACTGGCGGGCAACGTTCTCGGCTGTATTGCCCATGTGGTAGCCGTAGAAGGCATCCATCAGGCCGTCCTTGATCATGGTGTCGACCATCTTGAAGTCGCCCATCTTCACGCCGCCACGCAAATGCGCGCAATGCGGTGCCATCGACATGGATTCTTGCCCGCCGGCAACGATGATGTCGGCATCGCCGGTGGCGATCTGCTGCATGCCGATCGCAACGGCGCGCAGGCCGGAGCCGCACAGCTGGTTGAGGCCCCAGGCGGTCGCTTCCTGCGGGATGCCGGCGCCCATGGCGGCCTGGCGAGCCGGGTTCTGGCCCTGCCCCGCCGTCAAGATCTGGCCGAGGATGACCTCGTTCACTTCCTTCGGATCGACGCCCGCGCGTTCCAGCGCGCCCTTGATCGCGACCGCGCCCAGTTCATGGGCAGGCACCGAAGCGAATGAACCATTGAAAGAGCCGACTGCCGTGCGCGCGGCGCTGGCGATGACGATCGATTGTGCGGAAGCCATGATGATGAAAATCCCGTTTTGCGAGTGCTTTTCTTAACCGCGCAGCCAATCTGGCTGCCGCAGCGTCCTTTGCCAGAGAAACTGACCGACCTCCCGCCTCAAGTCAAATCCGTCTTGGCCTCGCTCGGCCAGCATCTGAGAGCGAGACGCACACCGTGCTGCGGTGCAGTAGAAGAAGGTTCGCCGCATCGCACAAAGCATTTGTCAACGGCGCGGCATATCGCCTACAGTTTGCATCCAGCAGTATGGCTGCCGGTTCGATTTTGGTTGTAAGGGGAGAGCATGGCCAAAAAAGACGGTGACATCATCATCAAGAAATACGCCAACCGGCGTCTCTACAACACCGGCACGAGCACCTATGTCACTCTCGATGATCTCGCGGTCATGGTGAAGAATGGCGAGGACTTCATCGTCCAGGACGCCAAATCCGGCGACGACATCACCCATTCAGTCCTCACGCAAATCATCTTCGAACAGGAATCGAAGACCGGAAACACCTTGCTTCCCGTCTCTTTCCTGCGCCAGCTCATCGGATTCTACGGCGATCAGATGCAGATGGTCGTGCCGACCTATCTCGAGCAGACCATGCAGGCCTTCACATCGCAGCAGGGCCAGATGCGCGAGCAGATGACGAAGGCATTCGGCGACAATCCGATGGCGCGCAACATGCAGATCCCCATGCAGATGGCCGAGGAACAGGTTCGCCGCAACACCGAGATCTTCCAGCAGGCAATGCGCATGTTTTCACCCTTCAACGCCACGGCGAAGGAAGCGAGCCCAGAAGGGGAACGCAAGAAGACCGGCGACAATCGCGACCTGAACGAGCTCAAGGATCAGTTGCGCGCCCTTCAGGAGAAGCTCGACCGCATGGGCGAGTGAGCCGCTCTAGCGCTTCATGGAACAACTGTTTCGCCTTCGGGAGGCTTGGCAACCCGTGTGCTCTGGCATCCACTGCGGCGAACCCAATTGAAATGAAAGTGAATCCTTACCGATGACCGACCTACCACTTGCCAAGGGCAATCGCATCATCACCGGCGCGCTCGCACAGGCCAAGGAAATGGGACTGAAACCGCTTGGCGTCGTGGTTCTGGATGCGGGCGGCCATGTGAAGGCGTTTCAGCGCCAGGACGGCGCATCGATGCTGCGTTTCGACATGGGTGCCGGCAAGGCTTATGGCGCGCTATCGGTCGGCTCGGGCTCGCGCTGGCTGCATGACCAGGCCGCGACCCGGCCCCACTTCCTGACGGGCATGGTCGGCATCTCCGACGGCAAGATCCTGCCGGTGCCTGGTGGCGTGCTGATCAAGGACAAGAAAGGCACCATCCTCGGCGCAGTCGGCATCTCCGGCGATACCGCCGACAATGACGAGACGGTAGCCGTTGCCGGCATCGAGGCCGCCGGCCTCGTCGCGCAGAAGGACTAGCGCGCCAAGATCGCCTCTTCGGCCGCTGGTCAGTCTAGCGGCCGAGACCGATCGACACGTCACGCGATGCGCTGCGCAGCGCGACAGTGAAGCCGGCCGCCACGTCGACGAAGGCGATCGCGGTCAGGATGAAGAACACGTCCGTGGCAGCGCTCTGAAACAGCAGAAATTCGATCAGGAAAACGAGAAAGACGACCAGCGACAGGAGATGGTCGACGATCTGGAACGGTCCGGTGCGCGTTGCCTTGACGATTTCGGCAAACAGCATCACCAACGCGATGACGATGATCAAATCGCCGAAGCTGAGCGTCCAGACCGCGCCCGATACCATTTGCAGGCTCGTCACCTCGCTTGCCAGCCATTCCGGCCCTCCGAAGCCGACGATGCCGAACATCGCGATGTTGTAGAGGACAAACGGAACGATCATCAGGGGGAAGGCGGTCAGCACGGCGGTCTCCGTCCAAGTCTATCGACAGGCGATCCTGCGCCTCGGCAGCGGATTCGTCACCTCATGATGAGCGCGATACACGCATCCGCAACAGAAAAAGGCCGGCGCAAGCCAGCCTTTCGCAAAATCTGATCGAAACGGCGATCCATTGTGACCGCCGGACAAGCGCTTATGCGCTTTCCTTCGGCGTCAGAACCTGACGACCGCGGTACATGCCGGTCTTGAGGTCGACGTGGTGCGGACGGCGCAGTTCGCCGGAATTCTTGTCCTCGACATAGGTCGGGGCCTTGATAGCATCTGCCGAACGACGCATGCCGCGCTTGGACGGCGTCGTTTTTCTTTTAGGTACAGCCATGGTTCACTCCATTCGCGGGCGACAAGAAACGCCTGATTGCTCGACTGATCGTCGAAGACAGACGTTGCCGAATTCGGAAATTTGGCGGGTTCATACAGTGTCGGCAGCCGTTTGACCAGCGGCCACGGCATTTTTTTGACGAAACGCCTCAGTGTTCTTCTTCTGCCACCACCCACGCCTCTTGGCGGCTCGCATCCGCCCACTCCTGATAGGCAGGCAGCGCCTTCATCCGCTCCATATAGGCCAGAACTTCGGCATTCTCGGTCAATGCATACACGTCGAAGCGGTTGACCACCGGCGCAAACATGGCGTCTGCCGCAGAAAATTCGCCATAGAGAAAAGGCCCGCCGGATTGCGCCAGCGCCGAAGTCCAGATGTCGGTGATGCGCGCGACATCCGCTTGCGCCGCCGCGCTCACGGGAATGGCGCGCCGAGCACGCCGCATGTTCATCGGGCATTCGTTGCGCAGCGCCTGGAAACCCGCATGCATCTCCGAGGAAATGGCCCGCGCCCGGGCGCGAGCCGACGTGTCCGCAGGCCAGAGCGTCGGGTGCGTTTCTGCCAGATATTCAAGGATCGCCAAAGTTTCCCAGATGACGAGGTTGCCATCCTGCAGCACAGGCACCTTCCCTGTCGGAGAGAACGCCCGAAATGCAGGATTGGTGCCGCCATCGCTGAAGGGGATCAGTTCCTCGTCGAACTCGATCCCGGCCATGCGCATCGCAAGCCATGGGCGAAACGACCAGGATGAATAGGTCTTGTTGGCGATGAACAGGGTGAGGCGGGACATGGGGCTCTCCGACGACTGGCGGCGAACCTATAGCGTTGAGGTTCGGTCGCACCAGTCAGATCGCGTCATCTATCCATAAAGACAGGTGATATAGGCACCCGATTGCCGCGCGCGCCCCTCGATGTTGCCGGCCAGCCGCCGCAATCCATCGCCCGGAGAACCGGCATTGCGCTGGTGGGGATTGGGCAGCGATACGGCCAGTAGCGCGGATTGGCTGGCATTCAGATTGGCAGCCGATACGCCGAAATGGTGCTGTGCCGCCGCCTCGATGCCGTAAACGCCCGGCGCCCATTCGGCGATATTGAGATAGATCTCCATCATTCGCTGCTTCGGCCAAATGTAATCCGAAGCCATGGCGAGCGGGACCTCCAGCGCCTTGCGCACGAAGGACCGACCCGGCCACAGGAAGAGGTTCTTCGCAGTCTGCATCGGGATCGTGCTCGCGCCGCGGGTCGATTCTCCTTCCAGCGCGCCGTCGATGACCGAGTTGAGCGCCTCCCAGTCGATGCCGTCATGGGCGCAGAACTGGCCGTCTTCCGACATCATCACCGATTGAACGAGCACCGGCGCCACATCTTCGAAGGGAACCCAAGTGCGCTCGACGCCCTGGCCCGTGACGAGGCCATAGGCCATCAGCGTCGACCAGGGCCGAACGATCTCGATGCGGTAAAGCAGGATCAGGAGATAGGGGAGGATGAGAAGGAAGACGCCAAGGAGGAACAGCCGCCCGATCCAGCGGCCGATGCCCGCCCGTTTGCGGCGGCCGCGTGGTTTCGTTTCAAAGTTCTCACCGAAATGCCGGTGTCGCTGCGACAAGGCCGCCTATCCTTCTGCCGTCTCGATTTCTCCATAGCTTCGCAGCCGGAGCATTGCCACTGCTTTCAGGAAATCGTTGCCGATGAGGCCCGGCCCATGCCAAGAGGGCGCCATGGACTTGCCCTTCGATTTCGAAAGCCAACTGGCCGCCCGCGCAACGCTCGTCGAGCGACGACTAGCCGATCGGCTGGACGGAACGCCGCGCCCGGGAGAGATCGTGCTGCCACCGCGCATCCTCTCGGCCATGCGCTATGCGCTGCTTGGTGGTGGAAAGCGCATCCGACCGTTCCTCGTCATGGAAGCAGCCGCTCTTTTTATGCCCGATGCCGACACCGAGGCGGCTGCGCTGGACGTGGCGGCGGCGCTCGAGTGCATCCACACCTATTCGCTCGTGCATGACGACCTGCCCGCGATGGACGACGATGCGCTGCGGCGTGGGCGCCCCACGCTTCACATCGCCTATGACGAGGCGACCGCAATACTCGCCGGCGATGCGCTGCTGACGCTTGCCTTCGACATGGTCACGGACCCCTCGACCAGCCTTGCACCCGAACGGCGCGTGGCGCTTGTCAGCGCGCTTTCCCGAGCGGCCGGCTTCGGCGGCATGGTCGGCGGACAGATGATCGATCTCGCATCAGAGAACAGACACCTTTCGGAAGAAGAGATCGTCACGCTCCAGGCCATGAAGACCGGCGCGTTGCTGCGCTTCGCCTGCGAGGCCGGCGCCATCGTGTGCGGAGCCACGCCGGACGACCGCGAACGGCTGTCGCGGTTCGGGGAAGCGATCGGGCTTGCCTTCCAGCTCGCCGACGATCTTCTCGACCTGACGGCAGACGAAGCCGCAATGGGCAAGGCAACGGGCAAGGACGCCGATCGGGGCAAGGCGACACTCGTCAGCCTGCATGGGGCAGAATGGGCACATACCCAGCTCCGGGGTCTTGTCGACGCGGCGGTCGAACTGTTGGAACCCTTCGGCGACCGCGCCGAGCCGCTGCGCCAGGCGGCCGGTTTCATCGCCAACCGCCGGAACTGAGACCGCCGGCCTTCCGGCCTGCGAACAGGCAACGCACGCTTTCTTAACCCTGACCGACGATGTTTGCTGCGGGGCAACAACGGGCTGGGCACAAAGAAATCAATGGCGAGGATCAGTTCGATCGGCATCTTCGGAAGCAACCGCTGGGCCTGGAGCCTGCGGTGCTGCTACGTCCTGTCCCTGGTGCTGATCGGCGTCATCTGCTTCTATTTCTTCCTGCAGCAGCGCGAGCAGGTGATCGACATCAACCGCATCGGGGCGCTCGGCGAACAATTTGCCCAGCTCGATGTGCAGATGGCCGACCTTGCTACCTATTCCGAAACCGTCGCGCAGCGCTTTCCGTCCGAACGCCCCCGCCTGTCACCCGCGCTTCGCGCCATGACGCTTGCCGAGCGGCGCGAGCGTTTGGCCGCACAGCCGGTCGATCCCGATGTTCAGCCGGTGAAGGCCGCGTTGCGCTTTCGGCTCGACAAGGCCGAGGCTGAAATGCGTGGCCTGGAAGTCTATTGGAATGCTGCGCCAGCCACCCTGCAGACGCGGATCATCAACGCGTCGCCCTATATGTCGGCCCGCGACCCTTTTCAGCACTACCGGCTAATGCTGGATCGCGTGCGGGTGGAGAGCGCCCGTTCGAAATTCGACATGCATTGGACCGCGCGCGAAATCTTCTCGCTCTATGACAACAATGTCTCCGTCACCAATCTGAAGGCGCAGATCGAAGTCCGCTCCTATCTCGAGCGACTGTCGCGCAATCAGGGCAACACGCTGCAGCAATTCCTGCTTATCACCATCGCGGCGCTGCTGGCTCTGCTGTTCCTCGTCTTCATCCCGATGGATTTTGCCGTGCAGCGCATCGTCAAGCGGCTTTCGGCGAAGCAGAAGGAGACCGATCGCGCCATGGTCCGGGCGCTTGCCGCAGATCGGGCAAAGTCCGAGTTCCTGGCCAATATGAGCCACGAAATCCGAACACCGATGAACGGCGTTCTCGGGATGGCGGAGCTTCTGGCTAAGACTGACCTCACGGCGAAGCAACGCACCTTCACCGATGTCATCGTCAAATCCGGCAACGCATTGCTGACGATCATCAACGACATTCTGGATTTCTCGAAAATCGACGCGAACCAGATCGAGCTCGACCCTGCGCCCTTCAGCCTGGCCGAGACGGTCGAAGACGTGGCAACCCTGGTTTCCGGCCGCGTTTCCGAAAAAGACCTCGAATTGATCGTGCGGGTGCAGCCCGATCTTCCGGCCATGCTCGTCGGCGATGTCGGCCGTCTGCGTCAGGTGCTGACCAACCTCGTCGGCAACGCCGTCAAGTTCACCGAAGCGGGCCACGTCCTCGTCGACGTCTCCGGCACGGTACGCGAAGGCCATGTGGAGATCGCTTTCACCATCGAGGACACGGGCATCGGCATCCCCGCCGACAAGCTCGACACGATCTTCGACAAGTTCAGCCAGGTCGATGCATCCTCGACCCGCCGCCACGAAGGCACGGGCCTCGGTTTGGCGATCGCACGCCGCCTGATCAATCTCATGGGCGGCGACATCGCAGTCACCTCTACCTATGGCCGCGGATCGACCTTTTCCTTCGCAATCGAGCTGCCGATCCACGAAGCGGAAGGCGCCAAGCCGCAGCGCATCCTTCCAACGGATCTGCGCGGCGCGGGCGTTTTGATCATCGAGGACAACGCGATCAACCGCGACATCCTGATCGAGCAGTTCCGGAGCTGGCATTTTGACTGCGTGGCGGTCGAGAGCGGCCCGGCCGGTATCGCGTTCCTGCAGGAGGCTCATTCGCTCGGTGCCAAGGTCGACCTGATCGTCCTCGACTATCAGATGCCCGAAATGAATGGTGGCGATGTCGCCCGCCACCTGCGCGGCGATGCCCGATTGGCCGATGTCCCGATCCTCGTCCTCTCCTCCGTCGATCAGCACACGCAGATGCGTTTCGTGCGCGAACTCGGCATCGAGGCGCATCTGAACAAACCGACGCGCTCGTCGCTGCTTCTGGAAACGGCAACCAGCGTGATCCAAGCCGCCCGCAGCGGCGCGCCCAGGGCACGGCCGGTCGTGCATGAGAGCCGGGCACCTGCCGAGCTCAAGACGCCTGCACCGAAGCCGGTGAAGGACGCGTCACAAGCCATGGCGGAGACACGGCAAAAGCCGGCACGGACCAACACCGACCGCATCGATATTCTCGTCGCCGAAGACAACGAGGTGAACCAGATTGTCTTCACGCAGGCGCTGCAGGAACTGCCCTACGCCTTCAAGATCGTGGGCAACGGCCGCCTCGCGCTGATGCAGTGGGAAGCGTTGCGTCCCTCGCTGATCCTGATGGATGTCTCGATGCCGGAAATGAACGGCCACGAGGCGACCGCTGCGATCCGCCGCCGTGAAATGCAGCTTGGCCTCTCGCGCACGCCGATCGTCGGCATCACGGCGCATGCACTGAAGGGCGACCGGGAGAAGTGCCTGGAAGTTGGCATGGACGACTATATGTCGAAGCCGATTTCACCGGACATGCTGGCCGCCAAGGTCAATCACTGGCTCGCAGAGCTGAGCGAACTGCGGCGCGCCTGATCAGCCGCTCTCGGCTTAGGCGAGATAACGCGCTCAGGCAGAACGGCCGAAACGCTGCTCGATATAATCTGCCACCAGCGCCTGGAAATCCTGGGCGATGTTCGGACCGCGCAGCGTCTTGGCCTTCTTGCCGTCGATGAAGACCGGCGCAGCCGGGCTTTCGCCCGTTCCCGGCAAGGAGATGCCGATATCGGCGTGCTTGGACTCACCCGGGCCGTTGACGATGCACCCCATCACCGCGACCTGCAGGTTCTCGACGCCCGGATAACGGTCGCGCCAAACCGGCATGTTGCGTCTGAGATCACCTTCGATCGTCTGGGCCAGCTCCTGGAAGACGGTCGATGTCGTACGCCCGCAGCCCGGGCATGCGGCGACCACCGGCAGGAACTGGCGGAAGCCCATGGTCTGCAGCAGTTCCTGCGCAACGATCACCTCGCGGGTGCGATCGCCATTCGGCTCCGGCGTCAGCGAAATGCGGATCGTGTCGCCGACACCCTGCTGAAGCACGATGCCCATGGCGGCCGCAGAGGCGACGATGCCCTTGGACCCCATGCCCGCTTCCGTCAGCCCGAGATGCAGCGCATGGTTCGTGCGCAGCGCAAGCTCGAGATTGACGGCGATCAGATCCTGCACCTGGCTGACCTTTGCCGACAGGATGATGCGGTTGCGTGGCAGGCCGATTTCCTCGGCGAGCTCGGCCGATAAAAGCGCCGACTGGATGATCGCCTCGCGCGTCACTTCGCGCGCCGTCATGGGAGAGCCCTTGGCCTGGTTTTCGTCCATCAGGCGCGTCAGCAGTTCCTGATCGAGCGAGCCCCAGTTCACACCGATGCGCACCGGCTTGTCGTAACGGATCGCCTGCTCGATGATCTGCGTGAACTGCCGGTCGCGCTTGTCCTTGAAACCGACATTGCCGGGATTGATGCGATATTTGGCGAGCGCAGCGGCGCAATCGGGATGATCGGCAAGAAGCGTGTGGCCGATATAATGGAAGTCGCCGACGAGCGGCACGTCGATGCCGAGGCGATCGAGACGCTCGCGAATCCGCGGCACGGCGGCAGCACTTTCCGGCCGATCGACCGTGATGCGGACGATTTCCGATCCGGCGCGGTTCAGCGCGGCGACCTGGGCGACCGTGGCGTCGATATCGGCCGTATCGGTGTTCGTCATGGACTGCACGACCACCGGAGCACCGCCACCAACGATGACGCCGCCGACATCCACCGCGACCGATGCGCGCCGGGAGAGCGGGGCCGTCAGGTAGGATTGAGCCGAATTCGGGTTGCGATCGAGCATGGCGCGTCCTTCAAACGATGGACCGATAGGCGAGCCCATCGGCTGGCTTCAGGTGATATAGCCCCGCTTCATTGTCAACGTCCCTTCGCGCTGGAAAGCCGCACTTGCCTTGTGAAGGTCACGACCCGACGTTACCTGTGACAAGGCTTCAAGCCGCGACGGAGAACTCCCATGGAATTGACGGTCAACGGCGAACGCCATTCGCTCGACATCGAAGGCGACATGCCGCTGCTTTGGGTGCTGCGCGATGAACTGGGCATCATGGGCCCGAAATTCGGCTGCGGCATCGGCGCCTGCGGCGCCTGTACGGTGCTGATCGATGGCGTGCCGGAACGGTCCTGCGCCCTGCCCGTGCAATACGTCGAAGGCGCCGTCACGACCATCGACGGGCTTTCGGGTGACGGTGTGCTGACCGCCGTGCAGGAAGCTTGGATCGCCGAACAGGTCGCCCAATGCGGCTATTGCCAGGCCGGCCAGATCATGTCGGCCACAGCGCTGCTCGCGTCCAATCCCGCGCCGAGCGATGCGGACATCGATGAAGCGATGTCCGGCAATCTCTGCCGCTGCGGCACCTATCCGCGCATCCGGGCCGCCGTAAAGCGAGCCGCATCCACACAGTCGGCGCGGAGCTGAGCCCATGGCATCGGTCGGCAAGATCGCACGGCGCACTTTCCTCATCGGCACCGCCGCGATCGCCGGCGGGCTCGCGGTCGGCGCATACGCCTACCGGCGCCCGCCCGAAAATCCGCTGGTCGCGCGCGCCGATGACGGAGAGGCTGTCTTCAATCCCTACCTGACGATAGCCCCTGACGAGACGATCACCATCTTCGTGCCACGCGCGGAGATGGGCCAGGGCGTCAGCACCACGCTTGCAGCGCTGGTGGCCGAAGAACTCGACGTGTCGCTTGAGAAGGTGGTGGTGGAGCATGGGCCGGCGTCAGAGGCCTATGCCAATATCGCGATGCTGGAAGACGGCCTGCCATTCCCGACCTATGACGAGTCGACGATGGCGACCATCGCCCGCTCCGGCGTCGGGATCGCCGGCAAATTCCTGGCACTGCACGTGACGGGCGGCTCATCGTCTACTGTCGATGCGTTCGAGAAGATGCGCCAAGCCGGCGCCACCGCCCGCGAAGCCCTGAAACAGGCTGCAGCGACCCGCTGGGGCGTCCAGCCGACGGAACTCGAGACGGACGCCGGATCGGTGCGCAATCCCGCCACCGGCGAAACCTTGTCCTACGGCGTTCTCGCCGCTGACGCGGTTGAGGCACCTGTCTCGCGCGACATCCCGCTGCGCGCGCCAGAGAACTGGAAATTGCTCGGCAAGTCGCAGCCGCGCACCGATATGCGCGCCAAGGTCACCGGCGCGCCGATCTTTGGCGTCGATGTCGCCCTGCCCGACATGCTTCACGCCACCGTGCGGATCAATCCCCATTTCGGCGGCGGCGTGCTCTCGCTCGACACCGAGGCTGCCCGGCAGATGCGCGGCGTCCATTCCATCATCGAGATCGATCACCGACTCGGACGCGGTTTCGCGGTGATTGCCGACAACACCTGGCGCGCCTTCATGGCCGCCGATGCCGTTGTGGTGGAATGGGAAAAGCCGAATTCGACGCTGGATGATGCGGCTGTCAGCGAGCTTCTCGCGGCGGCTGTCGGCACCGGATCACGCGATGTGATGCGCGACGATGGCGATACGGACATCATTTTCGCCGACCATGCCCGCGACCGCATCATCGAGGCGGAATACCATGTGCCATACCTCGCCCATGCCGCCATGGAGCCGATGAACGCCACGGCGCGCTTTGCCGACGGCCGGCTGGATCTCTGGCTGCCGAACCAGGCACCCAACCTCATTCAGGCTGTCGCAGCAGCAGCGCTGGATATTCCGACGGCCGACTGCACGGTCAACACGACCTCGCTCGGAGGGGGCTTCGGCCGTCGCGCCGAACCGGACGTTGCCGTCTACGCCGCCCTCATAGCGCGCGAAACAGGCGGGCGACCGGTCAAACTGATCTGGACGCGCGAAGAAGACATCGCCCACGATTACTACCGCCCCGCCGCGACCGGACGGCTGCGCGCCGCACTCGGCGCCGATGGATTGCCCGAAGCCCTGGACGTGGTGGTGGCTGCCCCGCCGATCTTTTCGCCCATGGCATCGCGTTTCTATCCGTCCATCAGCCTTCCGGGGCCGGACAAGAGCATCGTCGATGGCGCCTTCAACCAGCCCTATGCCATCGCCAACTACCGTGTTGCCGGCGTGAAGACGGACATTCCAGTCCCGGTGGGCATCTGGCGGTCGGTCGGCAATTCCATCAACGGCTTCTTCCATGAATGCTTCATGGACGAACTGGCAGCCGCCAGCGGCATCGATCCCCTCGAATACCGCTTGAAGCTGATGGCGCCCTACCCGGTCGCAACCGCGCTTCTCGAGAAGGTCGCCGACATGTCCGATTGGCGGTCTGAGCCGGCGGAGGGACGGGCGCGAGGCCTTGCCTTCACACTGTCCTTCGGCACCTGGGTCGCCGAGGTGGTTGAAATTGCGCGCGATGATCGCGGCATCCGCGTTGAGAACGTCTGGTGCGCGGCGGACCCGGGCATTGTCCTGGATCCCGGGATTTTCGAAGCGCAGATGATGTCGGGTATCGTCTTCGGCCTCTCGGCCGCTCTCGGCCAGGAGATCACGCTCAGCGAAGGCCGCGTGCAGCAGAGCAACTTCCACGATTTCGATGCGCTGCGCATCGATCGCTGCCCGGCCATTCATGTCGAGATCCTGCAGAACGCCCCGCGCATGGGGGGTGCAGGCGAACCGAGCACGCCGCCCGTGGCCGCCGCGCTGGGCAACGCCATCTTTGCGCTGACGGGCGAGCGCCTTCGACGGATGCCCTTCGCGCATGACGTGACGTTCGTCTGAGACGACAAGATGGCGCATTTCGGCGCATGCTGGCTCATACACGACATCAAGGGCTGACATCCCGGAGCGTTACACCTAGATATAGTTCAGGATGAAAAAGCTCAGAAACCTTATCGCCGGCTCCGCAGTAGCCATAGCCGTGGTCGCCGGATCGGCAATCGCTTCCGGCCCCGCACTTGCCACTGAAGCGGCTTGGGTGCGCCTGTCCAATGGCGGCTACACGATCTTGCTCCAGCATACGCAGACGCTTGGCGGGGATGCATCCGAGGTCGATCCTCAGGATTGCGCCACCCAGGCAGTTCTTTCCGATAGGGGCCGCACCCAGGCACGGCGCCAGGGAACACGTTTTGCCGCACGCGCCGTGACGATCAACGGCATCTATACGAGTGAATATTGCCGGACCCAGGAGACGGCCGATCTCGCCTTCGGCTCATATAGCGTCGAAGTGCTTGAGGAACTGGACCCCTTGGGCCAGACGGAGATGAGCGACGAAGAGCAGCTCGATGCCATCATCGATCGCATCAATGGGTTCAGGGGCCCCGGCAACCAGCTTTTCATCACCCACAGCGGTGTTGTGCAGGCCCTGACGGGCACCGCCCCGCGTGACGGCGAGGCAGTGATTGTCGGGCCCGTCCCCGAAGGTTCGGAACGGCCAGCCGTTGTCGGACGCATTCTCCTGAACTGACGCTTTCAGCCCTCAGCTTTTGATCTTGCGCGTTTCCTGACGGTGAACCGGTGTCCACTTCACCTGGAAACGCTTTTAGAAACCGAGACCGCCCAGGCAGACATATTTGCTCTCGAGATATTCCTCGATGCCCTGATGCCCGCCTTCCTTGCCGAGGCCCGACTGCTTGACGCCGCCGAAGGGCGCTTCCACGGCCGTGATGACCCCTTCATTCACGCCGACCAGGCCGTACTCCAGCCCTTCCATGACACGAAACGTGCGGCCGAGATCCTGCGTGTAGAAATAAGCGGCAAGGCCGAAGATCGTGTCGTTGGCCAAGGCGACCCCTTCTTCCTCCGTCTCGAACTTGTAGACGGGCGCGACCGGGCCGAAGATCTCTTCCTTGGTGAAGCGCATCTCCTTCGTGGCGCCTGAAATCACGGTCGGCTTGTAGAACGTTCCGCCAAGCTCATGCCGCTCGCCGCCGGTGACGATCGTGCCGCCCTTCTCCTTGGCGTCGGCGACGAACTTTTCGACCGTTTCCAGCTGGTCCTCGTCGATGAGCGGCCCCTGCGTGGTGCCGTCATCGAGCCCGTCGCCGACCTTGAGCGCGGCCGCCTTTTCGGCGAGCTTCTCGACAAAACGGTCGTGGATCCCCGACTGGACGATGAAGCGATTGGTGCAAACGCAGGTCTGACCGGTGTTGCGGAACTTGGCCGCAATGGCGCCGTCGACGGCGCGGTCGAGATCGGCATCGTCGAAGACGAGGAACGGCGCGTTGCCGCCAAGCTCCATCGACACCTTCTTCACCGTTTCGGCCGATTGTGCGAGCAGCTTACGGCCGACTTCCGTCGAGCCGGTGAACGTGATCTTGCGCACCTTCTCGTTCGACGTCAGTTCGCCACCGATGTCGCCCGAACCGCCGGTGACCACGTTGATCACGCCTTTCGGGAAGCCGGCCTCTTCGGCGAGAACGCCCCAGGCGATGCCCGAATAGGGCGTGGCTGTCGCCGGCTTGACGACGCTCGTGCAGCCCGTCGCCAGCGCCGGCCCGATCTTGCGGGCCAGCATCGAGGACGGGAAGTTCCACGGCGTGATGGCCGCAACGACGCCGACAGGCTGCTTGATGACCATCATGCGACGGTCCGCCCATGAAGATGGGATCGTGTCGCCATAGACCCGGCGCGCTTCCTCCGCGTACCAGAGGATGTAGCTGGCCGACATGCCGACCTCGCCCTTGGCCTCGGCCAGTGGCTTGCCCTGCTCCATGGTGAGCAGTTCGGCGAGCGCGTCCTGGTTGTCCATAATGGCATCGTGAAGCGCGCGCATCAGCTTGGCGCGTTCGGCAGCCGAGGTCTTCCGGTATTCGAGAAACGCCGTATGCGCAGCGTCGATGGCGCGGCGCGTTTCAGCCTTGCCCGATTTCGGCACCGAACCGATCCGCTGGCCCGTCGCCGGATTGACCACATCGATGGTTTCGCCGCTGTCGGCACCGACCCACGCGCCATCGATGAGATTGGCTTCCTTCAGATACTGGCTCGTGCGTGTCAGCATGACGCTCTCCCTGTCCGTTTATCGGTGACTGTTATGTGGTGATGGATGCTATCTGACAACGGAAGCCGCAGCCATCACGTTCCTTCAGGCCGACCACTTCTGCCTCAGCGCGTCAATTCCCGCGTCGCGGCTTCGAGCCCGCCGAGCGTCAGCGGAAACATGCGATCGTTGACGATCTGCCGGATCAGCCCGATCGAATGCGTGTAGCCCCAATGCGCCTGCGGTGTGGGGTTCAGCCAGGCGGCCTTGGGAAAATGGGCAAGCACCCGCTCCAGCCAGACCTGCCCGGCTTCCTTGTTCCAATGCTCGACGGACCCGCCCGGATAGACGATCTCGTAAGGGCTCATCGCCGCATCGCCAACGAAGATCACCCGGTAGTCGGAACCATAGGTGCGGATGAGATCATAGGTGGGCAGCACGGCTTCGTGGCGCCGGCGGTTGTCTTTCCACACGCCCTCATAGAGGCAGTTGTGGAAATAGAAATAATCCATATGCCGGAACTCGGCGCGCGCCGCGGAAAAGAGCTCTTCCACGGTCTTGATGTGATCATCCATCGAGCCGCCGACATCGAAGAACATCAGAAGCTTGATGGCGTTGCGCCGTTCCGGCCGCGTGCGCACGTCGAGATAACCGTGTTCGGCGGTCGACTTGATGGTGCCACCGAGATCGAGCTCCTCGGCCGCGCCCGCCCGCACCCACCGGCGCAGGCGCTTCAGCGCGATCTTGATGTTGCGCGTGCCCAGTTCCACCCGGTCGTCGAGATCGCGGAAATCGCGCTTGTCCCAAACCTTGACCGCGCGACGGTGCCGGCTGCCCTCCTGCCCGATACGCACGCCTTCGGGGTTATAGCCATAGGCGCCGAACGGTGAGGTGCCGGCCGTGCCGATCCATTTCGAGCCGCCCTGGTGGCGGCCCTTCTGCTCTTCGAGCCGCTGCTTGAGCGTCTCCATCAGCTTTTCGAAACCCCCCAGCGCCTCGACGAGCTTCTTTTCGTCTTCGCTCAGATGTTTTTCGGCAAGCCGCCGCAGCCACTCCTCGGGCAAGGCAACGCTTGAAGGCCCCTCTTCGCCCGCAACCGCCTCGACCCCGCGAAACGCGTGGGCAAACACCCGGTCGAACCGATCGATGAACCGCTCGTCCTTCACCAGCGTCGCCCGGGAAAGATAATAGAACCCCTCGACGTCATAGGTGACGAGCTCCGCCTCCAGCCCTTCGAGCAGCGCAAGATACTCGCGCAGCGAAACCGGCACACCCGCCGCTTTCAGTTCGAGGAAGAAGGGGAGGAACATGGCCGGGCGCTAACCCTGACGCCGCGCCATGAAGGCGAGGCGTTCGAAGAGGTGGACGTCCTGCTCGTTCTTGAGGAGCGCGCCGTGCAGGCGCGGAAGTGCGTTCTTAGCGTCGCCGCGCAGATCTTCCGGCGCCACGTCGTCGGCAACCAGCAGACGGATCCAATCGAGCGCTTCCGATGTGGACGGCTTCTTCTTCAGGCCCGGAACGTCGCGGATCTCGTAGAACTGCGTCAGCGCGGCGCGTACCAGATTTTGCTTGATGCCCGGATAATGGACCTCGACGATCCGATGCAGCGTCTCGATGTCGGGAAAGCGGATGAAGTGGAAGAAGCAACGACGCAGAAAGGCGTCCGGCAATTCCTTTTCGTTGTTGGACGTGATGATGACGATCGGCCGGTGGCGTGCGCGGATCGTCTCGCCGGTTTCATAGACGTGGAACTCCATCCGATCGAGTTCCTGAAGAAGATCGTTCGGAAACTCGATGTCGGCCTTGTCGATCTCGTCGATCAGAAGCACGACGCGCTTGTCGGCGTCGAAGGCATCCCACAGCTTGCCGCGGCGAATGTAATTGGCAATGTCGTTGAAGCGGTCGTCGCCAAGCTGACTGTCGCGCAACCGCGATACGGCGTCGTACTCGTAGAGCCCCTGCTGGGCCTTCGTAGTCGACTTCACATGCCATTCGAGAAGATCGAGACCGAGCGCTTGGGCCAGCTGACGGGCAAGCTCCGTCTTGCCTGTGCCAGGCTCGCCTTTGACCAGGAGCGGTTTTTGCAAAGCGATCGCTGCATTCACAGCGACCGTCAGATCCTTTTCCGCAATATAGGCGTCCGTGCCGTCAAACCGCATTGCAAGTCCACTCCATGGCTCGTTCCGGAGGCGGTACGTGCCCCAGGGGCGACCATGACGTCAAGCACGCCAGCCCCGATGCGCCCGCACGCTTGCGGATCGGGCGCCTGACCTCAGGCTTGCACGGCCGGGAGCTGGTGCGACAGAGCCTGACGAAGCTTTTCAAGCGCGCGGCTTTCGATTTGCCGCACACGCTCTTTCGAAATGCCGAGCTCTGAGCCGAGCGACTCCAATGTGGCACCTTCTTCCGCCAGCCGCCGTTCGCGGATGATGCGGAGCTCGCGCGGATTGAGGGTCGTCAGCGCACTTCTCAGCCAGGCCGAGCGACGCTCGTCGTCGATCGACTGCAGAACCTGCTCGTCTGGCAGAGGTGCATCACAGCGCAGGAAATCCACGCGGTCCGAGCTGCCGGACTCTCCGTCACCGACCGGCGCATTCAACGATGTGTCAGACCCGGAGAGGCGTGCATCCATCACCGCCACATCCTTGACCTGAACGCCGAGGGCGGTGGCGATTTCCTGGTGGATCGCGCTTTCGGTCAGCATCTCACTGCCTTGGGACAGCCGGGCGCGCAGGCGCCGCAAATTGAAGAAGAGTGCCTTCTGGGCAGAGCTTGTGCCGCCACGAACGATCGACCAGTTGCGGAGGATATAGTCCTGAATGGACGCACGGATCCACCAGGTCGCGTAGGTCGAGAAGCGCACCTCACGGTCGGGCTCGAACCGCGCCGCAGCCTCCAGAAGGCCCACATGGCCTTCCTGGATCAGGTCGCCCATGGGCAATCCGAAGTTGCGAAACTTGGATGCCATCGAGATCACGAGCCGCATATGAGCGGTCGTAATGCGATGCAACGCATCCTGGTCTTGCTGCTCTTTCCATCGAACGGCAAGCTGGTGCTCTTCGTCACGTTCGAGATAAGGCGCGGCCATAGCCGCCTTCACCATATGCCTGCGGGCTGCACTATCCATCAGCGGACCCTCTTTGTCGGCTTATCTGCAAACAATACGCAGAGCCAAAGGTTGCGGATCATTCAAATGTTTTGTGCGATTTGATCGAATGCGACAAAAAAAGCCCGGGCCGCAACCCGAGCTTTTTCTGAAATCTAACAAACGATGGAGCCGATCAGGCTGCTTCGTCCTGTGAAGCCTCGTCCGTAGCCTCGTCCTCGTCGACGGCCTTGCCGCGCTTTGGACCCTTGTTGAGGTTGACCTCGATCAAGCGCACGGCTTCGGTGTCGGACATCTTGTTGACGGCGCCGATCTCGCGGGCCATCCGGTCGAGTGCCGCTTCATAAAGCTGGCGCTCCGAATAAGACTGCTCGGGCTGGTTCTCGGCACGATAAAGATCGCGAACGACCTCAGCGATCGAGATCAGATCACCGGAGTTGATCTTCGCATCGTATTCCTGCGCACGGCGCGACCACATGGTGCGCTTGACGCGCGCACGGCCCTGCACGACCTTGAGAGCGCGCTCGACGAAATCTGTTTCCGACAGCTTGCGCATGCCGATGCTCATGGCCTTGGCGACCGGCACCTTCAGGCGCATCTTGTCCTTCTCGAAGTCGATGACGAAAAGCTCGAGCTTGTGACCGGCTACTTCCTGCTCTTCGATAGCGACGATCGTACCGACGCCATGAGCGGGATAGACGATGGCTTCGCCTGTCTTGAAGCCCTGACGCTGATTGGATTTCTTATTCTGCATTGTCATTCGTTCTCGAGACTCCCTGTTACGCGCCCCGGCCTGGCCGGGACAAGCATGAGGCCCGGTCGAGCCGGACAGTGAAATGGACGATCATGTCCATCCCGTTTCATTCCGTCGTGAGTACCTGCGAGACGCAGCCACGCCGCGAAACAAGGTTGGCACTGGCCAACTCGGGGTCGCCATCTTATACAGCTGAAAAGACAGGGAACGTTCTTTCGTGGTGTCGTTGCGGTCGACGCATTGCCGCCACATGACGACAATTGTGCTTATCTAACACAAAAATCACCCGAAATCAAATATTTGCTCGGTCGGTCATGCGCGACAGATCGTTCGATGCGCCAACACCGAATCGCCGATAGGAGCGAATCGCCATCCACAGCCAATATGCGCGGCAGATTGTCTCAGTCGCCCTCGCCAGGCGCTTCGGAGAAGTATTTCTCGAATTTGCCTTCCACACCGTCGAACTCGGCAGCATCGGCGGGCGAGTCGCGCTTGACCGTGATGTTCGGCCATTTCTCCGCGAATTCGGTGTTCACCTGAAGCCACTTGTCGAGACCCGGCTCGGTGTCCGGCTTGATGGCATCGGCCGGGCATTCGGGCTCGCAGACGCCGCAATCGATGCACTCGTCCGGATGGATGACGAGCATGTTCTCGCCCTCGTAGAAACAGTCCACGGGGCAGACTTCCACGCAGTCCATATATTTGCATTTGATGCAGTTGTCGGTGACCAGATACGTCATGCGTGCTCCACGCCGTCCTTCGTGAGTGGTGGTGGGGTAGCGGCTTTAATGCGCCATTGCAAGATGCCGCTTTGCCGCGCAGCCACCATTGCAAGCGTGGCGTTGCAACGGGCCCGACATGAGCAAATTCATGCTCTTGGGCGCCGTGCATGCAAAAGCATATACCCGCTCCCACCGGCGCCGTCGCTGTCGCCCGCACTATTGGGTGATGAGCTTGACCCGCATGCCTGGCGCCACCTGACCGGTCGGTCCAAGCGCGTTGATCAGGCGGAACAGTTCCTCGCGGCGTTCATCGCCCTCCATACGCGCTGAGAGCGAGGCGACCGTATCGCCTGCGCCGGCGGTCACGACGCGTAGACGAAGCGGCTGCAGGGCAACCGCCTCCCCGGCCGTCATGCGGCGGAACGTCGTTTTCAGCACGTTGGCGGCACTATCCAACTCCCGACTGCCGCGGGGAGCCGCTGTCAAGAAACGATAGATCTGGTTGTCGACCTTGACGATCGTGACGTCGAACGACCAGCGATCGGCGGCTGCACGGGCACTGAGCGCCTCCAGTCCATTGATCGTGAGCGGCCGAAGCGATGCCTCGTCAAGGCCGGTGACCCAGCCGCTGCGCATGTAGTCGGCCAGCGAGGTTCCGGGGTCCTCGACGCCATCGAATCGGATCGCAAGATCGTTGGGGCCGGTCGCCAGAACGGCTTCAGCCGTGTTGTCGATCTCGAAGCCTTGCGGGACATCGAAGCGAATGCGCAGGTTCGGATGCAGGAAGCTTCGCCCGCGAACATAGCCTTCATCGGGACTATCCCCGAATAAAAGGCCTGAAATACCGTCAAGATAAAGGGCCCGGTCCGCCGTACCGACGCCTTCGGGGCCGAATGCGCGCGCGTGACGACGGGCGAGTTCGATGCGCTGGGGCGCCGTGGGGTGGCTCGCCAGGAAGTCCATCTGCGGGTCGTCGTTCGGTTCCGCCGAGCGAAAACGCGAATAGGACGCCATGGATTCCAGGAAACGTGCCGCCGCGTACGGATCGTAGCCGGCCTCACCGAGCATCCGGATACCGATCACGTCCGCCTGGAGTTCCTGGTTGCGGGAAAAGGCGGCCAACCGCAACTGGCCGCGCGCAAGCGCTTGGCGCCCGGCAATATCGCCCGACAGCACTTCTGAGACCACGCGGCCTGCAATCGCCTCGGCCTCTTCGCGTTGCTGCCGCTCGATGCCGTGGTTGGCCGTCACATGCGCCATCTCGTGCGACAGAACGGCCGCAACTTCAGCCGCATCATTGGCAAGAGCCAGAAGCCCGCGCGTGATGTAAAGATAGCCGCCCGGAAGGGCGAAGGCGTTGATCGCCGGCGAGTTCAGCACCGTGATCCGATAGGTCTGGCTCGGATTTTCCGAAACCTCGGTCAGTTTTCCGACAATTCTCGCGAGCAGAAGTTCGGTACGCTGGTCGCGATATTCGCCACCATAGCTCGCGACGATACGGGGATGTTCCCGCGCACCCAGTTGCGCCCGCGGATCATTGCGTGCGAGGCGCTCCACGGTCTGCGGGTTCTGAGAAGGAGCAAGAACGACCGTATCCTGCTCGCTGATGACGCTTTGGCATCCCGACAGCACCACCAAGCAGGCAAGCAGCATCGCCGCCACGACGGCCTTGCCGCTCGCAGTCGTTACACCCCGCCGACGCGGTCCCCAGCCATGTGCAATCGATTGAAACAGGTTCGTCGCCCCGCAGGATGCCAGCCGATGACTGGAGCATTACAACAGCAAAAGGTCGGTTCAAAGGCCGATCTTGCCCAGCTTGATCCCATCGCACGGACGCGGGTCGACCTGTGACATTTTTGTCCGGATCGGCAATCGCACCCCTCAATTCGTACCAAGATAGTCCCGCCATCCGGCAAGATCGGCCCGTTCGAACATCGATTGCGTCGGTTCGTTCGCTCGGATCGAGCCTTGTTCGACGTAGAGAATGCGGTCGCAGATGGCGCGCGCATCTTCCGGTTGATGGGTGATGATCAGCGTCGTCAACGCATTCTGACCGTGAAGATTCGCGATCAGCGCCCGCATCTCCTCGCGCAGACCGGGTCCGAGCGCGGCAAAAGGTTCGTCCAGCAACAGCACAGGCTTTGCTCGGACCAGTGCACGCGCCATCGCGACGCGCTGCCGCTCGCCACCCGAAAGAGACGCAGGCCGCCGCCGCTCGAACCCACCGAGGCCGACGCGCGCCAGCGCATCGGACACCTGCTCCTTGCCGGCAGTGCTTTTGGCCTCGCGCGCGCCCTGCCCGAGCGCGATGTTCGCGGCGACGTCGAGATGTGCAAAGAGATTGTTGTCCTGAAACACCACGGAGATTGGCCGCTCGGCCGGCGCCAGCCGCGTGACATCGATCGCCCCGATGCGGATTTCACCCCGCTGCGGCTGCTCGAACCCCGCCAGAAGCGCAAAGAGCGTGGACTTGCCCGATCCGGACGGGCCCATGACGGCCGTGATGCTGCCCGCCGGGATGCTGGCATCGAAAGCCATCTCTAGCGCGCCCCGGTCATAGCGGAAGCAAACATCGTCGAATTCGATCGCCGGTGACGTCATTCCGCTCATGCTCATCTTTCCCGCGCGCTGCCGCCGCCATAGCGGGTCCCGGCAATCATGAACAGAAGGCAGAGAAAACCGAGAATGAGCGCCAGCCCGGCCGCATCATCGGTGCGATAACTGCCCATCCGCTGCAGCAGCAGATAGGGCAGCGTAACCAGATCCTGGCTCCCGAAGAGCGCAATCGCGCCGAGATCGCCGAGCGACAGTGCCATGGAAAACGCAAACGCTGCGCCGACGGTCGGGGCCAGCGCCGGCAGGTCAACCCGCAACAGCCGGCGCATTCTCGAAAGCCCGAGCGAGAGACTGAGCCGCTCCGTCCGCATCATGTGGCCGGCATAGGCCGGCTCCAACACCCTGAGCGCGAAGGGCAGCGCCATCAATGCATTGACGACAACAACGATGGCCGGCGCCGCAGCGAACGGATCAACATGATCCCGCAAGACGAGAAACCAGCCGGCGCCCAGCACGACCGGCGGCACCAACAGAATCAGCAACCCCGCCCCGGCAAGGGACGTCCGAAGCCCACTGGCCGCGAAGCGATAGCGACGGGCACCGCCGGCAGCGTGGCGCGCCCGAGCAATCATGCCGGCCATAACCACAGACAAGCAGGCGGCAGCGCCCGCGATGAGGAGACTTGTCACCAGCGCGCGCTGGACCAGGGCTTCACGCAGAAGCGCGATCAGATCGGCAGCAAGGCCGGAAATAAGAGTTGCTGCGAGCGGTGCCGCGACGAAGACGAGGCCAAGACCGATCACCAGCACGTCGACAGCCAGCGCACCTGGTGATCTCGCATCGAACCGGCGCGGCAGCGCGCCTTCGCCGCGCCCCTCCTCGGGCCGGGGCAACAGCGCGAGCACGCCGAGAAGCGCACCGGTCAGCGCGATCTGGATCAGCGCCAGGGTAACCGCGCGCGGAGGATCGAAGTCGAACCGAAGCGCCTGATAGATCGCCACCTCGATCGTCGTCGCTGCCGGTCCCCCACCCAGCAGAAGCACCAGCGTGAAGCTCGTGGCGCACAGCATGAAGACGAGGCCCGCGATGCCCGGGATGACCCGCGCCATGGCCGGCCACTCGATCAATCTGAAGACCGTGCCCGCTGAAAGGCCCAGTTGCGCGGCATTGCGCCAATATTCCGCCGGCACGCGCTCCAGCGCTGCAAGCAGCAATCTCGTGGCGAGCGGCATGTTGAAGAACACATGGGCGATCAGAATACCGGGGAGCCCGTAGACGGAAATCGGCTGCTCCGCTCCCAGCCAGCGATAGGCGTCGTTCACCACCCCCTGGCGTCCCCAGATGGCGATGATGCCAAGGGCCGCGACGATGGCCGGCAGGCCGAGCGGCACGGCAAAGAGCCGCAGGATCCAGGCACGACCGGCAAAATGCGGTCGCCGCGCCAGCGCCCGCGCCAATGGCAAGGCAAAAGCCAGCGAAAGCAGCGTCGAAAGGCCGGCCTGCCACAGCGTGAAGCGTACGACGCGCACCGTATAGGCATCGGATGCCGTCGACCGCGACGCATCCGCCCCTGCCGCCACCAGAAGCCCGGCGACGGCGAAGCCGACAATGCCGAGAATGATGGCAAGAGCCGCGATGCCGAAAGCGATATCCAGAGGATCGGCCCTGTAGACACGCATCGCGGCTGCTCTTTGACTATTCGGCCATCACCGACAGCCACTCATCGACCCAGGCGCGACGATTGGCGGCAGCTTCCTCCGCCGAGAAAAGCAGGCTTTCTTCCGGCTGAACCAAGCGCGAGAATGCTTCCGGCAGGTCTTCGCTGGTGGGGCCCGCAGGCATCATCCAGTTGTAGGTCGGAATGGCATCCTGGAACCCTTCGCTGGTCATGAACGCCATGAATTCGCGCGCAAGCTCGATATCGGGGGCAGAGGCGAGCACGCCGGCGACTTCGATCTGCAGATAATGCCCTTCGGAGAACGCAGCCGCCTGATAGCGGTCCGTATCCTCCGAAACCATGTGGTAGGCCGGCGACGTCGTATAGGAGAGCACCATCGGCGCTTCGCCATCGGTGAAGAGGCCATAGGATTCCGACCAGCCGGGTGCGACGGTCAGAACGCGGTCCTTAAGCTCGGCCCAGGCTGCAGGCGCATCGTCGCCGTAAACCGACTTGATCCAGAGCAGAAGCCCAAGCCCCGGCGTCGATGTGCGCGGATCCTGGATCACGATCTTCTGGTTCGGATCGCCCTCGACCAGTTCCTTCAGGCTCGTCGGCGGCGTGTTGATCGCTTCGGTGTCGTAGACCACGGCGAAGTGGCCGTAATCGTAGGGCACGAAGACGTCGTCCTCGAAGCCGCCGGGCACGTCGATCGCACTCGTGTCGATGTCATGGGGAGCGAAGAGGCCGATTTCCTTGGCTTCCGCGACGAGATTGGTGTCGAGCCCGAGCACGACGCCCGCTTCCGCCCGGTCGCCCTCAAGCCGCAGCCGGTTCAAAAGCGCCACGCCGTCCGCTGCGCCGACCCAGATGAGATCGCAGTCGCATGTCGCCTCGAACGCTTCTTCGATCAGCGGTCCCGGGCCCCACTCGGCAACGAAGCTGTCATAGGTGTAGACGGTGAGCGAC
Organism: Rhizobium albus; assembly: GCA_030160035.1. Taxonomy (GTDB): domain Bacteria; phylum Pseudomonadota; class Alphaproteobacteria; order Rhizobiales; family Rhizobiaceae; genus Georhizobium; species Georhizobium albus. The sequence continues at coordinate 116,729 of BSNO01000001.1, read as the reverse complement.
CGCGTCGCCTCCTGCGCCTCGGCCGACACGGGCGCCAGGAAACTTGTAGCAAGCAAGATGGGAAAGAATGTCTTCAGCGTCATCAACGCCTCCTCCGTTTTGGCAATGTCAGGGGAATAGGCGTTTTGTGACGCGTCTAATCCCTCCGCCGGTATGAGCCGGATCAGGTTCTTCGGGTTGGCATGCGCCTCTCAGCCATCCGTTTCCGGACAACACCCCGTTAGAGCAACTCCATGTGTAATCGCCGCCGGCAGCACTGGCAAGGCGCGTGAAAGCTGCTAGAGCAGCGGGCGATGCAGGCCACACCGACCCCGACCGACGCAAATGCCCATTTTGCCGTTCTCCTGAGCGGTGAGGTGACCGTGACGGAACGGCTGAAGTCTCAGATTCACGGTGCCTGCGTGATCGCAGCCGATAGCGGCATGCGCCATGCAGCGGCACTCGGCGTCACACCCGAACTTTGGGTCGGCGACTTCGATTCGGCCGATGCGGGCCTGATCGAGAGCTGGCCGGATGTCAGGCGGGAGCCCTACCCACCGGCAAAGAACGCGACCGATGGTGAGATCGCAATCGAGACGGCGATCGAGCGTGGCGCGCGCCGGATCCTGCTCGTCGGCGCGCTGGGCGGGGAACGATCCGACCACGCCTTCGCGCACATGGCGCTGGCGGTGAAGCTCAACGAACGCGGCATCCATGTCACGCTGACATCAGGCGAGGAGGAAGGGTATCCCCTTCCTGGCGCCCCGCTGACCTTCGACTTGCCGAAAGGCAGCCTCTTCTCGGTGCTGGCGTTTGCCGATATCGCACGCCTGACGATCGAGGGCGCGCGCTATCCGCTCCACGATTTCGACTGCACATTCGGCACGACACGCACCATATCCAATGTGGCGGAGGGGCCGGTGACGATCCGGCATGCGGGTGGCCCGGCCCTGCTGCTTGCCCGCCCGAACGACTTTTCTGGAGCCTGACCCTTTGGCATCACCACCCATCCTGAAGCTCGACGACATCCACCTGACCTTTGGCGGGACGGCGTTGCTGAATGGTGCAGACCTTCAGGTCGAGCCCGGCGACCGCATCTGCCTTGTGGGCCGCAACGGCTCGGGCAAGTCAACGCTGATGAAGATCGCCGCCGGCCTTGCCGAGCCGCAATCGGGCGAGGTGTTTCGCCATCCTTCGACCACGATCCGCTATCTCTTCCAGGCTCCGGATTTCGGCGGCTTTGCGGATGTGCGGTCCTATGCCGAGGCAGGCCTTGCACCGGGCGACGATCCCCATCGCGTGACCTATTTGCTCGAGCATCTCGGCCTGACCGGCGAAGAAGAGCCGGCCCGCCTTTCAGGTGGCGAGGCCAGGCGCGCGGCTCTTGCCCGTGTGCTGGCTCCCGCGCCTGATCTGCTGCTTCTGGATGAGCCGACCAACCATCTGGACCTGCCGACCATCGAGTGGCTGGAATCGGAGCTCTCCGGTTTCCGCGGCGCCATCATCACCATCTCGCACGACCGCCGGTTCCTGGAAAAGGTTTCGCGCGCCACCGTCTGGCTCGATCGCGGCACGACCCGCCGGCTCGAGCGCGGCTTCGCCCATTTCGAGGACTGGCGCGACCAGGTGATGGAGGAGGAAGAACGCAACCTCCACAAGCTCGGCCGCGCAATCGAGCGTGAAGAGCACTGGCTGCGCTACGGCGTAACGGCCAGGCGCAAGCGCAACGTGCGGCGGCTCGGCGAACTCCAGTCGATGCGCCAGGAATATCGCACGCATCGCGGGCCGACCGGCCGTGTCGAAGCACAGGCAAGCGACGTCGCCCAATCGGGCAAGCTCGTCATCGAGGCCGAAGCCATCGGCAAGTCCTATGGCGAAACGCCAGCCGTCGCCAACTTTTCTCTGCGGGTCCATCGCGGCGACCGCATCGGCCTCGTCGGCCCGAACGGCGCAGGCAAGACCACGCTGCTCAACATGCTGACCGGACGGCTCGAACCCGACACGGGCTTCGTGCGCCTTGGCACCAATCTCGATATCGCGGTTCTCGACCAGCGCCGCGACGATCTCGACGAGAACGACACGCTTGCCCACTATCTGACCGACGGACGGGGCGACACGCTCCTCGTCAACGGCGTGCAGAAGCACGTGACCGGCTACATGAAGGACTTCCTCTTCCAGCCGGAACAGTCGCGCACTCCGATCCGCGAATTGTCGGGCGGCGAGCGCGCGCGCCTCATGCTGGCGCGCATCCTTTCGCGGCCGTCGAACCTGCTGGTCCTCGACGAGCCCACCAACGACCTCGACATGGAAACGCTCGATCTGCTGCAGGAACTCGTCGCGGGCTATGAAGGCACCGTGATCCTCGTCAGCCACGATCGCGATTTTCTGGATCGCACCGTGTCATCGGTGATCGCGCCAGCCGATCTTTCCGCACCGGATGGCCGCTGGACGGTCTTTGCCGGCGGCTTCTCCGACATGATGGCGCAGCGCAAACTGTCCGCAGACGCGGCCAAGAAGGCAACTGCCGAGAAGAAGGCGGCTACGGCAGGCACCCGTGATAAGGCGCAGCCCGCAGCAGCGCCCAGCCGGAAGCTCTCCTACAAGCAGAAGTTCGCACTCGAAACACTGCCCAAGGAAATCGAGAAGAAGCAGGCTGAGATCGCAGCGATCGAGGCGCGCATGGCAAAGCCCGATTACTTCACCAAGCAGGCAGAAGCTTTTGCCCGCGATGCCAAGGCGCTTGAAACATTGCGCGGCGATGTCGATCGTATGGAAGAGGAATGGCTGGAGCTCGAAGTTCTGCGCGAGGAAATCGAGGGCTAGGCCTCTCGTCTTGGGTCTGCGCTTAGCCTCGGATGCCAGAGAAGGATGAGCGGCACAGCGACGAGTTCCAGACCGAGACCGATCAGGTGCCCCATCGTTGGGGCGCCGACGAGGATGAGCGAATAAAGGCGCGCCAATCCGCCAACGAATGTGGCAGCGCCGAGCAACCGTATCCGCTCGGTCTTCGTCTCAATCTGCGGAATGCAGCTCCACCACGCCAGTCCCAGCAAAAGAAAGACGCCGGACAGGAAGCGGACGTGACTGTCGAGATCGTTCGACCAGGGTGGCGATGTCGCCAAGAAGGCCGGCCCGGTGAGGACGCCTGCCAGACCAGCGCCGATCGGCACGAGCGCAAGGACCGCGATGGTCATCTGCAGGAGACGCCGTTGTGTCACCTCGTCTCCCGATGAGTGCTCATTTGCAGGTCAGAACCGCTCGAAGTGCTTCCGCACGCGCTCGATGAAGCCATTGAGCTCGGGCGCTTCATTGTTGTTCATGTCGTAGAGCGCAAGATAGTCCGGGGGTCGCTTGCCACGGAAGGTGGCCCACGCCCAGCGGCGCGCCATCTTGCGCGGCGGATCCCCCATCAACATGGCACGCCAGCGGTCGCCGCCATAGGTTGCTACGAACACGACCTTCTGGATATGGGTGAGGTTCGGCACCAGCCTGCCGCGATCGGCCCCCGCCGACATGGTGAAGGAAACGCCCGGCACGAAGATACGGTCGAAATAACCCTTGAGGATGGCCGGATACCCGAAATTCCACACGGGATGGACAAAAACCATCGCGTCGGCAGCATTGAGCCGCTCCACATAGGGCCGGATCGTGTCCGTCACGTTTCCCGGCACCTCATGGTAGTTCAGCCGCTCTTCGCGCGAGAGCGCAGCCTCGAAGCCTTCGTCATAGAGGCTGAGCGGATCGACCTCGTGGCCGGCACCCTGCAATGTCTCACAAACGGTATTGAACAGCGTCCGGTTGAAGCTCGTCTCGACCGGATGGGCATGCACGACATGAACGCGCATCAGGCAGCGCCTCGCGCCTGTTCTGCCAATCCTGCAAAAAGCCACACGCGGCCGGAATCGAAATCGAAATCCGGGTCGTCCCAGGCGATCATCTTGCCGGGATTGAGAAGCCCCTTCGGATCGGCCTCCTTCTTGAAGGCAAGCTGGGCGCGATCCGTCTGCTTCATCCCGCCCTCTTCCAGCGTGTAACGATGCGGATTGAAGACGAGACAACCGTTCTCCTCATGCAGGCGGATGATCTCCTCCAGCCGCTCTTCGCCGGTGTAGCGCACGATCGGCAAGCCGGAGAAGACGATGCGCCCGTCGAAGCGCGTCATCTCGATATGCATCGGCATCTCATCGCCGAGCATCCGATGGACCTTCTCAAGATGCTCCAGCGTCGGATACTGCGTCTGGAGATAGGTGATCGTCGGGTCGATCTTCAGGCCGCGCAGCGTCGTGTGGTTCCAGGTGAACTCATAGATCGGCGGCAGTTTGCGGCCCGCCGCATCGAGATCGTTCACATCGCTGCGGTGCAGGATCTCGCCGCCATGGTGCGAGGTGAAAAGCGTCAGCGCATCGACGGAATTCGGCGCGACCATGATCAGCACCACCGACTGGTCTTGTCTCAGAAAATCCCGATAGCGGCCGAAATAGTCGTAGGGCACCGGCGCGGCGACCGGCGAGATTTCCTTGAGCAGGATGCCATCCTGTCCGGCAAGCGCTTCGGCATAGCGGCAGGAAGCGAGGAAATCGTCGAAGCCTACGACGACTTCCACCCAGTCATAGGCAGGCGCCAGCGGCATCTCCGCTTCCACGATGATGCCGTTGGTGCCGTAGGCATGGGCGAGCTTCATGATGTCCGCGCCGGTAATGTCCAGCACGCGCGGGGTTTCCTCGCAGGTGACGATCTTCAGGCCCAGAATGTTTCCGAGATTGCGCAGGCCGCCCCAGCGCACCGATCCGATGCCGCCCGACCCGCCCGCAATGAACCCGCCGATCGTCGCCATGCGATAGGTGGAGGGGTGGAACCGCAGCTCGGCCCCCACGGTAGCCTTCGTTTCCTCGTCCATCTTCACCATGATCGCACCGGCTTCAGCCCGCACGCGATCCGGCTTGATCTCCAGCACCTTGTCCATGTTTTTGAGATCGAGCATGGCCCCGCCCGCAAGCGGCATGGCCTGGCCGTAATTGCCGGTGCCGGCGCCCCGCGGCGTGATCGGAACGTCGAACTTGTAGGCAGCGGCAAGGATCGTCACGACATCCGCCACACTGCGCGGCATGACGACGAGATCGGCCGTGACCTGGTCGAGCTGTGCCTTCAGGATTGGCGAATACCAATAGTGATCGCGGCTCTTCTGCTGCACGAGCTTCGGGTGATCTTCGATCGGGATATCGCCAAGCGCCGCGCGAAAGCCGTTCAGGTCCATGATGTGTCTCCCATGAGATCGTCGAGGTCGCGGTAGTCGGGCAGTGTCGCGTCGATGATGCGGCCGGCCCGCATGATCTTTCGATCGGACTGCGGGCGCGCCATCATCTCCGACCAGCTGCGCGCGGAAAGCAACACGAGATCGGCCGGTGCGCCGATGACGATTTCGGCCCGCGTCTCCATGCCGGCGAAACGGGCAGGCCAGGCACCCATGCTCTGGGTCCAGGCCCAGGCTTCATCGGCCGGATGATCGAAATGGAGGATGCGCGCGCCCTCGCGCAACACCTCGATACCGTCCAGGTCGCCATAGGCATAGAACGGGTCGCGCGTGTTGTCGGACGCAATGGCGACAGGCACGCCGGCTTCCGCCAGCTCACGCAACGGCGCGACACCGCGCCAGCGGGGCGTCTTGCGTGCGCCGCTTTCGCCACGATCCTGGAGATACATGTTGCACATCGGCAGCGAGATCACCGCGACCCCGGCCTTTGCCACGCGCTCGACGGTTTTCTTGAATGTCGTCTCGTCCTGCACGGCGAGCGCGCAGCAGTGACCTGCGGCGACACGGCCCGTGTAGCCCAGTTCGATCACCGCATCGGCAAGCCAGTAAAGCGCGGACGCGTCCGGGTTTCCCGTCTCGTCGCAATGGATGTCCAGATCGAGCCCTGCCTCGCCGGCCGCTTCCACGACGTTCCGCATTGCCTCACGCGTCTCGGGATGATCGGCGATCGCGCCGCCCAAAACGCCTCCGCCGGCTTTGGTGCGGCGGGCAACCTCCGCCACGATGGTCTTGTCTAGCAGATGGTCCGGCCCGAGGAGCGACACACCCTGCAGCTCGATGCGGTCGGCCCAGCGTTCGCGCACCTTCTCGAATACGTCCCAGGTGATGCCGTGCTGCGGCGGGGCGCTGTCGAGGTGGGTGCGGATCGCCGCAGTGCCATGCGCGTAAGCCGCGGCAAGCGAGAATTCCATGCGCCGCTCGACATCGGACGCGGACCAGTGCCGCTCGCGGTCCTCGGCAACCGAAAGCAGCGCGTTCATCCACGTCCCGTCGGGGTTCGGCTTGCGGGGCCAGATATGGCCCTTGTCGAGATGCGTGTGGATGTCGACGAAGGCGGGCAGCACCTGCCCATCGCGCATGTCATGGATGTCGGCGCCCGCTTCCGCCGGGCGGTCCGCACCATCCTTTGGCGAGGGTTCGATCCCGGTGACAAGACCATCCGCGATGGTGATGTCGACGCGCGGCACTGCGCTGGATGTCGGCTTTCCGGCAAGCGCATCCGGCAGACGCGCGTTTTTAAGGACAAGACGGCTTGCCCCGGTTGCAGTCGTGGCGGTCATCAATTCTCCCGGCGGATTGCACTCTCGTGCCAACGCCGTAGCGAGAGCCAGGAGATGAAGGAGGTCAAGGCAAAAATCGCGACGCCCGTGGCCGTCAACAGGACGAGCGCAGCAAAGAGGCGCGGAATATTGAGACGATACTGGCTTTCAAGCAGCCGGAAGGCGAGCCCGGAACCGGCACCGGCGGAGCCGGCCGCGAATTCGGCAACGACGGCGGCTATGAGGGCAAGCCCGCCACCGATACGAAGACCCGCCATGAAATACGGCAGAGATGCCGGGATCTTCAAATGGATCAATGTCTGCCAGCGGCTAGCGCCATAGAGCTCGAAGAGGTTGATCAGGTTGTGGTCGACACTCTTCAGCCCCTGCACCATGTTCGACAGGATCGGGAAGAAGGCGACGAGGAAGGCGCAGATGAGCAAGGCCGTCTGCGTGTCCGACGCATAGATCAAGAGCAGCGGCGCAATCGCGACGATCGGCGTTACCTGGAGAATGACCGCAAAGGGAAAGAGGGCGAGCTCGATCCAGCGCGACTGGACGAGAAGGATCGCAAGTCCCACCCCGCCGACGAGCGCCAGAAAGAGCGCTGTGAAGGTGATCTTGATGGTGACGAACAGTGCGGGAGCAAGCGTGCCCCAGTCGTTCCACAGAGCCTGCGCCACGAGCACGGGGCTCGGCAGTATGTAGTGCGGCACCTCGTTGATGGTGACGTAGAGATGCCAGGCAAGGATCGCGAGGCAGAACATGCCGAGCGGCACGACGATGCGCAGAACCTTGTCGGGAACACCCGAAGGGCGCGCGGGAACGGGCGCCGGTGCAGCATCGTCGGCAAGCGGCGCCGCCGCTGCGAGATCGCGGTCGACGGCATCAGCCATGGTGCACGCCTCCACCCTTCACGATCGCCGCCTGCAGCGCATCGGACACCTCCGCGCAAATGGCGCGATACGTTTCCGACGTCCGAAAATGATCATCCCGCTGAAGCGGCGGATCAAGCGCGATATCGGCGAAGACCTGGCCGGGCCTTGCCTTCATCACGACGATGCGGCTGGAAAGATAGGCGGACTCGAAAACGGAATGGGTCACGAAGATGACTGTAAGACCCGACTGTGCCCAGAGCTTGAGCACGTCATCATTGAGTTTCTGCCGCGTGATTTCGTCGAGTGCCGCGAAGGGCTCGTCCATCAAGAGGAGCTTCGGCTTGGTGACCAGGGCGCGCGCGATCGAGACGCGCATCTTCATTCCGCCGGATAGCTCGCGCGGATAGGCATCGGCAAAATCCTGGAGGCCGACGAGCGCCAGCGTCTCCATGATCTGGTCTTTCACAGCGTTCTTCGGCTTTCCGCGCAGCTTCAGCGGCAGATAGACATTGCCGAACACCGTCTGCCACGGCATCAGCGTCGGCTCCTGGAACACGAACCCGACATCGCCCTCGGGCAGGCCGCGGCTGTCGATCTGCGACGACGGCCAGTCGATCGTTCCGCTGCTCGGCGCCCCGAGGCCAGCGATGATGCGGAGCGCCGTCGACTTTCCGCAGCCCGAAGGGCCGAGCAGGCTGACGAATTCGCCGGGACGCACGGACATCGTCATGTTCGACAATGCCATCGTCCCGTTCGAAAACACCTTGGACACATTGGTGAGAGCAACAACCGGGCGCGCAGCCGCACGCCCGGTAGCAACCTGTTCCGAAGGTGTCTTCAACGCCAAACTCACGGCACCCGCCTCTTCGCTTACCCGCAGGCCTGGACCTACTGGTCCATCAGATCGACGCCCACGCCCTGGCAGACATATTCGGTCGTGTAGGCCTGGCTGATATCGATCCCGGCCTCGAAGACGCCGGCCTCGACCATGTTGTCGTAGAAGTTCTGCCAGCGCACATCGGTCATGCAGCCGATGCCCTGTTCCTCGGCCTCACCGGAAACGACGATACCGTATTCCTTCATCTTCTCCAGCGAGTAGGCGAGCTGCTCATCCGTCATTTCAGGATTGTCTGCCTTGATGAGCTCGTTCGCCGCCGTGTTGTCGCCATAGAGGTAGTTGGCCCAACCGATCGCAGTCGCTTCGACGAAGCGCTTGGCGACATCCGGGTTCGCGTCGACGAAAGGCTTCATCGCCTCGATCGTCGTCGAATAGGGATCGAAGCCTTCGTCCGCGAGCAGATAGACGACCGGTTCGAAGCCAGCCTGACGCTCGATCTCGAACGGCTCCGATGTCAGATAGCCCTGCTGCACCGCTTTCGGGTCTGCGATGAACGGCGCCGGGTTGAACGTGTAGGGCGTGTACATTTCGTCCGAGAAGCCTTCGAAATTCGACTTCATCCATTCGAAATAGGTGGTGAACCCTTCCTGGCCCATGATCAGCTGGCTGGCGCCGGAAAGGTCGGCGAAGGTGTCGAAGCCCTGGTCAGGATGCGCGATCAGAACCTGCGGGTCCTTCTGGAAAATCGCCGCGAGCGTGATGGTCGGGATGCCTTCCTTGACCGCGTTGATCGCGGAGGTTGCCCCACCCATGTAGAAATCGATCTGGCCACCCACGAGCAGCGCCCGGTTCGCGCCCTGCGGACCGCCCTGACGGATGGTGACGTTGAGGCCGTATTCCTCATAGGTGCCGTCGGCGACTGCCTGATAGAAGCCACCATGCTCGGCCTGCGCCAGCCAGTTGGTGCCATAGCTGACATCGATCAGCTCGGCGTCCTGCGCGGCGGCAGGCAGCGTCAGCATCGTTGATGCAACGAGCGCGGCGGCAAGAGAACCCTTCAACGAAAGCGACCTCACAAACATTGGCATCATGCGTCCCCTTTTTTGGCATGCCGCTTACGATGAGAGCACTCATGCTCGCCCGTCCGGCTTGCCGCTGAGACTATCGAAACGCCAACAGGTGTTAAGCCCAAAGATTCATCAAACACCGCTTTGCCTGCACATTAATCAGCCGACATTCTTTTCTCGATTGCATGGTGACACGGCACGATTATTGTCCGCTGCATGAAGCGCCTCAGCCCCACCGACATCCACCCACCGTTCTCCGCCTACAGCCACGGCGTCGTTGTGCCCGAGGGTCACCGCATCGTGTTCTGTTCCGGCCAGTTGGGCATCGCGCCCGATGGAACGATCCCCAGCGATTGCGCCGGCCAGACTCGGCTGTGCTTTTCAAACGCCGAGGCAATTCTCAGGGAAGAGGGGCTGTCCCTGGCGGACGTCGTCAGGATCAACGCTTATGTCACCGATCGCAGCCACCTGCCGGACTATATGAGCGTTCGAAACACACTGTTCGCTGCGCCCTATCCCGCCTCGACATTAATGATCGTTTCCGGTTTCGCCCGTGCGGAATTCGTCGTGGAGATCGAACTCGTGGCGGCCGGCAAAGCCTGAAGGAGACACAGCATGGCCCGCAAGATCTGGTGGACCGACTTTCTCGCCAGCGACTTCGACAATTGCGATCCGATGGCGACGATCGCGCTTGTGCCGATTGCGGCCATCGAGCAGCATGGTCCGCACCTGCCGGTCGGCACCGATACGATCATCAACCAGGGTCTGCTCGACGAACTGATCGACGCGACACCGGATACGCTCGATCTGCGCATTCTGCCGGTGCAGTCCGTTGGCAAGTCGAACGAGCATCTCTTCGCCAAGGGTACCGTGACGAAGACGGCGAAGGCCTTGATCGACGCTTGGACGGAGATCGGCGACAGCGTGGCACGCGCCGGAATCCGCAAGCTCGTTTTCGTCAATTCCCATGGCGGCAATGTCGACATCATGGGCATCGTCGCGCGCGAACTGCGCGTGCGCCACGGCATGTTCGTTGTAAAAACGGGCTGGAGCTTCGGCTATCCGGACGGGCTGATCGACCACGACGAGCAGCGCCATGGCATCCATGGCGGCGATGTGGAGACATCGCTGGTGCTGCACTTCAAGCCGCACCTCGTCGACATGCAGCGGGCGGAGAATTTCACCTCGGTCGCCGTTGCCGATGAGGCGCACTACAAGCATCTTCGCCCGACCGGCATGCCCTCTTACGCCTGGATCGCGACCGACGTGCAGTCATCCGGTGCGGTGGGCAATGCCGCTGCAGCGACGGCTGACAAGGGCAGGCAGATCGCTGCCCATCAGGTGCGGGGGATGCTGGACCTTCTCGAAGAGGTCCGGCGCAGGCCCCTACCCACGGCCCCATCGGGCCATTGAGCAAGGCACGTTGCTGGATGAGCGGTCGTCAGCCACGGCGGCAGTATCGATCGCGCAAAGTCTTGGCGATCGAGATGCCGTTCAAGGTCTGGCGATGGGTGGCAACGGCCAGGCGTCCGCGCACCGTGTCGGGCGCAAGAGCCAGATCCGCCATCGGCATCGTATCGTTCCAGAAGCCACCGATGATGTGGTCCTGGATACCGGTCGCTGAGTCCATCTGCTCCCAGCGCCTGTCCTCGTAGAACGCCTTGATGACGAAGTATTCCAGGAGCAGGCCGGGACTGAAGCGCTTGTAAGTCTCGTCATAAGCGCATTTCGGCGTAAAATTCGTGGTGCCGCTGGCCATGTTGATGCTGACCGCAATCGGTTTGCCGTCGAGCAGCAGGCTGTCGATCACGCTCAGCCCGGCCGTACCGCCATAGGCAAGCCGCGCGAAAGCCGCATGGCGCGGATTGGCGAGAAACGACGTGCCGCGCGCACCCTTCCAGCCGGAATGCTCGATGCGCAGGAACTCTTCAAGCCGCCGGTCGACTGCCTCGGGGCAATCAACGCGTTCGAAGCTGACTGTCCCGATTTCCTTCAACCGGCGCAGATTGCGCTGCAGGTCCTTGGCGCGGCTGCGGCTGAGCACGGTATCTATATGGCTGTCGAAACCACCCTCCATGCGGGTCAGCTTCGGGCGATCGTAGCGATGGGTTTCCTCCACGATCAGGCCGGCGCGGCGCGCCTCCTGCATCAGGCTCGTAGCGAAGACCGAACTCATGTCGATGTGGCGAAGAATGAAAAGCGGTGCGATGCGCCCGGCCGCAAGCAGGTCCACGAACTGCGCGATCACGCGTGCGCCGTGGCGGCGGTGTATGAGTGGCGCTCCGCTCGCCTGATAGATATTGGCCGCACCGCGCGCCACGTTGAAGGGCGCGATGCCGAAATTCCGAAACGGAAAGAGCCCGACGATACCGGCGCCGGGCGATCGCATGACGAGCGCCCGCTTTCCCGCCTTCCGCTCCACGCGACCGAGACCCGCCAGCAGGTAGGACCGTGCGTAAAACGGGTTCTCCACGAGGCTCTCTTCGGACAGATGATCCCATTCCTGCGCATCGAGCTGGAGCAGCGCGCGCGCATCGCCGATCGACCAGTCGAACTCATGGGCGCGACGTTTGTTTGTGAGCGTTGCGCTGCCGCCGAGGACCTGCGTCTGGCTCATGACGGATTTCCTTTCAAGGCTGCAGTGCCAAAGCTGTCGGGGATACCGACCGGCAGAATGATGCCGAGCCGCCGGTAACCGAAATAGGCCATCAGGCCGCTGCGCATCGTGATCGACACCGCAGTGGCGATCGCCGCTCCGTAGAGACCGATCAGAGGTACGAGCGCAAAGCTCAGCGCGATGTTGAGGGCAAGCGCCATCATGAAACTGAGCGAGCAGGCGCGTTCTTCGCCAAGCATCGTCAGCACGTCCTCGCCGGGGCCGAGCAGGCAGCGGATGACGGTGCCGAGGCAAAGCAGTGGCACGACGAGCGCAGCGGCCTCGAAGCCCTCCCCGAAGAGGCCGAGAAGCGGCGCCGCGAGGATGCTCAACGCCATCGCGCCGATCGCCGTCAGCGTGCTGGAGATGACAGCGGCCTGGCGGACCATGGTCTGCAATCCAGCCCGGTCACCCCTTGCGGACAGGGCGGCGAAACGCTGTGCCGTCACCGCCGAGACCCCATAGGGAACGTAGCCCAGCACCTGCGCCAGACGAGTGGCGGCGAAATAGAATGCGACGAGCTCCGGCGGCAGGAAGAGACCGAGGATCAGAACGTCTGCATTGAGGAACAGCACCTCCGCCGCATCGACGAGCGCGATCGGCAAGGCGGCGCGGAGCCATTTGCGCCGTTCGCCGAAGGCAGGCGAAGCACCTTGCAGCGCCTCTTTCAGATGTGAGCGGATCAGGACGTACTGGAGGAGGCAACTCGCCGCGAGACCGGCGATCGTCAGCGTCATCACCGTAAAGGCATCGGCACTTTCGCCCATGGCCAGAAGACCGACAAGACCGACGATCAAGCCCAGATGCCGCATCACATAAGCAGGCGCGATTCCGAGCGTCGGCTTGTCCATGCCGCGCGCGATCGCCTCGAGATAATCCTGCAGGGTCAGAAGCGGCGCCGCCATGAAGGCGATCATGCCGAGCGCCACCATGGCGCCATCGAAACCGAACGGGTTGAGCCAAAGCATGCCGATCGCGCCGAGCGCCAGGCTGCCTGCAAGGCAGGCGACCACGCCGAAGACTGCGCGCAGAAGCCCTGCAGCCGCATGCCGCTCGCCTGCCTCGAGATACTGCGAGAGGAAGCGGCAGATAAGCTGGTTGGTGCCGACCGTTGCACCATGGCCCATCAGCAGCAACCAGACGAGCAGCAGGCTATACCGCCCGAAATCCTCCGGCCCGATCATGCGCGCCGCGAGGATCTGGGCAACGAGCGCAAGCCCTGCCCCGATCACGCGCACGCCGATGACCGTCAGGCCCTGTCGCCGACGGGCATCGAACAATCGCGCCAGAATGTCGCTGCGTCTGGAAATGACCCTGCTCCTACTCGGCTGCCTGCAGCATCGGTTCGGGCTGGCGGTCGAGCGGAACCAGAAAGCCCGGCTCGCGCGAATCCAGCTTGTAGCGCATTACGCGCTTGAAGCTCTGCCGCTTCTGCTGGCCCGCAAGACGCCATGCGACCGCAAGGCCGCATTTGGCATAGGCTGCAAGGCCGTCGGTTGAAGCCGAACGCGGCGTATAGCCGTGCTGGCGCAGCAGTCCATTGCCGTATTGCACGCCGAAATGGCGGCGGATTGCCGGTGTCCAATGTTCGGTCGTCAGCGAGATGTTGAGGCAATCGGCATTCTGCACGCGGTGCGGCCCGTTCAGCGGCCAGTGCAGCATGTCGCCAGGCTTGAGGTCGTAGATGCGCGCATGGGCATCGAACCAGGGCTGGTACGGCACCTCTTCCTCGGTGCGCCCGCGGATAATGTTTTCGAGATCCTTCGGCTTCAGGAAGGGTTCGCCGTTCGGATAGATGTAGATCCGCTTCTCGCCGCGGATCTGCCAAAGCGACTGGCCGGGCACATCGGCGTGGTAGAAGACCTGGGCATTGGGCGAGGAAATCAGAAGGCCCATCGATTTGCGGATGACCTTCATCTCGGGCACCTGCGCGCCGATTTCGGCAAACATCTCTTCGAGCAGCGCGCCGAATTCCGGCACCACATTGTGGACCGAGGTGACGTTGATCCAGATGCGGCCCTGGCGCACGGCATCGATCAGCTGCTTGCCGCTCAGATCGCCACGCTGACAGTAGGACCAGGTCCGCACATCGTGACCGCCGCGGCCCATGGTGTTGATTGCCATCTGGTGCGGTTCGATCGCATCCAGAACGCGCCCGAGCTGCTCGTCACCGAACAGCGGACGTTCATGCAGCCGGTGCCGCAGCTTCACGTCGTGATGCCCCCAAAGCGCGCGCGCTTCTGGCCCGAAATTCGCGAAAAGATCCGTCATCTGCCATCTCCCCAGCACAAGACATCGATCGGTTACGACGCATGGGATCGCATCGATGGCCGCAATAGATGCCGTCAATCATGTGGGACGCTACTGGTCAGCGATTACCAGACATTGAAACCGGGGCGTGTGGATAGCGCAGGGCCGCCGCAATTCGTCCTGATGCTTAACCGCTGCTTACGGCTGGGTATGCTATTGTCGTCAATGGTCACAACATGAGCTTCGCGGAACTCGAAGCGGCCCTGATTGTTACGCGGCCACTGATGGGGACCCAAGCAATCGTGTCGACACGCAACGGCAGTACGAAAGATGACCAGCACGACGAAGAAAAGCGCGCACCTTTGCGCGCCAAGGTCGTTGGCATCGGGCGTGCTTTTGGCGGCGCGCTAATCTTCTCGCTGCCGATGCTGATGACGATGGAGCTCTGGTGGCTGGGCTTCATGCTCGACCGTTTCCGCCTCGCGATGCTTGTGGTCGTAACCCTGCCACTGCTCGTCGGCCTCGCGCGGCGGATCGGCTTCGAGGATACCTGGGACTGGCAGGAGGACGTGCGCGATGCCTGCGTCGCCTTCGCCATCGGCCTTCTTACCGCCACGGTCGTTCTTTCCGTCTTCAAGGTGATCGGTCCTGGCATGTCGTTCGATGAAGTGATCGGGAAGATCGTGCTGCAGGCAATTCCTGCCAGTATCGGGGCACTGCTTGGTCGCAGCCAGCTCGGCAATGAGGGTGGCGAGGCGGACAAGGAGAACGCTGAAACTGCGTCCTCAACCACGCCCATGCGCGACTATTGCGGCGAGATGTTCCTCATGGCCGTCGGCGCCCTCTTCCTCAGTCTCAACGTGGCGCCGACCGACGAGATGCAGATGATCGCCCAGATGATGACGCCGACGCATGCGGTGCTGCTGCTGGCGCTTTCGCTTCTCGTCATGCACGGCTTCGTCTATGCCGTCGGGTTCAAGGGCAGTGCGCTGCCCACCAACGACGAGCCCTGGATCAGCGATTTCGTGCGCTTCACGCTCGTCGGCTACATGCTGGCGATCCTCATCAGCCTGTTCGTGCTGTGGAGCTTTGGACGGCTGGACGGCGAGGCCTTTCTTCCGACCGTCATGACGACGATCGTTCTTGCGTTTCCGGCGGCCCTTGGCGCTGCTGCTGCACGCCTCATCCTGTAAGAGAATCCATGCGCGAAAAGTCCGAGAGAGCAACCGGCGCCGAGAAGCAGGCCGAGCAGGTCGAATGGGCCATCGGGATCGTGTCGGCGATCGTCATCATCGCAATCGTCGGATTTCTCGTCCACCGTGGGGCCACGGCAACCGGCGGAGCACCGAACCTCAGTGTGACGACCGAGCGGGCTGCCGATTTCGGCGAGACCGGCCAATTGCTCTTCAGCGTTCGCAACGATGGCACACGCGCCGCAGCCAATGTCATTGTCTCTGCTGCCTTCGATGACGGCTCAGGCGAGATGCAAAGGCGTTCGGTGCACCTCGACCATATCTCGGCCGGCTCGACCAAGACCGGCGGGCTTTACCTGCCGCAGGACACGGTCGAATTCGAGGTCTTCGTGGAAGGTTACGCGGACCCGTGAGGCGTCAGCGCGCCTGCTGGCCAATATTGAGGTAGGCCGCATCGAAGTCACCGTGCTCCGCCAACCGGTCCCAGTTGAGGATCGTGACCTCAGAGCCCTTCCACGACACGAGCTCGTGCTCACGCAGATCGCGAATGGTGCGATTCATGTGAACGGTCGAGAGCCCCAGCGCGTCGCTCAGTTCCACCTGGCTGATCGGGAAACTGAACCGGTTGCCATCCACCAGTTCCACCACCTGCAGCCGGAGGAAGATTTCGCAGAGCAGATGGGCGAGCTGCGCGCTGGCGGACAGACGTCCGGAGGTGACAAGCCAGCGCCGATGCACGGCGGCATCGATCAGCGTCGACAGCCACAACAGCCGGGAAAGATGCGGTTCGGTTTCCGTCAACTCGCGCAACATGCGGTGCGGCACGAGCGCAACCTGGCAATCGCTCAACGCTACCACACCATGATCCATTTCGTTCAGCAGCAGGCTGTGCAGATCGACGAAATCGCCGGATACGTGGATGGCGCTGATCTGTCGCTTCCCGTTTGCGAGAAGGTGATAGCGCGCAGAAAACCCTGAGAGGACGAGACAGCTTTCGGTGGGGATATCGCCCTCACGCACGATGTCGTGTTTGGCAGGAACCAGCTTCTGCCGAGCTCCCATCTGATCGATGATCGCGCACTCGGCATCGGTCAACCTGTCGCGAGCAGAGAGATTGAGCTTGAGGCAATGCGGCATGCATCTTCCATTCAACGAGTTATACTGACAGTGGCGCCTTCATGGCCGTCATCAAGAGACCGAGCAAGCGGGATGATCTAATCCGGCTGCAGCAGTTTTGCGAAAGGAAGATGAAGCACCAAACGTCCCTGCGCGTCAAACACGTGCAGGACCCACTGCGAGCGATCCAACCCCTCGTCTATCCCCTCGTGCATGATATCGAGGGCGCTGCGAATTGCTTCCTGCTGGAGGACAGTTTCGTTGGCCAGAAAAATCCCGTCGACCGTTTCGGTGCCGTGCTGTTTGGTGAACTTGAACTGATAAACCGGCAAGACTGGCTCCAAGCGTTGTTGCAGGGACTATCGTCTCTCCTCGCCGGACGATCCCTTCGAGACCAAAAGCCACGCGCACTCTCGATGTTCCATCTTGCTTAGGCGAAGCGGCGGCTCAGATGGGGTGACCCCGACAGGCCGAAGCGCCAAGGGAGGTCCGCATTCTTGGTGATGCCGATGCGCGGCCCCACGAGTATTCGTTGGGACATCATCGACGGGACGTGAATCTGCAAATCACATCCATCGAACGGTTGCCCATCATCGGCCCGATCGATGCCCAAGGCTTGCCCGAGCCGCCCTGGCCCGGCGCACAAATCCTCAAGCTTGTCGCGTCCTCGCCGCACTCGCATCGCGTCCACGCCAAGGCCCGGCTCGATCGCTCGAAACAGCACGGCCTGCCCCCTGGCGCAGACCACATTGAGGCACCAATGGATGCCGTATGACCGGTAGACATAGGCGTGTCCCGGTGGGCCAAACATCGCGCGGTTGCGCACCGTTTCACCGTTGGAACTGTGCGAAGCGGCATCATCGTGTCGATAGGCTTCGGTCTCGACGACAAGTCCACCGACCCCACGCACGATCAGCGTGGCACCGATGAGGGCCCGCGCAAGGGCAACGGCATCACCATCGAAGAACGACGGCTGCACCAGGGAACGGACGACCAGCTGATCGCTCGAGGTTCGCATTAAAGCAGGAAGCGACCCCTCACGCCGCTTCGCCGGAAGCCGCCCGCGCGGCCAGATCGATCTCTGCGATGATTGATCGGCACTGCTGGCGACACTGCTGGATCATGCTGGGATGGTCAGCCATCACGGCCAGCTGGAGATTGAGATAGGCATCGTTGAAGGTTCGTCGCATCCGACCGGCGGCCTCGCTGTCGTCCAGCCGATCGGTCATCGTCTCGACCAGCGACCGTGTCTTCATGATGCGATCTTTGTCTGGAATGGCTGGATCGTCGATGATCGTGATCAATTCATGGGCGATGTCCATGGCGCTGTCCTTCCATTGGAACGGACCCGGACCATCATGTTTGCGTCCAAGCGTCGCAATAACAAAGGTTAATGGCAGCCTTGGCGGCGAAACGGCCGGGGGCATCCGAGGTCCGGTTCAGCCAACGGAACATATGTTAGTGCCGCCCCATCCTCATGCACCTAGGGTCATCACACAACTGGAGTGAGCTTCGATGAACGACAACGGCATGATCGGCGCGGAGATTTCACGCGTCATGAGCGAGGCCCGCAACGGTAATGCGCCCGTTCAGGTCAACGATCTCGTTGCCACGCTGGTCCGCCGGTTTCACATCGATGCGCTCATCATCGAGCAGATGATCATCGACGAAGCGACGATCGGCGGAATTGCTCTGGAATTCGAAAATCGTCCCAGCTGAGCTGAGGGCGTTCGGTTGGCGGCTCAAATTCAGTGCGAGCCGCTTCTCACGATGAGCGCGTTGCGGACGGCAGTTATGCCGGGCAGGCTCAAAGCGACTTCCTCCGCCCTCTCGACCTCGCCATCGGTCGACACTTCCCCGGACAATTCCGCCACACCGTCGGCGACATGGATGGAAACATTTGATCCGTCCATCGAGGCATCCTCGCCGATGAGTGTGCTGAGGCTGCGCTCCAGTTCCGCATCCGAATAGGAAGGAAGAACCTCTGCCGACTCGGTCGCTTCCTCGCGCGGCGTATCCGCATGGGGATGTGGGCCGGATCGAAGGTTCGAAGGTGTCTTACGTGCCATGGACTGTACTCCGTCAATGGCGCCCAACGCATGGCACAGGATGAAAGTTCATCAGCCTACGAAATAGAACGCCCTGTGCGTCAGCAAAGCCTAATCAACTACGACAGTGCTTGGCCGGCCAGACGAGTTGGGTCAATAACACATGTTAATTCGCAGTAAAAAGAAAGATTTCCCGAGGCGTTATTCTTTTGGAACGACGATAATCATCACCCGTTGAGCGACCATGCTGGGGCGGCCACAGGCGTGGAGTGAAGGGACATGAATATGATTCCGACGATTTCGACCGGGGCGCCGACGAGCGCACCCATTCGCTTGCCGCGTGAAACGGATACAGACCGCCAGATCGTCGCGATGATCGCGCCGCTGCGCGCTTTCGCCCGAACCTTCTGCCCAAACCCCAATGATGCTGATGACCTCGTGCAGGAAACGCTTCTGAAAGGCATCGCGAACATCCACCAGTTCACACCCGGAACGAGCTTGAAGTCCTGGCTCTTCACCATCATGCGGAATACCTTCTACACGAAGGCACGGATTTACGCCCGCGAGAGCCCCGGAGCGGCCGACTGCGCGTCCGCCAAGCCGGTGATGAGCCCGACCCAGGAATGGACCATGCGCGGCCATGAGATTACCCAAGCTATTCGCAAACTGCCTTACGAGCAGCGTGAAGTGCTTATTCTCATTTCGATGCTGGGCATCAGCTACATCGACGCCGCTCAAATCTGCGGCTGCGCTATTGGCACCATCAAGAGCCGGCTTAATCGCGCACGGCTCCATCTCATCGAGCTTTCAGGCGAAGCATCCGCCCAGGCGATGGTGAACGCCGGAGATCGTGAACAGCTATTGCCCGCCTGACGACGCTCAAGTTCCATGCCTCCGACAGCCCCGCCTCTTATCTGATCAAGATCAACGACGGCGGCGAGGTTTCCAGCAATTTTGACCTATCACTGACCGTGTGACGGCTGTGTTCGCCTCCGCAGCCGACGAATGTGCGGAGGCGAACGAAGTAGAGTTCGATTGCAGGGTCGGGCCAATGGACCCGACCTTCGTCCGCAGTAAGCCGGAATTGTCGGTGCTACCATTGTGAAGCTGCAGGTGATTTGCATTAGCAAACACGCGATCTCAGGCTTGCCTGCATGGCTCCTATTCAAGCCGTTATCGCCAGTTCCGAGGCACGCTTATGGGCCAAGAAATCGTCATACACGTGATCCATCCCGATGACGGGGTGCGGCATTCCATCAGCTTCATGTTGGCTCTCGCCGGATTTGCGGTGCGGTTTCACGGGGATATGAGCCAGTTTTTGGCGCTTCCAAGAAGTCTCTCCCCGGGCTGTCTGGTCGTTGGGCGAGACCTCAGATCGCCTTCCGAGGCACAGTGTCTGCACGAACTTCGAGCGAGCGGCACGCAGCTTCCGGTGATCTTCATCGCTCAGGAAGGCGATGTTCAAACTGCCGTCGCAGCCATGAAGGCCGGCGCCGCCGATTTCCTTCAGATGCCGTTCGAACCGAACGCGCTGGTCGACGCGGTGCGCGCAGCGATTGATAACAGCACGATCAGCGATACCGAGGAGCTGGATGAGATCGCCGACGTCCGAGCGCGCCTCTCACGGCTCACGCCGCGTGAAGTCAACGTCTTGCGCGGCGTCGTCGAAGGGCTTCCCAACAAGTCGATCGCCCACGAGCTGCGGATCAGCCCGCGCACGGTTGAGGTTCATCGCGCCAACGTGATGGCCAAGATGAATGCGCGCAACGTGGCCGAACTCGTGCGTCTCGCCATGATCGTCGAGGGCGATTTCGCCGTCGACCCGCCTCGGCACCGCCAACTGCGCAGCGCGTCCCATACGTATTGATACCTAGTAAAAACGCCGATTACGTCAATATATTTCGATGTTATCATTCTAATATCACGTAAGTACCCGAAACTTAAATTACGCAATCCGGATTTACTGAATAATATTCGCCGATCTCGCAACGTAGATCCGATCAAGTAGACCAAGCTCAACATCGCATTGCTGATCGTTAAAGCTGACCGCGCAATTGCTGGGTCGATTGCTGGCGCGTGCCTACGAGGCTGGGAACATGGCAGATGATGGCCAAAGTGAAGAGCGCAATGCCGTGCCCGCAGCGACGGTACCATCCGTAGAAACTAGCGAAACCACCCACAGAGCCGGCCACATATTCTTCGACGTCTCCGGTCGCCGGGCGCTCTTCGCCAACGCCGTCATGCTTGCTTTGGTCTTCACCCTGTGCACCGGCCTCGCCGTGGTCGCCTACGGCATCGTCAATGCTCCAACGCTCCGCGAACTGATCGGATTTCATCCCGAGCTGAAGGCCCGCGAGACCGGCAAACTGGTGCACGACAAAAACGAGCCCGCGCTGGTCGCGACGCGAAACCGGCGGGTCGGCGAAGCCGGACGCCAGGCGCTCCGCCTCGCGTTTCTGGCAGAAGAGGATACCGGCGCCTTCGTCTCGTTGATGCGCAATGCCGACCGGCTGGACGGCATCATCCCGGAATGGCTGAGCCTGCGAGCGGCTGGCGGCCGGCCAGAGATCGTCAGCTCTTTAACGGAAAGCCCGACACTGCCGTGGATCAAGCAGAACGCGCCGGATCTCGCGCTCTATCCGCTGCTGAAAGCGGAAGCCTCAACCAGCGACATGCTCCGCTACTTCGCCTCTGCGCGAACACGACAGGACCTGGTCGAGCGCATCGGCGCTCAACTGGACACGCTCGGCGCTGCCGGTATCGCGCTCGACTTTTCCGAAGCCCTGCCGGCCGGTCACCGCGACACGCGCTTATTCATCGCCATGCTGCGGCAAGCGCTGCAGCCCACCAGCCGAAAGGTCATCTTCATTGCCCCGGTGGGCGCATCGATGGCTGAAATCGCAAGCGTCTCGTCGGCGACCGACTATGTCTTGGTCCAGGCGCACGACAACACTGGTGAGCGCCATCGCTCCGGCCCCACGGCAAGCCAGGGATGGTTCGAGGATTATCTGGCGAAGGTCACGCGCGTGCTGCCGCGCGAGAAGTTGATCATGTCGATCGGCTCCTTCGCCTATGACTGGAAGGCCCACGGCACCAGCGAACTGGTGTCGGTACAAATGGCTTGGGATCGCTTAGCTGCCAGCGGAGCGGCACTGCGCATGGATCCGGCCTCGCTGAACGCGACCTTCGATTACACGGATGCCGGTGGCACGGCGCGCTCCGTGTGGATGCTGGATGCTGCTACCGTCTTCAATCAGGCAAGCGTCGCTCTTGCCAACACTCCCGCAGGGATCGCGATCTGGCGGCTCGGCATGGATGATCCGGGGGTGTGGCGCTTCCTCGCCAAAGGCCTGATCCCCAACGCCGAGACACGTGCCGCATTGACCACGACGGACCCTGGCTATGGCGCATTCGAGCAGGCCAAGGGCGTGCTTCTCTCGGCAGCGCCGGGAACGACCGGCACCCGCGGTCTCACCTTCAATGAAAGCCTCGGACTGATCGTTGGTGAAACCATGCCCGACATTCCTCGCCAGACGGAGTTCGCCGCCTGGTTCCCGGCAGATCCCAAAGCGATCGCCTTGACCTTCGATGATGGACCCGATGCGGTGTTCACGCCGCAGATTCTGGACATCCTGAAGGAACGCGGCGCCCGCGCCACCTTCTACATGATCGGCAGCAAGGTGATGAGCGACCCCGCGATCGCGCAGCGCATGCTGGCCGAAGGCCACGATGTCGGCAACCACTCCTTCCTGCACCCCAATCTCTTCCAAAGCGGCGCCGAGCGCATCGCAGCCGAATTGACCGCGACGCAGCGCGCGTTCGAATCCGAACTTGGCGTTCGATCGGTGCTTTTCCGCCCGCCCTATGCGATGGCCGGTTACGATTACCTGGAAGGCGTTCCGGCTCTCTACAGTGAGGCAACCCGGCTCGGCTATCTCTTCGGCGGCCTCGACATCGATGCGTTCGACTACTTCGTCTGGACCGGCGATCAACTTGCACAGCGCGTGATCGACGACGTCAGAGACGGTAAAGGCCAGGTCGTGCTGCTGCACGATTCCGGCGGGGATCGACGCGGGACCCTCGAAGCGCTGCCCAAGATCATCGATACGCTGACGGCCGAGGGCTATCGCTTCGTATCCACCCATGAACTTGTTGGCGTTCCACAAGAAGCGCTGATCCAGCCCTATGTGCCCGAGACCTTCGCCAATCGTGCCGGCAGCCATATTCGCGCAACCGCGATGGCCGTGGGTGCCCGGTTCAGCGGCGTCCTCGCATTGATTGCCATTTCGGCCGCTATTATCGGAACGGCCCGTCTCACATTCATCATTGCGGCGGCATTCCTCCAGCACAAGCGCAGGCAACGTCAGGCAATACGACCGCCCTTTGCCGGCAGCGTCGCTGTGCTCGTGCCGGCCTTCAACGAGGAAAAGGTCATTGCAAAGACGGTGGCAGGGCTGCTGGCATCGACGCTCGGCGAGCGCCTGACCATCACCGTGATCGACGACGGCTCCAGCGACCGCACGAGCGACGTCGTGCGGGAGACCTTCGCCGGCAATTCCCGCGTGCGTGTCTTCCGCAAGGAGAATGGGGGCAAGGCGGCGGCCCTCAACTACGGCATCGCCATGTCCCGCGAAGACGTGCTGGTTGCCATCGACGGAGACACCGTGCTTCTGCCCGACGCCGTGGAGCATCTCATTCGCCCGTTTGCCGACGAGCGGATCGGCGCGGTCGCGGGCAAGGTCGTGGTCGGCAACACGATCAATCTTCTCACGCGTTTCCAGGCACTCGAATATCTCATCGGCCAGGGACTGGAACGCTCCGCCTTCGAATATTTCGGTGCAATCGGCGTGGTGCCAGGCGCCATCGGGGCCTGGCGCCGCACGGCAATCGTGGAGGTGGGTGGCTACTCCACCGACACGCTCGCCGAGGATGGCGACCTGACCGTCGCTCTCCAGCGCAAGGGCTGGAAAATCGTCAATGCCCTCGATGCGGTGGCCCTGACCGAGGCGCCGGAGACTCTGCGCCCGTTCCTCAAGCAGCGGTTTCGCTGGCTCTTCGGAACGCTGCAGATCGCCTGGAAGCACAAGGGCGCCATGGCGGCGCGGCCAAGCGGCATATCGCTTGTCACACTGCCCAACATCATCCTCCAGTTCCTCTTCACGCTGATTGCGCCGATCATGGACGCAGCACTCCTCCTGCTGCTTGTCGCAACAGCCACATCTCTCTTGCTGTCGGCGGAGCCGATCGACGCGCCTACGCTGCAACTGCTTGCAGCGTTCTGGATCGGGTTCCAGACGCTCGACCTCACTGCAGCTGCCATCGGCGTCCGTCTCGGCGGCGGGCGCGTCACGCTCGATACCGTTTTCCTGGCGCTGCTGCAGCGCATCACCTACCGCCAACTTCTCTACATCACCGCCATTCGGGCGCTGCTGGCAGCGCTGAAGGGCACCTTCGTCGGCTGGGGCAAATTGGTGCGCACCGGCCGCGTCATGCAGCCCCTGACCTGAACGCTTCACGGCCACCGCGATAAAAGGAATGAGACCGATGCATTCTCCGAACTCAGATCGCTTTCTTCAAAGGCCTTCGTCGCTTGCACGGCTTCTCGCCGGGGCCGCCCTGACATGTCTGGCCCTTGCGCCAGCGCCTGTCATCTCGGCTGAAGACCTGGTGCTGCACCCCGCGACCGAGCAAGCCACACTTCCCCCGTCGACCGTACAGGCCCGCACGGCGTTCGCGATCGGCGACACGCTGCGCATCACCTTTTTCGAGCGCTTCGGCGAGGATATGGCTGGCGTCGACGCCGGCGTTCTCTCTGCGCTCGTCGAACGCTCGGAGCTGACAGGCGAGTACATCATCCAGCAGGATGGATTCATCTTCCTGCCGTTGATTGGACCCGTTCAGACCGCGATGCTGACGAGCCCGCAACTGGAAGACACGCTGAAGAAGCAGTTCAAGGACCTCTTCAATGGCGAGGTCGCGGTGGCGATCCAGCTGACCGCGCGCGAGCCGGTCTATGTGGCGGGCGCGATCCCGCAGCCGGGACATTTTCCCTACGTTCCTGGCATGACGGTGCTGCACGCGCTTGCGCTTGCCGGAGCGAGCGACCGCGTCGATGGCGATCAGTGGCGTCAACTCGATCTGGTGCGCGAACGGGAGCGCGTCCGCCAAGCAGAGTCTCGGCTGAAGGGCGTCCTGGCCCGCGCCTCCGTGCTGACGGACGAAACGCACCGCAGCAGTTCGCGGCTCGTTGAACAGCTGCGCAATGTCGCCGGTCCACGCGCTGCGGAAGATCTGCGGGCGGAAGCTTTCGCATTGCGGGATCTGGAGCGAAACGGCGTCGAAGCCCGCCGTGCGGCACGCGCCACCATGCTGACGTCACTCTCCGCCGAACGTGCGCTCATCGAGCAGAGCATCGCGGATGCCGAAGAGACCATGATGGAAAAGATCCAGCGGGTCGACGTGCTCAACGAATTGCGGCGACGTGGAGCGACGACCGACCAGAATGTGCATGTGGCACGGAGCGAACTGTCCAATGCCCGCGCGGCCTGGAACGAACTGCGCGCAGCGATGACGCGGCTTGAGCGCAACATCACCGAAGTCCAGCTCCAGGAGCGTGACGACGAGATCGCACAACAGATCGCGGTCGAGCGCGAGCTGCAGACCCTGCGCGCAACCGCCGCCCAGGAAGAAGCGACGCGGTCGAGCCTCGCTCAGGTGCTCGCGCGCGTGGCGACGCTCGATACAGCCACCTTTGCGGAGGGCGAGGGTCACATGCGCATGGAGATCGTACGGCGCACGCCGGATGGCCTCGAGCACCTGCCGGCGCACAGTTTCACCGAGATGCATCCGGGAGACATGCTCAACATCATCAGCGCCAAGGACGAGCGCCAGACGGCAGGACTGTGACGATGGCGCGGCGGCGGCATCTCGTCAGCATTATGGCAGCAGCCATGCTGCTCGCTGCGGCTTCGGCTGTCACGGCACGCGCGGAGGACTTCACCGTCGCCGGCTATCTGTCATGGTGGAGCGCTGCCGATCGACCCGAACTGTTCGATGACCTCGCTGCCGACAAGCTGACGCACATCATCTACGCGTTTGGCGCGATCGACGAGGATGGAGAGGCGGCACTGGCCGATCCCTGCTCGGAGATCGATGCTTGCGACGGCGAGCCGCAACCGATCGACGCATCAACGATCGGCATTCCGGTCGCAGGCACCTTTCAGCGCCTCCACGCTTTGAAACAGGCGCATCCGCAGCTGAAGATCCTCGTGGCGTTTGGAGGCTGGACCGGATCGGCGCCCTTCAGCAGCCTGGCCTCCACGGCAGACGGCAGGGCGCGCTTTGCACAATCGATCCTCGACGTGTTCTTCCGTCCCTATCCCGGCCTCTTCGATGGTGTCGACATCGACTGGGAGTACCCCGTCGCCGGGGGTCTCGAGGAAGGAACGCCGGCCGATCGCGAAAACCTGTCCCTGCTGCTCGCAAGCATTCGCGAAGCGCTGGATGGATTCAGCGATGGCGATGCGCTGGAACTCACCGTCGCCGTTGCGGCCTCCCCCGGCATGATCGCATTGACCTATCCGCAGGATCTCGCGGACCACGTCGACCGCATCAACGTCATGACCTACGACTATCACGCTGGCGCGACGGTCACCAATTTCAACGCGCCGCTTGCGCCGATCCCCGGCGATCCAAAGTCCGACGCGAACATCGCGGCCAGCATGGCAGCCTGGCAGGCAGCCGGGGTTGCCGCCTCCAAGCTTGCGGTTGGAATTCCGTTCTATGGGCGCGCATTCTCGCAGGTTTCGGGGTCAGGCGATGGCTTGCTCCGGCCCGGCGATCCCGCCGGCACCGACATCTGGAGCGGCGACGGCATCGCCTACAGGGACCTTGTCGCCGCTCGACCGCTCCAACAGGGCTTCCAGGTGTTCTGGAACGAGCAAGCGGAGGTGCCTTACCTCTACAACGCTGCCGAGGGCGTTTGGATTTGCTACGACAACGCCCGCTCCGTGGCCGCGAAGACCGAGTTCGCCCGCCGTCAGGGCCATGCCGGCGTGATCCTGTGGGAACTTGGGTCGGATGACGGCACGCTGCTCGATGCGGTTGGAGAGGCGCTCAGCAAGACACATTGATTTCACAGGACGCGAGGACAGACCCGTGCAAATCCATCTCAGACAAATCAAGAGGACGGCTGGACCGCCACATCCGGCTGGGCTCGATCACCACATGGACCCGCCGCCCCGATTGCATCAGGAGCCGGCGAGCCCCCTCTTGAGCGCATTTTCCGCGCATCGTTCGGAGACGCTCGCAGCGGGTCGAGCACTATTCGTGGAAGGCGATCCCGGCAGCGACATCCACCTTCTGGAAAGCGGGCTGATCGCGCTCTCCCACATCCAGCCGAACGGCAAGCGCATGATTGCGAGCTTCGTCGTCGGCAACGGCGTTTTCAGCCTCTCCCATGACGGCATGCGGCTCCTGACCGCCGAGGCCCTTCAGGAATGCCGGTTGCGCCGGGTGCACCGCGTGGAGCTTTCGCATCTGCCAGCCGACCAGGCCGAAGCGGTAAAGGCTGCGCTCGATCGGGAACCCTGGGATATCCAGGCCGAGACACTGATGCATCTCCACAAGGATGCGGATGAAGGCATCAGCTATTTCCTTGTCAGGCTGGCTGGTAGGCTTAACGGTCCAATAAGCCGCGGCAGCAGGGTGCGGCTCGACATGTCACGCGTCGACATCGCGGATCATCTCGGCCTAACCGTCGAGACGGTGTGCCGGGGACTGAAGCGCTTGCGGTCCGACCGCGTCATCGACGCCACCGGGCCGCACAACGTCATCATTCTGGAACCTGATCAGCTGAAGCGTCGTGCCGGTCTCGGTCCCGACTTCGATTAGACGGGATTTTACCGACTAGCCGCAGAGGCTCCCTAGCGCGCCAGAAAGGTCGGCAGTTCAGGCGCGTCGAGCATCATGCTTGTGACACCGCCAAACATGCGTTGGCGTAAACGCGAGTGCCCGTATGCGCCGAGAACCAGCATGTCGGCAGAGACGTCCCGGGCGTGTTGCATCAGGATGGCGCCCGCCATCTCGCCACCGCTTGGCAACCGCTCGACTGTGACCTTGGCGCCGTGACGCGCCAGATAGGCGGCGATATCTGCCCCAGGCTCCGGCCCATTCGCCCGATCGGAGGTTTTCGGATCGACCAGCACCACCCGAACGTCATCGGCTCCATCGATCATGTCCAAGGCCTCGCGCACGGCACGCGCTGATTCGAGCGTCGAATTCCAGCCGATGACGATGCGCTTCGGGGAAAGCGTCACGGGCACGCCCGCCGGCATCAGGAGCAGGGGCCGCTGCGCGTGAAAGAGCACGCCGTTCGCAACACGGTATTTGAGGTGATGGGTTGCCAAAAGGTCCGGCCCCATGACCGCAACGTCGCAGTAGCGTGCGCGAAGCCCCGCAACGTCGTCGGCAGCCGCCGTCTCCACATATTCGGAGCTGAGATCGGCAGAAACGCCGCGCAGCGCCACGAGAGCCTCGATTTCCTCCGCGCGTTCGCCAAGCCGCTCCATATCCGCCTGGCGTTCCTCGAGCCACGCGTCAGAGATTACCGAGGCGTAGTCCCCGATCGGAGGCGGCGCGGCGATGCCCATCACCAGCAGGCTGAGATGCGCGTCGGCGCTCTCGCACAGGTCCATCGCAAGCTTGATGTCGCCGTCGCCCTGCTCATGGCCGACGATGTTCAGCACTGTCTTGAAGGTCACGGTCGCATCTCCTTGGTCACAGCCGCGTATCGTGCATAGACCGGTCGGACCCGGGGCACCTTGCGCAAGATCAACTTCCGGCAACTTTCAATCGCCGGCGATGGCATCTTCCTGTCGGTTGTGCAGTTGAACGAGGACGACCAGGCGCTCGATCGCCCGCTGTGCGTCGCGAGCCAGCGACGGGTCGGGCGCGCGCTCATCCAGGTCGCGGGTCATCATCGACAGCAGACCAGCGATCCGCATGATCTCACTATGCGCATAACCGAGCGAAGTGAGCAGGGCAGCGTGATGCGGCGACGACAAGAGTGCGGGATATCGAACGCGGTCGTCTTCACGCTCATGAACGAGGATAACGCGGTCGACGACCGCGCTTGCTTCCCCGATCAGCGCTGCCGCATCGCTGCCGCTTGCGGTTTCAAGCCGATCGGCCAGCGCCTGCAATGTGGCGAGTGCCTGGCTGATCGATGCATGCGCATGGGCGACCGCGCTCACATCGTCGCTTTCCATGCGCAGGAGCCGCCCGGGTGCGCCAGACAGCGCCCGAAGCGCGTTCGCAATGACGACCACGTCGATCGCTTCCTGGATCAGCGCACCGGCCACGGGCGGCAGATGGCCAAGTGCCGCAAAGCCCATCGCGATGACGGAAAGACCGAGCCCGCCGATGACGCTTTGCGAAGCGATCCGCCGGGTGCGCCGCGCGATCGCAATGGCCTCCGGCGCGCGGTTTAGATTTTCCACCAGAAGTACCACGTCGGCGGCCTCGGTCGAGGCATTTGCGCCGCGCGCACCCATGGCGATGCCGACATTGGCCGCCGCGAGCGCCGGAGCATCGTTGATCCCATCGCCGATCATGGCAACCGAGCCTGCCGCCTGCCGCTGGCGAACCGCCTCGATCTTGTCGGCGGGCGTGCAACGAGCCTGGACGGCATCGAGCGGCAGGCCCGAGGCCAGCATTGCCGCCGTATCCGGATCATCGCCGGTCAGCATGGTCAGCGGACGAATGCCAAGCGCCCGGAGGCTCGAAAGCGCTCCAGGCGCTTCGGTACGCAATTCATCTGCCAGCAGCAAACAGCCACTCAGCTTGCCATCGACGGTTACAAAGACCGTGAGCGCGGACCGCCACCGGGCACGGCGCAGCGCAACTTCGGCCCATTGCGGAAGGTCTTCGCCGGCATGCACCACCGAGAGGCTGCCTGCCTTGACGGCAACATCGCCCACCACGCCTTCGAGACCGGAGCCGCGATATTCTTTAACCTGACCGGGATGGACCAATGGCAATCCGCGCACGCGGGCCGTCTCCACGATCGTCGTTGCCAGACTGTGACGCGACGCCTGTTCGAGCGATGCAGCCAGCTGCAGAACGGCGTCAGGATCAACCCCCGGCGCCGTTT
This sequence comes from Rhizobium albus, assembly GCA_030160035.1. GTDB lineage: Bacteria > Pseudomonadota > Alphaproteobacteria > Rhizobiales > Rhizobiaceae > Georhizobium > Georhizobium albus. The sequence goes on along the minus strand of BSNO01000001.1, from coordinate 86,982 downwards.
CGATAGCCACGATCCGCGCGCCGCCGAGCGTCAGCGTTCCGGTCTTGTCGAAGATTGCAGACTGCACGTCCGCCAGCGCTTCCACCACCGCGCCGCCTTTGATGAGGATGCCGCGCCGCGCGGCCCGCGATATGCCGGCAACGAAGGCTACGGGCGCGGCGATGATCAGCGGGCATGGCGTGGCGACGACGAGAACCGCCAACGCGCGGACGGGATCCGACGAGATCGCCCAGGCTCCACCCGCCACGATCAACGTGAATGGCAGGAAAAGCACGGCATATCGGTCCGCCATTCGAATGAACGGCGCCCGTGCTTCACCGGCCGCGCGCACCATCCGCACGATGCCGGCATAGGTGCTCTCTTCTGAGATGGCCGTCGCTCGAAACTGGAAAGCTTCGCCAGCATTGACAGTGCCGCTTCTGACGGCCTGCCCCGACGTCTTGGCAACCGCATAAGGCTCGCCCGTCACCGCCGCCTCGTCGACCAAGGCTTCGCCCTCGACGATACCATCGACCGGGACGATCTCCCCCGCGCGCACCGTCAGGAGATCGCCGACTGCGACAGAGCCGACCGGCACCGTCTCGACCTGTCCATCCACGACCCGATGCGCAACCCGTGGCGCCCGATCCTCCAGGCGCTTGAGATCCCGCTCGGCCCGGCCCGTCGCATAGGCTTCCAGAAGCGTACCGCCCGTATACATGATCGCGACGATCAGGCCCGCCAACGGCTCACCGAGAACGAGGGCTGCCCCCATGGCGATCAGCGCCACCCCATCCACACCCACCCGCCCTTCAAGGATCGATCGGATGATGACGAGGCCGAGCAGTGCGATCGCCGGAACTGTGCCAGCCATCCAGACTTGATGCGCAACGGTCTGTGCGTCGGCGAGCCAGAGTCCGAAGCCTGCGCCAAGCGAAATGATGGCCAGCGCCGCGATAACGCGATGCACCTTCGGTGAAATGAGCTTATCGACGAATTGCGCCGGTCGAGAACGCACCGAATAGCCGTTCAATGGGCAAACAGGACCGGCAGATGTGCTGCCGCCAGCACCTCCCGCGTGCTGCCTCCGATGATCCATTCCACCAGCCGCGAATGGCCATACGCACCCATCACGAGCAGGTCGGCACCCTCTTCGCGGGCTTTGTCGAGTAAGACGAGGCCGGCATCCTGTCCCCTGGAATCGACAATCTCGACATCTGCGCGAACGCCGTGATGCGCGAGATAGACGGCGATGTCGAAGCCGGGTTCTTCGCCATTCGCCCATTCGCGCGCGACGGGATCGATCATGCAGACTGTCACGGCCTCGGCACTTGCCAGCATTTCGAGCGATGCCGTCAGCGCCCGTGCAGCCGGGATCGAGCCATTCCAGCCGATCAGGACGCGTCTTGGTTTCAATGTCGCCGACGACGTTTCTGGCACCAGCAGAAAAGGCCGCCCGCTGCGGAAGATCAGCCCCTCCAGAATCTCGCGGTGAAACCTGCTGGACGCCTTCTTCGGCGATGCGGCGATGGTGATGTCGGCGTAGCGCGCGTAGAGGCCCGCCACATCGGCGATGGTGTTGCCCTCGATCATGAGATGCAGCACCTCGCCCTCAACGTCATGACGCTGCAACTGCGCCGAGACGCTGGCCACTCGATGGTCCAGCGCCGCCTTGACCTGCTTCTGGGCTTCTTTCCAGTGCTGCCACGTCTCCGGGCGGCGCGTGCCGATCGGCATCAAAGGTGCATCTGCAACCACGACACAACGCAAATGAAGACCATCGTCCTGCCCCATGGCGATCGCGTTCTCCAGAAGCGCCGAAGGGCCATTCTCTTCGATGAAGCAGAGGAGGACGCCGGATTTCATGAAAGTCGCCTGCTGGCTGACATGCAGTTTCAGCTGCACGCTAGCATTGCGACGGACAGCGCCTCTTGATCACGATCAAGATTTGGCATTGGCGCCGCCAGGCGACCGACGCCGGCTTGCTCTTTATCAAGCTCGCGGCTGCGCATGCGCTAGTGTTTGACATCTGCTCCGCGGGGCGGCATCAGCGCTTCATGCCGTCTCATCGCGCATGAAGCGGATGAACGACCTGGACCAGAGGATGCCGATCATGCAGCGCGCAAAGCCCACACTTCTCATGATCCTCGATGGCTGGGGCGAGCGCGCCGAGACGACCGGCAATGCCGTCGCGCTGGCCAGCACACCCAATTTCGACAAGCTGCGCGCCACGTGCCCCCATGCGACGCTGACGACGTTCGGTCCGGCCGTCGGCCTCCCCGAAGGCCAGATGGGCAATTCCGAGGTTGGCCACCTCAATATCGGCGCCGGTCGCATCGTGATGCAGACGCTGCCCCGCATCGATACGGCAATCGCTGATGGAGAGCTTAAGCGGGCCGTCGTGGCGAGCGGCATTCTTGAGAAGACCAAGACATCCGGCGGGCGATGCCACCTCGCTGGCCTCGTTTCCGATGGCGGCGTTCATGCGCATATGCACCATGCCGTGGCGCTCGCCCGTATCCTCACCGAGGTGGGTCTTGAGGTTCTGATCCACGCCTTCACCGATGGCCGCGACACGCCACCGGCTTCGGCGCGCGATTTTCTTGCGACATTCGAGGCCGAACTTCCGGCCGGCGCCCGGGTCGTGACCGTCAGCGGCCGCTATTATGCCATGGATCGCGACCGCCGTTGGGAGCGCGTCGGGAAGGCGTACGGCGCCATGGTCGAAGCCGAAGGCGAGCACGCGGTCTCTGCCAGCGACGCCATCGAAACGGCAACGGCTCGGGGCCTGACGGATGAATTCATCCTGCCGACCGTGATCGGCGACTATGCCGGAATGCGCGACGGCGACGGGCTGATCTTCTTCAACTTCCGCGCCGACCGCGCGCGCCAGATTCTGAGCGCACTCACCGACCCGGATTTCGATGGCTTCGAACGCAAGCGTCCCATCTCGTTCTCGTCGACCATCGGCATGGTATCCTATGGCAGCGAACTCGATCCGCTGGTTCACCCGCTTTTTGCGCCGCAGACGCTGGAAGACGGCCTGGCTGAAACGGTCTCCAAGGCGGGTCTGCAGCAGCTGCACATGGCAGAGACCGAGAAGTACCCGCACGTCACCTACTTCCTGAACGGTGGTCTTGAGACGCCGTTCGAAGGCGAAGACCGGATCCTCGTCGCATCGCCGGCAGTCGCGACCTATGACAAGCAGCCTGAAATGTCGGCGCACGAATTGACCGACCGGCTGGTGAGCGCGATCGACAGCAATCGCTTCGATGTCATCGTCATCAACTATGCCAACCCCGACATGGTCGGCCACACCGGCATCATCGACGCCGCCATCAAGGCTGTCGAAACCGTGGACCACGCGATCGGCCGTGTCTGCGCGGCGCTCGACCGCGTTGGTGGCCAGCTTTTGGTCATCGCCGATCACGGCAATTGCGAAGAGATGATCGACGTCGTCACCGGTCAACCGCACACGGCCCACACGCTGAACCCAGTGCCGGTGATCGTACGCATGCCTGGAAAATGCAGCATCCGAGACGGCATTCTCGCCGACGTCGCACCCACGATCCTCGCCATGGCCGGCATTCCCCAACCCGCCGCCATGACGGGCCAATCGCTGATCACGCGTCAAGATTGAGTGCAGGGGTGCGTCCTCGCCGAAAGCCGGGGTTGGAGCCAGCGCCATAGGTCGCTATCCAGAGCGTCGAGGCCGGGTGTGGGAGCATCCGTCCGACTGGAGGAGCATGCATGGACTTTCATCTGCCGCGCGAGATTGCCGATTACCGGGAGCGCATCGCCCGCTTCGTCGAAACCCACATTCTGCCACTCGAGGCCGACCGGGCTTCCTATGACGCGCACGAGAACATCCGCATCGATCTTGCCGATGAACTTCGCGCGAAAGCCCGCGCCGAAGGCCTCTGGTGTCTGCAGCTGAAGCAGGAGACCGGCGGCCGCGGCCTCGGCAAGGTCGGCATGGCGGTCTGCTACGAGGAGATGAACCGGTCGATCTTCGGGCCTGTCATCTTCAATTCGGCGGCCCCCGACGATGGCAACATGATGGTTCTCGAAGCTGTCGCGACGCCTGAGCAGAAGAAGCGCTGGCTCGACCCGATCGTCAGCGGCGCGGTACGCTCTGCCTTCGCGATGACCGAGCCCGCGCCCGGCAGCGGGTCCGACCCATCGATGATGCTGACCAAGGCGGAGAAGAAGGGCGATCGCTACGTCATTTCAGGCCGCAAATGGTACATCACGGGCGCTGCCGAGGCGAGCCACTTCATCCTGATGGCGCGCACCTCCGACGACCCGCGCCGTGGCCTGACGGCGTTCATGTTCCACAAGGATCAACCGGGCTGGCGGATCGAGCGCCGCATCGACATCATGGGGCCGGAAGAACATGGCGGCCATTGCGAGCTGGTGTTCGACGGCCTGGAAGTGCCTGTCGAAGACGTGCTGATGGGCGAAGGTGACGGCCTGAAGGTCACCCAGATCCGGCTCGGACCCGCACGTCTGACCCATTGCATGCGCTGGCTCGGCCTTTCGAAGCGTTGCGTTGAGATCGCCCGCGCCTACGCCTCCGAACGCCACGCCTTCGGCGAGCTTCTGGCAAAGCGCGAAAGCGTGCAGATGATGCTGGGCGACCTCGCCATGCGCATCGAGATCGGCCGTCTTCTCGTGATGAAGGCCGCATGGGAGCTCGACCAAGGCAGTTACGCTCGCAAGGAGGTTTCCATGGCGAAGGTGCACGTCGCCAATCTCCTGCATGACGCTGCCGATGTCGCAATCCAGATCAACGGCGCGCGTGGCTATTCCAAGGACACGGTTCTGGAATGGATCTACCGCTACGCCCGCCAGGCGCGGCTGGTCGATGGTGCCGACGAGGTCCACAAGATGGTGCTGAGCCGCTTCTTGGAGAAAGAGGAACGCACCTTCTGGCAGTGGCCGGACGAACAATTGCGAAATTCGTAAGCTAAGGCGAACGCAAGGGGAAGAACCGCGTGGAGGAAACGCGTTACGACGGCCAGTTCGATTACATCATCGCCGGTGCCGGCTCGGCCGGCTGCGTGCTTGCAAACAGGCTCTCGGCCGATCCGCGCAACCGCGTGCTGCTGCTCGAAGGCGGCGGTCGTGACAACTGGATCTGGTTCCACATCCCCGTCGGCTACCTCTTCGCCATCGGCAATCCGCGCGCCGACTGGCTGTTCAAGACGGCAGCCGAGCCGGGGCTGAACGGACGCAGCCTCGCCTACCCGCGCGGTAAGGTCCTCGGCGGCTCGTCGGCCATCAACGCCATGATCTACATGCGCGGCCAGGCGCGCGACTACGATGGCTGGCGCCAGATGGGCCTCACCGGCTGGGGCTGGGACGACGTGCTGCCCTATTTCATGAAGCATGAAGACCACGAAGCGCCGCCGAACTGCTATCACGCGCAGGGCGGCGAATGGCGCGTAGAAAAGCCCCGCATCAGCTGGCCGATCCTCGACCGACTGCGCGACGCCGCGGAGCAGGCGGGCATCGCCAAGATCGACGACTTCAATTCTGGCGACAATTCCGGCTCGTCCTATTTTCAGGTGAACCAGAAGCGCGGCCGCCGCTGGAGTGCTTCCCGCGGCTTTCTCCGCCCTGCGCTCAAGCGGCAGAACCTGATCGTCAAAACCGGCGCGCTGGTGGAGAAGGTCGGCATCGAGAACGGCCGTGCGGCGACGATCTCCTATATCCAGAACGGACGCCGGGTGATCGCCCGCGCGACCGGCGAAATCATTCTCTCCGCCGGTGCGGTCGCTTCCCCCGGCATTTTGGAACGATCGGGCATCGGATCGGGCGCGGTGCTCAGCGCGCACGGGATCGAGCCGATCGTTGATCTGCCGGGAGTCGGCACAAATCTGCAGGATCATCTGCAGATCCGTCCCATCTACAAGGTGACCGGTATCCGCACCTTGAACGGCGACTATGCAAAACTCTTCCGCCGCGCGCTGATGGGCGTGGACTACGCGCTGCGCCGCCGCGGGCCGCTCACCATGGCGCCATCGCAGATGGGGGCTTTCGTGCGCTCGAGCCCTGAATACGAGACGGCCAATCTCGAATTCCATTTCCAGCCGCTGTCGCTGGATGTTTGGGGCGAGGGCCTGCATGCCTTCGACGCGTTCACCGCAAGCGTCTGCAATCTCCGACCCTCGAGCCGTGGCTCCATCCATATCTCCGGACCGGAAGCGGCGAACGCGCCCGACATCCGTCCCAACTACCTCTCGACCGAGGAGGATCGCCGCGTCGCGGTGGATTCGCTCAAATGGGCGCGCCGCATCGTCGGCCAGCCGGCCATGGCGCCCTACAGGCCCGAAGAGCACAAGCCGGGTGCGCACATCAAATCCGAGGAAGACATGCTCGTGGCGGCGGGCGACCTCGGCACGACGATTTTCCACCCCGTCGGCACCGCCCGCATGGGCCTGGCGGATGATCCGCAAGCGGTCGTCGACGAACGCCTACGCGTGCGCGGGATCGATCGCCTGCGCGTCATCGACGCCTCCATCATGCCGACGATCACCTCCGGCAACACCAATTCGCCGACAATCATGATCGCCGGAAAGGGCGCCGCCATGATCCTCGAGGATCGCCGCTGACGCGCGCAGCGAGAAGAAGTCTCACTGCATCAACTATCCGTTAGAGCGCTTGTCGCCTGCCCCGCGCTGTGCCAGCATCCCGGCCGGGAGGATAGGCCATGGTGTCGACGCTGTCGCACATCAAGGAGATTGAGCGCGTGGCTCTTGGCGGCCAGGCGAGCGGCCGCGATACGCCGGTCGTCCAGTCATGGCTGCGCTGCGTCCACGATTACCAGCTCGATCCCGCAAGCGCCCAGGAAGCCTACATCGTTCCCGAAACGACGCTGAAGGAACACCGCGAGCAGGCCGAGGAACTGATCCGCATCGGCCGCTCGGGGCTCGAAACGCTGTTCAACCAGATCGCGGAGCAGCACTATGTGCTTCTCCTGTCCGACGCGCGCGGCGTCACCGTCGATTTCATGGGCGACCCGACCTTCGACAACCAGCTGCGCAAGGCCGGCCTTTATCTGGGTTCGGAATGGTCAGAAAACCGCGCCGGCACCTGCGCGGTTGGGGCCTGCATCGTCTCCGGCGAACCGGTGATCATCCACCAGGACGATCATTTCGACACGAGCCACATCGGCCTCACCTGCACCGCAGCGCCGATCTTCGACACGCTCGGCGACCTGACGGCCGTACTCGATATCTCGCAACTGCGCTCACCCACGGCAAAGGCGAGCCAGCAACTGGCCCTCCATCTCGTTTCGGCGACGGCGAGACGCATCGAGTTCGCCAATCTCATGGCGCGCACCCGCAACGATTGGGTGCTGCGGCTCTCCCGCTCGCCGGATTTCCTCGATGTCGATCCCGATGCGGCCATCGCGCTCGACGGCGCTGGCCGCGTGACGGGACTGACCCATGGCGGCTTCAATGCACTCGCGCGCACCATGAAGCTCACCGGCTTTTCGGCGAGCGACCTGATCGGCGAGAAGATCGACAGCTTCTTCGAGATGGAGATCGATGATCTGCCCCGCTTCATGCGCGGCAAGACGGGTGGCGAGCGCATGCTGCGCGCCCATGACGGTGCAGTGTTCTTCGCAAGCTCGCTTGCGCCCGTCGTCACCTCGCGCCAAGCGGGCGGGATACTCTCGAAAGCACAAGAACCGGTACCGCGCGCGTTGCGCGACCTCTCGTTGGGCGATCCCACCATGGAAGCGGTGCAGGCAAAGGCCGCCAAGCTTGCCGGTCGAGACATCGCCATCCTGATCCAGGGCGAGACCGGCACCGGCAAGGAATATCTCGCACGTGCACTCCATGACAGCCGCAGCGATGGCGGCCCGTTCGTTGCGGTAAACTGCGCGGCCATCCCCGAACACCTGATCGAATCCGAGCTCTTCGGCTATGCGCCGGGCGCATTCACCGGCGCTGCCCCGAAAGGCAAGACCGGCCTGATCGAAGCCGCAAGCGGCGGCACACTCTTCCTCGACGAGATCGGCGACATGCCGCTTGCGCTGCAGAGCCGGTTCCTGCGTGTGCTTTCGGAGGGCGAAGTGGTGCCAGTCGGCGCCCTCAAGCCACGCCCGGTGCGCTTCAAGCTCGTGTCCGCCTCCCACCAGCCGCTGCAGTCGTTGATCGATGCGGGCCGCTTCCGCGCCGACCTCTTCTACCGCATCAACGCGGCGACGCTGCGGCTGCCACCCTTGAAGGAGCGCCAGGATTTCGCGGCCCTCTTGGATCAGATCCTTGTGCGCATTGGCCGCGACAATGCCGAGACCTACCGTCTCCAGCCGGCGACCCTCGACGCCCTTCGCCGCCATGACTGGCCTGGAAACCTGCGCGAACTCACCAACACGCTGAAGGTCGCCGCCGCGCTTTCCGATGGCGGCTTGATCGGGCCGGACTGCCTTCCTGACCACCTGCAGCCGGATCGACTGCCACATTCACCAAAGACATCCGACGCCGACGCACTGCGCACCGCGCTGCAGGCCTGCGACAACAACATTTCCGCACTCGCCCGCAAGCTCGGTGTCAACCGCTCCACGATCCACCGTCGTTTGAACCGCTGATTGCAACAGCTGCAACACCTGTTGCAGCTTCCCTGTTGCATCGGCTCACGCCTGCGTGTCGCTGAAAGCAGCGAAGGCACCGTTTCGTGGGCGATCCAGCGATGTGTGCCTCTTGGCATGGTGCTTGCTCACCACCTCTTCGGGAGCAAATGAGGAGGAAAGACATGCAGGACAGCCTGAAAGACCGTTCCATCATCGTCACCGGATCCGGCCGCGGCATTGGCGAGGCCATGGTGCGTGGTCTGGCGGATGCCGGCGCTCGCGTGGTGGTGGCGGATATTCAGCACGATCTCGCCGGCAAGGTCGCGGACAGCATAAATGGCGCAGGCGGCAAGGCCGTTGCGCTTGAGGTCGATGTGACAAGCCGGGAGAGCGTGCGCGCGATGATTGCCGCAACGGTCGAAAAATACGGCCGGCTCGACGTCATGTTCAACAATGCCGGCATCGCGCAGGTGAAGCCGTTTCTCGATATCACCGAAGACGATTGGCACAAGGTCATGGACGTCAACGGCCTCGGTGTGCTGATCGGCATACAGGAAGCCGTTCGCCAGATGAAGAGCCAAGGCGGCGGCGGCAAGATCGTCAACACCGCCTCCATTGCCGGCAAGCAGGGCTACGAGCCCCTCGCCCATTACTGCGCAAGCAAGTTTGCCGTTGTCGCCTTGACGCAGGCGGCCGCCCGCGCATTTGGCGGCGACGGAATCTGCGTCAATGCGATCTGTCCCGGCGTGGTCGCCACCGACATGTGGAAACTGATCGACAAGGGCTTCAAGGATGAAGGCCTGACCAGCAGGGACAACGAGGCCTTCGAGAACTTCTCCTCCGGCATTCTGCTGGGCCGGCCGTCCCATTCCGACGATCTGGTCGGCGTCAGTCGTTTCCTCGCATCCTCTGCCTCCGATTACATGACCGGCCAGTCGCTCGTCGTGGACGGCGGCATGGTGCTGGTCTGAGCGTCGGGAGAAGAACCATGCAAGCACTCCGTTTCCACGCCGCGAAGGATCTGCGGATCGAGGACGTTCCATTGCCGTCCGATCCGGCCCCTGATCAGGTGATCATCGAAAACAGGTTCTGCGGCATTTGCGGGACCGATCTGCATGAATATGCCTACGGTCCAATCTTCATTCCGAAGGAGCCTCACCCCTTCACCAAGGCAAGTGGCCCGCAGGTGCTCGGGCACGAGTTCGGCGGCGTCGTGAAGGCCGTCGGGTCGGATGTGCGCCATGTGAAACCGGGTGACCGGGTGTCGGTCCAGCCGCTGATCATGCCCCGCGTCGGCGATTATTATGCCGAGCGTGGGCTGTTTCACCTGAGCAGCCAGCTCGCTTTGGCCGGCCTGTCCTGGAATTCGGGCGGAATGGCCGAGGCCGCACTGCTGTACGACTACAATGTCCAGCCCATCCCGGACGATCTGTCGGATGAGGAGGCAGCCCTGATCGAGCCGACCGCAGTGGCGGTCTATGCCTGCGACCGTGCCGGCGTCACCGCCGGGGCAAGCGTGCTCGTCACGGGCGCAGGACCCATCGGCATGCTGACCCTGATGGCTGCACGGGCCGCCGGTGCCACCCAGCTCTTCGTTTCCGACGTCAACGACACACGGCTGGACATGGCCCGCCAGACCATCCCGGACCTCATCACGATCAACCCGAAAGGACAGTCGGTCGGCGATGTCGTTCGCGCCCATACCGAAGGCGGCGTCGGCTGCGATGTCGCGATCGAGTGCGTGGGCAACGAACACGCTCTGAAGGCCTGCGCAGATGCAGTCCGCAAACAGGGTGTGGTCGTTCAGACGGGCCTGCATCCCGGCGAGAACCCGCTCAACTGGTTCGATGTCACCTTCAAGGACATCGATATTCGAGGCTCCTGGGCATACCCGACGCATTATTGGCCGCGCGTCGCCCGCCTGATTGCCAGCGGTCAGATACCGGCCAAGAAGATCGTCACCAAATTCATCAGCCTATCGGAGGCCGTTGCGGAAGGGTTCGATCAACTGCTCGACCCGGCCGGCCGGCACCTGAAGATCATGATCGACCTGTCACGCTAGGACGATCGATCCATCCGGGCGGCGGAGGAGCCGTCCGATACACTTGAGAGCAGAGGGAGAGAGAAATGCTCGACAAGACACCCAGCACGCGCATGCAGGCTTTTCTGGACAAGTTCGGCAAGGCGCTCGAGAGCGGGCAGATCGACGAGGCGGTCGGCATGTTTGCCGACCAGTGCTACTGGCGCGATCTCGTGGCCTTCACCTGGAACATCAAGACCATGGAAGGTCGCGCCCAGGTCAAGGACATGCTGCAAGCGCGGCTTGCCGAGGTAAAGCCGACGAACTGGAAGGTCGCCGAGGGCGAGGACGCCACCGAAAACGACGGCCTGATGGAAAGCTGGATTTCTTTCGAGACGGACGTCGCTCGCGGCTACGGCCTGATCCGGGTGAAGAACGGCCAGATCTGGACGCTGCTGACGACGATGGTCGAGCTCAAGGGCTACGAGGAAAAGTCCGGCTTCACCCGCCCGCTCGGCGCCAAGCACGGCCAGGATGTCGGCACGAAGAACTGGATCGAAGAGCGCGAGGAAGAACTGCGCACGCTCGGCTACGAGAAGCAGCCCTATGTCGTCATCATCGGCGGCGGCCAGGGCGGTATTGCGCTCGGTGCCCGCCTGCGCCAGCTGGGCGTTCCCACGATCATCATCGAGAAGAACGAACGTGCCGGTGACTCTTGGCGCAAGCGCTACAAGTCGCTCTGCCTGCACGATCCGGTCTGGTACGACCACCTGCCCTATCTCGACTTCCCGAAGAACTGGCCGGTCTTCTCGCCAAAGGACAAGATCGGCGACTGGCTGGAAATGTACACAAAGGTCATGGAGCTGAATTACTGGACCAGCACCACGGCCAAATCGGCGAAATACGACGAAACGACCAAGGAATGGACAGTTGTCGTCGAGCGCGACGGCAAGGAGATCACGCTGAAGCCGAAGCAGCTGGTCTTCGCGACCGGCATGTCGGGCAAGGCAAACATCCCGAACTTCAAGGGTCGGGACCGCTTCAAGGGCGAGCAGCACCATTCCTCGCAGCACCCGGGACCGGACGGCTACAAGGGCAAGAAGGTGGCTGTCATCGGCTCCAACAACTCGGCGCACGACATCTGCGCTGCGCTCTATGAAGCCGGCGTCGATGTCACGATGATCCAGCGCTCCACGACCCATATCGTGAAATCCGACAGTTTGATGGAAATCGGCCTCGGCGATCTTTATTCCGAGCGCGCGGTTCAGGGCGGCATGACGACGGCCAAGGCCGATCTCATCTTCGCCTCTCTGCCCTATGCCATCATGCACGAATTCCAGAAGCCGGTTTACGACAAGATCCGCGAGGTCGATGCGAAGTTCTACGAGGATCTGGAAAAGGCCGGCTTCCGGCTCGATTTCGGCGCAGACGATTCAGGTCTCTTCATGAAGTATCTGCGCCGCGGCTCGGGCTACTACATCGACATCGGTGCCTCGCAGCTGATCATCGACGGCAAGATCAAGCTCGTCGCTGGTCAGGTGGAGGAGATCACCGAGACAGGAGTGAAGCTCGACAACGGCCAGGAGATACCGGCCGACGTGATCGTCTACGCCACCGGCTACGGCTCCATGAATGGCTGGGTCGCCGATCTCATCGACCAGGAGACCGCCGACAAGGTGGGCAAGTGCTGGGGCCTCGGCTCGGGCACGCCGAAGGATCCGGGCCCCTGGGAAGGCGAGCAACGCAACATGTGGAAGCCGACGCAGCAGGAAGCGCTCTGGTTCCACGGCGGAAATCTGCACCAGTCGCGCCACTACTCGCAGTTCCTGTCGCTGCAGCTGAAGGCGCGGATGGAAGGCATTCCCACCCCGGTCTACGGCCTGCAGGAAAGCCACCACAAGGGTTGAGCCGAAAGCCTTGAACGACAACGGGGGCCAGCGGCCCCCGTTTTTGTTTCATCGATCACCGTTGGTCAGGCGATGCGATTGCGCCTGCGCTTCACCGCGCTCCAGACCGGCAGGATCAGCGCGAAAGCAACCACGACCAGAAGCACCGCCGAGATCGGCCGTTCGACGAAAATCATCGGGCTGCCGAAGGAGAGCAGCAGCGACTGCCTGAGCGACGTTTCCAGAAGCGGGGCAAGAACGAGCGCAAGAACCAGCGGCGGCCGCGGAATGTCGAACTTCATCATCAGCCAGCCGAGCAGGCCGAAGAAGATACACATCCACACCGTGCCGAAATCGAGCGTCGCGGCATAGGCGCCGACGAGCGAGATCACGAGGATACCCGGTGCGAGATAGACATAGGGGATGCGCAGCAGCGAAGCGAAAAGCGGTGCCATCGGCAGGTTCATGATCAAGAGCATGACGTTGCCGATGAACATGCTGGCGATGAGCCCCCAGACGAGCGTCGCCTCCTGCGTCATCAACATCGGCCCCGGCCGCACGCCATGCAGGATCAGCGCGGCAAGAAGCACGGCCGTGCTCGCATTGCCGGGAATGGCAAGCGACAGCATCGGGATCATCGCACCGTGCGACGCGGAGTTGTTCGCAGCTTCTGCCGCTGCCACACCATCGATCGCTCCCTTGCCGAACATCTCCGGATTGCGGCTGAAGCGGCGCTCGGTGAGATAGGCAAGCAGCGAGGCGATGGAGGCGCCGGCGCCCGGCATGATGCCGACGAAGAGGCCGATGACGCCGCCGCGCACGATCGCCATGCGGCTTTGCGCCCACTCCGCCGATGTCAGCCACATGTCCTTGAGCCGCGTGCGGATCGGGTGCATGTCGTGGGCGCGTTCCAGCGAGGCGAGCACTTCGGCAATGCCGAAGACACCGATGGCGACGGGAATGAAGTCGATACCCTCGTAAAGCGCCGGCTGGCCGAATGTAAGCCGCGGCGTACCGGCGAGCGGATCGGTGCCGACAAGCGCAATCATCAGACCGAACACGCCGGCCATCAGCGAGCGGATGGGCGTGGCGCCAAGGCTTGCCGTCGCGATGATGCCGAGTGCGGCAAGAAGAAAGTATTCCGGCGCATTGAACCGAAGCGCGAAGCCCGAAAGCGCCGGGGTGATGAAGGCAACCGCCGCAACCGCGCCGATACCGGCGATGAACGAGCCGATGGCCGCAACGCTGAGCGCAGCCCCGCCGCGCCCCTTGCGGGCCATCTGGTGGCCGTCGACCGCCGTCATGACGCCCGAAGCCTCGCCGGGTACGTTGATCAGCACCGAGGTGAGTGTGCCGCCATATTGGCCGCCATACATGATGCCGGCGAGCATCATGATCGCCGTTGCCGGCTCAAGGCCGAAGGTCAGCGGCAAGAGAAGCGCCATGCCGGCGGCAGGCCCCACACCCGGTAGCGCGCCGATGACCTGCCCCAGCAGGACACCCAGAAAGATGAAAGCGAGATTGCTCGGCTGGAACGCAACCGCAAATCCCTGAAGCAGAAGATCGATCATGGCTTGTCCCGCCAGATGGTCGCGTCAAAAGCCGAGCGGTGCCGGAAGCGGAACCGAAAGCCCGTAAGCGAAAATGAATTTCAGGCCGAAGACGACGATGGCCGTCGTGATGAGGCTTGGAACGAGCCGCTGGCCGAGAACGGCAAGCAGCATGAACAGCATGAATATCCCGGCGACCGGAACCATTCCGATCACCGGCGCCGCGACGACGAAGATCGCCATTGATGAAAGCGCAAGAACCGCGCGCCGCAAGCCGACGCGATCGGGCAGGTCGAGAACCCCGCCGTCCCCGCCTCGCCGAAGCGAGATGAAGAGCAGGATGCCGAGCAGCCCACCTGCAGCCGAAAGCCATATCGGCAGGAAGCGGGCACCGGGCGTGACATTGTCCCAGTATTTGAGGCCTGCCGTTCCGATGAAGATGGCAAGCGACAAGGCAATCATGGCAATTGCCGGCACGTAGTCGAGCGCCGTAATCCGGTAGACAGGCGCGGCAGGCACCTCCGTTTCCGGAGATGCCGCCAGAGGGGCGAGTGGTTGGCTCATGATATGCCCTCGCTGGGTCTGGGGCGCATCACTGCGCAGCCAGACCGACCTGGGTCAGAACAGTGCGGAAGGTTTCCTGCTCCCGTGCGAAATACTCGCCGGCCTCGTCGAGACCGTAGAATTCGCCGAGCTGCATGTTGGCCTCGAGGCTTTCCTGCCAGCGTGCCGTCTGCGTTGCCTGCTCGAACTTGTCGGCCCACCATGCGGCAACGGCAGGATCGAGATCCGGCGGTCCGCCGACACCCCAGAACTGCGTGTAGACGACATCGACGCCCTGCTCGGTCGCGGTCGGCACGTCGGCATAGCCTTCTTCCGTGCGGCGTTCGGCCGACAGGATCGCAAGCGCCTTCGCCTGGCCGGCATTGATGGCTTCCAGACCTTCCGCAAGCGTCGCGAAATGGCCTTCGACATTCCCGCCAAGGAACGTCGCACGGGCGGCAGAGCCGCTTTCATGCGGAATGTAGGTGAGCGTGATGTCGGCCGCCTTCTCGACGAGGCCCGTCGCAACATGATCGTTGCCACCCGATGCGCCGCCCGCGATGCGAACACGCCCCGGCTGCTCCTTGGCTGCCGCGACGAAATCCTGAAGCGAATTGTACGGGCTGTCCGGCGTCGTCAAAAGGACGAGTTCCGATTGCACGAAGCCGGCGATCGGCGTGATCTGGTCGATGACGGAATCGGTGCCCTGAACGATCGGCGTGGTGAACACGGGCGACGCCAGCGTCAGAAGCGTCGATTCATTGCCCGGCAGGCCGAGCACGTGATTGTAGGCGTTCGAATGCCCGCCACCCGAGCGGTTCTGAATAACGATCGGGTTCTCGACGATCCCCTCCTCGTTCATGATCTGCGCGATGGTCCGCATGATGATGTCAGGCGAGCCGCCTGCACCGGACCCGACGGTAAACTCGATCGGACCTTCCGGCGCGCGCATCTCCTCTTGCGCGAAGGCGGACGGAACACCGATGAGTGTGGCGCAGAGCGCAAGCGATGCACTGAGTTTGAATAGGCTCATTATTAGTCTCCTCCCTAGATAATGATGGATGTCTTCCGTTTGACCGGGCCTTGTTGCGTTCGTGCGCCTCTCCTCTCAGGTGTTCAGCAGCGATGGATGAAAGAGCTCGGCAGCTTCAACGCGCCGCGGAGCGAGATACTGCTCGACCGAGTAGCGGCACATGGCCTCCACCTCGCGTTCGGCACCTTTGAAGCCGTAAGCATAGTAATCGCGCCCCATCGTGGCGCGCAGGCGCTCCATCGAGGCGTTCAACCATGGCAGGCTGAGCCGGTTGGCAGAGCCGAGCCAGATCTCTTCGAGCCGCTTGAGCGCAAGATCGCGCGCCGTCGAGAATGCCTCGTAAAGCGCCATCGGCAGCTCCGGACACTTCTCCGCAAGCGTGCGCCGCACCGCCACGACATGCATGATCGGGAAGAACCCGGTTTCGCCGTTATAGTCCTGCTCCACGCGCTCGAAATCGGGGAATATCCGCTCGATCCTCGGATCGCCCTCGGCGAAAGCCTTCGGAGGATTGGGCGCAAGCAGCGCGTCGATCTGGCCGTCGAGCAGCAGCGACTGCAGCGTCTCGCCCTCGCTGATCGGCGTGATCTTGAGGTTTGGTGGCGGCGTCAGTTGCAGCCGCTCGTGCCGCACACCGGCATCGAGCGCGCCGGTGTGCCATTCGATGTCGGTCGCCTCGACGCCGTACTGGTCCTTGAGGATGCCGCGCATCCAGAGCGCAGCGGTCATCTGGTATTCCGGAACACCGACGCGACGACCCTTGAGGTCCGCCGGGGTCTCTATGCCGCTATCGGTGCGCCGGAAAAAGCCGTTATGGCGAAAAGCCCGTGAGATAAACGCCGGGATCGCGACATACGCCCCCTCGCCCCGCGCCACCTGCAGGATATGGCTCGACAGCGACAGTTCGGTCACGTCGAACCGGGCTTCCTGCACCGCAAGCGGGAACAGTTTCGACGTCGGCAGCACATGCGGCTCGATCTCGAAGCCTTTCACCGGCACGCGGCCGTCCATCACCGGCATCACCCGGTCGTGGTCGAAACAGGCAACCGTGATTTTCGGAAGTGTGCTCATGATGCGCGGAACAATCGATCTTCGACCGAACGCAGATGCGTCCGCATGGCATTGTGGGCAGCGTCCGCATCGCGCGCCTCGATGGCGTCGGTAATCATGTCATGCTCGTTGAAGCTCGAATGGCTGCGCGGCGGCCGCGGGCCGGTGCGGGCGAGATTGCCCCAGGCGACCATGCGCCGAAGCGTGTTCAACTGATCGAACAGCGCAAGCAGCACGACCGAGCCGCTCGCCTCGGCGATCTGACGGTGGAAATCGTTGTCGAGCGCCTCATATTCCCGCCAGGTGCCGGCAAGATGGCTGCGCTCCATGGTCAGCCTGAGCGTTGCGATCGCCGACGCCGGGGCGTGGATTGCGGCTTCGCGCGCCAGCGCCGGCTCGAGGCTGAGGCGCGCCCGCATAACATCGACCGGGCTGATCGCCCTTGCAAGAGCCGTAAGATCATTTTGGTCGGATTGATCGGTCGGGCGGGCCATGAAGGTGCCTTTGCCCACATGGCGCCAGAGCACGCCCTCGTCGACAAGCGTCTCCATCGCCTTGCGCAGCTCAAAGCGCCGCAGGCCGAGCTCGGGCCCGAGCACCCGCTCCGGCGGAAGCTTCTGCCCCCGCTGAAAACCAGCGTTCTGAATATAGGCGCGCAGTTGCACCAGCGCGGCACTGTCCGAGACGACCGCACTGTGGCGATCGATCTCATCCTCACTGTCAGCGGTCGTCATGCCCGCATCCACATGCATCGCCGTCATCGGCATCGCGTCGCTCCATCCCACGATGAAACGCTATATTGATCCGGATTGATCGGCAACAGGAATCTTCACGACTCCTGATTGAGCGATTGCTTTTAAATGCGCGCTGATAAATCGGCGATCAGATGATGGCGCGGCGAACCTTGGACGACACCCATTCCGCGACGATCACCGTCAGAAGAATGACGGCGAAGATCACGGAAACCTGCGACCAGGCGAGCGTGTTGAGCGACCCCTGAAGCTGCAGCCCGATGCCGCCGGCACCCACCAGTCCCAAGATGGTGGATTCACGGATGTTGATGTCCCAGCGGAAAATCGTCATGCCGACGAATGCGGGAAGAACCTGCGGCACGATCGCATAATCGATCAGCTGCAGCTGGCCCGCTCCTGTCGCACGAACGGCCTCCACCTGCGTCTCGTCGATTTCCTCGATCGACTCGTAAAGCAGCTTGCCCACAAATCCGATGGATCGAAGCGCGATGGCGATGATCCCGGCGAGAATGCCCGGACCGATGATCGCGACGAGCAGCAACGCCCAGATCAACGAATTGATCGAGCGCGAAGCGACGATGATGAACAGCGCGACCGGCCGCAAGAAGAGCAGGCTCGGCGACGTATTGCGCGCCGCCATGAACGCCAACGGCACGGCCATGGCCGTCCCCAGCAGCGTGCCGAGCGTCGCCATGTTCAATGTGTCCCAAAGCGGCTGCCAGAGATTTCCGAGATAATCCCAGCGCGGCGGCCAGGAGCGCGAGAGAAGGTCGGCGCCTTGGCGCGGAGCATCCTCGACGAACGCCCAGATCGTCCGCTCGTTCATCACCTGCCAGGACAGGACGAAGACGACCGCGAGCGCGAACCAGCCGCCCCAGATCATCCATTCGCCCCGACGGGTGTGCTTCGACCAGGTCTTGTCGGCGGCATCTGGTCCAATCGGCATCACTGCACCCTCTTACGGATGTGGCTTGAGCCGTATTCGGCCAGCATGACGAAGATGATGATCAGGATGAGGATCGCACCTGCCGTGTCGTAATCGTATCGCTCCATCGAGGTGTTGAGCGTGGCACCGATGCCGCCTGCACCAACGATGCCGATGACCGAACTTTCACGGAAATTGATGTCGACGCGGTAGAGCGAAAGCCCGATCAGTCGCGGCATGACCTGCGGCTGGATCGCGTAGTTGACGATCTGCCACCAACCGGCCCCGGTGGCGCGGATGGCTTCGGCTTGCGCCTCATCGACTTCCTCGATGTCGTCGGCAAGCAGCTTGGAGATGAATCCGATCGTCGCGAAGGAGAGCGTCAGAAAACCGGCGAATGGCCCGAACCCGAACATGGCCACGAACAGGATCGCGATGATGATTTCCTGAAACGCGCGAGAAATGGCGATGATGCTGCGGCACACGGCATGGACGGGCCAAGGCGCAATGTTGCGCGCCGCGCCGATCCCGATCGGGATGGAAATGAGGATGCCGACAACGCTCGCACACACCGTCATGGTGATGCTTTCCACCATGCCCTGGCGAATGTCGCGCCAGCGGCTCGTGAAGTCCGGTGTCAGAAAGCCTTCGATGAACCGTTGGCCGCGGTCGAGGCCTTGCACGATGCGCGTCCAGTCGAGGTCGATCGACCAGAGCGCCATTACGAGATAGGCGAAAAAGCCGCCATAGATGGCGATCCGCCAGAACCGGCTCTTGATGAAGACCGGGGGTCGGCGCCAGCGTCGGGAAGCGGCGGGTGCGACTGCGCTGACCACTAGACCAGCTCCGCCAGACGCTCGGCTTCGAACGCCTTCGTCTCGCTCTCGTCAGCCGCATCTTCCTCACGCGTCTTGCGCATGGCATGCCAGTCTTCTTCGCCGTAAATTTCGGTCAGCACCGTGTCCGTAAGATCCGTCGGCGGACCATCGAACACCACCGCGCCGGCGCGCAGGCCTATGATGCGATCGACGAACATCTGGGCCAGCACCACGTCGTGAATGTTGATGATCGCCGGAAGATCGCGTTCGCGGCAGACTTCGCAGATAAGACGCATGATCTGGCGCGATGTCTTCGGGTCGAGCGATGCGGTCGGCTCATCGACAAGAAGCAGTTCCGGGTCCTGCTCGAGCGCACGCGCGATGCCGACGCGCTGGCGCTGGCCGCCGGACAGCGCATCCGCGCGCTTGTCCACGTGATCCTGCAGCCCGACACGATCCAGAAGCTGGAAGGCCTTGTCCACGTCCGCCTGCGGGAAACGCCGGAAGAAGGAGCGCCAGAACGGCACATAACCGAGCCTGCCCGAAAGCACGTTTTCCATGACGGTCAGACGCTCGACCAGCGCATATTCCTGGAAGATCATCCCGATGCGCCTGCGCGCCTGGCGCAAATTGCCGCCTGAAAGCTTCGTGAGATCGAGCCCGTTCAGACGAATTGCGCCACCGGTTGGCTCCACCAGGCGGTTGATGCAACGGATAAGTGACGACTTGCCGGCACCCGAAGGCCCGATGAGGCCGACGACCTGCCCCTTGGCAACCGTGAAGGAAACGCCGCGCAACGCCATGTCGCCCGTTTTGTAGCGCTTCTCGAGACTGTCCACCTCAAGCATGACCTGCCCCTGACCCTCTTCAGAAATGCGATGCGGGGACGCAGACTTGAGGCTGCGTCCCCGCTTGTGTTGGCCAAATTTTACTGGCAGGAGTAAGAGACGCCGGTCGCCTCATCGATCTGGCGAATGACTTCCCAGTCTTCCTGGAAGCTGATCTCGATAAACTGCTCTTCGCCGGACGCACTGAACTCTTCAGCGAGAGCCGAGCCTTCCCACTCGAACGAGAAGAACGCATCGCGGATCTGCTGCTGAAGCTCAGGGGTCAGGTTGTAGACCGTGCCGTAGCCCGTCGTCGGGAAGGTCGCGGACTGGTAGATCGAGCGGATCTGGTCGGGGGACACGACTTCACGTTCGATCATGCGAGTCATGACCGAGTTCGCGATGGCGGCAGCTTCATAGTCGCCATTGGCCACACCCAGGATCGACGTATCGTGCGAACCCGAGAAGACCGGCGTGAAGTCTTCATTTGCGACCATGTCGAATTCGCTGGAAAGAATGGCCGAAGGCGCCTTGAAGCCGGAATTCGACGTTTCCTGCGTGAAGGCGATTTCACCGCCGCGCAGATCTTCGATCGCCTGCGCTTCGCTGTCGGCCGGCACGATGATTTCCATCTCGTAGCCGAACGAACCGTCATTGGCAGCCATCATGGCGAAGGGGCGGAAGCCGGCGCAGGCAACGGCAATCGGGTTGCCACCGGTGTTAAAGCCGGCAATGTGCAGGCGGCCCGCCCGCATCGCTTCGAGCTGCGCGGCGTTCGACTGAACCGGGAAGAACTCGACGTTCTTGCCCGTGGCTTCCGCCAGATGGTCCATAAACCCCTGCCACACATCGGCGTAGACGGCTGGGTCTTCGACGGGCGTGTAGGTGAAGATCAGCGTGTCCGGGTCGACCAGATCGGCAGCATCGGTCGGGATGTCGGCGATCAGGTCGCCATCGGCATCCGTGAAACGAGAGTCGAGCGCAAACTGGGCTTGAGCGGGAAGGATGAAGGCAGCCGAAAGGGCGAGTGCTGCGGCGAACAGTTTCATGGGCTTTTCCTCTTCGTGGCGGGTCGTCGAATGGCGGTGCTGCAGGCTTATTGACCGTGCCCATTACAGGTCCGTGACATATCGATGATGATTCCGTGACACACTTGTCGGTGCCGCCGGTCAGCCCCGAAGCTCCCGTTCCCGATTGCGCGCCGCCGCGCGCGTGGATACGTAGAAGACATGTGCAATTGGCAGAACACGCACCTATGACGACACCCACCATGCGACTGGATGACGCCGCCCGCGCCGGCTGGCTTTATTACGTCGCCGGCAACACGCAGGACGACATCGCGCGCAAGCTCGGCGTTTCGCGGCAATCGGCGCAGCGTCTGGTTTCGCTTGCCGTGAAGGAAGGTCTCGTCAAGGTCCGGATCGACCATCCGATCGCGAGTTGTCTCGAACTTGCACAGCGGCTAAAGCAGCGCTTCGACCTGAAGCTCGTCGAAGTCGTGCCGAGCGATCCGGGTTCACAATCCACCACGGTCGGCGTTGCCGAAGCCGCAGCCGCCGAATTGGAGCGACGCCTGTCCGCGCCGGAACCCGTGACGATCGCCATCGGAACGGGCCGCACGCTGAAGGCCGCGATCGAAAAACTTCCCAGCATGGATTGCCCGCAGCACAAGGTCGTGTCGCTGACGGGCAACATTGCGCCGGATGGCTCAGCCGCATTCTACAACGTCGTCTTCACCATGGCCGACAAGGTGAAGTGCCGGTCGTTTCCCATGCCGCTCCCTGTCATCGCTTCTTCGATGCATGAGCGTGAATTGCTGCACCAGCAGCCGATGATCCAGGCGACCCTCAAGCTGTCGGCAACGGCGGACATCACCTTCGTCGGCATCGGCGATCTCGGACCGGGTGCACCGCTCGTCATCGATGGCTTCATTAGCCCGGCCGAGCTCGAAGAATTGACCGCCGCAGGCGCCGTGGCCGAGATCGTCGGGTGGGCGATCGACCGCGAAGGGCACCAGATCGATGGCATCATCAACGACCGGGTCGCGAGTTCGCCCATCCCGTCGCGCGACACCTGCATCGTCGTCGGCATCGCCAAGGGACCGCTCAAGCTGCCCGGCATCGCCGCTGCTGTGAAAGGTCGGCTGATCAACGGCCTGATCACCGACGAAGACACGGCCACCGCCCTCCTCGCCTAAGCCATCGCCGCAATCGTCTCCTGCAGATGCTGCGCTGCAGCGACTAATCTGCGTTGACATCGCTCGCCAACATGTGAGTAATTGCTCACAGCATAGGCAATTGCTCAAGAAGCTCTTGCCGGCGACACTCATTTGGGAGGAACTCATGAGACACAGGTTTTCGCTTCTTGCCGCCTGCGCGGCCATGCTTGCCGGCACCAGCGTTGGCGCGTCCGCGCAGGAAACACTGACAATTGCGACCGTGAACAACGGCGACATGATCCGCATGCAGGGTCTGACCGACGCCTTCACCGAACAGCACCCGGACATCCAGCTGAACTGGGTGACGCTGGAAGAAAACGTGCTGCGCCAGCGCGTCACGACCGATATCGCCACCAATGGCGGCCAGTTCGACATCATGACGATCGGCACCTACGAAGTGCCGATTTGGGCCGAAAACGACTGGCTGCTTCCGCTCGATAATCTCGGCGACGATTACGACGTCGACGATCTGATCCCCGCGATCCGCGAAGCGCTTTCCAAGGATGGCACGCTCTACGCAGCACCGTTCTACGCCGAAAGCGCAATGACGCTCTATCGCACCGACCTGTTCGAGGCAGCAGGCATCGAGATGCCCGAGGCTCCGACATGGGACTTCATCGCTGACGCCGCACGCCAGATTTCCGAAGCCAATGACGATGTCTACGGCATCTGCCTGCGTGGCAAGCCGGGCTGGGGCGAGAACATGGCCTTCCTGGGTTCCATGGCCCGCTCTTACGGCGCCAATTATTTCGATGCCAGCTGGCAGCCGCAGTTCGACAGCGAAGGCTGGACGACGGCCGTCACCCAGTATGTCGACATGATGACGAATTACGGGCCTCCCGGCGCAGCCTCCAACGGCTTCAACGAAAACCTGACGCTCTTCAACCAGGGCCGTTGCGCCATGTGGATGGATGCGACCGTTGCGGCTTCCTTCGTGACCAACCCCGAAGAAAGCCAGGTCGCCGAGAATGTCGGCTTCGCGCCGTTCCCCTGCGGCGTCGAAAACTGCCCGAACCAGGGCGCCAACTGGCTCTGGGCTTGGTCGCTCGCGATCCCGGCCGGCTCGCAGAAGGCCGAGGCTGCCGAGACCTTCATTTCCTGGGCGACCTCCAAGGCCTATCTCGAACTTGTGGCCGAGAACGAAGGCTGGTCGAACGTTCCCCCCGGCACGCGCACCTCGCTCTATGAAAACGAGCAGTACACGTCCGAGGCGCCCTTCGCCGAGCAGACGCTTGCCGCGATCAACAATGCCGACCCGTCGATCACCGACGACAAGCCCTATGTCGGCCTGCAGTTCGCAGCCATTCCTGAGTTCCAGGGTCTCGGTACCGCGGTTGGCCAGCAGATGGCCGCAGCTGTCTCCGGCAGCATGACGGTCGAACAGGCGCTTCAGTCTGCCCAGCAGGCAGCCGTGCGCGAAATGACACGGGCCGGCTACATTCAGTAAGCCCGCCCGATCCCGCCCGGCCAGATCCTCCGTCGGGCGGGATCCATCTTCGTCGGCAGCCGCAACCTGCAGGCTTTCGACCTATCGCGTCTCGCAACGGTGAACCAGTTTCCATATCACCTCGAAACGCCCAAGCTTCGCGCAGCAATCGATAGCGATCCGCCAAGGACGGCCTTGCCATGGCAACCCTGCAGACGAAATCCGCCGCACGCCTGATGATGGCACCCGCCGTCATCGCCCTGCTGATCTGGATGATCGTGCCGCTGTCGCTGACGCTCTATTTCTCGACGCTCAACTACAATCTGTTCAATCCCGCCGACACGCCCTTCATCGGTCTGACCAACTACCGCTTCTTCCTGTCTGATCCGGCCTTCTTCACCGCGCTGCGCAACACGCTGACGCTGGTGGTCGGCGTGCTCTTCATCACCGTCTGCGGTGGCATCCTTCTCGCGCTTCTGCTCGACCAGGTGTTCTACGGCGTCAACATCGTGCGCCTCCTGGTCATCGCGCCCTTCTTCGTCATGCCGACGGTGGCGGCACTCGTCTGGAAGAACATGATGATG
This sequence comes from Rhizobium albus, assembly GCA_030160035.1. GTDB lineage: Bacteria > Pseudomonadota > Alphaproteobacteria > Rhizobiales > Rhizobiaceae > Georhizobium > Georhizobium albus. The sequence goes on along the minus strand of BSNO01000001.1, from coordinate 62,787 downwards.
AACCCGGTCTACGGGGTCATCGGTCAATTTCTCAACTGGATCGGTATCGGCGCGATCGACTGGTTTTCCAACGCGCCGTTGACCGCCATCATCATCATCGTTGCCTGGCAATGGCTGCCCTTCGCGACACTCATCCTCTTGACCGCGCTGCAGTCGCTTTCGGAAGAGCAGAAGGAAGCGGCCGAGATGGACGGCGCCGGCGCGCTGTCGATCTTCTGGTACATCACGCTGCCGCACATGGCGCGCGCCATCACTGTCGTCATCCTGATCCAGACGATCTTCCTGCTGTCCATCTTCGCCGAGATCTACGTGACGACCTCGGGCGGACCGGGCCTGCAGACGACGAATATTCCGTATCTCGTCTACAGCCAGGCGCTTCTCCAGTTCGATGTGGGCGGCGCATCCGCTGGCGGCATCGTGGCGGTCATCCTCGCCAACATCGTTGCCTTCTTCCTTGTCCGTATCATCGGCAAGAACCTCGACGCTTGAAGGGATTGAGATCATGGCCCGCGCAGTGTCCACCCGCCGCAAGATCACCTTCACCATCATCGGATGGACGGTCGGTCTGCTGATCTTCTTCCCGGTCCTCTGGACGATCCTCACCTCGTTCAAGACCGAGCTCGACGCGATCTCCATCCCGCCGAAATGGATCTTCTTCGACTGGACACTGGAGAACTACGCCACGGTCCAGGAGCGCTCGAACTACTTCCGCTTCATGATGAACTCGGTCTATCTCGCGCTTGGCTCCACCGCGCTCGGTCTCATCTTCGCCATCCCGGCCGCCTGGGCCATGGCGTTCTCGCCGACACCGCGCACCAAGGACGTGCTCTTGTGGATGCTCTCCACCAAGATGCTGCCGGCCGTCGGCGTGCTGATCCCGATCTACCTCATCTTCCGCGACTGGGGCCTGCTCGACAGCCGCGTCGGCCTGATCGTCGTTCTGTTCCTGATCAACCTGCCCATCATGGTCTGGATGCTCTACACCTACTTCAAGGAAATTCCCGGCGAGATCCTCGAAGCCGCGCGCATGGACGGCGCGTCGCTTTCGAAGGAGATCACCCATGTGCTGGCGCCGATGTCGGTGCCGGGCATTGCCTCCACCGTTCTCTTGAGCGTGATTCTCGCCTGGAACGAGGCCTTTTGGACGCTCAATCTGACGACGTCGAACGCGGCGCCGCTGACGACCTTCATCGCGTCCTATTCGAGCCCACAGGGTAATTTCTACGCGAAGCTGTCGGCGGCCTCGACGCTCGCCATCGCACCGATCCTCATTCTCGGCTGGTTCTCGCAGAAACAGCTCGTCCGCGGCCTCACCTTCGGCGCCGTGAAGTAGGGAAGACAGACATGGGAAACATCACGCTCAACAAGGTCTCCAAATCCTTCGGCACGACCCATGTGATCAAGGACATCGACCTTGCAATCGATGACGGCGAGTTCGTCGTCTTCGTCGGCCCGTCCGGCTGCGGGAAGTCCACCCTGCTGCGGCTGATCGCGGGGCTGGAGGACGTCTCCAGCGGCAAGATCATGATCGACGGAACGGACGCGACGGGCCTCGCACCCGCCAAGCGGCGCCTGTCGATGGTGTTCCAGTCCTATGCGCTCTATCCGCATATGAGCGTGCGCCAGAACATCGCCTTTCCGCTGAAGATGGCCGGCAACGACAAGGCGGTGATCGACAAGAAGGTCGGCGATGCGGCGCGCGTCCTGAACCTCACCGACTATCTCGACCGCAAGCCGCGCCAGCTCTCCGGCGGCCAGCGCCAGCGCGTCGCCATCGGCCGTGCAATCGTGCGCGAGCCGGAAGCCTTCCTCTTCGACGAGCCCCTGTCGAACCTCGATGCGGCGCTGCGCGTCAACATGCGTCTCGAAATCTCAGAACTGCACCAGCAACTCAAGACGACGATGATCTACGTCACCCACGACCAGGTCGAGGCGATGACCATGGCCGACAAGATCGTCGTGCTGCAGGCCGGGCGAATCGAGCAGGTCGGTTCGCCGCTCGATCTCTACAAGCATCCGGCAAATCGTTTCGTCGCGGGCTTTATCGGGTCGCCCAAGATGAACTTCGTCGAGGGCGCGGAAGCCAAGCGCCACGACGCGAGCGCCATCGGCGTGCGGCCGGAACATCTCGACATCTCGACGACGGACGGGTTGTGGAAGGGCAAGGTCGGCGTATCCGAACATCTCGGTTCCGACACGTTCCTGCACGTTCACCTCGATGGCGCCGGACCCAATGACGAGACGATCACCGTTCGCACAGGCGGCGAAGTGATGCTCGCCCATGGGGACACGGTCTATCTCACGCCGCAGGCCGACAAGATCCACAAATTCGATGCGCAGGGCCTGGCAATCAAATGAAGCGTTTGGATGGAAAATCCGCACTGATCACCGGCTCGGCGCGCGGCATCGGCCGCACCTTTGCGGAAGCCTATGTCCGCGAGGGTGCAACGGTGGCGATCGCCGATATCGATGTCGAGCGGGCTGAAAAGACGGCGGCGGAGATCGGTGACGGAGCCTATGCCGTCGCTCTCGACGTGACCGACCAGGCATCGATCGATGCGGCGATCTCAGCCGTGGAAGCACGGTGCGGCGGCCTCGACATTCTCGTCAACAACGCCGCTATCTTCGATCTTGCGCCGATCGTCGATATCACGCGCGAAAGCTTCGACCGCGTCTTCCGCATCAACGTCTCCGGCACGCTCTTCATGATGCAAGCGGCCGCGCGCTCGATGATCGCTCAAGACCGTCCCGGTCGCATCATCAACATGGCAAGCCAGGCGGGCCGTCGCGGCGAAGCGCTCGTCGCCGTCTATTGCGCATCGAAGGCGGCGGTCATCAGCCTCACCCAATCCGCCGGGTTGAACCTGATCCGCCACCGCATCAACGTCAACGCGATCGCCCCGGGCGTCGTCGATGGCGAGCATTGGGACGGCGTCGATGCGCTCTTTGCGCAATACGAGAACCGGCCGCGTGGCGAGAAGAAGCGCCTTGTGGGCGCGGAAGTGCCTTTCGGGCGCATGGGGACCGCCGAGGACCTCGTCGGCATGGCGATCTTCCTGGCCGGTCCCGAAAGTGAATACGTCGTTGCACAGACCTACAATGTCGATGGCGGCAACTGGATGAGCTGACGCGCCCTTGAAGGCTGCGTTCGAGGAATGAAAATGATGCTGACCAAACTATCGCTCGCCACGTTACCCGAACTCGAAGGCAAGGCCGCTCTGCCGGCCTATGACCGCGGCGCGCTGTCGCCTGGGATTCTCCATTTCGGCATCGGCAATTTCCACCGCGCCCACCAGGCGGTCTATCTCGACGCGCTCTTCAACCAGGGCCGTGATCTGGATTTTGCGATCGTCGGCGCGGGCATTCTGCCCTCCGACAAGCCGCTGCGCGAAAAGCTGAAGCAACAGGATTACCTGACGACGGTGGTCGAACAGGAGGCCGACAGATCGACCGCGCGCGTAACCGGCGCGATGGTCGACTACGTCGAGCCGGGAGATACGGCCGCGATCATCGAAAAGCTTGCCGATCCGGCGATCCGCATCGTCTCGCTCACCATCACCGAGGGTGGTTATTACATCGATCCCGCCTCCGGCCGCTTCGATCCCGACCATCCCGACATGCGCCACGATGCTGCCAATCCGGCCGCACCCAAGACGGTGTTCGGGCTGATCCTCGCGGGCCTCGCCGCACGGCGCAAGGCCGGCACCCCAGCCTTCACCGTGATGTCCTGCGACAACATCCCTGGCAACGGCCATGTGACGGAGAACGCCGTCGCGGGCCTCGCCGACCAGTTCGACCCGAATCTCGCCCAGTGGGTGCGCGCCAACGTCGCCTTCCCGAACGGCATGGTCGACCGCATCACGCCGGCGACGGGAGACCGCGAGATCGGCATCCTGGCCGGTGAGTTCGGCATCGAAGACGCATGGCCGGTCTTCTGCGAAGATTTCAAGCAATGGGTGCTGGAAGACAAGTTCCCGGCCGGGCGTCCTGCACTCGAGGATGTCGGTGTCACCTTCGTCGAGGATGTCGCTCCCTACGAGTTGATGAAGATCCGCATCCTCAATGGCGGGCATGCAACGATCGCGTATCCTGCTGCTTTGTTGGACATCCATTTCGTCCATGAGGCGATGGAAGACCCGTTGGTGCGAGGCTTCCTTGAAAAGGTCGAGCGCGAAGAGATCATTCCCTGCGTCCCCCCGGTGCCGGATACGGACCTGCAGGACTATTTCGCACTCATCGAGCGCCGCTTCGCCAACCCGAAGATCGGCGACACCGTGGCGCGGCTCTGCCTCGACGGCTCCAACCGCCAGCCGAAATTCATCCTGCCTTCGACCGCCGACCGGCTGCAAGCGGGCAAGTCCGTCGATGGCCTTGCGCTCGTTTCGGCGCTCTGGTGCCGTTACTGCGCCGGAATGTCCGACAGCGGCCGCGTCATCCCACCCAACGATGCCAGCCACGAACGCTTGAAAGCTGCCGCACTCGATGCCCGCGACGATCCGTCGAAGTTTCTGGCGCTTTCGGACATCTTCGGCACGGTCGGCACGAACCCGGTCTTCGCCAAGGCATTCGCGGATCATTTGACGGCACTCTGGCGGGACGGCACGAAAGCGACGTTGCAGAAATTCCTGAGCGATGGATAGGGAGCGAGGCCTTGGCGATCGAGACCAGCGCCCGTTTGAACGATCAGCCGGATCTCGTGATCTTCGACTGCGATGGCGTCCTGGTCGATAGCGAGCCGATCTCGATCGCCGTGCTGATTGAGCTTGTCGCAGACATCGGCTTCGAACTTCCCGAGCAGGCCGCCTATGAGCGCTTTCTCGGGAAAAGCATGGCCAGCATCTGCACCGCGCTCGGCGAGGATCCGGGTATCGCCGTGACTGAGGCACATCTCGAAGCCATGCGACGCGCGCTCTACGCGCGCTTCCGCAGCGACCTTCGACCCATCGAGGGGATTTCCGAGACGATCGGCAAACTCGCGATGCCCTGCTGCGTCGCCTCGTCCAGCCAACCAGAACGGATCGCCCTTTCGCTCGAGGTTACCGGCCTTCTCGACCGGCTCGCGCCTCACATCTTCAGCGCCACGATGGTCGAAAACGGCAAGCCTGCGCCCGATCTCTTCCTGCACGCTGCGGCTGCAATGGGTGTCGACCCCGCAAATTGCCTCGTCGTCGAAGACAGCGCACCCGGCGTGGAAGCCGCCAAACGCGCGGGAATGCGGGTTTTCGCCTTCACGGGAGGCTCCCACGCGGCGCAATTCGACCTTCACGCCCGTGTCGCCGCCCTTGAGCCCGACTTGATATTCGATAACATGCGCCAACTCCCGGCGCTGCTGGGGACAAGAACCTGACGGGAAAGTTGTGTTGGTGAAGCGCGCATTCGTCGCTGCGGTCGATGTCGGGACCGGGAGTGCCCGCGCCGGCATTTTCGATGTGCATGGCGACATCCTCGCGCGCACCGAGCATCCGATCGTCATGCACCGTCCGCTGCCCGGCCATGCCGAGCATGATTCCGAAGACATCTGGAATGCCGTCTGCCGCGCCGTCCGCGATGCCGTTACTGAAGCCGGCATCGCCGCCGAGGACGTCGCCGGCATCGGCTTCGATGCGACCTGTTCCATCGTGCTGCGCGGCAGGAACGGAGAGCCGGTCACCGTCTCCACCACAGGGGACACACGCTGGGACACGATCGCCTGGCTCGATCACCGCGCGATCGCCGAAGCCGATGAGGCGACAGCGACAGGCCACCACGTGGTGGACTATGCGGGTGGTACCATTTCGCCCGAGATGGCGACCCCGAAGCTCGCCTGGATCAAGCGCAACCTGCCGGAAAGCTGGCGTGCGAGCGCCCTTTTTCTGGACCTGGTGGACTTCCTCACATGGAAGGCGTCGGGTTCGACTGCGCGCTCGCAATGCACGCTCACCTGCAAATGGACGTTTTTGGCCCACGACCCATCGCCATGGGCGCATGATTATCTCGCGGCGATCGGCATCGAGGACATGACAACGAGGGGTGGCCTGCCGGCGCAAGCTGCCCCTGTCGGCGCCAATCTCGGCCCGCTCACCGCCAAAGCCGCGCAAGATCTTGGACTGACGGTCGGCTGTGAGGTCGGTGTCGGCCTGATCGATGCCCACGCCGGTGCGCTGAGCGCATTGGGCGGCTATTCCGGCGACGCTTCCGAGATGACGCGCCGCGTCGCGCTGATTGCCGGAACCTCGAGCTGCGTCACCGCCCTCACGCAAAGCCCACGGCCCATCCACGGCATCTGGGGCCCGTATCTCGGCGCTGCCCTTCCCGATTTCTGGCTCTCCGAGGGCGGCCAGTCAGTGAGCGGTGGCCTGCTCGATCACATCATCGAAACGCATGGGAGCGGTCTCAAGCCCGACAAAGCCGCCCACCGGCGCATTTGTGGCCGCATCGCCGAGCTGCTCGTCACTGAAGGATCAGATCTCGGCGGACGCATCCACCTTCTGCCGGATTTCCACGGCAACCGCTCGCCGCTCGGCGACCCGCACGCGCTCGGCGTCGTCAGCGGCCTGTCAATCGACATGTCGTTTGACAGCCTTTGTCGGCTCTATTGGCGCACCGCCGTCTCCATCGCGCTCGGCATTCGCCAGATCGTCGAGGCGATGAACGAAAACGGGCTTTCGATCGACACGATGCACGTCGTCGGCGGGCACACGCGCAATCCGGTGCTGATGGCACTTTACGCCGACGCGACCGGCTGCAACACCGTGACTCCTGCCGCAGAAGACGCGATGCTGCTTGGCACCGCCATGACCGCCGCCTCTGCCGCGGGGTGGCACGATACGCTTGCCGCCTGCTGCAGCGCCATGGTCAAGCCCGGCACCGTCCACCGCCCCGATCCTGCCATGACAAGCCGCTTCGACCGCGACTACGCGATTTTCAAGCTGATGCAGGCGCAAAGAGCAGAAATCGAGCGCCTGTCGACATAGGGCCTGCTCCCCGCGCCGATCGTCGCAGAAAGGGAAGCGCAGCATGGCGTCTTTCGCCGGACGCTGCTAACGGGCATCGACCACGAGGGCACAGCCCGAGCTGCCCCGCACACCAATTTCGCGCAAAGGCGCACCGATGCCCGCTGAACAATTCGATACCGTGATCCTCGGCGCCGGTGCCGCTGGCATGATGTGCGCGATCCAGGCTGCGTCCAGGGGTGGCCGCGTGCTCGTCATCGACCATGCGAAAGCCCCGGGCGAAAAGATCCGCATCTCGGGCGGTGGGCGCTGCAACTTCACCAATCTTCATGCCAGTGCCGCGAACTTCATCTCGCAAAACAAGCATTTCGCGAAGTCCGCGCTCAGCCGTTACACCCAGCACGATTTCATCGCACTCGTGGAGCGACATGGCATCGCCTACCACGAGAAGACACTCGGGCAGCTCTTCTGCAACAATTCGGCGAAAGACATCATTGCGATGCTGCTGGCGGAAATGGACGCGGTGGCTTGCGAATTGCGCCTCACAACATCGATCGACAGCGTCGAGCGGCGGGAGACGGGGTTCGAAGTGCGGCTTGCCGGCTCGGATACGAGCACGGTCCACTGCCGCAATTTCGTTGTCGCCTGCGGCGGCAAGTCGATTCCGAAGATGGGCGCGACCGGCAGGGGCTATCAGATCGCCGAGCAGTTCGGATTGCCTGTCGTGGAGACGCGGCCAGCTCTCGTTCCACTGACTTTCGGCGAGGACGTGCTGGTCGATTTCCGCGAGATGGCCGGGCTTGCCGTGGATGCGCGCGTTTCCTGCGGGAAGACGCATTTCGACGAGGCGATGCTCTTCACTCACCGCGGCCTGTCTGGTCCGGCGGTCCTGCAGATTTCATCATACTGGCGCGAGACCCAACCGATCGAGATCGCTCTTCTCCCGTCGGAAGATATTTTCGAATCTCTTCGAGCGGCAAAGAAGGCCAACGGCAAGAGATCGATCACCACGGCGCTCAGTGAGATCCTCCCGAAGCGCCTTGCGGCCTACGCATCACACTTTGCCGGTTCGGACGGACAACTGGCCGATATGAGCGACAAGGTGCTCGGTGCCCTTGCCGACAAGCTGAAACACTGGGAACTCTACCCCATCGGCTCGGAAGGATACCGAACCGCGGAAGTCACGCTGGGTGGGGTCGACACAGCCTCTCTGAACTCGAAGACCATGGAGGCCAAGACGGTCGGAGGCCTCTACTTCATCGGGGAAGTCGTCGACGTCACGGGTTGGCTCGGCGGCTATAACTTCCAGTGGGCGTGGTCGTCCGGCTGGGCTGCGGGAACCGCCATCGCCACACCTTGAAGCGATCGTCGTGCAGCAAATGATCTGCCTCACGATTCAATTGTTGACATACATACTCATATTTCCGTAGTGCGGAGTCCTGACCAGTTGAGTGGGGGTTGCCGTGGTACGTTTGTCGTCGATTGTTCACCTGAAGCGCGCGCTTCTCGCATCAGCCTTGCTGTCCGTATCGGCTGGCGCTTTCGCGCAGGAAGCCACGGTTCTGGAAACGTTGACCGTGGAAGACGAAGCGGTTTCCGCGGACCAGGCGACCGGCGGGCCGAAGGGTGAAACGATCATCCGTCAGGTCAGCGTCGGCAAGAGCGACCGACCGATCGCCGAGACACCGCGTTCCGTTTCTGTCGTCAGTGAACAACGTCTCTCCGACCAGGGCGTCGACGATGTCTCCGATGCACTGCTCTACGTTCCGGGTGTCTATGCCGAAACCTTCGGTCCCGACACGCGCGTCGATTCCAAGACGATCCGCGGCATTTCCGCCCCGCAGTTTCTCGATGGGTTGCGCAACGATTTCTCGTTTTACAACAACAGCCGCATCGATCCCTACGCGCTCTCCGCCGTCGAGGTCATCAAGGGTCCTGTCGGTGCGCTCTACGGCAGCGGCGCCCTTGGCGGCATCGTCAACCTGACGAGCAAGCTGCCGCAGGAAGTGCCAGCGCGCGAAGTCTTCGTCGAAGTCGGTTCGCACGACCGCGCCCGCATCGGCGTCGACCTCACCGGGCCGGTCACGGCGGATGGAAACCTCCTCTACCGCTTTGTCGGTGCAGGTCAAAAGAGCGGCACACAGGTGGATTTCGTCGACGATGACGGGCTCTTCATCAATCCCTCGATCACCTGGCAGCCGACCGACGACACCAAGCTGACGGTGATCGGCCTCTACCAGAACGACGATGGCGGTCTAACATCGCGCTTCGTGCCCATCGAAGGGTCGCTCCTGCCGACCGACAACGGCAACTTCGTCGACAAGGGCACCTTCCTCGGCGAGCCCGATTTCGATCGATATGCTGCAGAGCGCGCCTCCATCACAGGTCTCTTCGAGCACCGTTTCAACGAGACGTTCAGCATGGATGTCGCGGCGCGCTATACCGACAGCAATGCCAAGTACGATCAGGTCTACCCATTCCCCTGGAACGTGACCGGAGACACGGTGCCGCGGCTTCTCTATTCGGCCCGCAACGAGGCGCAGAGCTTCGTCTCCGACGCCAGGCTCAACGCCGATTTCGACACCGGCGCCATCAACCACGCCATCTCCTTCGGGCTCGACTATCAGAATTCCACCACGCGCTCCGATGGTTATTCTCAGGCCTTCAGCCCGATCGACATGATCAACCCAGTCTATGGAACGCCGATCCCAAGCTTCACGCGGGCACGCGGACCAGAACAGCAGACGGATCAAACGGGCGTCTATGCCTTCGACAATCTGTCCTTTGACGACAGGCTGTTCGTGACGCTCGGCCTGCGCCACGATTGGTACAATGATGCTGCCGATGTCGAAACGCGTGCCTTCTCGGGCAATGCCGGTGTGCTCTACCGCTTCGACAACGGCATCGCGCCCTATGTCAGCTATGCGACCGCCTTCGAGCCGCAGCCGGCGGACTCGCGCGGCTTCACCTATGATCCGGTCACGGGCCGCCAGATCGAAGCCGGCATCAAGTATCAGCCGGTCGGCACGCCCCATCTCTTCACCGCATCGGTCTTCGAGATCGACCAGACAGACCGTCGCCTGCCCAATCCTGTGGGCAGTCCGACGGGGCCGGAATTCGTCCAGAACGGTGAAACGACGATTCGCGGTTTCGAGCTGGAGGCGCAGACCCGCTACCGCGATATCGAACTTCTCGCGGGCTACAGCTATCTCGACACCGAAGACAAGGTAACCGGCTTCGAGCTCGCCTCCGTACCGACGCATCAGGCATCAGCATGGGTCACCTATCGGCCCCAGGGCAACCAGCTCGAGGGCTGGTTCTTTGGTGGCGGCCTGCGCTATGTCGGATCGAGCCTCGACGGCGCCGACAATCTGAAAACACCGTCCTTCGTGCTCGCCGACGCGCTCGTTGGTTATGAGACCGAACGCTGGTCGGCGCAGCTCAACGTGCAGAACATCACCGACGAAGATTATCTGACGACCTGCCTCGCCCGCGGCGACTGCTTCTATGGTCAGGGCCGCACGGTCAATTTCAAACTCGCAACGCGGTTCTGACGAGCAAAGGTCCGACGCCGTGAACGCCATGCTCCGACATCCTCGCACCTTGCAAATGGACGCTTCGCCGGAGGGCGCAGCAAGCATGGATGCGTTGTTCGAGCTTGCCCGGCTTCAGACCCCCCTGCTTGACGGCAGGATGGAGCCTTGGTCGGTTGGCTATCTCGATGGCAGCGACGCCGACGCCGGTGTGATCGCCGCTCTCGTTCGCGTCACCGCCGAGGCGCATCAGGCGGCCGGTCCTGCCTATTGGGCTGCCCGCGTCTGGTCTATGCTGATCTGGCAGCCATGCGTGCTCGCAATCCTCGCCGTTCATGATCTCGATCGCACCCTGGCGGTCGACCGCATGCAGCAGCGTGTCGACGGCACGCTCGTCGCCGGCTACCGGTTCTGCGATATGGCGATCGGCACCACAGACGATCCTCTGACCGCGACCGCGCAGGCCTTGAGCGGTTTGACCGATACGCTCTTCTGGCGCCTGAGCGGCATCATCAAGATCAAGCGGATCTACGCCGAACGGCTGCTTGCGGACCGCCTGCTCGGCGTGATGCTTGCCCATCCATCGTTTGCGAGCGACGAAGACGCCGTTTCACTGCTATCGGCCAAAAGGCGGTGGCTGGACGCGATGGGCCTGGAAGGTGCGAGCGATATCGCACTCAAAACCTCCGAAGATGGCAGATTTCGGCCGCAGCTCGTTCGCAAGGCCTGCTGCCTGCACTACCGGACGGAGCCCGGAGCGCTCTGCGCCTCATGTCCGAAGCTGTCGGGCCGGAACATCTCCGACGACGCATAGCCGCGCCATGGATTGCCATGGCTCGGCAGATCGTCGCAGAATGCGCCGAACCGCAGTGTCTCGGGGACGCCATGGATCTCATGAACCTTCTACGATCCGCAGAGGCACTCCTCTACGAGATCGTATCCTGGCTCATCTTCTATCCGCTGACATTCTGGCGCTGCGTCACGCACCCCGTCCGCATGATGATCTATGCTGAGCGGGAACTGACCGATCCGCCCGAAGAGCAGTTCGTCGACACGGTGTCTCCTCCGCTCTTCCTGTTCCTGACTCTTGTGATCGCCCATCTGTTCCAGATGAACATCGGCGCCGCGCAGCCGGAACTGAGCGGTGTTCTGTCCGACGATCGCAATCTGCTCTTGTTCAGGGCCGTCATCTTCAGCCTGCTGCCCTTGCTGGTCGGTATCCAGCGCGTCCACCAGAAGAACCAGAAGCTGACCAGATCGACGTTGCGGCCGGCCTTTTATAGCCAATGCTATCTGGCGGCTCCGTTCACACTCAGCCTCGATATGGCACTGATGATCGGTCAGCTGGACCACGCGTGGTCCAGCATCACCGCATGGACGCTCTTCCTCGCAGGGCTGATCTGGTATCTCGGCGCACTGACCGAATGGTTTGCCGTGCACGGACCGATGCGGCGGCTGCGCGGATTTGCTCTGTCCCTGGGCACCGTGCTGGTCGGCGGCTTGATCGCTCTCTCGGTTCTCATTCCGGTGGCGCTGGTCACGGTTTCGACGCGGTGAGATCGAGAGCCCCGAGCGCCTAGAAGAGCGCGTGTTCCGAAATCAGCACGCCGTCCGCATCCATGTAGACCCACTGCCCGGGGATGAAATCGGCTTGGCCGAACGTCACGCGCAGATCGCGATGTCCGGCAGCGGTCTTGGTGCTCTTGATCGGCGACCGGCCCCGCGAGAACACGAGAAAATCCATGCCGCCCAACGCCTCGCCGTCACGGATGGCGCCGTTGACGATAATGCCGGCCCAGCCGCTGGCGCGGCCGATCTCGGCCAGTACGTCGCCGACAAGCGCCGTGCGCGTCGAACCGCCGCCATCGACGACAAGGATTCGACCTTCGCCCGGCTCTGACAGAGTCTGCTTCACCAGCGCATTGTCTTCGAAGACTTTAAGCGTCGAGATCGGACCGTAGGCTGAAGCGCGCCGACCGAACCGCTGCCATGTCGCATCGCAGAACCGGACCTTGTCTTCGTAATCGTCGACCAGGTCGGCCGTCTTGATGTCGCGCATTATGAAATCTCCTCAAGCTTTCGGCGCCGCAAGCACGCGCACGGGAGCACCGGCGCGCCATGCGGCGATATCTTCGACGGCGTCGCGATAGAAGGCAGCGTAGGCGCCCTCCGTCACGTAGCCGAGATGGGGCGTCGTCACCGCATTCGGCACACGGCGCAATGGATGATCTTCCGGCAGCGGCTCCTCGTTGTAGACATCGAGGCCCGCGCGGATGCGGCCTTCCGTCAGCGCCTCGATCAATGCTGCCTCATCGACGAGGCCGCCGCGCGAGGTGTTGATCAGCATCGCGCCTTGCTTCATCAGCGCCATTTCGTCCGCGCCGACTGTGCCCTTCGAGCGCTCCGACAGAATGAGATGCAGCGAGACGATGTCCGCCTCGCGAAAGAGCGTCTCCTTGTCGACGCGGCGCACGCCAAGACTTTCTGCATGCGCGTCGGTCAGGTTCTGGCTCCAGGCAATCACCTGCATGCCGAAGGCCTTCGCGATCGGAACCATGCGGCTGCCGAGCTTGCCGAGCCCGACGAGACCGAGCGTCTTGTCTCCGATCGACATGCCGATCGTTTCCTGCCACCCACCATCACGAACACGCGCATGTTCCTGCGGTATCGAGCGTGCAACGGAGAGGATGAGCCCGAAGGCGAGTTCCGGCGTCGCCATCGGCGATTCGCCCGGATGCGTGTGGCAGATCGTGATGCCGCGTGTCGTTGCCGCGTCCATGTCGATCGTGCGGGTGCGGCCACCGGTGACGACGATGAGCTTGAGTGCCGGCAGCCGCGCGATCAGCGAGGCCGGCATTGCCATGCGCTCGCGCATCAGCACAAGCACGTCGAATTCGGCCAATTCTGCCGCAGCCTCGTCTTCGCTCAGATTGCGCGTAAACACGGTGATCGATACGTCGCTGCCAAGCGAAGACCAGTCGGCAAGCGATTGCGCGACGTTCTGGTAGTCGTCGAGGATCGCAATCTTCATGCCGCACTCCGCAGGGCGAGATCGTCGGCAACGAAGGCGACGCCGGCGCGGCTCGCCTCGTTTTCCAGCATCGTGATGTCCTCGACCGATATCGGCAGACCACTGCGCCGCCGTTCCGCTTCGCGGATCGATTCCGGCTCGCCCGGCATCAGTATCGGCTGATCCTCGTGCAGGCGAGGCTGGCCTTTGGCGCGGGAGACAAGCGCGCCCATGCGGGTGCGATAATCCCCCTCGCCGAGAAAGAGATCCGGCTTCAGCGCGACGAACATGTGGCCCACATCCTGCGGGCGATCGAAATCGGCATATTGATTGCCGACCTCGCCTCCAAAGGCCGAGCCGGACATGACGCCGGCGACCACTTCCATCATCAACGACAGCCCCGAACCCTTTGGCCCTCCGAGCGGCTGGATGATGCCTTCATAGGCTTTCTGCGCATCGGTCGTCTCGTTGCCGTCTGCATCGAGCGCCCAGCCAGCCGGGATCGGTTCGCCCTTCTGCGCGGCGCGGCGGATCTTGCCACGCGCCACGACCGACGTCGCCATGTCGAGGATCACCGGCGGCGTGCCGTCGCCACCGGGGGCGCCGAACGCGAACGGGCTGGTGCCGAGAAACGGCTTCCTGCCGCCCCAGATCGGCATTGCCGGCGAGGCGTTGGTGAACACGAAAGAGACGTAGCCAGCTTCGGCCGCATCGATCAGGTAAGTCGCCGCCATGCCGAAATGGGTGCTGTTGTGCGCAGCCACGACGCCCACACCATAGCTTCCGGCCCGCGCGCACGCCTCCGCCATTGCCTTCTTCGCGACAAGGAAACCCAGCCCGTTGTCGCCGTCGATCTTGGCACAGGCGGCTGCGATTTCGTGAACGGCTAGCGTCGGTGCCGCGTTCACGAGCCCTTTGCGCAGACGCTCCAGGTAGATCGGCATGCGGCTGACGCCGTGGGATCCGACGCCGCGCAAATCCGCCAGAACGAGGCAGTCCGCGACCGTGCGCGCATCCTCCGTCGACACACCCACCGAAGCGAAGATGCGCGCGACAAGTTCGGTCAGCCGGACGGGATCGACGTTCAAAGACACGTCTGTAGCGGGCATGCGGCATATCCTCCCTGGTATCGCGCAATGCATCCTCGCTAGCAGGGATTGACCGCTATGTATACAGCCGCATGCAATACGGGAGACTACGATATCGCGGTCGGCCTGTAGGTCTGCGTGCACAGGTCCAGGAACGAAGCCATGGACCGCGAGACCGGTCCGGAACGTCGATGCGCCAATAGCAGCTGTCGCTTCGCCCAATCGTTCTCGAGGGGTGCTGCGACCAAATCGGTTGGTGTGAGGAGATGCAGGCTCGTTGCTCGCAGAAATCCGATGCCGAAGCCCGCTTCCACCATGCGGACGAGTGAAGGAAAGCTTTCCACATTGACGCGTTCGCCAAGCGTACGGCCGGCACTGGCTGCTGCCTGGCTTAGCAATCGGTCGAGCGCGCCGGAATGGTGGATGCCCACCACCTCATGACCCGCGACTTCTTCGAAGGCGATCGGCTTCCCGGTTCGCAGCCGCTCGGCGATCAGGTGGTCCGGAGCGCTCAGCACATAGACCTGGTCGTCTTCAAAAACCCGCGTGTCGTAACGGCTGAAATCGTTGTTGTCGGCGACGATCGCCAGATCCGCCTGCCCATCGTCGATGGCAAGCAGAGCACCGGCGGCGTTCATCTCCTGAATGTCGAGCGCGATGGTCGGATAACGCTGGGCGTAATCGGCCAGAAGTTCCGGTAGGCGTCCGGCCAGCGCGGAACTCGTGCAGGCAAGCCGCAGATTGCCGCGGCGGCCCTCGGCGAAATCCGCCATTGCCGTATCGAGGTCGGCAATCTCCCGTAAGATGGTGCGCACGCCTTCGACATAGGTGCGGCCGGCGGGCGTTAGTCGAACGCCTTGCGTGGATCTATCGAACAGCGACACGCCGAGCCGTGCCTCAAGATCGCTGATCCGCCGGCTCACGGCCGATGGCGCAATGTTCTGACGATCCGCTGCGCGGCCGATCGATCCGCTTTCGGCAAGCACGACCAGAAGCCGCGCCGTCACCGGGTCGAAGGTCTGCATGTCTATCCCGCCTTACTGGGTCATCGATGTGTCGGGCGCCGTTCATCATCGACCAGCAGACCACGACATGACCCGGAACATAGACGGTTTCGTGCCAACTGCCACGAAGGCAGGCAATCCTTATCGCTTGACCTTCGAAGGCGCGGCGTTGGGCAGGCCCCGCCACATGTCGCGGCGCGCACCAACGAGCCGGTTCGTCTCGTACCGCCGCACACCTTCGAAATGGTCGCTGAGCGCGTCGATCGCGCGGGTGAAAAGGGATGTGATCCGCATGGTCGTCTCCATCGCAGGCAATTGTTGATGGAGCGAAGATACGCTCAAGTGTTGGCGATCGGCAGCGCTGGTTAGGCAGGGGGTCATCGCGGTTCGACATGACCGGCTAACTTTGCATTAACCTCTGGCGATACGACGCTTCTCCAGTCGCCGCACCCATAGCGGTATGAGAACCGGCGCGGTGATCAGGATCAGCACGACACGCGCGAGATGATGAAGGCTCACAAAGGCCGGATCGGCATCAAGCGTGATGGCGATCAGGCTCATCTCGGGCAAACCTCCTGGCACGAGCGACAGAAGCCCGATTGCGAAAGGGACGCCAAGCAGCTGTTCGAAGGCGAATGCGAAGCCACCGGCCAGCGCCATGGAGAAAACCGTGAGAAGTGCGCCCAAGAGCAGACCCGTCAGAAGCACCCGGCGGGCGATCCCGGCGAAATGCTGGCCGATGACCGAACCTATCACGATCTGTGCGGCAGCCAGCAAAGCGTCTGGAATGTGCGCGTCGGTGATGCCCGTGACATGAACAAGGGCGCTGAGGATGAGCGGTCCGGTCAGATTGCCGGCAGGCAGCCGGATCTTCTTTGCGATGAGGAAGCCGATCACCGCGCAGGCGGAAAGCAGCGCCACATCGACCAGACTGATGCTCGGAAACCATTGGATGGCACGACTGACACCATCCCCGGCACCGCTGCCGATCAGACCGAAGACCGCCAGCAAGGTCGGCGTCATAGCGATGAGAACGACGAGACGCGTGCCGTGAACCAGGCTGACGGAGCGGACATCGGCTCCCATCGCGGGACCGATGATGACCATTTCGCTCAAGCCCCCCGGCATGCCCGCAAAGGCCGCCGTCGCCGGCGTCATGGCACCGAGGCGCCAGCAGACGGCGATGCTGACAAGTGCAACGATGACGACGTAGAGGAGCACGCCGAGAAGGCTCGGCCACCAGTCCGGGATGCGCGCCGCCACTTCCGGCGTGAACGCGCTGCCCACCATCAGGCCGATGACGGCGATCATCACGAGGCGCGGTTTTCGGAACGAGCGCATGTCGATCCCGGCGATCGCAAGGGGAATCGTCGCAATCATCGCGCCGAGCAGCCAGCCGAGTGGGATGCCGAGCCGGTAGCCGCAATACCCACCGATCGTGCCGACGGCCAGCGTGCGAAGGCGGATGAGGAAACCGCGCATGCCTTCCGGCCCTGAACCGTTCTTCTTCGGTGGCACAGGGTCGGGCCAAGGCGCCCGCTCTTCTGGGGACGCACCCGCTTCGTGCGTATTACCGTATTGGGTCATTGCCGATTGCATTCGAATTGTCGATTGATGGTGGATGGCGGGACTTCAGAATCTTTTGTACACAGCCGCATACGAAATGGCCAACCGCGATGCGGCATCGACGCAACTTTTCAGTGCGGGCGGGAAAGCTTAAGGACGATGGCGCGATGACAGAGAACCGAACTGAAGATTTGAGCAAGACGCGCGGCCAGAACGCCTATCGCGCCATTCTGGCAGCGATCCGTGACGGGCATTACAAGCCCGGCGACCCGCTGCGCGAAGAAGAAGTCGCGATGCGGATCGGCGTCAGCCGCACGCCGGTGCGCGAGGCGCTCGGCCGTCTCCAGGAAAAGGGCCTGCTGGAAGCAGCACCCGGTCGCGGCGTCGCCGTTGCCGTGCTCTCGATGCAGCAGATCTTCGAGCTCTATGCGATGCGGCAGGAGATGGAAGGCCTCGTTGCCCGCTTTGCCGCGCAGCATGCGACGGAAGCCGAGATCGCCAATCTGGAACGGCTGAACGAACAGTTTCTCAAGGCGGATGGCACGCCGAAAGTGGCCGCGCTGATCAACCGCCAGTTCCACGCTCGGCTCTACGATGCGGCGCGCAACCGTTATCTCCGCCAGGCGGTCGAGGATCTGCAGGAGACGATCGCACTTCTGCCGGAAACCACCTTCGTTCAGGAAGGCCGCACCGTGATCGCCCATGGCGAGCACAAGGAGCTGATCGACGCGATCCGCGCCCGCGATACGTTGAGGGCCGAGGCCGCGGGCATCAACCACATCCGCAAGGCCCTCGAAACACGCCTCGCGATCACCGACCATGAAGAAGGCGTCGGCGTCTTCAGGCCGGCCAGATAGCAGGATCGCTGCCAAGCGGCACGGGCGTGCGCCGGAACTCAGGCAGGCGACCTCCGATCCTCAGCGGCGGGCGCACCGCGCGCACTGATCCGAACGCGGTGTCATGCGTTGCGATCAGATCCGCGATGTCGGCTGGACTCGGGTTCGAGACCGGCACGGTGCGATCGTCGCCGAGCCGGTCGCGCCAGTCCCACATCCACTGCGCCGTCGTGGCCAGCGAAAGATCGACGGCAAAGCTGCCTCCTTCACCGGCGCGCCGGATGAGCGCCGCCATCGCGCCGAAGGCAGCCAGATAGCCCGTCAAATAATCGAGCGGCTGGCAGGGCAACAAGGTCGGCCGATCGGCCCCCGCCTCCAGCGTCATCCCCAGGGTGGCCTGGACGAGGCTGTCATAGCCACGCCGGAAGCTCCACGGGCCGGTATTGGAAAAAGCCGACAGCGAAACATGGACGAGTGCCGGGTTGGCCTGCTGCAGCGTCGCCCGATCCAGACCCCGGCCCGCGATCGCGCCCGGCCGATAGGCATCGAGCAGCACGTCTGCACCCTTGGCGAGATGCGCCAGTTCGGCGCGACCGCTCTGGGTAGCGAGATCGATCTCACATGCGTACTTGCCGAAACCGGTGTCGATCACGAGGGATTCGATCGACGGCAGACCCGGACCGGACACGAGAAGCACCGTGCCCCCGTGTTCTGCGAAGGTCCGTCCCGCCATCGGTCCGGCAATGACGCGCGACAGATCGATCATGCGCAGGCCCGAAAGCGGCTTCTGTACTGCATCTCCACGCCCCGCCGGCCATGCCGCCGGACCTGCAGGCGCTTGCCGTGTAACTTGCAGCACCGACAGCGCCCGGATCGCCGCTGCCTGCTGCGTCGCTTCCCACGCGCTGCGCTCACGAACCTTTGCTGCGCAGAGATTTCGGCTGATCGCTTCGGCCTCGAGTTCGGCGGCATCCCATTGCCTCACCGCTGCGCGTATGGCGTCCGGATTGTTGTCGACACCGAGCAGGTCGAGCAGCCCTTGGCGCAGATGCGGAAAATTGCCGTGCAGGAACACCCACTCCCCATTCGCCGCCTCGTAGAGCCCGGTGAACGGATCGCGGAACTTGGCGTTCTTTCCGCCAACCTCCAGGTAGCTGGAACTCGCCATGGCAATTTCTGCCGAGCGCGTGTCGGTCGCGACCGACAGCTTCTCGCCCGTACGCATCTCATGGATGTGCGACGCCGCGAGACCGACGGCCGCGAGCGTCGCCGTCGCGATCGGCGCAATTGGCCATGCGGTCGCGAGCACCTTGTCGTGCTCCGTGATCGTCAGGCGATCGAGCGGTAGACCCTCAAGTCCAGCCAGGGCGAGCAGGTCTGTGAGGATTGCATGGGCGCCATCGATCACGCCGCTCATCGCACCACTCCTTGCGGCACCGCGACCTCGCCCTGCATCAGGCGCCGCGCCGTGCGAAACACCGTGGCATTCTCGGCATGCCAACCATCGTCGCGCTTCAAGACGCGCGCTCCGACGCTGACCAGCCCGGACGGGTTGCCGACGCGGATCTCGTCGCCCTGTTGGTCGGGACGCAGCGCCTGCTCAGCGAGCGTGCCTTCGATGCGGGCGGCGACGCCAACGCACATAGCGCCGGTCAGCGTAACCGCGCGGTGCGCCTGCTCCATCGAGATCATGCGCACGGCGATGTCGTGCGTGGTCTCGTCAAGCGTCTGGCCGTCGAGCGTCTTAAACGGAGATGGCGTTCCGACCATCGCGATCTTCGGGTTAGCGAGCCCGACCGACGCGGCATCCGCGCCAAGCCCCATCAGCAAACCGCCCTCGCGCCGGATCGCGTCGAGCAGCGCCATGAGCGGTCGATTGGCTTCGATGGCATCGGGCAGTTCGCTGCCGGTCATTCCGCAATCGGCAGCACGGACGAAGACGACCGGATTGCTCGCATCCACCAGCGACACCGCATAGGAGCGACCGTCCACCACGACATGATCGACCACATTGCCGCTCGGCAACAGGCCCGAAGTGACCGTGCCGCCCGGGTCGAGAAAGTCCAGCGCAATGCGCGCCCCCGTCCCGGCAACGCCCGCAATGGCGAAATCGCCCTCGACGACGGCGCGGCCGTCCCGCACTGGAAAGCGGGCGTGGATGATCTTCTTGGTGTTGACCTGGTGGATGCGCACCAGCGCCTCGCCGTCGGCGACCGAGACCAGCCCTTCATCGACTGCGAAAGGGCCGATCACGGAGGAGAGATTTCCGCAATTGGCGCCCCAGTCGACGACAGGACGATCGACTGCGATCTGCGCAAAGAGATAGTCGACGTCGGCGTCAGGATGGGTGGGCGGCCCGATGATCGCCGCCTTGGAGAGCGAGGACACGCCGCCGCCCATGCCGTTCAGCTGGCGCTTGTACGGGTCGGGGCTGCCGAGCACGGAGAGCAGCATCTCTTCCAGCGCCGTGCGGTCTTCCGGCACGTCGGCCCGATGGAAGAACACGCCCTTGCTGCTGCCTCCCCGGTAGAATGCGGCGCGAACGAATGTTTGAGACATGGATCCCCTCCCTTGTCATGGCCGTCATGAGGCCAGCAGATGCACTCCGCGAACGAAGTAGAAGACGCCGATCGCGGTGACGATCCAGCGTGTCCAGGACCGGAAGTTCGCGTCGGTCAGCCGCTGCAGAATGCCATTGCCGGCCTTGGTGCCGAGAATGGCGATTGGCGCGGCGATGGCGATGGCCAGCCACTCCGAGCCCGACAGCACGAATGTGGTGCTGGCATAGAATGCCACCTTCAGGCCATGCGAGATCACCTGGATCGCCGATTTGGTGGCGATGATCACGCGCCGATCCATCATCGTGCGAATGAAGAAGATGTCGATCGTCGGCCCGGAAACGCCGACCCCGATCGAAAGCCCGCCTGCAATCAGCCCGCAGGCAAGTGCATGATGCCGCTTGGAAGCATCGAGCGCGAACCAGGAGTTCGGCACCCAGACGAGGATCGGCAACAACCCGATGACGATCGAGACGATAGCCAACTCCGGCGTATAGCTGACAAGCAGGAACAGCGTCGCTGCGATCAGGAGCCCGATGGAGACCGTGCCGACGATCCTCCAGTCGATCCAGCTGCGCGAAAACCAGGCGCGCGACCCGTTCGCCACGAGCTGGATGACGCCGTGAACCGCGATCGCCGTGCCGACAGGCAGAAGAAAGAACAGGATCCAGAGAAGGATCAGCCCTCCTGCCATACCGAAGATGCCGGAAAGCAGCGCGGTGAGAAACACCGCGACCACCATTCCGACAGCGACGAACGCGCTCACGCCGGCGCGACCTTATTAGGCCGCCGCGACTGTCTGCGTCGCGAACTGCGCGGCCCCATAGCCTGCACGCCGTCCGAAAACGGCGCCGGAAGTGAGGCCCGAACCGCCCGGATAGCCTTCGTAGAAGACGCCGCCGACCATTTCACCGCAGGCATAAAGGCCCGGAATGTCCCTGCCATTTTCATGGACGACGCCCCCTTGGTCGCTCACCTTCAAGCCGCCATAGGTGAAGGTGATACCGCCGGTGACCGGATAGGCCTTGAACGGGCCCGTGTCGATCGTTTGCGCCCAGTTGGACTTCGGCAGCGACAGACCCTTGGTATTCTTGCCGTCCTTGATGGTCGGATCGAAGGCCACGTCTGCGTTGACCGCCGCGTTGTAGTCGGCGAGCGTCTTGCGCACGGCATCCTTGTCGTCGATGCCGTCGAGCTTCTCGATCAGCGCATCCAGCGTGTCTGCCTCGACATAATGGGCGTCGGAGAACCGGTACTCCTCGTAAAGCAGGTGATCGACCTTGCTGTCGAAGATCTGCCAGGCGAAATGGCCCGGCTGCTCCAGTACGGCGCGGCCGAACTGGGCGTAGGTATAGTTGCGGAAATCCTTGCCCTCGTCGACGAAGCGGTCACCTTTCGCGTTCACCATCACGCCGAGGAAGTAGCAGATCTTGCGATAGTTCTTGCGCTGCTCGTGCGGGATATCGAGGTTGCCGTATTCCGGCATGTGGAGATCCATCGGCGTCGCGTGGCAACCGTCATAGAGACCATAGGCCTGTGCACCGAGCTTGAACGCCATTTCCAGGCCGATGCCTTCATTGTGCGGCGTGCCGCGAACCTTGGCCTTGGCCCAATCCGCGCCGATGTATTTCTCACGCAGCTTTGCGTTGGATTCAAAACCGCCGCAGCCGAGCACCACGGCCCGCGCCTCGATATCGGCGGTCTCGCCGGAAGCGCTGCGGGTGTTCACGCCGCAAACGCGACCGTCCTTCACGATCAGATCGACCGCTGCGCAATCATAGCGGATTTCACCGCCCATTGCCTTGAAGGCACGCATTTCAGCCTCGACGAGACCGACGCCTTCATGCTCGGCGGCAAGCGTCAGCCCGCCCCAGAAGATGTACTTGCCGTCTTTCTCGAAGGTCTGGCGCGAATAGATCGGCTCGAACTTGACGTTGTTGTCCGCGAGCCAGCGCATCGTCTCGTAGCTTTTGCCGATCAGGTCGCGCTGCTCGACCGAGAGCGGGCGGCCGCCATTGAAGCCCAGAAGATCCGCGCCGAATTTCTCCGCCGTGTACTCGCCGAATTCGGTGTTCGGGATGCGCGGATCGTCCGGGTTCTGCAGAAGCGGGATCAGATCGTCATTGCCGTTGTAGACGAAACGCATCGCGCCCGCCGTGTATTTGGAATTGCCACCGGCGAGATCCTCGGTCGCCTTTTCGATGATCAGGACGCGAGAGCCCTTTTCCTTGGCTGCAATGGCAGCGCAAAGCGCGGCGCTGCCTGAACCGATGACGACGACATCCCAGACTTCGGACATGATGTTCTCCTAGCTTCAATTGGACCCGATGGTCGCCTTCAGCCTTTGTATACATTTGTATTCTGAATTTGCAACCGGACGGATGCTGCCGTCCGGTGCACTGTTTGCGTCAGTCGGATCAGATCGCGTCGACCAACAGCTGCGTGAAAGCCCGCGTTCCCAAAGGGCCCCCGAGATCGCCGGTGCAGCGCGAAGGATCGCACAGCACATCGTCGATCACGGCTTCGATGCGATCGGCAGCAGCGACAAAACGCTCGCCGCCCTTCCGCTCGCCGTACCAGCGCAGCAGCATCGCGGCCGAGAGGATCATGGATGTGGGGTTGGCCTTGTCCTGCCCGGCGATACTGGGGGCGGAACCGTGTTGCGCCTGCGCCGCGCACAGATCGTCATTGGCGTTGACCGAGCCCGCGAGGCCGAGGCTGCCGGAGAGTTCGGATGCAAGATCCGACAGGATGTCGCTGTAGAAATTGGTCGAGCAGATGACGTCATAGACCGACGCGTCGCGCACGAGCAGCGCCGCCATGGCGTCGATCAGCACTTCTTCCAGTTCGACTTCCGGAAACTCGGCGGCAACCTTGCGGACTTCCTTGAGGAAGAGCCCGTCGGTCAGAACGAAGGCGTTTGCCTTGTGCACGGCCGTCACCTTCTTGCGTCGCTTCATCGCGAGCTCGAAGGATGCGCGCGCGATGCGCTCGATCGCCTTCGATGTCACCTTGCGCATGGAAATGGCGACGTCTTCGGTCGGCATGAACTCGCCGGTGCCGGCCACCATGTTTCGATCCGGATACATGCCTTCGGTCGATTCCCGCATGATCACGAGATCCATGTCGGTACCACGGTGCTTCACACCGTGGCGTGTACGTGCCGGGCGGATATTGGCAAAGAGATCGAGCTTAACGCGAAACGCGGCCGAGACGTTGACGCCACCCTTGTCGCGCGGCGGGTAGTCCAGGTGCGAAATCGGGCCGAGCAGCACGCCGTCCATCGTCTGCGCCAGCGGCAGGATGTCGTCGGGCAAGGTGGTGCCCTGCGTTTCGTAGGTCGCGAAGCCCATCTCGCGATGGGTATAATCGAGGTCGAGACCGAACTTGCGGTCGGCTGCATCGAGAACATCCGTGCTCGCGCGCACGATTTCCGGGCCGATGCCATCGCCCGGCAGAACGAGAATCTTCATGCTATCTCCTGGGGACGTGCCGGCCGAACGGAGGCTTTCCGCGACCTGGCACGGCACTGATCGTCGAATGGGAAAAGGCTGTCCGCTCGCCCGGAGCGAGCAGCCAGCCGTTGAGTGTCAGGCAGCGCCTTTAAGCTCTGTGTCGCTGCCGGCCTCTGACTGCAGCACCGCCGCCTGGACGTAGACTTCGCCTGCCATCAGCTTTCGCGCGGTGCGCAATAGGCCGCCCTTGACGATGTCGATGCCGTTGTCCGTGTCGCGAGTTTCCAGCGTCACCTCCAAAACACCCGAAGGATGCTCGATGACGATCAGCCGGTCATGGCCTTCCGGGCGAACGGCAAGGCCGTCGGAAACGGACCCTTCAAGGACCGCGCAGGACGACACGCAGAGACCGCCAGTGACCGCAAAGGCTGCGTGCGTGTTGTGCGGAACGAAATAGCGGGCCGCGATGGTGCCGCCATCCTTTGGCTTGGCCAGCATGGCCGCTTTCGGGACCACCTTGTCGGCGACATCGCCGAGCCCCATGCGGCGGCCGGCTTCGCGGCGCATGGCCTCCATGCGGGCAAAGAACTCCTTATCCGCATCGAGTTCCTTTTTCGTCTCGTAGCCCGTCTTGCCGAGATCGGCAGCGCGGAACAGCATCATCGGCACGGCAACGTCGATGAGCGTGACGGTGACGCCGTCGATCTCTTCCGTCAGCTTGCCGGTCGGCAGCAGCGCGCCGGTCTTGGAGCCCACGATGTCCATGAAATTGAGGCGGACGGGCGCGGATGTGCCGGGCGCTCCGCTGATCGCCGCGCTGCCATCATAGACCACTGCGCCATCGCCGGTCTGCACGATCGACTCGATGCGGCTTTGCGTATTCTCGTCGAAGATCACGACGCTGGTCGTTTCGCCGGCCACGGGTACCATGCCGCTCTCGATGGCGAAGGGCCCGACGCCCGACAGCATGTTGCCACAGGACGGGCTGGTGTCGACGATCGCCTTGTCGACGGAAACCTGGGCGAACAGATAGTCCACATCGACCCCTTCCCGCATGGACGGGCCGACGATCGCGACCTTGCTGGTCAACGTGTCGGCACCGCCGATGCCGTCGATCTGACGAGCATCGGGAGACCCCATCGCCGCCAGAAGAACGCGATCACGCGTGGCGATGTCCGCAGGCAGATCGGACGCCTTGAAATACGGGCCTTTCGATGTGCCACCGCGCATCAGGATGCAGGGAATTGCGACTTGCTTCGTCATTGAGCTGGACCTTTTGGAGGATGCGGATGCTTCGCATGCGATTGTATACTGAAATTTGGGATATGGAAAACCGCCCCGGAAACGTTTCCGGAGCGGCTGTTCGTGTGCCTAGCGGAACGGCCAGACCAGGCTGTCGTAGAAATACTCCTGCAGCAGGCCGTAAGGCATTTGCATGTTCAGCGCCCAGGTCAGGACCATGATCATTGCAGCGGCTCCGGCCGTCAGCACGGCGGATGTCAGCCAGCTCGTTTTCGCCACGGCCCGGGTGAAGGTCATGAAGAATACGATCAGCGCCAGGAAGTAGCCAAGCAGACCGATCAGGCCGACGAAGCCGACCAGCCAGAATACGAACCGCCACGGTCCGCCGTCGGTCATGTTGGCGTCCATGTCGAAGTTCGCCGAACCGCCAGCGATGGCGCCACCGCCGCTGATCTTTTTTTGCGCACGCAGCTGCGGCAGGCCGACCACAAGGCAGGCGATCAGGCCGACGACTGCGACCGACATCGGGAACACCTTGTCGAGGAACGAGGCCAGTTCCCAGGAGTCGAAGAAGGCATAGACGAAGAGCCCGCCGACGATCACCGTGAAGACGATCTGCGGCATGAGGTTCTTGGCCTGGGCCTGCTCGGCATCGCCTTCGGAGCTTACACTCGCGGCGGCAACATCGCCGGGACGCTTGCGCGTGCCGAACCAGACGGAAAGCACGGTCAGCACGCCGATGGCCAGCGCCAGCGGCCGCAGCGGGAAACCGTAGCCGTAGAACTGCACCGCCTGGTAGAAATAGGTTTCCACCTGGGTGGCGAGCACGAAGCCGATGAGGAAGGCCGGGCGCGGCCAGCCGAAGCGCTTCAGGAAAATCCCGATGAGGCCGATCGCCAAAAGCGCCAGCATGTCATTGAAGGACCGCGTGGCCTGGAATGCACCGAAGGAAATGACGACGATCATGAAGGGCGCGAAAATCGTGTATTTGATCGTCGTCAGCTTAGCGACCCACGGTGACAGGATGATGCAAAGCGCCGTGCCCACAACGTTCGCGATCGCGAGCGTCCAGATGATCGTGTAGGTCAGATCCAGATCGCGCGCTGGGTCGGCCATGGCCGGTCCCGGCTGCAGACCGATCAGGATCATGGCGGCGAGGAAGATCGCCATCGAGCCGGAGCCCGGAATGCCGAAGAGCAGTGTCGGGATCAGGGCACCACCGGCACAGGCATTGTTGGCCGATTCCGGTGCGATCACGCCGCGAATGTCGCCCTGCCCGAATTCCGTCTTGCCCTTGGTCGTCTGCACGGCATGACCATAGGCCAGCCAGTCGACGACGCTGCCGCCGAGACCCGGGATCATCCCGATCAGCGCACCGAGGCCGGAACAGCGCAACGCAAGCCAGCGGCTGTTCCACGTATCGCGAACACCCTGGAACCAGCCCGAGCCGAGCTTTCCGGTCGACGAAATACTCTGGTTGGACCGCAGAAGGTCGACGATCTCGGGAAGGGCAAAGATGCCCAGGCCAACGATGACCAGTTCGAGGCCGCTGATCAGATAGAGCGAATCGAACGACATGCGCTCGCCACCCGCGGCTGGCGCCGTTCCGATGGTTCCAAGAATGAGGCCCAGCGCACAAGCGGCAAGCCCCTTTCCGAGGTTCGAGCCGGACAGCACCCCGACCATCGACAGGCCGAAGATCGCGAGCATGAAAAGCTCGGCCGAGCTGAATGACAGGATCAGCGGTCGCGCGATGAGAACGACGCCGGTCAACGCGATCGCGCCGAACATACCGCCCACCATCGATGCCGAAAAGGCCGCCGACAGAGCGCGTGCCGCCTCGCCTTTCTTGGCGAGCGGGAAACCGTCGAGCACGGTGGCCTGCGAAGCGGACGAGCCCGGAATGCCCATCAGGATCGACGAGAACGTGTCCGATGTCGGCAGGATCGCCAAGAGGCCGATCATCATCGCCACGGCCGAAGTCGGGTCCATGCCGTAGATGAAAGGAAGCAGCAGCGACATGCCGGCGATGCCGCCGAGCGCAGGCAGAATACCGACCACGAGCCCGAGCACGACCCCGATCGTCATGAACATGAGGTGCTGGACAGTCAGCAAGGTGGCGAAGGAACTGAGAAATGTCTCAAGCATGGTGGAGCGTCCCGCTGCTGGGGGAGATGCTGCGGATCGACGCGTTGCACGGCAACACGAAGCGACGAAGTCCGCAGAAGCCAGGATCAAGTCGTCCCGAACGATCGGGATCGAGTGTGAGCGGAGCGCGCGGCGACGAGCCTCGCGCGCTCCGCGTCAATTGCCGTTAAAGCTGGACCTGATATTCCGACATCAGGAACTCGCGAACCCATTCGCGTGCTTCCGGATCGATGGTGGTCGCGACTTCGTAGAGCGTCTGGACACCATCGCCGACAGCCTGTTCGTACTCGCCCAGGATCTCGCCCTTGGCAGCCTGCAGATCGGGATCGGCAGCCGCATCGGCGAACGCCTGGCGATAGGCGGCCACGATGTTCTCCGGGGTGCCTTCCGGCAGCATGGCAGGCTTCTGTGCTGCAAAGCCCGAGCCGAAAAACGCCATGTAGGCATCGAACTCGACGCTGTCCGGGATTGCGCCGGTCGCCATCTCGAGCGCTTCGACGAAGTGCGGCAGGTCCGGGAAAGTCGGATCGCGCTGGACGTTGCCTTCGGTATCCAGAACGCCCCACGAGAAGATCGGCACGGCGGTGCCGGCTTCCACCAGCGGCTCGACATTGGTGAGGTAAGCAGACGACGTCTGATAGTCGATCGTGGCTTCGCCGCGCTCGAAGGCAAGACGGCCATCGCCGCGGCCGGTCATGCCGAAGACGTGGCGGACATTGAGACCGAGCAGGCGGAACGCAAGCAACGGAACGAGATCGAGCGAGGTTGCACCCTGGCTGGCATAGACCAGTTCCTGGTCACCGATTTTCGACAGTTCGGATGCATCGGCAACGCCGAGGCTTGCCGGGAGATAGGCGACGCCGCCCGTCGGTGAGACGAGGACGGGGATCAGCTTGGCATAGTCGTAGCGCACGCGCGTGTCGCCGAGCAGGAACGGGAACTGCGTCGAACCGGACGTGCCGAGAAGTGACAGGCCGTCGGGACGGGCGCGCGCCACGAATTCGTTGGTGCCGGTGATCGAACCACCGCCCGGGACGTTGCGTACGATGACGTTCGGCTGACCCGGCAGATGCTTGGCAAGGTAAGGCGCCATGAACCGCGCCCAGACATCGGAGCCGCCGCCCTCAGAGAAAGGAATCCACCACTCGATGGTTTCACCAGCGAAGTCCACGGAATCCTGCGCGAAGGCCTTGGGCAAACCGAAACTTGCGGCTGCAACGGTGGCTGCGCTGGCAGCCAGGAACTTACGACGATCGATACGGGTCATGCTTTTCCTCCCAATCCCATGATCAAAGTCTTCATCGTATACAAAGGTACACATGAATTAGGCGTAGGGTGACCACGTCACGCCGCGCCTGTAAAGTCATTAAAGGCGCCTCATCCTCATCAGGTGCCCGTGATTTCGGCAGAAGGCCTCAAAATCCGGCGTTTAATGCCGTTTTCTCAATGAATAATGCATCATTTGCATCAAACGAGCCTTTGCCTGCATGTTTTGGATCGTTCACATTGATATGTCATATGCAAAGATTTGGAGCGTTGATCTGAAATGCACATCAATTGCGACACGCTCGACTTACGCTCCTTCATCGCCGTGATGGAGCTCGGCAATTTTCACAGGGCGGCTGAGGCGCTCAACGTCTCGCAACCGGCACTCTCCCGCCGCATCCAGAAACTGGAAGAGACGATCGGCGCGCAGTTGTTCGAACGAACGACCCGCAGCGTCGCGCCTACAGCGGTCGGGCGCGAGATGTTGCCGTTGGTGCGACGGCTTCTGGACGAGTTCGACCAGTCGCTGTTCTCGTTTCGCGATGTCGGCCTGCGGCGCGGCGGACTGGTGACGATCGCCTGCCTGCCGACGGCAGCGTTCTATTTCCTGCCTGCCGTCATTCGCCGCTTTGCAGCGGAGTTCCCACAGATACGCTTTAGGATCATGGACCTGAGCGCCAATGACGGGCTGACGGCCGTGTCACGCGGAGAAGTCGAATTCGGGATCAACCTCATGGGCGCATCGAGCGCCGATCTCGAATTCACGCCACTGGTCGAAGACCCGTTTGTCCTCGCCGCGCGACGCGACCACCCGTTGGCCGCACAATCGGTCGTGCGCTGGTCGGACCTGCCACCGCACCGCTTGATCACGGTCAGTCGATCGAGTGGAAATCGCACGCTGCTCGATGCAGCCCTGGCCAAAGCCGACGTGCAGCTGTCCTTCACATATGAGACAACGCATCTGTCGACGTCGCTCGGCCTCGTCGAGGCAGGTCTGGGGGTTTCCGTGCTGCCGAGCATGGCCACGCCGCAGGGCGATCATCCCATCATCACCGTCCGGCCACTGCACGAGCCCGAAGTGTCGCGAACGATCGGGATCGTGCGTCGGCGCAGCGCCTCTCTGGCACCCGCAGCCCAGCATTTTCTGGACATGCTGATGCTCCACTGGAAGCAGGGCTTGACCAAGAGCTGATCGATGGAGGCACGGCACGATCGACGGCAGTCGAGCCAGGCAGGGGGATGTCACCGCCCGAAAATCAAGAAGCCCTAAGCATCGCCTGCTCGCCGCGGCGGAGCGTAAGCACATCGACCCCGGTCTTCGTCACAGCAACCGTATGCTCGAACTGGGCAGAAAGCTTGCCGTCCGTCGTCACCACCGTCCACCCGTCATCGGCGGTGGCGACCTTGCGAGTGCCCTGATTGACCATCGGTTCGACGGTGAAGACCATGCCTTCACGCAGTTTCACGCCCGATCCCGGCCGCCCGAAATTCAACACTTGTGGCTCCTCGTGCATGTCGCGGCCGATCCCGTGCCCGCAATATTCACGCACGATGACATAGCCGTTCTTCTTGGCATGGCGTTCGATCGCGTGGCCGATGTCGCCGATATGCGCACCGGGCCGCACCTGCCGGATCCCTTGCCACATCGCCTCCTGCGCAACGCGCACGAGCTTGCGCGCCGCCGGCGGCGCGTTTCCGACCAGGTAGGTCTTGCTGGAATCGGCGATGTAGCCGTTCTTTTCCAGTGTGATGTCGAAATTAACGATATCGCCGTCCCGGATGATCTCGCCCGCATCCGGTATGCCATGACAAACCACGTGGTTGATCGAGCAGTTCAAGGCATATTTGAAACCATACTGTCCTTTGCTGGCCGGTCGTGCCGCGAGATCGACACTGATGAAGCGGTCGACGAGGTCGTTGATCTGCAACGTCGACTGGCCGATGAGGTCCTGCTCGTCCAGCATCTCGAAGACGGACGCGAGCAATCTGCCGGACACGCGCATCAGCGCCAGCTCGTCGGGGGTCTTGACCATCCCTCAGGCAGCCTGCGCAGGCATGCGCACGCCCGCCGTCTCATATTGCTGCTTGACGATATCGTTGAAGGAACGCCCCGGATTGGCTTCGGCAAGCATGCCGATCTTCAACCAGAATTCGGCCTGCGCATTGATGGAGCGGCATTGCACCGTGCTCGCCCGGCGAACATCCTCGTGCAACTCATCATCGATCTTCACGATACCCATGCGTCGTCTCCAAGTTTACACAGCATACGAACCATATATGGAACGTATGCTGTGCAATCAACTGGAAACGCCGACACAGCTGCGTGGTCTCTTGCGAGGCGCGTCACGCTTCAGCCGTCTGCCGAGACAGCAATCAGCTCCAGGCGACGGTGCGCTGGCGCTGCTCGCCCAGTTTCTCGATCCCGAGGCGCATGTCCTGGCCGGGTCGGAGGTAGATCGGCTCCGGCTTGACGCCCATTCCCACGCCGGGCGGCGTACCGGTGGAGATGATGTCACCGGGCTGCAGGCTCATGAACTGGGAAATATAGCTGACGACATGCGCCACGCCGTAGACCATGGTGCGCGTCGAGCCATCCTGGAACCGGCGACCGTCGACGTCGAGCCACATGGAAAGGTTTTGCGGATCTTCGATCTCATCTGCAGTCACGAGCCACGGGCCGATCGGCCCGAACGTGTCGGCCGATTTGCCTTTGGTCCACTGCCCGGAACGCTCGATCTGGAATTCGCGCTCGGACAGATCGTTGATGACACAGTAACCGGCCACGTGATCGAGCGCGTCGGCCTCGTCGACGTAGCGCGCTTCGCGGCCGATGACGACGCCGAGCTCGACTTCCCAGTCGGTCTTGCGGGAATTGCGCGGAATGATGATGTCGTCGTTCGGCCCGCAGATTGCGCTGGTGGCCTTCATGAAGATGACCGGCTCCTTGGGCACGTCGAGACCGCTTTCGGCCGCATGGTCGGCATAGTTCAGGCCTACGCAGACGAACTTGCCGACATTGCCAACGCATGGCCCGATCCTGAGGTCCGACGGCAGCTCCGGCAGTGACTGCGGGTCGATCTCTCGCAGACGCTGCAATTCGCCAGGCAGGAGCGTCGCGCCGGCGACGTCGTCGACGATACCGGTAAGATCACGGAGCTTGCCGTTGGCGTCCAGAAGAGCCGGCCGTTCGCGGCCCTTCTCGCCGACACGCAGAAGTTTCATGCTGTCTCATCCTCTCATGAAAGGTCATCGGACTGTCCAGCCGCCGTCTATGAGGGGGAAGATGCCACGCGTAAAGATCATGACGCCAAGATCGACGATCTCGTCACGCGGGAGGCCGGCCGACACGCGACGAACCCGCCTACTCCGACAGCCGATAGGCGACGACCTGATCCGACACTTCCGGCTTCAGGATGGAATTGCCGCCCACGGCGAACACGACGTAGTCGACACCTTGATGGGTGAAGACAGCCGGTATGGACACCGCCGGAGCCTCGACGAGATCCGACCAGAGTTCGCGACCGGTCTGCGCATCGAGTGCGCGCACGTGCGAGTCCACCGATGCCCCGATGAAAACCACACCGCCGGCCGTGATCACCGGTCCACCGAGCGTCGGCGACCCCCAGGACTCCAGGCCATAGAAACCCTCAAGTTGCGCACGCCCGAACGGCGTTTCATAAAGCAGATCACCGGTGTTCAGATCATAGGCGGAAAACGTGCCGAACGGAGGCGCCCAGCACGGCATGCCGGCCCAGTTGCTCCAGTCGGTAAGGTAGATGCCGTAAGGCGAACCTTCCTGGGGCGAATAGCCTTCCTCATTGCCGCCCTCCGCATTGTCGAGCTGGTCGTATTCGGCGCGGGGAATGAGCCGGATCAATTGCACGATCCGCGATGCGTTGACGTAGAGCGTGGCATTGCGCGGATCAATCGCCACGCCACCCCAGTTCGTCGCTCCCGCAGTGCCGGGAAAGAACAGCGTTCCCTGTTCGGAGGGAGGCGTGAACATGCCCCCATAGAGGTAATTTTCGCGGTCGCGTGAGCATTGGCCGAAGCTGACGAGATCGGCGAGCCACCACACGTCGGGAAGCTCCGTCGGATTGCCGACGGGCCGCGGCGTCATCGCGAAAGGTTGTGTCGGGACAGTCACCTCGCCTTCGGCAGTGCTTTGCGGGGTGGGACGGTCCTCGATGTCGAACAGCGGCTCACCTGTGCGGCGGTCGAGCACGAACAGGAAGCCCTGCTTCGTTGCCTGCACCAAAGCCGGTATGGTCTGCCCATCTCGTTCGATGTCGACGAGGCTCGGCGCAGACGGCGTGTCATAGTCCCAGATGTCATGGCGGACATGCTGAAAGCTCCAGGCGATCTCGCCCGTCTCGATGTCGACCGCAGTGACCGACGTGGCCAGAGGGATGGGATCGGTGCGGTCGCCGCCCCAGTAGTTGGGGCTTGGGGAGGAAACTGGCGCATAGACGAGGCCGAGTTCCGGGTCGGCGGTCATCGCCGTCCAGATATTCGCAGTGCCCGTTCGCGGGATCGTCTCCTCCGGGATGAAGCTTGCTTCCCACAATAGTTCGCCGCTTCGAGCATCGATCGCGAGAAGATTGCCGGGAGGCGCGACGCTGTATTCCCAGTCCTTTCCGGCCCACCCCAGCAGAAGCGTGTCGCCTACCACCAGCGGCGGCTGGAGAAGCGAGAACGGAAAGACATCGTTGACCGCGTTCCACTGGTTCACATTGAGCACGCCGCCCTCGGCGAATGCCTCGCATCGCGCACCGGTATCGGCATCGACCGCGTGCAGTTCGGCATCCATTGTCCCGAGATAAACCCGCTTTTCGCAGGTGCCGGCCTGGCCGCTTTCCCAATAGGCGACGCCGCGGTTCTTGAGTGCCGGCTGCGTCAACGCCTCCAACGTGGACTCGCTGTCATAGGCCCAGCGTTGCTCGCCCGTCGCCGGGTCCAGCGCCACAATTCGATAGAAGGGTGTGCCGAGATAAAGCGTGTCATTGGCGTAGACAGGCGTCGCCGACCACACCGTCTCGGGCAACTCGCCCGACCCGTCGGCCACATCGCCGGTATGAAACTCCCAGGCTCGCTCGAGATTTTCAACCGTCTCAGGCGTCAGACTCTGCACATTGGAAAACTTGGTGGAGCCGATGTCACCGTGAAACGACGTCCACTCCGATTGCTGCGCATGAGCCGTTCCGCTCGCACCGATCAATGAGAAGACGACGAGCGCTGTGATACGGTTCGGTAGGATCATGCCATGCTCCGGCGTGGGTTGAAATAGACACCCAGAACGAGTGCAAGGGCTGCCGCCGCCATGACACCTGCCAGTGCGAACTGCAGCAAGAAGTATCCAGCAATGGCAGTCAGCACCGCCGCAGTGACCGACAAGACCAGGAGAAGCGTTCGCCAACGCGGGGAAATTCTGGCGAAGGCAAGGAGGCCTGCACCCAAAGCGGTCGCTACGGTTCCGATCAGCGCCAGAAGCGCGCCGAGCGACCCATCGACGCCCGTGTTGCCGAGAGGCGCGAAGTAGGCAATGCCCGCAAGAACGATGCCCACGAGGGCGAGAAAGATTGTGGCAAAATATTGGCTGTGCATGACCCGCCAATCCAGCAGCGCCGAAGAAGTTCCAACGGCTGTTGAAAAAACTCGGCAAGTGGGATCAGGGCGTCGGTGGAGCACTCAGCCGATGGCTTTGATCCTACTCATCAAGAAGACGCCAAGCTCTGGGCCATCCAGATATAGAGCGGGATGCCGAGCGTCACATTGAAGGGAAAGGTTACGCCGAGCGACATGGCGAGCGATGTACCGGCATTGGCTTCCGGCAACGTCATGCGCAATGCGGCCGGCACGGCGATATAGGAGGCGCTGGCTGCCAGAATTCCCATGGCGGCCGCATTCGCAGTTCCAAGCCCGGCCATTGTACCGAGTGCCGTGCCGACGAAGCCGTGCAGCAGCGGCATCACGACCGCAAGCAGGCCGAGCTTTAGCGTGAGAGAGCGTGTCTCGATCAACCGGCGCGCAGCGATGAGCCCCATATCGAGAAGAAACAGACACAGCACCCCGCGAAATCCAGCCTCGAAGACCGGCGCAATCTGCGCATAGCCTTCGCTGCCGATGACGAGGCCGATGACGAAACTGCCAACCAAAAGGACGATCGAACCATTGAAAAGAGCTTCGTGCATGAGCCGGCGGCCTGGGAGCGCGCTCACGCCCGTCGTCGTCCGTTTTGCAAGAACAAGGGCGACAATAATCGCCGGCATTTCCATCAAGGCCAGCACCGCGACCATGTAGCCGCTCGCCGGCAATCCCGCCAGTTTCAGCGCCTCGATGCCCGCGACATAGGTCACGACGCTGACCGAGCCGTAATGCGCGGCAATAGAAGCGGCATCCACTCTCGACTGTCGCGCGAATGTGCGCGCGAGCCAGAATGCCGTCAGCGGCAGCACCAGCGAAAGCGCAAGGCCGATGAGCGCCGCCACGACAAGATCACCCGTCACGCCTTCGGCCACGACGGCGACACCGCCTTTCAGGCCGATCGCGACCATCAGGTAAATCGCCATCAGCTTGCCGGCCGCCTCCGGCACCGTCAGGTCCGAACGCGCGATCGCAGCAAGGGCGCCGAGGCCGAAGAAAAGCACCATCGGCGAGAACAAGGTCGCGATCATGTGTAAAATCCGTGGAGGGATGCGTGCGGCAAACGCACCGGCTGCCACACTGATGGCAGGTGATAAGCTGCGGGCTCTTGATCGGCTCGAGCGGCCGGCGGAGGCTTAAGGCTGAAGTGAGCGGCGGCGGACGACCTGAACGCGCGCCAAGTCGCCATTCCGGTTCAGCCGCTCGATGAATTCGATCTGGTCGCGGAAGCGGACCCTGAGACGCTTGAGGGCGCTGAGCCGCAACCGGTTGGGGTTCGGGCTTGCGAGTTCCTGCTCGATACGGCGCTGAATTGTTGCGCGGTGGGTCTGCAGCGCTTTCAAGAACTGGTCCATGATCTCACCTGATCGTTGTTGTCGCCGATAGATGCCGCAAGCTCGTCGATAGCTCCAATTCATTGTTGAAATCGCCACGATAGCTTTTAACTAAGACCTTATGCCCTTCCGCCCCTCCTTCCGTCAGCTCGAATACATCGTCGCCGTGGACGATCTTCGCCATTTCGGCCGTGCCGCCAAACGCTGTCATGTCTCGCAGCCGACGCTGTCGGTGCAGGTGTCCCTCGTCGAGGAAGGGCTGGGCGTCACCCTGTTCGAGCGTACCTCGTCGCAGGTCGTGCCGACACCGGCCGGCGAGCGCCTGGCCAAGGGTGCGCGCCTGCTGCTCTCCTCCTTCGACGATCTGCTGCAGGATCTTTCGGCACAGGCGGCGTCGCTCGGCGGCATGATGCGCATCGGCACGCCGGCAAGTTTCGGCCCTTATTTCCTGCGTTGGCTCCTGCCTGGCCTGCACGAGCAATATCCCGATCTCCAGGTCTACATCCGCGAGGACAGCCCGGCGGCGTTGGAAGCGGCGGTTGCCGACGGCACGCTCGATTGCGGCATCGGCCCTTCTCCGGAACGCGCGGGGCTATCGTTTCGCCCGATCGGCCGAGAGACCATCTTTCTCGGCGTGCCGGCCGAGCACGGCCTTTCTGCGCGGGGGACAGTGGAACTTCAGGAGATTGCAGGGGAAACGCTTCTCGCCCTTGGCCGCGGCCACCGGCTGCTGGAAAATGTGCGCCACCTCGCAGCAGCCTCGGGCGCACACATCAACGACGATTTCGAAGGCTCCAGCCTCGATGCGATCCGACAGATGGTGTCGATCGGAATGGGGCTGTCGCTCTTTCCGGAGCTCTACGCCAGATCGGAATTCCGCGGCGAAGCCGACGTGAAGCTGCTGGAATTCGAAGACTGGGACGAACGCCGCGAGGTCAGCGTCTACTGGCGCGAAGGAAGCGGCAGGGAACGCCACTACCAGGCACTCGCCGACGCCGCCGATGTCATCGCCATCAAGCTTGGCATTGCGGGCGACCGCCGGGGCAACTCCTGCACGCCAAGTGAGAACCGCTCCTGAACGGCGGCTAGAACTCCGTCAGCTTCGGTCGCCGGCCGATCGTCACGTGGTCGATGTCTTCGAGATAAAACCCTTTGATGAGCGATGGGATCATCATGAAGACGAGGCAGAAGATCGGAAGACCCACAACCGTAATGACCTGCTGCAGTGCCTCCAGACCCATCTCGCCGGCAAGCACGATCAACATCGCTGCGACCAGGCCTTCGGACACGCCCCAGAAGACGCGCTGGCGAACCGGACCGGGCTCTTCCGTGCCGGTGCACAGCATGTCGATGACAAGCGACGCTGAATCCGATGAGGTCGCGAAGAAGATCGCCACGATCACGATCGCGAAGCCCTGGACCAACTGCACCAGAGGCAGGTTTTCGAAGAAAGCGAACATGGCGAGCGGCACGGACCCCGCGACCGCGCGGCTCAGCGCCCCGGCGCTTTCGCCCATCTGCTCGCGCACCACGCCGATGCCGTCGAACTGCATGGCCTGCCAGCCGAAGATCGCAAACCAGATCAGCGTGAAGAGCGACGGCGCCAGGAGCACGCCGAAAACGAATTCGCGGATGGTACGGCCCTTCGAGATGCGCGCCACGAAGATACCGATGAAAGGCGACCACGTGACGGTCCACGCCCAGTAGAACACCGTCCAGCCGCCCTGCCAGCCCCAGCCCTCGCCGTTCGGATCGTTGTTGGCCAGCATGTCGTTCCAGAACGCCAGGCGCGGCAGGTTCGAGAAGTAGATCCCGAACGTCTCGACGATCCCGCGCAGGAGAAACAAGGTGGATCCCGCAAACAGCACGAAGAACATCAGGATCACGGCCATGCCGATGTTCAGGTTCGACAGGAGCTTGACGCCCTTGTCGAGCCCGGCGACGATCGAGGCGACCGCCACTGCCGTCAGCACCGCAAGGATTGCAACCGTCAGCGGCACGCCGTCATTCACGCCGAAGAGCGCCGATAGGCCCGCCGCGATCTGCGAGGAGCCAAGACCGAGCGACACAGCGACACCGAACAGCGTGCCGAGCACGGCTGCGATGTCGATCGTCTTGCCGATCGGACCATGGATGCGCTCGCGCAGCAGCGGATAGAACACCGAACTCACCCGCACCGGCAGATCGTAGCGGTGGATGAAATAGGCAAACGCCAGGCCCGGCAGCGTGAAGATCGTCCAGGTGTGCAGACCCAGATGATAGATCGAGATCGCGATCGCGTCGCGCGCGGCCTGCTGGGTATAGGGCTCGACGCCCGGCAGCGGCGGCTCGGAAAAATGGCTGATCGGCTCGGCCACGCCCCAAAACATGAGAACCGTGCCGATCCCGCCCGCAAACAGCATCGTGAACCAGGACAGATTGGAATATTCGGGTTGGCTGTCGCGCTTGCCCAAGCGAATGTGCCCATGACGGCTCGCCGCGGCCCAGATCAAGAAGCCCAGCCAGACGTTCACGCCAAGGATGAAGAACCATCCCAGATTTGTGACGATCCACGCACGACCATTTTCGAACGCGGTTCCGATCGGTCCCGGCGCGACGACGAGCACGACAACAAAAATGAGGGTGAGTGCCGCGGACACGAGAAAGATGACGGGATCCGTGCGCAACCCGAAGCGCTTTATAAGAGCCTCCACTAATATTCTCCCGTCGGTATTGGTCGATTGCGTCAAGCAATCGGGGCTTCACTGAATATCGACATCAATTGTCAATATCGGTTAGTAGCCAATCTGGTCCGATCCGGCCACCCCGCACATCTGATGTTGCATCATCTACTCCCGGCCGAAGTCTGGCTTTGCATGCAGCGCGGAATACTGGAGGAGAGGATCAGTCTTCGACGAACCTCTCCTGGCATCAACCTATGAAGGGTGTGAGACGAAAGATGGATGTTGCCCACGCGCCTTATCCGGAATAGCCTAGAATCCACATTGATTTGTGACATTAACCGTCAGAACCACGCTGGAGGAGGGCGCGGATGCTGATCTTGGTTGTGGACGATCATCCATTGGTGTGCGCGGCGTTGGAGATGACGCTCGTCAATGGTCTGTCGGACTGCGCGGTGAAGTCTGCTCAGTCCGTGGCAGAAGCTCTGTCCGTTATCGAAACACATGATCTCGACCTGGCCTTGCTCGACCTCAAGCTGCCGGATGCATCCGGCCTCGACGGGTTGGAGCGCCTGCGCAAGGCGGCCC
This sequence comes from Rhizobium albus, assembly GCA_030160035.1. Taxonomy (GTDB): domain Bacteria; phylum Pseudomonadota; class Alphaproteobacteria; order Rhizobiales; family Rhizobiaceae; genus Georhizobium; species Georhizobium albus. The sequence continues at coordinate 23,924 of BSNO01000001.1, read as the reverse complement.
CTCGCCTGCCGATCATCGTGATTTCAGCCCTGGATGATACAAGGTTGATGCCGATGGTTCGAAGCATGGGTGCGAGCGGCTTCATCAGCAAGACCGCCAAACCCCGCGACATTTTCGAAGCGATCCACGTCGTGCTCGATGGTGGCGCGGTTTTCCCGCAGAACACGACTGGCATGGACATGCACTGTCCGGAGGCGAGGCGCGCCGAAGAGATTCACCTCGCCGCCGCCATGCACAGCCTTACGCCGCAACAGCGGGTGGTTTTGCGCATGCTGGGCGAAGGTTTGCTGAACAAGCAGATCGCCTATGAGCTGTCGATCAGTGAGTCGACCGTCAAAGGTCACGTGTCGGCGATCCTGCGCAAGTTCGAGGTTCCATCGCGCATGCAGGCGGTACTTCTGGCGCAGCGCACCATGTTCGATCAGGCGCTGGGTGCCTGATCGACCTCGATGTCGATCGCGAGATGGGTGAGATAGGCGCGCAGTTGGGCCGGTTTGACCGGCTTGGCGAAGTGCTCGATGCCGTTTTGCCGGGCCCGCTGGCGCACCGCCCATGACGTCTCCGCTGTGACGAGGATCGCCGGCACCATGCTGCCGATCCGCTCGCGCAGCCTGACGATGGCTTCGATGCCGTCGATATCGCCGTTCAGATGATAATCTGCGATGATGGCGGACGGTCTCGTCAAGGCGCGATCACACCGCGCTTCGATCTCGGCGTAGGATGATCCGGTCACGCTGGCGAACTGCCAATGGTCGAAAAGCGTCGTCATGGCGTGCGCGACCGTTTCGTCGTTTTCGAGCACGATCAGCGTCTTTCCCGAGGTTGGCGATACCGTCAACTGCGCTTTGTCATCCATATTTCCCTCAAGCGTCGTGCCGCCCGAATTGTCCTGGGTGCGCCACGCGTTGATGACGAGAGAAAACACCGATCCCCGCCCGACTTCCGACTTGAGCTCGATGCGCTGTCCGAGAAGATCGGCCGCGCGCTGGGCGATGGCAAGCCCGAGGCCAAGGCCTGTCACGTCGGAGTTTGCAGCGGTTGCACGTTTGAACTCCTGGAAAATGAGCTGCCGGTCGACCGGCTGGATGCCGGGGCCGGTATCGTGGATCTCGATGCGCAGCGATGTACCCGCACGCTTTGTGCCAAGAAGGATGCGGCCGGAGGGCGTGTACTTGATCGCGTTGCTCAGAAAATTCTGAACGATCCTGCGCAACAGATTGGGGTCCGTGCGGATGATCGCCGTCGTCGGCACAATCCTGAGATCGAGACCGCGCGCCCCGGCAAGCGCACTGAATTCGATGCGCAGCGTCTCGAACAGTTCACCGAGCTTCACGTCGGCAAGCTTGATCTCGTAGCAGCCAGAATCCATCTTCGACATGTCGAGAAGCGTGCCGAGAATGCGTTCGGTCGATTGCAGCGAATGATCGATGTTGTCGATCAGCTTCACCGCTTCCGGCTGCGCCCCTGCCGCGCTTTCGAGCGCAAAGAGATAAAGCCGCGCAGCGTTGAGCGGCTGCAGAAGATCGTGGCTGGCGGCGGCGAGAAACTGCGTCTTGCTCATGCTCGCCGCTTCGGCGGCGCGGCGCGTGCGAACGAGGTCGGCGGCGGTGGCTTCGTGGCGGCGCACCTCATCCTGCAGCGCCGCGTTGAGCGCCACGAGTTCGCGCGTGCGTTCGCTGACGCGCTCCTCCAGTTCATCCTTGCTGCGCTCGAGCATGCGGGCAGCCTGGTACTGGGTCGTGACGTCAGTCAACGTCACCACGAATCCATCGTTCGGCATGGCGCGGAAATTGGCGGAAACGGTTCTCCCGCCCGGATAGAAGATCTCCAGCCGTAGTGGCGGCCGCTTGTTCACCTGGCCGATCCAGCGGAGAAACTCGCTTTCTCGCTCCTCGGCGATCCGCGCCCCGCGCGCTAAGAGAAGGCCGATGAGTTCCCGGACAGTCGTCCCCTCGTGCAGCTCGACATAGGGCAGGTTGGTCAGCATCGCCGCCTGCGAATTCCAGGCAACGAAACGACGCGCACCGTCGAAGACGACGACACCCTGCGCAATGCTGGCGAGCGTGGTGGCGAGCACCTCGGACTGCTCCGCCATACGGGTCAGCCGGCTCGTCTCCTCCAATCGCTTGAAGGGCGTGATGTCGCTGACGATGGTGACCTTGCCGCCGTCCTCCGTCGCTCGCTCGCTGATCTGGATCCAGCGCCCGTCGCTCAGCAATTGCTGGAACTGGCAACGCGTCTCGCTGTGACTGCTTGAGCGGCTCGCGATCCAGGCATCGGGGTCCGTCACCGCCTCGACGATCACGCCGATGCGCGCCGCGTGCCGAATGATCTCCTGGAAATGCGTGCCAGGTTTCAGGAGATGTTCGAGCTCTGGAAAGATCTCGCGGTACTTGCGGTTGCACAGGACGATGCGGTCGTCCCTGTCGTAGAGGATGAAACCTTCGCCAATGGAGTCGATCGCTTGCCGAAGCTGGCGCCGCGCGATCTTCGCCTCGCTCATCGCGCGGGCGAGACGCTGGATGCGCTTCTCCACATTGCCTTCCACCTCGATCAGCGGTTCGATCGTGCGAAAGACGCGGCCCGACAGATCGTTGTTGCGGTCCACCTGCCTGATCAGCGCGTCACGGATGATCCGGAGCTTCTCGTTTTCGCGCCGCAGCTGCCGCACTTCCTGCTGGAGTTGCTGGTCGAAGGATAGGTTCGGATCGACATGTTTCATTCGGCCGCCCCGATCGCCAGCCCGGTTAGCGTCTGGCTCAGATGCAGAAACTTGAACTGTTCGCCATAGGTGCTGAAGCCGATCATGTTGAAGCGTTTGAAGATGGGCAGCAGCTCATGCTTGATCCCCAGCCGCTCCGCTTCCAGCCGCCGCAGGATACAGTCGAAACACAAGACCATCTCGATCGACCCCAGCCGATCGGAGATCTGCTCCATGTTGAGCAGCAGATTGTCGCGCATGTCGACGGGCGAGGCCGGCGTAAGCACGATGCCTTCATCGACCGCACAGAAGAAATGCAGCGCAGCCTGGTCGTCAGATTTTTGGATAGCGCGCACGTGATAGTCGCCGCCGATCCGCGCGAGCAGCGGGTTCGCGGCGAAGACCGCAGGCGTCAGTGCAGAGACGTCCACGCCGATCAGCCTCGCATATTCTTCGGCAGCGGGCTCGGCATTGATCGTCTTCACGATGCGCCGTTCCGGATCAGCGCTGGTGATGACCAGCTTCTCTTCCATCGGCCGGAAATGCTCGAACTTGAAGACCTCGATCTGGCGGTTCGACGCACCAATGACGACGAGCGCCGTGTCCTCGAGAATCGCCCCGTTGTAGAATATCTGGGTCGTGTCGAAATGCAGGTTGTCGCCGGCCGACGCGCCAAAGACGGGCACCTCGTCGAGTGCCGCGTAGGCGCTCGCTGCGATCTCTTCCTCACGTCGCGACAACCCGTCGACCAGCAGCATCGCGAAGAGGTTCGAGCGGTCCTGTTCCAGCTCGCGCAACAGCCGGAAGTAAGCCGTCTCGATCAGCTCGCCGCCGCGCGGAATGGAGAATTGCTTGAGGTTCTTCAGAAGGCAGATCTCGAAGGAAAATGCACTGCGGTCGAAGGCGAGAACGATCGCGCCGTCAGCCTCGTAACGCTGCTCCGTCAGGCTCCCGGCCGTCGTGCAGCCGATCAACGGTACGCCCGGAAATCTCGCGGACAGTGAACGCACCACTGCATCGTAAGGCGCGGCGGACGAAACGAAGAGCGCAATCAACGCTGGCTCGCAGCCGACGATGCCGGTGGCGAGCTCCTCCACAATGCCTTCCGGCATGCGTGATCCGGACCATGCGCGGCGAATGGCTGGGCGGGACGCGGCACGGGGCCGGTCGCGAATACCCAGGCCACTCTGTTCCCAATCAGCCATCTTGGCGCCTAACGGTCGAGCCCGCCTGCTTCAGTAGAAGCAGCGGACCTCGGCTTCTATCTGCGACTGCCGCAAGGCATCGACCTTCGACTGGCTGGCCGGCGTCTCACGGAAAATCATCATCTTTTCGCCACCGCCCGGCACCTGCCGCATGCGCAGCACCGTTTCGGCAGCGCTATAGTCCTCATAGGTGAGCAGCGACGAAACCACGTCGATGCTGCACGAACATTGCCTGAGCGCCTTCGCCGTCTGTCCGTTTGCCGCCATGCAGCCAAGCACGTAATCGGCGACCACCTCGGTGGGATAGCCGTTTGCAGCATCAGCCCTTGGAACCGTGCCTGCAGCGCCGATGGCGAAGAGCGCCAGCATGAGGTGCCATCGCCGCGTCATTGGACGAGCTCCCTGAACCGATAGGTCTCGCGCAGACGCACACCGCTGCCGTCCATCGCCGGCACTTCGCTTGAGAGTTCGTAGACACTGCCGGGCAGATCGGGCGACAGGCTGATCTGATAGAGCTTCTTGGCGAAGTCGGGCATGCGGCTGGCCGCGTCCGCATCATCATACGGCATGAGGCTGACTGTCTCGATGGCGATCTCGTCGTCGGCGACCTCGGCCGTTCCTTCCTCCGCTTGCGCCGGTTGTGCGAGCATGTCGCGCAGGCGGCTGCGGAAGAATTGCGGCGAACCGCCCGTGTTGCGGCTCATGAAATCGGCGTCCCGCTGAAAGAAGACCAGCAGCAGCGGGTTGATGGTCTCCGCCGTCGTCGAAACCGATAGCGTTCGCGTCTTGGGGAAGACGGCGATGTCGAAATCGAAGCCACCCTCGGCATCCGATTCCTCAAACTTCAGGCGCACCTCGTCCTTGAAGGGTTCTTCGAGAATGTCGCCCTCAAGCGTGTAGTCATAAACCAGTTCGCCGGAGCCTTGCAGTTCAGCGAGGTGGTTGGCGCCGTAGACGCGCTCGCCGGCTGACCCTTCGACAAGTTCCGCTCGCGAACCGTCCAGTGCCAGCGACGGCGCAGCAAAGGTCATCGCGGCGAGGCTCAACGAGAGACAGCCGACCGGCAACAACGCAAACCTGCCTGAGACGACTCTTGTGACGAGCGAGGCACAGTGTCCAAAAACGCTCATTCTTTCACCATGTGCGAATAGATCGCTTGTCCGAGCGCGAAGGCGCGCTGGTCCAGCAAAACGGGTTGCTCGCAAAGATAGATCAGCGCACGCCGGCGCTCGTCGAAGACCCGGATTTCCCAGTCGAGCGCGGTCGGCGCACTGTCCGCACTGGCCGTGGCGGGCGCGTTTTCGGCAGCGGCGATGCGGCTCGATCGAATGTGTTCCGCGCGCTCCCGCTGACTGCGCGCATAACGGCCGATCCCGGCGATGATCGACGCGCGGTCGCGATTGATCAGTTCGAGCGTCCGCCCGAAAAGGGCCGTGAGCTGATCGTTGCGTTCGCTCTCCGGCAGCGCCTGCGCATAGTCGGCAACCAGCGTGCGCGCCTCCTCGATCGGCAGCCGGCGCACCGAAAGCTGTTCAGCCATGGCGCGCACATCCTCGTTGCGTGCCCAGGCAGCCGGTTCCGGCTCCGGCCCCGCCCAGACCTGAGCCGTGGATATGCGCGGCACGAGGCGTTGAATGCACGGCCAATCCGGATTCGAGCCATCGGCAGCCTGGGCCGCGCTCGGAACAGCCGCCGCGATTGCCAGTCCAAGAGCAGCCACAAGCGGCCTTGAGCGGCGGCCAGCGCCGCCGCCTCGTTTCAGGATTTCGATGGTCGACGTCATGGGCACCTCCCGTGCTCAAGACCAAAAAACCGACATGGCCTCACGGCTTGATAGCGATTCCCCAGGGAAAGCTCCCAACGGGGATGGACACCATCGCAGTGTCGGTCGCCGTGTCGATCAATGTGACGTCATTGCTGACGCCGTTTGAAGTATACAGCGTTGTTTCGTCCGGCGTGAGTTCCAATTGCCAGACGCGCTGGCCGACGAGAATGTAATCGAGCACCTCATGCGTCTGCGCATCGATCACCGCAACGCGGTTGGATGGGCCGAGCGCCACGTACGCCTTGCTGCGATCCTCGAGAATCTTCACGCCGACCGGCTGCAGCGCTTCGGGCTCGACACCGGCGACCTCGAACGAGATCTCGCGCATCACTTCCATCCCCACCGGATCGATGACGCTCACCGTGCCACCGATCTCGGCCGTGACCCAGACCTCCGAACCGTCGGACGTGAATTCAGCAATGCGCGGCCTCTGGCCGACAAGCACGTTGCCGACGATTTCGTAACTGTCGGTATCGATGAAGTGGGCCATGTTCGTCGTTTCCGACGTGTTGACCACGATCTTCCCGTCCGGGCTGACACCCATGCCTTCCGGCTCCACGCCGACCGGAATTTCGGCGATCATCTCGCGCGTCTCCAGATCGATGACGGTGACAAGGTTGTCGTCTTCATTGGCGACATAGAGCCGATCGCCCTGCGGTGCGATGACGAGAAGTTCGGGATCGGGACCGGAAGGCAAGGTGTCGACGAGTTCCAGCGTCTCGGTGTCCATCACCTGGATCGTGTTGTCGTCGCTGGCGCAGATATAGAGAAACCGGTTGTCGTGGCCGAGCGCGATCCCGCGTGGACGGTTGCCGACCGCGATTTCGTTGATCACTTCCTGCGTTTCACCATCGATCACGGAGATCGTGTTGCCCTGCTCGTTCGACACGAACACCGTCAATGCGTGGGCCGGCCAGATGCCTGCAACCAGCCCCACACCCGCCGCAAGCGCCGCGACCTTGCCACCATTCTTCATTGCCCAATTCCTCCCGTTGAAATGCTTCGACGTCGTTTTTTCTATTGCAGTCGGCATTCGCTTTCTGGTTCGTCGTAGCCGAGGCTATCCAATGGTGTGCGTTCATGCAGGAAACCCGGTTGGGGTGACGCAGACACAAGCACGCGCTTGTTGGCGATCAGCACGGGCTGGCGCATCTGCTGGTCCCAGCTTCGATAGCTGAGCCCGACACCCTTAAACCCACCGATCTCGAAATCCGGACTGCGCAGGAACGCGCGCATCTCGGCTGCATCCGCGCTGTTGAGGCGTGTCACCGCTTCACCGATGGAGCGAACCCCAAGCCAGGCGCCGTAGTCGCGCTCTTCCATCCATCGGTCCGCCACCTGTTCGAAGCGGCGTTGGATCTGCGTCGATCCCCACTGCTCCAGAACGCGGTGCCACGACATGGCGACCAGCCCATGCGTGCCGGCGACCGGTCGGGCGGCATAGGTGTTGTAGGGAAGGTATTCGCCGAACACCTCGTTCTCGTCGGCGACGACCAACACGTCGTATTCGCCGCCTTCCTGTGTCGCCAAAGGCATCTGATCCTGGATCTGGATGTGGCCGCTATCGGTACGCCTTGAGATCGCCGAATAGGCGTAGTCGCTCTCGGCCACGACTTGCGCGCCAAACTTTTCGGCCGAACGCCGGATCGCGTCGGCGAACGCGACATCGTTCTCCTGCGTCCCCGACACGAGATAAAGCCGCGGCCACCGCTTCCAGACGAGAAACTGCACCAGGGCGTCGGTCCGCATGGAGCGGCTCGGCGCCGTGTGAAACACATTGTCAAAGCAGACATTGATGCGCAGATCGTCATCACCGACGCGGCCGTTGAAAATAAGCGCCTCGCTGGCTTCCGGATGTTCGGCGATCGCTTGCAGATCGTCACGCGGCAGATCCGAGATGAACAGCGTTCGGCCGCTTTGCCGCTCTTCCTCGAATACGGCGGCAATGTCTTCGTCAGCGGCCAGAACCCGCTCGACCAGCGAATAGGTGTGTCCGAGAAACCCGCCGGTCGTCTTGTTGTCGTCGAGCGCGAGCCGCGCGCCCCACACGCCTGGATCTTCCACGATGGGATCGACGAAGGACAATGGCAGACGTTCTTCCTGATCCCGTGAAAGGAACACGATCTCCACGTCTACGGCCCTGGCTGCCGTCGTGGCGGCAAGTATAGCCAGCACGACGGTTGTGCAAAGTCGTATCAAAAATCCTCCCGCCCGGCCCCCGCCGGCTTTTGTCGCTCCATTGGTCGGCGCTGATACGCCTGATCTCCCGATGGCAATGTGACAAAGGGGTCGACCGGTCGATATAGTGCTAAGGTACTACGCCAGTCTCTTGGCGGCGTTGATGCGACCGGCCTCAGTAGATCAGCTTATCCACTGCTTCGAAGTACTTAAGGACTATTTAGCCCCTCGGCGCCCCTGCCTACAATCCACTGATCGCAAGCTGCCATCTTGCGTCGAGACGAGAAGAGGGGATTAGCATGAAGACGCGTGCGGCAGTCGCTTGGGCAGCGAACCAGCCTCTATCCATAGAGACGGTGGACCTGGCTGGTCCGTCAGCCGGTGAGGTCCTGGTCGAGATCATGGCGACCGGCATCTGCCACACCGATGCCTACACCCTGTCGGGTCTCGATTCGGAGGGCAAGTTTCCGGCAATCCTCGGTCACGAGGGCGCGGGTATCGTGCGCGAAGTCGGCGCCGGGGTGACATCCGTCAAGGTGGGCGACCACGTCATCCCGCTCTACACGCCGGAATGCCGCAACTGCAAAACCTGCCTCTCGCAGCGATCCAACCTCTGCACCGCGATCCGCTCGACCCAGGGCCAGGGCGTGATGCCGGACGGCACGAGCCGCTTCGCATGCGAGAGCGGTCCGGTCTTCCACTACATGGGCTGCTCGACCTTCTCCAACTTCACCGTTCTGCCGGAGATCGCGGTGGCAAAAGTGCGCGCCGACGCGCCCTTCGACAAGATCTGCTACATCGGCTGCGGGGTCACCACAGGTATCGGCGCAGTCATCTACACCGCCAAGGTCTGGCCGGGCGCCAATGTCGTCGTCTTCGGCCTCGGCGGCATCGGTCTCAACGTCATCCAGGGCGCCCGCATGGTGGGCGCCGACAAGATCATCGGCGTCGATCTCAATCCCGCAAAGGTCGAGATGGCCCGCAAGTTCGGTATGACGGACTTCGTCAATCCCAACGATGTCGGCCAGGACAAGGTCGTGCAGGCGATCGTCGATCTGACGGATGGCGGCGCCGACTTCTCGTTCGACGCCACAGGCAACGTCAACGTCATGCGCCAGGCGCTGGAATGCTGCCACCGCGGGTGGGGACAATCGATCATCATCGGTGTGGCGGAAGCAGGCAAGGAGATTGCGACGCGACCGTTCCAACTTGTCACCGGGCGGGTCTGGAAAGGCACCGCATTCGGCGGCGCGCGAGGCCGGACCGACGTACCCAAGATCGTCGACTGGTACATGGAGGGCAAGATCAACATCGATGATCTGATCACCCACACGATGCCGCTCGAGGAGATCAACACGGCATTCGATCTGATGCACGAGGGCAAGTCGATCAGAAGCGTTGTGGTCTTCTGACGGTCGAACCGACAGGGTCCGGACGAGGAAGTCTGCGATGGACGTCGATCAACGCCAAAGCCAGCCAGTCGCCATCGCTGGCGACGTTCGCCGCAGGCCTTTCCAGGAGCTCTCCCGTGCGTCGTCGTTCGGCGGGCAACAACTGACGCTGATCCACGACAGCGCCGCCACGGGCACCCCCATGCGCGTCAGCGTGTACCTGCCACCCGCCATCGAACGGGGAACCGTCCCGGTCGTCTATTTTCTTTCCGGCCTCAGCTGCACCGAAGAGAACTTCACGGTGAAGGCGGGCGCACAGCGCATGGCCTCGGAACTGGGGCTGATGATCGTCACGCCCGATACGAGCCCGCGCGGCGACCGTGTTCCGAACAGCGACGACGATGCACTCGGCCAAGGCGCCGGCTTCTACGTCGATTCCACCGAAGCCCCCTGGTCCGATCATTTCCAGATGTTCAGCTATGTCGCCGACGAGCTTCCGCGGTTGATCGAATGCACATTTCCGGTCATCCGAGGAAAATGCGGGATACTGGGCCATTCCATGGGCGGCCACGGTGCCCTGACGATCGCCATGCGCCATCCCGAGCGCTACGGCTCGGTTTCAGCCTTCTCACCGATCGTCGCGCCGAGCGCCGTGCCATGGGGGCGGAAGGCGTTCGCCGCCTATCTGGGCCCCGACGAAGCTGCATGGCGCGAATACGACGCCACGTTGCTGCTGCGCGATCGCGGTTTTCCCACGCAGATCCTCATCGATCAGGGCACTGATGATCCCTTCCTGCAGACGCAGCTTCAAACCGAACGCTTCATCGACGCTTTGAAGGCCCGGGGACAATCGGCGAAAGTGCGGATGCAGGCGGGCTACGACCATTCCTATTTCTTCGTCGCAACGTTTATCGACGATCATCTGCGCCACCACGCGCATATCCTGCAGCAGGGCTCCGGCGGGTAGATTGAGGTACCTCAACCTCCCCTGCCCGCCGTCGGTCCGCCCCGGGCTGGCGTGTAACCGACCAAAGCCGCGATGCCGAACACCAGGAATGTCGCAACGACGATGCCGAGCGCCATCAGGTTCGGCTCGCGGTAGATCGTGAACCGGATGAGTTCCACCACATAGGTGAACGGATTGAGCAGACAGAGCTCGTAGATCGTGACGCTGCCTTCGCGCATGCGCCAGAGCGGATAAAGCGCCGACGACATGAAGAACATCGGGAAGATGAGGAAATTCATGACGCCCGCGAAGTTCTCCAGCTGCTTGATCCATGACGACAGGAACATGCCGAGCGCGCTCAGCGTCATGCCGGTCAGGATCAGCACCGGAAACATCATGATCAGCCCGGCCACCGGCAACCGCGTGCCGAGCAGCATGGCGATGATGACGAACGCATACACCTGGATGATCGACACGAACGTTCCCGACAGCATGCGCGCCAGAAGCAGGTAGCTGCGCGGCAGCGGCGTCGACAAGAGCACCCGCATCGAACCCATCTCGCGATCATAGACCATGGACAGCGAGTTCTGCATGCCGGCGAAAAGCTGGATCATCCCGATCAGCCCCGGCACAACATAGACGTCATAGGTGATGTAGGTCTTGTAGGGCGGGATGATGGAGAGGCCGAGCGCCGCCCGAAAGCCGGCAGCGAAAACGATCAGCCAGATCAGCGGTCGCACGAGCGCGGAAAAGAAGCGGCCCTTCTGCTGCAGGAAGCGCAGCATTTCGCGCGAGAGGATGGCGAAGAATGCACGTGTTGCATGTCCGCTCTTCATGCGGCGCGGACCGCTTCATGTGCCGTCATCCGGGTGAAGGCCTCGTCCAGATTGGCCGCACCGGCCGACGCGACGATGGCGTCCACTTGTCCAGCCGCGACGATCCGGCCCTTGTCGAGCACGATGACGTCATCCTCGTCCGCCACCTCGTCGACCAGATGCGTCGCCAGCAGAACCGTCATCCCCTCGTCTCGGGCAAGCTCGTGAACATGCTTGATGAGCCAACGCCGCGTCGCGATATCGAGCCCTGTGCTCGGTTCGTCGAGCAGCAGCAGGGCCGGATGATCGAGAAGCGCGCGGGCCACCTCCACGCGTCGCCTTTGCCCGCCGCTCAGCTTGCGCACCTTGGTCTTGTTCAACCCCTCGAGTCCGATCGCCACCAGAAGCATGTCGATGCGATCCTTCGCCTGATGCCGTGTCAAGCCGCGCAGCGCCGCGAAGTAGCGGAGGTTCTGGTCGATGGTGAGATCGAGTTCCAGCGTCTGCGCCTGAAAGACGATCCCGAGCGACGACAGCGCCGCCGACCGATCGCGGCGCAACGGATGCCCCGCGATCACGACTTCCCCTTCTCGACAATCGAAGAGCCCGGTGATGAGCGAGAACAGCGTCGTCTTGCCGGCGCCATTCGGGCCGAGAAGTGCCGTCACCTTGCCAGGCGCGAGATCGAAGCTGATGTCGTTCAGCGCAGGCTTTTTGCCGTAGCTGTAGGAGATGTTGCGAACCGAAAGTGCCGTCGGCGGCTGCGCCGTTTCAGTCATACCTGCAGACCGCCCTTCCCTTATTGCTGTTCTTCGAAGAGCTGGTTGCGAATGAGATAGCGCACGCCATGGGCCCAGCTTTCATCGGTGTTGCCGCGGATGCTGGCATTGTATTTGCGCAGCAGATCGCCTGTCTCCGCATCATGCACCGACATGCTGAGGCTGAGGATGAGCGTCGAGATCTTCTGCACGAAACCGGTGACCACCTGGTCGGCGCCCAATTCGCGCGCCAGCCGGCTTTCGCAGCCATTGCAGGTGCGCAGCTTCGGCATGGTGGCCAGCCGCTCCTGCATCGCATCCGTGTCGACCAGCTCATACCCACCCTGGTCGCGATAGGCATCGCGCAGCAGGTCGGTGATCATCTCCAGTCGTGCCGCTTCGGCCGGGTCGGCCCCACGCACTTCGCCTTCCAGACTCGTGTCGTAAAGCTCGAAGGTGAAAATCGCGAGCTTCTTGTCCTCTGCGGCCAGACCCGGATTAATCGAGCCGAGCAGAAGCAGCCATACCAGCGTGAAGCGCACGGGGATCGACGTCACGAGGCGGATCCCATGCGCAACGGCCAGCTGTGCTCGAAGACGTTTCCTTTGGTATCGGTGGCACGAGCCGTCAGCTCACCTTCACCTTGCGGCATCACGAAAAAATTGAAGCTCGGGTTCTCACTGATCGAGATGTCGCCCTCGAATGTCAGTATTTCCTGACCATCGATCGACACTGCCAGGTCGTTGACATAGTGGGACGGAATCCAGAGCTGCGTCACCTGATCGGTCTGAAGACCGCTGAAATTGGGATGGCTGATCATCAGCTGAACTTCTGCCGGCTGGTCGACCTCCCACTCGCCAATCTGCCGCATGCGCATGTCGCCCAGCCGCGCCATCGCCTGGGCATTGTTCTTCGTCGCCGGCGCAGCGCAGCCGCCCGATGCCTTGACGAAGGTCTCCGCCATGTAGAGCTGGCCATCATCCATCTCGGCGATCGCCCGGATGGTGGAATAGGCATTGACGCGAACGCGCGTGGCGATGTCTGCGATGCCGTTGGCGCGGGAGAAATGGAATGTGCCCGCAACCGGCGCCGGGTTTTCGTCGATCACGATCGTCAACGACTTGATGTAGCGCTCGTCATCCGGGCCGATCATCGATTTGATGCTGATCGGCACGAGCGCCGCGTCCTGGGCGCGATCGGGGGCTTCGATCTCGAGCAACCCGCTGCCGTCATGAATGGTGCGGTCATCGCCGTAAAGCTCGGACCGGATCTCGGTCCACGCTTTGTTGTCCTGAGCCAGCGCCGGATGCCCGGCCGGCATCACCAGGATAACGAGCAGGAGCAACCAGGCCGAAATCGCGAAGCGAAGGGAGGTTGAAAGTTTCATCATTCCCACTCCAGTTCCGCATAAGCTGCGATGATGTTGCGCCCGTGCCCCTCGTCCCGCAATAGCCAATTCGGCCCAGCGAGATCAGCGAGTTCTGCCACCGCCTCGGTCATGTCAAGTCCGTCCGCGATCGCCGCGCGTACGCCGTCGCGCAGCGAAACGAGATAGGCCTTCTGCTGCTCGATCGCTTCGCGGCCGGATCCAAGCGCCCCATGACCCGGCATCACTTGGGACACATCGCCCGGCATCAACTCATCCAGAACGTCGATCCAGCCATTGATGCTGCCGTCGACGATCGGTATCCGATCCACAAAAAGCAGGTCGCCTGCCCATAGCAGTCCGGTCCGGGTGTCGAAGACGGTCAGATCGTTGTCCGTATGCGCGGCCGGCCACGCCTTGAGCAGGAGCTTGCGCCCTCCGACATCGATTTCCGCAGCATCGTCGACAAGAAAGCCGGGCTGAACGACCCGCGTCTCGGCACCATCCAGCGACAGTGTCTTGATCTGCTCCAGATAAAAATCGCCGCGCTCGGAGAGCGCTCCAGGCAGCCGATGATGACCGATGAAGACGGGTGCCGCGTCTTCAAAGGCGCCGTGTCCAAAACAATGATCGAGATGAACATGCGTCGCGATCACGTGGCTCACGGGCTTGTCCGTCACGTGGCGAACCGCTGCCATCAGCGACTCGCCTTGCGCGTATGTCGTGCCCGTGTCGACGACCGCAACGCTCTCATCTCCGATGATGAAGCCGATATTCGCGATCGCCCCATGATTGTCCGCAGTCATCGCTTCCTGGAGGCCGTAGCGCACATGGATCCCGTCCTCGATTTCCTGAAACGGCAGATCGGATTGGCGGGCAAGCGCAGCGCTGCTCGACGGACAGCATGACGAAAGAAGCGCAAGCATCGCCGAGCGGCAGACGAACTGCCGGCGCGTGGACTCACCGCCGCGCACCGCCTGCCCGATCATGCCGTCGAAACTGCTGATCGGCGGCCAGCGATGTAGATGCGCTGCCATCAGTGGATCGTTGCAGCTGACAGGTCCGGTCGCCATGGACGCACGCTCTCCAGCGCACCGTCGTCCTCAACCCACCCCGTCACCCCATCGGGAAACCAGGCTACGTCGGTGAACCCGTATTCCACCGCGCGCTTGGCGGCATTCCACGACATCCAGCAATCGCGCTCGCAAAAGAACACGAGGCCCTTCTCAGCGTCCGGTCCCGCCAGTTCGTCGAGCTTCGCGTGAAACGCCGCGTCCTCGCCGGGTTGCAGCTTCCCGTAGCCCATATTGGCAAGCCAATGGGCACCCGGAATGGTTTCCCGTTCGGGCTCGCGCCACACGCTGTCATCCGGCCGATCGTTAGGCAAAGGTGGTGCCGGCATCACGTCGATCAGCACGACATCGTCCGACCCAACCAGCGCATGCATGGCGGCGACGTCGATGGTCCGAGCGCCTGCGACGCCATCGGGAACCGGGGCACGATAATTGTCCATACGGTACGGTTCGGCCTCGGCAGCCGTCTGGCCATTGGCGTCTTGGTCGCCCTCGCTTCCGATCTCGGAGCGTTGCTGAGCGCCAGCCTGCGGCTCGCTGCCCCCTGCATCATCGGGCTCTTGTGCCGGGTCTGCAGTGGCGGGCAGCGTCATAGGCAGGATCAGCTTGCCGGCATTGTCGAGGAGAGGCACGCCATAGGACTGCAGGATCGCGTCGATGTCGGCCTTGTGCTCCATCAGGATCGCGTTGAGCTGATCCTTCCAGTTGTTCTCACCATGCCGGATTCCCATCGAGATCCGGTAGTCGACGCGCTCCGTGCCGCGTGCTGCCTGAAGTGGCTCCATCACGAGGTTCGGATCGATCTGCTGGATCCAATATCCGGCAAGCGGCCCCCACACGAGCGCCGCATCGGTATCGCCATCCGCCACATCCTGCACCATGTCTCGGGCTGGCTTGTCGATCCGCGTATCGACGATGAGCGGGTAGTGCTTGGACTGATCGAGATGGCCGTAACGCGCCGCTGTGGTCGCACCCGGCGTTCCCGGCTGAATGCCGATTCTAAGATTGTCGAAGGCCGGATCATCCAGATCGCCCGAAGGCAGCACAAGATCCGCCCTGTGCACGATCATGTAGGCGGCGCGGTAATAGGGATTGGTGTTCTGCATGAGTTCATTGGTGGTCGCCACGCCGATGACGACATCGCAGCGCGATGCTCCGAGCGTCATGCGCACGAAACCAACCGTTTGCGGAAACCAGGTATATTCGATCGGTACGCCAAGTTCATCTGCGATCAACTCGGCGATCTTGTTCTCGAACCCCTCACCCTTGTCGTTCGAATAAGGGAGATTGCCTGGGTCGGCGCACACTCTCAGCCGGGTCCGGTCGACGATCTCACCCAGCAGCGAGCGGCCGAAGCTCCCCTGCTGGGCGCCGATCGACCCCATCCCGCCCGGCGTCGTGTCCGGCGGGGTTTGCGCCTTGGCTCCAATTTGTCCGAGACCCATCGCTGCGATCATGAAAGAAAGCGCAAGAATGGACCCGGTTGGATGGAGCCGGCCGGTCATTGGTTCGCCTGCCATTCCTGGAAGACCGGATCGTTCTCGGGATCGATACGATCGGGACGACCACGCCCCACGGCGTCGTCGGCACGTGCCTTCAGGTAGGCGTAGATGTGGTCGATGTAGAGCATGACGTCGACATTGTCCCCGAAGGCAGGCATGACCGAGTTGCCGCTGGCGCCACTCGAACTGCGGCCATTGGCGACGGTCGCGGCAAAGTCCGCATAGGACATGTCCTTCAGCGAATTCACCAAGGCGGGCGCGAATGTGCTGCCCATGCCGTCCGGACCGTGACAGGTGTGGCAGGTGTTGTGATACCGGCGAAAGCCATTGTAGGTGCCGTAATCCACCTTCCCGTCCTCGACGATGTAAGGCTTGTCTTCCCAATCGACTGCCTCATCCTGGGCTTGGGCGGGGGCAAGGGATGCGGCTGTAAAGAGCAGCATCGCGCCGCAAAAGCCGGTGGCGGCCGACATCAGATAGTTCATCAGGATCTCCTCGGGATGGTCTTTGAGCTTCCTTCGGATCGAGCAGGCGATCATGAGGAAGTCTTCCAACTGGATTCGCGGCCCGGTAAAAACGACCGGGCCGCGCGATGTTCAGGAACGATGCAGGACGCTTGCTGCCATCATTCGCTCGGGAGGCTGAACACCGTCAGCTGGCCGCCAAGCTGGGTGTAATCGGACAGCGACTGATACGCGCCCACAGCACCCAGACCGTCGGTACCTTCCGTCAGACCTGCGGCAAGGCCAATGCCCGCCCAGCCGCCAATGCCCGAGAGCACGGCCACATACTGCTTGCCGTCATGCTCATAGGTGTTGACGTTGCCGATGATCCCGGACGGCGTCTTGAAGCGGTAGAGCTCCTCACCCGTCTCCATGTCGACAGCTTTCAGGTACCCTTCGAGCGTGCCGTAGAACACGATGTCGCCAGCCGTCGCCAAGGCGCCCGACCAGACCGAGAACGGTTCTTCCACCGACCAGACGATTTCGCCGGCGGCCGCGTCCCAGGCGATGAAGTTGCCCATGCCACCGTGGCTGTCAGGGGCTGGATACATCGACAGGGTTGCGCCCACGTAAGGCTGGCCCGCTGTGTAGGAAACCTGGAAAGGCTCGTAATCCATGCAGACGTGGTTCGTCGGAATGTAGAAGAGACCGGTTTCCGGCGAGTAGGCCGAAGGCTGCTGGTCCTTCGTGCCGAGTGCGGCTGGGCAGATGCCTTCCGAATTCACGTCGACACCGTTCTGGGCAGTGGAGTATTCGGCAACGACCTGCGGCCGACCGTACTGCTCGTCGTCCTCGTTCATGACGACTTCCGTCGCCCAGTTGACCGCGGGATCGTATTTCGCCGCCACAAGCAGCTCGCCCGTCTCGCGATCGAGCGTGTAGGCAAAACCGTTGCGGTCGGGGTGGAACAGGACCTTCCGTTGCTCACCGTCGATTTCCATGTCGACGAGGATATTTTCGTTGACGCCGTCATAGTCCCACTCGTCGTGGGGCGTCATCTGGTAGACCCACTTGGCAACGCCGGTATCCAGATCACGTGCGAAGATCGTCATCGACCAGCGGTTGTCGCCGGGCCGTTGCGCCGGGTTCCAGGTGCCGGGGTTGCCGGAGCCGTAATAGACAAGGTTCAGTTCCGGGTCGTAGGATACCCAGCCCCACACGGTGCCGCCGCCGAGCTGCCACTGGTCGCCCTCCCAGGTGTCGACGCTCGAGTTTTCGCCGACCGGTTCGCCGAGATGGGTGGTGTTCTCCGGATCGAGAAGGATCTGGTCGTCCGGCCCGACGGAATAGGCACGCCATTCCTGTTCACCCGTCTCCAGATTGTAGGCCGTCATGTGGCCCTGGACACCGAACTCGCCGCCGGAATTGCCGACAAGCACCTTGTCGCCCGCAATCAGCGGCGACATCGTGCCGGTTTCGCCCTTGGAAGGATCGCCATTCTGCGTCTTCCAAAGCTCTTCGCCCGTCTTGGCATCGAGCGCGACCACGTTCGTGTCGGCCTGGTGAAGAATGATCTTGCCGTCGCCATAGGCCACGCCACGGTTGACCGTATCGCAGCACATGACGGGGATGACGTTCGGGTCCTGCTCGGGCTCGTAGCGCCAGATGATCCGGCCATTGTCGTTGAGATCGAGCGCAAAGACCTTGTTGGGGAATGGCGTGTGAACATACATCACGCCGTCGATGACGAGCGGGCCACCTTCATGGCCCCGCAGGACGCCGGTGGAGAAAGACCACGCGACTTGAAGATCGCCGACGTTATCCTTGTTGATCTCCTCCAATTCGCTGTAGCGCGTGGCGGAGTAATTGCCGAGCTGCATCACCCAGTTTTTGGCATTCTGCTGCATCTCGACAAGTTCGTCGTTCGCAGTGGCAAGCGATGTCGTAGCGGCCAGAGCCAGCACCGAACAAGCCGCCATCAATCCGAATTTTTTCATATCCTCCATCCCCATCTGATCGTCCTCCCGTCACGCCTCGCGACCGGCCTTGTTGCTGCCGACACGGGCACTGACGCCCAGGCTAGGCTCGGCGCAGTCTGGAAATTTTGGATGGCGCCCCAGGCTGTGTCGATAGAACGTTAGTACTGCGAAGTACTGGAGCATCAGACCGAACGTCTTTGTGCAATGCATTATTAGGAGTTCGCACTGCAACCAGGAAGCATTTGGTAGCAGACGAGCTCGTCCGAAGGAGCGTTGCTTGGCAGGCCGTAAGTACTATTGTTGCGCCTGAGGCGGGATGGAAAAATTCGGCCCAATCTAATCGCATTCACGGTTCGTTTCTTGCTGCCGCGCCTTGGCGCGACCGCAGCAATGATTTTGCTGAATTTTTGACAGTACCCAGCATCGAGATACCGCCTGCGGCTTCGCTTCATCGGGGCCGTGCGGCCGGATTCACCTTAGATTTGGAGGAGACAGACAGATGGCCATACTTGCGCGAGGCGGGTGCCGTTGCGACAGCAACCCGGTGCGGTTCGAATACAACAAGGAGCCGGCAGAGGTGCATTTCTGCCTCTGTACCGATTGCACCGATACGTGCGGCGGTGCCCTCGCCCTGATCGCCGTGGTCGAGCGCAACGCCTTCACGATCACAGCCGGCGAGGAAAAAATCCGCAATATCGACACGAAACCCACGTGCCACCGCCGCTACTGTGCCGATTGCGGCTGCCACATGTTTCTCTATGTCGACGCTTTCCCGGACCATCTGTTGATCCATGTACCGACGATAGATCGGGACACGGATGTCGGTGGCAAGCCTGACCGCTGGGTCTTCGTCAACTCCAAGCATCCCATGGTGACGATCCCCGACGACGGCCTTCCGCGTCATCCCGGCTGGGCCGCGAGCGGTGACCCCGTTCAAGCGGCATGAGGCGGAAGGCGCATCGAAGCGACTGAATGGCGCGTTCTGGGTTCTCGACTAGCTCCTGTTTCTGGCCCAAGAGCGAGACTATAACCCAGCCCTCTCAAGGGAAGATTGTTGCTCGGCGCTCTCTGGGCAGCTTGCGACATGGTCTACGCCAGCGCACGATTCCTCCGCGTCCAGTTGCAGAGGATTGTCGCGTGTAGGCGCTTCTTCAACGAAAAAGAGCGCAGGCCATGCAGCCTGCGCTCTATCATTTGGCCGGAGAACTTGCTTCTGAAAGCGCCTCGGGCCGGATCGGTTTCCTAGAACAGGACGGGTTCGTCACCGTCCGCCGGTGCGTAGCGGTTGATTTCCATTCCGCAGCTGACTTCGATGAATTTCGGTGCACGCCAGGTCATGTTTCCTCCAATTCAGTGAACGTGGACTGCCACGTTGGCAGAAGCTATTCCAACACTACGGCAAGTACATTGCAATGGTGCCGGCCCCGCCGGCCATAGTACCTTCGTACCTGATCGGATCATTGCAGCAACGCAAATGCTGCAATGCAATAAGAGCTCAGCTTGCGAGGCTGGATACTAAAGAACCTGTTTGCCTCTTCCCTGCTTGTTGCTACGCAAGGCATGGTGTTGGCTTGCGTAGCATCGCGGAGGAGGATTTGGAAAACAACAACGACATTCGTGCACTCGTCCTGGGAGCGGCAGCTGGCGGCGGACTGCCGCAGTGGAACTGTGGCTGCCCGAACTGCCGGCTGGCACGCGACCCGAATAGCGGGCTCCGCCCGCAGACGCAGTCCTCGCTTGCCGTCACTGCCAACGGGCATGACTGGGCGCTTCTCAACGCCTCTCCGGATATCAGGTCGCAGATCGAAGCCAATCCGGTCTTGCATCCCCGCGCCTTGAGGGACACGCCGATCGCCAGCGTGCTCGTGACGAATGGCGATATCGATCACATCGCCGGTCTGTTGATCCTGCGGGAAAAACAGCCCTTCCGCTTGTTCACGACAACGGCCATCGGAGACATCCTGGCGGCGAACCCCGTGTTCGAGGTGCTCGACCCGAACTGCGTCGAGCGCATCACGGTCGCCTTGGATCAGCCTTTTCCCTTGGTCAACGGCATCGAAGCCACGCTCTTCGCCGTTCCGGGCAAGCTGCCGCTTTTCATGGAGGGCGAGAACCCGGAAACGGCTCTGGAAGGTGAGCAGACGGTCGGGGTCGAGCTGAAGGGCTCGGGCAAGCGGATCTACTACATTCCCGGCTGCGGCCGCCTGACCGACCGGCTAACCGATCGCATCCGAGGCGCCGATCTCCTCTTCTTCGACGGCACGGTCTTTCACGACGACGAGATGGCGCGTGCCGGCACCGGTCTCAAAACGGGCCGCCGCATGGGGCATATGCCGATGTCTGGCGAAGGAGGCAGCATCGATGCCTTGAAGGGTCTGGCCATCGGGCGCACCATCTATGTGCATATCAACAACACCAATCCGGTGTGGCAGCAGGGACCCGAGCGACGCGCAGCCGAACAGGCGGGCTACGAAATCGGATATGACGGGATGGAGGTTCATCTGACATGACGGCGCAGCCGCGAGAAACTTTCGAAGCGCGCCTCCGGGCAATTGGCGAGACTCGATACCACGACAAACATCCATTCCATGGCATCCTCCACGGCGGCCAGTGCACGATGACCCAGGTGCGCGCCTGGGTGATCAACCGCTATTATTACCAAAGCCGCATCCCCATGAAGGACGCCGCCTTTCTCTCGCGCTGCACGGATCCCGACCTGCGCCGCGCTTGGCGCTCCCGCATCGAAGATCACGATGGCGGCGTCGCCGAAGGCGGCGGCATTCGACGCTGGCTGAGACTTGCAGAAGCCGTCGGTCTCGATCCGGCCTATGTGGCTTCAACCGAAGGCGTTTTGCCCGCCACGCGTTTTGCCGTGGACGCGTATGTGGCGTTCGTCCGGGATAAGCCGATGCTGGAGGCCGTCGCCGCATCGCTGACAGAACTGTTTGCACCGAAGATCCACAGCCAGCGGATCGCCGGTCTGCTCGAACACTATGCCTTCGCCGACGATGCGGCACTTTCCTACTTCCGAACGCGCTTGAACGAAGCACCCAAGGATGTTGCCTTCGGCCTCGCCTACGTTCTCGACCATGCGGACACGCTGGAAAACCAGGATGCCGCTGCTGCGGCCCTGACCTTCAAGACCGACGTGCTCTGGTCGCAGCTCGACGCCTTGCATTCCGCCTATGTCACGCCGGCACGCATTCCACCCGGTGGATGGGATGGAGAAACGGGCGTGCGGGAAAGCGCTCAGTACCAAGGAGCCGCCCAATGAATGGCGAAACATCTGCCGCGCGGATCGACGGGGCGACGATCGCAAAGCTTGCGCGCGGCGTGCGGCTGCGCGACGATGCGGTGCGCGGCCAGCAGGTGCTGCTCGCGCCAGAACGCGCCATGGCTCTGGACGAGATCGCAGTGAAGATCGTCCACGCCCTCGATGGCGCTCGATCGATCGACGCGATCACCGATGCATTCGCGGCAGAGTTCGGCGCACCGCGCGACCAGATCGCTGGAGACGTGATTGCCTTCGTGCAGGAGCTCTCCGATCGACGCATGCTGGAGATTCTCTCATGACAGCCATCCAGTCCCTAGAACGGACAACCGCGGCGCCGTTAGAAACACCCCGCATTCTGCCGCCCATGGCGCTTCTGGCCGAATTGACGCATCGCTGTCCGCTGGCCTGCCCCTATTGTTCCAACCCGCTCGAATTGACGGGTCTGCGCGAGGAACTGACGACCGAGGAATGGATCCGGGTGTTTGCGGAAGCGGCCGCACTCGGCATCCTGCACCTGCATCTCTCAGGCGGCGAACCCGCTTCGCGGCGCGATCTCGTGGACCTGACCAAAGCCGCGGCCAATCTGGGCCTCTATACCAATCTCATCACCTCCGGCGTCGGCCTCACGGAAGGGCGGGTGCAGCAATTGTCGGATGCGGGGCTCGACCACGTGCAGCTCTCGCTGCAGGGGGCCAACGCGACGATGGCCGATCATGTTGGCGGCTACAGGGGAGGGTATGAGCGCAAGATGGCCGTCGCCGACTGGGTCAGGCAGGCTGGCATTCCGCTCACTGTCAACGCAGTCTGCCACAAGCAGAACATGGACCAGCTCGACGAGATGCTCGATCTCGCCGTTCGTCTGGGCGCACGACGCATCGAAATTGCAACGGTGCAGTTTCACGGCTGGGCCGAACGCAACCGGGAAGCCTTGATGCCGACCCAGGAGCAGGTGGAACGCACCAATGCGACCGTTGCGGCCGCGCGCGAGCGGTTGAAGGGCGTTCTCGTCATCGACTACGTCCCGGCCGACCACCACTCGACATACCCGAAGGCCTGTATGGGTGGCTGGGGCCGCATCGGCCTCAATGTCGAACCATCCGGCGAGGTGCTCCCCTGCCATGCCGCCTCGACGATCCCGTCGCTGCGCTTCGACAATGTCCGCGAGCGACCCTTGGCCGACATCTGGTATCGCGGAGACGCCTTCAACGCATTTCGCGGCGACGCTTGGATGCAGGAGCCATGCCGGTCCTGCGAACGAAAACACATCGATTTCGGGGGTTGCCGCTGCCAGGCGATGGCGCTCGCCGGCGATGCGGCGGCAACGGATCCGGTCTGCATCCGCTCGCCCCTGCGCCCGATGCTGGAAACGGCCGCCGCCAGCGACGGCGCCGCCACGCCGGGTGCATTCGTCTACCGCACGATGAAACCGCAGTGATCGGGAACGACGCCTGCGACAGTCGCCCGAAACACCACCTCGTTCATCGATGGTCTCAGCCTCAGATCACTGTGACGGCGTCACGCGCCGAACGTCGATGGTCGTGCCCTGCTGGCAGATCGACATCTCCACGATGACACCATCGACCGTGACACGGTCGCCCGGATAGAAGCCGCGAATGTCTCCGGCAAGCGAATAGGTTCGACCATCGTCCCCGCGCATCGTGGGGCATTCCACACCCTGCCGCGTGAGCGTGCCGGAAACGGAAAAGAGCGGCCGCTCGGGTCTGCTCGGGCGGCCGATCACCTGATAGGCGTCAGCCACTGCGCGCGCTCGGCCGTCTCGGCTCTGCAGCCCGAAAAAAACCTGTTGTCCGGGGCGGGCCCAATTCGGCAAGCCGACGGCAATGTTGACGCCGCCGCGTCGATCGGCACGGGCATTTCCGATCACTTGAAGGCGATAGGGGCTATCGCCGGCCATGATCTGGACCCGGCTCCCGGGCTCGAAGCCCGCCCCACGCAACGCGACATCATCATCAATCCGCCCTCTGGACTGATCCAACGTCAGCGAAAGCTGCGCCACCGGCGCATCCGCCGGCAAATAGATTGTCTGCCCGACCCGAAGGAAGCGCGGATCCACGCCCCGGTTCAGGAACTGGAGCTCCGAGAGAGGAATGCCGGCGCTGCGAGCGATCGAGGACATCGTGTCGCCCGGTCGTACAATGTAACGAACGACCTCCCGCTCCACGAAGCGACCCTGCGCAAGAGCAGGCGGAGCCAGAACCGCTTGGCTGACGGGAGAAAAGCAGAAGAGGGAAGCTGCGATCAGAATTGAAAGACGACGCATCGTGACACCCATGAATTGACCGTCACAACGCGTACACAGGTCAGCCTGAACGCGAAGTGAATTTTTTGCAAAGTAGCGCTTCATGACCCTGCGGCGTCAGCTTCGGCCATGACTGGGGAGTCCCTGGCCCGCCTTCGCCGCGATGCTGGCTCAGGTGCACGTCGGGCACCGTTGTCGCAGCGGAGGG